>JAXGYA010000005.1:0-195556 GCA_040772505.1 Mariniphaga sp. | reverse complement strand
ACTAATCAGCAAAGTAATGGAAAAACCATACAACAACTTGTCCGTAGGACAATATGTGATTAACCGCAGGCGTAAGCCTGTGGTTATGGCGTAGTTACACAATCAACTGCCCGTAGGGCAGCACTATCCTAATCATCAAAGTAATGGAAAAACCATACAACAACTTGCCCGTAGGACAAAATGTGATTAACCGCAGGCGTAAGCCTGTGGTTATGGCGTAGTTACACAATCAACTGCCCGTAGGGCAGCACTATTCAATCATCAAAGTAATGGAAAAACCATACAACAACTTGTCCGTAGGACAAAATGTGATTAACCGCAGGCGTAAGCCTGTGGTTATGGCGATTCAACCGCCCGTAGGTATTCAATCATCAAAGTTGGAAAAACCATATAACAACTTGTCCGTAGGACAACATTGATTAACCGCAGGCGTAAGCCTGTGGTTATGGCGTAGTTACACAGTTCCACTGCCCGTAGGGCAGCACTATTCAATCCGTCAGGAAATACCGCTCGTCAATTTCAATTCCGTTCTCGACAATCAATCTGCGGTATTCATCCTTGAAACTTTCACTGTATTTTGTCCGAACGATGATGTGGTATAATGACTGTATGTAGCTCATAGTATATGTTTTTGTGCCGCCCTACGGGCGGTGTTTTTATTTGTCTCTTTGACCGTAAGATAAATTTTACGGCTAATCACATGTTGTCCTACGGACAATGATTAGGTGAAATTATGTCAGGCTCAAAGCTAAAATCATCCACCGTTTACGCTCCTCTGGACTCATAAAATTCCTATCAGGGTCTTAATCCTCCCGCCCTGCAATCAGGCTCAAAGCTAAAATCATCCACTGGATGATTTCTTTACGCTTTGCCCTCTGGAACATGGTTTTAGGGGAGTAAATTCGTTAATTCGTTAATTCGCAAATTCGTTAATTCACAATCTTGCCAAACTGTTAGTATTTAAAAATCAGTGTCTTAATCCTCCCGCCCTGCAATCAGGCTCAAAGCTAAAATCATCCACCGGATGATTTCTTTACGCTTTGCCCTCTGGAACATGGTTTTAGGGGAGTAAATTCGTTAATTCGTTAATTCGCAAATTCGTTAATTCACAATCTTACCAAACTGTTAGTATTTAAAAATCAGTGTCTTAATCCTACTTTTTCTGGAACATGGTTTCTGACTTTGGTACAATTATATATCATATTAAGAAAAATACTAATTGAGTCTTAATCCTACTTTTTCTGGAACATGGTTTCTGACAAATATATTTTCGAAACTGTTGAGTATTTAAAAATCCATTTTGTGAAGGTCTTAATCCTACTTTTTCTGGAACATGGTTTCTGACAAAATGAAAAATATCGAAATGACAAAAAAAACTTTGTCTTAATCCTACTTTTTCTGGAACATGGTTTCTGACGAGACTAAAACCATGGGATATACTCCACAGGGTTACAACTGTCTTAATCCTACTTTTTCTGGAACATGGTTTCTGACTTTTTGTCAATACTTTTTCACCCTACAGTTACAAAGGTCTTAATCCTACTTTTTCTGGAACATGGTTTCTGACAGCAATCCCGGATTGCTATTAAAAATAGCGTTTAACAAGCGTCTTAATCCTACTTTTTCTGGAACATGGTTTCTGACGCGAGGATATAAAAGTCAATATCGCTGGCTGGGCAAGCGGGTCTTAATCCTACTTTTTCTGGAACATGGTTTCTGACCGAAAGGGAAAAACATGGTTTCTGACGTTTAGCTTCTTTAATCAAAATCAAAGCTTAATCGAATTCGCTGTTTTCTTTGAGGGTCTTAATCCTACTTTTTTCTGGAACATGGTTTCGACTTTTTAATGTTTAACTTAAAAATTAGTGTCATGAAATTTAAGTCTTAATCCTACTTTTTCTGGAACATGGTTTCTGACATAATGTAACAGAATTTCAAAAATTAACGGACGCTGGTCTTAATCCTACTTTTTCTGGAACATGGTTTCTGACTGAAATAACTAAGAAAGAGTACAAAAAAAAATGTGGTCTTAATCCTACTTTTTCTGGAACATGGTTTCTGACAGCAACTCATCGTTGTGGTTGAAGGGGAGAATTAACATCGTCTTAATCCTACTTTTTCTGGAACATGGTTTCTGACTCCTCTTTTTGTATTTCTCTATTGTACAGCTATATATGCTTTTTATTCTTAGTAATTTAATCTTTTTTAAGAAAAAAATTATGTTTTTTAAGTGGCTGCAAAGATACGCCCAATTATATTAAAAAACAATATGTCAAAGAACTTAAAATATAAGGTTGATTTACTAAAAAAACAAGGTGTTTTTATTTTTTAAAATCAAATCAAAATCAATGTTTTGTCCAATAACTTTCATCGCTTTAATTTCGTCTGTTGACACCGGAACCAGCAAAATGCTGTCGTTATTTTCGTAACACTCCTGCACCTCTTTCAGGTCGTTTTTAATCTCATCATATACAACGCGGTTGGTGTTGGCATAAGACTAATTTCTAATTAATTCACAAACTTTCTGATGCATTTCGGCATAGTAATTACGATTAAAATCTATTCCAAAAATTTCATAACATTTTTTCATATTTACATAATGTGTGGTATTTTCAAAATCTTCCTTTTTCACCCCTTTTCCCTTATGTGTATATTTGTTTCTGAAACTGTCAATTCCCGTTTTATCTGAGGATGTAAAACTGTTTATTTCTTTAATTATTGAAATTAGAGCTTTATGAATTTCCCCATCTATCGTATCTGCAATTGAAATTAAAAGAGGAAGACCCGGGCGGTCTAGTCTTAAGCTTTCAGGAAGAGTGAATCTATTGTTTTTTACATCTTCGTTAAACTTAATAAATGCTGATTCATAATGAGTATCAAACTTATATCCATACTGTTTTCTGATTACGAAACTGATATAGTTTTCAACAAACATGGAAAACAGATGCAAAGCTTGCTCAATAATGCCAAGGGAATATTTCCATTGAGACATGATGAGAATTTCACTAAGGAGAAAAAAATGATTGTTGTCCAATAATCCTTTCCAATCATCATATTTTCCAATTGGAATTTGTTTAAAGTAATCTCTAATAAATTCAGGAGCTTTTTTAGATTGAGAGATATTTTTTGCAAGCTTATTGGCATCAGAGATAAACAATCTGGAGCGTAGTTCAAGAAA
Source organism: Mariniphaga sp. (assembly GCA_040772505.1). Classification (GTDB taxonomy): domain Bacteria; phylum Bacteroidota; class Bacteroidia; order Bacteroidales; family Prolixibacteraceae; genus Mariniphaga. The sequence goes on along the minus strand of JAXGYA010000005.1, from coordinate 192,378 downwards.
TTGAATCAAATTGAGTGGGAACTTATTTTTGTTTGGGTAATATTCTCCAAGAAGGTCTAATGAAAATTGATAAGCACCGGAATGTATTGCTTGAATTGCATGTTCCAGATCAATAATTTTCCGGTACTCGTAACTTTCACCCCGCATTAACTTGCTTTTCCCTTTTTCTTGCTGTGCAACATAATAAACTGTGAATTTATCAGGCTTGAAAAGAAATTCCAGAGATATTTTCAGTGCAAACTTTTGTTGTGATGTGCCTCCTGCATCGCAATAAATAATTTTTGAATCCGGGTTTTCATGTTTCAGCTTTAATAAAAATGAACGATAAAACGTAAACAATTCATCATAAATAAAAACCGATTTGTTAACTGGATAATTTATAAATTCTATTTCGGGATACTGCTTTTTCAATATGTGACATAGTATTTTACCTGCATAAATGGTATCCTGGTCATTTCTCAGAGTATTAGGCATATCGCTTGAAATGAGAATTACTTTTTCAAGATTGTCTTTTTCCAATTCAATAACTTCATTTATAATTACAGGTTTCAGTTCACCCTGAAATTCATTATTTTGAATTTGCTGCCAGATAGAATAGGTTTGTTCTCTGAAATAATTCTCATCGTTTGCATTAAAAATTTTTGTTATAAAGTCTCCGTTCACCTTTAGGTTTCGGTTGCCTGTGTTACTAATAAGAATCTTTTTTATCATCAAATATTTGCTTCTAATTTAACAAACCCCAACAATTCACCGTCCTCATCCATCCGCCGGGTTTTCGGGAAAAAGTAATCTTTATAAAACTTGTTTTTTGGACGAGTTTTGTCAATGATTTTCTCATATAAACTGTCCTTTCCTTTATCATTTATAAATGTGGGGTTTTTTACCCAACCACCGGTCATAAACAGCCATCCCGAACCGTGTCCCAACCGCAAAACAGCTTCATTCTCCCTGCAGTTTTTGCAATCTTCCAGTAATTGTTGGCAATCGTCTATATATTCATAAACAGCGTCTATCTCCGCATCTTCTTCCCAAAATTCAATTTCTTTCTGCAAAAGACTGGCTGTAAAATCATTTAAAACCTTAAACAGCGAAGGCAAATCTTTTAAAAAATCAGGAATTTCTTTTCTGATAATGCCAAATTCAATATTCTTTTGCCACAAATCCAAATCGAGTTTCATGCGAAATTCAGTATCAAAATCATACTCAATGGTTTCAGTGAGTTGTAATAATTTTTCATCGCGCTTTGTCTGCCCGTTCAGATAATTTAAGCTCAGAACGGAAAGAACAATCATAGAATCATTGGAAAACAAGGCATCGCCTGTTTTTAAAAAACGCATAAAATCGTGGTTGGGATCTTTCCCAAAAATTATTGACTGAACAGCTTTGTCGGAAAAGTTGCCCCTTTTGTTTTTTAGTTCATCCTCTCTCCAATTACGTTGCAATTTTCCAAGAAAAATATTTAACAGGGCTGTTCGTATTGCTCCTTTAATTGACGAACCGGGAATATACGGTTTCCCTGTTCCGTTGCGCAGTTGCTCTTTTAATGTTCTGGTTTGTGAATATTTGTTTGCATACAATGGCATGGTGTATTTGCAAACATCCATCAACTTTAAATTCTTCTTTATAGTTGTCAGATAGTTGAGCAGTGGTTCCTGGCTTTCAATTATTGCCACCCATGTTCCAATATTTTCTTCACCAATAATTTCGAGAGTTTTCTTTTCGTCTATAACACCAATTTCATTGTTCCATTGCAAAAACTCCACATCGCGGGCTAATTCACGTCCGGAGCCGATATGAACTGGAGTCAGTGTTTTTAACTTTACTGAAGTCATAATATTCAAATTAGTTTTTAATTACCGGAATGTAAACCGGTTTGCCGGAACGGTAAACCGGGTGCAGTTTCTCATCGTCCCATTTTGGGCGAAGATTCAGCACTTTTCCGTTTAAATTTTTCCCATTGAAGACAGAGCCTTCAGAAAACATATAGACCGATTTTTTACGCAAATGCCGGAACTTTACATCACTCGCCCCGGCAATAAATCCGCCCCGCTTTTCCATTAAATAAGCCGGTTCACCCTCCAGTAATTCAGGCAATTCTTCCTTTTCGGGACAGAACAGCGAAAGAGTCATTGAGTTGCTGCTTTCCTCTGGTACTTTAAGTTGTAAATTGCTGATTTCATATTTGAAAAATCCGTTGCCAACACTCCGGTCAGTTCCAATTCCGGAATCTTCCAGATATCTTAAAGCAACTTCCGTTTCACGCAAAATTTGCTCATTTTCAGTTTTCAGCAAAAAATACAAACCGGCTCCTTTGTTGAAGAAAATTCGTTCCACATAGTAGGGAACACTATCACCCTGTCCGTCGCGCGGAACTGTAACACGCTGCTGAACTTCGGTTTTTAAAATAGTTTGAATTGCAGAAACATCAGCCCACACGTACTTTTTGTTTTTTGAGAGCTGATTTTCGCTCACCAAAACCTCTTCTCCCGAAATTATTTTTTCAAATATCGGTTGTTCAAAGTATTCCAGTTTTTTGAGGCTTTTGCTTAGCAAATGCTCATCCTGACCTTCAATTTTCAGATTTAGCCTAAGCATGGGTTTCGGAAAAAAATAATGATTTTCAAAAAACGGAAACGCTGAACTTACACGTAAGGCTTCTAAATACTCTTTCAGCTTTTTTTCGCCAAAAAGCTGCACCCTTGCACTTGCCAGTGCGGCTGAAATTGTATCGGAATGAAGCAGTTTGCTTCCTGTATCGTAGGTTTCACCCGTGCCGCGCCCCAAATGGAGCGGACTGATAAATTTCAGTTTTACACAATGAAAGGTTTTCATAATTAAGTAGCTAAATAATCTTCCATTTTTTTCTCAGTCCAGACAACATCACGGAAGGCAATTTGTCCGTACCCGCGTGAACCGTTTCCTCCTAAGTAATCATCTTCCAGTAATTTCATTGAAAGTTTTAATGCCTCAATCAATTCATTTTCGTTGTTGTCCAAATCAAAAATATTCAACACCATACTCAGGCTGAACTCGGCGCCTGCCGGAACACGCTCAATTTGACGCGGCATTGCGCCGGAAGTGATCCGGTCAATAACTACCTCCGTTTTGGTTTCGGTGTAGGGCATATCGGTATTGGAAAATTTCTCATCAGGTGTGAGCAATGATGCATCGCGAACAATAATCCGCGAAGGCAATTGATTGTCTCCTTTGCTATCAGCAGAGCCAAACAGTCTGACTGCCAGATGATTTTTATTTTGCGTCGGACCGTTTCGTATTTGTCCGCCTGATGAACCACCTATTTCCCCCTGCGATAGCTCTAAAAGGCTTCGCATTTTCCCTTTCAGGCTGCTGCCCGGAATTATGGGTTTGTTGTTTAATGGGTTCCTGATAACCATTGAGTCGGGACCACCAATTCCCATTGCCGAATTTGTGCCGCCAATATGCAATCCGGTTAGGCACTCAATTTTGCCTGTAATAACATATTTCTTCGTTAATTTTGCCATGATAATTTATTTTTTTAGTTTTCTCTTCCCCCAAAAGCTTTGTGATAAGCAAGAATTGCTTCCATTATATCCATCATATTTTTATAATGTTCTGCCGTTTTTACATCTTTGTGTAATTTGTCAAACACCTGCTTAAATGCGGTTAAACCATGATTAACATTTCTTTTTGCAGCGTATGCCATTTTTGGTAGCAGAAGCAAAAATGATGTTTTTTCATCATCAAATCCTTTCATTTGGATTCGCTTTAATTCACCGTAAATATTTCTGATTTGTGAAGTTGTTAGCTTGTTTTGTGCCAGGTATTTTCCAAAATCCTCAGAAAAACTTACAGCTTCATTATCAATTTTATTGGTAACCCAAGCAGATTTTACCTTGGAAGACCAATCAGGACGTTCAGAATCACGTCCATGTTTTTTAAAATCACGTCGTTGTTGCATAATTATTATTTTTTAATGGTTCTTAATTCAAGTTCAGCCCAGCGCACTGCCAGGTTTATCAGCTCAAACAAATGGTATTGTGTTGTTTGAAGTTCGGGGTGTTTATTGGTAAAAATCCAATCTTTCACATTGTGTATGAAATTCCTTGCATCCGTTTTCTCCTTCTTTACCGAATTTGCCATTCGTGAAAAATCATAAGCCATCAGCCACAAAACGCTTAGTTGTGTGATTTTGTGGTTTTCAATTTTTGCATTGGCAAAATGACTGTAAAATTTTGAAATGAAACTCCGAGGAATTTCATCCGAATCTAAAAGTATTTTGAGGTTGTTTTTCATGTTTTTCACCCAGTAATATTCAGTGTCCCAGTTTAATGGCATACCCAAAACTGAAAATGCATTTTTGAGTTTTTTGGAAGATTCTTCAATAACATGCTCTTTGGCGCCGCTTTCTGCATCGCCCGCCATTTGAGAAGCTTTGAGCACTGGAAACTTTTCATCCACCACAGCCACTCCCCCCGAAATGGTCAGCCGGGGATTGTGGCAAGTCCACTCCCTGAATTTTTCCCGGATTTCCTCAGCCATTTCCAGTAGAATATCCCAGCGACCAACTAAAAAAAGATCGTCGCCGCCCGAGTAGATAATAAAGGTTGACTGATTGTATTTCTCCTTTTCCCAGATGCTATTGATAAAACCCTTGAAAAAATAATCGAGGCTCCGGCTGAGTGTGCTGTATCGTGAAAAGGTTCTTCTTTCATCAGTAAATCCTCCAATAAAAGCTGCTCCAAGATTATCCACGTCCATACGTAAATAACCAAGTCTTTTAAAATCTCCATCTCCGGCAAATTTGTCGAAACTTAACGGATCGCCTTTGTCATCGGTAGGATACTTGTTTCCGCCATACAGATTAAAACCAAAAATATTGTTGATTCCATTTTGAGTGTCTAAAAAATTAAGGTTATTCAAATTCAGAATCCTCACTTTTCCTTTGAAATCGCGTATTTTGCTTCGGTGATCTTTTAAATCTGCTTCGGCTAAGAAGTAATGAAAGATGCCTATATCACAAATTTCAACCGATAGTTTATTTCTGATGAAATTGAGTTCTTCATCTGCCGAGATAAAATAATCTGTTTTCTTAAGTAATTGCCCTAATCTTATCTGCTGCTCCGTGTAGGGTTTGATAAATTGCACAACATCAGCGCTATCTGTATATTTAATCTTTTTTTCGCCTTCGCGAAACTCCTCCCCCGAAAAGGCATCACGCTCAAAATCAGCTCCTTCTCCGCTTGGTTCGAAAAAATATTCATACTTCGCAGATAATTGGTCTCTATAGCGTTGCCGCTTTTGGAGGTTTAATTTCTCAGTGAGGCTTCTCCAGTTCTCATTAATTTTCTTGTTTTTGATATTATCAATACTCACTTCCTCGGTTTCAAGTGCAAGATAAAGATCGGTTCCATGCCTGCTGAAAATCAGTTCTCCAATTTTGTGAGTTGCATTTTTAATTTTCTCTTTGACATTTGCACTATTGGGAGCCAATAAATAGAATCCGCCTCCCGAACTGTAAATTATATTGGAAGAAAAAAGCCCAAGATGGTTCAGAAGCTTCTGAATAATGGAATCAACAAGCAATTGAACATAAAAAGACCTTCCTTTCAAATTCTTTGCAGCCGATTTTGTTAGTATATCGTAGATGTAATTTTGAATTCCGGAAATATCTCCGCCAACCAATAACAGTGGTTTCTTGTAGTTTCTGATTTCAGATAGCGATGAAAATCCTTTCTCCACACTCACATAATAAAGACAAACAGCAATTGCCGCAGTAGTTTTTAAATGGTCAAACAAAGATACATCGGGCAGATTTATGGTACTCGAAACAATATTGCAGGTGTATTTATAGAGTAAGGAATAGAGCGACTCTGCAAACACCTGATAGGAATCTGTTTGTATAAACTTTACCTCAGACATAAACCCTTCCCACAATGATTTATAGTCGGGATGGGTTTCAAAGTTTGTTCTCGGAAAAAAATCTTCGGTTAGCTTAATAGCTCCAACCGGCAGTTTAAAATTGAAATCAGGTTCATCATCTTTCAGCAAATTTTCAAAAACCGATAGCATTCTCACTTTTTTGAAACTGTCCCAGCTTTTTGACTCATCAGAAAAAGGTGTTCCTTCTGCTCTGTCCATTCCCGATGACAGATGATCGGCCATTTGAATAATTTCCTCATAGAAATTTGAAGGTTTATGGTGTTTTGCTGCCAAATGTTCTAAAGTGTATTCTGAATCTCCTGAAATCTTCTTCAGATGGATTCCCATATCTTCAATAAACTGTGCCGTCCATAAAACATGTTTATGAGAATAATTGCCCTGAAATTCAGGGCAAAAAACGGCTTCACTGTTTTTTACTGAACTGCTTAGCAATTTTGATTTGGCAACACCGTCAGGATCAGCCCGCTGATAAAATTTTCCAATATCATGCAGCAAGGCGCCTAAATAAATTTTATCACGTAAAATGTCTCTACTCATAAGTACTGTTTTTTAATTATTTTCTTGTTTTTCTTGTGTGTTTTCCCTCACCATCCCAAAGCCGCTGCTGCTTCCCTTGCCTAAACCAATGTTGTTGGGCAGCGAAATGTTGGAGCTGAACCGGATACTGAACGATTGCATCTCCTGACCTTTATACTTTTCAAGTTTCTGCCTGAGGAGTTGCGTGATTTTTACTTCGATTTTTTCATCAACGTACAGGTCAATTCCCTGAAGGAAGCTGAGCAGGTTTGCCAGCAAAATTTTTTCAAGCAGCTGAATCTGCTCTGCAAGTCCGGGCAGCTCGTGGTATTTTTTATAATTTTCCTGATTTAGCGGGAGCCATCGTGTTAGTTTATAGTTGAAGCTTTTGTCCCAAACACCAATGCGGTGTTGCCTCACGTTTAAGTTTTCAACTTTCACCGGCTGACTTCCCGACCCGATGTTGAGTTTCCAGTCGGTGGAGGCAAAAAAGTCCTGCATGCCTTCAACTCCCTCCTCAATGCACAGCAGTGCCGCTTTTTTGTTTATGCTTTTGTACTGAATGAGCGGGTAGCGATAAATCATTCCATCAGGGGAATGGTTGTGGAAAAGATTGTTTTTGCCTTTTGTTGTTTTGATTACAGCTCCTCTGAACTGGCTGATTTCATGGAACTTTAAGGGAAGATCAAACTGGACTGTGAGTAACCGGATGCTCTTTGTTGCCTTCATCTTTTTAGTTTACAGGATTTTTTTAAAAGTGTGTTTACTTTCAAAAAAAACAGGTTTAATCTATAGCTGGTTTCAACAAAGTCCGAACTTAATTATTTCCCTTCTTTTTTACAACTATTTTCAGCTCTAAAATTTTTAAATTGAAAAGGAACTCCTATATTTATAGAGTTTTAACAAGCTAATTTTAAATGGTTAATTTATAAAAGAGGAGTATTATGAAAAAGAGTGGTGAAAATTTCAGAACTATGCTTGCAGTGTTTTTTTTGATGTTTGTTATTGCATGCAGTTCGCCGGAGGCGCAGCAGGCGGAAGCGCCCAAAGCACAGATTGCGGTGCTGGTTGCCGAAGGTTTTCATGATGGCGAGGCGTTTATGCCTATGGCGTATCTGACCAACAACGGATACGGAATAACGGTAATTGGTCCGGCGCGCGGAGCGGTAAAGGCTTATAACAGTGATTTTACCATCAATATTGAGAAAGCGGTGTCGGAGGTTAGTGCCGGCGATTTTGATGCGCTGATTTTGCCCGGCGGGCGCGGACCGGCTGTACTTAGGGAGAACAGCGAGGTGTTGGAGTTTGTGAAGGCTTTCTGGGATTCGGAGAAAGTTACCGCTGCTATTTGCCATGGGCCCCAGGTGTTGATTTCTGCCGGTGTTCTTGACGGATACACTTCAACCGGAACGGGAGGCATTCAGGAGGAGCTGGAAGCTGCCGGAGTGCAATATTTAGACCAGTCGGTAGTAATTGACAAAAATCTGATCACCTCAAGGATGCCGCAAGATTTGTACGATTTCACAACAAACATTGTTGAAGCATTGAAAAAGCAGATGAATTAGCTGCCGCATTGCGCTGTATTTCAAAATGCTTTGGATGTACTAAAGAGAATTGGTAATTTTTTTGTATTTTTGCAGCAGGTTCTTTGGCAAAAAGATGCCTGTTTTTACCGGGGCTGACTGGTTTTGACAGCGGGTAGAAGAGGCAGGTAAGCATGCAGGGTTTTGATTGTTGACCCTCCAAAATAATGATCGAAATCATAATTGGCGAATATAACTACGCTCTTGCTGCGTAACCGAATAACAGTAAGTTAACGCACCCGGAATTTACTTCCGGGATTCCCGGTGCAAGGCGCCGGGACGAGACATCGCCCGGGTGCTGTTGCCACGAAGCGGCCCGATCAGGCGGTGCAGGAATATCGGGGCTAACTGAAACTTTGCTCCGCAGTTTCAGTGAAAATTAAGGAGCTAAGGTGCCGGTCGGGCAGCCCTGAGCCAGCCGGTGCACGAAAATTAAGCCGGGGATAAGCATGTAGAAAGCTTGTGGCTTCCTCGTTTGGACGCGGGTTCGACTCCCGCCAGCTCCACTCTTTTCTTGCAACTTGTTAAAGGTTTCCTTTTAATCCGATTTTAATTCTTTTCTAATCTCACATTCATTCCATTCTAATTTCACTTCTTTAGTTTTGCTGCTTCAAATTTGATTCAGTGAAATTATTTTTTGTCTTATTGTGTTTATTATCAGTGGAGTATTCAAACGCCCAGCCCGATACACTATTGTTGTCCCGGGTGCAGGCTGAATCTCTGTTTTTGGAAAATAATGTAGATTTATTGATCAATCAGCTCAATATTGACCATGCTGATGCAGAAATTCTGCAGGCAAAGCTTTGGCCAAATCCTACACTGAGCATAGCAGAGATTAATCTTTGGAACACAGGTAAAGAGCACTCTGAGGATTTGCCGCCACTGTTTGGAAACTGGGGCAAAACCACTCAGGTTTCAGCTCAGTTTGAGCAACTCATTTATACAGCTTCCAAGAAAAGCAAACTGGTTTCGATTAAGAAGGTTGATCGTGAAATCGCATCCACCTACTTTGAAGAGTTGCTGAGAAACTTAAAATATGAGTTCAGAAACTCCCTTACAGAATTGCAATTTCTTCAACAAAAGGAGAAATTGTACAAAAATCTAACTGCCAATTTAGAGCGTTTGATTTCCGGATTCAAAAATCAATTGCAACAAAAGAATATAAGTAAATCTGAACTGGTTCGCTTGCAGTTTCTAAAAATTCAGTTTCAAAAACAAATCAATGAAATTCATAAGAATAGGAATGTTCTTGTTAAGGAACTGAAACTGCTGATGGCACAAAGCCCCGAAACTTTTATTGTTCTGACAGATGAAGGATTTGAAATGAATTTGCAGCAGGTTGAAAAATTAAATCATCCGGAATTAATTCAAATTGCATTTGAGAATCGTTCAGATTTGAAAATCAATCGGTTGGAAGCTATATATTTTCAAAAGAGATTAGATTATGAAAAAGTGATGCGCATACCCGATTTAACTTTGGGTGTAAGCTATGACAGAGGGGGCGGTATAATGCGTGATTTTGTAGGATTCGGCGTTTCCTTTGACCTTCCGTTTTTTAACCGGAATCAGGGAGCAATTCAACAAGCTCAAATCGAGATAGTTCAAAATGAAATTTTACTGCAGCAAAAAGAGAGGGAAATTGGTTCTGAGTTGATGTTACAACTTGAAAATTTAAATCGGAACCTGGAAATGCTGTCAAATTTTGAACCTGGTTTTGAAAATGATATCGACAGCCTAATGCAGGCACATCATCAGAATTTTATTGTGAAAAACATCGGCTTAATTGAATATATTGATTTTACTGAATCCTATATAGAGAGTAAGGAAGCTCTTTTGGAAATTCAAAAAAAACTGCTGGTTCAATTTGAGGAAATTCAATATGTAGTAGGTAAAGAATTGTAAATTATTAAACAAGCATGATGAAAAAACTGCATGAGAATATCATTAAAACATATTTGTCTTTTATACGAGACCTTTGAATATTAAATTTTAATCACATGAAAGCATTATATCACAGCACCATAGCAATTATTTTGATGGTTTTGGGCGGATGTTCATCCTATAAATCTGAAAATGGAATCGAAGAATCGGCAGGCTTTTGTTTGAATGAGTTCCTGAAAACGGATTCAAAAATAGAGGTTATTGGAAAAACTGATGTGGTGAAGCATATTAATCTCACAGGCGAAGTGGATTATAATCCCGACAAAGTTTTTCATTTTACAAGTTTAACCGAAGGCTTTGCACAGAGAGTACTGTTCTCATTGGGTGAATACGTGGAGAAAGGTCAGCTTTTAGCAGAAATTCAAAGCCCGGAGCTGATCAGGCTGATGACCGAAAAAAACAGATTGATCGCCGAAATCAAAGCAGCACAGCGGGAATTGCAAGCAGTCCAAAGCATGTACAACGATCAGTTGACAACCGAAAGAGAGTTGGTGTCGGTTCTTTCTGAACTTGAAAAACTTCAGGCAGAACAGGAAAGCATCCACCAAAGTTTGAAATTCTTCAACTTCAATGCTGAAAAAAATGTATTTGAAATCAGAGCAAGTGTTGCTGGTTATGTCATCGAAAAAAATGTAACCCCGGGAATGCAAATCAATAGTGGAGATGATTTATTTACTATTTCGGAACTCAGCACGGTTTGGGTGATGGCAAAGGTTTACGCCGCAAATATACAGCAAGTGGCACAGGGAATGAGTGTTGAGATCAAAATATCTGCTTATCCGGATGATATTTTTGAAGGTGAGATTTCAGATCTTTTACCCGTTTTTGATTCAAAAGAAAGGGTGTTGAAAGCGAAAATTGTGATTGAAAATGAAGCTCTAAAATTAAAACCAGGTATGGTGGCAGATATCCTTATTAAAAACCAAACCGGTGAACGTGCATACATCATTCCGGTTGACAATGTGATTTTTGATGACAATCAATATTTTATTTTGGTATATCACTCGGATTGCAATGTTGAAATACGTCCGATTAATATTTATGCCCGAAATAGCAATTTTTATTATTTAAATGATGGGATTAAGGATGGTGAAAAAATAATCACACAAAACCAACTATTAATATACGAGAAACTGAAATCTTAATTCATAACATTATCAAATTTCAACTCATTTTATACTGCTAATTGCAAATGAAGAACTTTGTTCAGGCGATAATTGCATTTTCACTTAAAAACAGATTTATCGTTTTTTTTATGACTTTTCTGCTTCTTGGGGTAGGGATTGTCAGTTATATTCACACACCAATTGAAGCTTTTCCGGATGTGACCAACACCCGTGCACGAATTATTACCCAGTGGCCGGGCAGGAGCGCTGAGGAAGTTGAAAAGTTTATTACGCTTCCCATTTCAAAAGAGATGAACACCATTCCCAAAAAATCGGAAGTTCGTTCAATATCGCTTTTTGGATTGTCAGTTGTAACAGTGATTTTTGAAGATGAGGCAGATGATTTTTTTGCTCAGCAATATGCTTCAAATCGAATGCAGGGACTGGAGCTGCCAATTGGCGCAGAAACTGAAATTGAGCCCCCTTCGGGTGCCACCGGCGAGATTTTCAGATATGTTATTAAAAGTGATCTGCCATTGACCGAAGTAACTGCCATTCAGGACTGGGTGATCGAACGGGAATTGGTCTCCGTTCCGGGGGTGGCAGATGTGGTGAGTTTTGGCGGTGAAGAGAAAATTTTTGAAATTCAAATTAATCCATTAGAACTGCAAAATTGGGATTTATCTCCTCTGGATGTTTTTGAAGCAGTAGAAAACTCGAACATAAATGTTGGCGGAGATGTGATTGAACAGGGTGAGCAGGCTTATGTTGTGCGTGGAATAGGCTTGCTGGAAAAAATTGAGGATATTGAAAATATATTGATTACAGTCAAAGGTTCAACTCCTGTGCTGATTAAACATGTGGCAAAAGTTGCAGTGTCGGCTAAACCTAAATTGGGTCAGGTTGGTCTGGATGATGATGATGATCTGGTACAGGGAATTGTGATTATGCTTAGGGGTGAAAATCCAAGTGAAGTGATTGCTCATCTAAAAGAGAAGATTTCAGAGCTTAATGAACGAATTTTACCCGCCAATGTAGAGATAGTTCCCTTAATCGACAGAACGGAACTGGTTAATACGACAGTTAAAACTGTAACTAAAAATTTGACTGAAGGGATTCTGCTGGTTTCGCTGGTGGTTTTTATTTTTCTTTTTAACTGGCGAACCACAGTAATTGTTGCATCGGTCATTCCGTTGTCTTTTTTGTTTGCCATCATAATGCTGAGAATTCAGGGATTGCCTGCAAATTTGATTTCGATGGGTGCTCTCGATTTTGGATTGTTGCTTGAAGGCACATTGGTTATTGTTGAAGCTGTTTTTGTCAGCATGGTAGCAAAAGCCAAAAGTTTGGGAGATGAAAAATTTTATAAATTATCCAAATCAGGACTGATAAGAAGGAGTATTTCAAAAGTAGCACCTTATATTTTCTTTGCGCAAATCATTTTAATCGTTGCTTTGATTCCGATTTTCTCATTCCGGAAAGTAGAAGGAAAAATGTTCTCGCCTTTGGCTTTCACGCTGGGATATGCCCTTTTGGGATCATTGATCCTGAGCCTGACATATGTGCCGGCAATGTGCAGAGTGCTGCTAACCAAAAACATTCGCGAAAAAGAAAATTTTATTTCAAGAGGATTTCATCATTTTGCTACTACTTTATTTAACATAGGGAATCACCACAGAAAATTAACTTTAACTGGTTTTGTTGTGCTGATCGTAGTTTGTGGTGTTCGCTTTTTTTATCATGGTTCCGAATTTATTCCGAGCCTCAATGAAGGTGCAATATATGCAAGAGCTACCTTACCCAACAGTGTAAATTTGAAAGAATCTTTGAGGATAGCCAAAAATATGCGAAAAGATCTGATGACTTTTGATGAAGTGAAGTTTGTGATGAGCCAAACAGGCAGGCCAAATGACGGAACTGACCCCACAGGGTTTTTTAATAATGAATTTCATATTGAATTAAAACCGGAAAAAGAGTGGCAAAGGAAAATAACCAAAGAAGAATTGCTCACTGAAATGCGACAAATCCTCGAAAATTACCCCGGCGTTAATTTGGGATTCAGCCAGCCGATTCAGGATAATGTTGAAGAATATGTTGCCGGTGTTAAGAGTTCATTGGTTGTGAAAATTTTTGGCAATGACTTATATCAGCTGGAAGATTATGCCAAAGAGGTTGAAGATGTTTTGAAGACAATAGAAGGCATCACTGATTTGAATGTTTATAAAAATATCGGTTTACCTGAGCTGAGAATAGAGCTACACGATAATAAAATGGCAAGATATGCTGTAAACACACGCGATGTACAGGCTGTTATTTCAATGGCTATAGGCGGGCAGGCTGCCACTCAGTTTTATGAAAATGAAAGGATTTTTGATGTCAGAATTCGCTTCGAAAAAGCATATAGAGACAATATGGATAAAATTGGAAATATTCTGATTCCAACCATGGATGGAAAAAAAGTTCCTCTCAAAGAGATTGCCAGTATTGATTTTAAAACCGGACCCGCTTTTATCTATCGCGAAGGAAGCAGCCGTTATATAGGAGTCGGATTCAGCATAGAAGGACGGGATTTGGGCAGTACAATAGCTGAAGCGCAGAAGAGAGTAGCAGAGAAAGTTAAATTGCCAAAAGCCAATAAAATTGAATGGGCAGGCGAATTTGAAAGCAAGGAAAGAGCAACCAGACAACTTGCAATTGTAGTGCCGGCAGTTTTAATTCTAATTTTATTTCTATTGTATTTTAATTTTAACAACCTGAAAGATACCATGATTGCTGTTGCAACAATTCCATTTGCTTTTATAGGCGGATTTATTTCACTTTGGGTAACAGGAACAACGTTTGGCATTTCAGCCGGAATAGGATTTATAATATTATTTGGCGTTAACACAATTAATGCAATTATACTTATTGCCGTAATGAAGCAGAACTTTAGAGAAATGCCGCTTAAAGATGCTGTGAAAAAAGGTGTTAACAGCCGGATTCGACCCATTGTGATGATTGCACTGATGGGGTCAATGGGACTCACACCGGCAGCATTTTCAACTGGAATGGGCTCAGAAATTCAGAAACCTTTAGCAATCATGATTGTGGGGGGTTTGTTTATTTGTATGGTGTTGTCATTCATTGTTTTGCCGCAAATATTTTATGTGGGTTACCGCAAAGCTGATAAAAGAAAGAGAGCTGATAAAATCAGGTTTTGAACTTCAGCCTAATAGTTGTTCCTTCATTAATCTTTGACTGAATTGAAAAACCAATCTGGTTTTGTTCCAAAATAAGCAATGCCAGAGAGAGACCAATGCCGCTCCCTTTTGTGCTCAAGACATTGGAGCCTCTTTGAAAGGGTTCGGAAATAAATTTTAGTTCATCTTCAGGTATTCCTTTCCCGTGATCCTGAATAATTAATTGAAGATGGTTTTTAACTTCCGAAAATTCAATCTGAATCGGTTTTTGATTGGAATATTTCACAGCATTCTCAATCAGGTTATAAATTGCAATTTCTAGCTGGTTGTCAGAGCCATATACTTGAAATAATTCGGATTGGTCAATTTGAATATCAATTTTAATTAGCTGTTTTGCTTCTGGATAATGTGAAATAATTTTGTCACAAACCTTCCATGTCAACTCATCAATCCTAAATTGAGATGGTTTTGATTCAGTTTTTTCCAATCCTGATAAAATCAGTAAATTTTTAATTATGTTTTTAATTTCATATACATTTTTTAGTGCATTTCGACTCAGTGTTTTATACTCCTCCGGATTCCTGTTCTTCTGTCCAAAGACCTCCAAATTTCCCGATATTGCAGTTAGCGGTGTTTTAATTTCGTGGGATAAATAATTGATGAAGTTCTTTTGAATATTGAAATTTTCAGCCATCCCTTTGAGCAATTCATTAAATTTTAAAACCATTTTTTGAACTTCATCGTTGGTTTCGGGCAATGCCAGATAATCTGCATCCTTTGAATAAATATCAATAGAATCTATCTGGTTGGCAATTTTGGTAATTGACTGATATGCAATTTTTGATAAATATCTGCTAAACAATAGAATAAGGAGTAATCCCAAAATAAGCGAGCCTGTCAGAATGTAAATTAACTGACGGCTTTGGGATTCAAAAAACACATTTTCGGTGATGACGTAAACTACAAAATTACCTTGATTGTCAGGGTAATATATTC
This sequence comes from Mariniphaga sp., assembly GCA_040772505.1. Taxonomy (GTDB): domain Bacteria; phylum Bacteroidota; class Bacteroidia; order Bacteroidales; family Prolixibacteraceae; genus Mariniphaga. The sequence continues at coordinate 177,135 of JAXGYA010000005.1, read as the reverse complement.
CATAGAAGTAATTATTATCAATTTTAAATTTATACTTCCCAAGGTTTCTGGTTCTATCTAAAATGTCGGCTGTCAAAAATTGCTCAAAACCGGTGTATTGATCGCCAAAGGAGAATTCATTTCTTTCATTGTAAAGCTTAACCTTTGAATTTTGTATTTTACCCATGAATTGCTCTTTGATTTTATTGTGCTCTTTTCTGGACAATTCATCTTCTTCAAGAAAAAAATAAGCAGTCAACAAAGAAGTTGACTCTAGTTCATTGAAAATAATCTGCTCCGAATTTCTGTAATAAACCATATAAATCAGTAGGGCAGAAACTGTATATACAAGTCCGAAAATCAAGGTGGAATTGACAATTAATTTTTTTCTTAAGTTCACGTTTCTATGCTTTAGCCATATAACCAACTCCTTTAATAGTATGTATGATTTTATGTTCCGGTTTTTCAACTTTAGAGCGCAAATACGAAATATAAACATCTACAATGTTAGTGTTATTCTGATAATTTATTCCCCAAACTGAGTCTAAAATGCGTGTTCTTGATAGCGCTTTGTTCTGATTATCAATTAATAAGTTCAACAATTTATATTCAGTTGCTGAAAGTTCCACTTTTTGATTGTCAATGCTCACTGAATAATTATCCTTATTTATCTTAATGTATGCAAATTCAATCAGATTCGATTCTGCTGAATATTTCTGATGATGTCTTCTTATCAGGGCATTGATTCTTGATATCAGCTCAGGGAAATGGAAAGGTTTTACTAAATAATCATCAGCGCCCGTATCGAGTAATTTTATAATGTCATCTACTCCACTTAAAGCACTCAAAATCAGTATAGGTGTCTTGTTATTCTTATAACGAAGCATTTTGGTAAACTCAACTCCATCCATTCCGGGCAGCATGATGTCGAGAAGAAAAATATCCCACTCTTTATCATTTAACAGATCCCTTGCTTCTTCAGCAGACTCTGCCAATGTGACTGAAAACTGATTTTCTGTTAATCCGCGAACTAAGAAATCGCTGATTCTTTTGTCATCTTCAATCAATAATATTTCCATTTTATTTTTAAAATCAGTAATTTACAAAAAAATTGGTAATTGTTGATAAAATTAGCATAAATGTGAATATATTTGTACACATAAAACGATTGGAAGAATTTCAATTTGACATTGTAAAATACTATACCGTTCATTTAGAAGAAGATGGATAAGAAAAAGATGTCAATGAGTTTTTTGACTTTTTAAACCGTATGTAGGAGATAGAGGAAGTATAAGAAGACCTCTCGAATCTGTTGGTTTGGATTGAAGAAATCGGAGAAAACATTGGAGCAAAAAAACAATTATTCAGAAATGAATCTATTACAGCCGATGTACATGCCTTACCCCCACCGGCGAAACAAATGCAGGTGTTTGAAATTCCTGTTGAAAATTTACGTTTGTATTGTTTAGTGCTAAACAAGCACGTAGTTTTTTTATTTAATGGTCATTTGCCACATTAAAATTATTCGAAAAGAACATTTTTAGAATTTATTTGTTTCATTTGCTGTGATGTTAAAAAGAATCAGTCATATTATCTTATCTCTTGTATTGTTGGTTTCAACAATAGGAATGGCTGTGTCGAAACATTATTGCGAAGAAAGTCTGGTTTCTGTTTCGGTATTCAGTGACAATGATTCCTGCTGTGACATGGACAATTGCTGCCACAACGAAACACAGGTATATCAGCTTAAAGAGGATTTTTCAATACCCGCAAATCCAACCATCCCCGATCTGTCAGAACTTGATTTATGGGGAAATGACCTGTTCACTGTGGAATTATTAAATAACCCTGAAACGGATGTTGCAGCGCTGAACTTTATTGAAACGCCCCCCTTACTACCCATCCAAAAAACACTTTCTCTGAAGCAGGTATATCTTTTATGATTTTATTATGATAAGCAAGGGCTTTTTGTGATGTGCGAAAACCCTTTATGTACTTCATTAATCATTATAAAACTCATAATTGAAATTACATGTTAAATAAAATTATCCGTTTTTTTCTTGAGAATAAGTTGGTTACAACGCTTGTACTTATTCTGTTTGTAAGTTGGGGAATTGTAACCTCGCCCTTTGGCTGGGACACGGGAATTTTGCCAAAAGACCCGGTTCCGGTAGATGCAATACCTGATATTGGTGAAAACCAGCAAATTGTGTTTACCGAGTGGATGGGGCGCTCGCCACAGGATATTGAAGATCAGATCTCGTATCCGCTCACCACTTATTTATTAGGTATCCCGGGTGTACAATCTGTCCGTAGTTCATCTATTTTCGGCTTTTCCAGCATTTTCGTTATTTTCTCTGAAGATATTGAATTTTACTGGTCGCGATCGCGAATATTGGAAAAACTGAGTTCATTGCCAGCCGGGTTGTTACCCGAGGGGGTGCAACCTGCGCTTGGACCTGATGCTACTGCGTTAGGACAAGTTTACTGGTACACCATCGAAGGGCGCGACAAAGAGGGAAATCCCACAGGAGGCTGGGATTTGCACGAAATACGTACCGTACAAGATTTTTATGTGAAATATGGATTGAATGCTACCGAAGGTGTTTCGGAGGTGGCTTCCATTGGCGGATTTGTGCAGGAGTACCAAATTGACGTAAACCCCGATGCGCTGAAGGCATATGATATCCCGCTTCACAAAGTAATGGAGGCGGTGCAAAAATCGAACAGAGATGTAGGTGCCAAAACCATCGAAATAAATCAGGCAGAGTACCTGGTGCGCGGATTGGGTTATGTCAAAAAAACCGAAGACATTGAAAAAGCTGTCGTTGCCGTACAGGAAAATGTCCCCATCCGCATTAAGGATATTGGTGTGGTTTCGTTGGGTCCCGCTACCCGGAGAGGCGCACTCGATAAAGATGGCGCTGAGGTAGTTGGGGGCGTGGTGGTTGCCCGCTATGGAGCGAACCCCTTGCAGGTCATCAACAACGTAAAAGATAAAATAAAAGAAATTTCGCCCGGGCTGCCCAAAAAAACTTTGCCCAATGGCGTAGAAAGCCAGTTAACCATCGTTCCATTTTACGACCGATCCGGGCTTATTCAAGAAACCCTTGGAACGTTGGAAGAAGCCATTTCACTTCAAATTCTGATCGTTATTTTGGTGGTCATCGTTATGGTGTTCAACCTTAGGGCTTCTTTTTTAATTTCCAGTTTGCTTCCCATCGCCGTGCTCATGGTTTTTATTGCCATGCGTTATTTCCATGTCGATGCCAACATTGTGGCATTGTCGGGTATTGCCATTGCTATTGGTACGATGGTTGACCTGGGTATAATCCTGTCAGAGAACATCATCAAACACATTGACGAGGCACCCCCTGAACAGAAACTCATAACTACCATTTATAACGGAGCTTCCGAAGTAAGTTCTGCAATACTTACTGCAGTTTCAACCACCGTTGTCAGTTTTATCCCGGTGTTTACCATGCAGGCCGCCGAAGGCAAACTTTTCGGGCCTCTGGCGTTTACCAAAACATTTGCATTGATTGCTGCACTTATCATTTCATTATTTATTATGCCCACGCTGGCGCATTGGTTTTTTGGTGCAAAAATTAAGAATGAAAAAATCAGAAAGTGGCTGAGCATTGCGCTTATCCCTATCGGAATTGCCGCCCTTATTGCCGGACAAACCTGGGGCGGATTGATTTTACTTGCGTTTGGCCTTGTCGGGGTAGTGAAAACATTCCGCGGGAAACGCTTGTTTTTTGGGGAAAAAAAACCAGAAACGGGCAAAAGTCCCGCTTCAACCACTTCAGTAGTGAAGCAACGAATGCTGTTATTTGCTTCTTGGTTACTCGAGTATGCTGAAGTCATAATTGTGGTTATTGGGGTTATCTGGTTGCTGGCTAAATACTGGTTGCCATTAGGAGCAGCTAAAAGCCTGGTGACAAATGTGCTGTTCGTTGCACTGCTTGTAATGATTATATTAGGGTTTTTTATCATCCTCGAATATTTCTATAAGCCGATACTCCGCTGGTGTTTGAACAATAAAGTCACATTCCTTTTGATACCCTCTTTTTTAATTCTTTTCGGAGCAGTTACCTGGATGGGATTCAGTACCGTTTTTGGTTTTGTTGCCAAAGGTTTCGACGGGCTTGGGTGGAATATCCGTACCACCAAAGTGTGGTCGGGATTAACCCACACATTCCCCGCAATCGGGAAAGAATTCATGCCTTCGCTCAACGAAGGAAGCTTTCTGCTGATGCCTACTTCCATGCCTCATTCAGGGTTTGAATACAACCGCAAAGTTCTGGGACAATTGGATATGTTGTTGACCAACATTCCGGAAGTTGAACTTACGGTAGGAAAATTAGGAAGGGTAGAGTCTGCTTTAGACCCTGCACCCATCTCCATGTACGAAAACGTTATTAACTACCGGCCTGAATACATGCTCAACGAAAAAGGGCACCGGGTAAGGTTTAAAGTTGATAAAAACGACCGGTTTATATTGACCAACGGAGATACGCTTACCAATACAGAAGCCTTACACAGTGGGGTAACTCTTCAGGAATTGATACCGGATATCAAAGGGAATTATTACCGCAATTGGCGACCGGAAATCAAATCGCCCGATGATATTTGGGATGAAATTGTGAAAGTGGCAAAAATTCCGGGCGTAACTTCTGCCCCGAAATTGCAACCCATTGAAACCCGTTTGGTAATGCTGCAAACCGGCATGCGCGCTCCCATGGGCATTAAGGTATATGGACCCGATCTGCCAACGATTGAAGCATTTGGGATGCAGTTGGAAGAGGTATTGAAAGAAGTGCCTTCGGTAAAAGCCGAGGCAGTTTTTGCCGACCGGATTGTGGGAAAACCCTACCTGCATCTGAATATTAACCGTGATGAGATTTCTCGTTACGGGTTGAATATAGAAGATGTGCAACAAGTCATTGAAACAGCTATTGGAGGAATGAAAATTACTTCCACGGTTGAAGGCCGCGAACGTTTCCCGGTACGGGTGCGCTACCCGCGCGAACTTCGGGACAACCCCGAATCGCTAAGTAAAATTCTGATCCCTACACCAACTGGAGCTCAAATACCTATCTCCCAAATTGTAGATTTTGAATACGTTAGAGGGCCCCAGGCCATTAAAAGTGAGGAGACATTTTTGGTGGGTTACGTTTTATTCGACAAACGGGAGGGTTTTTCCGAAGTAACCGTGGTCAACGATGCACGGGTTGCGATACAAGCCCGTATTGATTCCGGGGATTTAAACGTTCCGGCCGGAGTGAGTTACAAATTCTCGGGCAGTTACGAAAATCAGGTGCGGGCTGAAAAGCGTCTCTCCATAATTGTGCCGTTGGTTTTGGTGATTGTGTTTCTGATTCTCTACTTCCAGTTTAAGTCAGTCTCCACTTCGCTGATGGTTTTCTCGGGCATTGCAATGGCTTTTAGCGGAGGTTTTATGATGATATGGCTCTACGGGCAGGGCTGGTTTGTTGATTTCTCCATCTTCGGCACCAACATTCGGGAGCTGTTCCAAATGCACACAATAAATCTGAGCGTGGCAGTTTGGGTCGGCTTTATCGCCCTCTTCGGCATAGCTACCGATGACGGTGTTTTAATGGCTACTTACTTGGATCAAAGCTTCGCCCGAAATAAAGCCGATAACCTGAAAGGAATACGGGCGGCTGTGGTGGAAGCGGGCTACCGTAGAATCCGGCCTGCCGCAATGACCTCGGCAACAACCATAATCGCGCTGCTACCCATCCTTACCTCTACCGGACGGGGTGCAGACATCATGATTCCTATGGCAATTCCGGCTTTTGGAGGGATGATTTTTGCAGCAATCACCTATTTTATCGTGCCGGTGCTTTATAGCTGGAGGGAAGAGGGGAAGATTGGGAAGGAAAAATAAAGAAAATACAATGGAAATATTTTGATAATAAGTTGAAATATGGAGATCCCAATCATTAGGTTGATTTTATTTAACTTAAGGAGATCTTCTATAACTTAAAATTTCTAAAAAATGAAGACGTCTAAATTTATTCCGCTTAAAGGTCTGGTTGTTTATCAAATGGCTCGACAACTATCAACCATTGCATGGAACATCTTTTCCGATCTAACTTTTGAACAAAAGAAAATAATTGGAGATCAGTTTCTAAGGGCAACAGATTCTATTGGTGCCAACATAGCTGAAGGATACGCTAGATTTCATTATCTGGAAAAGATACGTTTCTATCATTTTTCCCGGGGTTCTTTATCTGAAGCAATTCAGCATTGGGCTGAATTAATGCTGGAACGAAAAATAATTGATGTGGCAACTTTTGACGAGCTAAAACAAATACATGATTCTCTGGAAATAAAATTAAACAATTTTATTTCGGTAACTTATAAAAATGCACAAAACAAATGAAAACGCTATATCTCAACCTATTTTTATTTATTTCCCTGATCTCAGGTTACGAGGGGAATGCCCAGTCTTTGCAAGATTATTTTAAAATAGCTTCTCAAAACAACCCCGGTCTGCAAGCCAAATTCAAGGAGTTTGAAGCAGCCATGCAAAAAGTGCCGCAGGTGAGTTCCCTTCTCGATCCCACTTTTTCGTTCGGCTATTTTATTCCGAAAATGGGCTCGCAACGGGCAACACTGTCTGTCAGTCAGATGTTTCCCTGGTTTGGGACTTTGGAAGCGCAGGGCGATGCCGCGGCTTTAATGGCAGAAGCTAAATACCAGGCGTTTTTAGATGCCCGGAATCAACTGTTTTTTCAAGTTTCAGCCGCATTCTATCCTCTCTTCGAGTTGAACCGCTGGCAGCGGATTGAGCGGGAAAACATCGAAATTCTGGAAGCTTACAAATCCGTTGCCAACACAAAATTCAAAAACGGGATGGCTCCCATGGTCGATGTTTTACGCGTGGATATTATGCTGAAAGACGCCGCGACTAATCTCGAAATCCTCAACCAGAAAGAAAAACCTCTGGTTGCCACTTTCAACAAACTGCTTAACAGAGACGAAAGTGCAGAAGTTGAAATTGCCGATTCCCTGAAAATTGAATTCGTGGAGAACAAAATCCGGAAGGATTCTCTGCTGGCGGAAAACCCACTTTTAGATGCGCTTGAATTGAAAGTGCAGGCAAGCAAGGCAAGCGAAATAGCAGCGCAAAAACAAGGCTTGCCCAAATTGGGTGTTGGTCTGGAATATATGTTCATGGACAAAAACTCCAACGGCGGTATGACCGACAACGGAAAAGATGTGCTGATGCCAATGGTTTCAGTGAGCATTCCCATTTTCAGGAAGAAATACAAAGCGGCCGAAAAAGAGGCGCAACTGATGCAGGAAAGTTACTCTCTGCAAAAAGAGGAAACCGCAAATATGCTTATCTCTAATTACGAAACAACCTGGTTCGAACTCCAGCGCCAACAACAATTGATTGAACTATACGACCAGCAAACGCGGGTATCGAAGCAGGCACTTAATCTCTTGTTTAGCGCCTACAGCAATTCGGGAGAGCAATTTGAGGAAGTTTTGCGCATGCAACAACAACTGCTGAAATACGAACAAATGAAAGCCACTGCAGAAGTACAATATCAGATTGAGATGGCTAAGTTGAAATATATTATGGCTTATGAGTATTGATGTGGTGATGTGGTGATGTGCTGATTTGATGATGTGGTGATGTGAAAAATTAAGATGAACACGAAAAAATAATAATAATGAAGGAACGTAAAAATGAGATTTTGGATTTAAGCTTTGAATTTGCTTTGGAGATAATTGAATATTCGGAATTGTTAGAAAGCGAACGGAAATATGTGATAGCACGTCAACTTTTAAGATCGGGAACAAGTATTGGAGCCAATGTCCGGGAAGCACAAAGCAGTGAAAGCAGGGCTGATTTTATTCATAAACTTAAAATAGCCCATAAAGAAGCAATAGAGACCGATTACTGGCTTCTATTATGCGAAAGTGCAAAAAGTTATCCATCCTCCTCCAATCGGGATGAAGTACATGATTCTATCCATTCAAAAGTTACTCAATAAAATAATATCATCTACAAAATTAAAAAAGAATAAAAATGAAATCTATTAAACAAATTATAGCGATTCTGATTGCTGTTTTAGTCATCGGAGGTTTGATTGGATATTTGTTGGGGAATCATCAATCCACAGAATCCACCAATCAACACATCAACCAATCAACACATCAGCAAATCAACACATCAACACATCAACAAATCTGGACCTGCTCCATGCATCCGCAAATCCGTCAAAACGAGCCGGGCGATTGCCCCATCTGCGGTATGGATTTAATTCCGTTGGAAGATGATCACAACGGCGATATAGACCCGATGGCTATAAGCATGTCGCAAACGGCTATGCAATTAGCCAGTGTTCACACTGCTCTGGTTGGGAAAACTGAGCCTTTAAAATCCGTGCGGTTAAATGGCAAAGTGCAATCCGACGAGCGTTTGGTTTATTCCCAATCCTCGCACATACCCGGCAGAATTGAAAACCTGTTGGTAAATTTTACCGGCGACTATGTAAATAAGGGTCAGGTAATTGCATCGGTTTATTCCCCCGAATTGGTAACTGCGCAGGAGGAACTTTTTGAAGCTCAGAAATTGGCGGAAACACAACCTCAACTCTTAATTGCAGCTAAAGAGAAGTTAAAAAACTGGAAGTTAACCGACAAGCAGATAGAGCAAATTTTGCAATCAAAAACTACCAAAGAAACCTTTGATGTGCAGGCAGATGTTTCGGGCTATGTAACCCAAAAAATGGTCAACTTAGGCGATTACATACGAAGGGGAGAGGCAATTTACCAAATTGCCGACCTTTCAAAAGTGTGGTTGCTTTTTGATGTCTATGAATCGGATATGCCCTGGATTAAAAAAGGCGATAAGGTTGTGTTTACGGTAGCTTCTCTTCCAGGAGAAACCTTTGCCGGCACAATCTCTTACCTCGATCCGGTAATTGATCCGAAAACACGGGTAGCCAAAGCACGGGTTGAAATGGCAAACAGCAGATTAAGGCTGAAGCCGGAAATGTTTGCTTCAGGAACAGTGGAAGCCAGGCTGCCTGCAAAAGCCGGTAATCTTTCGGTGCCAAAAACTGCTGTGATGTGGACCGGGAAACGCTCGCTGGTATATGTTAAATCGGAAACCGAAACCGGAGTGAACTTTATGATGCGCGAAGTTATCCTCGGCCCGGATTTGGGCAACAGCTATCTGGTTGAAAGCGGTCTGGATGAAGGTGAAGAAATTGCCGTGAGCGGTACATTCAGCATCGATGCAGCCGCACAACTTGCCGGAAAACCGAGCATGATGCACCCCGAAGACGGTGCAGCCATGACCGGGCACGATCACGGCGGAACGGAAATGGAGGATGCAAGCGAAAGCTTCGCTCCGGTTGAATCGCTCACTGAAACAACCCCACCGGCTTTTAAGGCGCAACTAACAAAAGTTTACAATGCTTATCTGGTGATGAAAAATGCTTTTGTAGAAACCGATGCCAAAAAAGTAGCTAACGAAGCAAAAGATGTAATCACAGCTTTAAAATTGGTGGATATGGGGTTGCTTAAAGGTGATGCACACATGATGTGGATGGATCAATTAGAGACATTGAACAGTACAATAAATGCAATCAGTAAATCGAGTGATATTGAAAAACAACGTCAGGAATTTGTGCAGTTTAATCTTGCTTTCTACAAAAGTGTAAAAATGTTCGGCTTAGGAAACGTAACTGCTTACTACCAATACTGCCCCATGGCAAACAACGATAAGGGCGCTTATTGGCTGAGTGAAACCGAAGAGATACGCAATCCCTATTTCGGGGATGCGATGTTGAAATGTGGAGAGACGAGGGAAACGATAAGATAAAAGAAAAATTATAATTAATTTAAAATGTAAGTACAATGAAAAAGACAATTATTTTGCTCAGTCTGGCTTTAGTAAGCTGGGGAGCATTTGCACAACACGACCATTCAATGATGACTAACAAAAGCAAGGTTGAAGCTTCTGTTAAAGTGGAACATTCAAAATCAGCTTCTGTTATTATAGATAACTATTTGGCATTAAAAGATGCTCTGGTTCAGGAAGATAGTAGAGGTGCAGCAAGTTTTGGTAAAAAGCTGTTCGATGACTTTGCGAAATTTAATCTTTCAGCACAAGCTAAGCAACAACAAAAAGAAGTAGCTGAAATTATAGAGGATGCCTCAGAGCACGCTAAGCATATTTCGGAAAACAGCAAGGACATAGCTCACCAAAGAGAACACTTTGAAATTTTGAGCAAAGATGTCAAAGACCTAGTAACCATCTCAGGTTCCGATCGTACCTTATACCAGCTTTTTTGCCCGATGTACAACAACAATAAAGGTGGAGCATGGTTAAGTACATCAAAGGAGATAAGAAATCCCTATTTCGGGAATAGAATGTTGAAGTGCGGCACTGTTCAACAGGAAATTTCAGTAAGGTGAAACTCTTGAAAATCACAGGCTTATTACTATTGGTTGTCTTGGTGGGATTGCAATTTTTTCCCGCCGGGACAAACCATAGTACTACTATTCCAGCAACCGACTTTGTGAAAACATTTGAGACTCCGGAACAAGTGGCACAAATTCTCCGAACTTCCTGCTACAATTGTCATAGCAACAACACCAACTATCCCTGGTACAGCAGGGTGCAACCGGTTGGTTGGTTCCTGGAAAACCATATCAACAAAGGAAAGGAGGAACTTAACTTTAGTGAATTTGGCTCGTACTCGGACCGGAAACAAAAAAGCAAATTGACTTCGATGATAAGCCAGGTTGAAGATGGTGAAATGCCTTTGACTTCCTATACCTCCATCCATCGTGAAGCCCGTTTATCAGCAGAAAGCAAAGGAACCTTGATTGAATATTTAGAAAAATTAAAGGAATCACTTTAATAAACCCCTTGGCTACAGAATATTATTGTTTTACCAAAAATACGAAAGCATGGACATCAACATTAAAAATATGGTTTGTAACCGGTGCATTATGGTGGTTTCACAAATTTTTGAAAAAGCCGGGATAAAAACTGAAAACATACAGTTGGGCAAAGTTAAAACCACGGATGAAGTTGCTCCCGAAAAACTCGAACAACTGAACGAAAGCCTGAAAAACATGGGGTTCGAAATCATCAACGATTCAAAGGGCAGGTTGATTGAAACAATAAAAAACATCACCATCGATTATGTGTACAACCACTCAGGGGAAAACGAGATGAATTTCTCGGATTATCTTATCGGCAAACTCAACTTGGATTATCCTTACCTGAGTTCGCTTTTTTCCTCTGTGGAAGGTACTACCATCGAAAAGTATATGATAAATCTGAAAATAGAGCGGGTAAAAGAATTGTTGGTTTACGATGAAAAAACATTGAGCGAAATTGCTTATGAAATGGGCTACAGCAGCGTGGCCCATTTGTCGGGGCAGTTTAAAAAAGTTACCGGGTTTACCACCACTTATTTCAAAAGCCTCAGGGAACAAAATCGTAAATCAATTCACGATGTATAGAAATCAATAAATCATGTAAATCATTCAATGAATTATGTAATGCTTTAAATACATGTCGGTTGTATCTTTGAAATTGGTAAACATCTAAAATTAAGAATCATGGAAGAAAATAAATCAGATAAAAATTCCAAAAGCGATAAGGTTCCTAAAAATCATGATATAGCTGGAAAAGCTACTGGATACTATTGCCCCATGCACTGCGAAGGCGAAAAAACGTACAGCAGTCCTGGCCGCTGCCCGGTGTGCAACATGTTTCTTGTTCCCGTTTCTGCGAAAAAGAAGGCTGGCAAAACGGACTTTCAGGATATGAAAGTTGCTCCGGTTCGGGGAATTGAGAAAGGCGGAGGCAAAAACCAAGGCGGAGGCGGAGGCAAAGGCAGAGACGAAAGCAAAGAGGAATATTATTGTCCGATGCATTGCGAAGGTGATAAAACCTACGACGAAGCTGGTCGTTGCCCTGTTTGTAATATGTTCCTCGTTCCCGTTTCCGGAAAAAAGAGTTTGGGCAAAATGGATTTTCAGAATATGAAAATTGCTCCGATTCCCGCAAAAAGTGAAGGCAGAGGCGAAGGCAAAGGCGCAGGAGGAGGCAAGTATTATTGCCCAATGCATTGCGAGGGCGATAAAACCTACGAGAAGCCGGGAGATTGCCCGGTTTGCGGAATGCACCTGAACAAAGAGGAAAGTGCATCTCCGTCAAAAGTAGTTTATACCTGCCCGATGCACCCTGAAATTAAGCAGAATGGCTCCGGTAGCTGCCCAAAATGCGGAATGGATTTAGTGCCTGAAAAAGGCGTGGAAACCAGCGACGAAGAAAAAGCTTACCAGAAAATGAAAAAGAAATTCTGGATTGCCGTTGCCTTAAGCATTCCGGTTTTTATCATTTCCATGGCGGATGCTTTTGGCTTTCTGCATTTGTATGAGTTAGCTCCGAAAAAAGTTTGGGGCTGGCTTGAATTCATCCTGGCAACACCCGTAGTATTTTACAGCAGTTGGGACTTTTTCAAGCGGGGCTGGAGTTCTATCGTCCGTCGGATGCCCAACATGTGGACGCTCATTTCAATAGGTGTGGGGGCAGCATACCTTTTCAGCGTTTTTGCGCTGCTCGTGCCGTCTGTTTTCCCTGCCCAGTTTCAAGATGCTGACGGAAATGTCCACCTCTATTTTGAAGCCGCCGCCGTTATCCTAACCCTGGTTTTGCTCGGCCAGGTGCTTGAGTTGCGGGCGCACAGCAAAACCAACTCGGCCATAAAAGCACTGCTAGGGTTGGTTCCTCCGATAGCAAGGGTAGTCCGAAATGGTATCGAAACCGAAATCCCGTTAGAAGAAGTAAAAGTAGGTGATATTCTGAAAGTGAGGCCGGGAGAGAAAATCCCTGTTGACGGCTCGGTGTCCCTTGGCGAAGCCGTGATCGACGAAAGCATGATTACCGGCGAACCCATTCCCACGGAGAAATCGAAAGGGGACAAAATCACCGGAGGCACCATCAACGGTAAAACCGCTTTTGAAATGAAAGCCGAGAAAGTAGGCAGCGATACCCTGCTGGCACAAATCATTGAAATGGTGAATAAGGCCAGCCGTTCACGGGCGCCCATCCAAAAACTGGCTGACACCGTCGCCAAATATTTCGTGCAAATTGTAATTTCCATTGCCATTATAACTTTTGTGGTCTGGGCAATCTGGGGGCCGGAGCCGGCGTATGTCTATGCGTTTGTAAATGCCGTAGCGGTGCTGATTATTGCCTGCCCTTGTGCCTTAGGCCTGGCAACGCCCATGTCGATTATGGTAGGAATGGGCCGTGGTGCACAATCCGGTGTTCTGGTAAAAGATGCCCGCGCTATGGAGGAAATGAATAAAGTGGATATCCTTATTGTCGATAAAACCGGTACACTTACCGAGGGGAAGCCCAGCCTAAACAGTTATAAATCTTTTGGCAGTTTAAGTGATAAGGAGATTTTGAAACTGGCCGCTTCTGTTGATGCCGACAGCGAGCATCCGCTGGCCGATGCTATTGTTGAAGGGGCTAAAGCAGAAAAGCTCGAATTGCTGCAGCTCGACAAATTTGAATCGCTTACCGGAAAAGGGGTAAAAGCCATGTATAAGGGAAAACCCATCGGGCTGGGCAACCATCGTCTAATGGAAGATTTCGGGGCGAAACTGAACGACGAACAAAAGCAAATGGCCCAGGAGTGGCAACTGACCGGCCAAACCGTGATGTACCTGATCCTCGGTAAAAAGGTAGAAGGAATGGTTAGCGCTTCCGATAAAATAAAAGAAAGTTCGGCAAATGCCGTTTCCGAACTCCAAAAAATGGGCGTGGAAGTACACATGCTCACCGGCGATAACCAATTTACCGCAAAAGCAGTGTCCGATGAATTGGGCCTCGACGGGTTTGTAGCCGATTGCCTCCCCGAGGACAAATACAACAAAGTGAAAGAGTTGCAGGAACAAGGCCATATAGTGGCCATGGCCGGCGACGGAATCAACGATGCACCGGCTCTTGAGCAGGCCAACGTGGGCATAGCCATGGGCACGGGAACCGACATTGCCATGCAAAGTGCCGAAATTACTTTGGTGAAAGGCGACTTGTCGGGCATTGTGCGTGCCCGCGACCTTAGCATAAAAGTAATGCGAAACATCAAACAAAACCTGTTCTTCGCATTTGTATATAATGCTTTGGGCGTGCCAATTGCCGCCGGCATCCTGTTCCCGTTTTTCGGGATATTGCTCAGCCCGATAATCGCGGCGGCGGCCATGAGTTTTAGTTCGGTTTCTGTGATTACCAACGCTTTAAGGTTAAGAACCAAATGATTAACTCATAAAAAATAACAATAAGAGACAGAAAGGTATGTTTTTTGATTATGTTTCGTGTTCTCACCATCAACACATTTAATAATCGTTTAAAATTCAGAAACATGAAGACAAGAGTAGTAAGTTTAGTAGTACTGTTCGTTCTGGGAACGTTCACGGTTTTTGCAGCAGAAAAAACCGAAAAGTTTAAAGTAAAAGGAAATTGCGGAATGTGCGAAAAGCGCATCGAAAAAGCCGCAAAAGCAGTTGACGGCGTTAAGGAGGCCGATTGGAACAAGGAGACCAAGATGATCGAGGTGAAATTTGACGACACGAAAACCGATTTGGACAAAATCGAAATGGCCATTGCCAAAGTAGGTCACGATACGCCGCATCACAAAGCGTCCAAAGATGTTTACGACGAGCTTCCGGGATGTTGCCAGTACGACCGTTCCGACAAAAAAATGGAAGGATCGCACGAAGGCCATCAGCATTAATTGACGGTTCAACATTAATTCTGGTTTTAAATTGAGCAGCAGTTTATTTGCTGCTCAATTTGCTTTTAGGGCATTCAATGCATGATTACAGGACAGGCAGGCTTCTGGCATCGAAACACTTATTAATTATAGTAAGACCCGATTTTCTCCAAAATATTATGCTAACCTGCTGGATTTGTCGGAAAAAAGTTATTTTTAGATTTCGATTTTCAGACATTAAAAATCATGAACGAACAAATACGCGAAATTGCCCAACGATTGGTTGGCCTGCGAGACTTTCTTGGGATTGGAACGGAAGAAATTGCGGCTGTATGTCGCGTTTCGGAAGAAGAATACCTGGGTTACGAAAGCGGTGTTAAAGATATCCCGGTGAGTGTACTGCAAAACATTTCTAAAAAATACAACATTGAATTGACCGCCCTACTGTTTGGCAGTGATCCTAAAATGAAAACATTTTACTTAACCCGGGCAGGCCAGGGTACTGCAATGGAGCGTACCCACGCCTATAAATACCAGGCTCTGGCTTCGGGGTTTGCAGGCCGCAAAGCCGATCCATTTATCGTTACCGTTGAACCGTCGTCCATAAATATGCACCTGAACAGCCACAACGGACAGGAATTCAATTTCGTGCTTGAAGGCAAGTTGTTGCTCAGTGTCGGGGGGCACGTACTGACACTCAACCAAGGCGATAGCCTTTACTTTGACGCACCCAACCGCACGTAATGAAAGCCCTCGATGAAAAACCAGTAAAATTTCTTGCCATTATTTTCTAAACTAAACAAGCAGCCAATCCATGATCGAAAAATTTCTGAAGCAGACAAACTTTAAGGATTTCGAAGATTTTAGAACCAATTACGAACTTATCGTTCCCGATGATTTCAATTTTGCCTATGACGTGGTTGACGGTTGGGCAGCTACCAACCCCGACAAACGGGCACTGCTCTGGACCAACGACAACGGGGAAAGCCGTTCGTTTACCTTTGGCGAGTTAAAAGAAATATCCGATCGGACTGCAGGTTTCTTTTCATCAATTGGAATCCGTAAAGGAGATATGGTTATGGTCATTCTGAAACGACGGGCTGAATTCTGGTTCACTATTCTTGCCTTGCATAAAATCGGGGCTGTCATCCACATTATTTGGGTTTACCGAAATGTCAGTAATCAACTGCAGGGGGTTGTCAGGATTGGCGGTTTCAGTGCCGTTTATGGTGAAACCCTTATAGTGCTCCCCCTTTTTTTGCCGGTAGGTGGCATCAATATCGTCGGGCGATTGCAGCATGCTGCTGTTCAATTCCTCTGCAGGCGCTGGAACTTACTTCCCGATCGATAACAACAAAATGTTCCCTGTAAACCCTCTTTTCTTTTGAGCGATCAAGCGCCTTGCGTTGCTTTTTTGCCAAGTTCGTTTTCAAAACTGAATAATTGCAGCTGATTGTTTGCTTTGAACATGTCTTATCTGTTTTTACTTTTCAAAACAAATATAAACCTTATTTCCCTGATATTCAAATAAATATGTTCCACGTGGAACATCTAACAAGCTGACTATCAGTAGCTTGCAGTTATGTTGATAAGTTTTTAACTGGCTGGCTTACAGCATGTTGTAATCACGACTTATGAACAGCTAAATCTAAAGATAAATCCCTGTTTTAGTCTGAAACCTTTTTGGACTGGGCTCAACAATGCTCCAGAAATTTGGATTACAACTTAGAAGGGGGAGGAGGAGGGGCCCATGTGCAAACAGCACATTTGGTTTTCACCAACATAAAAGCCATACTCTAAAAAAACCAAAAGAGCTGTTTTTTAGCCAACGCTTGGAAGGAAATGACATGAGAAATGTTAATTTTGCCTGTCAGCGTGCATCGCACAGGCAGGAAAATGAATGAAGGAAATTAAAATATATGGCTAAAAAAAACGTAAACCTGCAGGCAGGCGGAACAGACCTGCCTGCGTCCGCAGGACAGGCAGGCGAGCCATTGGAAAAACAACTCTGGAAATCGGCTGATAAATTGAGAAAAAACATTGATGCAGCAGAATACAAACACGTTGTGCTTGGACTGATATTCTTAAAATATATCTCTGATGCTTTTGAAGAACTATACAATAAACTCAACTCTAAGGAAGGTGATTATGAATTTGCCGACCCGGAAGATAAAGAAGAATACAAAGCAGAAAACGTGTTTTTTGTTCCACCAACTGCACGTTGGTCTTTCTTAAAAAACCATGCCAAGCAACCAACAATCGGAAAAACGGTAGATGAGTCAATGGATGCTATTGAGCGAGAAAACCAGTCACTCAAAGGGGTCTTGCCAAAAGTTTATGCGCGTCAAAACCTTGACCCTACAAGCTTAGGCGAGCTTATAGACCTTATTACCGCATTATCAAAATCCTTTGCAATCGCTATTCCACATGAAGAAGCAATGGATGTAAAAGATGAAGTTTCATTTTTTCAAGCAGTAAAAGCAAGATTAGCAAAATTTAGTGATACAGGGACAGGCAAGACAGACGAAGAAATTGACCTGTCTGCGTGCGACGCACAGGCAGAAACAACAATACGGCAGGTGATTGACAAGGCATTAGTCTCTGAAAAAGTTATTGATATTTTTGACGCAGCAGGAATTAAAAAACCGGACATTTCAATTCTTTCAGAAGATTTTTTGTTGGAATTGAAAGGAATGGAACATAAAAATGTTGCTCTTGAGGTTTTGAAAAAACTATTGAACGATGAAATTAAATCCCGTTCTAAAAAGAACCTGGTCAAAAGCAGATCATTAATGGAGATGCTTGAAAACTCAATAAAGAAATATCACAACAAAATATTGACAGCAGCCGAAGTAATGGACGAACTCATAAAGTTGAGTAAAGAGATCGTCAACATGGACAGCGAAGCTAAAGCACTTAATTTGACAGACTTTGAATACGCTTTTTATACGGCAGTAGCAGATAATAAAAGTGCCAGGGAGCTAATGCAAAAGGACAAACTACGGGAATTGGCGATTATTTTAACCGAACGAGTTAAAGCAAACGCATCAATTGACTGGACGATAAAAGAGAGCGTAAGAGCAAAATTGAAAGTGATAATAAAGCGGACTTTGAGACAATATGGTTATCCACCCGACATGCAAAAACTGGCTACAGAAACTGTGTTGAAACAAGCAGAATTAATTGCCAATGAATTGACGAATGGATAGGCTAACGCTAAAGCCATACACATTTGCAATTTACACATGCCAGCACACGAACCAAAAATTGCAAAAGAGTATGTCTTGTGTAAAATTGTAACTAAGAGAAAAGAATGGAAAATTTCAAACATTTTATTGTTACAAGATTTAATTTAAGAACATCCAATAATAAATGGAATAAGGATGAAAATATCAATCGCACCATTGATAATAGTTGGATGTTATACAGAATAAATATTTTTAATCAGTATTGTTTGCCTTCTGTATTAAATCAGTCTTGTGAAAATTTCACATGGATAATTTGTTTGGATATAGAAACTGATGAAAAATTCAGACCGTTTTTTCATACTCTTTCCCAAAAATACAGTTTCATTGTACCATTATACATAGATGGGATGCAAAACCTTAACAGTAAATACAAAGAATATATTATAAATCAGTTAGGTAATGAAAAGTATATAATAACATCGAGATTGGATAATGATGATATTTTACACAGAGATTACATAAAAAAAATTCAAGAACAATTTGATTTTCAAAAATATCAAGCAGTTAATTTTTTAAAAATATTGATGATTTCCCCTGAAAACAAAAATAAAATACACATAGATTATTCATTTTCAAATCATTTTATTAGTCTGATAGAAGAAATAAATGAAAACACCTTTAAGGGATGCTATAGTAAAAGGGATAGACATTGGAACATAAAAGGGGAAATTACTCAAATTATTGACAAACCTTATGTTGCGGAAACAATACATGATAGAAACTTATTAAATCAATTTAGAGGATTCCCTGTCTTGAAGAAAATGAACCTAAAAGCATTTGCAATAGAAGAAACATATAAAACTAAAATTTTGGATAAAGACAATTTCAAACTTCACAAAATGAGTTGGGGAAAACTGGCTATTTATTTAAAACTTTGCATAACAATCAGCCTCCAATAAAGCGTTGCTTGCATACGCTCCCCCTTGAAAAAGATTAATTACAATAGGATCTCTTTTCAAAAATTACTGTAATCGGCACGGTGTAATAGAAGTTATTTGCTGAAGAAACTGAAATTTACCTTTCCATATTTACGGAGTTCGGTAAAAAATGGGAGACCTGAAAAGTTGTAACTCTTCGGATGCTCCAGGATAAACAGTCCGCCTTCTTTCAATATTTCCGCATCGAAAACTGATTTTGGAATTTCCACGATATATGGCGCATCAAATGGTGGATCAGCAAAAACAATATCAAATTTTTGACGGCAGCCTTTTAAATATTTGAAAGTATCAACACAAATAGCTTCTGCATTGGCAATTTCCAGCTTTTTAAAAGTTTCCCTTATGTGGCGAACGCCCCTGAAATCTTTTTCGACAAATATTACTTCGCCAGCTCCGCGACTAACAAACTCATAGCCGATGCTGCCGGTGCCGGAAAATAGATCGAGAATTTTCATTCCTGACAAGTCATACCGGTTTTCAAGGATATTAAACAATGCTTCTTTTGCCTGATCTGTGGTTGGGCGTGAAGAAAATTTCTTATTGGCTGTTATAATCCTGCCTTTGTATTTTCCGCCAATGATGCGCATGGTTAGTAAAAAAAAGTGTGCATATAAGGTGCTTTTCCAAAAGCTTCAAAATTGTAATCAACGGAAATGTTCTTTAAGCGAACAGTTTTAAAAAACTGGCAAAGTATTCTGAAAGTTTCACTTTCCTCTGTTATATTTCCTGCCAGCTCCATTTCCGTATCCTTTGCATTGATATTATTTGATTTAAGCACTGAGAATAAAAAATAGGCAACATCGGCAGCGACAACCGATTTAAAATGATTTACAGTGAGCAGGCTGCCTTCTGAAAAAAGGAGCATATCAAAACTTTTCCGGTTGATAAACAGAAAAGCTGAACTGTTCTTTGAATTTTCCTTTTTAGTATTGGCGATGAAACCCGAGAGAGGGTGTTGAACCGCTATTCCGGGATAATGATTTTGAAATGTTTCAATCAGCGACAAAGGAATAGTGAAAATTAGGTTTGCAGAAACTTCAGGTATATAATTGTCTCTTGTTTCACATGCTTTGTCACTGCCAAACAGCAGATTAATCAGTGTGTCCTGATTTTTGTAGTCGTAAAACGCTGAGGGAGCCAAAGTGTACTTACCGGAATAATAGTACAAGTTGATTTCAGCAAACTCCTTTTTTAGAATTTCCTGATGATTTTCAAGCCACTCATCAAACCTTCTGCCAATAAAGTGTAAGGAGCTCAGCTTGATTTCCTTATCGTAAAAGGCTAAAATCCTGTTTTTCACCGGATGAACTACGGAAAAAGAAAATCCATCCGGGCTGACCTGGATGGATAATTTATATTCTTTGGTCCGGTTGCTGTCAAATTCGGAATCTGTTATCCGGCTAACCATTTTATTATTCCCAATTTCCGGCGTTGTTGACAGATTCGGTAAGCGAGCCTACCTTTAATCCGGGATATCTCTCATTGAGCCTTCTTTGCTCATTCATGTTGATTACGAACTGTCTGTCAAGCCCTTTAAGAACGATGTTATTGTGGGCTTTAGCCTCAAAAACAGGAACTTTAATTCCGGAACCGGTAGTAATAACATTTGCTCCCATATCAAATATGGCAACTGTATCCTCCACCGGAATATACTGTAGTTGGTCAGCATTGAATGATTTATCAAATATAGCTCCCAGCACAGGTACCCTGATGGTATCACGAATAATCAGGCCTCTCTGCAAAGCTCTTCTTTCGGTTAGCCCCGCATCAATCATACTGTCGGTCAACTCGCCGATTTTACGCACGTTCCTTAAAGAATCATATTTGATAAAGTGGATAAGTGTATCCCAGCTGCCGGTAAACTTTCCGTAAACATCTTTGTAAGCCAGTTGGGCTTTTCGGATGTCTTTTAATTTTTCGATGGTTTGTTCATACCGTGCATCCTTTTCTTTCTCAAAATTGATAGGGTCCTGAATACTTTTGTAAATCAAATAACCCAAAAAAATTGCAACAGCAGTAAGTAAAATTTGAATAACAGCTCTCATTTTAAAAATTTTAAGTAAGATTATTGTCGAATGCTCACAAAATTATAAAAAAAAACAAATTACCTTATCTTGTAATCATTTATTTTAGCCGTTATGATAAAAAATCATGTGAAAGCACTTTTGGAGCAAAACATGCCTTTTGTCCCAACTGCTTGTCAGTCAGAGTTGATGGCTGGTTTAGCCCATTTTATTGCCTCGGGAGAGCCGGATAAAATAATGTTGATAAAAGGTTTTGCCGGAACCGGTAAAACAACAATGATAGACGTGCTGGTCAAAACGCTCACTGTTTTAAAGATTCGGGTTGTTCTTCTTGCGCCAACCGGACGTGCAGCAAAAGTGATGTCCGGTTACACGGGAATGCCTGCTTTCACAGTACACAAAAAAATATACAGGCAGCAAACCTCTTCCGACGGAACCGGAAGATTTGTCATAGACAAAAACTTGTTTGCAGATACCTGGTTTGTGATTGATGAAGTTTCAATGATTTCAAACGAAAGCAGTCAAAATTCAATTTTCGGCAGTGGCAGGCTTCTGGATGATATTCTTGAATATGTCTATTCAGGAAAAAACTGTCATCTCATTTTAGTTGGCGACACCGCACAGCTTCCTCCAGTGGGATTGCCGGTTAGCCCCGCCCTGGAAGCTCACAACCTGAAAAGTCGCGGATTTACAACGGATGAGTTTACTTTGACCGAAGTTGTTCGCCAGACGGCTGACTCAGGAATTCTTTCATGTGCAACGCAGATCAGAAATCACATTGAACACGGGGATACCCGCAAATTTCTACATTTCAAACTGGACTCTTTTGATGATGTGGTGAGAATATCGGGCGGGGAGCTGATAGAACAAATTTCAAACTGTTACAGTAAGTATGGCATTCACGATACTACAATTGTTACCCGTTCAAACAAAAGGGTGAATCTGTATAATAAAGGAATCCGGGGTACTATATTATACCGTGAAAATGAGATAGAAAGAGGGGATTTGCTCATGGTGGTAAAAAATAACTATTACTGGGGCAAAGAAGTTGAGGAGCTGGGTTTTATTGCCAACGGCGAGAGTGCCGAAGTGGTTTCCATTTATGGATATGAAGAGCTTTACGGGTTCCGGTTTGCAGATGTGTGTCTGCGTTTCACAGATTATGATGATGTGGAAATTGACTGTAAGATCTTTTTAGATACGCTGGCTCTGGAAGCGGCTTCGTTTACTTATGAGCAAAACCGGCAGCTGTTTGAAACGGTTTCTGAAGATTACATGGATATAAGAAACAGAAGAAAACGCTGGGAGAAAATTCGTGAAAACCCGCATTTTAATGCACTTCAGGTAAAATATGCCTATGCCCTGACTTGCCACAAAGCACAGGGAGGCCAGTGGAAAGCTGTTTTTATTGATCATGGATTTTTAAAGGAGGAAATGTTGGACAGGGAATATTATCGCTGGTTATATACCGCTTTCACCCGTCCGGTTGAAAAGCTTTATCTGGTAAATTTCAATAAAGGCTTTTTTGATGAACAGGAAAAATAGTAATCCCATTTATGCTTTTATAGAATATTTTTTCCCATCGACAGCCGTTTCCGTGTTTTTAAATTCGCTTTGTGCTTCTTTTAAAAATTGTTCTGTGGTTTTATAGCGTGACGAGAAGTGCCCGATGATGAGTTTCCCTGCATTCGCCATTTTTGCAATTTTAGCTGCATCCAACGCAGTGGAGTGATAGGTTTTGACAGCCCATTCTTTCATCTCTTCCGTGAATGTGGCTTCGTGATACAGCGTGCTCACCTCCTTTATGGTTTCAACAACTGGCGGGTGAAAGGCAGTGTCGGAGCAAAATGCGTAGGAAACAGGCGGAGGCGGGGGAGTGGTAAGTTGTTCGTTTGGGATGATTTTGCCGTTTTCTGTTTTAAAATCAGCACCCTGTTTTATGGCTCTAATTTGTGCAATGGGAATGTTAAACTCCTGAATGTATTCCTTTTTGATGTTTCGCTCCTTTGTTTTTTCGCGAAATAAAAATCCACAGCAGTTGATGCTGTGTTTCAGAGGAAATGAAATTACTTCAATTACCTTGTCTTCAAAAATCAGCTCTGGCTTTTTAAAATTCAGCGGATGAAAAATGATGTTGAATTGCAGCCCGGCTTTTAACAGATTGAGCTGGGGCTGTAGTATCTCCCTCAGTTGCGTAGGCGAATAAATGTGTAAATCGTTTTTTATTCCCAGAAGGTTAAAGGTGGAAATCAGCCCGATTAATCCATAATAATGATCACCGTGAAGGTGTGAAATGAAAATATGCCTGATTTTTCCGAAAGCAATTTTTTGTCTGCGAATCTGGATTTGCGTCCCTTCTCCGCAGTCGATTAAAAAAAACCGCCCCGATGCGTTCAGCACCTGGGCGGTTGGGTATCTTTCGGATGTGGGCAGGGCAGAACTGCTTCCCAATATGGTTAATTCAAAAGCCATTTCTGCTTATAACCTCATCTTTGTATATTGATTCATCATCGAATTAAACGATTTTACCGGAACTATTCTGCAGAAGCAGGTTTGCTCTCTTCCTTTATCTCCTTCTTTTCCTTCTTTTTCTTCTCCTTTTTCTCTTTTTGCTCCAGTTCAGTTTTCAATGCTGCCAGCTCAGAAATGTCTCCTAAAGTGGGTTTTTCGATACTTTCACTTACTGCCTGAACCGCTTTTCTCGAAGTGCGCGTCTGTATTCTACGTTTTGATGTATCGTCAGCACGTTTTTCATCTTCGTAAACCCTTGAGTGTGAAACAATGATTCGTTTTGCCGATTTGTTGAACTCAATAACTTTGAATTCCAGTTTTTCATCCTGTTTTGCCTGCATTCCATCTTCTTTCACTAAGTGACGCGGTGTGGCAAAACCTTCAACTCCATAGGGCAATGCGATGACGGCACCTTTATCCATCAGGTCAATGATTGTGCCTTCGTGAACTGAATCGATGGTGAAAATTGTTTCAAACACATCCCATGGATTCTCTTCCAGTTGCTTGTGCCCGAGGCTTAAGCGACGGTTTTCCTTGTCAATGTCCAGCACAACCACTTCAATCCCTTCGCCGATGGCGGTAGCTTCAGAAGGATGTTTGATTTTTTTCGTCCAGCTCAGGTCGGAGATGTGGATTAAGCCGTCAACACCTTCGGTGATTTCCACAAAAACACCAAAATTGGTGAAGTTACGCACAAGCGCTGTGTGGGTTGTGCCAATACCGAAATTCTCTTCAATTTTTTCCCATGGGTCAGCTTTAAGTTGTTTCATTCCCAACGACATTTTGCGATCCTCACGGTCAAGTGTAAGAATTTCTGCATCCACTTCGTCGCCCACTTTCAGGAAATCCTGCGCACTGCGCAGGTGCTGGCTCCATGACATTTCCGAAACGTGTATAAGTCCTTCCACTCCGGGCGCTATTTCAACAAAAGCGCCATAGTCGGCAAGTACCACAACTTTGCCTTTAACCGTATCGCCAATTTTCATGTTTTCATCCAGATTATCCCATGGATGCGGAGTGAGTTGTTTCAGACCCAAGGCAATCCTTTTTTTGTCGTCGTCGAAATCGAGGATAACTACGTTCAGTTTCTGATCCAGTTCAACAATCTCTGTCGGGTGGTTGATGCGTCCCCAGGAGAGGTCGGTAATGTGGATAAGTCCGTCCACGCCGCCGAGGTCCATAAATACACCGTATGAAGTAATATTTTTGACCGTGCCTTCCAGTACCTGCCCTTTTTCCAGCTTGGAAATAATTTCTTTCTTCTGTAGTTCAAGCTCTGCTTCAATCAGCGCCTTGTGGGAAACCACAACATTTCGGTATTCGTGGTTGATTTTTACAACTTTGAACTCCATGGTTTTACCTACAAAAATATCGTAATCGCGAATGGGTTTGACATCAATCTGAGATCCGGGAAGGAATGCTTCTATGCCAAAAACATCTACAATCATACCGCCTTTTGTGCGGCATTTGATGAATCCTTTGATGATTTCGTCTTTCTCAAGCGCTTCATTCACACGTTCCCATGAACGGGTAGCCCGTGCCTTTTTGTGGGAAAGGATCATCTGTCCCTTCTTATCTTCAAGGCTTTCGATGAAGACATCCACTGTGTCGCCAACTTTCAGTTCGGGGTTATAGCGGAATTCGTTCAGGCTGACAATTCCGTCAGATTTGTAGCCTATATCAACCACAACTTCACGTTTGGTAAGCGCAATTACGGTGCCTTCCAGCACCTCTTTTTCTACCACAACGTTTAGTGTGCCGTCGTATATCTTCTCCAGGTCAGCTCTTTGTTTTGCTGAGTAAGAATCTGTGTCTGTCTCAAGGCTGTCCCAGTCAAACTCTTTTTTCTCTTCTGTCTCTGTTTCTTCAGTTTTTTCTGCAGTTTCTGCTGCTTTTTGCTCAACTGCTTTCTCTTCTTCAGCTGTCTCTGTTTTTTCTTCAGTAACTTCTGCATCAGCAGTTGCGGTTTTTTCTTCAGTTATCTCTTTCGCAACTGCCTCTTCCTCAGTTTTTTCTGTTTTGTCTTCGATTTTTGGAGTCTCTTTAACTTCTTCAGCTTCCGGTTTTTTTTCTTCTGTTACAGCGGTTTCTTCAGTTTTAGTTTTTTCTTCATTTTGAACAACCGGCTCAGACACTTCCTGAACCTCTTGTTCTACTTTCTCATTTTTTTCAGTCATGTGATTTTCAATAAATTAATAAATTAGACATTATAATTGCTTCAAAACGCGCGCAAAACTATAACTTAATTCGTTTATATCAAAGGTTTTCAGCCTATTATTTTTGTTTTGTGTCATTATCATCACATTCTTTAACAGATAAATTTCAGCATGTTTTATCGTGTAGTATTGATGCAGCCCGCTTAATTTTATTAATTTTGAGCTCCATTAATTTTTTATTAAACCATTTTGCATGAAAGGAATTATTCTTGCAGGGGGTGCCGGAACGAGGCTTTATCCCATAACACGGACTGTTTCCAAACAAATTATTCCGGTTTATGACAAACCCATGATTTATTATCCGCTGTCGGTACTTATGTTAGCCGGCATCCGCGAGATATTAATTATTTCCACTCCAACCGACATAAAATTATATGAGAACCTTTTTGGCAACGGCAACCAGTTGGGTCTGAAAATATCATATAAAATCCAGCCCTCGCCCGACGGGCTGGCGCAGGCATTCATTCTTGGTGAAGAGTTTATAGGTGAAAGTAATGTATGCCTGATTTTGGGTGACAATATATTTTACGGTTACAATTTCAGATCAATTCTTGAAGAGTCGGCAAAGCTTGAGGATGGTGCCATAGTTTTCGGATACTACGTCAATGACCCGCAGCGCTATGGCGTGGTTGAGTTTAATGAAAAAAGGGAAGTTATTTCCATTGATGAAAAGCCGGAGAATCCCAAATCCAATTATGCTGTCACCGGATTGTATTTTTATTCAAATGATGTGGTTGAGAAGGCTAAAAGCCTGAAACCTTCCCTTCGCGGAGAGCTGGAAATTACTGATCTGAACCGGCTATATCTTCAGGAAAACCGGTTGAGTGTAAGGCTTTTAGGGCGTGGATTTGCATGGTTGGATACCGGAACTCACGACAGCCTTTTGCAGGCATCCAATTTTATTGCAACCATTGAACAGCGCCAAGGACTAAAGGTTTCTTGCATTGAGGAAATCGCATATAAAATGGGATTTATTTCGAGAGAACAGCTGATAGAACTGGCTAAGCCACTTAGCTCCAATCAGTATGGGGAATACCTGCTGCGCCTGGCGGATAAACAAATTTTTTCTTTTTAACTTACCTTATGAAGATTACCAAAACAGCTTTTCCCGGTTTATTAATAATTGAGCCCAATGTTTTTTCTGATGAAAGGGGTTATTTCTTTGAATCATGGCAGGAAGAGCGATACAAAAATTATGGTATAAATTCAGTTTTTGTTCAGGATAATGAATCAAAATCATCAAAAGGAGTAGTTCGCGGACTTCACTATCAGCTTGCTCCCCATGCTCAGGCAAAACTGGTTCGCGTAATTTCCGGAACTGTGTTCGATGTTGCCGTTGATTTGCGAAAAGGCTCTCCAACGTTCGGAAAATGGTTTGGCATTGAACTGGATGGTATCTCAAAAAAACAACTGTTCATTCCAAAGGGCTTTGCACACGGATTTTCTGTTTTGAGTGAAACTGCTGTTTTTTCGTATAAGTGTGATCGTTTTTATCATCCTGACTCAGAGAGAAGTATCCATCCTTTTGATTCCGCCATTGGAATTGACTGGCAACTTGGAGAAATTCAGACATTAGTATCCGGGAAAGACATGAAAGCGCCCTTTTTTAAAGAGGCAGAAATGAATTTTAAATTTGGAAGTTTATGAAGATTCTGGTTACAGGCGCATACGGACAGCTGGGAAGCACAATTAAGGAGTTGTCAGCACAATTTTCGCAATGGGAGTTTTTTTTCACCGATGCTGATTCATTAGACATAACTGATGAAAAGAGCGTAGCGGAATATTTTCAAAAAATTAATCCGGGATTCTTAATTAATTGTGCGGCATACACTGCTGTTGAAAATGCAGAGGCAGATATTGAAACTGCAAGGGCTGTCAATACGGTTGCTCCCGGAGTTTTAGCCGAAGCGGCTAAAGAGTCGCAGGCAGGATTTATTCATGTCTCAACAGATTATGTTTTCGATGGAAAATCACCTGTCCCATATAGAGAAACAGACACCGTAAATCCTTTGGGAGTTTATGGAGCTACCAAGTTTGCCGGCGAAAGGCGATGCCTTGAAGTTAATTCTGATACAATAATCATTCGCACATCGTGGCTCTACTCTTCCTATGGAAAGAATTTTGTTAAAACAATGCTTAGGATGGGGCAGGAGCGTGATACACTGAATGTTGTTTTTGATCAGGTTGGAACACCAACATGTGCTGAAGATTTGGCGCGTGCCGCACTCTCGGTAATCAGCCATGACGATAAAAACAGCCGGAAAAAAAATGGCGGAATTTATCATTATTCAAACGAAGGTGTGGCAAGCTGGTATGATTTTGCCAAAGCAATTTTTGAATTAGCCGGAATAGAATGTAAAGTAAACCCGGTTTTGTCGGATGAATTCCATTCATCTGTGCAGAGGCCACATTTTAGTGTGTTGAATAAATCAAAAATTAAAACTACTTTTAATCTGGAAATTCCATACTGGAAAGAGAGTTTGAAACAATTCCTGAAAAAACTTTAAAAGATATAATTATGGAAAAAGAATTATTAAAGCAAGTGCAGGAGAGAGCACAAGAGTGGCTTTCAGACAAATATGATGAAGAAACGCGCACGGAGGTCAGGAGGATGCTTGACGCTGATGATAAAACGGAGTTGATAGATGCTTTTTACAAAAACCTGGAGTTTGGCACCGGCGGTCTTCGCGGAATTATGGGGGCAGGTACCAATCGCGTGAATAAATATACAATCGGGGCTGCAAATCAGGGACTTGCCAATTATCTGAAAAAGGAGTTTGCCCATTTGCCG
This sequence comes from Mariniphaga sp., assembly GCA_040772505.1. GTDB lineage: Bacteria > Bacteroidota > Bacteroidia > Bacteroidales > Prolixibacteraceae > Mariniphaga. The sequence continues at coordinate 148,630 of JAXGYA010000005.1, read as the reverse complement.
CAGATTAAAGTTGCCATTGGGCACGATTGCCGCAACAACAGCCGTACTTTTGCCGAAAGCAGCGCAAAAGTTTTTGCGACAAACGGAATTAAAGCCTATCTGTTTGAAGATTTGAGACCGACTCCCGAACTCTCATTTGCAATCAGAGAGCTTGGTTGCCAAAGCGGAATTATGATTACCGCATCGCACAATCCGAAAGAGTACAACGGATACAAAGCATACTGGAACGATGGTTCTCAGGTAGTTCCACCCCACGATGTCAATATTGTTGAGGAGGTGTCGAAAGTGAAGGTTGAAGATATCCGTTTTGATGGTTCTGACGATCATATTGAAATCATGGGTGAAGAGATGGATAATAAATTCCTTAAAAAAGTGAAGAGCGTTTCGTTGTCCCCCGAGGTTGTGGAAAAGCACAAGGATATGAAAATTGTGTTTACTCCAATTCATGGTACGGCAGTGAAGCTTGGACCAGCAGCCTTGCGGAAGTTTGGATTCACAAATATTATAAATGTGCCCGAACAGGATATTGTAAGTGGTGATTTTCCCACAGTTATTTCGCCCAATCCGGAGGAAGAGGCAGCCATGGATATGGCTATTAAAAAGGGTTATGAGGTAGATGCCGAACTGATAATGGCAACCGACCCTGATGCTGACCGTTATGGCGTGGCAGTTAAAAACGATAAGGGTAAGTTTGTGATACTTAACGGGAATCAGACTGCGCTGATATTCTTCTACTACATTATCACTCAAATGAAGAAATCCGGCTTGCTGAAGGGCAATGAATATATCGTAAAAACCATTGTTTCCACCGAATTGATTGCTGAAATAGCTTCTAAAAATGACATTGAACTTTATGATGTTTATACCGGATTTAAGTTTATTGCTGAAGTAATCCGCGAAAATGAAGAGAAGAAAAAATTCATAGGCGGCGGCGAAGAGAGCTTTGGATTTATGCCTGCCGATTTTGTGCGCGACAAAGATGCAATCTCATCTTGCGCGCTGATGGCTGAAATCACGGCATGGGCAAAGGAACAGGGTAAAACATTGTATGAGCTACTTCAGGATATTTACCTTGAGTACGGTTATTCCCGGGAAAGAATGAAATCAATCGCCCGTCCCGGAAAGGAGGGTGCAGATGAAATTCAGAAGATGATGCGGAAATTCCGTTCGGAACCCCCGCAGAACATTGGCGGCTCGCGGGTAGAATGGATTAAAGATTATTCACTACTGAAGGCAAAAAATATGATTACCGGTGATGAGAGAAAAATTGATCAGAAAGTTACATCAAATGTTCTTCAGTTTTTCACTAACGATGGAACAAAAATCTCAATTCGTCCTTCAGGAACGGAACCAAAAATGAAGTTCTACTTTGAAGTGAAAGAAAAACTGAATTCACGTGCAGATTACGATAGAGCCGAACAAGCCGCCGATGCAAAAATTGATTCTATAATTGAGGAGCTGAATCTTTAAAGAGAGGGATTATTTTATTGTCAACCAAATAAATTTTTTAAAATGAAAAAAATTGGAATTATATCTGTGTTACTGCTGTTTGCAGTTTTTCAAGTGTTTGCCCAAACTGATAGCCCTATGCCCATGAAACCTGAAATGACTGAAATCTGGGACCCTGAAGTTCCGGTAGTTACTCCCGGAGCAACCCCTCTGGATGCGCCCTCGGATGCTATTGTGCTTTTTGATGGTGTTGATATCGGACGAGAGTGGACCAACGGAAAAGGCGGAGTGCCTGGATGGAAAGTGGAAGATGGATGCGTTACGGTTGTGAAAGGGGAGGGAGTCATAAAAACCAAACGTGTGTTTAATGATTTTCAGTTGCATATTGAATGGCGTTCACCAACAGAAATTGTCGGAACAAGCCAGGGGCGCGGGAATAGCGGTATTTTTCTGCAGGAGAGATATGAAGTGCAGATTTTGGACAGTTACGATAATCGAAGCTATCGCAACGGACAGGCTGCCAGTATTTATAAACAGCACGCTCCGCTTGTGAATGCCTGTAAAGCGCCGGGTGAATGGCAGACCTATGATATTATTTACACCGCACCGCGGTTTAATGATGACGGCACTTATTTTACTCCGCCAAGAGTAACCGTGCTTCACAACGGTGTGTTGGTGCAAAACAATGTGTCAGTGCGCGGTCCTACCGAATATATCGGAATTCCGGAATACAGCATCAAAAAACACGGACCGGGAAGTGTTATCCTTCAGGACCATGGAAATCCGGTAAGTTTCAAAAATATCTGGATCAGGGAATTGTGAAAAACATAAATTACAGTTTAAAAAAATGGAAGACATTTGTCTTCCATTTCTTCTTTCTCGTAGTTAATTGTCAATAAGACATCGAATTAATTAATTTTGTTTAGTTTCTTTAATTGCCATTGTCAGTCACTTCACTGCCAGTTGCTTTAATTTCTCCTTGAAAATTTTTTGAAACTTTTCCACTTTCGGAGCAATCACAAATTGGCAGTATGGCTGAGCAGGATTTTGTTCGAAATAATTGTTATGGTAATTTTCGGCAAGATAAAAATTACTGAAAGGAGTAATTTCGGTAACAACCGGATTGTCATACACTTTATCTTTTTCGAGCAGGGATAAAACTTTTTCAGCTATTTTTTTCTGCTCTTCATTGTGATAGAAAATTACTGACCTGTACTGAGTGCCAATATCATTTCCCTGACGGTTTAATGTGGTGGGATCGTGGGTTGCAAAAAAAACTTCAAGAATTTCCGCAAAACTGATTATTTTAGGGTCAAAAGTAATTTGAATCACTTCGGCATGTCCGGTGCGTCCTGTGCAAACCTCACGGTATGAAGGATTTTTAATTTTCCCGCCGCTATATCCGGATTTTACTTCTTCAACTCCGTTAAGCTTCAGGAAAATTGCTTCGGTACACCAGAAACATCCCCCTCCCAAAGTGGCTTGTTCAACATTTTTGTTCTGTTCCGAAAACGAATTCATAAAAAGTGTTGTTATAATGAGTAAAATTAAATTCATCTTTTCATTCTGAAATCAAAGAGTGAAAAAATTTTTTTCTCCATTTCCCAGACGAATCTGAACTGCCCGAACAGCGTGCCGATTATCAGAAGCAGAACCTGATAGGCAGGGAAAACAATCAAAACATAGAGTGGAATCTTTAGCCAAAGTGCAGTATCTCCGTCAATTCCTATCCATTGAAATGCAGCTTTTTTTACAATTATTGATGCACTGCCGGTTATTGAAAAAACGATGAGAATCAAAACCAGCTGAAAATTATTTTTTACGTTCCACTTTTTCTTTAATCTTGCAATCATATCATTCTGATTTCAGTTGGTACTAACAACCGAAATCAGAGTTTGTTCCCTGTTTATCCTGTAATTGCCGTTTTTCTGCTAACCACAGCACTGTAATACATGATAATCATAAAAGCAACTGCAGGCACCCAAAAGGCTATTTTAATACTTCCTGCCTGGTCGGAAACAATACCCTGAATTTGAGTCAGAACGGCTGCTCCTGCAATTGCCATAATCATTCCCGCTCCTCCGATTTTGGTGTCGTCTCCCAGTCCGGTAACGCCTAACCCATAAATTGTGGGAAACATCAGCGACATGCAACCGGAAATGCCCACTAAAGCGTAAATACCTGCCCACCCCTCACCGTAAACGGTGAGCAGACTGCATGCCGCTGCAACAAAGGAAAGCACTGTCAGCAAAGTGCGCGGTGCAAAGTATTTCATCAGCCAGGTGAAGGTGAAGCGTCCGGTAACGAACAGTATCAGCGAAAGAATATAGTAAGTTGCTCCTGCCTGCTCTGTTGTGCGGGGCAGAAATGCTTTTATCCCTAACATTTCAGTAAAATTGTAGAATCCGGCAGCCAATGGTTCAACGTTACGAAGTTTTGCTATTATCTCCTCAGCTGAGGCATTCTTTCCCAGGCCGGCAACAAGGGTGTCCAGATTAAGTTGTTGAACTGCATAGCGAATGATAAACGACCACACGGCAATTTGAGCCCCCACATAAAAGAACTGGGCAACAACTCCCCAAACGTAGTTTTTGTTTTTTAACAGCCGTTTAAATGTGCCTTTCAGGTCCAGATTTTTATCATCTTCTCTCGCATTGGGCATTTTTGTGAAATAGATAGCCAATAAAATAATCAGCATAACCAGTCCCAGTGCCACATATGTTGTGGTAACTGCATTCAGTTCACTTCCCTGAATTTTGATCAGCTCATCGGGTGGCAGGGATGCCCGTTCCTCTGCACTGAACATATTGAGCTGAGATAAAATAAAAATCTGGCTCAAAACAACTCCCGTAATTGCCCCAAACGGATTGAATGACTGTGAGAAATTTAACCTGCGGGTTCCTGTCTGCTCCGGCCCAATGGCATATACGTAGGAATTTGCCGATGTTTCAAGAATGGAAAGCCCGGCAAACAAAACTACTAATGCCAGCAAAAAGGTTAAAAAACTGACGTTTATGTTCACGCCGGCTAAAAGCATGGCAGGATAAAAAATAAATGTTCCGGCAGCATAAAGTGCAAGCCCTAACATTACGCCTGATTTATATGTGTATTTTTTGATAAAAAGAGCTGCCGGAATGGCAAAACCTCCATACCCGAGCAGATAGCAGGCAACCTGAATCCATGCAGTTTTTGAGTCAGTCAGGCTCATGATTCTCTTAAATGCTGCCAGCATGGTGTCAGTCAGGTTATTTGGTATTGCCCATGCAAAAAACAGCGATGTTAGGAGTATAAAAGGCCACAAAATACCTTTGGGAATAAATGGCTGTTTGTTCATATCAGTTTTTCACTTTGCTATTGAGAGATGGTAAAATAATTTGTGCCGGGAAGTTAATTGATTTCCAGTTCTTCCCAACCGGGGAGTTTTGGGAATTTTGAATGCGGCTCAGACTGATACCAGTATGTAACCGATGAAATATCCGATTTTTGGGGAAGATATCTTCCGCCGTGCCTCCATCCCAGGTCCTGAATTGTGATTCTTAAATCTTTTTCAAAGCGAATGGGGTCCAGAACATGCCAGCGGTATAGCCCAAAACGTTGTTGTGATCTGTAAGTCCCGTCAGGGCGAATGACCTGATGCAGGCCTGCGTATGGTGTGTTGAAAACGCTATATTGCCCGTTCCGGTCAAAATTGTAGGAACCACAGAAATAATCTTCAGTGCCTGTGCCGCAAATAGTTGGAAACTTGTTGTCGCCATCCATGAAAAATTTGATTTCCCCTTCGCCCCACCAGCCGTTGTTGTTTATTCCCCACGCCATGTAAACGCCAACAAAATGACCTTTGCCCTTGATATTGTCAATGACGGTATAGTCGGATGTTTCATTGGGAAACGCCTGCCGGTACTGTGCATGAAAATAGGCGGCATCTTCCGGCACTTCCGTCAGGGTGTAGTCAATCTGATAGTAAAGTGTCATTGCATCCTTGTCGTTGATGTTTTCCATTGTGATTTTGCATTTTTTGCGAAACGGCATGGGCCAGTAGCAGTTGAAAGCGCTTCCCGGATTTACGCAAACCGCCAGCGAGCTTAGCGGAGCATATTCATTCCAGCCCATTGCGAAAAAATCACCCACCGGCACTTCAACCGACGGTGTGTCTTCATCATCCCAGTAGAACCGGATGATAGAGAATTTCCAGTTTCCCGTTGGCGTCATCCAGATATGCTGAATTGCACCGGGACCGTCAATTTCTGCAAGGGTATAGGTTTCACCGGGTTGAATCCGGATGAAAGGATTGACTTTCCAGCCCTGTCCCAAATCGCGGGCGGCATGTGATGCGTTTGCGGTGTTTTTGGGTGCATCAGAATCAGGAACAGCCATACCGCCTTTCCCCTTTTCGCCGGTGAAGTTTTCCGGACTGATGGATCGGGTTTTGGCATCGGAAAGACGGTAAAGATTACCCATGTTCATGTTCAATCCGTTAAAGTCGGACTGGGAGTATAAATGAAAGGATAAAAGGAAGGTGATGAAAAAAAGAGTGATTGCCCTCATAATCTTTTAGCTTTAAGATGAAACAATCTTGCTAAAATAAGCTTTTTAATGTTTAATAAGCCAATTGAGATTAAAAATATTCAATTTGTGTGGAGTGAATATTTTTATTCAAAAAAATCAAATCAGAAATGATGTGTTTGATACACAATAAATCCATACATGGCGAAGCGCAGAATGCGAAACAGGGCTAATTTCAAAAAGCGGTCTGACGGATAACCTGCAGAGCCAACAAGCAGACAAGTGCCCGACCAGGGGATCGGCGTCAGCGCTGCAACAATAATAAAAAAAATCCCATATTTTTTTAGCTGAGGCCAGGTCTGTTTGAAAAATTTTATTCTGATGTATCTGAAAGATACCTTTTTATGAATCATTTTTCCGATGAGAAATGTGAGGTAGCCCATAAAATAGGAGATCACGGCAAGGAAAGCAATAATTGATATATAAGTCCATACATCTCCCCTTTTTGAAGCCCAAATCATAAATATTTCCGGTGGAATTATTCCTACAAAAAATTCAGAAGCACAAAAAATGAGATAAATTATCAGAGGTTTTGAATAAAAATGCTTAATCCAGATATCCGGGGCATTTGTCATAATGATTTTCTCAAAGGATAGATACGCTGCAAGAAGAATCGCCAGCCACAGCAAACCTTTAGCAAGGTTTTTCAATAAAAAATTTAATTTCTGACTGATTTTCATAGCATTGCAACTAATTAATTGACAGCTTGTAGTGTGTTGAAAGATATTAAAAATGAAATTTTAAAAGGAAATCATACCGGAAGGTATCACTCTTTATCCCTGAAAAGATGAAAAAATCCTCTGGCTCTTCTGTTTTTGTCATCGCGTCCTTTGCCCTCTGCAACATAGTAATATACCCCGGGACTGGCATAACGGCCGCCTAATCGCCCATCCCAGACGGTGGCAGTATAAGTGTTGCCAAAACCCCTGACATCACTGCTCTCCCAAAAATGAATTCGTTTTCCCCAGCGGTTATAAATTGAAATTTTCAAATTTTTCATTGACCAGAACTTCACCACAAACAGATCATTTACGCCATCTCCGTTTGGCGTGAAAACATTGGGTGCAGCGATAAATGAAGTGTCAATCGTGATAAAGTCATCCATATAGGCAGTGTCCACACAAACTGAAAATTCTGATTCTTTTTTTGAAACCAGTTTTACCTTGTAACTCCCCGATTTTTCAAAAGTCCAGACAGGGGAATCATCATAAGCCACAAAGTCAATGCTGTCAATTGCCTGTTGTGTTTTCTCTCCTTCTTTTTTCAGATCGTCTAAGTTTTTATAAAAAAACCACACATACATATTTGGACTGCCATTTTCTGATTCATTCCTGAAATTAACTGTGAGGGGCGCTTCGCCCTGCATCGGGTCAAGGGAAAACTTTGCTTTGGTTACAATGGATTCGTAAAGGACGGTGGCTGACGCTGCACATCCAAAACGGTCATAAATCCTGAAGTTATATTCGGTGTTGGCAGTTGGCGGACTAAATATTTGCGGATCAATCACGCTTGCAACCGTTGCATCCTTATCTTTCCACTCCACTTTCAGGTCTCTGAAAATTTCAATTTCTTCGTTACTCTCCGGGTCATAATATATCATTTCCGAGGCATTGAAATCGCCTGTTAACCTGAATGATTCGCAGTTGGAATCCGAAATTTCAGCGGTGGCTGAAATCCAACTGTTGAATATCCATGCTCTGAAAACCTCAGCAGTTTCTCCCTGATTAATTGTAACACGATAGCCGCCATCAGACAGTGATTTAATAGAAGACTCCAGCCCGTCAAGGCTTTCCGAATGGTAAAACTCAAAATCAACGGATGCGGAGTTGTATTTTTCCCATAAAAATGTTTTTGTGCCTTGCAGTGTTGTGTGAACGTTAAGTTCCCCATTTTGGATACCTTCACTTTCGACGCAGAAAATAAAAATGTTATCTGTTTCCGGGAAAGCCCGATATTCAGTTGTTGTCATTCCGGAAGCTCCGGGCGCAGTCAGCTGAGCCGGAGAAACATGAAAACTTAACAGTAAAGCGATTAATAAAAAAAAGTGTATTTTGTTCTTGTTTTTCATAAATATCTACCGAATTCTTTAAGCTACAATATTAACGTATAATTTCTATATAATTGTTTGAGTTGCTATAAAACAACTTCTATTTTTGTGTTTTTAATTTTGAATTATATTTTGAATGGATTTGAATTATCTTGAAAATCTAAATAAAGCACAGCGAGAAGCTGTGATTTCCACTGAAGGTCCCGCTTTGATTATCGCAGGTGCAGGCTCCGGGAAGACCCGTGTTCTGACCTACCGGATTGCTCATTTGCTGAAACAGGGAGTTAAGCCTTCGACAATTCTTGCGCTCACATTCACCAACAAGGCGGCACGCGAAATGAAAGAGCGAATTGCAGAAGTGGCAGGCGAGAAAATATCGCGCTATTTGTGGATGGGAACTTTTCATTCCATATTTTCACGCATATTAAGGGCTGAACATGAGATTATTGGGTTTCCGTCAAATTTTACAATCCTCGACGCTTCAGACAGCAAAAATCTGATAAAAAGCATCATAAAGAGCCTTCAGTTAGACGATAAAACCTATAAGCCGGGGAGTGTGGCATCAAGGATTTCAATGGCTAAAAATAATCTGATTACACCGGATTACTATGCTCAAAATACGGAAATCCGCCAGACCGACAAGTCCATGAGAATGCCTTATATTTCTGAAATATACAAGGAGTATGTGAAGCGTTGCCGCTTATCCGGAACGATGGATTTTGATGATTTGCTTCTGAAAACCAACCTGCTTTTCCGGGATTATCCCGAAGTTCTTGATAAATACAGACAGCGCTTTAATTATATACTTGTTGATGAATACCAGGACACAAACTTTTCGCAATACCTGATTATTAAAAAACTGGCAGCTGTTCATCAAAATTTGTGCGTGGTTGGCGATGATGCCCAGAGTATCTACTCTTTTCGCGGCGCAAGAATTGAAAACATTCTCAGTTTTCAGTCTGATTATCCCGATCACAAAATATTTAAACTGGAGCAGAACTATCGCTCAACCCAAATGATTGTAAACGCTGCCAACAGTATAATTGCAAGAAATAAGCGCCAGATTCCCAAAACTGTTTTTTCAGAAAAAGAACCCGGAAAAACGATTAAAGTAATTTCTGCCCTGACGGATAATGAAGAGGGATTTCTTGTGGCACAGGAAATTGCAGAAACCCAGTTGCGCAACCACTATAAAAATCAGGATTATGCAATTTTGTACCGAACTAATGCTCAATCTAGAATTTTTGAAGAAGCACTGCGCAAAAGGAATATACCCTATAAAATTTATGGAGGGTTGAGTTTTTACCAGCGAAAAGAGATTAAGGATTTACTTGCCTACTTCCGGCTGGTGGTCAATCCATGGGATAATGAAGCACTTAAACGGATTATCAATTATCCGGCACGCGGAATCGGGCAGGTTACACTTTCAAAACTGGAAACAGCTGCCGTAAACGCTGAAACTTCAATCTGGAAAATAATCGGCTCCTTGCCCGGTGAGAATTTTGCCAATCTGAACAAGGGCACAGTGGCGAAAGTTTTAAATTTCAAAGAACTGATTCTTGAATTCAGCCGGATTGCAACAGAGTTTGATGCGTGGGAAGCATCCAGAACCATTGCAAAAAAAACCGGTATCCTGAAAGAGCTCTATAACGACAAATCTCCCGAAGGATTGAGCCGTCATGAAAACATCCAGGAACTTCTAAACGGTATTCAGGAATTTAGCCTTAATGCACTGGAAGAGGGACGGCCTGCAAAACTTGAAAGTTACCTTGAAGATGTGGCATTGCTAACCGATCAGGATAATGAAAAGGATGAAGACAGGGATAAGGTAACATTGATGACAGTCCATTCTGCTAAAGGGCTTGAGTTTAAAAATGTTTTTGTTGTGGGGCTTGAGAAAAACCTTTTTCCATCTGCCCATGCCGAGGAAAATGGTTCGCCGGAAGCCATTGAAGAGGAGCGAAGGTTGTTTTATGTTGCCCTGACCCGCGCAATGGAAAATGCCTGGTTCTCCTATGCTAATCAGCGCTACCGGTGGGGAAGCCTCGAATTTTGCTCACCCAGCAGGTTTTTAAAGGAGATTGACGAAAAATATTTAGAACCCGCAGAGTCTCTTACATTCGGTGTTTCAGGTAGGCAAAATGAGGGACAGGATGCTATTTACAATCGTTTCCAAACCCGTCCTCAATTTAAGACAGACCGGCAATTGTATTCACCGGGCAAAAGATTGGGGCGTGAAAGTGAATCTGTTGGAAAAACCGCACGAAAAGCTGAAAGCTCAGCCGATTCGGTTCCGTTTGAAGGCGACGATGCCGAGAAGATTGTTCAGGGCATGAAGGTTGAACATCAACGGTTTGGCGTTGGAAAGGTGTTGAAAGTTGAAGGCGTTGCACCAAATAAAAAAGCAATCGTCTTTTTTCACAATTCCGGGCAAAAACAGTTGTTGCTCAGGTTTGCAAGACTGAAAATCATAGATTGAGCAATGGCTGAACTTTATTTGAAAAATTGCCGTATTGCAAAGAAAATGTTAGCTTTGCAGACAAAAACATTAGAACCCTCAGATTTTCATAAATCAATTTAATTTTAAAAATTATCATTTCATGGATTACAATACAAGCAGAAAAAAACTTTCCATGCCTGAATATGGAAGGAACATTCAAGCAATGGTTGATCATCTGTTTACAATAGAGGACAGGGAAAAACGCAACCAGTCGGCTCATGCCGTTGTGGATGTGATGGGTAATTTATATCCTTACCTGCGCGATGTTCCGGAATACAAGCATAAATTGTGGGATCATCTTGCAATTATGTCAGATTTCAAATTGGATATTGATTATCCCTATGAATTGCCTTCTCCGGAAATGTTGACTGAAAAACCACGTAAAGTGCCTTATAATCAGAATGAAATCAAACTGAGACATTACGGGTTGATTATTGAAAAACTGATTGAAGAGGCTATTGTGATGGAGGGCGAGGAGCAGGGGATATTAATTGAGCAGATTGCCAACCAGATGAAAAAACTTTATTTAAGCTGGAATAAAGATTCTGTTGAAGATGAAAAAATTTTCATTGATCTGGAAGAGTTATCGGGAAACAGATTAAAAGTGCCCCGGGATATCCAGCTTACAGATGTGAAAATTCAGGCACCGCCGCCACAGGCACAGTCAAAAAAGAAGAGAAAGAAAAAATAATCCTTTAAATTTCAGATGGCTACTTTTTTGGTAGAAGGTGGAAATCCATTGAAGGGCGTGATAGAGCCGCAGGGAGCAAAAAACGAAGCACTTCAGGTTATCTGTGCATCATTACTCACCGATGAAGATGTCACAATCTCAAACATTCCGGAAATCAGGGATGTGTTGAAACTCATTGAAATATTGCAAGGACTGGGAGTAGATGTTGAACGCCGGCAAAAAGGAGTTTTCAGGTTTAATGCGAAAAAGATTAATTTGGATTACCTGAAAACCAAAACCTACTCTGAACAGGCAGGCGGATTACGTGGCTCTGTTATGGTTGTCGGGCCGCTGCTTGCACGGTTTGGAAAAGGTTTTATTCCGCAGCCGGGAGGCGACAGAATCGGGCGCAGACGACTGGATACCCATTTTACAGGCATGCAGGCATTGGGAGCAGATTTCAGTTTCGATACACACAATAAATGGTATTCGCTGAATGCGAAAAAATTAAAGGGAACCTACATGCTGCTTGATGAAGCCTCGGTGACGGGAACTGCAAATATTGTGATGGCAGCAGTTTTAGCCGAAGGCAATACCACCATATATAATGCCGCATGCGAACCCTATATTCAGCAGCTTTGTAAAATGCTGGTTTCCATGGGCGCCAAAATTTCGGGCATTGGCTCAAACCTGCTAACCATCGAGGGTGTAACTTCTCTGAAGGGATGTTCCCATCGTATTCTGCCCGACATGATTGAAGTAGGCAGTTTTATCGGTCTTGCGGCAATGACAGCCTCCGAATTAACAATAAAGAATGTTGGACTGAAACATCTTGGAATTATTCCTGACTCTTTTCGCCGGCTGGGAATCCAGGTTGAACAACACAACGATGATTTGCTTGTTAATGATACCCGGCATTATGAAATTGAAAGTTATATCGACGGTTCCATTATGACCATTTCGGACGCCCCGTGGCCCGGACTGACGCCCGACCTTCTGAGCGTATTTCTTGTTGTTGCAACGCAGGCGAAAGGCAGTGTGCTGATTCATCAGAAAATGTTTGAAAGCCGTTTGTTTTTTGTGGATAAGCTCATTGACATGGGTGCACAGATTATTCTTTGTGACCCGCACCGTGCCATCGTAATCGGGCACGACCGACACCACTCTCTGAGAGGTGCTAAGATGACATCACCCGATATCAGGGCAGGAATTGCACTTCTTATTGCCGCCCTGTCAGCCAGGGGAAAGAGCACAATCGACAATATTCAGCAAATAGACCGGGGATATGAAAACATTGAAATCAGGTTACAACAAATTGGAGCAAAAATTACACGCATTTAAACACTTTATTCAAAAAAGTGTTATAATTATACCAAATTTCTTTAATAATCAAAGGTTAGTGCAATGAAAAGATTATTTATTTCAGCAATTGTAATACTCTTATTTACAGGCGCCTCCTTCGGACAACAGCTGGGGATAAACATCGGAAACAAAGCGCCTGATTTAATAGGCAAATCACCCAAAGGCGAGACTTTTAAGCTCTCTGAAACAAACGGGCATCTTGTTTTACTCGATTTTTGGGCAGGCTGGTGCGGGCCGTGCAGAGTTGAGAATCCCAATGTGGTAAATGTCTATAAAAAGTATAAAGACAAGGAATTTGAAAACGGAAAAGGATTTACCGTTTTCAGTGTTTCGCTTGATCGCACAGAAGAACAATGGGAAAAGACAATTGCAGCAGACAAGCTTGAGTGGCCCTATCACATCAGCGATCTAAAAGGCTGGTATTCCAAATATGCTGCAGTTTACGGGGTACGAAGCATTCCCGACAACTTTCTCATTGACGGAAACGGAATAATTATCGCCCGTAAGTTGCGTGGCGCCGCACTGGAGGCAACACTTGAAAAATTGGCAAAGAAGTAGAGACAATCTGCTCTTGAAATAGGTTATTCAGCACAAATTGACACCTAAAGGTTTACTTGGGTGTCAATTTGTCTTTTATAGTAATCGTGGCAGATTTTTTGATACTTTCTGGTGCATTTTAAATGAAAAGTTTATGGCAGAGAAAAATAAAAATCAAAAAGAAGAGATGATTGACGAAACCGCTGAAAAAAACTCCCGCGAGGCTGTTAACGAATCCGAAAAGAAAACCGGGATTGAAGATGAAGTTTCCGTTGATGAAGATGAAGCTAAAAGAAAGAAAAAAGATAAGAAGGATAAAAAAGAACTTAAAATTGCGGAATTGGAAGAAAAATTAGCGGAATTGACTGACAGGCACCTGCGTTTGCAGGCTGAATTTGATAATTTTCGCAAACGCACCATTCGGGAAAGGGCAGAATTGATAAAATTTGGTGGTGAATCAGTTATTTTGGATATTTTGCCGGTGATTGATGATTTTGAGCGGGCAATCCAGTCGCTGGAATTACTGCCCGAAGATGACCCGGGAAAACAGGGAACAGTGTTGATATACAGCAAGCTGATTAAATTGCTAAAACAACATCAGGTTGAGGAAATTGAAGCGCTCAATCAGTTTTTCTGTGTTGATCTACACGAAGCTGTAACACAGATACCCGCACCGGAAGAAGAATTGAAAGGGAAAGTGGTGGAAGTGATTCAAAAAGGATATACGCTGAATGGTAAGGTAATCCGCTATGCCAAAGTAGTAGTTGGCGCATAAACAGGAAGTTGGAAAAATGACAAAAAGAGATTATTACGAAGTGCTTGGGGTGAGCAAGGATGCCTCTGCTGAGGAAATCAAAAAAGCTTACCGTCAAAAGGCAATGCAGTATCATCCCGATAAAAATCCGGGAAATAAGGAAGCTGAAGATAAATTCAAGGAGGCTGCCGAAGCCTATGAGGTACTTCGTGATCCTGAGAAAAAACAACGTTATGATCAGTTTGGCCATGCCGGAATGGGTGGCGCTGCCGGAGGCGGTGGTTTTGGCGGTTTTACCGATATTGAAGATATCTTCTCCGCTTTTGGCGATATTTTCGGAGGGTTTGGCGGCTTTAGCGGAAGCCGTTCCTATGGCAGCAGCGGACGCAGGGTTGCCCGGGGGTCCGATCTTCGGGTAAAAGTGAAACTTAACCTTGAAGAAATTGCCAACGGAACCGAAAAGAAAATCAAGGTGAAAAAATATATCCAGTGTCAGCAATGCAGCGGTACTGGTGCGAAAAACGGCACAGCCTATTCAACATGCTCAACCTGTCATGGGTCAGGGAGAGTAACACAAGTGAAAAACACCATTTTGGGGCAGATGCAAACCACTTCAAGCTGTCCGACATGCTATGGCGATGGAAAAATAATTACCGAAAAATGCAGCAATTGTGCAGGCGAAGGAGTGCTCCGCGATGAGGAAGTTATTTCCATAAATATTCCTGCCGGAGTGGGTGAAGGAATGCAGATGACCGTTACCGGAAAGGGAAATGCAGCCCGGCGGGGTGGCATAAACGGTGATTTACTTGTGGTTATAACTGAAGAAGAGCATCCTGAATTGATTCGGGATGGGAATAATCTGATATATAACCTTTTCCTCTCTTTTCCTGAAATTACTCTGGGAACAACAGCAGAAATACCAACGGTTGACAGTAGAGTAAAAGTTAAAATTGATCCGGGCACTCAGCCCGAGAAAATATTGAGGCTGCGCGGAAAAGGGCTGCCTGATGTTAACGGCTACGGCAAAGGCGACTTGTTGGTGAGGATACATATCTGGATTCCCAAAAAGCTTAATTCCGAAGAGCGGAAAATTCTTGAAAAATTGTTGACATCACCCGGTTTTAAAGCTGTACCATCTTCTTCCGAAAAATCATTTTTTGAAAAGATGAGATTTTCATCTTGAGGTTTTTGCAACTTATCCTAAAGCTGTATAAGCTTGATTATGAGCGTTAAGAATTATTTTATCAACTATTTGTTTACTAATATTTTAATACAATGAAATCAAACTTTTGTGGAAAATCAATTCTTAAGAGCGCTTCTGTTTTTCTAATTTCCCTTCTGATTTTTTCATGTAATTCACCACAACCGGTGCAGAATGAAACAACAGAAAAGAACTCTGAAAGTGAATATTATGTGGCTGCCTACATCTGGCCGTCCTGTCATCACGACGAACGCTTTGGCGATATTTTGTGGCCCGAAGGGGTGGGCGAGTGGGAGGTGATTAACAAGGGAGATCGCCGGTTTGACGGGCATTATCAGCCACGTCAGCCCCTTTGGGGATGTGAACCTGACAACGACCCGGAGGTTGTGGAAAGATGGATTGATGTTGCCGTTGACCATGGAGTGAATGTGTTTGTATATGACTGGTATTGGTATGACGGCGGCCCTTTTTTGGAAAGCGCACTGAATGACGGTTTTCTGAAAGCCAAAAACAACGCTAAAATGCAGTTTTATATCATGTGGGCAAATCACGATGTCAGGCATAACTACTGGAATGTTCATAAATACAAAGACGATACTTCCATTTTATGGAATGCTGTGGTTGATGAGGAGAATTTCAAAATTATAGTTGACAGGGTTATCAAGCAATATTTTACGCGTCCAAACTACTTTAAAATTGACGGGATGCCGGTGTTTTCAGTTTTTAGTGTGGATAAATTGCTTGAAAGTTTTGGTGGAAGTTTGGAGAAAACCCGCAAAGCGCTGGATTATTTCAGGGAAGAAGTTAAGAAGGCCGGATTTCCAGATCTACATATTCAGTGGAATCAGGGCGGCGGTTCGATTATGTCGGAAGAGGCAGCCAAAAGATTTACCGGCAGGGTAGAGGCAATGGGATTCAACAGCGTGGCAATGTATAATATGGGTGGTCTAAACGAAGATTATCTGATTTATGGAGCCAATGCTGTGAAAATCAGGACGCAGATGGATGCTTTGTTGGATATTCCGCTATTCCCCTGTGTCTCGGTTGGCTGGGATGATACGCCAAGGTTTCCTGCAAAAGGAGAAAAAGATGTGGTTCATTATCATAATACGCCCGAAAGCTTTGCCGCTCTGCTTTCAAAAGCAAAAAAATATGCAGACAGCCATCCGGAGCAGCCTAAATTAATCACGATTAATGCCTGGAATGAGTGGGTCGAAGGCAGTTACCTGCTGCCCGATATGCTGAATGGATTTGGCTATCTTGAAGCTGTTAAAAAGGTAATACTGGAAGATTACGATCCCTATTGGAAAAAATAGACGCAAAGATTCAAATTAAATGTTTTTTTAACGAACCGGAAACATAGCAGAATCCAATAATTTCGGCTTTTGCATTTTGTGTTTTTTCTTCATTAATTTGTAGTGGACATAGATGATATAATACGCAAAATGCAAATCGTGGAACCTCGTTTCAATAAATTTCTTTGTGCGATAAGTGTGCTAATGCATGAGATGAAAAGCAAAGCAAGGGTGTTGGGTTTTTGTCTTTTGATACTCATTCTGTCGTGTTCACCATTGTTTTCGCAAAGAATTGCTCAGCAGGGAGCCTGGGTTATTGGCGGTGAAGGTTTTGAGTCGGGCACTTCCATGCAGCAAACCCATGATGGCGGCTATGTAATGACGGGGCATACGGATTCTTTTGGCGCGGGAAATAGTGATGTTTATGTAGTGAAGTTGACCGGTTCAGGGCATTTGCAATGGACAAAGACCATTGGCGGCAGAAATCATGAATCTGGAAATTCCGTTTGCCAGACCCGCGGCGGCGGTTATGTGATTACAGGATATACTACCTCCTTTGGCGCCGGTAATGCGGATATTTATGTAGTAAAATTAGGCTCTTCCGGCGATTTGGAATGGAGCAGAACCATTGGCGGTGCAGGACAGGATATAGGCAGTTCTATTCATCAGACAACTGATGGTGGATTCATAATAGGAGGAATGTCTGCTTCGTATAGCACCGGAAATCCGGATGCGTATGTAGTAAAACTGGACTCTTCCGGCGATTTGGAATGGAGCAAAACTATTGGCGGAGCAGCTGATGACTGGTGCAGCTCAATCCGTCAGACACACGACGGCGGTTATGTTTTTACAGGAGCAACATCTTCGTTTGGAGCCGGAAAATCTGATGTTTATGTGGTTAAACTGGATGCTTCCGGCAATTTGCAGTGGGAGAAAGCCATTGGCGGCACTGATTCCGATTTGGGGAAATCAATCTGCCAGACCCTTGATGGCGGTTATATAATTACAGGTAACACGAAATCCTTTGGCACCGGATATGCAGATGTTTATGTGATCAGACTGAATGCTTCCGGAGAGTTGTTGTGGACAAAAACGATTGGCGGTAAAGACTGGGATTCAGGCAATTCAATAGTGCAAACCCGCGATGGCGGTTTTTTGATTGGGGGTCAAACTTTCTCTTTTGGTGCAGGGAGTTATGATTTTTATGTTGTCAGATTAAATCCAGCCGGCGATTTGGAATGGACAAAGACTATTGGCGGGTCAGCCAGCGACTCCGGGAATTCAATCTGCCAGACAAGTGACGGCGGTTATGCGGTTGGTGGTTCAACAAAGTCCTTTGGTGAAGGATATGCCGATTTTTTCCTTGTTAAACTGGATGCTGATGCAAATTCCTGTGAAGCAACCAATAGCGGTGAAATTACCGGCAGCGGGGGCACAATTTCCAACACCAATTCTGTTGTTACAAGCAACCGGGGCTCTGTCAGCAGTGGCGGAAGCATCGGGAAAGGCGGTACGTTAAACGTATTGTGTCAGAAGAGATGATTGTATATTTTCACATTTACTGCAAATACTCCTTTAGGAAATTTGTCATTCTGGTGTAAAGATGCATTGTTGTATTTCCGCCGCGAATGCTATGGTCGCGGTTTGTGTATATAGCCATGTCGAACTGAATCCCTGCCTGCACCAGCTTTTCGGTAAACTCGAAAGTGTTTTGAGCATGAACATTGTCATCTGCCAAGCCATGAATAATCAACAGTCTGCCTTTAATTTTTGCGGCATGGGTGAGCGGTGAGTTTTCATCATAACCTTCCGGATTGTCACGCGGTGTGCTCATAAACCGCTCAGTGTAGATGGTGTCATAAAACCGCCAGCTGGTAACCGGGGCAACCGCAATGCCAGCTTTAAACAACTCTCCACCTTTTTCCATGGCAAGCAGGGTCATAAATCCGCCGTAGCTCCAGCCGAATATGGCAATGTTGCCGGCATCAACATAAGGCAGTGTGCCTAAATGCCTTGCAGTTTCAACTATGTCGTCCGACTCATATTTCCCCAACTGCATGTAGGTCATTTTTCGGAAATTTTCTCCCCGTGCCGCCGTGCCGCGTGGATCAACCGAAACCACCAGAAAGCCTTCCTGTGCCAGGTAATCATTCCATGAAACGCCTTTCCACGAGTCGGAAACACTTTGGGAATTTGGTCCACTGTATTGAGTGATCAATACCGGGTATTTTTTCGACGAATCAAATCCTATGGGTTTTATCATATAGCCGTTCAACTCAACACCATCGGCAGTAGTGAATTTGAAAAACTCCTTTTGCGGAAGCCTGAAATTTTGCAGTCTTCCTTTTAGCAAGGTGTTATCCTGCAATGTGCGGATGGGATTGTTTTTCTTATCATACAGCACGACCTGCAACGGTGTCTCACTGTTGCTGAAATAATTGATGTAGTAATTGAAATTTTTACTGAAAGCGGCATGATTGGTTCCCTTTTCTGTTGAGATTTTTCCCTGTTTTTTGCCGTCTTCGCTGATGAAATAGACCTCACGCCGTAGGGGTGATTCAGCAGCAGCCTGATAATAAAAAACCTTTTGGGTTTTGTCGTATCCATAAAATCCGGTAACATCAAAATCACCTTTAGTGAGCTGTCCTTGCGCAAATCCCAGTCTGTCATAGAGATAGAGATGCGACCATCCGCTGCGCTCGCTCAGCACAAGAAACCGCCCGTCATCAAGATAAGTGAATGCATCCAGAAAGTCTTCATCTATGAAGCGGCTGTTTTTTTCTGTTAAAATGGGATGGCTTTCGCCGGTAAACGGATTGGCATACAGAACATCCAGCTGGTTTTGTTTGCGGTTCAGGCGCATAACTACTAGGTCTTTGGAGTCGGGTGTCCATTTCAGCCTGGGAATGTATATATCGGGATTATCCCCTGTTTGAACATCTATGGTCAGTTTTGAGTAAATCTCATAACTTTTCACCGTAACCACGGAATTTTTTTCTCCCGCCTTCGGGTATTTAAAAGTTTCCTGACCGGGATAAAGCTTGTTGCTCTCAAGGCTTGGTTTTTCACCGGCAAACAAAGTCATGCTGTATTCCGGCACTTCTCTTTCATCAAATTTCAGAAAAGCAAGGAACTTGCTGTCGGGCGACCACCAGAACGCCTTGCTAAATCCAAATTCCTCTTCATAAACCCAATCGGGAATCCCGTTGATTATCTCATTTTTTTTGCCATCCCATGTGATTTGAGTTTCAGTGCCAAATTTCAAACTTTTTATGAAGATGTTGTTGTCACGCACAAAAGCCACGCGGTCGCCATCGGGAGAGAAGGTGGCCTGCTGTTGTGCCCCTTTTTCTGAAAGAGGATCAAAATCTTCGGTAACCGAATTCCAGACATAGTACTGTGCGGTAAATGACCGGCGGTAAACCGGTTTTCGGTCTGTGAGCAACAAGATTTTTGTTTCGTCCTCACTCAATTCGTAATCCTGAAACGATGAAATGGGAGCTCTGTCGATCTTTGTGATGTCGAACAGAACATCAACAGCTTTTCCGGTTTTGTAGCTGTTTTTTACAATGCGGGTGGAATTTTCCAAGGTTGTGTAATGCTCGCCATCGTTCATTGAGCGTAGTCCGGTAACGGTTTCCTGCCTGAAGGTGTGGTTTGTAAAAATGTCTTCGGGTGTGATTTTACTGCCGGTTTGAGCCTTTGTGGTAAAAGTTGTCAGGCATATGAGAATTACCAATCCAATTTTCTTCATCGCAATCATGTTGATTTTCAATTATTTATTTTTATAACTTCTTACTTTAGTCTTTTCGCTTTCGTGATTTTTCTGTGTCTTAGTGTTTTGGTGGCGAATTTTATCGCCACAAAAGCACGAAAGATTATTCCATTGGTTCAAAAATAAACAGAATTTCATTGGCATAGAAATGAAACTGACCTAAACAAGTTCCATCTGCTTAACCAATTCTCCCTCAAGTGAAAAATCTGATGCGCTTGTGATTTTTATATCGGCAAACTGTCCGATTAAATTCTGCTCTTCAGCCGGAAAACGCACAATAAGTTTCCCTTCCGTATGCGCTGATAAGAACCCCTCTTTGCGGTCTTTGCCGCGCACCAGCACACGCATTGTTTTTCCAACCAAACTTTTGTTAAAAACAATATTGTGCTTTTGCAGCTCTTCGGTTAACACATGCAGGCGCCTTTTTTTCTCTTCAAGCGGCACATCATCATTCCAGCGGTGACTTGCTGCTCCCGGACGGGGAGAATAAATTGCAGTATAAGCCATGTTAAATTTAATCTCTTCCATAGCTTTCCGCGTGTTCTCAAACTGCTCTTCGGTTTCGCCGGTAAATCCTACAATGATGTCGGTGAAAAGGGTTGCTTGTGGCAAAATAGTGCGGATCGATTCTACAATTTTACGGTATTTATCCATGTTGTGCTTTCGGTTCATTCGAATGAGCACCTTGTCGTCGCCGCTTTGCATAGGCAGGTGAATCTGCTTTGCCAGCACCGGATAGCGTGAGATGATTTCAATTACCTCATCGGTCATGTCGCGCGGATGCGGTGAAGTGAAATAGACCCAGAACTCCCTGTCCAGTTTGTTTCCCAGCTCTCCAACCTGACGAAGCAGTTCCGGAAACAAAATTTCCTCTCCTTTTTTGTCCAAACCGTAAGAATTGACATTCTGCCCTAACAGGGTGATGGATTTATAACCCCGAGCAACCAGCAGAGCCACTTCGGCAAGCACATCCCTTGACGGGCGGCTCACTTCACGCCCGCGGGTGAAGGGCACTGCACAAAAACTGCAAAACTTGTCGCAACCGTTCTGAATGGGTATGAATGCCTCAAAGTCTGATTGGTATGCTGGAGCAACATCCCAGAATTCTTCAATGTTTTCGTTATACGGATCTATTCTCGGACTCAAGGGGACTGGAGTGGTAACTCCATAGTTGCTGATCATCTCCGGCAGCTTAGGAAGATCTTTCATCTGAAAAGTGATGTCAAATAGTTTCAGAAATCTTTCGTGATCATCCGGAAGAATACAACCCGAAATGAATGTAATCAAATTTTTATGGTTTTTCCACTTGTTCCATTTATGAATACGCGAATAGACCTTATCAATCGCTTTTTGTCTTACCGAACATGCTAAAATCCCAATCAATCCGGCTTCTTCTTCGTTGTCTGTCCATGAATATCCTGCTTTGTTGAGTACGGAAATCGTCCGCTCACTGTCGGAAATATTCATCTGGCAGCCTAATGTAATTATGTGGTATTTCATTTTTTCTAATTATTTAATCGCATTCAAAGCGATTCATATTATATTTTATCAAAGTTAATATTTGAAGTTTGCAAATATTTTTATCATTCTCCTGTGTCGTGAAAAATCATGGATAATTCATTGTTTATTAAAAATATACTTCTGTATAAATATTTTCTGCCGGAATATTGCTGGTAGTCAGAATATCAAAAGCTTCATAAATCATCTCGCTGTTGCCGCATAGAAAATAGTGTGTATTGTTCTCAATTTTCTGAGTTTTCAGATAATCAGTAACCCGTCCGTGAAAGTTTCCGGTCGTGTCTTGTGAGGTGCATAGCGTAATTCGTTGTTTGTCAAAATGTTCGTGCTCGTATGCTTCCCGCCCGTAGCGAACCCCGTGAATGAGCCTGTAGTTTAAACCGGGAAACGTTTTCACAAAACTGTGAAACGGGCTTATTCCCGTGCCGGTGGCAATAAACATAAATTTCTGAAAAGGAAACGAATCGGGCTGAAACCTAAAAAAACCAAAAGCTCCTTCCACTTCAAGCTGATTGCCGGGTTTCATTTTTTTCAATCCGGGAGATACCCTCCCGCCAGTGATTTCACGCACAAGCACTTCCAGAAAGTCATCCTGCTCGCCGCTGTAAACGGAATATTCACGCTGCTCAATGGAGCCGGGACGACGCAGCATTACAAACTGCCCTGTTTGAAACGGCAGTCTCCTGCGTTCTAGTTGCAGAACAAACGTAGATTCTGTAAGGTGTCTTATTTCTGTAATGGTGTGCATATCCAGCCAAGTAATTTACTCAAAAAATACAGCAGACAAAAATACAAAAATATCCTGTTAAGGCTAAGGTTTCAAAAAGGGCATCTAATAATGGCGCCTATTCGAAAATAATTATTTGAACTTTGAGCTTTACTTGGATTTCTTCTCCTCCAGCACTTCAAACAGAACTTTGGCATTGGCATGTTCGGTATCTTTTGCCGAAAAGAGTAACGTAACCGTTTCATGTTTCTGCTCCAACTCTTTGATTTGATTTATCATCTCTTTTTTTTCGGAAAGCTCATCTCTATATAATTTTTTGAACTCTTCCCACTTCTCCGGATCGTGATTAAACCACTTCCGGAGCTCTGTAGATGGAGCAATCTCTTTTAGCCACAAGTCAATGTGTGCATTTTCCTTGCTTATCCCACGCGGCCAGAGCCGGTCGATTAAAATGCGATGTCCGTCGTCATCTCCCAATTCTTCGTAAACTCTTTTTATTTGGATCATTTTTTGTTATTTGAGCTATTTGTCAATTCCCACCCGGTTTAAAATAAAGGCATACTCGAATGCGATTTCTTTAATACCATCGTAGCGTCCGGTAGCGCCGCCATGTCCTGAATCCATATTCATGTGTAACAACAAAAGGTTGTTGTCGGTTTTCATTGCACGAAGTTTAGCCACATATTTTGCAGGTTCGTGAAACAGTACCTGCGAGTCGTTGATACCTCCCGTGACTAATATATTGGGGTAATTTTGAGCTTTAATGTTGTCGTAGGGTGAGTAAGAGAGTATGTAGTTGTAATATTCCTCTTCATTGGGGTTTCCCCACTCCTCATATTCACGTGTGGTAAGCGGGAGTGTGTGGTCAAGCATGGTGTTGATGACATCAACAAAAGGCACTTGTGCCACAATGGTTTGATAAAGTTCGGGGCGCATGTTCGCCACAGCCCCCATCAGCAGTCCGCCGGCGCTGCCACCCATTGCAGCCAGCTTTTTGGGTGAAGTGTATTTTTCACGAATTAAGAGCTCGCTGCAGGCAATGAAATCTGTGAATGTATTTTTCTTTTTCAGCATTTTACCATCCTCATACCATTGCTCACCAAAATCACTGCCGCCGCGGATTTGTGCTATGGCAAAAACAAAACCCCGGTCAATCAGGCTGTATAAATTAGCTCTGAAATAGACATCTGTATTGATACCATAGCTTCCGTAGGAATAGAGCAGGGCAGGGTTGCTACCATCTCTTTTCAACCCTTTCCTGTAAACTATTGCCATAGGCACTTTTACACCATCTCCGGCAGTTGCCCATAATCGCTCTACGGTGTAATCACCGGGATTAAATCCTGAGGGCACCTCCTGCACTTTAAGAATTTTGCTCTCTTGGTCCGGAATATTATATTCAAAAAGCGTAGTTGGCCGGTTGAGCGAGCTGTAGCTGTAACGTACTGTGGTTGCCTCATATTCCGGATTTCCGCTTAGCAATACGGAATAGACAGGTTCGGGAAATGAAATCAGATGCGGTTCTTCATCGTTCACCAGCGACAGGATTTCAATTTCGGACAAACCATTTCTGCGGAATTGCACCGAAAGGTATTCCTGAAGCACATCAACCGACTCAATACGCGAGTCGTGACGGTGGGGAATCAACTCTTTCCATTTTGATTTATCCGCAAAGTCTTCCAGCGGAACTTCATAAATCATCCCGTTCAGGTTTTCATTGTCTTTATAGCGTACAATAAATTTCTCCCCGTGGGCATATACATCATACTCAACATCCTGAGTGCGGGGTAAAAACATCTGAAAAACATCACCCGGACGGTCGGCTGAAATAAAACGCTCCTCGCTGGTAGTTGAACTTCTGGAACTGATAAAGATGAACTGTTTGGTTTTACTTCCCATAACGTGGGTGGTAAATCTCAGATCAGTTTCTTCATATATCTCTGTTCCCTTGGCTTCATTTACATTTTGCCGCCAGATTTTACTTGAACGAAGTGTGTTGTCTATTGTGCTGTAGAACAGCGTTTCACTGTCGTTTGCCCAGGCAACCGATTTTGCTCCGTTTATTTCGAATCCAATATCTTTGCCTGTGTTCAAATCCCTGATTTTTAGAATAAATTCAGCAAAAGATCCCGTTTCGTTGAAAAAATAGGCTGCTTTGCTGTTGTCGGGACTAATGGAGTATCCCCGAAAAATGAATGCCGGCTTTTCTTCTGCCATTTGATTGACATCAAAGATGATTTCCTCTGATGCATCCATTGACCCTTTTCGGCGGCAGTAGGTGTGGTATTGCCTCCCTTTTTCGGTGCGGCTGTAATAGTAAAAGCCATTTCTGAAAAGAGGATAAGTTTCATCATCCTCCTTTATCCGGCCCACAATTTCGCTGAAAATGGTCTCCTGCAGCTCTTTGGTGGAAAGCATTACTTTTTCGGTGTATCTATTTTCTGCATTGAGATATTCAATAACCTTTGGATTTTCTTTGTCCTTTAGCCAGTAATAGTTGTCAATTCGCTGTTTCCCGAAATTAATAAAAGTGTCGGGGATGATTTCTGCTGCTACGGGTACTTTAAAATGAGACTGATCCAACAGCTTACTATCTGTTTTTCTTGAGTTATAGGCAAAAAGCATAATTGTTGCAACCGCAACGGCAAGTGCAATATAAAAAAAAGTCATTTTTTTCATTTTTTGAATTATCTGTTTCAATTGAGAGTATTGTGAAAAGTATTAATCCGTTTAGTTGCAAAAATACGGCAAATGATGCAAATTCATCTGCCACAGCCTGAAAATATTTTATCCCATCTTCTGACGGATGATAAATTGGGTGATTGTGCGTAACCACAAATTAAATCCGTAACAATTAAATTTTCAGCAAAATGTTTTATTTAATCTTATCTTTTCCCGATATTAGTAATTTTGTAAGCAATGTAGCTTTATCTTCTTTTGAAAATATCAATCAAAACAGAACGAACAGAATTTTGATTTTCTCATAGTTTAATATTGAAATAGTAAACATCAAAAATAACAGCAATGAAACGATTGTTCTCCAATTTTTTTGTTCTGCTCCTTATCGGAGCTGTTTTTTCGGCTTGCCACTCCAAACAGCAGGAAGCCCAACGCCCCAACATCATTTATATCATGAGTGATGATCATGCCTATCAGGCAATCAGCGCCTACGGCTACGGTTTGAATGAAACCCCTCAAATCGACAGGCTTGCCCATGAAGGTGCAATTTTTACACGCGCCACGGTAACCAATTCCATATGCGCCCCCAGCCGCGCAGTTTTGATGACCGGAAAGCACAGTCACATTAACGGGAAGGTGGATAATACAATAAAGTATGACTGGGATCAGGATAATTTTGCAAAACACTTGCAATCCAATGGTTATCAAACAGCAATGTTTGGTAAAATACATCTTGACGGAACGCCACAAGGGTTTGATTATTCAATGGTGTTGCCCGGTCAAGGTGTTTACTACAATCCCGATTTTTTTCTGAATGGCGAACGGGTGCATTATGAGGGATATGTTTCGGAGATTATCACAGAAAAAACCATTGACTGGCTGAAAAACAAGCGCGACCCGGATAAGCCGTTTTGTGTGCTCTATCATCATAAGGCGCCTCACCGCAACTGGCAGCCAGCTCCAAAATATCTGACTCTGTATGATGATGTTACTTTTGAGCCGCCCGCCAACTTTTTTGATGATTATGAAGGACGGGGCACAGCCGCCAAAGAGCAGGAGATGCAGATTCACGGACACGCCATGTGGGGGCACGATTTTAAAATGCTTGTGGACCCCAACGGCGATAGCACGGGATTTATCAGGGAGCTTAACCGCTTCACGCCCAAGCAGCGTGAAGACTGGCTTGCGGCATACACACCCAAAATTGAAGATTTCCTTGCAAAATATCCAACAATGACGGATAAGGAAGTTGCTCTGTGGAAATACAACAGCTACATCAAAGATTATCTGCGCACCATTAAATCGGTTGATGATGGAGTGGGTGAGGTGCTCGATTATCTTGACGAAGCGGGGCTTGCAGATAACACGATTGTCATTTACACCTCCGATCAGGGTTTTTATTTGGGTGAACACGGCTGGTTCGACAAACGCTTCATGTATGAAGAATCATTCCGTACGCCGCTGGTGATGCGCTATCCGAAGGAGATAAAACCCGGAACCGTGATTGAGGACTTAGTGCAGAATCTGGATTTTGCTCCCACAATTCTAAATTATGCAGGAATTGATGCGCCAGAAGACTTTCAGGGGGAATCCTTTCGTAATCTGGTGGCAGGCAAAACCACCGACTGGCGTGATGCCGTATATTATCACTATTATGAATATCCCTCTGTTCACATGGTTAAACGACATTATGGAGTTGCCACAAAAAGATACAAACTCATGCACTTTTACTATGATATTGATGAGTGGGAATTGTATGATCTGGAAGCCGACCCCGCGGAGATGAAAAATGTTTATGACGACCCGGCGTATGCCACTATTCGTGATGACCTTCATGAAAAACTTGAGGAACTTCGCCTGCAATATGGCGATAGCGATGAGCTGAATGCAGTGCACCTGCAGCGTTATCTCGAAATTCGGAATAAATAGTTTTTTATCCTTGTCTGAAGCTACAAATCACAAAGGAGTTAAATACGGATTCCATTATTATGATATACGAAGCATGAACCGGGAAGATTAATCAAGTTTAAAGCGGAAGCTTTACCGGTGCGTTTTCTCGGGTTGAGCGGTAGATGGCAGTAAAGAGTTCGACCGTTCGGCGCCCGTCTTCGCCGGTTATCAGCGGCTCCCTGTTTTCTTCCAGGGCATTCAGAAAATCTTCAATCTGCCGCTCCATATAGAATGTTAACGGGTCGATTGAATTGAAAAACCGGGTATCCTTTTTTATTCGTTTTGCCAGCAGTTTTTCTTCTCCGGGTATGGTCCATAAATCGTTGACGGGCGGCTCCAGCACATTGGACATGCCGGCAACGAACATTGCACCACCGTCGGTCTGAACACCGACAGATGCACCGTTTTCGCCGTGAATATGTACTTTCCCGTAAATTCCGGGTTTCTGGGAGTTGCTCACAACTATATTTCCTATTCCCCCGTTTTTGAATTTCACAATGGCAAGTGCAGTATCGTCAACCTCAATATAGGGGTGATTCAAGTTTTCCCATAATCCGTAAACTTCAATTGCTTCGCCCATGCACCAAAGCAAAATGTCCAGCTGATGAGGCGCCTGGTTTATCAGTACGCCGCCGCCCTCCATTTCCCATGTTCCGCGCCATTCATCCGAATCATAGTAGTTTTTATCACGCCAGCCCAACATATTGACCGTACCGAGCACAGGTTTTCCGATTTTACCCTTGTTGATGGCTTTTTTCATTCGCAAAACCGGTGCATACCATCGCCGCTGACTGACCACTCCCAGCCTTACGCCTGCTTCTTTGCATGCTTTTATAATCAGGTCGGAGTCTTCAAGTGAAGAGGCAAGGGGCTTTTCAACTAAAACATTTGCACCGGCGCGTGCTGCTTCAACAGCCGGTTCCCGGTGAAAAGGATGGGGCGTGCAGACGATAACCAAATCAATTTTTGCGGTTTTGATCATCTCAGAGATGTTGCCATATGCAGTGGTTTCATGCAGTATGGCAAAATTTTGCGCCCTCTCCTTTGTCCGGCTCCAGACTCCCGCAAGAGTCGCATTCGATAGATTCTGAATTGCTCTGGCATGGAGATGAGCAACTTTTCCGCATCCTATGATGGCTAACTGAAATTGTCTGTTTTTTTTCATGATTGCTTTTTTTGAACAGAATAATTGGCAGGGTTAAATCAGAAAAATGCTGAGTAAATAGACAAACAGCATGGATACCGAACCCTGAATCAGGGTAGCGGCAGTATGGGTTTTGTATCCCGTTTTAACATCCATTCCCGAAAATTGTGTAACTACCCAAAAATAGCTGTCATTTGCGTGGGATACCGTCATTGCTCCGGCGCCGATAGCCATTACGGCAAGTACTTTCCCGCTGAGTGAATCCAGTCCTATACTGGTGAGCAGCGGAGCGATGAGCGCTGAAGTGGCAATCATTGCGACTGTGGAAGAGCCCTGAGCCGTCTTAAATGCCGCTGCGATAATAAACGGCAGGAAAATACCCAGATTGTAGCCGGCTAAGGAGTTCCCGATGGTTTCCCCAATCTGTGTTTCATTCAGGATTGCACCAAATGCACCACCTGCTCCAGTAATGAGTAGAATGGGTGCTGCCGCGCTGATTCCGTCTCCAATCCAGCCGGTTAGTGTTTCCTTGTTAAAAACCGGAAACAGCAGAAGAGACAACAGAAATCCAATAAGCAGCGCATTTACGGGCTGACCGGTGAGGTTGAGGAAATCGAAAAAAATACCGTTTCCGAATGGCTTTGACGGGAATGCAGCTACCGAACGCGCTGCAATCAGTAAAATAGGAACAAGAATCGGCATCAGTGATTTTGCTGCGGAGGGAAGTTTTATGCTTTCCCGGAGGTTTTGGGAAAATGCTTCGGAATCTTCTGATGTTGTGAATTTTTTTCCGGCAAACAAAGCCCATAAATAGCCGGCAAAAAGTGCTGCAAAAGCAATAGCCAGACCAAACAGAATAACCATACCAAGCTGTTCGTCAAGTCCCAGATTGCCGGCAGCAGCAATTGGCCCGGGAGTGGGAGGTACGAATGTGTGCGTTGCATAGAGTCCGGTGGCTAATGCAATGGAGAGCACTGCGGAGGGTTTGCGAGTTTGATGCACCAATGATTTTTTTAACGAAGAGAGAATAACAAAGGCGGAATCGCAGAAAACCGGAATGGAAACAATGTAGCCGATTAGCGACATACCTAAGGCAGGATGTTTTTTCCCGACCAGCTTAAGTACCAGTTCCGCAAGCTTTATGGCTGCATTTGATTTTTCAAGAATCACGCCAATGATGGTTCCCAAAACGATGACAATTCCGATATAGGCCATGATATCCCCAAATCCGCGGGTAATGGTTGCAGCAATGTTTACCGCCGGCAAGCCTGCCAGTGCGCCTGCCAGATAGGATGCCAGCAAAAGCACCACAAAAGGGTGAAGTTTAAGCCGGGTAGTGCCAAGTATGATGAAAATTACAGAAATTGCAAGAACTATAAAAATCCACAATCCTCCGGTCATAATATATGAATCCATTGTTTTTGAAATTTTCCCTAAATATAAGCATTCGTTTATTTCCTGCTCTGTGGCAGGTTGAAATTTTTTAAAGAGGGCAAAAAACAAAAAAGGTTGTCCGTGAAAAACCAGACAACCTTTTTTTTAACCGGAAGTATGATGAACAGCCGGTTTACAATATATTATCTTTTGATTATGCGTCTAAGGCATAGCGCTCAAAGCCGGTAATAACCAGCTCCTTATCATGCTGAGCCAGATATTCTTTTACTGTGATTTTTGAGTCTTTAATGAAAGCCTGATTCAGCAGAGTCACCTCTTTATACCACTTCTGCAGTGCGCCTTGTGCAATTTTGTCCAACATTGCTTCGGGCTTTCCTTCGAGACGGAATTTTTCCTTTGCAATTTCCAGTTCCTTGTCGATTACCTCCTGAGGAATGGAGTCCACATCAATTGAAACAGGAGACATGGCAGCAACCTGCATGGCAATATCCCTTGCCATCTGCTGGTCAACTCCGGCTTTGCTGAAACCAACAACAGATGCCAGCTTGTTTCCGGGGTGAATGTAGCTGACCACTGTTTCTGCAGAAATCTTTCCGTAAAAAGAGAGATCAAGTTTTTCCCCAATCACTCCGGTTTGCTCCGTTACCTGCGCTTCAATGGTTCTTCCATCAAGGCTAATCTTTTTGAGTGATTCCAGATTTTCCGGCTTTTTACTTAATGCCGATTTCAAAATATTGTTGGTGAACTCAACAAAGTTCTCATTTTTTGCCACAAAGTCAGTTTCACAATTCAGAACGACAAGCGCTCCAAATTTTTTATCTTCGGTTGTTCCGGCCAAAACAGCTCCTTCAGATGCATCCCTGTCGGCACGTTTGCTGGCAACCAATTTCCCTTTTTCACGTATAATTTCAAGCGCTCTTTCAAAATTTCCCTCAGCTTCAGCTAAGGCATTTTTACAATCCATCATTCCTGCGCCGGTTGCTTTTCTCAGTTTTACTACGTCTGCTGTTGTAAAAGACATTTTTTTATTTTTTATAATGTTTTAAAATCCTGTTACTTATTTATCTTCATCTTCGATGTCTTCATCTTCAACCTCATCTTCATCTTCATCTTCATCTTCGATGTCATCATCTTCAACCTCATCTTCTTTCTCAATGTCGTCATCTTCAATGTCGTCATTGTCAGTTTTCTGAACTTTCAGTTTCTCATCTGCCTCTTCATCTTCGGCTACTTTTTCAGCAGCTTTTTTCTTTTCGGGCGATTCCTGTTCAGACCTTCTTTCTCTTCTTGGTTTTCTGCGGCTCTTTTTTCTTGGAGCGCTGCTTTCTGCCTCATCCTTTTTCTCTGCCTTTCTTTCGTTCAGTCCTTCACTGATAGCTTCTGTGATCGCACCCACAATGAGATTAATAGACTGCGAAGCATCATCATTGGCAGGGATGACGAAATCAATTCCTTCCGGATTGGAGTTCGTGTCCACAATGGCGAAGATGGGGATACCCAACCGCTGTGCTTCATGAACGGCAATTTTTTCTTTCACCACGTCAACGATGAACAGTGCTGCAGGCAAGCGTGCCATGTCTGCAATACTTCCCAAAACTCTCTCAAGCTTTACTCTTTGACGGGTAATCTGGAGTTTTTCTCTTTTTGACAGGTTTTCCCAGCTTGGTTCCTTTGCCATTCTGTCGATTGAAACCATCTTTTTAACTGCTTTCCTGATTGTAGGAAAGTTGGTCAGCATGCCACCGGGCCAGCGCTCGGTTACATAGGGCATGTCAATTTTTTTCACCAGGTCGGAAACCAGCTCTTTAGCCTGCTTTTTTGTGGCAACGAAGAGGATTTTACGTCCTGATTTGGCAATCTGCTTTGCTGCAGATGCTGCTTCATCAATTTTAACTATTGTCTTTTGCAGATCAATAATATGGATTCCGTTTTTTTCCATGAAGATATAAGGCTCCATGTTGGGATTCCACTTTCTTTTCAGGTGCCCGAAATGGGCGCCTGCATCCAATAATTCCTGAAATGATACTCTTGGCATCTGTTTACTTTTTTAATGATTCTAAAAGCAACCGTTGAGTAGTTTCTCCTTGGAAAGTCTCAACCGTTTTAGACCCATGATATTTAACAATAAATAATAATATTAACGTTTTGAGAATTGGAACCGTTTCCTTGCTTTAGGCTGACCCGGCTTTTTGCGCTCTACCTGGCGCGGGTCTCTGGTAACAAAACCGGCAGCTTTCAGTTCGCCTCTTAATTCGGGATTAATCTCTATCAATGCACGGGTAATAGCTAGGCGCAGTGCCTCTGCCTGGCCCTTAACGCCACCCCCGCCGAGATTCACTTTTATATCATACTTTTCAGTGGATTCTGTCAGGTTTAACGGCTGAAGAACAATATACTGCAATGTGCTGATAGGGAAATACTCTTTGAAATCACGTTTATTAATGGTGATATTTCCTTTGCCTTCGTTTACATATATGCGTGCAATTGCCTCTTTTCTACGTCCTATTGTATTAACTACTTCCATTTTTTTTAATTATTCGTACTTAAATCAATAACTTTTGGCTTTTGGGCTTCGTGCTTGTGTTCAGGTCCGACTACCACATGCAGATTACGGAACATTTGCCTGCCCAATTTATTTTTGGGTAACATTCCTTTAACGGCTTTTTCAACTAACCTTTCCGGATATTTCTCCAGAATATCTTCCGGTGTCTGTTTTCTTAATCCACCCTGGTAACCGGTGTAGCGAACATAAACCTTGTCGGTAAGCTTTTTGCCGGTGAGTTTCACCTTTTCGGCATTGATGATAATGACATAATCGCCACAATCAACATGCGGAGTAAACTCAGGCTTGTGCTTGCCTCTGAGAAGCTTTGCCACCTCGCTGGCCAGACGGCCAAGTACCATACCCTCAGCATCAACAAGCACCCACTCTTTGTTCGCGGTTGCCCGGTTGGCAGATACGGTTTTGTAACTTAATGTATTCACTCGTCCAAATTTTTTTATTCAACATTTAATCAATTCCTGTGGTGCATTCAGAGTTTCGGGCTTCCCTGAAAGTTGTTATCCAAAGGAGATCAATCTTTTACATTATTAATTAATACGGACAATAATCGGGACTGCAAAAGTATTTTCTTTTTTTTAAATACCAAAACATAACTTCTTTTTTTACATCTATTTAATGTACACTTCCGTTTGGTGTTCAAATCCAAATGATAACGGTTAGTTTCATGGACTTCACTATCTTTGTCTGAGAATCGTTTCAATAAAAACATGACTGACAAAAACAATTTTTTCGCTTCATTTCCCGAAGCTCAGGAGCTGATAAAATGGCACTTGAAACAGAAGGAAAAGTCAATACCCGGGATTAACGGGCACATTCATACTCCGCACTCTTTTTCAGCTTTTACTGATATTGAACAGGCTTTTCAAATGGCTCAGAAAGAAGGAATCAAAGTGTTGGGTATCAATGATTTCTACACTACCGGCGGGTATGATGAATTTGCCGGATTAGCTAAGAAATACCGAATATTTCCTCTTTTTAACATTGAGTTTATGACATTGCAGCACGATTTGCAAAAAGAGGGAGTGCGGGTGAACGATCCCAATAATCCGGGGCGTACCTATTTGAGCGGTAAGGGATTGCGGTTTCCGGTGAACATGAGCGAACACTCTTTGTCAAAGATGAGAAGATTGCAAACGGAAAGCAACCGCCAAACCTATCAGATGGTTGACAAGCTGAATGATTTTTTTGGAAAAACCGGAATAGATTTATTTTTTGATGCTGCAGAGTTGCAGAAAAAATTGGCAAAAACTCTTTTTCGCGAACGGCATATTGCTCAGGCAGTGCGGTTGGCAGTATATGAAAAAGAGAGCTCCGAGGCTGGCAGAATGGAGCTTTTTCAAAAAATATTTTCAGGGAAATCTCTGAAATCTTCAATAGAAGATTTTGCAGGTGTGGAAAATGAAATCCGCGGGAATCTGCTCAAGACCGGAGGAGCTGCCTTTGTACCGGAAGATGCGGATGCTTTTCTAACGCTGGAGGAAGCAGTTGAGGTGATTATTGATGCCGGAGGTATTACCTGTTATCCGGTTTTGTTGGATGATGCGAAAGGAAATTTTACGGATTATGAGGAAGATTGGGAAAAACTGCTGCAGGCTCTGATTGCAAAAGATATTTATTCCATTGAGTTGATTCCCGGAAGAAACGATTTTCAAATTTTAAAAAAATTTGTTGCTTTTTTCCATGAAAACGGGTTTCTGGTTACATTTGGAACGGAACACAACACGCCGCAACTCACACCGCTGGAGGTTACTTGCCGCGGCGGAGTTCCTTTAGACGCGCAGCTTCGGGATATTAACTACGAAGGCGCTGCAATTCTTGCAGCACACCAATATCTGGCTGCAAATGGAGAAGAGGGCTATTTGAAAGGGAAAAAGGCAAAAACCGAAGAAAAAGAGTGGTTTGCTGACTTAGGTAAAGCCGTTATTGCATATTTTCAAAAAATGTAACATAGAGAAACATGAAACCTGAAATCAACGATTTAATAGAAATATCAAGATATTACGGGCAGGACAAAGCCTACGTGATTGCTGGTGGTGGAAACACTTCCTACAAGGATGACCGGCATTTGTGGATAAAAGCCAGCGGAGTGAATCTGGGAGAGATTGACGAAAACAGTTTCTGCAAGCTCAGCCGTGAAAAGTTGAACGAAATTTCCACACGGCAGTTTTCATCTGATGCAGCGCTGCGCGAAGAAGAGGTGAAGCAGGCACTGCTCAACAGCAGGCTCAATCCGGAATCGGGTTTGCGCCCTTCTGTGGAAACTTCACTGCACAACCTGTTCGGTTACAGCTTTGTGGTGCACACACATTCTACACTGGTCAACGGATTGATGTGCAGCAACAACGCCGAAAAGGATAGCCGCAGAATTTTTGGAGAGGAAGCATTGTTTGTGCCCTACACCGATCCGGGATATATTCTTTTTAAAACCATTGAGAAAAAGATTCTTGAATACCGGCAGAAATTTGATTGCGACCCGAAGATTGTACTGATTCAAAATCATGGAATTTTTGTGGCAGCTGACAGCGTTGATGAAATTAAAGATATTTATGCCGCTGTTGAAACAAAACTTAAAAGCGCCTTTGATGTTTTTCCACAGATTGAGGAGCTGCCTGTTTCGGAAAAAATGATGGAGATTATTCCGGGCATTCGGATGCTGCTTTCCAAAGAGAGGCTGCAAACGGTTGCTGCGTTTAAAAATTCACTGATTGCTGACTTCACGAAAAACAGGCAAACTTTTGAAAAATGGATAGCACACCCTTTCAATCCCGACCAGATTGTTTACGGACTTTCAGAATATCTGTTTATAGAAGATGAAGGGAGTGCAGAAGAAATTATTGTGGAAGCACAGAAAAAAATTGAGGCGTTTCATAAACGCAAAGGGATGATGCCTAAAATTGTATTCTTTCAAAATGAAGGGGTTATTGTGGCTGAAGACTCAGCTGCTTCTGCCGGTTATCTGAAAGATACAGTTAATGATTTTTGCCGGATTGCCCGCTATTCCGAAAACTTTGGAGGTCCCCATCCGATGGAGCCCAAGCAGGTAGCATTCATTGAGAGTTGGGAGGTGGAAAATTATCGAAAAAAAGTGTCGGAAGGCAAAAAGAGAGCGGGAAGATTAAAAAATAAGGTTGTGGTGATTACCGGTGCCGCTCAGGGATTTGGAGCAGGAATTGCAGAAATTCTTTTTGGCGAAGGAGTAAATGTTGTTGTAGCCGACCTGAACGAAGAGAAGGGGAGAAGCTTTACCGGCAGGCTGAACTCTATAGGAAAGAAAAACAAGGCAGTTTTCATTCCGGTGAATGTTGCTGATGCAACATCAGTGAAGGAGATGATCCGGCAAACTGTGGTTGAATTTGGCGGGCTGGATGTCTTAATTTCAAATGCCGGCATTCTCCATGCAGGCAGCTTAGATGAGATGGAGCCGGAAACATTTGAGCTGATGACAAAGGTGAATTACACCGGATATTTCCTGTGTGCAAAATATGCTCAGGCAGTGATGAAAATCCAGCATCGCTACAATCCGGAACATTACATGGATATTATTCAGATTAACTCGAAATCGGGGTTGAAAGGGAGCAACAAGAATTTTGCTTATGCCGGCGGAAAGTTTGGCGGTATCGGACTGACTCAGTCATTTGCATTGGAGCTGATGCCGTTTCACATTAAAGTGAACTCCATCTGTCCGGGAAATTATTTTGACGGACCGCTGTGGAGCGATCCCGAAAAAGGATTGTTTGTGCAATATCTGAATACTGGAAAAGTGCCCGGCGCCAAAACCGTTGCCGAAGTTAAAGCTCACTATGAGGCACAGGTTCCCGCAGGGCGTGGATGCACCCCGGAAGATGTGGTGAAAGCAGTTTTGTATGTCATCGATCAAAAATATGAAACCGGACAAGCGGTACCTGTAACCGGTGGGCAAAACATGTTAAAATAGGAGGTTTTTTTAAATTTTTTTAAGTAGAGGAAAAAAGGATAATTAAAATAATTAAAAATTTTAGAAATGAAAAAATCGAATAGCACTCAACAATCTCCCTCCTCTGGAGAGATTAAGGGAGGCTTATTAACCAAAGCAGTACGTTTATATGGAAAGAAAGATTTGAGACTTGAAGAGTTCCGGCTTCCGGAAATCAGTGATGATGAAATTCTTGCAAAGGTGGTTTCCGACAGTATTTGCATGTCGAGCTATAAAGCTGCCGAACAGGGGGCTACACACAAGCGCGTTCCCGACAATGTGCATGAAAATCCGGTGATTATCGGGCATGAATTTGCCGGTGAAATCTTAAAAGTGGGCGCCAACTGGCAGCACAAATTTAAACCTGGTCAGAAATATTCTATTCAGCCTGCCATATTTTATGAAGATGGTCCAATGGGCGTGCTCAGCGCTCCCGGATATTCATATCCCTATATTGGCGGTGATGCAACTTATATTGTTATTCCGAAGGATGTAATGGTGCAGGATTGCCTGCTAATATACGATGGGCCCGGCTATTATCCTGCATCGCTGGCAGAACCGTTGAGTTGCGTAATTGGCGCCATGCACGCAAACTACCACACCAAACCGGGTTCCTACGTTCATCAGATGGAAATTGTGGATGGAGGGAAAATGGCACTTCTTGCCGGTGTTGGGCCGATGGGACTTGCAGCCATTAATTATGTAGTTAACCGAAAAGACCGGAAGCCTTCCCTGTTTGTGGTTACCGACATTGATCAAAACCGCCTCGATCGTGCTGCCGAAATATTTCCGGTGGAGTGGGCAAAGGAAAAAGGTATTGAACTGATTTATCTGAATACCGGAAATATTGAAAATCCTGTGGAAAAGCTCCGGGAAATTTCCGGCGGAACAGGTTATGATGATGTTTTTGTTTTTGCTCCGGTTGCCCCGGTTATTGAACAGGGTGATGCTATCCTTGGAATGGATGGTTGTCTTAACTTTTTTGCAGGACCTTCTCATCCCGATTTTACGGCAAGGCTCAACTTTTACAATGTTCATTACAATTCCACTCATATTGTGGGTACATCGGGCGGAAACAACGACGATATGCTTGAAGCAATAGAGTATATGAGCAAGGGGCTTGATCCTGCTGGACTGATAACTCATATTGGCGGATTGAATGCGGTAATTGACACCACACTCAACCTTCCAGATATTCCGGGAGGGAAAAAACTCATTTATACCCACAAAAATATTCCGCTGACAGCAATTGAAGATTTTGCGGAACTGGGGAAAACTGAGCCGTTTTTTGCTCAGCTGCACAAGCTTGTGAGCAAAACCAAGGGATTGTGGAACCTCGAGGCGGAAGCTTATCTGCTGGAAAATGCACCCGAAATATGACAAAACCACGGATACACTTTTTTCAGTTTGAAAATTGCTGTGAAGTACCCCTGCTAAAAGCAGGGTTTGTCCGTGAAAGAATTAAATAATTCCAGTATATTTTATGGCTCTGTTCAGCATCACTAAATGTCCGGTTTGTGACGGTGAAATTTTTAAACCCCACATAACTTGTGTTGATTTTTTTGTTTCCCGCCAACAATTTCAAGTTCATGAATGTCTGCGATGCGGTTTCAGGTTTACGGCAAATGCAGAGGATGAGGAAAACTCCGGAAAATACTATCAGAGCGAGGAGTATATTTCACATTCCAATACATCGAGAGGATTGGTGAACAGGTTGTATAAAACTGTGCGGAATTACATGTTGGGCAGAAAAAGTTACCTGTTAAAAAAAGTCAGCGGGCTGAAAACCGGCAAAATTTTGGATGTGGGTGCGGGCACCGGATTTTTTGCAAATCAAATGCGGAAAAAGCAGTGGGATGTCTTCGGAACAGAACAAAATGCCCATGCACGGGAATTTGCAAAAAGGGAATTCAATCTTCAGATTGCGGAAACAGAAGAACTTTTCCGAATGGAAAAGCAAAGTTTTGACATAATCACCCTGTGGCATGTTTTGGAACATATTCATCGGTTGAGGGAAAATATGCAGGCTTTTTCGGAGTTGCTCAAACCCACAGGCAGGCTGATTATTGCCGTTCCCAATCACACTTCTTATGATTCTGCCTTTTACGGCGAGTTCTGGGCAGCATGGGATGTGCCGCGCCATTTGTGGCATTTTGGGCCGGAACAGATGAAACTGTTCGGTGAGAAATATGGATTTCACCTTGTTTCATTACACACCATGCCTTTCGACACTTTTTATGTCTCTATGCTTAGCGAGAAATATAAAAATAGTGAAATGCATTTTTTGAGAGGTATATTTTTCGGCACATTTTTCTGGCTCAAATGTCTGGTGAAACCCGAAAAATGCAGTTCGCTGGTTTATGTGTTCAGGAAAGGATAGCTGCATTTTAATTCGTGAAACAGCAGTCTATCTGCCAATCCACTCTTTGAGTGCAGGAGCTCTCAGTCTGCTGACAATCAGGTCTTCATCATAAGGCGGGTGAAGACGTATTTTCAATTTCCCGTCAAAATAGTTTTCAATCTTCTCAAAGGATTGAACATTGGCAATAACCTGCCGGTTTACACGGAAGAACTGTTCAGGGTCAAGTTGTTCCTCCAGTGATTCCAGAGAGAAATCAATAATGTGGTTTTGCCGGTTAAACGTTACGGCGGTGGTTATGCGGTTTCTGCTGAAAAAATAGGCAATATCATCAACCATCAGCTGGTAGTATGCTGCCCCTTTAGAAATAAGAAAACGCTTGCGGTGTTTTCTTTCGCCTTCGCGAATGGCTTTCATAATTTCTGAAAAATCATGTGTTGCCCGGGTTTCATGGGTGAATTTTCTGAACTCTTCAAATTTTTCAATTGCCAGAATCAGGTCCTTTTCCTTGAACGGCTTGAGCAGATAATCGATGCTGTTCACTTTGAAAGCACGGATGGCATAATTATCATAGGCGGTGATGAAAATCACCATGCTTTTCACTTCCACCTGATTGAAAATGGAAAAGCACAACCCGTCGGCAAGCTGAATATCCATCAAAAACAGGTCGGGGTGGGGGTTTTGCCTCAGCCAGTCAACAGTTGCCTTTACGCTTTCAAATGTGGCAACAATTTCCCATTCCGGCCTGAGTTTTTTTATCATCTCTTCCAGCAATCGAAGGTTATACAGTTCATCTTCAACAAGAACAATTTTCATTTTGAATTATAACAAGGGTATTTCAACTTTAAACTTTCCATTTTCTTTTTTTATGGTCATCGGCCTGTCTGTCAGCAAAGCATAACGCTGACGCAGATTTAGCAATCCGGTTTTTTCAGAATAGGTTGATTCTTTCAGATTGATATTGTTGGCAACCGTCAGTGTATTGTCCGAAGCAGTTATCTCAATAATCAGCGGATCATTTTTAATTGCAATATTGTGTTTCACTGCATTTTCAACAAGCAGTTGCAGCGCCAGTGGCGGAATACTCTTTTTAAGCGCCGTTTCGCTCACTGTGGTAATAACCCGGATTGCATCGCCGATTCTCTCTTTGTGTATTGATGTGTAGGCTTCGATGAATTCCAGCTCCTCAGATAATTTTATGGTTATTTTATCCTTGCTCTGAAGAACATAGCGGTAAACATCAGTGAAATTCTGAGTGAATTGCGAAGCAGCTGCCGGATCAAACGTTATCATCGATTTCAACACGCTCAGGTTGTTAAACAGGAAATGCGGGTTTAGCTGTTCCTGTAGCGAATTGTAGTCGCTTTTCAGCTTCAGGCTTTGCAGCTCTTCCAACTGGCGCACCGAAAAAATCCATTTTTCTATGATGCGCAGTGTAACGGAAAACAGAATGAGGATGAAAATAAAAATCAACCCGAAAAACATCATCAGCTGCACCACGGGAAATGAAAAGAAGAGCTTTTTCTTTAAGATGATTGAAAAATAGAAAACGGTGATAACTGCGATGATCAGACTAACAGTGAAATGCAGGATTACGCGCAGGCTCAGTTTCTCAGAAATGGGCAAAAAGCGTTCTGCAAGGTGGTCGATGAGCACATTGCTTTCGGAGATAATATTAAAAATGAAAACTACCTGCAAATAATCAATTATACTAATCTGAAACTCCCCCTCACCTGTGAATTTCATTGCTATAAAAAGGAACAGTAATCCCACACCGCTGACCATGGTTACACGTAGGATAAAACTTTTTAGCGTGTAGGCAGAAAGCTGGCTTAAAAAGTGGAGCTCAGTGTTTTTCATGGATTTTTAATTTCAAAAGTAGTGAATTTTTTCCTCAGCCCGAACAATTCCTTGAATCGTAAAAAATTTCGGGAATTTCAACGTCAGTAGCTGAGTCTGCCTGTTGTTTTCATCCAGATGGTCTCTTTGATTTTGAAATCGGTTTTGGAATCAATGAATTCATTAAGAGTCTGCTGCCACTGTGTTTGTGCAATCAGCACCTCGGTAATGGTTTCCATTCCCACTTCGTAGTTGTCCTTTGTAATTCGCAGGTTTTCATCAGCCTGTTCCACTGCGGTTTCGTTCATCTGAATGCGCTCCCACGCCAATTGCATGTTCAACCGGGACTGCTCGGTTTCCAGCATTAAAAGCTGTCTGTTTTTGTTTAATTCCAGCTCCGAAATTTCCTTTTCAATTTTTGAAGCCTTTATTTTCTTTATTCCTTCGCCCCAGTGAAAGAGCGGGATTTTTACCGAAGCCAGCACATTCAGGCTCGTATTGGAAAAGTCCGTTCCGGTGAACTCGATGCCGCCGATGTGATTGTATCCTGCCTGAATTCCGGCTGTCGGGAGAAAGTCAGCACGTGCCAGCCGGATGTTTTGTTCCTGCAACTCAATGTTCTTTTGCATCAGCTTGTATTCGGGTCGTTCGCTGACTGTTTCACCATTAAATTCAGAAAAAACCGGACTGGTAACTTTTACCGTTGTATCGGTTGCAGTAATTTCTGTCAGGAAAGGGAGCCCGGTAACACGGCACAGCTCCATCCGACTGAGTTGAAGCCCATTTTGTGCTTTTTGCAGATTGAGCCTTGCGTTGTTGTATTCCACCTGTGCTTTAAGTAGGTCATTGCGGTTTGCCATGCCTACATCGTGTGCATTGCGTGCTTTTTCCACAATTACTGCCAGCATATCCACAGCTTGCTGTGCCAGTTTTACTTTTTCATTGACAGAAATATAAGTCCAGTAAGCTACGTCAGCCTCCACAATGGTATTCAACCGTTGCAGCTCCAGATTATCTTCAGCCATTTGTTTGCCGATTCCCGCCATTTTGTTGCCAGCACTAATTTTTCCACCCGTATAAACCGGCTGTTCCAATGACACACCCGCCAGATAAGCTCCGCTCAAACTGATTTCCAGCGGCAGCCAGGCATACATGTTGAATATGGGATTTCCGTCGGGGCCAATCACAGGGTATCCAGTGGAAGGGTTAATCATGATATTTGGCTCAAGCTCACCGGTCACCGGGTTTGGCATTTGGGTGGGCAGAGT
The DNA here is from genome assembly GCA_040772505.1 of Mariniphaga sp. Lineage (GTDB taxonomy): Bacteria > Bacteroidota > Bacteroidia > Bacteroidales > Prolixibacteraceae > Mariniphaga. The sequence continues at coordinate 107,083 of JAXGYA010000005.1, read as the reverse complement.
CATCTCGATTTCAAAATTTTTGTTTTGATAAATTCCTGTTGCGTTTGCTGATATAGAGGGCAGTCGCATCGTTCGCAGCGCTGCTTTGTGTGCCTCTGCTTTTTCAATCTGCTTTGCTGCAACTTTGAGGTCTTCATTCTTGTTCAGTGCCATCTCTCTTGCCTGGTGCAGGCTCATCGGCTCCTGAGCAGAACCCTCAATCCGGAAAAAAAAGATAAAAATCAGTATTATATATTTGATTGTTTTCATGTTGCTTATTCTTTTGGGTTTTCATGTTCATCAATTCGCTCTACCCGGTAAAGTGTTGCATAGAGGATGGGCACAAACAGCAGGGTTATTAATGTTCCAACCAGCAGACCACTGACGATTGCCACGGCCATGCTTCCATACATCGGATCGTAAATCAGCGGCGTTACGCCAAAAATGGTTGTTATTGACGCAAGCAGAACCGGGCGCGCACGGGAAATGGTGGCGTTTATGAGCGCATGATATTTTTCAACACCTGTTGAAATGAGTGTTTCTGTTTCATCAAGAAGTACGATCGCATTTTTCACAATCATACCCATCAGTCCGAATGCGCCAATAATTGCCATGAACGTAAATGGCTGCCCAGCTATAATCATTCCGGGAACAATGCCGACAAAAGCCATTGGAATACAGGAGAGTACGATAATAGGTTTTCTGAAATCCCTGAAAAGAATGATGAGCGTCAGGATAATCAGGATCACTGAAATGGGCAGATAGCTGAAAATATTGTACAGAGCTTCCCCTTTCAATTCGTGTTCGCCTACCCAGCTCATACTGTACTCGTCGGGAAGTTGAATATTCTCAATCTCCCGGAGCATTGCCCGGCGCACAATTGTCGGATTAAATTCATCCAGCGGCTCACACTGAACCTGCATTGAGCGTTGCCCGTTCAGACGCCTGACAACCTGATCCTGCCATTCAAGTTCAATGCCCCGGGTTACTGACCGCAGAGGAACCGGACTAATCAGCTCTCTGGTCAGTTCATCAATGGATTTAATTCCTAAAAGCAGCTCCTGAATCGTATTTTCATTCATTCCCGATATGTCGGGCAGCATGCTCCAAACAGGAATATCTTCCAGATTTTCGATGCGTGTGCCGTCAGGATTGCGCACTTTCATCACAATGCTTTCTCGCGTTTGTCCGTCGTAAAATTCGCCTATCGGTAATCCGTCGGTTGCTGCTAAAATGGCATTGCTTACATCCGAACGGGTTGTGCCGGCTCTCCTTGCAGATTGCTGCATGTATCGCGCAACAAACATCTGCCCCATCGGTTCCCAGTCATCTTCAATGGTGTAGGGGTCGGCGTAGGGATTTTTATGGAATATCTCTTTTGCCTGTCTGCTCAGGTCGCGAAGTACTGACGGATCAGGACCGGTAAACTCAACTTCAACCGTGTGTGAAGATTTGATTGAAAGATTATACTTTCGGATACGCGCTTTTGAATCCGGGAATTGAGTGTGCAAATATTCGCTCAGCAAGGGCTTCATGCGAACCATCGTTTTGTAATCCTTAAAATCCACAATCAGTTCGCCATAATTGTCTGCCGCTTCGCCCATCGGCCTCACCAGGCAATAGCGGGTTGGAGTCTGCCCCTGGCTGGCAACAACCTGCTTCACCTCATCCAGCGAGAGGAAATATTCGGAAATTTCCTTTAAATCCTCAGTAACCTTTTGAGGATTAGTGCTTGCCGGAAGCTTGTATTCAATGTAAACCTGACTGTAGTTGAAATCCGGAAAGAAAGCTTTTTTGATTTTGTCGAAGTAAAGGGCTGACACCGCTAAAAGTAAAACGGAAACAGTGAGAGTAACCGTTTTATAGCGAAGCAAAAGGGTTAACAATTCCCGAAACTTGCGATAACCCCAGCCACTGTATAACTCTCTTTCTTTTTTCTTTTTTTTGTTTTTCAGGAATTTTTCGGCAAACAAAGGGATTTGCGTCATAGCCAACAGCCAGCTGATGAACAGCGATATGCAAAGAACCACAAAAAGGTCGCGGGCATAGGTTCCGGCAGCATCCTTTGAGAGATAGACCGGGAAAAAAGCTATGACCGCTATGAAAGTTGCCCCAAGCAGTGGCCATGCGGTTCGTGTTGCCGGATGAATCAGCGCTTTTTTTCGTTCAACGCCTTTTTTTAAATCAACCAGAATTCCGTCCAAAACTACAATGGCGTTGTCAACCAGCATACCCATTGCCACAATGAAAGCTCCCAGGGAGATGCGCTGCAGAGTTCCGCCGGCTGCCAGCAGAATTGGGAAAGTAGCAAAAATTGTGAGCAGCAATCCCGTTCCGATGATAAAACCACTGCGGAAACCCATTGAAACCATGAGCACCAGAATAACAATAATCACCGAAGCAATCAGGTTTTTAACAAATCCGTTAATAGCGCTGTTTACCAGGTCGGGCTGAAAAAATACCTTTTCAAACTCATAACCCACCGGAATGTTTTTTTGCAGTTCTGCCAGCCGCTTTTCAACCCGTTTTCCCACTTCCACAATGTTTTCGCCTGACTCCATGGAGAGTGAAATTCCGATTGCTTCCCTGTTGTTCAGAAGCATGGTGTTGCGCGGCGGCTCAGCATAAGTTTCATTCACTTCAGCAAGGTCGCCTAAACGGATAATGCTGCCGTCAAGCCCTTTAACCAGCACATTAGCCACATCTTCGGAACTTGAAATTTTTCCGTTTACGGAAATATTGAGCAGCTGGTCTCCGGTTTGCAGCGCTCCGGGATAGACCATTGTATTTTCACCGGAAAGAGCGGCTAACACCTGAATCGGAAAAACGCCCATTTCTCCCATTTTCGAGGGAGAAAAAACAACTTCGGTTACCGGTTCCTGTGCACCATAAATTTCAACCCGGGCAACACCCTTCAGGGCTAACATCTCACGTTTGATGTAATGCGCCATTTCGTTCATTTCCTTATAGGAAAAACCATCTCCGGTCATGGCATAGAACATACCGTAAACGTCGCCAAAATCATCGAAAACCATTGGCGTTTGAGCCCCTTCTGGCAATTTTGGAATCACTTCGTTAATTTTTCTTCGAAGAAAATCCCAGCGCTGTTCAATCTCATTTTGCGGTACGGTCAGTTCCAGCATAACCTGCACAATTGAAACATTGGGCATGGACTTGGAGCGCATCGACTCCAGGTCTGCTAAATTATTCAGCTCCTGTTCAATCACATTGGTTACCTGCATCTCCACTTCGTGGGCTGTTGCCCCGGGATAAACCGTTACGATTTGCGACATCATCACCACTATTTCAGGATCTTCCAGTTTGCTGATGGAGCGGTATGCCAGAATTCCGCCTGCCACCATACTGAACATAATAAACCAGATGATGGCTTTATTTTTAAAAGTATATTCGGATAGATACATTATAAAAGTCCTCCGATATTGGTTTTGGAAACCGGCTCAAGCGGTTCCACCTTTTCGTTTTCATGCAGAAGATTTACACCGGCAACCACAATCAGCTCATCAACTTCCAATCCTTGTGTAATCCGGATTCTTCCGTCGCCGGTGAGTTTGCCGGTTATAACTTCCTGTTTTTTTACGGTGCCGTCCGGTTTAAAGAGCCAGACAAATGTTTTTCCGTCTTCATTGAACAGGGCATTCAGTGGAATGCATGCCAACTGTGCCGTTTCATTCTGCATAAACATTTTCACCTGCAAATCCATGCCGGGCGCCAGTTTTGGCTGGTTTGCCGGATTGATGCGCAATTGCAGTTTATACAGCTGATTGTTGTTAGCTTTTTTGCTATAGCTCAGCAACTGGAGCGGAAACTCTTCCTTAGAAATGTCAGACTGCATCCCTGAAAAAGAGACGATTGCCGCACGGTTCACATAGAGTGAAACCGGAATGTCCACCTCAACCTGATAATGCCCCATATCAAGCATGGAGGCAACAGGCATACCGGCATCCACAAGTTCATTTTCAAGGAAGTTCACTTTTTGGATGTATCCCGATACAGGCGCCAATAGACGGGTGTCATTCAACTGGTCTCTGGCATTTTTCAACTGTGCATCTACCATCTTCATTCCGTTGATTGCCTTGTCATAATCGTTGTTAGAAATGCTCTGGCGGTTGTGCAGCTCAATTACGCGGTCGGCTTCCGCCTTCACCTGATCGTATTGCGCCTGGGCAGCCTGCAACTGAACTTCATAATCGCGGGTGTCCATTTGTGCAATCAGCTGGCCGGCTTTCACAAAATCACCTTCTTTTATTAAGATTTTTTTTATTGGTCCGGCTACGCGAAATGCCAGATTCACCTCATTGGCTTCCCTGACTATTCCGGGATAAGTTCTTGTCAAAAGCGAATCGGCCTTACAAACCGGTTCAATCTTTACCCTTCTGATAATCTCACTGCCTGAATTGCCGTTATTGCTGGAGCAAGCGACAAGCAGAAGCGGGAAAACCAGAATAAACATGATGTTTCTGAGAGTTTTCATGGTATGTTTCTTTAAAATCTGAATGTTTATTATGTGTTATAATTTATTTTTTTGGGTTTTTTGGCAATTAAATGGTTTAGAAAAATAAACCATACATGCCTTAAACAGCGGAAAAGTTTGCTGAAGTGTTGAAAATCGTGATTGAAGTGATGCAGCAATGTGTTGAAATGTGAATTCGTGAATACCTATGTTCCCTAATGTGCCTATGTGGTTCAAGAAGAATTCACCACTGAGAACACCGAGAAACACAGAGAAAAGAAAAAAACTCTCCGTGCTCCTCCGAGAACTCTGTGGTTCAAAAAAATTCATCAAACAATAGTTTTTTTATTGTGAAAATTCTTCTGATATAGGCTATCTTTACGATTTTCAAAAAATAATCAATTTAAAATACATTAAATGAATTCTAACAGGAGACAATTTATTAAGAATTCGGCGATTGCCACTGCTGCCATAAGCGCCTTTCCTGCTATTATGAATGCCTGTGCATCGCCATCCGAAAAAGTGAATGTCGGCCTGATTGGCTGCCGGAGCATGGGGTTCAGCGACCTTAAGAGCTTTTTAGAAGATGGGAACAATGTGGAATGTGTCGCTTTGTGTGATGTGGATGCAAACATTTTGGAGTCGCGTGCGGCGGATGTGGAAAAAATGACTCAGAAGAGACCGTTGCTGTATGCCGATTTTAGGGAGATGCTGGACAATCCCGATATTGATGCCGTAATCATCGGAACGCCCGACCACTGGCATGCGCACATGACCATCATGGCTTTGGAGGCTGGCAAGCATGTATTTGTGGAAAAGCCGATGGCGCATAGTATTGAGGAGTGTTATGCCATGGTAAGGGCAGCAAAAAAATATCCTAAGCTTGCCGTGCAGGTGGGTATGTGGCAGCGAAGCTCAAAACATTGGTTTGAAGCTTCCGACATTGTCAAATCGGGTCAGCTGGGTGATGTTCACCTTGTGAAAGCATGGATTTACAAAGGTTATGACGAACCGTACCCGGCAATGCCGGACTCTGATCCGCCGGCACATGTGGACTACGACATGTGGCTTGGGCCTGCACCAAAACGTCCTTTTAATGCCAACCGTTTTCATTACAATTTCCGCTGGTGGTGGGATTATGCAGGTGGTGCCATGACCGACTGGGGCGTTCATCTGCTCGATTTTGCCATGTATGCCATGGATGCAGGAATGCCGCAAAAGATATCGCCCGGAGGAGGAATTTTCTATCACGAAGAGGGAGCTATTGAAACTCCCGACATACAGCAGGCTCTTTATGGCTACCCGAAGCACACCATGGTCTGGGAATGCGGATTGAATCCGGGAATCGGCCCCTACGGGAAAGGGCACGGAGTGGCATTTGTTGGGCAAAAAGGAACCTTAGTTGTTGACCGCAGTGGTTATCAGCTAATGCCCGACCGCAATGATGCCAAAAAAGAGCCGTTTTTTGAAGGCTATAAAAAGGATAACTACGGGGATGGCTTAAAAGAGCATGTGCAAAATTTTCTGGATTGCATCCGCAAGGGCGGAACACCAAATGCATCAGTGGAAGTTGGGGCAAAAACAGCCATTGTTTCCGAAATGGGAAATATTGCATACAGGGTAGGGGAGGTAATTCACTGGGATGATGTGGCTCAGAAATTTTTAGAGGAAGAGGCAGATAAACTCACCCGTCTGAATTATAATCAGGCGTGGAAACTGCCGAAAATTTAAAAGAAAATTTTTTCAGGGAAAGCGTACGAAAGTTTAAAAGTTTTTAAATTTGCACTCCCTGAAAACATGCGGGAGTAGCTCAGTGGTAGAGCATCAGCTTCCCAAGCTGAGGGTCGCGGGTTCGATCCCCGTTTCCCGCTCATTGAAGATAAGGGAGGACATTAAACCATTCACGGTGTGCCTTTAAGTCACGCCGTGAATAAGTCTGGAAAACAGGGGCCCGCATTAATCCCCTTTATGCTTCCTCGCTGTGCTGCAAGGGTTAAGCCCAACCTGCCTGGAGGTAGGCACGAATTAAAACACAATTGAGCGTGAATTTTGATGATAACTACCCATGAAAAAAGGCAGCAGGAAAATCATCCTACTGCCTTTTTTCAGGGCTCAACTGTGCCTTAATTCCTAAATTGTAAGGCTTATAAAATACAATCCATCCGATTTTTCAAATTTATAGCTTTGGCTCATAGATCTTTTCTCTGCTCGCACGCATTTGTAATCGGTGCGAGCGGAGAAATGCCTATCAACTTGGGAATTTTAAAAAAAAGAGTAACTTGCAAAGTGTTAAGGCAATTATAAAAAATAGTATTAGAAAATATACAAGATTAGCAAGTTATATTGCAAGCACAAGTGTGCAGTTTTATTATTGACACTAATAGGAAAGTATCTAACAAAAAAAATTGAATTGAAATGAAAACAGAAAAACTATTGTGTTCATCCCACAGAAAAAAGGAGAGCTTAATATTAAAGTAGAAAATTTTGGTACAATAGAAGCAACTGCAGTCGTATATACAATAAATGAAGAGGGAAAACTCAAAGAAGTTTCCTCTTCTCAAATCCCTTGTAAAGTTGATATTCCCGAGGAGGGGAAAGACTATTTTATTGCTATAAAAGATAGATGGGATGCGAACGCCTCTCCTGACCTGATGAAAGTAATTTTCACATATTGATAAAAAGCTTACAGAATGCTTATATAGAGAGTGGTTTTGTTAAACCACACTCTTTTTTCCCGGGTCTATTAATTTTTATTTTTACAAAAACTACAATACTATGAAACAGCTCAAAAAATTAGCGCTATTTGCAATTCCCTTCATCCTGGCAACAACATTCAACAGTTGCACAAAAAAAGAAGAACCGGACACCCGTCCTCATATCATTCTGGTAATGGCTGACGATCAGGGTTGGGGCGACATGGCTTATAACGGACACCCGGTGTTGAAAACACCCAACTTCGATAATCTGGCAGCCAGCGGACTGCGCTTTGACCGGTTTTATGCTGCTGCGCCGGTGTGTTCTCCTACCCGTGGAAGTGTAATGACTGGCCGCCACCCTAACCGCTTTGGCTGTTTTAGCTGGGGAAACACGCTGCGGCCGCAGGAAATAACCATAGCCGAAGTATTGCAATCGGCAGGTTATGTTACCGGTCATTTCGGGAAATGGCATTTGGGTTCAGTTCAAACCGGAAGCCCGGTAAACCCGGGAGCCATCGGATTTGACGAATGGCTTTCGGCGCCCAATTTTTTTGACAACGACCCCATTCTGAGCCGCGAGGGGACTGCTGTTCAGTTAAATGGCGAAAGCTCGGAAGTTACCGTTGATGCTGCCATTGAATTCATTCGGAAGCATGTGAATTCCGGGCAACCCGTTTTTACAGTGGTATGGTTTGGCTCTCCGCATCTTCCGCACATTGCGAGCCCACAGGATAGCGCGCTGTATCCCGGCCTCGATCCGGAGCTACAACATTTTTACGGCGAAATTACCGGGATGGACCGCGCAGTAGGGAAACTCAGGCAGGAGCTAAAAAATCTGGGGATAGACAAGAATACGCTGCTTTGGTATTGCAGCGACAACGGCGGTCTTCCCAACGTGGGCTCCACAGGTGGTCGCGGACACAAAGCTGATATTTACGAAGGCGGACTGCGCGTGCCGGCAATTATAGAGTGGCCCGCAAAAATTCCGGAACCCAAATCAATCAACCTTCCCGCAAATACATCTGATATTTTCCCTACTCTGCTCGAAGTAACCGGCATAAATTTGGAGAACAAACCGATAATGGATGGAATCAGCCTGCTGCCTGCCATTGAAGGTGAAATGAAAAATCGACCTCAACCTATGGGCTTTTGGCAATACCCATCCCGGGGTAGAAGAACCCCTTCAGCACAATGGATGGCAGAGCTGTTGGAAGCCCAAAAACAGGGAAAAACAGTATCTGATTCGGCACGGCTCGCTTTAGATGCAGGCAAAATTACCGTTCAATACCCGGAAGACAGCTTCCCCGGCCACGCAGCGTGGCTCGACTGGCCCTGGAAACTACACCGCATCCAAAACAATTCCGTCGAAATTACACTTGAGCTTTACCAACTTGAAAACGATTCGCTGGAGCAGAATAGCATAGCTACTTCAGAATTTGAAAAAGTGAAAGTGATGCTTTCTCAAATGGAAAAATGGCAAAAATCGGTCATTCAGAGTCTAAATGGGGATGATTACAATTAATATTTTTATTACATTGCAGGTAATTGAAACAGGTAAAAGCGGGTAGATTCAGAAAGGAAAACCATATCCTGTATTTACCAAAATAAAATTTTGTTACTTTATTGACAATCAAAATAATAAAATTATAATTTAAAAATTTATACACAATGGCAACTAAGAAAAAAATTACTAAAGTAGAAGATGTAGAGTCACCTGCCGTCCAGGGTGGTGGTAAAATATTTGAAGCTAGTCCCGAAAGCAAAGCAAAAGCCAAACAGCTTCGTCTTTTTGCATTTCTTGCATGGATTATTGCTATAGCAGGACAAATTTTCGCCATTTTGAAACTGCTGAGCGATGAGTATCTGGTGTGGTTAATTGTTGCCATTGTTGTGATTTTGGCACTGGCAATAACCGGTTCCTATTTATGGAAAAAAGCCAACAGGCTCGATCCGGCCTCCGAAAAACAAAAGGTGAAGTTTTTTATTCAAAATCAGTTGGGGGCAATAATGAGCGTTTTGGCCTTTTTGCCTCTGGTAATTTTTATTTTCACCAATAAAAATTTAAGTAAGCAAACCAAAGGCATTGCAGGTACTATTGCCGTAATTGCCCTTTTGGTTGCTGGTTTTGCAGGGGTCGATTTTAACCCTGCTTCCATAGAACAATATACCGAGCAAACCAAAGAAATAGAACTGCTTAATGACGGTTTTAACAACGTTTACTGGACTCCCTCAGGAACAAGATATCACATATACCCGGATTGTTCTTACATAAACACCGACCGCACTTCTGAAATTTTTGAAGGAACTGTTGCCAGTGCCAGAGAGATTAAAAACATTACTGAATTGTGCAGCCGTTGCCGCACACGAAGAATGAAGGAAAAAGATATTACAGAAGAAGATTTAAAATCGAGGTTAACCGAAGAACTGTCTAACACCTTGGAATAACAATGGGAAAATGGATTGAGAAAACTGAAAAGTTTATAGACGAAACTGCTGAAAAAATTTACGAAAGCAACGCCTACCTGAAAGCAGACAAGGCGGCAGAAAAGGCAGTTAAAAAGCTATTTCGGAAAGCCGGAAGACTGTGGGGAAAGTCGGAGCAGTATTTTAAGAAGCAGAAAAAGAAACAAAACCTGAAGGAATAAACATCGGGTTTTATCCGTAAAACAGAAACCGGTTTTTCTCTGGAATGTTGATGCTGAATGTATTAGTAAATTATGACATACTTCAACACCTGATTTATTGTAACCTTCTGTTTCGATATCTTTTTTCAGGTTAATTGTTTATCTTGTAGGAGCAACGGGTATGTGGAAAGGAATTCCTGTTGGAATTGCTCTTGGCATTCAGCCAATTTGTAACGGATTATTTACGGCGCTTGGTTCTGTATCATCTGTGTTAATTCTCTATTTTGCCGGATATAATTTCAGAAACTGGATATTGAAACAATACGGACAGAAAAGAATCGAGAAAAAGAAAAATAAATTTATGAAACTTGCTAACCGCTACGGAGTTTTGGGGCTTGGATTAATAACTACCGGATTGCTTGGACCTTTTGTGTCGTTAATACTTAGGTTTATTCTTCTAAAAGACATTCGCAAATTCTTGTTTTATTTAATTGCCGGAATTTTTATCTGGTCAATTGTTTTGGCCTTATTTTTTACACCAATTGTTGAAATGATTTCATAAGGAGAATCCCAACCTAAATGAGCAACTTCTTTGACATCAGGATTAAGGATTTTTTACTACGGCTTTTTATTCCAGCAAAGTAAAATCAGGACACAAATTATAAATGCGTAGGCGGGGGGCAACTAAATGAATTTACAAACACATAGTGTGAACATTTTACGCAACCATTTGAAAAACAGTAGAAAGAAGGATGTGTTCATGGAAATATGCTGAAATAAACTTAAACAATTAGTATCAGAAAAAAGAAAGCCCTTAAAATACCCATATTTTCAAAAAAATTATTTGTAAATTAAACCCTTTCAAGTATAGTTAAAGCAAATTAGAGATGGCTAAAAAATCAATTCTGGAAAATATACGGAACAAATCCGGCTTCATCTGCGATATGGATGGCGTAATTTATCATGGGAATAAAGTTCTTGATGGCGTAAAGGAGTTTGTAACCTGGTTAAAAAATGAAAATAAAAAATTTGTTTTTCTAACCAACTCCAGTGAGCGTACCATTAAAGAACTTCAGGAGAAATTATACCGTATGGGACTGGATGTGGGTCCCGAACATTTCTACACCAGCGCGCTGGCAACAGCAGCTTTTCTGCAAAGCCAGAAACCAAATGGAAGCGCTTACATTATTGGAGAAGCCGGGCTTATTAATGCAATTTACAACGTAGGATATACAAGCAATAACATCGATCCGGATTATGTGGTTATGGGAGAGACAAGGTCGTACAGCTACGAAATGATTGAAAAGGCAGTAAACCTGGTCATCAGCGGAGCCAAACTGATAGGAACAAATCCTGATGTCACCGGTCCGATTGAAAACGGGATAGCACCGGCAACCAAGGCTCTTATTTCACCCATTGAGCTGGCTACCGGAAAACAAGCCTATTTTGTGGGCAAACCCAATCCCCTTATGATGCGAATTGCACTGAAAAGGATTGGCGTTCGGCGGGAAGACAGCATAATTATTGGCGACCGGATGGATACAGATATAGTTGCAGGTATTGAAGCAGAGATTGACACCTGCCTCGTTTTATCAGGTATTTCAACCAAACAAACCATTCATGAGTTTGCTTACCGCCCGCGTTACGTTTTACAGGGTGTTAATGAACTTGTGAAAGATTATAAATAACGAACTTTTCGCAATACTTTTAAGAAAAGGGATGCTATCCTTTCCGTAGCCTGCTAATCATCATCATCGTCATACTTGTTTTTGTGCCAGTATTTGCAGTCGCGGTCTTCCTTCAGTTTCCCCAAAACCGACTTATACAAATTTAGGTTGCTTTCTGCCGAAATTATTAGTACGCCGTCGGTAAGTTCCGCATTGTCCAGCTGTTCGGGAGATATTCCCGCCATCAGCTCGTCGAGGTACAACTTAATGGTGCTGATGATGCTCATGTTGCTTTCGGAGATCTCCACACTTTCCCTTTCGGTTTCAAATTCGATGTCGCTGAACACTTCCACAACCACCGGAGTAGTTTCGCCGCCTGCATTGCTGTAATTTCCGCTCATAAAAAAAACCGGTTCAGGGTGGGCATCCTTTTTTTTCCCTTCTATCTCCAGTTCAATCTCGTCGTAAAAACCGGGCTGAAGAAGAAAACTTCCAAAACTCAGGGTCGAATCCAGCAGGTTGACTACCTGCGGACCATTCCATTTATATTCAATTTCAATGGAATCGCGCCCGGTAACCAGGCTTTTTAATTCAGCTTCCAGTTTCACGCTTGAGACAACCATTTGGACTGTGTTCCAGACCATTGATGGAGAACTGACAACAGCAGATTTGGTGCTGTTTTTTACCACAGGTAAGGAATAACTTTTATTCAGGGCGATCAGCTTAATACCCAGAGTGGATGGGGTGGAATCATTTAAGTCCTCTTTTTGACAGGCAAAAAAGCCAATTGTCAACACTGCTAAAATCACAGATAATACTCTCTTTCTTTTCATGGCAAATATTTTATTGTTAAAGTTAAATAACGTTCAAAACCTAAATAGTAGTATAATGTCTTTAAATTTTTATAACTGTGAGAGCGAAAAAATTTGCCCTGCCGGTTTGCGGCGTGGAATCTGCGCCCCTAAATCGGTTTTCGGTTTGCGGAAATACACAAACAAAAATATGCCCGCGAAACGTTGATAACCCGATAATTAAATTTTGCAAACGCGAATCAATTTCATCTCTTTACTTGTGAAAAGTTTTCCGGTATTCAGAGGGTGTTTTTTTCATTACTTTTTTGAAATAGTGATTGAAATTGGCCAGATTGTTATATCCGCATTCGTAGCAAATCTGAGTGATTTGTTTGTCGGTTTCAGCTAAAAGCCTTGCAGCAATGCCAATGCGAACATTTTTCACATAATCCATAAAAGTCTGATTGGTTTTTTTCTTAAAATACCTGCAGAAGGAGCTGGGTTCCATATGAACAATCTGTGCGGCATCAGCTAAAAAGATCCCTTCCTGAACATTCTGAAAAACATATTCATAGATTTTGTCAATCTTTTCCCTGTCCTTTTGGTAGGTTCCGGGCAGGGATGAAGGCAATGCCAAAAATTCCCGTTCTTCAATCTGGAGAAGAAGGCTGAATACCTTTAGCAACTCAATATACCGTTCAAGTCCTTTCATGGAAACCATCTTTTTTAGGGAATCCCCAACCCTTTTTACTTTTGCACCTTTAAAAAGAATTCCGCTGCCCGACTCTTCAAGCAGGTTCACTACCTCGGAAAGTTCAGGAATATTGAAAAAATCAGAGCTGATGATATTTTCGTAAAGATGGGTGACAATACACTCTCCGTGGCCGTCAGCACCGGGTTCAATAACTTCCCACGCATGGGAAATGTTGGGTCCAAGAAGCACGAGATCACCTTTGGTATAGCTCGAGATATGATTCCCTACAATGCGGCGCCCGGAGCCGGAAGTGATAAAGTTAAGCTCAAAATTTTTATGTAAATGGATTTTGTCGGAAGCCGGGTCCATTTTCAGCCGGCGGGTGATGAACGAATGCTGGTGCGATACGTCAATTTTTTCGTAAACGAATCTCATGTTATTCTATTTTAACCAAAAATGGTAAATATAGTTCATTTTTTTAATGAATAGTCAAAATACAATGTAAATCTAACAATTTACAATAATCATTTTTTTTGGATATTACTTTCTTTGTAAACTGTTAGAAATGAAAAACTCAAATTGAAAATAATTTACATTTAAAATTTTAAAAAGATGATGGAACTCCCAATTCGAGGTATTATACCTCCGATGGTAACTCCGCTCAACAGCGATAATGAATTGGATGATCGCGGGCTTGAAAATCTGATTAATCACATGATTGACGGCGGAGTGCACGGTATATTTTTATTAGGAACAACAGGTGAGGCAACAAGCTTTCGATATGAATTGCGTAAAGAGCTGATTACCAAATCCTGTAAAATTACAAATGACAGAGTGCCGCTGATGGTTGGCATAACCGACACTTCTCCCGAATATTCGGTGGAGATGGCTGAGTTTTGTAAAGATGCCGGAGTCCAGTCAGTTGTTGTGGCAGCGCCCTATTATTTTCCCATCTCTCAAAGCGAAGTGAAGCGCTATTTTGACAATCTGGTTCCACGGCTTCCCCTGCCGTTTTTGCTCTATAACATGCCTTCACACACCAAGGTGCATTTTACGCTGGAAACCGTTAAGCATATCAGAGAGTTGGGCGCACTGGGAATTAAAGACAGCTCGGGAGACATGCTCTACCTGCTTTCACTCATAGATGCATTTAAAGATTATCCTGAATTTTCGGTAATTGCCGGAACAGAAATCTTCCTTCCGGAAACCATTCTGCAGGGCGGACATGGAGCCGTTGCCGGAGGAGCCAACATGTATCCTCAACTTTTCGTAGAGCTTTATCATGCATCGCAGAACCGTGACTATGAAAAAATCACTTTTTTGCGTAAAATTGTAATGAAAATTTACAACACCATTTACAATGTAGGCAACAAGTCTTCACGTTATATAAAAGGTACCAAAAGTGTCCTTGCGGCCATGGATGTTTGCAATGATTATGTGGCATATCCCATGCAGCAGTTTGAAGGTGCCGAACGCGAATTGTTCAAAAATTATGTGGAAGAGATAAAAGAAATGATGGATAAATATTCTTTTATCTGAATTTAAAATAAATACTATGCAGTTACATTGGGTTGACCTGATTGTTTTTGTCCTTATCACTTTTGGGAATGTACTTTTTGGCGCAAGTTTCTTTTTTAAAAACAGAACAACCGACCAGTTTACGGCTGGCGGAGGGAATATGCCTGCCTGGGTGGTTGGCATGTCTATATTTGCTACGTTTGTAAGCAGTATCAGTTTTCTTGGATTGCCCGGGAATGCCTACTCATCCAACTGGAATGCACTGGTTTTCAGTTTTTCAATCCCATTTGCCTCCATTCTGGCAGTAAAGTTTTTTGTTCCGCTCTACCGTAGTATCGGCAGCATTTCGGCATATAACTTTCTGGAAACACGTTTTGGCACCTGGGCTCGCCTTTATGCCTCTGCATGCTATCTGCTGACACAGCTCATGCGCACCGGCGCAATTCTGCTGTTGCTGGCATTGCCCATTAATGCACTGTTCGGGTTTAACGTTAAAACCATCATTGTGGTCACCGGAATTGCCGTTGCCCTCTATTCCATGTTGGGCGGAATTCAGGCAGTTGTCTGGACAGATGCCATTCAGGGAATTATACTCATTGTGGGTGCAGTAATTTCTGCACTTGTTCTCACATTTTCAATGCCGGAAGGCCCTTCGCAACTTTTTGAAATTGCCGTTGCAAACAACAAATTCAGCCTTGGGAGCTTTGGGACAAGTCTCAGGGATTCCACTTTCTGGGTGGTGCTTGTTTACGGTTTGTTTATCAATCTGCAAAACTACGGCATCGATCAGAATTATGTGCAGCGGTATATGGTCACTAGTACCGATAAGAAAGCAAAAGCATCAACTATGTTTGGTGCAATGCTCTATGTGCCGGTTTCAGTAATCTTCTTTTATATCGGAACAGCGCTCTATTCCTATTACACAGCACAGCCTGAACTTTTGCCGGCAGAACTTCATCAGCCCGGAATGGGCGACAAGATTTTCCCCCATTTCATTGTTCACGGGCTTCCGCGGGGACTAACCGGACTGCTGATTGCAGCTATTTTTGCTGCCGGGATGAGCACCATAGCAACCAGTCTGAACAGCACAGCAACCATTGTTTTAACCGACTATTACAAAAGGTACTTTAATAAAAATGCAAACGAACGCACCTCCATGAAAGTATTATATATTTCATCCGGAATTATTGGTGCTTTAGGAATAGTTATCGCACTCTCACTGGTTGGTGTTGAAAGTGTACTTGAAGCATGGTGGTCGCTGGCTTCCATTTTTAGCGGCGGGATGCTGGGATTGTTTCTTTTGGCTTTCATTTCAAGGAAAGTGCGCCGTATTGACGCAGCAGTGGGCTTAATTTTAGGTGTAATACTTATTATATGGATGAGTCTAAGTCCTTTATGTTTCAATAGTGAAAACCTGATAGCATTCAGGAGCCCGTTCCACAGCTACTTGACCATTGTGTTTGGAACAACAATGATATTTTTGGGCGGATTTATTAGTTTGAAGTTTTTTTTCAAAAAAGAGATAAATTTTTCAAAAAATAAATGAACACGGGATTGAGTTTGATGAGAAGTATTTTTTGTAAGTTCAACCCTTTTAGGGTTGATGTTGAAGGTGCCTGTTAAACCGTAAATTTCATTTACGGCTATTGTTGTTCAATCCTTTCAGGATTATTGAGCAGATCAGACCGGAACCCAAAGGGTTCAACAATAATAGCCGTAGGTGCAACCTACGGATAACATAGCAACAACAAACCAGAACCCTGTAAGGGGTTCAATAGTAATGTAGGCGGTGCAACCTTTGGATGCTGATTGTATTTTTGATTTTTAAATGTTTAATTTAGTTATATTAGTATGAGAACTACAGTTTTAATTATTTTGATGATTTCTGCCATGAATCTGTTTGCGGACAATCCATTTAAAGGCGACCGCGCCATTGTAAAATCCGAATTCATTTACAAAACAAGTGATGTTACTTTTCCCAGTTGCCATGCTTCCACAATAGCCGAAATTGACGGAGGACTGGCAGCAGCCTGGTTCGGAGGCACTCACGAAAAAAATCCCGATGTGGGAATCTGGTTCAGCCGCTTTCTTGACGGAAGCTGGTCGGCGCCGGTGGAGGTGGCAGATGGCGTACAGCACACCAAACTGCGGTATCCTACATGGAATCCTGTGCTTTTTAACTATGGCGATGAGCTGTTTCTTTTTTATAAAGATGGACCTGATCCCGAAAAATGGTGGGGACAACTGATTGTTTCACGTGATAACGGAAAGACCTGGTCGCCCAGAATGCGGCTTCCCGAAGAAATAATAGGACCAGTGAAAAATAAACCGGAACTGCTACCCAATGGTGACTTGATTTGCCCCACAAGCTCTGAGCATGACGGCTGGCAGGTCTATATGGAATTCACACCCGACAGGGGAAAAACATGGGAACGCACCGAACCCATTAATGACGGTAAGGAGTTATCGGCAATTCAGCCAAGTATTTTGAAGCATCCCGGCGGCAAACTTCAGATTTTGTGCCGCAGCAAAAATAAAAAAATCCTCTCCGCATGGTCAACCGACAACGGTAGGTCGTGGAGCAAGCTGGAACCACTCGATTTACCCAATCCCAATTCGGGAACCGATGCCGTAACTTTGAAAGACGGACGTCATCTTTTGGTTTATAACCACATAGACCCGGAAAAGACCTGGGGCGACCGGAATATCCTCAATATGGCAGTTTCAGAAGACGGACTGCACTGGCAGGCGGCTGTTTTGCTGGAAAATGATTCCGACCGCAACGGTGAATATTCATATCCGGCTGTTATTCAGGCACAAGACGGAATGGTTCACATCACTTACACATGGAATCGCAAAACAATCAAACATGTGGTTGTAGATCCCGGAAAACTTGAGTTGAAACCCATGAAGAACGGGGAATGGCCAGAAAAATAATTTCTAAATTTTTGTAAAAATAAAAATAAATGAGTCGGATTTCCTTAAAAAACTTAATTCCTGCCTCAGTTTCGGGGTTACTTCTCGGATTTTTGACAGGATTCTTCCTGCTTTTACCTTTCGTCTCCAATGCTCAAAAAAATAGCGGCTCTTCATTTCAGACTAAACTCATTTTTCCGGTGCAGGAAAAACATGTACACAGCAGCTCCATTGTGGAACTACCCAACGGCGATTTGCTGGCATGCTGGTTTGAAGGTTCGGGCGAACGTAAATCAAACGATGTAATGGTAAAAGGTGCCCGGCTTAAAAAGGGACAAAATAAATGGAGTCAACCGTTTTTAATGGCTGATACGCCCGATAATCCCGATTGTAACCCGGTTCTTTTCCTCGATGCCAAAAACCGCCTGCACCTTACCTGGGTAGTGGTGGTTGCCAACCGCTGGGAAACTTCATTGCTGAAAACCCGCATATCAACTGATTATCTTGCAGATGGTCCGCCAAAATGGGACTGGCAGGATATTATTCTGCTGAAACCGGGAGATGAATTTGCCGAAGCGCTTGAAAAAGGGTTCAGGGAAATGGACCCGCCGGGCTTGGCATGGGCTGAATATGCGCCACAATACGAACGGATGATTGTGGAAGCTGCCCAAAACCCCGTAAAACGTGAAGTGGGCTGGATGGGACGTATCCAACCGCTCATGTTAAAAAATGGACGAATGTTAATGCCGCTATATTCCGATGGATATAACGTGTCGTTGGTAGCCATCTCCGACGATAACGGAGAAACCTGGAAGCCCAGCCTGCCTATCGTGGGGCGCGGGAACATTCAGCCTGCGTTGTTGCAAAAAAAGGACGGAACCATTGTGGCCTTCATGCGCGACAACGGCGACGCTCCCCAACGGGTAATTTTTAGTAGTTCAAATGATAACGGATACACATGGAGTGTTTCCCATAAAACCGGTATCCCCAATCCGGGAGCCAGTGTGGAAGTCATATCGTTAAGTGACGGGCACTGGCTCATGGTGAACAATGATCTGGAACAAGGCAGAAACCGCCTTGCAGTTTCTCTTTCCGGTGATGAAGGAAAAACATGGAAATGGAAAAGGTATCTCGAATATTCACCAAAAGGAAAGGGGAGCTACTCCTATCCGTCTGCAGTTCAGTCTAATGACGGCTTGGTGCACATCACCTATTCCTGCCACTCCCCCGAAGGAAAATCAATCCGGCATGTCTCTTTCTCTCCGGAGTGGGTAAAAGAGCAATCTTTAGGTGCTAACAACGCCGAGAAGCTGGGATTTCCCAAAGGGAAAAAAGTGCTGCTTCTGCACATGGATGATTTGGGAATGTGTGATGAAGCCAACGATGCCGGGAAATATTACATCGAAAATAATTTCATTCTTTCGGGCGCAGTTATGATGCCCTGTCCCAATGCAGAAGAATTTGTGGAATGGGCAACAACAGAGCCCAAAGGTGATATAGGGGTTCATCTTACCCTCACCAGCGAATGGAAAACGTGGCGCTGGGCGCCGCTAACCGATGCAGAAAAAGTGCCCGGGTTAATTGATCCCGAAGGCAAAATGTGGCGCAGTGTGCAGGAGGTGGTGATGAATGCATCGCCACAGGAAGTGGAAATGGAAATCAGGGCACAAATTGATAAAATGCTGGCGCTCGGATTAACTCCAACACATATCGATACACACATGGGGACATTATATGGTTCGCCGGAGTTTTTAAAGGTTTTTCTGAAAGTGGCTGAAGAATATAAAATTCCTGCAAACGCCATTGACCTGTCCAATCCGAAAGTGGCTGCGTTTTACAGTGCCGAAGGTTACCCCGTGAACGAGGAAGTGGTTGGCATGCTGGGAAATTACAATCTCCCGCATCTCGATAACTTTGGCAGTGTTCCCAAAGGGAATAGTTATGAAGAGGTAAAGTCAAATTTCTTTAAACTGGTCGATTCTCTCGAACCCGGATTGACGGAAATCATCTTTCATCCCTCTTTCGAAACCGAAAACATGAAAACCATCACAGGCTCGTGGCAGCAGAGGGCATGGGAAGCACAAATGTTTGCCGACCCTGAAGTGATTGACTATTTCAAAAAGAATGGCATCATACTCACAACCTGGCGTGAAGTGATGGAAAAGTTTGAGAAGAAGTGAGCAGGTTTGGTGCTTGCTTAGATTGAAATAGATTGAAATAGATTGAAATAGATTGAAATAGATTGAAATAGATTGAGTTAGATTGAAATAGATTGATTGGGAGATTGATAATTTTATTTTACACTGAGTTTGATTCGCATTGTTCTGTACTTTAAATTTTATTCTTGATGAAAAAATTCTTTAAAATAGCAGGTTTGGTTTTCCTAATAATTATTGCAGGAATCTCATTCCGCGGTTTTTCCAATATGAAAGACCGCCATCGCGGTTACAGTGCGGATATGAAAATTCTGAACAGCCCCGAAGCAGCGCTGAAAGCCGGATTTGCTGCAGTTGCCATAACTCCCGAAGTGCCCGACCGGTGGGTTGATGTAAATGGTGATTCAAAGTATAAACCCCGTGACGGCGATTATTTTATCGATGGAAACGGCAACGGAAAGTTTGATCCGGTTTGGATCGCAGGATTCAGTAATAACAAACCGGCAAACGGAGTGCACGATGACATTTGGGCAAGAACAATGGTTATTGATGACGGCAAAACACGCCTGGCTATCGTAATCCTCGATGTTATCGGGTTTATGCACGATGATGTGGTGGATGTCCGGAAAATGTTGCCGGATGAACTGGGTTTGACATATACTATTATTGCCTCAACGCATACGCATGAGGGGCCCGATTTGATGGGAATCTGGGGGAAATCGCCGCTGAAAAGTGGTGTGAATCCCGAATATATGGAGTTTGTAAAGGAGCAAACAGTAATGTCGATTGCGCAGGCTGTAAGGAATTTACGTCCGGTAATTTTGGAGATTTCTCAGGATTTGTCCGGTGCCGCCCATTTGGTGAAAGACACCCGCAAGCCGGAAGTTTTTGACTCGGGGCTGCGCTTCATCAAAGCAATTAATAAGGAAGACGGTTCGGTGATGGGCAGCATTCTCTCCTGGGGGAATCATCCTGAAACGCTGTGGAGTGAGAATTTACTCATTTCGTCGGATTTTCCCCATTTTTTCAGAGAAGGTGTTGAAAAAGGCGTTTTTCATGGAGACACTTTGGTGAAGCCGGGGATTGGCGGCGTTGCCGTGTATGTGAACGGTGCAGTTGGCGGCTTAATGTGTACGCATCCCAGCCTTGGCGTGGTGAACCCTTTTACCGGGGAAGAGTTAAAGAAGCCGTCATTTGAAAAAGCGGCTGCCGAAGGAAACCAACTCTCCATGTTAGCGCTGGATGCCATGGAAAATCCTGCGGAAGTGATTGAGAATGCCGGCATTTCGCTGGTAGTGCGCACATTGGAATTGCCCATAAAAAATAAACTTTTCCGCTTGGGTGCTGCATTGGGCATATTGAACCGCGGCACCGTTGGGTGGATGAAAATGCGCTCGGAGCTGGCAGTGGTCAAAATTGGCCCTCTTTCAATTGTTACAGTTCCGGGGGAAATTTATCCTGAGATTGTAAACGGAGGCATTGAGTCGCCCGAAGGGGCAGATTTTGGGATTGAACCGGTGGAAGTACCTCCAATCCGGGGAATGATGCCTGGTAAATACAAATTCATTATAGGTTTGGCAAACGATGAAATTGGATATATCATTCCCAAAAGCCAGTTGGATGTGAAAGCTCCTTTTGCATATGGAAGAGACAAGGCACAGTATGGTGAGGCGAATTCATTAGGACCTGAAACCGCGCCGGTTTTGCATCGGAATATTAAAGAGATGCTGGTAGAGCTGGAAGATTAAGACAGAACATCAAAAAAATCATTAAAGAGCTTAGAAAAAGGAGATTAAGAAAATTATGAAATTATGAAATTATGAAATCACCGGTTTTGAAAAATATCCTGAAAGGGCTGTTGTCTGTTTTTCTGCTCTTTGCGCTGCTGATGAGCACACCCCGGATTATCGGTTTTTTGTTTCCCTCAAAACCGCCAATCGGATATCACTACGATGTGTTGTCTTACCTTGCATTGGGTGTCGGACTTGAGCAGCTTATCGACATGGAGCCCGAAATCCCGGGAAATATCTCTGAAATTAAGGATGTTGAATATAAAAATGTGAACGGGAAATCGCTGCAAATTAACTTCTATCGCCCGAAAAATGAAGCAGAACCGCTGCCGCTTCTGGTTTTTATCCATGGCGGTGGCTGGAGAGGCGGCAAGCGCTCGGACTACCTTTCTTATCTGGTGAGCTTTGCCCAAAAGGGATATATGACAGCAACAATTTCCTACCGGCTGAAACGCGACAGTATCTATCCGGCTGCTGTTGAAGATGTGAACGATGCGGTGCAGTGGTTGTTTGCAAACGGTGAAAATTACGGCTACGACTCTCACCGCATTGCTCTGATTGGCGGCTCTGCCGGTGCACACCTCGCAATGCTTGCCGGCTACGGTTGGGGTGAATCCGTTCAACCGGAAAGATTTTCCGGTAATTCACCTGAATATCATCACATCAAAGCAGTGGTTGATATTTACGGCCCAACAGACCTGACCTCCGAATATGCACAAACACAATCACTGGTAACCGGCTTTATCGGGCACTCCTATGAAGAGAAACCGCAGTTGTTTAAAGAAGCTTCGCCGGTTACTTATCTTAAGAGTACACTGCCACCTACCATGATTTTGCATGGAACATCCGACAGGCTTGTGCCTGTTAGCCAGTCTGACTTACTGAAAGCGGAGCTTGATAGATTAGGTGTTCCCTGTGTTTATTACCGCCTCCCTTTGTGGCCCCACACAATGGATGTTGCCAAACGGGTAAATCGCTTTTCTCAACAGAAAATGGATGATTTTTTGGAGAAATATCTGAAATAAACTTGCAGCAGTATCCTTCTCCGGGTTTCTGATTTTAGCCCTGATTTAGTTGTCTTAAAAACCTGGCTCAGGTTTTTAAACGGCAATATAATAACAGCTTTTAAACGGGTAATCAAAAAATCACACATTCTTTCGTATTTTTGAGGCAGGTATAAAAGATACAGATGACAGATTATTACATCAATAAGAATAAGATTATCAACGATCCGGTTTTTGGATTTATTAACCTCCATTCCGAACTGATTTTTGATTTAATTGAACACCCCTATCTGCAGCGTCTTCGCCGCATCAAACAGCTTGGACTCTCCTTTCTGGTCTATCCGGGCGCCAATCATTCACGTTTTGAACATGCGCTGGGGGCAAGCCATCTCATGCGTCAGTCCATTTCCGTTTTGAGAATGAAAGGGCATGAAATCACCGATGACGAAGCCGATGCGGTAACCGTTGCAATTCTTCTGCATGATATTGGACATGCGCCGTTTTCGCATGTGCTTGAAAATATAATAGTGGATATTCCTCACGAAACCATTTCGCTGCTGATGATGAACGAGCTGAACAGGCAGTTTGGCGGAAAACTGGAAATGGCTATTAAGATATTCAGAAATGAATATAAAAAGCAGTTTTTGCATCAGCTGGTATCAAGCCAGCTCGACATGGATCGCCTTGACTACCTGAGCCGCGACAGCTTTTTTACCGGTGTTGCAGAAGGAATTGTCGGAATTGACCGAATTATCAAAATGTTAACAGTATGGAATGACCAGCTTGCAGTGGATTATAAAGGAATTTATTCCGTAGAAAAGTTCCTGATTGCACGGAGGCTCATGTATTGGCAGGTTTATCTGCATAAAACGGTGATTTCAGCAGAATATCTTTTGGTTCAGGTGCTAAGGCGCGCAAAGGAACTATTGAGAGAGGAGAATACCATTTTTACCACACCGGCTTTGAAAGTTTTTCTGCTGAAGGACTATAAAGAGGAGGATTTTTTGAAAAATATTGAAACAGAGAGAAGGGGAGTGCTGGAATGGTATGCCATGTTGGACGATAACGATATTTTATCTTCTGTTAAAGAATGGCAGTTTCATCCCGATAAAGTGCTCTCGCTGCTTGCGCGGAACCTGATAAACAGAAAGCTGTTCAGGACAAACCTTACGGATAAACCAATGCCCGGCAGCCGGAGGGAAAAAATGCTTCAGAAAATTACAGATAAAATTACCGGTGATGCCAGTTTATCTCACTACTTTTTAATAACGGGCGAAATAACCAACAGTGCTTACGACAGACATTCAGGATATATTAAAATCTTAAAGAAAGACGGAAAGGTAAAGGATTTACAGACCGCATCAGACATAAATCTATCGGCTTTAACTAAAACTGTCAGGAAATATTTTGCTTGTTTTCCAAAAGAATTGGACATTTATTAGTTTAAACCTATATTTGCAAGGCAAAAAAATGAATGAATGGAATTTCAGGCAAAAGACATTGCTTCGTTTCTCAATGGTGAGATAGTTGGAAACAGTAATGTAAGAATATTCAAAGTTTCGAAAATTGAGGAAGGAGAACCCGGTTCCCTTTCCTTTCTTTCCAATCCGAAATATGAAAACTATCTATACACCACCCGCGCATCAGTTGTTTTGGTAAACAAGGAATTTGAACCAAGAGCTGAGATAGGAGCCACATTGATTAAGGTGGACGATGCCTATCAGGCATTTGCTTCACTGCTTGATTTGTTTGCGCAGACAACTCAGATAAAGAAAAAAGGAATTGAATCACCCAGTTTTATCAGTGATTCAGCTGAGTATGGAGCCGACATCTATGTCGGCGTTTTTGCAGTTATCGGGAAGAATGCTAAAATCGGGGAAAATGTAAAAATTTTTCCGCAGGCTTATGTGGGTGATAATGTAACCATTGGGGACAACACCATACTATATTCTGGTGTTAAGATTTATGATGACTGTGTGATTGGAAGCAACTGTATTTTGCATTCCGGAGCTGTTATTGGCTCAGACGGTTTTGGCTTTGCACCTCAGGATGATGGCACATACAAAAAGATTCCACAGATTGGGAATGTAATAATTGAAGATGATGTGGAAATCGGTGCAAACACTACGGTGGATTGCGGTACTTTCAGCCCCACCATTATCCGCAGGGGAGCAAAAATTGACAACCTTGTGCAAATTGCACACAACTGCGAAATCGGAGAGAATACCGTCATTGCCGGAATGGTGGGGATGGCCGGTTCTACAAAAATCGGAAAAAACTGTAAACTTGCCGGGCAGGTGGGACTTGCCGGGCATCTGACTATTGGCGACAATGTTCAGATTGGAGCTCAGTCGGGTGTCACCAAATCCATTAAAGACAATCAGATTGTATTGTCATCTCCGGCAGTCAACTATAAAGAGGCAATTAAGACCTATACTATAATCAGAAATTTACCTAAACTCCGGGATGAAATAATCCAACTCAGTAAAGATGTTAAATCCTTGAAAGAGGCTATTTCAATAGCCTCAAAATAAATTTCAGGAAAGTATGGTAAAACAAAAAACATTAGCTAAAGCATTTACAATAGAGGGTAAAGGTTTGCACACAGGCGTAAATGTCACTATGGTTTTTAAACCTGCCCCTATCAATCACGGATTCAAATTCAAAAGAGTAGATTTAAAAAATCAACCCATTATTGATGCCGACGTAGAACTGGTGATTGACACATCACGCGGAACTCTTCTCGAAAAGAACGGCGCCCGCATCGGTACTATTGAACATGCATTAGCCGCTATGACCGGCATGGACCTCGATAATGTGCTTATCGAAGTGGACAACGAAGAAGCGCCGATTATGGATGGAAGTTCAAGATTTTTTGTCGAAGCAATAGAACAGGCAGGAATTGTTGAGCAGAACGCTGAAAGAGAATATTTTGAAATACTGGAAAAAATTGAAATTTATGATGAACACAGCGGTTCACACATTATTGCCCTCCCGGATGATGACTATCGGCTGAATGTTATGATTTCATTCAAATCGAGGGTGCTCAACAACCAATTTGCCACCCTGAATTCCATCAGTGAGTTTAAAGATGAAATATCAATGTGCCGCACATTTGTGTTTTTGCACGAATTGGAGTTCTTGCTGAAAAATAATCTTATTAAGGGAGGAGACCTTAATAGCGCCATTGTTATTATTGATAAGGAAGTAGGGCAGGACGAAATGAATCGCCTGGCTGATTTGTTCAAACATGACAGGATTGAGGTTAAACCACAGGGTATTTTGAACAACCTCGAGCTTCACTTTGACAATGAGTGTGCACGGCATAAATTACTGGATGTTATTGGAGACCTCACACTCTGCGGTAAAAAGATAAAAGGCAGAATAATCGCTTCCAAACCCGGGCACAGGATTAATACAATTTTTGCACATGCCCTTAAGGATGCATGGAAAAATAAATTGAGCCGTCCGCCGGAATACGATCCGGATGTTGAACCGTTACTTGATACCGTTCAGATAAAGGAACTTTTGCCCCATCGCTATCCTTTTCTGATGGTGGACAAGATTTTGTCCATCACCGAAAAAGAGGTTGTGGGAATCAAGAATGTTACTCACAACGAACCTTTTTTCCCGGGGCACTTTCCCGATGAGCCGGTTATGCCGGGCGTAATGCTTATTGAAGCAATGGCACAAACCGGAGGACTATTGGTTCTCCATGAACTCGAAGAGAAATATTCGACCTACTTCATCCGCGTGGATAATGTACGGTTCAGAAAAAAAGTTGTGCCAGGCGACACCCTTATCTTTAAGGTAAAACTCACCTCTCCCATCAGACGGGGAATTGCAACCATGAAAGGAGTTACCTATGTAGGTTCAAAGATTGTTGCAGAAGGAGAGTTTATGGCGCAAATAGTAAAACAAAATGATATTTAATTAAAGTTATACGTGAATTTTTAGCAAGCCATAGGAATTGTCACTAGTATCAGTGTTTTTGTAATGGCTAAATCCATGTTTTATCATAAAAAAAATTAACAATTATTAAAAACATGAAACAACCGCTGGCATACGTGCATCCCGACGCAAAAGTGTCGGATAATGTTGTCATAGAGCCATTTGCATCTATCGACAGAGATGTTGTAATCGAAGAAGGATCCCGTATAGGTTCCAGTGCAACCATACTTCCGGGAACGCGAATTGGTAAAAACTGTAATATCTTTCCCGGAGCTGTAATTGGCGCCATTCCACAGGATATGAAATTCAAAGGTGAATACAGTACCGTGGAAATCGGGAATAACAACACCATCAGAGAGTTTGTTACCATCAACAGGGGAACCTTGGCAAAAGGGAAAACCGTGATTGGAGATAATAACCTGCTAATGGCTTATGTTCATATTGCACACGACTGCATTCTGGGGAATTCTGTGATTCTTGGTAACAATACCCAATTGGCAGGAGAAGTGATAGTTGATGATTGGGCAATTATTTCGGGCTTGACCGGTGTTCATCAGTTTTGCCGGATTGGTTCTCATGTGATGATTGGCGGCGGCTCGCTGGTTCGGAAAGATGTCCCGCCATTTATTAAAGCAGGGCGCGAACCTCTTTCCTATATCGGAATCAACTCCATCGGACTGAGACGCAGAAATTATCAGAACGAAAAAATAAGAGAAATTCAGGATATTTACAGATATATCTATCAAAAAGGGCTGAATATCGCTCAGGCTTTGGAACTTATTGAAGCAGACATGCCGGCGTCGCAGGAGCGTGATGAAATCCTGCTTTTTGTGAAGGATTCAAAGAGGGGAATAATCAGGGGATATTTTCCCGATTGAATTTATGATACGTGTTATATTGTTCAACACTCTTCTGCTGGTTTCATTTTTTGCTTCAGCGCAAGATCATCATGGGCATGAGCACACCGATTTGCATAAATACCACTTCGGGGTGGGCGGAACAGTTGCATATTTAAAAGGTGAACCAGGTTTTGCTCCCGGTGCTCACCTGCATTTTATTCGTCAGTTCGGGCACCAAAACCGCTGGGGAATAGGACTGGGTTTTGAAGCCATTTTTGACGAACACAAGCACAATGGAGTCAATTTTCTGATTAATTGCCATCCTCTGAAGCACTTATCAATTAATGCGGGGCCAGGAGTTGTTTTAAGTGAGCATGACGGAGAAAATGAAAGGAAGCCGGCATTCCACACCGAAGCCGTTTACGAATTTAATGTCGGAAAATTCCATCTTGGCCCTATGGCCGGCTTTGGATTCGACAGGGAAGATGCCCACTTTTCAGTGGGCGTGCATGTAGGGATGGGACTGTGAAATCTTAAATTTGTGAATTGAACACTCAACCAGAAATTATTTCTCGGCGAATAGATTCACGCTCTTCCATGATTCCATCCCTGCGCTTGCAGTGCAATTTTTGAGCCGCCAGTGGTGAGCAGGTGTGCGCCCTCATCAGCATTGGTTATTTCACCAATAATGCTGAAATCCGGGTCGTTTTTGATTTTTTCCGCATCTTCGGGTGAAAGGGTAAATAACAGTTCGTAATCTTCACCGCCGTTTAGCGCAGCCACAATCGGGATGATATTCATCTCCTCAGCCATTTTCTTGGTTTGGGAATCCATTGGGATTTTCTCTTCAAACAACCTGCAGCCAACTTCTGAGTTTTTGCACAGGTGCAGGATTTCTGAAGAGAGCCCATCGGAAATATCAATCATTGCGGTTGGTTTTATTTTCAGTTTTTCAAAAATATTGATTACATCGGCGCGTGCTTCCGGCATCATCTGCCGCTGAAGAATGTAGTCGTAGCCAGAAAGCTGGGGCTGCATGTCCCGGTTGACTTTAAACACTTCGTTTTCCCGCTCTAACAGTTGCAATCCCATATATGCCCCGCCTAAATCTCCGGAAACACAGAGCAGATCTCCCGGTTGAGCACCGCTTCGGTAAACAATGTCGTCCCGGTGTGCTTCACCTAAAACGCTGATACTTATAGTTAAACCGGTTAGCGAACTGGTTGTGTCTCCCCCAACCAGATCAACACCATAATTTTCACAGGCTTGATAAATTCCTGAATAGAGCTCTTCAATTGCCTCCACAGAAAATTTATTTGATATTGCCAGGCTCACCGTTATCTGTTTTGAACGGGCATTCATTGCGCAGATATCCGAAAGATTCACAATGACGGATTTGTATCCCAAATATTTCAAGGGAAAATACATCAGGTTGAAATGGACTCCCTCGGTGAGCAGATCCGTGGACAGCAAAACACATTTATCGTGGTAATCAAGCACGGCAGCATCATCGCCTACACCTTTCAGGGTGCTTCTGTTTTTTATCTCAATTTGACTTGTCAGGCGGTCAATCAGACCAAATTCGCCCAATTCCGATATAAGGGTTTGTTTTTTTTGATTTCCCATTGTTAATAAAAGAGTTATAAGTGCGTTGTTGTCTCAATACCGCGCAAAAATATTCATAGTTTTGTATCTTTGCAATTATATAAATAAACAGTTTGGGAAAATGTTTGTTAATAATCGAGAACAGATAAAAAATACAGAAAACAAAATGATAGATCAGGATAAATTATTGGCG
The DNA here is from genome assembly GCA_040772505.1 of Mariniphaga sp. GTDB lineage: Bacteria > Bacteroidota > Bacteroidia > Bacteroidales > Prolixibacteraceae > Mariniphaga. Next base: position 78,189 of record JAXGYA010000005.1, on the reverse strand, counting down.
GAAGTAACCCAAAGAGAATATAAATACGGATTTTACACAGATATTGAGACTGACATCATCCCACCGGGTTTAAACGAGGATGTGATTCGTACGATTTGGGAAAAGAAGAATGAACCCGACTTCATGCTTGAATTCAGATTGACTGCATTTAGGAAATGGCAAAAAATGAAAATGCCCAACTGGGCATATCTGAATATACCACCTTTTGATTATCAGAGTATAAGCTACTATGCAGCACCAAAGAACAAGCCCAAGTACAACAGCATTGAAGAGGTTGATCCGGAGTTGATTGATACGTTCAATAAGTTGGGTATTCCGCTTGAAGAGCAGAAACGCCTGGCAGGAGTTGCAGTGGATGCAGTGATTGACAGCGTTTCAGTAAAGACCACTTTCAAGGAAGTTCTTGCTGAGCAGGGAATCATCTTCTCCTCTTTTAACAACGCTTTGCAGGAGCATCCCGATTTGGTGCAAAAGTATTTGGGGCAGGCTGTTCCGATGGGTGATAATTTCTTTGCTACGCTTAATTCGGCAGTATTTAGTGACGGCTCATTTTGCTATATTCCGAAAGGAGTGAAATGTCCTATGGAATTATCCACCTATTTCAGGATTAATGCCGCAAATACCGGGCAGTTTGAACGCACGCTCATCATCGCAGACGACGACAGCTACGTGAGCTATCTGGAAGGCTGCACAGCCCCTATGCGTGACGAGAATCAGCTCCATGCGGCAGTTGTTGAAATCATTGCAATGGATCGTGCCCATGTGAAATATTCAACCGTTCAGAACTGGTATCCCGGAGACAAAGAGGGAGTAGGCGGCGTCTATAACTTTGTTACAAAACGTGGGATATGCCGTGGTGTATCATCCAAAATAAGCTGGACCCAGGTGGAAACAGGTTCGGCAATCACATGGAAATATCCAAGCTGCATTCTCATGGGAAATAACTCTGTGGGAGAATTTAACTCGGTTGCTGTAACCAATGGTTTTCAGCAGGCAGACACCGGAACGAAAATGATACATATCGGCAAAAACACAAAAAGTACAATCGTTTCAAAAGGTATTTCTGCCGGAAAGAGTAGCAACTCCTATCGCGGACTGGTGAAAATTTTACCCGGTGCAACCAATTCCCGGAATTTTTCCCAGTGCGATTCCCTGTTGCTGAATGATACCTGCGGGGCACATACTTTCCCATATATTGAGGTGGGCAATAAGTCATCTGTTGTGGAGCACGAAGCAACCACTTCAAAAATTGGAGAAGACCAGATTTTCTATTGTAATCAGCGCGGAATCGATACTGAAAAGGCTATCAGTATGATTGTGAACGGATATGCAAAAGAGGTGCTGAACAAATTGCCGATGGAATTTGCAGTGGAAGCACAGAAACTGCTGGAAATCAGTCTTGAAGGAAGTGTGGGGTAAGAAGCACCGGCTCCTACCAACCTCACCGAAAGGGAGGTGTTTCGGAAAATACAAACTGTAAAATGAATAAAAAAATATATTAACAACTAAAAAAATGCTCTCTTCTCTCCCTTCGGGGAGTTGGAGGGCTGCCTTATATTATGCTGTCAATTAAAGATTTATATGTATCCGTTGAAGGAATGGAAATCCTGAAAGGAATCAATCTGGAAATAAAAGCTGGTGAAATTCATGCTCTCATGGGACCCAATGGTTCAGGCAAAAGCACCCTGGCAAACGTACTCGCCGGAAAAGAGGAGTACGAAGTAACCCATGGTTCTGTAACCTATATGGGTGAAGACCTTCTGGAAATGGCGCCTGAGAACAGGGCAAAAGAGGGACTTTTTATGAGCTTTCAGTATCCTGTTGAAATTCCCGGAGTCCCAATGGTTAATTTTCTGAAAACTGCAGTTAATGAACACCGGAAATATCGCGGAGAAGAAGAGCTGAATGCCGGACAGTTTCTGAGGTTTATGCGTGAAAGAATGGAACTGGTGGACTTGCATGCACAGCTGACCAACCGCTCGGTGAATGAGGGATTCTCCGGAGGAGAAAAGAAGAAAAATGAAATTTTTCAAATGGCGCTTCTGGAACCCAGACTGGCTATTCTGGATGAAACCGATTCCGGTCTGGATATAGATGCGCTGAAAACCGTGGCTGTTGGTGTAAATGCGTTGCGCACTCCAAATAATGCAACCATTATTGTTACGCACTATCAGCGCTTGCTGGAGCACATTGTTCCCGATTACGTTCATGTGATGCACGAGGGAAGAATTGTGAAATCAGCAGGAAAAGAGCTGGCTTTGCAACTTGAAGAGAGAGGATACGACTGGTTAAAACAAGAAAACGGAGTTTAAAATGAGTAGTTTACTAACTGATAATGTTGATATTTCATTAAAATATGCCGCTCATTACAATGATGTGAAAGAAAGCTTACTGAAGAATTCACCCGGTGTGCTTAACGCCCCGCGGTTTAAGGCATTTCAGGATTTTGTGGAACAGGGAATTCCTACACGTAAGAATGAAAATTACAAATATACCAATCTGCAGCCGCAGTTTATTTCAGATTTTCAGTTTATTCACCGGCGCGAGCCTGTTGAAATTGACCTGAATGATGTTTTGCGCTGTGATGTGCCAAAACTGAATACCCATCTTGCATTTGTTTATAACGGATGGTACTATGAAGATAACCAGCGCATAGGAAAATTGCCTGAGGGGGTGGTTTTTGACAGTCTGGAAAAGGTTGCACGCGAAAAGCCTGAACTCCTTAAAAGATATGCCTCATTGGCAGATAGTGCAGCAGACCCGCTGGTGGCTTTAAATACTGCCTATGCCAAAGACGGATATTTTCTTTATGTGCCGAAAAACACAATATTTAAAAAACCCTTGCAGCTGGTGAATTTTCTCAGGGCAGACCAGGATTCCTTTGTGACACAGCGTAACTTTATTTATGTTGATGAAGGCGCCGAAGTGAAAATAATCTCCTGCGAGCATACGCTTAATCTGAACGCCTATCTGTGCAATACCGTAACTGAAATTTTTGTGGGGGCAAACGCCAATTTTGAGTATTATACACTGCAGAATCAAAACAACAAAACTACCAGCATGAATTCAGTTTTTGTGCATCAGGAGAGAGACTCCAGAGCCAGTACGCTCTTCTCTTCGCTCCATGGCGGATTAATACGTAACAATCTCAGATTTGTTCTTGGCGGTGAAAATGCAGAAGCCAATATGTTTGGGATGGCATTTATAGACCAGAAACAACATGTGGATAACTTTACACAGGTAGTTCACGAAAAACCACATTGCCAGAGTAATCAGATATATAAGAATGTCCTGAATCACCACTCAACCGGTGCATTTACCGGACAAATCACGGTCAAACCGGATGCTCAGAAAACCAATGCATTTCAGCGTAACAACAACCTGCTCCTGACCGACCATGCTACAATGCAAACCAAGCCGCAACTAATCATTGATGCAGATGATGTGAAATGCAGCCACGGAGCAACAGTGGGGCAAATTGATGAGGAGGCATTGTTTTACCTCCGTTCCCGGGGAATTGACGAGGATCAGGCGAGGTTAATGATGATGAACGCCTTTGCCCATGAGGTTATTCAGCAAATTTCCGTGGTTCCTTTCCGCAAACGTATTGACTCACTGGTTGACAAGGCACTGAGGGGAGAGGTGGCAAGATGCCACGAAAATGGCTATAACTGTTAGTGAAATTTCTACCGGCTCACTTTTTCACAGATAACCTGAAGATTCTCAGTATTTATTCTGGAATTTTACGGTTATTGTATTTGAATTGGTTTATTTACCTTTATAGCCTAAAAAAATTGCTATATGGCTTACGATACGGATACTATCCGAAAATTTTTTCCTATACTAAAACAGGAAGTTTACGGAAAACCGTTAATATATTTCGATAATGCAGCCACAACCCTAAAACCTGTTCAGGTTTTGATGTCGCTGGAACAAACTCACAATGAGTTTTACGGGAATATTCACCGGGCAGTTCATTATATGGCAAGCAGAGCTACCGACGAATATGAAAAAGTGCGTGAATTGGTCAGGCACTTTATCAATGCCGAAAGCAGTGATGAAATTATTTTCACCAAAGGAACCACCGAAAGTGTTAATTTGGTTGCATCAACTTTTGGCGAACATTTTCTGACCCCCGGTAATGAAATTATTGTTTCAGAAATGGAACATCATTCCAATATTGTTCCCTGGCAAATCAATGCACTTCGCAAAGGAGCAGCAATTGTCAAATTGCCTGTCTCGGAATCGGGAGAGCTGCAAACCGGAGCGCTTCAGGATATTATAACTCACAAAACCAAATTAATAGCAGTTACGCACGTGTCCAATGTTTTGGGAACTGTGAATCCCATATCCCAAATTGTTGAAACAGCACACAGGAACAATGTTCCGGTTTTTGTAGATGGTGCCCAGGCTGTGCAGCACCTTCCAGTGGATGTGCAGGCACTGGATGTGGATTTTTATGCTTTTTCTGCACACAAAATGTATGGACCCAATGGTGTTGGTGTTTTGTATGGGAAAAGAAAATGGCTGGAACAGCTGCCGCCATATCAGGGTGGGGGAGAGATGATATCAGAGGTGTCGTTTGAAAAAACAACCTTTAGTGAAATACCGTATAAATTTGAAGCGGGAACGCCCAATATTGCCGGTGTGATAGCGTTTGGCGAAGCCATAAAATTGCTTCAGGAAATCGGCTTTGACAATATCATTGAAAGGGAACAGGAGCTTCTGGCTTACGCTACCCGGCAGTTGAAAGAGATGGATGGATTGCGCATTTACGGAGAAGCTGCTCACAAATCGGGTGTCATTTCGTTTAATGTTGCAGGTATTCATCCGTTCGATTTGGGAACAATGCTCGATAAAATGGGAGTTGCCGTGCGTACAGGCAGCCTTTGCGCCGATCCCCTGATGGATTTTTTCGATATTTCCGGAACTGTGCGCATTTCGTTCGGAATATACAACACAAAAGATGAGGTTGACCGGTTTATTCTTGCTTTGAGAAGAGCAGTACAAATGCTGAGCTGATATGAAAAGATTTTTCGGCGACTGGTTCATAACCTGTTTGTTTCTTATGATTCTTGCTGCCTGGATAAAACCGGGAATAGGCATGGATTTAAACTACATTGACCTGAATCTGGTTATTAACACTGGGGTAATCCTGATTTTTTTCTTTTACGGGCTGAAATTAGATTGGGTGAAGATGAAAGCCGGAATGAGAAACTGGAAGATGCATTTTGCCGTGCAACTCACCACTTTTCTTTTATTCCCATTGCTGATTTTGCCATTTTATCCATTAATGAAAAACACAGGTTATGAAATTTTGTGGTTAGGAATGTTTTTTTTAGCTGCACTGCCTTCAACCGTTTCATCTTCAGTAGTGATGGTTTCCATTGCAAGGGGAAATATTCCCGGCGCTATTTTCAATGCAAGCATCTCCGGGATTATTGGCATAGTGGCTACACCGCTATGGATGAGCCTTTTCCTCATCGGACAGCAGACTGGATTTGACTTTGCTGATGTGATACTGCAACTCATCTTGCATATTATTGTGCCGGTTGTGGCGGGACTTGTTCTGCACCGCTATTTTGTGCAGCTTGTTAACCGCTATATCCATAAAATTGCGGCTTTCGATAAGTTTATTATTCTGCTGATTGTTTATGAATCTTTCAGCCGCTCATTCCTGTCGGGAATTTTTTCGTCTGTGAGCTGGAAAGCATTAATTGGTCTCTGTTTAGCTGTGGTTATCCTTTTTTATGTGGTACTGAAAATAACCGGAATTCTTTCCAGAAGATTGAATTTTTCAAGGGCAGATGGAATTACATTGCAGTTTGCCGGAACCAAGAAATCGCTTGTACATGGCTCTGTATTCGGGAGCGTGCTGTTCGGCAGCGTCACCGGTGCAGGTATATTGCTGCTTCCGATTATGATTTATCATAGTTATCAGCTGTTTTATATCAGTATTGTGGCGCAAAAAATGTCAAAAGAAGTATTGGCGAGTTAAAACGGATCTGTTTTGGAAATGAATTGTTGCTCCATTTAACTTTTCGTGAGCTGTTCTTTATCAAAATGTTTCAGAACATTGTTTTCCTGAAATTAGGCAAACAGAAATTTGTTGAGACTTAAAAATTTCCGAAATTTGCCTCTTTAAATTTCTTATTTTTTAAAAATGACCATTGAAGAAGTTCAGCAAGAGATAATAGATGAGTTTTCTATATATGATGATTGGCTGGATAAATATGCATGTTTAATAGAGCTCGGCAATGAGTTGAAACCTCTTGAGCCAAAAGAGAAGAACGATCAGAATCTGATTAAGGGCTGTCAGTCACGGGTGTGGCTGGTTGCAGAAAAGGAGGATGGTATAATTCATTTCAGAGGGGAAAGTGATGCAGTTATTGTGAAGGGCCTTGTTGCTCTGCTTCTGCGCGTAGTTTCAGGAAGGACTCCCCGTGAAATCATGGAGAGTGATTTTTACTTTATTGATGAATTGGGGCTGAAGGAACACCTGTCGCCAACTCGTGCCAACGGATTGCTTTCCATGGTGAAACAAATAAGGCTCTATGCTGTTGCTTTTGACAGGCTGGAAAAATTAGGAGGATAGATACAATGAATAAAAAAATAGATGAAATAATAGAAAACCTGAAGCAGGTTTACGACCCTGAAATTCCCGTAAATGTTTATGATTTGGGGTTGATTTATAATGTTGATGTGGATGACAATAATAATGCACACATTGTTATGACGCTAACTGCCCCGGGCTGCCCTGTGGTTGATATTATTGTGGATGATGTGACACAGGCAGCGCGCATGGTTGAAGGAATTGAGGAGGTGAGTGTTGATCTCACCTTTGATCCGCCATGGGATAAATCAATGATGAGCGAGGAAGCCCGGCTGGAGCTTGGCTTTTTTTAAAAAAACCGCTGAATATTTCTTACATTATTGATGCACACAGGGAATGCAAAACCGAAGTGAGATAGCGAAAAGCATAAAGCTGTATGCAAAGGAGCTTGGATTTCTGGAGTGTGCCATTATTCCGGCAGGGGCACTAACGGAGGAGGAGGAGCATTTCAAGTTCTGGCTGAAGGCGGGAATGCACGGCGAAATGGGATACATGGAGAGAAATGTGGAAAAACGCCTCGACCTTCGCCAACTGGTTGAAAATGCCAAAACAGTGGTCATAACTCTTCTGAATTATTTCCCCGAAGAGACACAGTCAGACACTGAAGCGCCCGTACTTTCAAAATATGCATACGGCACAGATTATCACTTCATAATCAAGGAGAAACTAAGGAAACTTCTGGATTATATCCGGGAAATTGCAGGCGACTGCAACGCCCGAACTTTCACTGATTCGGCTCCGGTTTTGGAACGCGCATGGGCGCGCCGTGCCGGCTTGGGCTGGGTTGGCAAGAACAGCAATTTAATTTCTGTGGAGCATGGTAGCTTTTTTTTTATAGGTGAATTGATTTTGGATATTGAATTGCCGTATGATGCCCCGCGGATTGTTGCCGACCATTGCGGGTCATGCACGCGCTGCATTGATGCATGCCCCACAAAAGCCATTGTTGCCGATAAAGTTGTGGATGCCCGCTTGTGTATCTCCTACCAAACCATTGAGCTTAAAGGGGAGCTGGATGAAAATCTGAAAGGAAAGTTTGAAAACCGGGTATTTGGCTGTGATATCTGTCAGGATGTTTGCCCGTGGAACCTTAAATCCACACCCCATAATGAGAAAGATTTCAATCCACATCCAAAATTGCTTGGACTTTCTAAAACACAATGGCACAATATGGAACGGCCTCTTTTTAATGAACTCTTCAGAAACTCGGCAGTGAAACGAGCCGGCTACAACGGAGTTAAAAGGAATCTTGCCTTTCTGGCAAATTCTGAAAACCCGGATAACTTCTAAAAAGAGATTTTTTAAGCAGTTTTTTTTCGAAAAAATTCGGCTGACAAGCGCCATTCAAAAAAAACAGCCGGAATAAAATATTCCGGCTGTGTTTTGAGATAATTTAAAAGTTGGTTGATTATTGTTCCTCAATTGTTGTGAAATCCATCGCTACTAATCTTTTATATGAAGTGTGCCTCCATTTTGCATTTTCTTCCGCTGCCTGAAACAATTCGCTAGCTTCTTTCGGGAATGATTTTTTCAGTGAGCTGTAGCGAACTTCTCCATTCAGGAAATCCTGGAATTTGCTCCAGTCCGGGTCTTTTGAATCCAACTGAAACGGGTTTTTCCCCTCTTCTTCCAATAATGGGTTGTAGCGGAAAAGTGACCAATATCCAGATTCTACCGCTCTCTTTTCTTCCGCCATGGAGTTGCCCATTCCTGTCCTCAGACCATGAGCAATGCACGGAGAGTAGGCAATGATGATGGACGGTCCCGGATAAGCTTCAGCTTCGCGAAGCGCCCGCAGGTACTGAGGCTGGCTTGCGCCCATTGCCACCTGTGCCACATAAACATAACCATAGGTCATCATCATGGCACCTAAGTCCTTTTTTCGTATTTTTTTGCCGGAAGCAGCAAATTTTGCTACTGCCCCGATGGGTGTTGCTTTGGATGCCTGTCCTCCGGTGTTTGAATAGACTTCGGTATCCATCACTAACACATTCACATCTTCGCCACTGGCCATGACGTGGTCCAGCCCGCCATAGCCGATATCGTATGCCCAGCCGTCGCCGCCAAAAATCCAGATGGATTTTTTGGCAAGGTATTGCTTCAGACTGGTTATCTCTTTGGCATAATCACTGCTGCTTCCCGAAATGGCTTCCAGTACTTTTTCTGATACTTCGGTCGTAACCTCACCGTTGTTTTTATTGTCAATCCATGCCTGAAATGCCTCCCTTTCTGCTTCGGTGGCTCCGTTGCCGATTGCGCGGCGCATGATGTCTTCAAGCCGGTTGCGCTGTGCATTGATACCCTCAGAAAACCCAAATCCATATTCGGCATTATCTTCAAAAAGTGAATTTGCCCATGCCGGCCCAAATCCTGAATCCTTGTTCTGGCAATAGGGAATTGAAGGAGCCGAACCGCCATAGATTGAGGAACAGCCTGTTGCGTTGGCAACCATCATTCTTTCCCCGTAAAGCTGTGTAATAAGCTTGATGTAGGGAGTTTCTCCGCATCCTGCACAGGCGCCGGAAAATTCAAAGAGTGGCTGTGCAAACTGTGAGTTTTTAACGGATCTGGTGCGGTCAACAATCTTTTCTTTAAGAGATACTTCATTAACCATATAGTCCCACCGCTTTATCTCGTCGTTCTGTGTTCCAATTGGTTTCATAACCAATGAATTGATTTTTGAAGGACACTCCTCAACACAAACTCCGCAACCGGTGCAGTCAAGCACACTCACCTGAATTCTGTAATTCAGCCCGCTAAATACTTTTGTTGGGATGGCAACACGGGTTTCGGTGCCCTCAGGCGCTTTGTCCAGCTCTTCTTCAGTTAAAAGAAACGGACGGATTGCAGCATGGGGACAAACATAAGCACACTGGTTGCACTGAATGCAGTGCTCAGTCTGCCACTCCGGTACGTTGACAGCAATTCCGCGTTTTTCATAGGCTGCAGTGCCTAATGGGAAAGTACCGTCTTCAATTCCCGTGAAAGTGGAAACAGGAAGATTGTCACCTTTCTGATTGTTGATGGTATCAACTACTTTCACAATAAACTCCGGACGATCGGAAAAACCGTTGGTCTCTTTTACCACAATATTTTTCCACTCTTCGGGCACTTCCACTTTGTGCACATTTTTTCCACCCGCTTCTACAGCAGCAAAGTTCATGTTCACAATTTTTTCACCCTTTCTGCCATAGGATTTGACAATGGCTTTCTGCATTTCCTGCACCGCCAAATCGAAAGGTATCACTTTGGTAATTTTGAAGAATGCGGACTGCATTATGGTGTTGGTTCGGGTTCCCAAACCAATCTCCTCGCCTAACTTGGTACCATTGATTATATAGAACTGAATATCATTTTCAGCCAAATACTTTTTCATGTGATCGGGCAGGTGCTTCTTGGTCTCCTCCTCATCCCAAATGGAATTGAGCAAAAACGAACCGCCTTTTTTGAGTCCTTTGAGCACATCGTACATATGTACATACGCAGAAACGTGGCAAGCAACAAAGTCAGGCGTATTGACAAGGTATGTGGAACGAATGGGCTCATCACCAAAACGCAGATGCGAACAGGTGAAGCCCCCGGATTTCTTGGAGTCATACTGGAAGTATCCCTGACAATATTTGTCGGTGGAATCTCCAATAATGGTAATGGAGTTTTGGTTGGCTCCAACTGTTCCGTCCGAACCTAATCCGTAGAATTTAGCCTGAAAGGTTCCTTTTGGTGAGATGTCAATTTCTTCTTTTAAGGGAAGCGACTTGAAGGTAACATCATCCACAATACCAATTGTGAAATCACTTTTGGGTTCGCTCTTTTCCAGATTTTCATAAACCGATATAATTTGTGAAGGCGTAGTGTCTTTTGACCCTATTCCATATCGCCCGCCAACAATTTCAGGAGCATTTTCCTTTCCGTAAAAAATCGATTTAACATCCAGATAGAGAGGCTCTCCGGGAGAGCCGGGTTCTTTGCCCCGGTCAAGTACAGCAATGCGCTTGACCGATTTGGGAAGAACTTGCAGCAGGTATTTTGATGAAAATGGGCGGAAAAGATGCACGGCAATCATTCCGGTCTTTTTGCCCTGAGAATTTAGGTGGTCGATTGTTTCCTTTATGGTTTCGGTAACCGAACCCATTGCAATAATAATATGTTCCGCTTCAGGATCGCCATAGTAGCTGAATGGACGGTATTCACGTCCCGTGATTTTGGATATATCTTTCATGTATCCGGCAACAATGTCGGGCACAGCATCATAGAACCGGTTTGCCGATTCTTTAGCCTGAAAGAAAATGTCGGGGTTTTGAGCAGTACCACGCAAAACAGGATTTTCGGGATTCAACGCACGGTTGCGAAATTCCTGCAACGCTTCCTGGTCAATGAGCGAAACGAGATCTTCCATCTCAATGGCTTCAATTTTTTGAATTTCGTGTGAAGTGCGAAATCCGTCGAAAAAAGCCAAAAATGGAATTCTTGATTTTAATGTGGCAAGATGTGCTACACCAGCCAGATCCATCTCTTCCTGAACTGAACCGGCGGCAATCATGGCAAATCCGGTTTGGCGGGCTGCATATATATCGCTGTGGTCTCCAAAAATGGAAAGCGCATGTGCTGAAACAGCCCGGGCACTGACGTGAAATACCGTTGGCAGTAGCTCTCCGGAAATCTTATACATATTCGGAATCATCAGGAGTAATCCTTGAGATGCCGTGTATGTGGTTGCCAGCGCTCCCGACTGAAGCGCACCATGAACAGCTCCGGCAGCACCGCCTTCGCTCTGCAATTGAGCCAAACGGACAGGACGGCCAAACATATTCTTTTTGCCATAGGCAGCCCATTCATCTACATATTCCGCCATGTTGGAAGATGGGGTAATCGGATAAATGCAGGCAACTTCGCTAAACATATAGCTGATATAGGCAGCTGCATAATTTCCGTCACAGGTAATAAACTTTTTTTGTTTTGCCATTATTAGTCTCCTTTATTACAAAAATTAATATTTCAGATTGAAAAGTGTTCTTAATACAAAAAACCAAAAAGCCAGAGCGGTATCGTATTTTTATTTCCGTTCTCCAGCATATCAGCAGCGGCATATTGCCCTTTTTCTGGCTGAATTTTGTGCCCCCCAACTACAAAATGGTAGGTGTTGTCCACTAAAAAGTCAGCTCGTGAGGAGCTGTTTATAGAGTACAAATACCCGGCCTGGTTATAAAAGAAAGTTTGTCTTAAATTGATTTTTTCTGCATTGTTGGGTGCGATGGTGTACAACAAATTGGTGTTGTGCATATATATTTTATCCGGCTTTTTCAAATCGTTTTCATCGTTGTTTGAATAGAGCAGGTGGATTAGTTTGGCATTTTTCAGATACCGGAGATAGTTCATAACGGTTGCCCGGGAAGCTTCAATGTCGGTTGCAAGTTTGCTTACATTTGGCGATAATGGAGTTTCCAAAGCAATGATATGCAATAGTTTCCGGAGCTTTGACAAATATTTCAGTTCAATCTGATTAATGTAGGGAATGTCAATTTCAAGCGCCAGGTTCACATGCTTGAGCAGCTCGTTTGTATAGAAGTTCAGATTGTCAATGAAATATGGATAAAATCCATTTTTTAAATATTCACCAAAATAAGCCAGTGGTCGAACTTTGGAAACAATGTTCCTTGATATCTCCTCGTGGTTGTTAATTATATCTGAGAGAGAATATACCGGGAAATTTTTATCTGTTGCATGATTCAGGTATTCACGGAAAGAAAGCCCTTCCAGATACTTAATTTTAATAATTCCGCTCAGTACGGGATGTTCTTCAACAATCCGCATGACTGGAGAAGATGTGAAAATAATTTTTAAACCGCGCAGCTTGTCATGGCACTGCCTGATTTCCTTTGCCCAGTGCGGATATTTTTGAATCTGATCAAGGAGCAGTACTTTGCCGCCCTTTTTCACAAATTCATCAGCAAATGAGATAATTGTCCTTCGTGTGAAATAGAAATCATTCAGATTCACATATAAAACTGTGTTATCATCCTGAAATCTTTGCTTCAGATAATCAAGCAAAAAGGTTGTTTTTCCAACTCCCCGAAAACCTTTAATGCATATTAATCGGTCCGACCAGTTGATGGTGTTAAGCAGCTCCCGGCTGAATGTCGGGTGGGTGCTTTCAAGAAGTGTCTTATGTGCTTGATGAAAAAATTCCAAAATCTATATTTTTTTACAAAATTAACAGAATTTGGTGAATTTTGTAATGTGAAGATGACAAAAATGAATAATTTATGTAATTTATAATTATTAAAAATAAGAAAGCAGGTTGTTTTACCTGCTTTCCTTGTTTTTAGTATATAGTGAGCTGATTAACTGTCGTTCATTGATGCTAAAAACTCGGCGATTGAGTTGGAGCGCATAAGTCTTGTTTTTATAAACTCCATAGCTTCCTGTGAATTCATGTCGCCAAGATAGTTGCGCAATATCCAGAGTCTGTCGAGAATCTCCTTTTTGATGAGCAGGTCTTCGCGGCGGGTGCTTGAAGCAGGAATATCCACCGACGGAAAGATTCGCTTGTTGGACAATTTCCGGTCAAGCTGCAGTTCCATATTTCCGGTTCCTTTAAATTCTTCGAAAATGACATCATCCATTTTCGAGCCGGTTTCTGTGAGCGCTGTTGCCAGGATGGTAAGTGAGCCGCCCTCTTCAATATTTCTTGCCGCACCAAAGAAGCGCTTGGGCCGGTGCAGTGCATTGGCATCAACCCCGCCCGACAATACTTTCCCCGAAGCAGGCTGAACAGTGTTGTATGCCCGTGCCAAACGGGTGATGGAATCCAGAAGGATGACCACGTCGTGTCCGCACTCAACCAGCCGCTTGGCTTTTTCCAAAACAATGTTGGCAACCCTCACATGCTTTTCTGCCGGTTCATCAAATGTTGAGGCGATAACTTCAGCATTTACGCTTCTTGCCATGTCGGTAACCTCTTCCGGGCGTTCGTCAATTAGCAGAACAATCATATACACCTCCGGATGGTTTGCTGCAATTGCGTTGGCAATTACTTTTAATAAAACTGTTTTTCCGGTTTTGGGTTGTGCAACAATAAGCCCGCGCTGCCCTTTTCCAATGGGAGCAAACATGTCAACCACTCGTGTGGAGAGATTGTCATGTCCATTTCCGATAATTTCAAATTTCTCTTCCGGAAACAGTGGGGTAAGATGATCAAAGGGAACACGATCGCGGATGTACTGTGGACTTCTGCCGTTTATCTCCAAAATTTTAATGAGCGGAAAATATTTTTCCCCTTCTTTTGGCGGACGGATGGTGCCGGTAACGGTATCGCCGGTCTTTAGTCCAAAAAGCTTAATCTGAGATTGGGAAACATAAACATCATCCGGTGAATTCAAATAATTGTAGTCCGATGAGCGGAGAAATCCGTATCCGTCCTGCAAAATTTCAAGCACGCCGGTATTGGTTACGATACCGTCAAATTCATAAAACTTGTTGTTTCTCTGCTTTTGCTGATAGCTTCTCTGCTCCCGCTGATCTGTTTTTTGAAACTTGGGTTTTTCCTGTTCCTGGTCTGCTTGCTGTGGTCTTTCTCTTTTCTCTTTTTGAGCAGATTTTACATGTTCGCTTTTTCTTAATTCCGGCTTGTCAGGCTGAGAAGTGTCAGTTTTGGATGGAACGGTTTCAGTGGCGGCAACTTCAGTACTATCAGCTTTCAGATTTATTTTTCCCTTTTGCGCTTTCGCTTTCTTGTTGATCCCCTGAATGATTGCATTTATCTCTTCCTGCCTTGACTGAACCGGAGTTTCTGCGGGTTCAGAAACTTCTGACTGAGTATCAATCCGTTCAGCCTTCGCTGCTGGTTCCTCTCTTTCACGGTGCTGTCGTTTCTTGTTCCGGGAAGTGTCTTCTTTTTCCTGCGACAGAACCTCTTCCTTCGGCGAATCTTGTTTCTTTCTGAGGAAACTTTTAAAAGAGGAACGTTCTTCCTTTTTCTGAATGTTCTGTTCTTTGGGAATATTTCTTTTTACATTTTTTTCTGCTTCCTTAATAGCTTGCGTGTCAAGTATTTTGTATATGAGATCTTGTTTTTTGTAAGATTCAACACGTTTAATGCTTAATTCCTTAGCAATATCACGAAGCTCAGGAACGAGCTTTTTATTCAATTCTAAAATGTCGTACATTGTTTAATTTATTTATAATTTTCCAGATTAACCTATAACAGTTTCCGGGTTTGAAACAAAAATTGTGGAGTTGGAATTTTGTTGAAATTTTGCTGCAATTATAGTAAATAGTTATTACATGCCAAAATAAATTCTCAAATTTCAGTTTTCAATCATAATTAACCCAACTCATTTAATATTAAGCAGAAGAAAGTTTTCAAAGATTGTTTTTTTGCTTGTAATATTTAGTTATAGCCTGATTTTTCTTTTTTTATGACCAACGTAATTTAAAAAAGCGACTTGTTTGTTTTTAGGGCATTTTCGATAAAGATAACGAAAATTTATTGATTTTGTTTCATTTTAAAGTCTGATATTATATTTTAATTTTATTCTTAGTGCACTTTCATCCATGAAAAATGATTCTTCTTTCTTCAGGAACCGCGAATTCCATGCCACAATGATTTCGTTGCCGGGTTTCAGTATCCAGTGAAACCGCGATTGCCAGCCGGCATTTTTGCTCGCATTGTCATATTGCAGAAAATTGTATAGTGTAATGTCAGGGCTAAACAGAATATTGGCATTCATCTGGTAAATATTTGCCCTGAAATTACCTCCCGGCAGTTTTACGTTATTTTGGATGAATGCTCCGCCTAAAAAGAGGGGAACAGCTACTTTCCAGTTTACCTTAAATTTCAAGTCCTCACGTTTGCCGTCATAAAATTCTCCGAATCCGTAGGCTGCATCACCCCATAAGTTGCGCGCACCCTTAGTTTTGAGGTTAATCTGATGACGCCACCATCTGTATTTTTGTGCTTTTATTTCAATGTTTTCAAAAATATTGAAATCATTCTCTAAGTTTTCATGTTGACTGATGAGTGAATAACTGATCTCTTCACCCGAATAAAAGCGAATTCCCAAGGGTTTGATTTGCAGTTCAAAAGTTTCTTCCTTTCCGGTTTCCAGATTTTTTATGTTGCTGTAGGCTCCGCCGGTTTGTACCTGTAGAATTCCCCATTTGCCGGGGCGGGGAGCAAACTCTGCTTCACCATAGTTTTCCCTGATGTTTAAACGGGGAACAAATCCTAATCCTGCAACAAAGTTTTTTCCAATTTCATGGTATCCGAGCCTTGCATTAAACAGATCGTTTGGATAGGAAAACTGTGCCCCCCAGGCGTTGTCATCGCTTTTTAGTCCGCTTGTGTTTGATTTCAGACCAAAAAGATGGAGCGAGACATTTTTATTCTTCTGAAAGGTTGATGTGGACAGTTTGAGATCGGCTCCAATGACCATGTTGGATGTATCCGCCAAAGTGTTTCCATAGGTTCCGATAATTCCGGCAGATGATTGTTTGCCGATATTATGAGACACGCGCATTACCGAAAAATTGTGGTTCTTAGCATTGCGGTCGTCATTTATGTGCAGCATGCCGATATTCCAGTTTTTGTGCTGCCCGGTTAGTTTTCCGCCATAATTAATAGGTATGGGCATTCCGTTTTCATCCAAACCCATTCTTCGGGAAAAGAATGGAATGATGCGTTTGGAAACCGGGCTTTCATCATCGCCTTCAATACCGAACTGGAAATAGTTTGCGCCATTGAGGAAAAAATTTCTTTTTTCGGGAAAATGGAGACTGAAACGGGTGAGGTTTATCTGGCGGTCATCCACTTCGGTTTCGGCAAAATCGGTGTTTATGGTTAGCGAAGAGCGCAGACTTGGCGTTATTTGGTAAAAAAGATCGATACCTCCCGTGAGCTTAGGCTCACTCTTTTCTCCCTTCCGGGAATTGAGACCTGTTACAATATATGGCGAAATATCGAGTCCAATTCCCTGAGTTATGCCCTCCAGTCCCTCTAAGGTGGCTGCATCAGACACCTGAAATCTGTGAGTGTTGAGGTTGGCAACCGGCCAGTAAGAAGATTCAATGTTGCTCACAATGTGCCGTATAAATTTCACTCCCCACTTTGTGTTTGATTTGTCAAATCCCAATGATTTGAACGGAATTGCAATTTCGGCTTCCCAGCCCCAATCTTTGATACTGGCTTTCCCTGTCCAAAGTCCGTCCCACTCCTTGTTAAATGCGGCTCCGTTTTCGCTGATCAGCGCATCGCCGATTGAACCGCGCGGACCAATCTGAAACCAGTAGCCGTTGCGTTTGTCGTGATAGGTATCCAAAATAATCTGTATCCGGTCATCGTTGCCCAGACTCACATCCCGCGCCATCTCCTTGGCAGTAATTTTTTCCGGCTCATCCCAACACTTTACGGCGAAGTATATATGATGCTCATCATAACAGATCAAAAATTCGGTTTTTTTGGAAACGGGTGCTCCCGGATTGGGTTCACGCTGATAGAAATCAGTTACAACAAAGGCTTCGTTCCACACCTCATCCGTCACATTCCCGTCAATGTGCGGAGGCGTTCCGACTTTAACAGCGCGGATAACAGGCTGTGAAAATGTTGCAGATGCTGCAAACAAAAGAACCGGAAGCAGTAAGATTTTTGTTTTCAAAAAGAGAGGAATTAAAATGAGAGCTCAAAATAAGGAAAAAAAATTCAGCTCTTTGAAAGAAATTTTCAGAAAGTGAAAAAACTTTACATAAAAAACCTCTATATTTCAGATTCTCTATTTTATTTACGCTTTAAGGCGTTTAAACAGGTTTCTTTTTTATTTTTGCAAAAAATCGAAACAATGAGAATAGAAATTGAACAACCCGACCATGACGAGCTGGAAGAAGCGGGCGTTTTCGACTGGCCTGTGCGGGAACACGACGAAGATAAATTCGACTGGTATTTCGAAAAAACCGAGCATTGCTATATTATTGAGGGTGTAGCAGATATCGTTTCAGAGTTTGACTCCATTACGGTAAAACCCGGTGATTACCTGATTTTTCCTGCCGGACTGGAGTGTGTTTGGGATGTCCGGTCAAAAATTAGAACACATTACAGTATTGAAGAACTTTCCTAATTTGAAACAGGAGGAATTCATTTTAAAGCAGACGACAGTATCCTGATTCGGTTTTTTTGCCTTATTTTCAGCTAAAAACAGACGCGAAGCGGAATTAATCTGTTTTTTGTTGGAACCTTCCGGTTAATGGCTAAATTTGTAGTTGCAATACAGGTTTTCAGGAACATTTAAAATTCTGTGTTGTTTTTTATTTAGTATTAAACATTAGATAAAATAATTTCAATAATGGATAATTTTTCATCAGTTGGAAATCAGGAGCAGGATACTATAGATGATCTGTATAAATTATACCTCGAAAACCCTGAATCGCTTGACAAAAGCTGGCAACATTTTTTTGCAGGATTTGAATTGGGCAGAACCAGTTTTACTGATCAACAAACTCCGGCAGTTGAAGGCAACATTCACAAGGAATTTGCCATATTAAATCTTATTCACAGCTATCGTCAACGGGGTCATCTGTTCACAAAAACCAATCCTGTGAGGGCGCGCCGCCAGTATTCGCCGACGTTAGACATAGAAAATTTCGGACTTTCAAAGGATGATCTGGAAACCACGTTTCAGGCAGGGAAGGATATTGGCATTGGCCCCGCCACATTGAGAAATATTATTGAACACCTGGAAGCAACCTACTGCCGTTCGATTGGCGTGGAATATCTTTATGTGAGAGAACCCGAAATGGTTCAGTGGCTGAAGGAAAAAATGGAAAGTACCCGCAATATGGGAGAATTTTCCGAAGAAAAAAGGAGGGATATCTTTTACCACCTGAAAATAGCTGCCGGGTTTGAGCATTTTATTCACAAGAAATTTGTCGGGCAAAAACGCTTTTCCCTTGAAGGCGCCGAAAGTTTAATTCCTGCATTAGATGCAATTATTGAACGAGGCGCAGAATTAGGCATCGAAGAGTTCGTTATTGGCATGGCACACCGGGGAAGGCTGAATGTTTTAGCCAATATCATTGAAAAACCCTACGAATACATTTTTAAAGAGTTTTATGGCAAGGAGTACGAAGAGGATATCTGGAACGGGGATGTGATGTATCATTTGGGCTACGAGAATGAGGTTCAGACCGATTATGGAAAAAATGTCAAGCTGAAGCTTTTACCCAATCCCTCACACCTTGAGGCTGTGGGGCCTATTGTTCAGGGAATGGTGCGTTCCCGGATTAATTCGGTTTATAGCAGCAATTACAGCAAGGCTGCCGGAATTATTATTCACGGCGACGCTGCAATTGCGGCGCAGGGCGTAGTTTATGAAACCATTCAGATGTCGCAGCTCAACGGTTACCGGACAGGAGGAACCATCCATCTGGTTGTAAACAATCAGGTTGGGTTTACTACATCCTATCTCGATGCACGGTCAAGTACCTACAGCACCGGCGTTGCAAAGGTCACCCGCTCTCCAGTCTTTCATGTCAATGGTGATGACGTGGAAGCGATGGTTTACACGATTCAGCTTGCAATGGAGTTTAGGCAAAAATTTCATACAGATGTGTTTATTGATATTCTTTGTTATCGCAAATATGGACATAACGAAGGAGATGAACCGCGTTTCACACAGCCCTTACTCTATAAAATGATTGAAAAACATCCGAATCCGCGGGATATTTATGCAGAGAAACTGGAGAAACTCGGCATTATGTCTGCTAAAGAGTCTCAGGAAAAGGTCAGAAGTTTCGACCAGTTTTTAGAAGAGAAATATACAGAGTCAGAAAAAATTGACCGGTTGAAAATCCGGAAGTTTCTGGTAGATGAATATGCATCCTATGAGATGCCCAGTAAGTCTATGTTCAATCAATCCATGAATACGGGTGTGCCGGCTAAAACACTTTTTAAAATAGCCGATTCAATAAACAACCTGCCTGAGAATCTTGCCTTTTTTAAGAAAGTGAACCGTATTTTATCCGACAGGCGGATTATGATGTTAGACAACCGGCTCGATTGGGCAATGGCAGAATTATTGGCTTACGGAACACTGGTAACTGAAGGACATCCGGTGCGCATAAGCGGACAGGATAGTGAACGGGGAACTTTTGCCCATCGTCATGCTTCTTTTGTGGTGGAGGGTTGTGAGGAGAAATATTTTCCACTAAAGCATGTTTCAGAAGATCAGGCAACTTTCCATGTCTATAATTCACCGCTGTCAGAATATGCCGTGCTGGGATTTGAATATGGCTACGCCCTGGGCAAACCCAACGGACTGACAATCTGGGAAGCACAGTTTGGCGATTTTGCAAATATGGCTCAAGTTGTTATTGACCAGTATATTTCATCAGCTTTTGAGAAATGGGGACTGATGAACAACCTTGTGTTGTTCCTGCCTCATGGTTTTGAAGGACAGGGACCTGAGCACTCCAGTGCACGAATCGAGCGGTTCCTCGAATTGTCTGCCAATAATAATATGCAGGTAGTGATGCCTACAACACCTGCCAATATGTTTCATTTGCTTCGCAGGCAGGTGAAAATGAAAATGAGATTGCCGCTGATTGTGTTCACACCCAAAAGCCTGTTGCGCCATCCAATGGCGGTGTCGTCAGTTGAAAGTCTTTCAAAGGGTTCTTTTCAGGATGTGATTGATGATGCAGAAGCTATTCCGGAAGCTGTTGATAAAGTAGTACTTACCTCCGGAAGGCTGTACTATGATCTGCTCAAGTATAAAATGGAAAACGGACTGACGAATGTGGCTATAGTGCGAATAGAGCAAATTTTTCCACTTCCCGTGAAACAACTCAATAAGATTCTGAAAAAGTACAAAACAACTAACCTTATCTGGGCACAGGATGAACCGGAGAATATGGGAATATGGCCCTTCCTGAACAGAAAGTTAGATTCTTTAAACCTTAAGGTTGTTGCCCGCCCCGAGAGTGCAAGTCCGGCAGTTGGCCTGATGGGAAAACATCAGAAGGAACTGGAAAAGATATTGTCGGAAATATTCCAGGAAGAAGAAGTAATAGCCTCCTAAAATAAAGACTGAAAATGATTATAGAAGTTAAAGTTCCCAGCCCGGGAGAATCCATAGTTGAAGTAGAAATTGGTGCATGGCTTGTTGAAAACGGCACAGTGGTTATCAAAGACCAGGAAATAGCTGAAGTGGAAT
Source organism: Mariniphaga sp. (assembly GCA_040772505.1). Taxonomy (GTDB): domain Bacteria; phylum Bacteroidota; class Bacteroidia; order Bacteroidales; family Prolixibacteraceae; genus Mariniphaga. The sequence goes on along the minus strand of JAXGYA010000005.1, from coordinate 57,375 downwards.
CAGACAAAGCCACCCTGACAATTATTGCTGCTGAAACCGGAAAAATTGAAATACTTGTAGCCGAAGGTGAAACTATAGAAGTGGGTGCTGTGGCGTGCACCATTGATACCAGCGTACAGCCGCCGGCAGAGGATTTTGCCGATAAGCCGGGAGAAGAAGCTGTTTCTCCGGTTCAGGAAACAAAAGAGGCAGAGCCAGTGCAGGAAAAACCGGAAGAAACCCCGGTTGAGGTACCTCAGGAGGAGAAACTTCCGCTAAAAGAATCTTTTTCGGAAACCGGTCAGGTGAAGGTGACTCCATTGGCAAAAGAGTTGATGAAAGAACATGGAATTTCAGTGGAAGAGGTGATTCAGGGATTGAAACGTCTTGGTAAAAAGGAAGTGGAATCGGTAATCAGCGCTAAAGACACTCTCTCTGAGCTGTCAGTAAGTGAAACCCAGCCTGCGCAGGCTACCCGGGAAGTGGACAGAATACGCCTGACGGCGCTTCGTCGTAAACTTAGTGAACGATTGGTGGCTGTGAAGAATGAAACAGCCATGCTCACCACTTTCAATGAGGTGGATATGAGTCGTACCATAGAGTTGCGGAAAAAATATCAGCAGCAGTTTGTAGAGAAATATGGATATAAACTGGGATTCATGTCTCTTTTTGCTAAAGCTGCAACCGTGGCAATGAATTTTCATCCGATGGTAAATGCCCAATTTGGAGATGGTGAAATCATTTCACCCCGCTATGTGGATGTGGGGATTGCAGTTTCAACCCCCAGAGGGCTGATGGTGCCTGTTATCCGAAATACCGAAAGCAAAACAATCCCTCAAATCGAATTGGAAATAAAAGAACTTGCCGAAAAAGCCCGGAATAAGAAAATCACGGTTGACGAACTCACCGGCGGAACTTTCACCATTACTAACGGAGGAGTGTTTGGCTCGCTCCTCTCCACTCCGCTGATTAATCCGCCCCAGTCGGCAATCCTTGGGTTGCATAATATTATCGAAAGGCCTGTGGCAATTGACGGACAGGTTGTTATCCGGCCCATGATGTACGTTGCCTTATCCTATGACCATCGCGTGATTGACGGAAAAGATTCAGTTACTTTTCTGTTGAAGATTAAAGAACTCATCGAAAATCCGGAACGGTTACTGACTGGCGGCAAAGAATTTGAAAAAGCTTTGCTTGGCGTTTAATGTTTTTTAATAAAGTTTTTACGGCTTAACCAATAGCCAGTTATGAAAATTAGGGTAAAAATGGCATTGGTTTGTGAAAATGCCTGCCAGTCGTTCCAGATGACCGGAATGAAAAGTATCGTCAATTGTGCAAAAATATAGAGATACAATCCGTCTGCATGTAATTTCCACATTCTTATGGCGCCTGTCAGCGAGAGTGCAAACAGTGCCATCAAAAGCGTGAAATAGGCAGGGGATAGCGTTTCAACGCTGCTCCACGATGAATATTTAAGGATGAGCTCTGTTGTCTTTTCAAAAAACAGAGATGCCAGAAAGTAACCTGCAAAACCGATGCTGCTCCCAATAAATGTAAGCACGCACAAGGCGCTTAAAAAAGAAGTTCGTTGTGTAGTTTTTTCCAACTGCTTTAACTTTAAAAATTAACTGTTCAAAAATAGTGAGTTTTCCCGGATATAATTTTCCTTCACTTTTTTAAATTGTTATACCTTTGACGCTAATTTTTCAAAATAAACGCTAAGATGAAAAGAGATTTGCTAATTTTTGATATTATTAAAAAGGAACATGAACGTCAATTGAACGGAATTGAACTGATTGCTTCTGAGAATTTTGTGAGCGGACAGGTTATGGAAGCCATGGGCTCGGTGCTAACCAACAAATATGCTGAAGGTTATCCCGGACGCCGTTATTACGGAGGTTGCCAATTTGTTGACCAGTCGGAACAGTTAGCCATTGACCGTTTGAATGAACTTTTTGGTGCTGAATGGTCGAATGTGCAGCCGCACGCTGGGGCTCAGGCAAATGCAGCAGTTTTAAGCGTTATTCTGAAGCCGGGAGACACATTTATGGGATTCGACCTTTCTCATGGAGGACATCTTTCACACGGCTCCCCGGTGAATAGTTCAGGAATATTATACAACCCGGTTGGTTATCGTGTAAACCGGGAAACGGAGCTGGTGGATTATGATGAGATGGAAAAATTAGCTCTACAGCATAAACCAAAACTGATAATTGCTGGCGCCTCGGCTTACAGCCGTGAATGGGATTACAGCCGAATGCGTGAAATTGCCGATAAAATTGAAGCAATTCTCATGGTGGATATGGCTCATCCTGCAGGGCTTATAGCTGCCGGCTTACTGGAAAACCCACTCAAATATGCCCATGTTGTAACATCCACCACACACAAAACATTACGCGGTCCTCGCGGTGGAATCATTTTAATGGGTAAGGATTTCGAAAACCCATGGGGAATTAAATCACCCAAAGGGGCAATCCGTACAATGTCATCGCTTTTTGATTCTTCAGTTTTTCCCGGACATCAGGGCGGACCACTGGAGCATATTATCGCAGCCAAGGCAGTCTCATTTTATGAGGCGCTTGCTCCTGAATTCACCGAATATCAAAAGCAGGTTTTGGAAAATTCACGCGCAATGGCTCAGGCATTTATCGAACTTGGTTACAAAGTAATTTCTGGTGGAACAGACAATCACTTGATACTCATTGACCTTCGGACAAAATTTCCGGAAATCACCGGGAAACAGGTAGAAAATGCATTGATGAAGGCAGAAATTACAGTAAATAAAAACATGGTTCCGTTCGACAGTCGCTCGCCATTTCAGACCTCAGGGCTTCGCCTCGGAACTCCTGCAATTACTACCCGCGGAGTGAAGGAAAATCTGATGCCGGAGATTGTGGAGCTGATTAACCATGTGATTTTAAACATTGATGATGATAAAATTATCAGTGCAGCTGCTGAAAAAGTACATCAGATGATGAAGGATTTTCCGCTGTTTGCCTTCTGATGACAGGGTGACAGAAAATTCCGGATATGTGTTTGCATGCTTTCTTCAGGAGTGCAGCCAGTTGCCGTAATTGATGAAAGGTCTAACATCGGTAACAATCATTCCTGCTCTTTTTCCCGCCTCAATTCCTAAGTCACCATCTTCGAAAACCTGGCAAAAAGCGGGTTCTACGCCCATAATCCGGGCACATTCCAGAAAGGTGTCGGGGTAGGGTTTATGGCGGGTAACGTCATTTGCTGTTACAATTGCATCAAAGCAGTTGGTGAGGGCAAGCTGTTTCAGCTGCACTTCCGTACTTCTCCGGCTGGCTCCGGTGCCTACACTCATGGGCAGTTTTCCATGAAATTCCTTAACTATGGAAAGAATTTCATCTATGGGTACAAGCAACTCTGCAGAACTCCTGAACGAACTTTGCTTCAATTCAACAATTTTTTCCGGTTCAACCGAAAGATTGTATTCATCCACAATCCGCCGGGCAAAATCAATGGTAGCACGCCCGGTCATTTCTACCATAATTTGCGGGTCAAACACAAACCCATATTTTTCCCCGATTTTGTTCCAGTTAGCCATATGCACAGGCAAGGAGTCGGAAAGTGTGCCGTCAAGGTCGAAAATCAGCCCTTTGGCATCAGGATGAACACGTAAATTCATATTCTTTTGATTTTGCTCAAAAATACAAAATTAGAGGAGAATTACAGTTGAAAGAGATAGCGCGCATGGATTAATTAAGGCTCTATTAAACTGGGGAGTTTTTATATTTTCGACATTGTTAAAAATAGAATATCCTGTTTCACAAAGGAATATTCCCGTGTTTGCGGGGTGGGTTGGTTTTCCTCTTGTTCCTTGTCATTTCCAGCGCTCCAATAATTTTTTTCCGGGTATCTCTCGGATAAATAACCTCATCGATATAACCTAATGAAGCGGCTGTATAGGGATTGGCAAATTTTTTCCTGTATGCGATAACTTCTTCAGCCTTTTCCTCATCTGATTTGTTGCGGTGCAGTATATTTACGGCGCCTTCAGGACCCATTACGGCTATTTCGGCAGTGGGGTAGGCAAAATTAGCATCTCCGCCGATATGTTTGCTCGACATAACATCGTATGCTCCGCCATAGGCTTTGCGGGTAATAACAGTAATTTTCGGAACGGTTGCTTCTGAAAAAGCATATAGCAGTTTAGCACCGTGCTTAATGATACCGCCAAATTCCTGAGTTGTTCCGGGCAAAAAACCGGGAACATCAACAAAGGTTATGAGCGGCAGGTTGAATGCATCACAAAAACGCACGAAACGCGCTGCCTTAACCGAAGAGTTGATGTCTAAAACTCCGGCAAGGTTTGCCGGCTGGTTGGCAACAATGCCCACCGGAATGCCTGCAAATCTTGCAAATACGCAAATTATATTTTTAGCAAAATTGGGCTGAACTTCCAGGAAATGGTGGTTGTCAATCACATTCCCGATGATGTCTTGCATGTCATACGGTTTGTTTGGATCAACGGGAATCAGCTCCTGAAGTATCTCTTCAGCCCGGTCAGAGGGGTCAATGGTTGTTTTTACGGGAGGGTCTTCCATGTTGTTCGACGGCAGGAAGCTGATTAGTTCTCTGACCATCATCAGCACCTGCTCTTCGTCGTCTCCGGTGAAATGAGCCACACCGCTTTTTGAGCTGTGTGTCAGCGCACCACCCAGGTCTTCCTTGGACACCTCTTCGTGTGTGACGGTTTTGATTACTTCGGGACCTGTAACGAACATGTGGCTCTTTTCATTAACCATAAAGATAAAGTCGGTGAGGGCAGGGGAATAGACAGCACCGCCGGCACACGGACCGAGAATAGCAGAAATTTGCGGGATAACACCCGAGGAAATCACATTGTTGTAAAAAATATCTGCATAGCCGGCAAGGCTTTCAACGCCTTCCTGTATGCGGGCACCGCCCGAATCATTCAGCCCGATTATAGGGGCTCCCATTTGCAGGGCGAGTTTTTGAATTTTTACAATTTTATCGGCATTTGCACGACTGAGTGAACCTCCGAAAACAGTAAAGTCCTGAGCGAATACATAAACCAGCTTACCGTTTATTTTCCCGTAGCCTGTGACCACCCCGTCACCAAAAATTCTATTGTCCGGATTGTCGGTGCCGGCATCCCTTTGGGTCACCAGTTTGTCAATTTCAGTAAACGAACCGGGATCGAGAAGCAACCCAATACGTTCGCGTGCCGTTTTCTTTCCGGCAGTGTGCTGTTTTTTAATACGTTCTATTCCTCCTCCCAGCTCTGCTTCCTGATTGTATTGGTCGAGCTGGATGTATTTTGAAGTTAAATCCATGAAAAAAATGATTTATTCGATTTCTATAAGTGTTTGGTTGCCTTCAATGGTGTCGCCCTCTTTTACATTTACCTTTTTCACTATTCCGTCAATCGGGGCTTTGTACTCACTTTCCATCTTCATGGCAGAAATGATAATTGCATTCTCTCCCTGTCTGATAACATCTCCTTCCCTGACAAGTATTTTGACCACCTTGCCCGGCATGGGAGAAAATATAGTCTTTTCGCTTGTTACCGAGCCGTTTGTTCCGCGGTTAATCAGATAACGGGCTTCGGCATCAATAACTTCAACGTCAAACCTGTCGTAAAGAGTATATGCCGCATATTTTTTGGGCTTGGCTTGCGGAACAAGTTCAATGTTGTATGACCGGCCACTTTCAATTATTGAGAAGGTGCCGCTTTGGGTATGCAGTAAATCTACATTGTAAACTTTTCCATCTACTTCAATCTCAAGCAGATTCCCGTCCTGGTTCAGTAATTTTACCCAGCAGGTGCGATTATTGATTTTTATTTCAACCGGCATGGCTGTTATTTAAAAATTATTTATGTAATTAATTTTCTTCCAGCGACTCTGAGCAGGTGCAAATCCCTGGTTGTTGTTTTTTTGTATCTGGCTTAATTTATCCATATAGTCGATATAAGCAGCAATCAAAACCATATCCTCACAATCTTCGCAGGTTGTGCCGGCAGACAGTTGTCCCTGGTTATTTTCAATAAAATGGGTATTGTACTTTCCTTCAATAAAATCGGGATGATTCATTATGCGTTCAAGAAATTTTATGGAAGTCTTTACACCCGTGATTTTGTATTCGTACAACGCTCTGCGCATTCTTCGGATTGCCTCGTCCCTGTTGCCTCCCCAAACGATTAACTTAGAAATCATGGGGTCGTAATGAATGGGTATTTCATAGCCCTCATACACATATCCGTCGGTTCTGACACCTAATCCTAATGGTTCGGATATTTTATAAATTTTTCCGGCACTTGGCATGAAATTATTATCGGGGTCTTCCGCATAAATTCTGCACTCTATGGAGTGTCCCTTAATAGAGAGTTGATCCTGAGTGATTTCCAGCGGATTGCCTTCGGCAATTTTTATCTGCTGCTTTACAAGGTCAACGCCCGATACCCTCTCGGTGATGGGATGCTCTACCTGCAGGCGGGTGTTCATTTCAAGAAAATAATAATTCAGATCATTATCCACTAAAAATTCAATGGTTCCGGCGCCTGCGTATTTTACTGCCTTAGCGGCTTCAACGGCAGCTTCTCCCATTTTTTGCCTGAGTTCAGGTGTCATAATTGGAGATGGAGTTTCTTCAATCATCTTTTGGTGGCGGCGCTGAATGGAGCACTCTCTTTCAAAAAGATGAATGGCATTTCCATGTTTGTCACCAAGTATCTGGAATTCGATGTGGTGTGGAGATACAATATATTTTTCAATATAAACCGAGCCGTTGCCAAAAGAGGCTTTTGCTTCTGACCGTGCTGCGCGAACAGCCGAAGCAACTTCGTGTTCATGGTGAACCAGTCGCATGCCTTTTCCGCCGCCGCCTGCTGAAGCTTTAATCATTACGGGCAAACCAATCTCCCTTATGGCACGGAAAGCCTCCTCTTCGGAGTCAATGATTCCTTCAGTGCCCGGCACTACCGGAATTCCGGCTGACTTCATTGTTTCGCGGGCTTTTATTTTATCTCCCATACGGTCGATTACGTCAGGTGAAGGACCTATGAATAGAATTCCCTCTTCTTCGCATCGCTTGGCAAACTGCGAATTTTCGGATAAAAATCCATATCCAGGATGAATGGCATCCGCATTGCATGCCTTTGCAGTTTCAATGATTTTTTCAATGTTCAAGTAGCTTTCCGCCGATGGCGCTTTGCCGATATAATAAGCTTCATCTGCATATCTGACGTGAAGGGAAGTCCTGTCAGCTTCAGAAAAAACTGCAACCGACAAAATATCCATCTCTCTGCAGGTGCGCATGATGCGAATGGCAATCTCACCCCGGTTAGCCACAAGAATTTTTTTAATATGCTTCATCTGTGGTAATTTCAATTGTATAAATTCAATCAATTAATAACTTCAGTTTTATTAAAATGTTTACTTCCGGCTTTTGAAATTGATGTGTGCAAGTTAGTTTTGTCATTCTACTCAACCTATAAAAACATGTTAATAAATCTAAATTGATATTGTATTATTAATAGTCGTTACTCTTTTTTTTGAAACATTGAAGAACAAAGTCAAAAATTGCTGGAAGGGTTATTTTTGTTTTTTGTCAATTCATATTATCTTTAAACTTTAAAACTAAATATTGATGAATCGGAATATTCTGAGCTTTTTAATCATTTTTATACTGCCTTTGTGTGCAGGGGCTCAGGATTTTGTTTATACTCTTTCGGATGATTCAGTGGTTAATCATTTTGCCGGAATTAAACGGGTTTACTATGCCGTCCGAATTGATGAAGCCCCAAAAATTGATGGCAGGCTTGATGATGAGTGCTGGCAGAAATCCGGAACGTGGGATGGTGATTTTATTCAGCAGGTTCCCAATCAGGGTAGGGCACCTTCGCAGGAAACCCGGATAAAAATTTTGTACGACGATAATTACCTCTATGTTGGAATTGTTTGCTACGACAATGAGCCGGGGAAAATTCGAAAAGTTCTGGGGCGGCGCGATGTAAACAATGGAGACGTTGCAGGCATTGCCCTTGATACTTATTTTGACAAGCAGACAGCCTTTGAGTTTAACGTAACAGCAGCCGGACAAAAAGTTGATTTAATGCATTTGGGCGATTATGGGTGGGATTTTAACTGGGATGCAGTCTGGGATGGAAAATCGTCAGTTGGTGATTCCGCTTGGTATGCTGAAATCCGGATTCCCTTTAATCAGTTGCGGTTTGCAAAGCGGGATGAGCAAATTTGGGGAATGCACGTCTGGAGGTGGATCGACAGGCTGAATGAAGAGAATCACTGGAAGCTGATTCCCATTGATGCACCGGCTATGGTCTATATTTTTGGCAAACTTCGCGGAATTAAAGATATTTCTACAAAAAGGAATTTTGAGCTGCTTCCCTATTCAAAAATAAAACATATTCCTGATGCGGAAAAACGGCTTACTCCCGGGGTTGGTTTCGACGGAAAAATTGGAGTAACCTCCAATTTTACATTGGATTACACGTTTAATCCCGATTTTGGACAGGTGGAAGCCGACCCGTCTGTTTTGAACCTCACAGCTTATGAAGTATTTTATGACGAAAAAAGACCCTTTTTTCTTGAAGGGAATAATATTCTCAATTACAATGCCGGTGACGATTTGCTTTTTTATTCGCGGAGGATAGGAGCCGCTCCTGAATATCCTGAACCGGCTCCGGATGAGAGGGTTGTCGGGCCCGAGCAAACAACAATTTTGAATGCATTGAAACTTACAGGGAAAAATCATTCCGGGCTTTCATTAGGTGTTATAAACAGCATGACAATGGCAGAGCATGCAACTTTCTTCTCAGAGAATGGGAACCGGAAAGAGCGGGTTGAACCTTTTACTAACTATTTTATAGGCAGGGTGAAACAGGATTTTAACAATCGAAACACATTCTTAGGCGGAATGGCAACCTCTGTAATACGAAACATAAAAGATGATAATCTGAAATTTTTGCCCGATAATTCGTTGACAGGGGGAATTGATTTTCAGCATTTCTGGAAGGAGCGTAAGTATTATATTGATTTTAAGGGTTTTGCGTCAAAAGTTTCAGGCAGCGAACAGTCCATAGCAAAACTTCAGCTTGATCCAAGGCATCAGTTTCAGCGCAAAGATGCGAAACATCTTGAATATAAGGATGGAATGACCAGTTTAGAGGGGTGGGGCGGGCAATTGTCAGGCGGCAAAATCGGTGGTAAGCTAAGGCTGGAAGCTGAGCTTGACTGGCGCTCACCGGGGGTTGAACTCAATGATGTCGGATATTTGTGGCAGGCAGACTATATTAAGCAGGGACTCAGTTTTTTATATTGGATAAATAAACCCAAAAGCATTTTGAACAGCTATTATGTCAGTATTGACCAAAAGCACATGAGAAGCTACGGAGGCGAGAAATTAGGCGATGAAATCAATGGGCATGTACGTTTTGTGTTTAAAAACCTCTGGAAGCTCGATTTTATTGGCAGTCACGAGTTCTTTAATGTTGACACACGTGGATTGCGTGGCGGTCCGGCGCTGCGTAAGGATGGAGAAAGTATGGCACGGGCTTTTATCCAAACGAACACCAGCAGGAATCTGATATTGGGTGGAGGGCCTACTTTTACGTGGAATGAAGATAAGATCGGATATTCGGAAAATTTTATTTTTGTCATTAAATGGCTGATATCAGGAAGGTTTAATCTGGATTCAAATACACATTTTACAAAAACAACTGACAATAATCAATACGTTTTTCAGACTGATGTGGATGGGGTGAGAGAATATATTGTTGGAAAATTAAATCGCAAACTGCTGACTACAACATTACGGGCTGAGATTTTTGCCACGCCCGAACTCTCTTTTCAGTACTATGGAAATCCTTATGCATCAGTTGGAAGATATGAAGATTTTAGAAAAGTAAATATCTCCAAATCAGTAAATTATAATGAGCGGTTCTCCCCTTTGTTTATTCATGAAACATCAGGAGAAAAACTTCTGCAAGATGAGAAAAATAATACAATTTTAAACTTGAATTTATCCGGTCCTGATTTTAATTTCCAGGAGTTTCGATCCAATTTTGTTGCACGCTGGGAATACAAAACCGGTTCAACCCTCTATTTTGTCTGGACAAACACCCGTACCCGCTATCAGAATGTGTATGAACCATCAGTTTTTGAAAGCCTGAAAGGAATTCATAAAGTTAAGGCTGAAAACGCATTTATGCTGAAATTGAGTTTTTGGTTCTCCATATAATTCTATGAATTATCTTTGGCGCCGTGAAAATGGCGAAATACATACCGTTTTATAAAAATAACCTGTGTCTGGCGTTTCCAGTCATCCTGTCGCATGCGGGGCAAATAACTGTTTCGCTGGCAGACAATATAATGGTTGGACATGTGGGGACAACCGAGCTTGCTGCGGCAGCATTTGCAAATAATATCTTTGTGGTCGGTATGTTTTTCGGAATGGGAATCACAATCGGCTCAACTCCGCTTGTTGGCAGAGCTTTCGGAAATAACCGCGTGGAAGATGTTGTGCAGTGGCTGAAGAATGGGATTTTTACCCATTTCTCTTCATCTGTTGTTCTTTCTCTTTTGATGTTCGGTGTCTATTTTTTTCTCCCATTCATGGGGCAGACAGATAGTGTTCTGGAACTTGCAAAGCCCTATTATCTGATTTTGTGCTTTTCTTACCTCCCATTTATGCTTTTCTTTTCAGTGAAGCAGTTTTTTGAGGGAATCGGGAATACCAAAATTGCAATGCAGATTACCTTGATTGTCAATGTTATAAATATAGGTGTAAACTATGTTCTTATCTATGGCAAACTGGGATTTCCTGCAATGGGGCTTTTGGGTGCGGGAATTGGTACACTGGTTTCCCGGATTGCAATGCCGCTTCTCTATTTAATTTATATTATTCGGATTACCCGCTTTAGGAAATATTTCACGCTTGCTCACAGGCAACCCTACAGTTTGCAAAGAATTTCTGCCCTTTTGAAAATTGGAATCCCCGTTGGGTTTCAGATAGTTATTGAAGGGATTACTTTTAGTCTGGGCGCCATCATGATGGGCTGGCTTGGAGAAATACCCCTGGCTGCACACCAGGTAGCTATTGGACTGGCGAGTTTCTCCTACATGATATCATTGGGAATTTCGCAGGCAACAACCATCAGAGTGAGCCATCAGTTGGGAAAAAACGATTATAAATCCTTGAAAATGGCAGCCTATGCCTCAACCCACATGGTGTTGCTGTTTATGATGTGCATGGGGCTGTTTTTTATTTTTGCAAGAAAGCAACTCCCCTTAATTTTCACTGCTGACGCTGATGTGATTGCAGTGGCTGCACAGTTACTGATAGTGGCTGCAATATTTCAGGTTTTTGACGGGTTGCAGGTTGTTATGCTCAGCACATTAAGAGGGATGGCAGATGTGAGAATACCCATGTTTATGGCTTTTGCTTCATATATTCTTGTTGGAATACCGACAGGTTACTTATTTGCCTTTTTTGTAGGTGTCGGTCCGATGGGAATTTGGTATGGCTACCTTCTGGGATTGGGACTAGCAGGAATTTTATTCTATTTTCGCTTTAAACATAATATTGCAAGCAAGCTATAAAAAAAGGGTTATCATTTGATAAGATAACCCGATTGTTCACAATTTAGTTAGACCTGTAAAAAAAATTGGTTTAACAGAGAAAAGGTAGTGCTACAAATAATATTTTATTTACATAGTCTTAAAACTGCGCTAATATAACATTTAATTAGGTTAATTGTGAAATAAAATTAAAAAATTATTAATAAATGTTAATAGAAATTGCTAATTGTTTTGTAATTCCCTGACATATAGGGCAGTTTGAAATGATGTTTGCAGTTGTGAAAAAATGAATATTTTGATTTTTATTCACTATTTTTCAAAAAAATGATAACTTTTTAAAAAATTATAAAAGAATCTTTTAAAAAAACTTAAATTTTACAGATTGCAACAGATTTTCATTTTGAACTCTTTTACAGGTTAAAGAATTAATAAGGTCAGATATGAAGTCGTTTTCATTTTTTATTGGTTTACTGTTCTTTTTTTCGACAAATCTCGTAAATGCACAGTATTATTCTTTACAGATTGTTATTAAAAATCAACCGGACAATCCGGTTGTTTTAGGTACTGTTTCGGGCGAAAAGTTTACCCCTGTGGACACTCTTTTTCCCAAAAAAGCTGGTAATGACCAATTAACGAAACTGGTTCGCTACCAATTTCCCAAAGATGCAGTGAATGGAATGTACCGTATAATTTTCGGACAAACTACCTATGCGCTGGTCATGGATGAACCACCTCAGCAGCTCGATTTCTTTTATAACAATGAAACAGTGGTCTTTGAAACAGATTTTAAAAACCCTCAAACCAGTCTGAAGATTTCCCAGTCTGAAGAAAACAAGGTTTGGTTTGATTTCTTGAAAAGAGAAAAAATACTCAGGGAGCAGATTGAACTTATTGAAGAAGAGGTAGATTATTATCATTCTGAAGTAAGTAAGATAAAGTCATCTTCTCTGCCATCCGGGGAGATGGAGGCGGTTTTAAGTGGAAAAGCCAATGAGTTTAATAAATTGCAGATGGAACGCGAAGGATTTGTGGAGAAAACAGTTCAGGATAATCAAAAAATGTTAGTTTCCACTTTCATTAACTTATACCGCGAACCTTTTCGGGATGCATTTTTGAATCCCAAAGAGCGGCTTGAGCATTATCAGCGTGAATACTTTATATATGTTGATTTTAACGATGAGAGACTTATTCGTTCTTCCGTTTTGACCGACAAGATATTTAACTATCTGGTGAGCTGGAATCAGCCGGGATACACCCGCACGCAGAGAGAAATTGCATATATTAAAGCGGTTAATGGAATCATGTCAAAAGTGAAACCTGAGGGTGGGGCGGCTAATCCGAGAGTGGCTGACTTTATTCTCGATTATCTTAAAACCGGCTTCAATCGGTTAGGAATGGACAATATTGTGAAATATATTAATGAAAGATATTCCGGGTAAATCTGGGAGTATCACACAAAAAAACCGTTCAAATTCTTTTCAACTGAACGGTTTGTCGTCCCTGGGATTGTATTTTCAGCGGAGAGAGAGGGATTCGAACCCCCGGAGCCTCTCAGCCCAACGGTTTTCAAGACCGCCGCAATCGACCACTCTGCCATCTCTCCAAGCAGCCGCAAAAGTAGAACTTTTTTTAATGTTTAAAAACCTTCCGACTAAAAAAAGTGCAGAAATACTAAAAAAAAGGTGTTTTAAGTTGTTTTATTAAAACTATTTTCAGAATTTAGCTGAAACTTTTGAAAAGTTCTCTGAAACTATTGATTTTATTGGCTTTTTGGAATTCATCATTGCCGGATTCCGTTATTTTGTAAAAAAGGATTACAACATAAATCACTTAATTTCAATTACTTATTTTTTAATTTTTTAATTTTTTAACTTATGAATAAAGCACAATTAGTTGATGCAATGGCCGCAGGTACCGGCCTTACCAAAGTAGATGCAAAAAAAGCACTGGATGCTTTTATCAGTGCAACTACAGATGCCTTAAGTAGTGGCGACAGAGTAGCCCTTGTTGGTTTTGGCACTTTTTCAGTAAGTGAACGCGGCGCACGCACAGGAAGAAACCCACAAACAGGAGAAGAAATTCAAATTCCCGCAAAGAAAGTGGTTAAATTCAAAGCAGGAGCCGATCTTGCTGATGCAGTTTCTTAACAGAAAAAGTTAAGCAATTTGGAAAAGGGAGGCTTTATGGGTCTCCTTTTTTGTTTTTGTGACACAAAAAGAATTCAGATGCAGAAACAGCTTACAGACTATTTATCGGAATTTGTTACTTCTCAGAGGCTGGAACTCTTTAATAAAGTCCTTGAGAACAGAACCGGGTATATTACGGTTGTCATGGAAGATATTTACCAGCCCCAAAATGCAAGCGCTGTACTTCGCACCTGCGACTGTTTTGGAATCCAATATATCCATGTTGTTGAGAATCAGTATGAGTTTACTGTTGATAATGAGGTTGCAATGGGTGCGTCCAAATGGCTCACTATTCAAAAATACAACAGGAAAAAGGAAAACAGCCTTCAGGCTGTGAAGGAGCTCAAAAAAAGAGGCTATCGCATTGTAGCCACTTCTCCACACATCAATGACCAGCTTTTGCCTGATTTTGACCTTTCGAAAGGGAAAGTTGCCCTCGTTTTTGGCTCAGAAATGCCGGGAATTTCTGAGATAATCAAAAATGAAGCAGATGAGTTCTTGAAAATTCCCATGGTGGGATTTACCGAAAGCTTCAATCTGTCAGTTTCTGCAGCAATCGTTTTGAATCAGCTTATAGAAAAATTGAAAAAAAATCCGGCTATTGACTGGAAGCTGAATAAAGACGAAAAAGAAGAGATAAAACTACAATGGTTGCGCAACAGCATCAAAAGCAGTGCCTTGCTGGAACAACGGTTTTTGGAGAGCTTGTAAAAATACGAACAGTACTCCGGGTAGTTTTCAGCCAATCATTTTTTTTAGTTCAGCCAAAGTAATCATCTTCACTCCCTTTTTTTCCCAAAAATCAAATGGCAGGGGTATTTTTGGCAGCTCTTTAATAGCATCTTTAACTACATACACTTCTTTACCTCTCTTTACTAATCCGCGAACTGCTGCATCAACACACACATTTGTGGTTACTCCGTAAACAACTACTGTTTCGGGATTCAGATGTTTTAAAATTGTTTCAGTTAAGGGATTCCCTTCAAACACATCAAAAGCATCTTTTCGGATAACAAAGTTCTGATGTTCATCACTTTCAAAAAGCTCCGGAGTAAGAAGATATTCCTTTTCCCAATCGAAAATCATGGGCTCTTCCGGCTCAGTTTCACGAATAAAATCGGCGCCGCGAGTTCCTGCCATACAATGCTCCGGAAAAGTATTTATAAAATCCGGCGAAGAATCAAGCTCAGGGGAATTGGCATAATGGTGGTCGGCAGTGTTAACCACTCTTATTTTTTTCTTTTTAGCCAATTGGGTTAATTCTTTCCATTTGGGACGCAGCTTTTCTGCATCCTGCACATATAACTTTCCACGGGGATATACAAAATCTATCTGGGTGTCAACATTCCAAAAAAGTAAATTAGATAATTCCATTTTAACCTCTTTTTTAAATTACATTTAAAAATATTCAATAAAAACTACAACAGCTTACTTTAATGTGTTAAAAAACAATAACATGAATTCAATCCGCAATCCTTAAACTATGCAGGGCGCTGATATCCACCTGCTACAAACCTTTTTCAAGGAATTTCACAAACTCACCGCTGTCAAAGGTTACGCCCAGCATATGTTCTTTTCCGTCCGATTCAATGATTACATGAAACGGAATACTGTTGGTAGCATACTTTTCAATCTGAAAATCAAGATTCTTTTTGCCCATTGTGTCTTTTATCTTTCCATCTAAGACAGAAGTAATCTGTTCGTTTTCAGGCAGTTTTGTTCTGTCGTCTGTGTAAAGAGCAATGATGACATAATCCTGTGAAAGCATTTTCAATGCCTGTGGATCTGTCCAAACGGTATTTTCCATTTTTTTGCAATTTGCGCAGGCATGTCCTTTGAAAACCAAAAAGACCGGTTTTTCCTGTTCTTTTGCACAAGCCATTCCCTGTTCATAATCGAAATAGCCATTCAGCCCTAGTGGCAAGTGGAGTTTATCAGCATATTTCGCTGGTCCGCACAAGTTGTCGGTAACTGTTTGTTCTGAAGCAGCACCTCCCTGAAAATAATATTGCCCGGTGCTTTGGGGCGGCAGCAGCGGACTGATTGAACTCAGCGAAGCGCCAAACAGTCCGGTAAACAGATAGACAACAAAGGTGAATGTGGCGATGGAGAGAAACAATCTGCCAACACCAACATGCAGAACATCACTGTCATGAGAAAATTTGATCTTTCCCAGGAAATACATTCCCAACAAAAAGAAAAGTACAATCCAGATGGCCAGATATATCTCTCTGCTGATGAGATTCAAGCCGTAAACCTGATCAATGTTGCTTAGAAATTTCAAGCCAAAAGCCAGCAGAATAAAAGCGAAAACCACTTTGACAGAGTTGAGCCATCCGCCCGATTTGGGTAATTTGCTCAGCGCCGATGGGAAGATGGCAAGCAGTGTAAACGGCAATGCAAATGCAAGTCCAAAAAAGAACATTCCAAGCAGGGGGCGAAGGCCACCTCCCTGTACTGCTTCGATAATCAGCGCACCAATAAATGGTCCGGTACAGGAAAAGGAGACTATCACCGTGGTGAGCGCCATGAAAAATGCGCCAACAAGCCCGCCTTTTTCAGCTTTGGAATCGGTTCTATTAACCAGACTATTAGGCAGCAAAATCTCAAATGCTCCAAAAAAGGAGACAGCAAAAATTAAAAACAGCAAAAAGAACAGCAGATTGGGAATCCAGTGCGTGCTTAATATATTCCCTACATTAGGGCCAAACAGTCCGAATGTGAACAGTGCTCCTAACAGGGAGAAAATCAGTACAATGGAGAATCCGAAGAAAAGTCCGCTACGTATTGCTTTTGCACGGTTTTCACTGCCCTGCATGAAAAAGGAAACGGTCATGGGAATCATTGGAAAAACACAAGGTGTAAAAATTGCCGCAAAACCTGCAAGTGCTGATATTAAAATAAAAAGCCATAGAGTTTGCCCTGTGGATGAAGTGCTCTGTCCAATCTCCGGAGTTGCCGCAAGCTCTTTTTCAGTTACTGCGTTATTCTGATTAAAGAGAAAGGAAAATTCAGCTTCGTTGGGAGGCAGGCACATTTCGTCATCACATCCCATAAATAACACGTATCCGCTGATTTCAACAGGATTGTCGTTGTTCAGCCTGATTTTTTGGGTTAATGTTGCCTTATCGCTGAAAAACCTGAGATTAAGCATGAATATGTTATCAAACTTTTCAACAGGTTGAGGCTCCCGTACAAGGTCGCCGGCGATTTCAAACAGAGTGGAATCGGCAAAAACTATTTGCGTAGCTATCGGACCTCCTTCAGGTAGATAGGTGTCATACAAATGCCAGCCTTCATCAATGGCGGCAGTAAATATAAGCTCAACATCACGCCCGTTTTGTCTGGAGTCAAATGACCATTTAATAGGTTCAATAATTTGAGCAAACGACGGGAATGTCAGAAATAATATAAAAACTATAAATGTTAGTTTCCTCATGATCTTTTTTATTGAATTACACTTAAAAATGTATTAAATGATAACAAATTATTTTTTCTAATGTTTTCTGCATATTCTCAAGTGATTGTGTCTCAACAAAAAAGCCGGCTGTTCATCAACCGGCTTCCCCTTTAGAGAATTATCTCTTCCATGTTTTCATCGAAGAAGTGGTATTCCAGAAAAGTGAAAGAGTTGTTTGACTCAATTTTCACCCATTTGAAAAACTTCAAAAACCAGCGTACCCGGTAACTTTTAATTCCTTTGGTAAGGTATGCTGCGATGAAAGGATGCACTGCAATAGAAAGTTTCTTCTTATTCAAGTCTTTTAATATGTATCCGATTTTGCTATCCAATTCATCTGCAAAAAGAATTGCGGGCATAATCTTGCCGGTACCGTTACAGGTAGGGCATTTTTCAGCGGTTTCAATAATTTCTTCGGGTCTGACCCTTTGCCTGGTAATCTGCATCAGGCAAAATTTGCTCAGGGGGAGAATATTGTGTTTAGTACGGTCTCCCGCCATAACCTCCCTCATGTGTTGATACACTTTCTGGCGGTTGGCATGCTTATGCATATCTATGAAATCGATGACAATTATGCCACCCATATCTCTAAGCCTCAATTGGCGGGCAATTTCATCGCAAGCTGCAAGGTTTACTTCCAATGCGCTGGCTTCCTGTCCGCCGGCTGTTTTCACTCTGTTTCCGCTGTTAACGTCAATTACATGAAATGCCTCAGTGTGTTCAACGATTAAATAGGCGCCATTTTTAAAAGAGACTGTTTTCCCGAACGATGCTTTGATCTGTTTCTCAATTCCATAATGTTCGAAAATTGGGCGTCGCCCTTTGTAGAATTTTACAATCTTCTTTTTATCAGGCTGAATACTGGTAATATAGCCAGTAATTTCGTTGCATACCGATTGGTCATTAACAATAATACTGTTGAAATTGGGGTTGTAGATGTCCCGGAGCATCGCCGTTGCACGGTCAATTTCACCAATCACCAGCGATGGTGCCTGGGCGCGCTTGAGCTTTTGAAAAGATGTTTCCCATTTATCTACCAAACTCTGAAGCTCCTGATTAAGATCGGCAACCTTTTTACCCTGTGCCGCAGTACGCACTATAACACCATACTTTTTGGGTCTAATACTTTGAACGAGTTTCTTCAATCTGCTTTTCTCTTCATTCGACTTAATTTTCTGCGATACGGATACTTTATCGCTGAAAGGCATCAAAACCAAATATCTTCCTGCAATTGAAATTTCTGAAGTCAGGCGGGGACCTTTTGTTGAAATAGGTTCCTTGGCAACCTGCACAAGAATTTTTTGTCCAACCTTCAAAAGCTCTGTAACCCTGCCGTCTTTATTAATATCGGGCTCTGAATCAATTTTTGAAAGGGAAGTAAACTTGGTTTTTCGCGAAGAAACAATTCGCAAAAACTTGTTCAAAGTAGAAAACTGAGGCCCCATGTCGAGGTAGTGCAAAAAAGCATCTTTACTGAAACCTACATCGACAAATGCCGCATTCAGACTGGGCATTATTTTTTTAACCTTTCCAAGATAAATATCGCCTACGGCAAACTTAGCGCCGCTCTTTTCACGGGTTAATTCAACAAGTCTTTTGTTTTCCTGTAATGCAATAACAATTTCGGAAGGAGTGACATCAATAATTAAATCACTACTCACAACCTTAAAATTAACACTGTTCTATAAATTTAAATGCACTGTATATAATAGATTAAACCTAAGGCTTTGAGCGCCTTAGGTTTAATCTGATTCACTAAATAACCGACAAAATCTATTTCTTTTTCTTGTGTCGGTTCTTGCGCAATCTTTTTTTGCGCTTATGCGTGGCCATTTTATGTCTTTTCCTTTTTTTTCCGCTTGGCATTTTATCTTATTTTACATTTTCCTTAACTGCGGTCACAAAACTTTTCGCTGGTTTAAAAGATGGGATGTTGTGTGCCGGTATGATAATCGTTGTGTTTTTGGATATATTCCTTGCAGTTTTCTCAGCTCTTGCCTTAATTATAAAACTGCCAAATCCCCTGAGGTAAACATTTTCGCCACTCTGCAAAGAATTCTTTACGGTTTCCATAAAAGCTTCAACAGTTTTTTGTACTGCTACTTTTTCAATTCCTGTGTTTTTGGAAATTTCATTTACAATATCTGCTTTTGTCATGTCTTAAAATATTTAATTATCAATAAATTAATCGACTTATTTAGGAGTGCAAAAATATAAATATTTTGAGAACCCAAAAGCTTTTCTAAATAATTTATTTTTGTTTGTTCAAACTTTTTAAAAGTTTCACAAAATTATGACCGGTTTTATACAACAATATTCATCCGGCGGTTTTCGAAATTGGCTAACCTTGCAAAGGCAAGTGAAGATAATGTGTTGAAGCAGTGGCAAAGACAGGGCTACTATTCCTCCCGCGTACGAAACATGCATTTAACGCTTAATTCATATTGAAATTGAATTCTTTTAAGAATCAATGGTTAAAATTTCAGAATGAGCAACATAATTTCTATTTTTAAACTCTGTTAACCTTAAAATTTATAAAAAATGGCAATTAACAAAGTAATTTTAGTTGGAAATGTAGGGAAAGACCCCGAAGTAAGACATTTAGACACAGGCGTTGCGGTTGCAAATTTTCCACTTGCAACATCGGAAACTTATACTGCAAAAAGCGGTGAGAAAGTGACAACTACCGAATGGCACAACATTGTTTTATGGCGCGGATTGGCTGAAGTGGCTGAAAAATATGTTACAAAAGGGAGGCAACTGTATATTGAAGGTAGAATTCGCAGCCGTTCTTATGATGACAAGGACGGCATCAAAAGGTATGTCACTGAAATATATGGCGATGTCATGCAAATGTTAGGCAGCAAACCAGACAGTACCGGTACCGGAAGGAAAGAGACCGAAAGAGTTACGGAACAAGAAACGACTGACGGTTTTCAGGCAGCTGATGAATCGGCAATTAATGAACCCGGCGATGATGACGATCTCCCCTTTTGATATTTTATTTTGAAACCGGTATGAATTCTATTCATGCCGGTTCGACAGGGCACCTTTGAAAAGAGTTAATAGGATTAACTCCGGATTTATAAAAAGCATTAAGTTGTCACTTTCGGTTTTTTGAAATTCAAGTACCCTCATAAGCAGTGATTTTTAGAACTCAAGAAAGAAAGTAATTGTACTTTTGTTATTGATATTCAGGCTTGAATCTGTAGGATTTGGTCTGCTTACTGCTCCTTTCAAAAATTAAAGTCCGGTAAATTTGCCTGAATAGAAAAATTTTTTCCGACTTTTGAAATTTGGTCTTTATCGGGAATTATTTAAAATCTAACATGAAAGTATTCGAAAGAAAAATTGGATTTGACAACGAAAAATATCTGCATGAGCAAACTGCCGCTATTCTGGATAGGGTAAGCCGTTTTAACCACAGGCTATATTTGGAGTTTGGCGGAAAAATCTTGTATGACTATCATGCATCCAGAGTGCTTCCGGGTTTTGACCCAAATGTGAAGATGCGTCTTCTGAAACAGCTGAAAGACGAAACGGATGTTATTCTTTGTATTCATGCCGGAGATATTGAGCGTAAAAAGATCAGGGCAGACTTCGGCATAACCTATGACGCAGATGCCCTGAAAACCATTGATGATTTCAGAGAATGGGGAATTGCCATCACCGCAGTTGTGATAACTAGATATCAAAATCAGCAGACTGCAAAAGCTTTTAAAAACAAGCTGCAAAATAGAGGAATTAAGGTATATCTCCATTATCCGACCAAGGGATACCCGATGGATACTGAGACTATTGTGAGCGATCAGGGATATGGAGCAAATCAATATATTGAAGTAACCAAACCCATTGTTGTAGTTACCGGTCCGGGCCCGGGCAGCGGAAAACTTGCCACCTGTCTGAGTAATCTGTATCACGAATATAAAAGGGGAACAAAAGCCGGTTATGCCAAGTTTGAAACTTTCCCGGTTTGGGATTTACCTGCTAATCATAAAGTGAATATTGCTTATGAAGCTGCAACTGTTGATTTGGATGACAGAATAATGACCGATAAATACCACCTTGAAGCATATAACAAGGAAGTGGTCAGCTATAACCGTGATATTGAAGCTTTTCAGCTCCTGAAAGGAATCTTAGAGAAAATAACCGGGGAGGAGTCGCCCTATAAATCACCCACCGACATGGGCGTAAACCGGGTGAGCTCGGGAATTATTGACAATCAAATAATTTCTGACGCTGCTCATCAGGAAATAATCCGGCGCTATTTCAGGTGTGCGACGGAATATGCCATGGGATTAACCGAAAAGGATGCACTGGAAAGAATAGGTGAAATAATGCACGAACTGGGAATCAAAGCAGAACAGCGCAGTGTTGTGGAACCTGCAAGAAAAGCTGCCGAGAATGCAGAACTGGCAGGGAAAGGAGATGAAGGCATATTCTGTGGTGCAGCCATTCAGCTTCCTGAAGGGGAAATAATTACCGGCAAAAATTCACCGCTCATGCATGCTGCTTCGAGCCTGATTTTGAACGCAACCAAGCATCTGGCAGGTCTCCCCGATAGTATGTATCTCATTCCTCAAAGCATTATTGACTCGGTTACTCATATGAAAAAGAATATTCTGAACGGAAAAATGGCAAGTATAGATGTCGATGAAATGCTGATTGTTTTAGCCATCAGTTCTCTGTCAAACCCTGCCGGACAGATGGCTCTGGAAAAACTGAAATATCTGCAAAACTGTGAAGTACACCTTACTCACATTCCAACCCCGGGCGATGAAGCAGGACTGCGAAAACTGAAAGTAAACCTCACTTGTGATCCCAAATATCCCGGGAATAGTCTTTTTATAAGCGATTGATTTGTACCCAGATTCTAAAATCATAAATTATTTTACAGTTTTACAAATATGATTAAGATTACAGAACAACCATCATTATATAATAATCTCGAAAAGAAAAGTATTGAAGAGCTGACTTCAGGGCTGATTACTGAGTATAAAAAAATAGCAGTGGCTATTGAAGCAGTAAAGCCTCAGTTAGACAGCCTTTTGAATGCAGTTGTCGGGAAACTGAAAGCAGGAGGGAGAATGATCTACCTTGGTGCAGGCACCGGCGGAAGATTGTCGGTGTTGGATGTTCTTGAACTTCCTACCACTTATGGTATGGAGGATGATACCATTACTGTTGTGCTGGCAGGTGGCGTAGATAAGTTAACCCTTGCTCTGGAAGAGCGGGAAGATGATACTGATGAATCATGGCAAATGCTTGTTGACAAAAACATTACAACAAAGGATATCGTTGTGGGTATTTCTGCAAGCGGCACTACTCCCTTTGTGTTGCATGGCTTAAAGAAATGCCGTGAAAATGGTATTGCTACCTGTTGTATAGTTAACAATCCCGGAACTCCGATAGCAGAAGTGTCTGATTATCCGGTTGAGGTGATAACCGGACCTGAATTTGTAACAGGCAGCACACGAATGAAAGCAGGTGCTTCCCAAAAAATGTTGTTTGACATGATTAGCACGACAGTGATGATTCAGCTTGGGCGTGTTTTAGACAACAGAATGATAAATGTTCAGCTGATAAATCAAAAGATTACAGACAGGGCAGTGCGCATATTAATTGACAAATCGGATATCTCCGATTATGAGGAGGCAAGGAAACTTCTTTTTAAACATGGTAGTGTGGCAAAAGCTTTGGAAAATTTAAAACAAGCCGGGAAATAGGGAATATAATTACGTAAAATGATTGATTAATATCTCCTGCTCATTCGATAATTAGATTATATGCTGTTGGGGATAACGGATTGGAATTAAATGCTAAAGAGTTTGCTTTTGATATATTGTCTTTATCAAAATTTGCTGAATATGAAGATGTTCAACTAAAACATTTAGAAAATGATCTTAATTGCGGATGGCGGTTCCACCAAAACCACATGGAGTCTGTTGAAACAGGTTGATGAGAATTCCTCTTTTGAAACGGAAGGATACCACCCCTTTTTTGTTGGAAGCGAATATATTACTGAATCGTTGGAAAAAAGCTTACCCAAAAGGGTGAAGGAGAGTGCCCGAAAAGTGAATCAGATTTTCTTTTACAGTGCCGGAGGAGGTTATTCGGATGAAACGGACAATGTCTTGGTTAAAGGGATTGCTGAAATATTTTCAGCAGCAGAAATAATCATAGAGACAGACCTTCTTGCAGCAGCCCGCTCTTTGCTTGGAAATAATGAAGGTTTTGCGGCAATTCTTGGCACCGGCACAAACAGTTGTATTTATGACGGAAAAAACATAGTGGCAAACATCGAATCACTTGGATTTCTTCTTGGTGATGAGGGGAGTGGCAGTTATATCGGGAAAAAAATTTTAGGTGACTACATTAGGGAGCTTATGCCCGATAGCGTCAGGAAAACTTTTTTTAAAACTTTCGGACTCACCTCCATAGAGTTGTTAAATGCTGTATATGAGCATCCTGTTGCAAACAGGTACTGTGCAACTTTTGCCAAATTTGCAGGTGAGCACATGAATGAAGAGCCATACTATTTCAATCTGGTTTATGAATCATTTAATGATTTTTTTGAAAATATTGTAACAAAATATCCCGATTATAAAAAATACAGTTTCAGTTGTATTGGTTCAATTGCATTTTATTTTAACTCAATCTTAAAACAAGTTGTGATTAAGCATGGCATGAAGATGGGAAAGATTAAAAAAGACTCAATGAACGGATTAATATCTTATCACACAGACAACATTTCAAATGAGAGATAATGGATAATAATTTTTTGTCAGCAATAGAATCCTTGTTTGAAAATATTCATGTAATCCAAATACAACCTTTGTTGTCTGGTAACTGACAATACCTTTCCCGGAGCACAATTCATTTAACCTGTACATTCCTTTATACTCTTTACTTAATAGTTAAGAGAAACCTTTTGTTGTTCCAAATGTTTTATACTGATAATTGAATATTCAAATGAAACGCGTTCCGATTGCCCGGGACGAGTACCCCGAGGGTTGTCAGTATAGTTCCCCGAAAGTTATCGGAGCAGGCTTTTTGATAACATTGAAAATTTTAAAGTGAATAACATGAAAAAGATTATAGTTATAGGTTGCGGCTTCGCAGGGTTGCAATTTGTAAAGCATTTGAAAAAAAACAAATACGATATACTTATTATTGACAAAATAAACCATCATCAATTTCCTCCTTTGTTTTATCAGGTTGCTTCATCACAGATAGAACCTTCCACCATTTCATTTCCAATTCGAAAAATTTTCAACAAACGGAGCGATGTGAGAATTCGTTTGGCTAAGGTTAATAGCGTAAATTCGACAGAAAAGACCATAGATACATCTATCGGAACATTTTCTTTTGACTATTTGGTGATATCTACCGGCTCGCGAACCAATTTTTATGGAAATGATCAGGTAGAAAAAAATACTTTGGGATTAAAGTCAACTTATCAGGCAATTAATATCAGAAATTATATTCTGATGAATTTTGAAAAACTGCTGTATGAAAAGGATAAGGAAGGATTGAACAACATTGTAATTGTTGGTGCAGGAGCAACCGGAGTGGAAATGGCCGGTGCATTCATGGAAATGATCAAGGAAGTTCTTCCGACAGACTATCCAAATATTGATGCACAAAAGGTGAAGGTGTATCTTCTTGAAGGTGGGACGAATACGCTGCTCAACATGAGTTCTTTCTCACAAAAGTATTCAGAAAAATATTTGCGAAAAATGGGTGTTATTTTGAAAACCAATGTTTTTGTAAAAAATTACGACGGAGAGAAAATAACTTTGAACAATGGAGATATTATTCCCACTAAAAGTGTGATTTGGTCAGCAGGTGTCATTGCAAATGCTATTGGCGGAATTCCTGAAGAATCCGTTGCTCACGGGCAGAGAATAAAGGTGGACAGAATGAATCGGGTATTGGGGTTAAATGATGTTTTTGCAATTGGTGATGTGGCGTATATGGAAACTGAAAAATATCCCAAAGGTCATCCGCAAGTTGCAAATGTAGC
Source organism: Mariniphaga sp. (assembly GCA_040772505.1). GTDB lineage: Bacteria > Bacteroidota > Bacteroidia > Bacteroidales > Prolixibacteraceae > Mariniphaga. Next base: position 32,133 of record JAXGYA010000005.1, on the reverse strand, counting down.
CATCGGGCAGGGAAAAAGATTGGCTAAAAATCTTCAGGCGCTCATTCAGGGAAAAAACAAACTTCATCCATATGAATACCGGAATTTGGGGACTATGGCAACAATTGGAAGAAATAAGGCTGTTGTTGATCTTCCTTTCATGAAATTTAAAGGGAGGCTTGCCTGGCTCATATGGATGTTTTTTCACCTGATGTTCATACTCAGTGTCAGAAACCGGCTTATTATTTTTATAAACTGGGCATGGAATTACATCACAAAAAACAATTCCCTGCGTCTGATATTAAAAGATCAGGATTGATTTATACAATTTTTAAAATACAAAAATTGTATATTCGCACAAAAATTTAAAAGCATGTTAAAAGGTATATTAGCTATTGCGGGTCAGCCCGGATTATACAAACTCATTACTGAAACAAAAAATCATTTAATTGTTGAGTCACTTGAGACGGGGAAGAGGATGCCGGCTTATACTACAGCAAAAATCTCGACATTAGAAGACATTGCAATATTCACGGAAACTGAAGATGTTCCCCTGAAAGATATTTTGCAAAAAATTTCTGAAAAGGAGGATGGTGGCCCGGCTATTGACCATAAAGCGCCGGCTGATAAACTGAAGGTTTATTTTGGAGAAATTCTCCCTGATTATGATCGCGAAAGGGTGTATGTTTCAGATATAAAAAAGATTTTATTGTGGTATAATATTCTTCAGAAAAATGAATTACTCGATTTTTCTGAGGAGGAAAAAGAGAGTGAGGAAAAGACAGATTCAGAGAATGAAAATATTGCTGCTGAATAGCAATACATTTTTTATTTACAGTGGATTTCTCAATCCAGTCTTAACATAAATTTCCTGAATTTGTACCGTAAAATATAAATATCGATTACAAAAAGTGTAATTTTAGTAACTTTCAGAGAGATATTACTGTTTCTTTATCAATTTTCGCAAACAAATTTTAATAAAATGAGCAATTTCTAAAAAAATGTATAAATTTGTTTAAAAAATGTGATGTTAAATTGAATTTCATTTACAACCAATATTTGAATTTTGAAAAATTAATTAAAAAATTTGATGATTAAAAAATAAATTTCTAAAAATTTACAATTATGAAAAAATTTACTTTGCTTTTCCTTTCCTTGTTTATTATGGGAACTGCATTTACTCAAAATGCAGAGAAAAAATGGGCATTAGGTCTTGGACCTGGCATTTATCAAAATCTTGATACAAAAAATTGGGCACCAATGGGGGAATTGTATCTGAGCCACTACCTGAGCCCTTCTTTTGACCTGATGCTAAAAGCTCCGATGGGCTTTTGGAGTGAAGGGATTGACTTTATGAATCCCTCATTAGATCTTCGTTTTAAGGTTATTAAAGAGGGCGTTGTTCAACCATATTTGTTTGCCGGCCCCGGAATGCTGTGGGACAATAAGACTTCAGGAGTGAATTTCAATGGCGGTGTTGGTTCAAAATTCCGCATTGGGCAGAACACATCACTTTTCCTTGAAGCAGCCTATATACACGGAATTGACGGGGATAGATACGTTAATGATCAGTTAACGGGCGTACATGATAATTTCCTGAAAGTATCAGGAATTATTGAATTTGCATTTGGCGCACCAAAGGATTCTGATGGTGACGGCGTTCCGGACAAAAGAGATAAATGTCCAGACACTCCTCCGGGAGTTCAGGTTGACGAGCATGGCTGTCCGCTTGACCGCGATGGCGACGGTGTTCCGGATTATTTGGATAAATGTCCCGACACACCCGGGTTGGCTAAATTCGACGGATGCCCTGATACCGATGGCGACGGCGTTCCGGATCATCTGGACAAGTGCCCAAACACTCCTCCGGGAGTTCAGGTTGATGAGCATGGATGTCCCCTTGACAGTGATGGCGATGGCGTACCGGATTACCTAGATAAATGCCCAAATACACCGCATGGTGTTGAAGTTGACGAACATGGCTGTCCGCTTGACAGCGATGGTGACGGTGTTCCGGATTATCTGGACAAATGTCCCAATACCCCACGTGGTGTAGCAGTTGACGAGCATGGATGCCCACTGGAAGAGGAGCTGAATATTCCAACCATCTACTTTGATTTTGACAAGGCTAATTTGAGACCGGAAGCTGTAGCTGAACTGGATAAACTTGTTCAGACTTTGAGCGGAAGTAGAGAATACAGCATAGTTGTTGGCGGGCACACATGTGATATAGGAGCAAGTTCCTACAATATGAAGCTTTCAGAAAGAAGAGCTCAGTCTGTGGTGAAATACCTGCTTACTAAAGGTATAAGCAATGCTTATGTCGGCTCAAACTACTATGGCGAAACGAAGCCTGCACTTCCAAATACTTCGATTGAAAACAGAAGGAAAAACCGCAGGGTTGAATTCGAAGAAGCAAAAATTAAAAAATAAAACACAACAAGTTTTTGAGAAAAGCCTTGCCCTTTGGGCAGGGCTTTTTTGGTTAAAAAACAGCTATTCTTTTTACTATCTTAGATAAGTAACAAATTTTTAAAATGAACTTGTTATGAAATCACTACTTTTTATAATTGCAATGTGTGCAATATGGTCATGCTGTGCTCAAAAGATCGATTATTTCCCAATAAAGGATTCCGGAGAGATTGTCTTTAAAGAAGACTTTGAAAAATCTTCTTTGTCGGATATTTTCTCAAATTGGAACGACATAAAAAACGGGGAAGGGATGTCCATTTCAAACGATGTCCCCCTAAGTAGCAAGGGTAAACAATCTCTGATGATGAATTACAACCCTACTCCTGGCAAAATTGAAGGTGGCGGACACTTATATAAACTTTTGCCCGAAGGCTATGATTCACTTTTTGCCCGTTTCTACATAAAGTTTATCTCCCGCTACAGCACGGTTAGCCATTTAGTGTGGGGGGCAACTATCCACCAACAGAGTGGCCCAAGGGAGGGGCAGGTAGCAAACCAAAAGGCGACGACACGTTTATTACATGCGTTGAACCCTTGAAAGATAAAATTGAATAGTCCGGCTAACAAATCAAATGGCGAACAGACATTGTGGATTAATGGCGAAAAAATTATCCATTTTGGAAAAGGGTTTCCTAATGGCTATTGGGAATGGGGTAATTTCCGTTATAACCTCGATAGTCCGGTGTTTGAAGGATTCCAATGGAGAAACTCCGAACAGCTGAAAATTAATTTTTTCTGGCTCAGCTATTTTATGACCGAAGGCAAATTAGGAGAGATTGATAAAGTGCTATTTGATGATATTGTGGTTTCAACCAAATATATTGGACCCTAAATCCCAACAATTTTTGAATTATAAATATGACCCTACTTCGGAAAGTAGGTTTAACAAATCCCGGCAGCAGAAACAAAAAGCCCGATGGCACTTTGCCACCAGGCTTTTAATCTTGTGTGTATTGAGTTGTGTTTTCGATATTATCAAAACATCATCTTGTCAATATAAACCGATTAGATTTCAGTTGTCATTTATCAATAACAATCTTTCTGGTTCGCATCTTATCGCCGGAAATCAGCTGAACATGATACATTCCGGCTGCTATTCCGCCGGTGTTCATATCCAGTGTATGCACTCCAGCAAATCCCGGGGCAGGACGCTCAATTCTCAGCACCTGTCCCAGCTGGTTCACCAGCCGGATTTCCACATTGCTCCGCTCTGCGGTGGCATAGGTAATCCTGAAGTAACCGTTTGTGGGATTGGGATAGAGGTTGAGAAGTTCAAGCATTGAGCTCTTTTCCTGAAGCGGACTGGCTGATGTTGAGATGACCGAATCCGGTGCTGTCAGCTTAATATCGCCCACAAGAATTTCATTCCCCTCCTGATCAAACATGGAGTAGCCTAACTCCGGCAGGCCTCCTCCAAAAACCAGATTGAAAGTTGGCATTTTTTCAGACCTGCTTAGGTTGATTGGGCATGTCAATTCAAAGAATGCGCTTTGTTCTCCCATCCAGACCGGAGAAGGATTAACGGCGCCGTTTTCATCTTCACATTCGCCGCCTTTTATTGATACAGCAAATAGTTTTACGGCTGTTTCAGGGTTTTGGTCTATGTCATAGCCCAATGAAATGTATTTCACCTGTTCATCTACCGGCTTCACAATATTTGGTTTCACACTTACGGCAGCCAGTTTTTTCCCGGTGCTGATTTGTTCGAAATCAATAACTACTTCGTCAAGAATTATCTTGCCATTCCATTTCTGCTCATAGCAACAGCGGGTTCCGTCGCATCTGATCAGACAGATTTCAACCACTCCTTTGTAGTTAAATGCCCGCATCGTAAATGTCAAAGTGTTTGCTGCCGGTGGGTTCAAAGTTCCTGACAGAGGAATGTTGGAACCGTTCCAGCTTTGATTTGACGGATTGCCGTCAACGATCAGCTGTCCCTGAGTGAAATTAACCGAAGGAGAAGCATTGATTTCAACTGAACAAATGGGATTTAACGGGTCAGGATTGATAATGGTGAACGTTCCTTCATAATTCCCAAACTTAAACCCGCCGACACGTTTTAATTTAAAATCGAGAATTGGGCAGCATTCCGTTGTAGATGGCGGAGCTTTACAATCCATAACTATGCGTTTTTCGCAAACTTCGCCGTTTGAAAAGTGGATAACATAGTTTACAGTAACGGTTCCTGTGGAAGCGGGAAGAACACAAACTTTCATGTCAAGAGCACAGTCATTGGCGTTAAAAGTATATTCATCCTTTCCAATATAATCATTGGAGAGGTTTCCGCAATTCCAGTCAACGTAAGAGAAACTGCCGTTGATGACTCTCATTTCAACCTCTTTTACTTCACATTCGGAGATGAGGTTCAGGCAGCAGTCGCCAAGTTTCGGGTCGCTGAATGCTTCTGCTTTTACCTTATCACAGCACTCTTCATCGTTTACTTTACAATCCATCTGTATTTTGTTCTGACAGACTTCACCGTTGGAGTAGTGAATGGAGTAGCCCAGAGATATTGCTCCGGAATCTGTGGGATCAAGGCAGACTTTCATCGTTACATTGCAAAGGTTTGCCTTAAAAGTATAATTTGTCTTTCCAATGTAATCAGCGGGAATTGCACCGCAGTTCCATTCGGCATGTGCAAAAGTTCCGCCGTTTGCAATCAATACAATGGAGTCAACTTCACATTCTGTAGAGATTTGCAGGCAGCAGTCTCCAAGGTCTGGATCCTGAATAACTTCAACCTTTGTTGATTTGCAGCATTCGTCGCTTGTACCGCTTTTGACTGTCAGACAGACGGGTGGCGCTGCTATTGGGGTGAGCGATACTGTTTGCACAGTGCCGTCCAATATAAAGCTTGCAGTTGCAACCGCAGCAAAATCGTTGCAGGCATTTTGTCCCGGCGTTGCCGAAGCTGGTACCTGCACATTGAATCCCTCCTGAAGGATTACTCCTGTGGGGAGCATGAAACTTCCGTAATTCATTTTCACATTTGAATCGGGCTGGCTACCCCAGCTGACCGTATTGCAACTTAAATTTATGTTGTAATCCGGGAGACAGATATTTTGTCCCGAAGCAAAAGTAATTGCAGGTGCAGGCGCTGTCCCTGCCGGTTGCAGCGTTGTGGCATGTGTTGAAGTATTCACATAGCTCACATCAAACTGACTGCCTCTGGGAATATTCCGGTCAAGTACAAGCCAGTCGTTGTTTCCATCGTTTCGCGGGAGCAGGTCAACAAATTCAACAGATGTGAGCGGAACATTTGACAGGTTTCTGTAGTTCAGCCGGTAGCGTGCTGTCCCTCCGGCATTTACATTGGCAGTTGCTCCGTATGTGGAGCCGTTATCGCCGCTTATTTCCTTGAACGCCTGCTGCCCATATTTTGGGGTAACCAAAATGTTGACAGAATTTGAAGAAACAGGATTTGTGATGTTTCCTCCAAGCGCTTCAAAGCTGTTGGTAGAAATACCTGCCGGCGCAAGGCTGTCTATCTGAACATCAAATTCGACATAATAATAGGGTAGTTGGGTGGTGCCGTAATAGCCGCAGTTGGCAGTGTAAAACAGCTGGCAGTCCGATTCGATATCCGGCAGATTCCATGAAAGATTGTTGTTGCTGTGGTTGGTTGTTACACCGCTCCAGGCAGTGGCGCCCGCCGGTATTGTACCTGAACCCGAACAGGCTACATTGTAGGTATTTGCAGTATAGTAAGTTTCATTGCCAACATAAGTGAAATGGCTGCTCAGGATATCTTCCAGATTTGCCCCGCTCATTGTGGCGCTTCCAACGTTTTGAACCCGCAGACGAAAACGAATTATTTCCCCCGGATCATAGCTCTCTTTCGGTGAGCAAATTTCTTTCAAAACACAGGGAATCGGCTGGTAATCACCTACCTTGAAAGTGGTACATACCGGATTAAGTGTCAGATTATTACTCAGTCCGTTAAATGTGGCGCAGTTTTCAACGTCTGTCCCCGGCGGATTGGGGTCAACAGTAAAATATATATAGAGATAAATCCCATTATTGGGAGGCAGGCTCCCTGTCATCTCCCATTTTAGATCATTTACCGTAAAATTAAGCGAAGGCGAATTGAAATAGTTAGTTGTAATGTTCTGATTGATTATATTCTGACCATTGTTGGCAGTCAGGGACATGGTTGTTGTACTACTCCCTCCCGCTACGGTCACGCTGGTTACGGTAATTCCGGAAGGAATGACATCATTAATTATGAAGTGGGAAAGAGCTACGTTTCCGGTATTTTGAAACGGAATGTAATAATATCCATCACACCCCGGCACACGGTTAGTCATGTATAAATACTTTCCGAATGTGCCTTTTGTTATTGGAGCTGCCACCTCTATACAGGTTTGATTGCTTGTGTGTTCAACCTGTTGATTGCACATTTCGCCGTTAAGAGACGCTTCGTTGTTTATGAATGTGCCTACGGGAAAAGCGCCGGCAGGATAATAAACTTTTATATCACAATAATAACTTGCATGTGGATTGGTTGCATCGAGATTGCCGTTGTTGGGTTGCCAGGTAAAAGTATTGCCTGTGAGCGGAGCGGATATTCCGCAGGTGCTGCTGATAAACACTGCGCCCGGCGGAAGCTGGTCGGTAACCACTGCGTTGCTCATATTGTGCTGCCCGGTAACCGTTCCATAAAAACCATTGGCTTTTGTAACGTATAATCTGTAGGTAGCTGTGTCATCCGGTGCAATAAGATAACCACAGTTGCCCCCCATGGGATTGACCACCACTTTTCCGTCATGTAGTATGGTTTTTTTTATTACCCAGGGATCTTCGGCAAGCGCTGTGGTATTGACGTGTGGCGTATAATTCATTTTATCTCCAATGCGGATTCCTGCCCGGTTTCGTACGCTTGTGCCGTTACAGGTTACTCCTTCAGGAAATTTAACAACAATCGTAAAAGAGCCCGATGAAGAGCTCCCTGCCGGCAGCCCGGTGAGATCGTAAGAGACCGTTTGTCCCGAAATGTTGATGACCGGCGCTATACCATTAACCTGCAAAGGTGTTGGAACCGATACAATTTGGAGTGCAGCAGGCACTTCGTCTTCGATATGGATAGTGGTTGCACCTGCCGGTGCTGAGTAGATAATAGTGTAACTGAAGTTAACACCGGTCTGGATCGAGGTGTTACTCACCACTTTCTTCAATGAATAGCCATCGGCTGTCCACTGTGCTTCATTGGGGTTCTGCTGACCAATAGCAGACGGAGCATAAAAAAAGAGAAAGAGAGATAAAAAAAACACACTCTTTAAAAGAGATGTGTTTTTAATTTTGTAACTCTGAAAATTGAAAATGTTCTTAGAAGAATTTTGTAGATAGAGAAGGAAACTCTTTACAGGTGTCCTGCATAAAAAACATAAATCGTCGTGTAAATTTCTCATAAAAAATTGTGTTTGAATAATTAAATTTCGAATTATATCATACTTAAATCGGACAAATGTAAAAAATAAATCATATAAAAAGATATTTAAGTATTAATTTTTAATATCAGGCTTAAACTTAATTTTTTGAGAAAAATGAATAAAAACCATTTAAATTTTTTAACTTTGGTGCTAAAGGACATACTTTAATAACTTATGTTAAGCTAAGAAATGAGGATAAGAAATATTATCGATAATCCGAATTCAATATTCCATCAACTCAGTCTTGAAGAGAAAGAGGAGCTGGAAAAGCACATTTCACTGACACGATACCGAAAAAATAAAATCATTTTCAAAGAAGGGGATAGACCAATTGGTTTTGTGTTTCTTGTGAGTGGAAAAGTGAAACTTTATAAGAAAGGAATCAGCGGGCGCAATCAGATTGTGCGACTTGCCCAGCCTCTTGATATCATTGGTTTTCGCGCCTTTTTTGCTGAACAGAACCACATGGCAACTGCTGTTACACTGGAAGATGCGTTGATATGTACGGTAAGTTTCGATTTTATTTTAACAACCGCCTTGAAAAACAACCATTTTTCACTTCAGGTGATTCAGAAACTCGCTCACCAGCTTGGGCATATGGATTCACGCATTATGGCACTAACCCAAAAACATACCCGTGGAAGGTTGGCTGATTCGCTGCTTCTGCTCAAGAATGAGTTCGGGTATGCTGATGACGGAATTACCCTGAATGTTAACATGTCGCGTATTGACATTGCCAACCTCTCTAATATGACAACTTCCAATGCCATTCGCACCCTCTCTTCACTTGCCAGCGAAAAGGTGATTGCCCTTGAAGGAAGAAAAATTAAAATTCTGGATCTTCCCCGGTTGGAACGGGTCAGCAGATTGGGCTAATCACTCTTGCAAATAAATCCGTTTCACTCGATGGGATATACCTGTCAGAATTTCATAAGGTATTGTACCGATGCGTTTAGCAACTTCCGAAATTGAGATACCTTTTCCGAAAAATTCCACTTCATCGCCCGGAGAAACCTCCATGCCGGTAACATCCAACATGAGCATATCCATGCATACGTTGCCTATTATCGGTACGCGCTTTCCCTTAATCAGGGCAGTGCCGGTTCCGTTACCCGATTTCCGGTCGATGCCGTCGGCATAACCCACAGGAATTATGGCAATTTTTGTCTCTCCGGCACTTTTCCCTTTGCGGCCATATCCTGTTGTTTCGCCGGAGTACAAAGTTTTTACCTGCGAAACAATGCTTTTAAAAGCGCTGATTGGATGCAGTGTCAGTCCGGTTATGGAAACACCGTAAATGCCGATGCCAAGACGCACCATTTCGTATTGCTTTTCAGGAAAGCGCTCAATGCCAGCAGAATTGAGAATGTGCCTGTCAGGTTTATAAGGCAATTGGGATGATATGCGATTGAACAGTTTTTCAAATTGTGTAAATTGTTCAGTTGTGAAGTTGTCGAGCGAAGGCTCGTCGGAAGCTGCCAGATGTGAAAAGAGAGACACGGCTTTTAGCATGTTGTTTTTTTTCAGAACTGAAATTAAGGCGTCAACTTCCTTTTCTGTTTTGAACCCTAACCGGTTCATCCCGGTGTCCAGTTTTATGTGCACCGGATAGCTTTCCATAATATTCTCTTCAACAGCTTTTTCAAAAGCCAAAAGAAGTTCCCGGCTGTATATATTCGGCTCCAGACGGTATTCTATCATATTCTGAAAACTGTGTTCTTCAGGATTCATAACAATCACCGGGGTTTGTATTCCTGCCTGCCGAAGCTCAACTCCTTCGTCGGCAACAGCAACGGCTAAGTAGTCAATGTTCTGAAACTGAAGGAGCTTGGCAATTTCAACATCTCCGCTGCCATAGGAAAATGCTTTTACCATTACCATGATTTTGGTTTCGTTTCTGAGCAGGCTGCGGAAAACATTGAGATTGTTTACCAATGCATTCAAATCAATCTCAAGAACCGTCTGATGCGCTTTTTGCTGCAACAGCGCCGAAATTTTTTCAAATGCGAAAGCACGTGCTCCCTTGATGAGAATGGCAGCATCCCGGATGGCGCCCCTCATGAATTTTCTCTCAAAATCTTCGGTTGACCGGAAAAACTTCTTTTGAATGGAAAAGGCATTCCGGAAAGAGGAAATTTCAGGACCAATACCGATGATTTCATTGATTCCCCATTGTTCAAGCAACTGGTTAACCTGGCTGTAGAGTTTCTTTTGCGGCATTCCGGTTTGCTGAATATCGGAAAGTATTATCAGTTTTTTGAATTGCTCTTTTTTCGCCTGCTGGTGTAAAACCGACAGCGCAATTGCGAGCGAAGAGAGGTCGGAATTGTAGTAGTCGTTGATCAGCAGACAGTTGTTGGTGCCCTGTTTTATCTCAAGGCGCATTGCGATGGGAGCTAATTTTTGAAAACGCGAGATTGTTTTTTCAGGTTGGGCTGAAATAGTCAGTGCGGCTGCAAAGCAGTGGCAGGCATTTTCGATGGATGAGTTGTCAGTGAAAGGTATTGCAAATGAGTGGTTTTTCCCTTTCGATACTGCTTCTATCCGGCTAAAACCGTTCTCTCTCTGAACGGTGAAGCGGATAACCGCTTCCCGATTTTCGGCAGACCAGGTTACTTGCTCAATATTTCGGGCTTTGCAAAACGGATCGGCAATTTTTGAAACCTCCTCATGGTCTGCGCAATAAATTAGCTTTTTAGCATTTCTGAACAGTTTCAGTTTTTCTGAGGTTTTCTGCTTCTTTGATCTGAAATTCTCCTGGTGTGCATCGCCAATATTGGTGAGAATTCCAATTTCGGGCTGAATTATCGGGTCGAGTTTTTCCATTTCTCCGGGCATGGAGATGCCTGCTTCAAAAATTCCCAGATTATGATGGTTTTCCATTAGTAAAACAGATAGCGGTACGCCAACCTGTGAATTGTAACTTTTGGGGTTTCGTACGATGCTGAACTCTTCCTGCAGCAATTCATGGAGCCACTCTTTCACAATGGTTTTTCCGTTGCTGCCGGTTATTCCGATCACCGGGTAATGAAAACAACTCCTGTGGTGTGCGGATAGTTTCTGAAGCGCAGCATTGGTATCTTCCACCAAAATGAAAGCCATATCTTCGGAAATCACTTCGGGTTGGGAAACTACCACAGCCTCAATTCCCCGTTCATGCAACCCGGCAATATAATTATGTCCGTTGTGCCGGGGTCCGTTCAAAGCAAAGAACAGAGCATGTTTACCCCTGAAAAAAGCACGGCTGTCTGTAATAATCTGTTCAATTTCTAATGAACGTAATGAAAGAGGCAGAAAAAGTTTTCCGCCCACAATTTGTGAAATATGCTGAATAGAATAGCTAATCATTTTTGAAATGGATATTTATGTGGTATTCTCATCAGGACTACTGCTTTTTTTGAGTTTTTATGAAACAGTTGCGGCACAGCGGTTCATACATCTCATTTTTTCCCAATAAAAAGAGTTGTTCTTTGTCAGTAATGCGGTGGGAAAACTGGGCAATGTTGCCGCACTGCAAACAGATGGCATGCAGCTTGGTTACAAAATCGGATACTGCCATCATCTGAGGCATGATGCCGAATGGCTCACCCCTGAAATTCATATCAAGCCCGGCAACAATAACACGAACTCCCATATTTGCCAGCTTCACCACAACGTCAACCAGCCCGTTGTCAAAAAACTGTGCTTCATCAATTCCCACCACATCCACATTGGAGGTGAGCAGCAGAATATTTGATGAGTTTTCAACGGAAGTGCAGAGAATTGCATTTTCATCGTGGGAAACCACTTCGGTTTCAGAATACCGAATATCCATGGCAGGCTTGAAAATTTCCACCTTTTGTTTGGCATACACCGCCCGTCTGAGGCGGCGAATCAGTTCTTCCGTCTTGCCTGAAAACATGGAGCCGGTTATGACCTCAATTGAGCCCCGCTTTTTGTGACTGTTAATATCCGGTTCAATAAACATGGTTGCTCAGTGAATAAAAAATTAAAATTTGTACTTTTACAAAATTAATTTTTAAAAATGGCAGGGCAAGAGATGGAAACTAAAAAACTCATAAAAATTTTATTGAACGACTTGAGAGAACTTGAAGAGCTGATTGCAACTGTGAAAGCAAACAGGCAGTTCAAAGCCCTTGAAATGGAATTTATCCACACCCGCACAAAAGGTATTTTGCAACTTGTGCAGCTGATTGACCTGAATGATGAATTTTTTCAGCCTGAAGCTGCCGATAAAAGCAGTAAGGATGTGATTTTACCCGAAGTATCTGTTTTTGAGGAAACCAGCGGGCAATCAGACCAGGATTTTGATGTTTCTCCGGAGAAAGAAATAGAGAAAGAACCAAAGGAGCAGGGAGAGATTCCCCGTGAAGAAGAGAAGCCGGTGGCTTTGGGCAGTTTTTCTATTTCTGTTTCGCAAGAGAAGGAAGAGAGTGAGGCTGCTATTGCTCCGGTTGATGAAGCCGGCGGGAAAGATGATGAGGACATGTTGGAGGAAGAAGCCGAAAAGATGGAAAAGGTTCACCGTTTGGGCGAAACATTTGCAAAAGGGAAATCATTGAATGAATTGACCCCTGAGAAGAATAAACTTGAGTTTAAGCTTTCCAATCTTCCGGTGAGCAGTTTGCAGGCTGCCATTGGCATCAATGACCGTTTTCAGTATATCCGCGAACTGTTTGACGGCGATAATCAGAAATATCTGGAAGCTGTTAAAACCATTGATTCCTTTGATAATTTAAAGGATGCGGTGGAGTACCTTCGTGACAATTATAAATGGAAAAAAAATGAGACCAGCCTGAAATTTGTCAGACTGGTAAAACGCAGATTTTCCGATGAATGATTCCGGCAGACTTATTCTTGTGCCAACCCCCATTGGCAATCTTGGCGATATTACCCTGCGTGCCATTGAAACGTTGAAAAATGCTGATATTCTGCTTGCAGAAGATACCCGTGTTTCATCAAAACTGCTAAAACATTTTGGTATTGATAAAAAACTGACCTCTCACCATAAATTCAATGAGCATAAATCGCTTCCGGGATTAATTTCCAGATTGAAAAGCGGCAGCATAGCTGCGCTCATCTCCGATGCAGGAACACCCGGGATTTCCGACCCCGGATTTTTACTGGTTCGTGCGTGCATTGAAAACGGGATTGAAGTGGAGTGCCTGCCCGGGCCAACAGCACTGATTCCAGCCCTGGCAGTTTCAGGACTGCCGGCTGACCGGTTTGTTTTTGAAGGATTCCTGCCTCAGAAAAAAGGACGCCAAAAAAGAGTGAATGCGCTTGCAGACGAATCGCGCACCATGATTTTTTATGAATCCCCCTTCAGACTGGTGAAATTGCTCAAGCAGCTGTCCGATGCCATGGGGCAGGAGAGAAGAGCCTGTGTTTGCCGTGAGCTGTCAAAATTCTTTGAGGAAATCAAAAGAGGAACGCTTGCCGAACTGCAGCAATATTACGACCAACATCCGCCTAAAGGCGAGATTGTGGTTGTGGTGGAAGGGAGATAATTTATAATTTATTGTGGTTTAAAAAACTCACCACAGATAACACAGATAAACACAGAGAATAAGGAAAAACCTTATGTTCCTTATAAATAGCAAAACGGAGCCGTCTGAGTTTGGAATAGACTCAGCGTGGCTCAATAATAAAAGAGAAAAGTGTCTGAATACTGATGGAATTAATACACACCAATTTAACTTCACTTACGAATTATGTTCATTAGCCGATTTAAAATCAATCCTATAAAGCTTGTTGTTAAAGTTTACTAAAATAAAAAAATATCAATTTTCTGCATATAGATTTTTTTTATTCAATACTTTTTTTCAAATTTGCATTTAATATTTTTTAACATTTAGTTGGAGAGTATAAGAAAAACGAAAATCTGGCTTTTAAATCATTAGGTAAAAGGACAATTTTCTTAATGAAAAATATAAAACGATGAGATTGTTATCAGAGGAAATAATTTCCGGACATCTGTTGAAAAGCAGGTGTTACTTCTGTTTCCCATGTAACATTTAATTATTTTGACTGAATATTTAGCTGTTTAATTATGAACTTTAAATTATTTTTATGAAAAAGATTGCTTTTTTTCTATCGGTTCTCCTTTTCATGGGAACACTGACAGTCAGCGCTCAAACGAGAACTATAACCGGAAGGGTTACCTCGGGAGATGATGGCTCGTCAATTCCCGGAGTATCGATTGTAGTTAAGGGGACAACGCTTGGAACCATTTCAAACATTGATGGTAATTTTACCATTCAGGTTCCGGCAGACGCCCAGACTCTTGTTTTTTCCTTTGTTGGAATGGCAACACAAGAGATTGCCATAGAAGGCTTGTCTGTTGTAAATGTTGTGATGAACCCCGAATCCATTGGTGTGGAAGAGGTTATTGTGGTTGCCTATGGCACCACCACAAGAAAAGCTTTCACCGGTTCGGCAGCAGTAATCAGCGATGTGGAAATCGGCAAGAATCAGACTTCCAATATTTCAAACAATTTGGCTGGTAAGGTCGCAGGTGTTCAAGGATTGTCCTCCAACGGACAGCCCGGTACCGGGTCAACCATCAGAATTCGCGGTATTGGTTCCATGAGTGCAAGCAATGCTCCGCTTTATGTGGTGGATGGCGTGCCTTATGATTCTGACATTTCGGCAATCAACAATGCAGATATCGAATCTGTTACCGTCCTGAAAGATGCTTCTTCTGCTGCACTCTATGGTGCACGCGGAGCAAACGGTGTAATTATTATCACCACAAAACGCGGAAAAGGGAAAGACGCATTGATTAAGGTGGATGCAAAATGGGGAAACAACTCGCGTTCCATTCCTACATATAAGGTAATGACCGATCCGGGAATGTACTATGAAAACTTCTATCGTGCATTATATAACAACAAGCTGACCAGTTCAGATTCTGAAACTGCACACGCTTATGCAAACAGCGTGCTGCTGGATGCCTCGGAAGGCGGATTGGGATACCAGGTTTACACAGTGCCGGACGGACAGCGACTGATTGGTAAAAACTTTAAGCTGAATCCAAGTGCTACCATAGGTTATTCAGATGGTAAAAATTCTTACTACCCCGATGACTGGTACAAAGAAGCCTTCAAAACCGATAACCTGCGCCAGGAATACAATGTAAGTGCTAGCGGAACAGGAGAGCGGTTTAATTACTTTATCTCCGGAAACTATCTAGAAGATTCAGGGATTATCTCAAATTCGGATTACCGCCGTTTCTCATCGCGTCTGAACACAACCTATGACATGAAAGACTGGCTGAGAATCGTTTCCAACATGAGCTATGTGAGAACCGATTCCCGCTATCCTGATGCACAGATTGACGACAGATCTTCCGGAAACCTCTTTTATGTGAGTAACATGTTGGCGCCGATTTATCCGATGTATGTTCGTGATGCAGACGGCAATATCATGACCGACAGCAGAGGCTTCACCATGCATGACTACGGAGACGGGAAAGTGGTGAAAGCCAAACGCCCCTTTATGAGCCAGTCAAACCCGGCTTCAGCTGTTGAGCTAAATACCGAAGATTTTTCCAACGATTATTTTGTTGGCAAATGGTCGGCAATTGTTGATATTTTTGAAGGATTGAAAGCCAATGCAACCATTGGAACCACTGTTGAAAATACACACTACAACATGCTGCAAAATCCCTATTACGGGCAGTTTGCCGACATGGGCGGATATGTTTCAGTTGAAGCAAGGCGTTTTTTCAGCCTGAACCAGCAATATTTGCTCACATACGCCAAAGATTTTGGGGCTCACAATGTTGAAGCTTTAGCGGGGGTTGAAGCCTATAAGTATAAAAGATCTGCTTTATCCGGTTTTAAACAGAAAGTATTTCAGGACAGAGTACCCGAGCTGAACAATGCGATTCTACAGCCCAGCACAAGTTCATCATCCTCAAATTATTCTACATTAGGAATTTTAGGACAGGTGAAATATGACTTTAATGAAAAATATTACGGCTCACTTTCCTATCGCCGGGATGCCTCTTCAAGCTTTGCACCCGAAAACCGCTGGGGTAACTTCTGGTCGGTTGGTGCAGCATGGGATTTGAGTTCAGAAAGTTTCATGGACAATGCAACTCAGTTCGATATGCTGAAACTTAAAGTGAGCTACGGCGCCCAGGGGAATGACAAGCTGCTTTATTCAGGAACCAGCCAGATAAATCTTTATCCTTATCAGGATCAATATGACATCTCGGAAAATAATGGTGAATTTGCCACCTCACGTTCCTATAAAGGGAATTGGGATATCACCTGGGAAACATCCTATAATTTCAATACCGGGGTGGATTTTGCCATGTTCAACGACCGCGTTTCCGGAACAATTGAGGGATTCTCACGCAAAACAGTTGACATGCTCTACTACAAACCGGTTCCGCCCAGTATGGGTTACAATGAATTGCCGGTGAATATCGGTTCGCTTAGAAATTCCGGTTTGGAAGTTGAACTAAATGGCGGAATCATTAGGACAAGCTCTTTAAAATGGAATATCTATGCAAACGCAACTTACTTTAAAAATAAAATTATTGAATTGTCTCCAGAGCTCGAGGGTGAATGGATAGACGGAACCCGTATCTATAAAGAAGGAGAATCAATGTATAACTTTTATATCCGTGAATTTGCGGGAGTAGATGTTGATACCGGAAATTCATTGTGGTATAAAGACATTAAGGATGATGATGGCAATGTAACCGGAAAAGAGACAACCGACATCTGGTCACAGGGAACACAATATGAACAGGGTGACATTTTACCCAAAGTATATGGAGGTTTTGGAACCTCACTGGAAGCTTTTGGTTTTGATTTTTCCGTTGATTTTGCCTATCAGGTTGGCGGCAAGATTATAGATAATGTCTATCAGGTGACGATGCACAGCGGATATAGCAGTGATGCCGGAAGAAACTGGCATGCCGACATTCTGAATGCATGGACTCCTGAAAATACCGTTACTGATATACCGCGTTTGAATTCGGGAGATCAGTATGCCAATGGAACATCTTCCCGCTTTTTGGTAAGCTCCGATTACCTGAGTTTGCAGAATATCACTTTGGGTTATACCATTCCCAAAAGACTTCTTCAGAATTATAAAATTGAGAATCTGCGGATCTATGGTGTAGCCGACAATGTAGCGCTGTTTAGCGCACGCCAGGGATTTGACCCGCGCCAGAGCTACACTGTTGCATATAGTGGTTCGTTATATACTCCGATTCGTTCCGTTTCGGCAGGTTTGTCCATAACGTTCTAATTTGAAGCAAAATGAATAAAATAAGGTATAGAATTATGAAAAAAGGATATTATATATTAACACTGTTAGTCCTGTTTAGCCTGATAGGTTGCCAGGATTTCCTTGACACGGTGCCCGAAGGCGGTACAATCACGGAAGAACAAAAGAAAGCGGCTATTGAAGCCAATCCGGCATTGCTGGCAGCCGATGCCGCAGCAATGTATGCCAATATGATTGAATATGTAGGTATTTTAGGAGACGGTGCCCACAACGATTTTGGTTATGCTGCAGCATGTCTCTACATGGACTGCAACGGAGCCGACATGACCAGCGCCAACATCGGCTACAACTGGTTTAGCACGAATGTCAGCTATGCAGACAGGGAGTATTCAGGCACCCGCACAAGATTTATGTGGAGCCTTTTCTACAAACAAATCGCTTCTGCAAATATCGTTTTGTCAGCTGTTGACCCCGAAACTGAAGACCCCACTTTGCGTGGTTTTATGGGACAGGCTCTGGCAGTGCGTGCATTTGATTATTTTAGTCTGGCACAATTGCATCAGTTTACCTATAAAGGGAGCGAAAACAAACCGTGTGTACCCATTGTAACAGACACTACGGCTATCGAAGTGGCTTCCAATAACCCCCGCGCCACAGTGCAGGAGGTGTATGATTTGATTATGAATGACCTGAATAACGCAGTTCGCTATCTGAAAGGCGCCAAACGCATTGATAAAGGGTACATTGACCAGTCGGTTGCTTACGGATTGCGCGCTCGTGTCAATTTGGTTATGAACAACTGGGAAGCAGCTGCAAGGGATGCCGACAGCGCTTTGATTTTATCGGGAGCAGTGCCCTATAAGTTGAGTGAAGTATCAGTTCCGGCATTTGCCAGCGCTGAAGACAAAACTGTAATGTGGGCAAATATGATTACCGAAAACAATGATATTGTTTTGTCCGGTATTATCAATATGCCATCCCATTTATGCTCTTTCTTCACAGACGGATATGTTGGAGTAGGCGCATGGAAAAAAATCAACAAACCGCTATTCGACAAAATTGCAACCGGCGACATTCGTAAACAGTGGTGGCTAGACGAAAGCGAGGAGTCAATCCTGGTGAAGAAACCGGTATATGATGTGTGGCGTGAAACAGCCTCTTCTGACGGTGATTTTGGTACTTACACAAACGTGAAATTTGGCCCTTACAAAGGCGAAAGCGGATTATATACTCAGGTTCCGGCTCAGGACTGGTTTCTGATGCGCGCCGAAGAGATGATCTTCATTAAGGCTGAAGGTTTGGCTATGTCGGGTAAAACCGGTGAAGCCAAAGCTTTGCTGGAAGAATTTGTCAACGGAAGCCGAATGATTAGCGGCAGCGGATACACAGCTCCGTCAGATGCTAACGCTCTTCAGAATGAAATCTGGTATCAGCGCCGGATTGAACTTTGGGGAGAAGGTTTCTCATTTTATGACATCATGCGTTTGAAAAAACCGGTTACCCGCGTGGAAAATGGGGTTACTTCATTCCCAACTGCATGGCAGTTTAATATTGAGGCTGAAGCTCCGATTTTGCTGTGGCTGGTTCCAAAAAGTGAAATTGAAGCCAACAAAGGCATTAGCGAAGAGGATAACAATGCAAAAGTAGCTCCTCCTAAACCGTAAGTTTATTTTTAAAGATTAAATTATTGAAATATGAAAACGATAAATAAAATATATTTCTTAAGCATTGCAGCCTTTCTGCTAATGTTTTCGGCTTGCCAGGAAGATGTGCTGAGAGACCCTTCGCCCGAAGATGCCGGAACAGGCGCCTGGGCTTATTTTACAGATAATAATAAAACTTCAATGAGTTTTATGCCTGATGATCCCACCGTTTTTACTGTGGAAATAGGGAGGAGAAAAGCCGATCAAGCCGCAGTGGTTCAGTTTGCCATTGAAGATGAAGAGGATGTTTTTGTGCTGGAAAACACGGTCTCTTTTAATACCGGCGAAACCGTAAAAACGTTTGAAGTGGATTTTTCTGAAATGGAACTGGGAATGGAAGCGGCATTGAAATTGACCATTGATTCTAAAGATGAAACCTTGTATGGAAATTCCAGCATAATCATCAATGTGCTGCGTGACTATAATTGGTTAGATAGGGGGTCAGTGGAATTTTATGAAGAAGATTTCGGGCTTGGTACAGCTAATGTTTCGATTGAGCAGGCAGAAGGAACCAGTTTTTTTCGCCTAAGAGATTTGTATAATACGCTAACTGAGGATGATAGTGACCCTGTTCCAACGGGACTTCATTTGAACTTTTACCTTGACACCTTGAATAACTGGGCTGCTGATGATTTGCCGGCAGGTTTTCAGGATTTGGGTACAGGCTACGAATTGTATTGGAACACTGTTAATTACGGAGCGTATTGTGTGTTTACAAACAAAGACAACATGTACAATTTGGGTTACATTATCACTCCAGACGGAGCTGCTCTTTATATAGGCGGTTGTTCTTTTTTATGGAATAATCAATTCCCCGGAGAATTACCAGACCCCTATGAAGGAGACGCAATGGTGAATGTTGACTGGACTATGGCGGATGCAGAAGTTAACTATTGGGGCGTTGAAGAATATTCGTATGAAATTGAAGATAAATACGGAAATCCGGATTGGGCGCTTATAGATGAATATGAAATTATACTTTCCAACCCGACAGATGAGATTGTGCTCAGCCTGTTGACCGAATCAACCGAAGCAATTGAACTTCCAACCGGAGAATTTAATATCAGCGCTTCCAACAAGGAGAATACCGTCAGGGCAGGCATTAAAGCCGATTCTCCAACAGGAAGTTATGTTGAAATCAAAACTTCTGTAGAAGCTACCCTGTATCTTGTGAGAGGAACAGTTACCATAACCGAAGAAGGCGGTGAATATACCATTGTTGTTGACGCTGAATCGGCTTTAGGCTCAACAGTGAAAGCAAAATGGACAGGAAGTATTACAATAGCTGATAAATCATAGCATGATGAATTATCTGATAATCATGATAAAAATAAATAAGGAAAATATATGAAAACATTATTTAAAAGAATCGCGTGGTTAATGGCTGCTGTCATACTGACACAGTGCGCCCCCATTGAAAGGGACACCGAAACAATGGAGTCAATCTTTGAAATGAGAAAGAATCTGACTCAGGCTGAATCTTACTATCTGGGGGATGTTAACGATATCGGAACCGATGTTTATGACCTCCGTATAATGACTGACGGTCTGGGAGTCAATTATAAATTAAGTTCTGATAAAATTACCCTTAATGCCTATAAAGGAAACGGATACGTGCTCTATTTTGAACTGAACACCGGTGAAAAAACCGATACGTTTCCGGTTGGTGAATTCACGGCTGATCAGGATGGGTCATTTGACGAAGGTACTTTTTCAAATGCCTACTGCATTGTTTTAAACAGCGGTGCTATCGCTGCTGATGCGGTTAAGCTGAAAATTACCGGCGGAAAAGTAAATGTTTCCAAATCGGGAAATGACTATACGGTGAAAATGGATGTTACAACCGTGGAAGAAACAAAACTGGATTTGTCTTACAGTGGAAAAATTGAAGTGGGAGATCCTGTTTATATCCGGGAACCGTTTTCCGGCAAAAATATTGAGCTTGAGATTGATGACATAAGTTTCGTGTCAAAGAATTTTGATTCAGATGGTGATAGAATTAAAGAATCCTCAGTTGGTAAACTCACGCTGACCGGAGATGATGGAATCATTGTTATTAATGACATTTTTGATGAAGAGATGTATCCCATTGGTAAAGAACCGGCCAGACTGGCACCGGGCACTTACACATTGACTGAGTGGACATACGAACCGTTTACTTTTATTCCCGGAGAAATTGATAAAGGAAAAGTTGACGGCAGTTATGCCTGGTTGTCTGATGGAAGCGGAATTTTCACCGAGATTTTTTATTTAGTTGAAGCCACAATGGTTGTGAAAGAAACTGGAAATGAATATTCAGTCTCAATCACGGCAACTTCAGCAAATGGTTCAACAATCACAGCAAATTATAAGAATTAATCAGTGTTAGATAACCTGCATTTATTAAAATAAGTGCCGGAGTTAATAAAACAGGAAACGCTGCTTTGTCTCAAGGCAGCGTTTCTTTTTGGTGTGCCGGGTACTCAATCCCTTCCGTGCACCGGATGGCATCGCTTATGGGCGATGCTATCCTTGATTCATTTTTAGGATGCTGCTAAAAACTGACTAAACGGTTACGGATAGCATCCCCTCCACTCACCGCAAAGTTGCTGCAATAGACCAATAAGGGATGCCATCCTTTCTCTCTATACAGTTGCGGATTGAAGTATAGGATTTAAGCATTCCTGAATGAATTCAAATTGAATAAAATTTTTATTTATTTCTGTCGAATGAAATCGACATAAATGAACTATATTTGTCGAATGAAATCGACAGAAATGGATATATTATTTGAATTTCAGGAAAATTTGTTGCGACCGGTAAAAAATGATTTTCGGAGGTATCTGCATAAGGAAATAAACTGGAATGAACGAATGGTTGCTGTAAAGGGTCCGCGTGGTGCAGGCAAAACGACATTGTTGTTACAATATCTAAAGTTTGACCTGGGACTGCCTGAAAGTGCGTTGTATATTACGGCCGACCACACCTGGTTTTACAATCATACGCTCCTTGATACGGCCAACGAATGGTATAAGCAGGGAGGTAAAATTCTTATTATCGATGAAGTTCATAAGTATAAAAACTGGTCGGTTGAGCTAAAAAATATCTATGATGGATTACCAGACATGCAAATTATTTTTTCTGCCTCATCGGCATTGGATATTTTCAGGGGAGAGGCAGATTTGAGCAGAAGGGTTGTGGGTTATATGTTGGCAGGGCTGTCTTTTCGGGAATATTTGCAATTGACCGGACATGCAAATTTTGAAAAAGTTGACATAGGAGATATTATAAATAATCACCTTAACTTGAGTCGAATGATCGGCGACAAATTAAGGCCACTCCCTGCATTTCGTAAATATTTGGAAATTGGCTATTTACCCTTCTTTATTGAAGGTGAAGACACGTATCTTTTAAAATTGAACCAGATAATAAATACAATTATAGATTCTGATTTGGCTTATATTGCTGCATATAATTCAGGTACTGCCAATAAGGTAAAAAGATTATTGGGTGTAATCGCAGAATCTGTACCATTTAAACCAAATATTGCTGCCCTTGCCCGGAAACTTGATTTAAGCCGCGACAGCGTTTATCAGTACATATACCAGTTAAAAGATGCCAGGTTATTAAATACTTTAAGTGCGGGTGGAAAGGGTGTTTCCACATTACAAAAACCCGATAAAATATTTTTGGAAAACACAAATCTTGCCTATGCCCTCAAGGGAAAACCAAATATTGGAAACATCCGTGAAACATTTGTTTTTAATCAATTGATTAACGCTGGTTTGGAAGTCATCTCACCGAAAGAGGGAGATTTTATTTTCAATGATTATACGGTTGAAGTTGGAGGGAAAGGTAAAAAGCCTTCACAGGTAAAACATTTGAAAAAATACCTTATCGCATCGGATGATATTGAAACAGGTATTGGAAATAAAGTTCCAATATGGTTATTTGGTTTTTTGTATTAATCAACTTATCGGTAATCTGGTCTGTCTGGTAAAAAAAGTTTATGTTTTTCTCTTCTTCTTTTTTGCTGCCGGAAACAGCACATTATTCAGAATAAGCCGGTATCCGGGCGAGTTGGGATACAAATTCAGATCAGTGGGCGGGTCGCCTACCAAATGGCGGTAATCTTCGGGGTCGTGCCCGCTGTAGAAAGTCCAGAAACCTTTGCCGCGCTCGCCGTGAATGTAGCGCGCTTCGCGCGCAGGTTTGTTCTCACCCAAAATCAGCACGTTGGGTTTGATCACTTCTGTGCGGAATGCCGTGGTTTGCCCCATGAACCCCCTAATCATGTTTTTGTGATTCTGACACAGCATGGTTGGAATGGGATCCCATTTTGCAGAAAACTCAAAGAGAGTGAAGTAGTCATTCTCACGTACAACTTTCCGGGTGTTGGTCGCATCAATATCTGAAAATTCGTAGATATTGGGATCCATCTCGAGCTTAAAATTATGAAATGCAAAAGTGTGTGAAAAGTCAAGTTTCTCCTGTGCATCCGGGTCTGCCGGATCGCCGTCGAACATGGGGCCGCAGATATCCACACCAGCGGCTGCCCGGGCAATATCGTAAGTGTCGGTGGCTGCACACATGGCAAACATGAATCCGCCGTTAAGCACATATTTGTCCATTTCGCGCGTAACCATCTCTTTCATTTCGGAGACCTTCAGAAAACCTAATTTTTCGGCAAGCGCCTGATTTATGCTCACATCCTGCTGATACCAGGGCATGTGCTGATAGGTTCTCCAAAATTTGCCAAACTGCCCTGTAAAATCTTCGTGATGCAGGTGCAGCCAGTCGTAATCTTTCAGTTTTCCTTCCAGAATTTCCTCATCATAAATTTTATCATACTCTATCTCTGCGTAGGTGAGCACCAGTGTTACCGCATCGTCCCAAGGCAGTTTGTTGGGCGGGGTATATACTGCAATTTTGGGTGCTTTATTCATGCTCACTGCATCCTGATTCACTTCAGGGCGGGCAATTTCATTCAGAATTGCCGATGCCTGTGCATCGGTGATGGCTTCAAAGGTGACGCCGCGAACAACACATTCGTTTTCAAATTCAGGATAGTGCTGCATCAGAAAACTGCCTCCCCGGTAGTTAAGCAGCCATTTTACCTCAACGTTATGCTGAAGAACCCAATAGGCAATTCCGTAGGATTTCAGATGATTTCGCTGCAAATCGTCCATGGGAATGAGGAGCTGAATAGCCTGTGCCTGCATAAAAAACAGACAAAATATACTATAAAAGAGAGATTTACGCCACATTTCTGCTTTCTTTATTATTCGACTTCCAAACAACAAAGGTAATAAGTTTAATTTGCAAATCCGCGAATTTACAAATCCGCTTCATTCTGGCAAAGGGGCAGGGGCGAGCGTTGATGTGGCTAATTCGCTGATAAATAGCAATAAACGTTGAGCGAGAGTTCTTACTCTCCCCTTTGGGGGAGGTAGAGGGGGCTTAGTAGGGCGGCTCATCTCCGTGCCTATCCTTGTCGAAACCGGGGTTTGAATGGATTCCGACACCAGCTGCCTCTTCGTGGTCGTCGTTCATTTTAGATTTGAAAGTCATTGAGCCATCATGTCTGCTGTATGTATCAGCAAATCCGGTTTCCATGTCGCTGAATTTGGCCAAATCACTTTTAAATGCCAGATGCACTTCGCCGGTGGCGCCGTTGCGGTGTTTTGCAATGATAATCTGAGCCACGCCCACAAGGGAATTTCCCGTGTCGTCCTCAGTAATTCCGTAATATTCCGGACGGTGAATAAATGCTACAATATCGGCATCCTGTTCAATGGCACCCGATTCGCGCAGGTCGGAAAGCTGAGGGCGTTTCCCCTCGCGCGATTCAACCGAGCGGTTCAATTGCGAAAGAGCAAGAATAGGGACATCCAGCTCCTTGGCAATTGCTTTCAGCGACCGTGAAATGGTGCTGACTTCCTGTTCGCGGCTCCCGCGTGAGTCGGTTCCGGCGGTCATCAGCTGCAGGTAATCCACGATTACCGCATCAATATTATGCTGAATTTTCAATCGCCTGCATTTGGCACGGAACTCAAAAATAGAGAGCGCCGGAGTGTCGTCAATAAATATGGGTGCTTTCTCCAAAGTTGAAATTTTATGGTTCAGGTGCTCCCACTCATAATTTTCCAGTCGCCCGGTTTTTAGCTTGTTGCTGTTCAGTCCGGTTTCTGCGGAAATAAGCCTGTTGGCAAGCTGAATGGATGACATTTCCAGAGAAAAAATTGCGGTTGCACAATTGTGATCTACAGCCATGTTTCGTGCCATACTGAGCACAAGCGCTGTTTTTCCCATTGACGGGCGGGCAGCAATGATGATCAGATCGGTTTTCTGCCACCCCGAAGTTATACGGTCAAGAGCAGTGAATCCGGAGGGTACGCCGCTTAGACCATCTTCGCGCTGACGCGCTTTTTCAATCTGAATGATTGCCTGATTGAGCACCGGTTTGATGGGGAGTGTCTCTTTCTTTATATTCCGCTCGGCAACACTGAACAGCGAAGACTCGGAAAAATCTATCAAGTCATCAACATCCATGGTGTCATCATATGATTTTGCCTGAATTTCTGAAGATACGCGTATCAGTTCGCGCTGAATATATTTTTGAGCAATGATGCGCGCATGAAATTCCAGGTGTGCCGCCGAAGCCACTCTTCGCGTGAGTTGTGTTATAAAAGCCGGTCCGCCCACTTCATCAAGCTCTTCGCGGTTCTTTAGCTCCTGAGTAACCATCAGCAGGTCAATGGGTTTCTCGTTGCCTGACAGCTCTTTGATGGCTTCAAAAATTTTACGGTGTTCTTCTTTGTAAAAACTTGCAGTATCGAGGATATCAGCTATTGTTACGTAGGCATCACGCTCTAACATCAATGCGCCCAACACCGCTTCTTCCACTTCAATAGCCTGTGGCGGCAGTTTGCCATATTGTGCATTTATTTCGTCAATGGTTAAACCGGTCTGTCGTTTCCCCGGAGGTGTTGGTTTTTTTGATTTTGCAGTTGCCATTTTATTCTTTTTCTTTTTTCTCTGTTTTATTTAATCAGTTTGCTAAATTATAAATAATGAATGGTCATAACGGTTTTTAAAACTTTTAATTTTTAAAACCTTTAAACCGAAGATATTCACAATTGTTTATTGATGTGCAATGAGCTTATCTTCAATTACTTTCGTCAGAATATCCTTCAGGGTTAATCCCAATGCATTGATTTGCTGCGGAATGAAACTGGTGGTGGTCATTCCCGGAGTAGTGTTCACTTCAAGAAAATAAAACCGGTCTTCTTTCAGAATGAAATCTATCCGGACAATTCCTGAACACTGACAGTGTTCATAAATTTCCCGGCTGAGCTGCTGGCATTTTTTATATAAATTTTCGGGGAGACGGGCAGGAGTGATTTCCTGAGTGGCGCCGGGAGTGTATTTTGCCTCGTAGTCGAAGAATTCGTTTTTGGGAATAATCTCTGTTACGGGAAATACCAGCATCTCCTCTGCCGTTTTTACCAGACCACAAGTATATTCCCTTCCGTCAATAAATTCTTCAATCAGTGCCTCACTGCTTTCTGACCATGCTTTTTCCAGAGCAGGCAGAATTTCGTTTTCGCTTTTCACTTTAGTGATGCCGAAACTTGAGCCACCCGCATTGGGTTTTATAAAAAGAGGCAATCCCAGTTTTTCAACGATTTCCTGTGTTTGAATTTCAGTTATTTTGCTCATCAACACCGATTTGGCCATAACTATTCCAAAAGTTTTTAAATAGTTGCTGCAGAACCATTTATTGAATGTCAGCGACGAAGCGTGCACATTGCTGGTGGAGTAGGGGACTTTGAGCAGATCAAAATATCCCTGCAAGATGCCGTCTTCCCCAGGTGTGCCGTGGATGGTGATATAAGCAAAATCGAAGCTGATTTTTTCATTGTTCAGCGTAAAACTGAAATCAGACTTTTCCACCGGGGCAATCTCTTTTCCATTTTTGATGACATGCCAGTTGTTTCCCTTCATCTCTACCAGCCAGGGGGTGAATTTAGCGGTGTCAATAGCTGCAAAAACATTTGCACCGCTTCTGATTGAAACTTCAAACTCCGACGAATCGCCGCCGGAAATCACTGCAATATTTGGCTTATTAATCATCTGTTGGCTATATAATTTTCCCATTTCTCAATCACTGTTGCCATATCTTCGGGCAGCTCCGAATCAAACATCATTGATTCACCGGTCAGTGGATGTTCAAACCGGAGTGTTTTAGCATGCAACGCTTGTCGAGGGAGCAATTTAAAACAATTTTGCACAAATTGTTTGTATTTTGAAAAAGTTGTTCCGCGCAAAATTTTATCGCCTCCATAAACCTGGTCGTTAAAGAGCGGATGCCCGATATGTTTCATGTGAACGCGTATCTGGTGGGTTCTGCCGGTTTCCAGTCTGCACTCCATGAGGCTTACGTATTCAATTCTCTTAAGCACGGTGTAGTGCGTTACGGCGGGTTTCCCATATTCTCCGTCGGGGAAAACGGTGAATACCTGTCTGTTTTTAGGGCTTCGTCCAATATTTCCGGTTATGGTTCCCTGGTCATCTTTCACACTTCCCCAAACCAGCGCCTGATAAACCCTCTCCACACTTTTGTCAAAAAACTGAAATGCCAGTTTGCTTTTTGCCATTTCTGTTTTTGCCACCACCATCAGTCCGGATGTGTTTTTGTCAATGCGGTGAACAAGCCCGGGGCGCGGGTCTTCAGTTTTGAACAATGGCAGGTTTTTGCAATAGAATGCCAGGGCGTTCACCAGTGTTCCCGAATAGTTCCCATGTCCGGGATGCACCACTAATCCGGCAGGTTTGTTCAATACGATAAGTTGTTCATCTTCGTAAACTATATTCAGCGGTATCTCTTCGGGTATAATTTTCAGCTCCCGCCGGGGATAATCCATCACAATGCGGATGTCGTCTCCGGGCTTAATTTTGTAGCTGGATCTCACGGGAGCTCCGTTTACCAGAATGTTGCCCTGCTCTGCTGCTGCCTGAATTCTGCTTCGGGAAGCGTTGTCGAGCCGGTTTGCAAGGAAAACGTCTATTCTGATTAATGATTGTCCGGGGTCAACAGTCAGCCGGAAATGATCATACATCCCTTCATTTTCCGGCTCTTCACTTTCAAGCAGGTACTCTTCCATGACTTAGCCTTAATCCGATTTAATTTCCATGATTTCATTCAGTTTCCCCTCATCAACAGTTACCCAGAGGTCAACGGAAGAACCAAGCAGCACTACCGGGGAGTGTGCAGGACTGGGACGCTGCTTCCATATTCTGGCATTAAGTGAGTCTTCTGGTGAGAAAACAGAATCGTCGTAAATGACAACTCCCGGGCTCAGCACAGTGGAATCCAGTATGTTTAGTGCTTCTTCCACAGTGAATCCGGTCAGGTCGGGCAATATGGTGGTGTGGGCACCGGTTTGTCGTCCAACAACAAAATCTATACGGCTTCCCTTCGGGAGTTTTTTTCCGCTGGGTATATCCTGCCCGTCAATTTGTGCTTTCAGCACCAAATTGTTAAATTCTGAAGGGTGGTAGGTGATATCACCGATGTGCATTCCCGAATTTTCAATGAGTACCTGCGCCTGACGAAGCGAAATATCCGTTAATTTTGGAATAGTAACCATTTCCTGATGAACAGAATTGATAGTGAGGAAGATGGTTCGGTTTTGTTTCACTCCGTGTCCGGGGCGGGGCACCTGATCAACTACGGTGCCGGGCGCAGCATTATCAAGGTAAACCGAATCAGCCACTTCAATCCTGAGATGGCTATGTAATGCAATTTTTTTGGCTTCGGCAGGAAACATTCCCGTAAAGTCCGGAACGGGTTCTGATTGTCCGTGCCGTGTATATTTTTCCAGCCCTTTCATCGCAGCAAACAACAAGACAATGAGCAGAACAGCTGCAAGGATGAGTTGGATAAGAAATGTCCGGCTGGTAATAAATTTGGGTAAACTCATAGCTTAAATTTTTTGCTCACTTTCCAGCAAAAATAGTGTAAAAAACAGGAATTATGAAGCCGTAATAAACACGAAAAGGTAAAGAATTTTTTTCTTTACCTTTTCGGTTTTCAGAATATACGGTTTGTGTTATCTTTTATGTCTGGGTTCATCTGAAACCGTTAGCCTTGAGCGCCCCTTGGCACGACGGGCTTTCAGAATTTTTCTGCCGTTGACAGTTGCCATCCTTTCCCTGAAACCGTGTTTATTCTTTCTTTTTCTGTTTGATGGCTGAAATGTTCTTTTCATCGCTTTTTATTTATTTTTCTTTCAAGATTTTCGGATTGCAAAAATAGCTGTTTTTTTCATACATCCAAACTGGCTGCGGTTTTCTTTTAGTAAGTTAACCATTGTTCTCCTTTTTTATATTAAACCGGAATCCTATACCATGCAAATTGACAATTTTGATGTTGGGGTCGGGTTTAAAATATTTGCGCAGGCGCGAGATGAAAACATCGAGGCTCCGGCCTAAAAAATAGTCGCTGGAGCCCCACACTTTTTCCAGTATATCATTCCTGTTAAGCACTTTATTGGGGTTTTCGGAGAAATATTTAATCAGCTCGGTCTCCTTGATTGTGAGTTTGCGAACTTCATCATCCAGCGTGAGAATCAGCTCTTCGGGAAGAAAGTTGAACCGGCCGATTTTTATAGACTGAGCCGGATACTCATTGTCTGACAAAATATTGCTGCGTTTTAAAAAAATCTTAATTTTTAAAAGCAGCTCTTCCATGCTAAACGGCTTGGGAATGTAATCGTCGCCGCCGATGGTGAGCCCCGTTATTTTATCCTCAGTCATCGAGCGTGCCGTCAGAAAAATGATGGGCGTGTTGACATCTTTTTTGCGAATGTATTCAGCTACTTTAAAACCGTCAATCCGGGGCAGCATCACATCCAAAATTATGAGCTGATAGCCGTTTTTTTCATACAAATCAATGGCTTCCTGCCCGTCTTTGGCAATATCAACACTGTAATTGTTCTGCTCCAGATTGTCTTTCACGATGAAGCGCAGCGCTTCGTCGTCTTCAACTAACAGTAATTTTATTTTTTCATTCATTTTATTAGTGGAATTTGCAGTGTAAATATAGTACCTCCTGACGGATTAATCTCGGCACGGATTTTCCATTTGTGCGCTTTAGTAATTTTTTTCACATAGTCCAGTCCGAGCCCGAACCCTTTTACATTATGGACATTTCCGGTGGGAACCCTGTAGAAACGGTTGAAAATTTTTTTCAGATTCTTCTTCGAAACGCCTATTCCGTTGTCGATAAACCGGATGTAGCAGTGTCTTTGGGAAATACCGGTCAGAATTTTTATATGCGGCTGGTCTTCACAGTATTTTGCACTGTTTTCAAGAATATTCAGCACAAGATTGGTAAAGTGAAATTTGTCTGCATACAGGTTGAATTGTTTTGACGATTCGATGAATTCAATTGTTGCTTTGGCGCCGACATCGGTGTGCCTGAAATTTTCAATAATCTCTCTAAGAAATTGTCCGGGATTGATTTTCTCCTTATTTAGGTAGATTTTGTTTTTTTCAAGCGATGCAAGATTGAGCACTTTTTCAACATTTTTCGACATCCTCTGGTTTTGTTCCTGAATAATCCGGGCATATTCGCTAAGGCGATCGGGATGATTAAGAATTTCATTATCTGCAATAACTTTTGCCGACAGCGCAATGGAAGAAATGGGCGTCTTTAGCTCATGTGTGAGGTTGTTGATAAAATCCTTCTGAATTTGAGAAAGCTGACGTTGCTTGATTATCACCGAAAGTGTATATCCAAAAAAGAGAATAACCACGAGTAGCAGTCCGGTAAACAGATACCAGATGGAAAGGCGGGAATGAAAATAGGGAGAACGGTCAGGGAAATGAACTGCAAAATAATAACTATCCGGATTTCTGCCCATAGGAAAAGTGTAGTCTGAAATCATCTCTTCATTGCGTGCTGTAACCAGTGTTTTCTTTTCCAACTGTTGTGTGGACGGATTGTTGATTGCAAATTCAAAATCGGTGTAAATCTGATGTTTTTTCAACTCTTCCTTTAAATGGAATTTCAAAAGTTCAAAATCGATCTGTATCTCAACCGGAACCAGATAGTAGCTATTCGATACCATTTCAATGGGCGCAATAGTGTCGAAACTGGAAATGCTTCCACTGGCAGCCAGTAACTGCCAGACCACCTCTTTCAAGGCAATGGTGGCGCTTTCCCTGAATTGCTTTTCAGAAAAATTGTAGGAATTTCTGAGAAAGAAAAATTGAAGGGAAAGCGTTCCCGCAATTACGATGGTTGCCAAAAGGACAATATATGTCAGCGTTTTTCCTTTCATGGACAGCATATTTTAATTGTAGAAAACATCCGGCAAAGCGACGAACCAAAAGTGCTGCTTCAACAGACTTGAGCCGGTGTTTTCCACAGAGCCAACTTACAATTTTTTGGCGAATGTAGAGTATATCCGGCAGTTGAAAGTGTAAAATACAAAAAAAAGAGTTGCCAGTAACAAAATGTTGTCCAACTGCCCGTAGGGCAGCACTATTCAATCATCAAAGTTGTAGAAAAACCATACAACAACTTGTCCGTAGGACAAAATGTGATTAACCGCAGGCGTAAGCCTGTGGTTATGGGGTAGCTACGCAACCTCACTGCCCGTAGGGCAGCACTATACTAATCAGCAAAGTAATGGAAAAACCATACAACAACTTGTCCGTAGGACAAAATGTGATTAACCGCAGGCGTAAGCCTGTGGTTATGGGGTAGCTACACAGTCCACTGCCCGTAGGGCAGCACTATACTAATCAGCAAAGTTATGGAAAAAACCATACAACAACTTGTCCGTAGGACAACATGTGATTAACCGCAGGCGTAAGCCTGTGGTTATGGCGTAGTTACACAATCCAACTGCCCGTAGGGCAGCACTATACTAATCATCAAAGTTGTGGAAAAACCATACAACAACTTGCCCGTAGGACAACATGTGATTAACCGCAGGCGTAAGCCTGTGGTTATGGCGTAGTTACACAATCAACTGCCCGTAGGGCAGCACTATACTAATCAGCAAAGTAATGGAAAAACCATACAACAACTTGTCCGTAGGACAATATGTGATTAACCGCAGGCGTAAGCCTGTGGTTATGGCGTAGTTACACAATCAACTGCCCGTAGGGCAGCACTATCCTAATCATCAAAGTAATGGAAAAACCATACAACAACTTGCCCGTAGGACAAAATGTGATTAACCGCAGGCGTAAGCCTGTGGTTATGGCGTAGTTACACAATCCAACTGCCCGTAGGGCAGCACTAT
>JAXGYA010000004.1:0-247940 GCA_040772505.1 Mariniphaga sp. | reverse complement strand
GGACTTAACATAAACCGGCTAGGAGGGATAAACAGCCAGCAGAAAAATACCGAAACGGATACAAGAAAATCATTCAATACCCATAGCGCAAAGCTTTGAACAACACTGGTTAAGCCCAACCTGTCTGCCGGCAGGCAGGCCTGAATTAAAACACAATTGAGCGTGAATTTTGATGATAACTACCCATGAAACGACCATGAAGAAATGCTTCACAAACAAGCATAATTAAAATGAGGGAGTTACATCCAATACCTTTGAAAACTTTTAATTTTAATTGGATGAAAAAAGGCAGCAGGAAAATCATCCTACTGCCTTTTTTCAGGGCTCAACTGTGCCTTAATTCCTAAATTGTTACCGCCTGGCAATTTTATCAATCTATCTTATTTTCAATTAGCTCAATCAGTTTTTGAACAGGCTCAAAGTATGGAAGTACATTTTCTTTGTTAAAATCATGCAAATCATCGTAATCCCCCTTCTGTCTCCAAGTAAATAATTGCGAATATAACTTTCCGCACTCCTTTGGTAAAATTTCTTTCTTTATGAAATGCTCAGAAAATACTGTCTTGGCTCCGTTATGAGTAGTTGGCTTTAAATCATATTTTAACAGTATTGCAATAACCGTATAATAAGCAGAATAATACAGCCTGTTTATCGCAGAATTCCATCGCTCATTATGCTAATATTTTTGCATCTTCAAAGGTGTCCTTTGACCTTGATAATCTATATCTTATTAAATTATTTTTTGATCCAGTCATTTTATTCTTATCCCTTCTTTTTTAATAATTTCATATAACGGAGTAATGGAATGTCTTTCGTTCCAATCAGATTTAGAATAAATTAATGGAGATATTAGAGCTCCAGTCTCCAATTCTACATCATAAAAATCATCCATAACCTTAGTTTCAAGGGCAAATGAAATATTCTGTCGATTAAGTAAAATTAATAAATCCCAATCTGAAAACTTTTTTGAATCGCCACGAGCTTGTGAGCCATATAAATAAATCTCTGAGTCAGGATATTTTGAATTGGCCATCCTGACTATTTCATTAATTATTTCGTTCGATTTTCTCATAACACAAATATAATCAATTATCTGATTCTTATTTCAGGGGTTGTTATCTGCATTTTGCTTGGCGGTAACGGTTTTGCTTTAAGTTGAAGCGGAATAGAATTCCTTCTGCCCGGCAACGAGACCAAATATAGAAATAAAAACTCATTGTTTTAGATAAATTCCGATTGAATTCTGTCATACTGAACCAAAGCCAAATAGCAGAAAACTGCTGATTTACTTTGCTTCCGCCAGCTTTTACTTAAAGCGATTGTTGTGCGGTCGTTTTATTTAAGCAGTCGTTGGATTAATTTGTATTTGTCCACCAAGCGCTTTTAACACTTTCATTATTGTCGCAAATTGCGGTTTAGCTCCTTCAGATAATGCTTTGTACAAACTAGGTCTACTTAGTCCAGTTTCTTCCGCTATTTTAGTCATTCCAATTGCTTTGGCTATATTTCCAATTGCTACAATTATTTCTGAGTCATTTCCTTCTTCCAATACAGAATTAAGATATTCGGCAATCATTTCGTTACTATCTAAGTAATCTGCTATGTCAAACTTTGATGTTTCCATTTTACTACTTTTTTAATTTGTTCCAAATATCATTTGCCTTTTCAATATCCTTTTGTTGTGTCGATTTATCACCACCGATAAGCAAAATGATAATTTTCCCATTTGTTTCTTTAAAATAAATTCTATAACCTTTTGCATAATTAATTTTCAGTTCATTAATTCCATTTCCAATTGGTTTATGATCTCCAAAATGTTCTTCATATTCCAATTTTTGAATTCTGACCAAAATTTTTGCTTTGGCTCTTAAATCCTTTAACTTTCTAAACCATTTATCAAACTCTGTCGTTTTTTCAATAAAGTACATATTAAACTGTATTCATTCGGATACAAAAGTAATAAAACTTTTTGAATCAATAAACTTAATTTTTAGGAGAATTTCTTGGTAAAATGACGCACAACGTTTTGCAGCTAACCGAAGGGCGGGAATTTCACCACAAAACTTGATTTGAAATACTAAACTTCCATTAACCACTAAACTGTCTTTGGAACACGAAACCCCGCCTTTTGGGTAGCTGCTGTTAGCGGTTCGTTGTTTTTCTTGTGTCAGTTCCATTTTGCTTTTATATTCTGTTCGTTCCTTGCAGAAAGAACAAGTTCCTTGATGTCAAGCGATAGATTTTTGTCTTGAAATTTTCGTTCAATATCAATTGATTTGCCTGCGAGTTTTACAGCTTTTACAGCATATTCTGCGGCTCTCAAAGAGTGGTCAGCCATATGAGCCGTTGCGACTGCGTGTCCAACTGAACGAGCCACTGCAATTTCTTTTGGGTCAGTAAGTTCGTTTGCAAATGAGATACAGTCGAATGAGGCATTTCTTGCATCGCCAACGGACGCATTTCCTTCTGACCATTTTTTTGCTGTGTTAATTGCGTTAATCAGTCGACTGACAATCTGGTTGGAAAGTAATGGCAATACATTTTCAGCACATTGACAAGCCCAAAGTATTAATTGTCTATGTTCTTTTTTTGTCAAAGGTCCGCCACGATGTTCTGCTACAAATCGTTTGTCTCTCATTTTATTAATTATCAATTATTTCTCGTTTTATTCGGGTCGTCCTACAATGAACGCTAACGTATTATTTACGTAATAAAGATACAACATTCGTAAATACAAAGTTTATAACATGCGTATATCAATTAGTCCTAATATTTTTTTATAGAGCATATGTTTCAGATATACAATAGAATAAGCACAAAATAAGTTATTAAAAATAATAGCATTTACGAATGTTATTGTTATTTTTGCATTCGTTGTAATTAAATTTAAAGTATGAATATTGAAAAATTACTTTTAGAGTTTGAGCAAAAACTTATTTTACAACGCTACAGTCTCAATTCCATTCGAAATTACAAGAGTGCTGTGAAGAGTTTCCTTGAAACTGCTGAAAAGAAATTTTCTCATCCCAATGAGTTAAATGAAGAGATGATTGAGAAATATGTATTATGGAAAGTCCAAAAACACAAAGTTGGAGTGTCCCATCAACGAATGATTATTGCATCAATTGTTTTATCACGTTGTCTGTAAACCAAAGCAACAGTAAGGTAAAACTTTGTTTGCAAAAGGAATAAAACTGCCCCTGTTAAAAGGCATTTCCCTTCATTTTGGTTAGTTTTGGCGGCATAAAACAATAAGAATGGTAGCTGTTTCCGTTTCAAAAGAATTAAAAGCCGTTGTGCCCGGGCTCACTCTTTCGTGCATTGAGTGCGATGTGGAGGTGCACGAAGAAAACGTAGAATTGTGGGCAGAGATAGAACAACAAATCAGTGCACTGGTGGCGTCGCTGAAGGTGGAAAATATTAGCCGTTTGCCGGCCATTGCAGCATCGCGCCGGGGTTACAAAGCCTGCGGCAAAGACCCCGCCCGCTATCGCTTGTCGGCTGAGGCGCTTTTGCGCAGAATAGTGAATGGCAAAGGATTATACAGGGTGAACAATGTGGTGGATTTGCTGAATCTGGTTTCAATTTCCACCGGTTTTTCCATTGGCGGATACGATGCAGACAAGATTTCGGGTGATGTTGTTTTTGGTGTGGGCAAGAAAAATGAGCCTTATGAAGGTATTGGGCGAGGCATATTGAACATTGAGTCACTTCCGGTTTTTCGTGATAATGCAGGCGCCTTTGGTACGCCAACCAGCGATTCGGTTCGCACGGCAGTTACTTCAGAAACTGTTCGGTTTCTGATGATTATCATCGGTTTTGGTAATTTGTCCGAACTTGATGAGGCAGCAGCTTCAGCTGTAAACCTGCTGGAAAAGTATGCTTTTGCAAGAAACATGGAATTAAAAAAGATTGTATGATGAGAAGATTTTGTGCTTTTTTGCTGCGGCTACTGGGATGGAAAGTAAATGGCTTTGTGGTGCCCGAACCGAAATGTATAATTATTGGTGTCCCCCACACGAGTGCATGGGATTTTATCATTTCTTATCTGTTTTATACCTCATTGGGGGGCAAAGCGCGCATTCTGATTAAAAAAGAGTTTTTTTTCTGGCCCGTTGGTTTTTTTGTTCGTAAAATGGGCGGCATTCCTATCGATCGTTCAAAAGGAGCGAATGTGATTCGTCAAACCGTAAACCTTTTCAACAGTATGGAGCACCTGCATCTTGCGATGACTCCGGAGGGTACGCGCAAACATGTGGTTCGCTGGAAAGCGGGGTTTCACACTATTGCAAAACTGGCAGACGTGCCGGTATATCTTGGCAGTTTTGACTGGGGCACGAAAGTGATTTCTATTTGGGAAAAATTTGAACTCACAGATGATGCGCAGGCAGATATCCGGCGAATGAAAGACTATTATAGTGAAAAAGGTATTCAGGGAAAGTATCCGGAGAATTTTACTACGGAGTATTGAGCCCACTCCGGGAAGTGTTTTTTGCTATTAAAACATGCCTGCTTGTTAAATCAAAAACTGAAACAGATCTGGTTTTTCATTTAAATACTCATAAACAAAACCATTCTCTTTCATACGCCGGACGAGGGGATTGAAATCCTCTTTTTTTTGAATTTCAATGCCGATAACTGCCGGTCCTTTTTCGCGGTTTGTCTTTTTTGAATATTCAAAATGGGTGATGTCATCGCTTGGACCAAGCACCGAGTTCACAAAAATCTGCAAAGCTCCTGCCCGCTGGGGAAAGCGCACAATGAAGTAGTGTTTGAGCCCTTCATATAAAAGTGAACGCTCTTTTATCTCCTCCATGCGCGTAATATCGTTATTGCTGCCACTGATGAGGCAGACCACTGTTTTTCCTTTGATTTCCTCTTTCAGCAGGTCTAATGCTGCAATGGAAAGTGCACCGGCAGGTTCCATCACGATTGCATCATGATTGTACAATTCCAAAATTTTGGTGCAGATACGTCCTTCCTGAACAACTAACATGCGGTCGATCACCTTTTGACAAATGGCAAACGAGATTCCACCAACCTTTTTTACCGCAGCGCCATCAACAAACTTGTCAATCTCATCCATTTCAACCACTCTTCCCGCATCTAACGAGTTTTTCATTGAAGCTGCCCCGGCTGGTTCAACACCAATGATTTTTGTATGCGGGCTGATTTGTTTGAAATAGCTACCCACTCCGGCTGCCAATCCGCCACCGCCAACAGGTATCAAAACAAAATCGACGGAAGTCTGTGCATCCTGCAAAATTTCAATACCTATTGTAGCCTGTCCTTCGATAATCTTTTTGTCATCAAAGGGATGGATGAAAACTTTCCCTGAAATCCGGCTCTCCTCGAGTGCAGCAGCTTCGGCAGCATCGTAGGTGTCGCCGGTTAAAACCACCTCCACATTCTCTTTACCGAACATTTCCACCTGCCGGATTTTTTGACGGGGAGTGGTGGCAGGCATGTAAATTTTGCATCTGATGTTCAGCTGGCGGCATGAAAAAGCAACACCCTGTGCATGATTTCCGGCACTTGCACAAATTACTCCTTTTTCTATCTCCTCTTTTGGCAACTGAGAAATTTTATTGAAAGCACCGCGTATTTTGTAGGAACGGACGGTTTGCAAATCTTCCCTTTTCAATAAAATATTGGCGCCAAATTCTTCGGAAAGACCCTGGTTTGGTTGCAGCGGGGTGTGTAATGCAATATTTTGCAAAGTGATTTTTGCCTTGGTAATATCCTGTAATTGCAGGAAATATGAATCTGTGTTTTTCATGGTTGAAAATTTGAGTAAAGATAGCTATAAAACAAGCTTCGCTTAAAAAAAAGAACCATTCTTATTCCGAACAGTTCTTTGTGAAAAATAAATTTTCAGCCGGAATAAAGCCGGCTTTATTCGATATCAGCTCTTTTCTATTCTTTGGGCAATCCAATCACCAACCTCCGAAGTTTTCCGGGCTTTTCCCTGTGCAATGTCTTCTGTAACAAAGCCTTCAGCCATGGAGTCGGTTACTGCCCTGCGAATGGCTTTCCCTTCTTCAAGCAGGTTGAAAGCATATTCAAACATCATGGCAGCCGACAGAATGGTGGCAACCGGATTGGCAATGTTTTTTCCGGCAGCCTGTGGATAAGAACCGTGAACCGGTTCAAAAACCGAAGTGTGGAGCCCGATGGAGGCTGAGGGCAGCAATCCGAGCGAACCTGTGATAACGCTCGCTTCGTCGGTCAGAATGTCGCCAAACATATTTTCGGTAACCATCACATCAAAGTTTTTCGGCCATTGGATGATTTGCATGGCTGCATTGTCCACAAACATGTATTCAGTTTGAATGTCAGGGAATTGAGGCGCCATCTCCTGAGCAATTTCTCTCCACAAACGGGAGCTTTCCAAAACATTGGCTTTATCAACTACGGTGAGTTTTTTGCGGCGCCTGCCGGCAAATTCATAAGCAAGTTTCAGGATGCGCTCAACTTCTTCGCGGGTATAGATATTGGTGTCATAGGCAGTATTCCCGTTGTCCCTTCTTCCTTTTTCGCCAAAATAAATCCCGCCGGTCAGTTCACGAATGCAGACAAAGTCTGCCCCTTCAACCAGTTCGCGGCGGAGAGGTGATTTGTGCAGCAGTGATTCGAAGGTCTCAATCGGACGAATATTGGCATACAGTCCCAGCTTTTTCCGCATGGCAAGGAGTCCCTGCTCCGGACGTACCGGCGCTTTGGGGTTGTTGTCGAAGCGCGGATCGCCAATGGCGCCAAACAGCACCGCATCAGAATTCATGCACAACCGGTGAGTTTCATCGGGGTAGGGGTCTCCCACCTGATCAATGGCGGTTGCACCGGTTAGTCCGTACTCATATTCCAGTTCGTGATGAAACTTTCGGGCTACAGCCTTCACGGCTTTCATTGCCTGCTCAGTGATTTCCGGGCCTATACCGTCGCCGGGAAGAATAGCAATTTTCAATTTCATTTTCAGATAATTTTTTTGTGATTTTAAAGATTAGTCAATTTTATAAAATTGTAGATCCCGGTTTTGTCATTTAATAGAAATACTTCAGATTTATTAATGTTTGTATTCGTTTTCAATGATATTCAGCATGCGTATGGTAGCTTTGATGGCTGCGGCATTCTGGTCGGGATCAAGACCTTTGGTCTTAAATTCCCGGCTGTTCTTCCATGTAATTACTGTTTCCACCAGTGCATCTGTTTTGCCGCCGGGGGGAATGGTAACCACATAATCAATCAGTTTTGGGAATGACTTTTTCAGCCGTTTATAGATTTTTTGCAAAGCCTTCATGAAAGCATCATACTGTCCGTCTCCATCGCTGATAGCTTCATAAATCTTGCTTTCAATTTCCAGGCTGACATTGGCAACCGGGCGAAGCCCCATGGTATAGCTGACGGAAAAATTCACCACCCTGATTTTTTGCTCAATGCGGTCATTGTGCAGCACATCAGCTACAATGTATGGCAGCTCTTCCAAGGTAACTGTCTCTTTTTTATCGCCCAATTCGATGATTCTTTGGGTAACTTTTTTCAGGGATTCGGGGTCAAGCTCAATGCCTATTTCTTCAAGGTTTTTTTGAATGTTGGCTTTTCCGGAAGTTTTTCCCAGGGCATATTGTCTTATTCTGCCAAAGCGCTCGGGCAGCAGCTCATTGTAGTATAGATTATCCTTATTGTCGCCATCGGCGTGAATTCCGCTGCACTGGGTAAACACAAATTCACCAATCAATGGTTTGTTGGCAGGAACCCGTATTCCCGAAAACAGCTCAACCAGTTTGGAAATTTTATTCAACTGGGATTCATTCACATCTATTTTCATTTTCAGGTGGTCGCGGACAATGGCGATAACACTTGAGAGCGGGGCATTCCCTGCCCTTTCACCAAGTCCGTTCACGGTTGTGTGCACGCAGCGCACTCCGGCTTTGATGGCATTATAGACATTGGCAATTGCCAGGTCATAATCGTTGTGGGCATGAAAGTCGAATGTTGTGCCGGGATAGGTTTCCACCATTTCCCTGCAAAAATTGTAGGTTTCATCCGGGTCAAGGATTCCAAGCGTGTCGGGAAGCATAATTCGCTCAATATTTTCC
Organism: Mariniphaga sp.; assembly: GCA_040772505.1. Lineage (GTDB taxonomy): Bacteria > Bacteroidota > Bacteroidia > Bacteroidales > Prolixibacteraceae > Mariniphaga. Next base: position 239,844 of record JAXGYA010000004.1, on the reverse strand, counting down.
CTGCTCAGATTTTCCACAAGGAAATGGACATAATCTTTAGAGTTTCGCATGCCGTTCGACCAGTCTTCCAGATATACATTCACTTTGATTCCCATTTCTCCAGCATTGGCAATTACCTTTTTGATGTCGGCAAGATGCTGCTCCGGTGTTTTACGAAGCTGACTGCTGACATGCTTCAGTGAGCCTTTGCAAAGCAGGTTTATGACTTTCCCTCCGGCGTCGGCAATCCATTGCAATGAAACCCTGTCATCCACAAAACCGAGAATTTCCACCCGGTCAAGATGCCCCTTCCCGGCCGCCCAGCGCAAAACCCGCTGAGCTCCTTTAAATTCACCGACAGATACCCGCGCAGATGCAATTTCAATGCGCTCAACGCGCAAATCTTCAAGTAGCACTTTGGCAACAGCCAGTTTTTCATTATCACTGAACGATACTCCTGATGTCTGCTCTCCGTCGCGCAGGGTGGTATCCATTATGGTGACCTGATTCATTTCTGCATCAACTAATTTTTGAGTCATCTTTCTATTTTATCGGGCTGCTTCAAAAGCAGCTATTTCATCCTTCATGGCTATCAGATAATCAATATCGTCAAGACCATTTTGTAAACAATGCTTTTTGTATGCATTGATTTCAAATTCAACTGATTCACCGGTTTTCAGAATCGTAAATGTTTGCTTTTCCAGATTGGTTTCAAATGTGGTCTGCGGGTCTTTTTCGATGGCGTTGAATATCTTTTGCAAAAATTCAGGAGAAACCACAACCGGGAGCAGCCCATTATTCAGCGAGTTGTTTTTGAAAATATCTGCAAAGAAGCTGGAAACCACAACGCGGAACCCGTAGTCGTAAATTGCCCAGGCGGCATGTTCACGGCTGGAGCCGCTTCCGAAATTTTTTCCGGCAACCAGAATTTTTCCGGAGTACTTCGGATCGTTAAGCTGAAATTCAGGTTTCGGACTGCCGTCTCTGTTGTATCGCCAGTCGCGAAAAAGGTTTTCACCAAAACCTTTGCGTTCAACAGCTTTTAGAAATCTTGCCGGAATAATCTGGTCTGTGTCCACGTTTTCAACCGGCAGGGGAACTGCCGGGGAAGTTATTATTGAAAATTTGTCGTAAGCCATGTAATTTATTATTTATTATTTGTTAATGATTAATCATTAATCTTTCATAACATTTCTCTCGGGTCAGTAATCACTCCGGTAACTGCCACGGCAGCTGCTGTGAGCGGGCTGGCAAGCATGGTGCGTGCTCCCGGTCCCTGGCGCCCTTCAAAATTCCGGTTTGAAGTGGAAACTGCATATTTCCCCTCCGGAATTTTATCTTCATTCATTGCTAGACAGGCAGAACAGCCGGGCTGACGCAGTTCAAATCCGGCATTTTCAAGAATTTTATCCAATCCTTCTGCACGAATCTGCTTCTCCACTTGCTTGGAGCCGGGTACAAGCCATGCGGTGATGTTTTCAGCTTTCTTTTTGCCTTTAACAAAACCTGCAAATGTGCGGAAATCCTCAATTCGTCCGTTGGTGCAGCTGCCTAAAAAGACGTAATCCACTTTCTTCCCCAACATTCTTTCTCCTTCGGAGTAGCCCATATATTTTAACGATTTCAGGAAAGTACTCTTGTCGCTTCCGTTCATCTTTTCGGTTGTGGGGATATTTTGGGTAATTCCCACTCCCATGCCCGGATTTGTTCCGTAGGTAATCATGGGCTCTATGTCGTCTGCGCTGAAAGTATATTCGGTGTCAAAAACTGCATCGTCATCGCTTTTGAGTTTACGCCAGCGCGCAACGGCTTTTTCCCACTCTTCCCCTTTTGGTGCAAATTTTCTTCCCTTAACGTAATTGAAGGTGGTCTGATCCGGAGCAATCATGCCGCCGCGGGCACCGCTTTCAATGCTCAGGTTGCAGAGTGTCATCCGCCCTTCCATGGAAAGAGCGGTAATTGTTGTGCCTGCGTATTCAATGAAATGACCGGTGCCGCCACTGGTTGAAATTTGAGAAATAATGTAAAGTGCAATATCCTTTGCAGTTACTCCTTTTTTCAGCTCCCCGTTGATTGTGATGCGCATTTTTTTGGGTTTGGGCTGCATGATGCTTTGGCTTGCCAGAACCATTTCCACTTCGCTGGTTCCGATGCCGAATGCAATGGCGCCAAAAGCTCCGTGGGTTGAGGTGTGGCTGTCGCCACAAACAATGGTTAATCCCGGTTGGGTTAATCCGAGTTCGGGTCCGATAATGTGTACAATCCCGTGCGAATCGCTTTGCAGTTCATGGTAAGTGATACCGTGTTCCTTACAGTTTCTCTTCAACATTTCCACCTGATGGCGGGACAATTCATCTTTGATGGATAGGTGCTGATCCTGTGTAGGGACATTGTGGTCAGGCGTAGCTGTGGTCTGGTCTGGTCTGAATACTTTCAGCCCCCGTTTCTTTAATCCTAAAAATGCAACCGGACTGGTTACTTCATGGATTAAATGCTGGTCAATGTACAGCACATTGGGACCGCCCTCAACTTGTTTTACCACATGGGGGTCCCAGATTTTATCGAAAAGAGTTTTCGGTTCCATATTATTTATATACTCTGTGTTTTTAATTTTAAACTAATTCAATTTATTCGGTCAACGGAAGCTTGTTCACCGAATCCAGAAAAGCTTCGACAGAAGCTGTAATAATATCGGTATTAGCGCCAAAGCCATGATATATCATATCGTTGTATTCAATTTGCATGTGCACTTTTCCGATGTCGTCGCTTCCTCGTGTGATCGCCTGAACAAGAAACTCTTCAATAGTAACCTGTCTGCGGATGATTTGTTTAACTGCTTTGATGGCTGCGTCCACCGGACCATTGCCAGAAGATGTTGCCTCAAATTTTTCACCTGCAATGTTTAAGCAGACAATTGCCATTGGAGTAAGATTTTTCCCCGTCAGTACCTGCAGGAAGTCGAGCTTTATACGGCGCTCCTGGTGGGTTGCATCACCTGCCAACAAAGCGATATCATCATCACGGATATCTTTTTTCTTATCGGCAAGTTTCAGAAATTTTTCATAAACCTCATTCAGCTTTTCCTGTGGCAAATCAAATCCCAACAATTCGAGCCTGTGCTTCAAAGCAGCGCGGCCACTCCGGGCAGTGAGCAATATGGAAGATTCATTAATTCCCACATCGGCAGGGTCGATGATTTCATAGTTTTCGCGAAATTTCAGAACACCGTCCTGGTGAATTCCCGAAGAGTGTGCAAATGCATTTCGCCCCACGATGGCTTTGTTGGGTTGAACAGGCATGTTCATCAGCCTGGAAACCAGCCGGCTTGTGCTGTAAATGTGCTTTGTGTTGATTCCGGTTTCAATACCCAAAACGGCATAGCGGCTTTTTAAAATCATCACAACCTCTTCAAGGGATGTGTTTCCTGCGCGTTCGCCAATTCCATTGATAGTTACTTCGGCTTGCCGGGCGCCGTTGATTATGCCTGAAATAGTGTTTGCAGTTGCCATTCCCAAATCGTTGTGGCAATGGGTGGAAATCACCGCTTTATGAATGCCTTTCACATTGTCAACCAGATATTTGATTTTTTCGCCAAATTCGTAAGGCATGGTATAGCCGGTTGTGTCCGGAATATTCACCACGGTTGCACCGGCTTTGATTACCGCTTCAATCACGCGGGCAAGGTATTCATTATCCGTGCGTCCTGCATCTTCGGCGTAGAACTCAACATCTTCCACATATTTTTTTGCATATTTCACCGCTTCAACTGCACGCTCAAGAACCTCTTCGGGAGTTGAGTTGAATTTGTATTTGATATGAAACGGAGAAGTTCCTATGCCGGTGTGGATACGCTTTTTCTTTGCATATTTTAGCGCATCGGCAGCAACGTCAATATCTTTTTGCACAGCGCGGGTGAGGGCGCAAATTGTTGGCCAGGTCACCGCTTTGGAAATTTCTACCACCGATTCAAAATCACCCGGACTCGAAATCGGAAAGCCGGCTTCAATAACATCGACACCCAGCTCCTGCAGCGCTTTGGCAACCTCAATTTTTTCCACAGTATTCAGCTGACATCCCGGAACCTGCTCACCGTCGCGCAGGGTCGTGTCGAAAATGAAAAGTCTGTCGCTCATGTTATCTTCCTTTTTTGTTTAATTAAAAAAAAAGCCATTCTCTTTTTCTGAGAATGGCTATTCTGCTTTGCTTGTATCTTTATCAACACACCATTCTCATCTCTTCGGGATTAGAAGAATAATACCAATAATGAGAGTGAGAGATGATATGTTGTTCAGTACTTTCATGTTTTTACTTATGATTCACTGCAAATATTGAAATAATTTTTTAAAATGAAAATAAAAGTGCGTTTTTATTAATAAAAATTAATAAACGGATTATTTTGTCCTGAATTGGCTCGCTCACAAAAAATCAAATAATTTGTAAAATAGATGGAGGTTTTTTAGGGTTATCAAATTTAATTTGTCTATTTTTAGCCAAACCTTAAAATGATTTAAAAAATGGATGGAAAAACAAAAGCTATTGTAGCCCATATTACTCTGATTGGCTGGGTAATAGCGCTCGTATTGAACAGTAGTGAAAAAGACGAATTGGCAAGTTACTATATTCGTCAGCTGCTTGGGCTGTATATTTTCGGCCTTGTATTGTCTTTTATTCCTATTCTCGGATGGATTCTTAACATCGTAGTTTTCGTGTTCTGGATTATGAGCCTGATTGGTTCGATTCAGGGAGAAAAGAAGGAAACCCCAATTGTCGGGAAATATTTTCAGGAATGGTTTAAGGCATTGTGAGACGAAAAAGGACAGGAAATTTAATGCCTGTCTTTTTTCTAAAAACTACCTTTTTCCTGTCAATATGTTACCTATCTTCCTTCTCTCTTTTCATTTCTGAATTTTTTAATCATGTAGAGCCTGAATTCATTCTCCGCTTTGTAGAGCCTTAACACCTTTTGCGGAGGAAGAACATCCAGTAGTTTTTCATTATAGCTCTTCAGGATGTCGGCTTCTTTTTGCATATTTCCTGCAAACTCGCGGGTCAGTTGTTTTATTTTACTCTCCGACATGGTCTCTTCTGCATTTTGGACGCGCTCCTCTATTTCGTGCCGCAGTTTTTGTACTTCCCAGCGCTCCTTCTCCATTTGATTATAAACAGGCCAGAATTTTTGTGCTTCTTCCGGGGTCAGTTCCAGTTTGGAGGTGAGAAAAGCAATCTTTTCGGAGCGGAATTTTTCCCATCTTTCTGCATGGTTGAAATCTTTTGGCTGTGCCACCGCTGCAACAACAAAGAGAAGCATAAAGAGTGATGTTATTATTTTATTCATTTTCACAACTTTTAATTTTCAGCATATATATAAATCTCATAATCAGAAACATTATAGCTGATGTAGCTCAGCAAATATTCATCGTTGAAATCAGCTGCCGTTGATTCTCCATTGTTTAATGTTTCATATAATAGGGAAAAGAATGAATTTTCATCAATTTTTTCGATGTAGGAAATGTAGATATCTTCATTTGATGTTTGCTCAATGTGGCTGTTTGTTTTAGCTATATAGCCAGGCAGAAACGATTTTATTGGCCAGTAAACAATCAGGAAAATCAGCGCAAAGCCGGCGGCAAGACCCAAGGCAGGTTTCAGGTATCTGACAACCGGATTTTGCCTTGTGTGCTGAAAGTGCTCTTCAGCATCAATTCGTTGATGGAGCCGTGCTGAAAAATCATCGAAATAGTTTTTGGGAACGCCAAATGGCACTTCCTTTTTTATTTTCGATAATTCGGGCGCTATCTTTTTTAAATTACTCATTATGGTAAATTTGCATATTTGACTTACTAAACAAATAAAAGTTTAATTCCCACTAATTCAATCATTTTTTCGGATAAATTCCTCCACTTTTTTCACGGCATGATGATAAGAAGCTTTCAGCGCACCAACTGATGTGTTGAGTATTTTTGACATCTCTTCATATTTCATTTCCTCAAAATATTTCATATTAAAAACCAGACGTTGTTTTTCCGGCAGTCGGAGAATTGCCTGTTGCAACTTCATCTGCAGTGCATCACCTTCAAAATAGGGATCGGCGGTGAGGTTTTCCATGAGGTAGTCGCTGACATCGTTCAGCGGGAGCATTGCCCGTCGCTTTTTTGAGTTCAGAAAAGTAATCGACTCATTGGTTGCAATGCGGTAGAGCCAGGTGTAAAGAGATGACTCTTCGCGAAAGCCGTCAATACCTCTCCACACTTTAATAAATGTGTTTTGCAGCACATCATCGGTATCTTCATGGTTGAGCAGAATTTTGCGAATATGCCAGTAAAGCCGCTCACGGTAAATTTTCACCAGCTGGTGGAAAGCATGTTCGCGGGTGCTCTCCTCCTTTAAATCCTGAATAAGCCGGTGATTTTCTTTTTCCATACTCGCAATTTACCTGTAAGACAAGAAGTATCCTGAAAGGTTTAATATGTTTTCAGAGTGCAGTTCCACTCCTCATAAAATTCAAATTGTCAATTGCCTACTTTATAAACTTTTATTTTTAGTTCACAGTGTTACTCAGTGTTTTACACAGTGAACTATCTCCGTGTAACACTGTGACCCTTTCTTTTAGCCTTCAGCCTTCAGCTTTTAGCTCAAGAAAATATCCAAATAATCAATAGTCATAAAATAGGATAAAAAACTTCAAAAGGAAACCGTTCACAAGTTCTTTTAAACAAAGGTAATACTTCGTTTATTAACAGTTGTCATAAAAAATATATTTCGTTGGAGTTAATGCAAAGTTTCCTGAATTTGTTTTTCAAAGGAAAGGAAATGTAAAAAATCAATATTCCATTACCTTTGCACGGCAAATTTTTAAACGTAAATTATGTCACTTAAATGCGGTATTGTCGGTCTTCCAAATGTGGGAAAATCCACTTTGTTTAATTGTTTATCCAATGCCAGGGCGCAATCGGCAAATTTTCCATTTTGTACGATTGAACCCAATCTTGGGATTATTACTGTTCCGGATGTCAGGCTGATAAAAATTGCAGAAATTGATAAGCCTAAACGTGTTACGCCAACCACTGTGGAAATTCTGGATATTGCCGGTCTGGTAAAAGGAGCGAGCAAAGGGGAGGGATTGGGCAATCAGTTTTTGGGAAATATTCGCGAAACCGACGCTATCATTCATGTTGTCAGATGTTTTGAAAATGAAAATGTCACCCATGTTGACGGTTCGGTAGATCCTGTCCGGGATAAGGAAATTATTGATGCCGAACTTCAGCTGAAAGATTTGGAAACCATTGAAAACCGCATCGAAAAGCTTGAGAAGCAGGCAAAGCACAGCACAGACCCAAAAACAAAAAAAATGCATGAGCTGGCTTTGCGCTATAAGGGCGTTTTGGAGCAAGGGCTGTCAGCCCGCACATTAATTCTGAATGATGAAGAGGAACGACTTGCCAGAGAGTTTTTTCTGCTTACGAACAAGCCGGTTTTGTATGTGTGCAATGTGGATGAAGCTTCAGCCAAAACGGGAAATAAATATTCAGAGGCTTTAAAAGATTCAATCAAGGATGAAAATGCAGAATTTCTTGTGATTGCCGCTGCAACCGAGGCTGACATTGCGGAGCTTGAAACTTATGAAGAGAAACAACTGTTTTTGGAAGAGCTGGGTCTGGAAGAACCGGGTGTCAACAAGTTAATCTCTTCAGCATACAGTTTACTCAAACTGCAAACTTTTTTCACAACCGGCCCCGACGAAACCAGGGCATGGACGTTTGTGAAAGGCACCAAAGCTCTAAAAGCTGCCGGAATCATTCATTCCGATTTTGAGAAAGGGTTCATACGTGCGGAGGTCATTAAATACGATGACTATATTCGCCTTGGCTCAGAACATGCCTGCCGGGAGGCTGGAAAAATTGCTATTGAAGGAAAAGAATATGTTGTTCAGGACGGAGATTTAATGCATTTCAGATTTAATGTCTAAACACCGGTTTTTCTTCTGAAAACCTCTCCGTTATTTTGTTTTCTAAGGTTATTTATTTTTCTTTATAGAGTAGATTATTTTCAAATTATCTGTTTTGTAAATCATATTTAACTGCAAAAGCATATCGATTAATGTTATATTACTGGATGAATAAAAATCTTCACTAACAATGAATTACCATTTTTTCTCAAACTTGAAGAGTAGGACAGAACTCTTTTTTTCTATTCTGTTGTTTTCTTTTTTTGCCATTGGCAGTGCCGGCGCCAATCCCGGTAAGAAAAAGATTCCTGAAAATCCGGATAAGTCTAAGCAAAAAGCTAATCTGGAGCTGATTCTGAAAGTTTTACCTCCCGATCAGCTGGACGAAAACAGCGCCTTTGATGCCAGAGGCAGGTTGTCTTTTGCCGACAGAACTTTCACTGACTGGCTTGAACGCACCGGCGAATTGCCTCCCGATTTTGACCGGATGCCATCGCTGCCCTTTTTGCCCGACCCACTTGTTTTGGACGAAGGCGTGAGAAATATTCCGGTAAAAACTCCGGAGCAGTGGCAGGAAAAAAGAGACCAGATGAAGAAACAGCTGCAGCATTATATATCGGGAACATTTCCGCCAGCACCCGATAATTTGAAAGCTCAAATTCTGAGTGAAAAAACTGACGGTGAAGTATTGCTTCGTCAGGTCGAACTTTCGTTCGGTCCCGGGCACAAAGCAAAACTCACGCTTGAGCTGATGATTCCGCCGGGTGATGGTACCTTTCCGGTTTTTCTGACTCAGTGGAATCACCGGGAGTGGGCGCAGGTGGCTGTACGGCGGGGATATATTGGCTGCATTTATGCCGGCGCCGACTCAAAAGATGATACGGACAAATATGCAGAAATCTGGGCAGGAGAATATGACTTCACGCGCCTGATGCGCAGGGCATGGGGAGCATCAAGGGCTGTTGACTATCTTTTCACTTTACCGGAGGTTGATCAGGGAAAAATTGCAATCACGGGACATTCCCGGAACGGAAAAACTTCGCTTATGGCTGCTGCGTTTGACGACCGCATTTCTGCATGTATTCCCAGCAGCGGTGGCACAGGAGCAGAAGTGCCATGGCGCTATACATCGCAAAATTATGACATTGAAGATATTGCACTTTTGGCAAGTGCACGCCCTTCGTGGCTTCATCCACGGCTTCGCTTTTTTATCGGCAGGGAACATAAACTTCCTGTTGATCAAAACTCATTTATGGCGCTCATCGCTCCGCGCGGGCTGATGCTCAGCACTGCCCTGACCGAAGGTGCAAGCAATATCTGGGGAATTGAGCAGGCGTATCACGCTTCAAAAAAGGTCTATAGGTTTTTGAATGCTGAAAATAACGTTGCAATCCGAACCAGGTATGGTGAACATGGCGTCAGCGCCCGCGACATGGAAGAGTACATTGATTTTTTTGACTTTGTCTTTAATAGAAGCGACTATCAGCCCGAAAACAGGCTTTATTGCAATTATTCATTTGATGCATGGAAAAAACGCAGTAATGAAAATATCAATCCGCTGGATTTTCCGGAGGTTACAAATAATAACTTAAAGGTAAATTCACCGGAGGACTGGAAAATTCGCAAAAATCAAATTCAGCAAAAAATTCGCTGGGTTTTGGGTGACGAGCCGCCGGGAGTTACCAATCCCGGACCGGGGAAGCTGAGCAGGGCAGGGGCTGGAGAGGCAAGCTTTGGAACTTTTCTCAGCCGCCCATCGGGAAATAAAAGAATGGGCGTAATGCCGGTCAGTCCCTACAACGGTTTTGGCGATCAGCTGTTTGGGTATCTGTACTACCCACTGAATGAATCGGGAGAGATAAAAAGCAAAAATCTTCCGGCAGTAATTTATCTCCATGAATATGACTACTCCAAGGGATTCAACTCCTATCATCGCATTGACGGGCTGTTGCAATCGCTCACAGATAAAGGTTTTGCAGTGTTCACTTTTGACTTGTTGGGTTTTGGAAACCGGATAGAAGAGGGAACGCGGTTCTATGAACGCTATCCAAACTGGTCGAAGTTAGGGAAAATGGTTGCCGACACAAAAGGCGCTGTGGATGCACTTTCCAACATGGATTTTATTGATGCCGGCAGAATTGTGGTAGCCGGATATTCATTAGGAGCTGTGGTTGGTTTATATGCCGCATCTCTTGATAATAGAATCGCCGGAGCTGTTTCTGTGGCAGGCTTTACACCCATGCGAACCAATGCACTGGAAAGGGGGACTGAAGGAATTCTAACCTATTCGCACCTTCACGGGTTACAGCCAAGATTAGGGTTTTTTGTGGAAAATGAAGCACGGATTCCGGTGGATTTCAATGAAATTATTGCAGCCATTGCTCCACGTCCGGTTTTTGTTGTAGCACCCGAATTTGACAAGGATGCTCATCTTAATGATGTCAGGCATTGCATTGAACAGGCAGCCGGAATTTACAAACTGTATGATTCCGGGGTAAAACTTCAGCTGGATATTCCCAATGATATTAACCGTTTTTCGCCTAAAATGAGGGAGAAAACCTACGAATGGCTTACAAATCACTTCAATTTCGTATTTTAAAACGTGCATTAATTAATTCGATATGAAACGTATTTATCTTTTTTCTGTTATTTTTTTCTGCATTTTTATTGATGGCTGTGCTCCCAAAGCCCGTCTGGAAGTTTATGACCTTAAGTGTGAAGGGCTGACCAATCCCTTGGGGATTGATAAAACAGTTCCCCGGTTTAACTGGAAAATCAGCAGTTCTGAAAAAGGCACGCAACAAAGCGCTTTTCAGTTGCTGGTTGCAAGCGACATCACTTTGTTAAGTGAAAATAAGGCTGACCTATGGAATTCAGAGAAAGTTTTTTCTGGTGAATCCATCATGGTTCCATACAATGGAGAAGCTTTGGGTTCAGCGTCTGTTGCCTGGTGGAAAGTGAGAATTTGGGATGAAGCGGGGAATGCTTCACCATGGAGCGAACCGGCAAATTTCAGCGTGGGGTTGCTTGGCAAAAACGACTGGAAAGCATCATACATAGCCTTTAACACCGATGCCGGTTACAGTGAGAGCCCTCAGTTGTACAGCTCGTTTGAAGTTAACGCAGATCTCCGCGGCTATTATATCCATGTCAATTCATTGGGCTATCACGAGGTGTATGTGAACGGAGAAAAGGTAAGTCCGGGGGTGTTAACCCCGGCTGTTTCGGAGTTTAAAAAGCGTTCCCTTATCAATACTTACGATATTTCACCATTTTTGAAGAAAGGAAAAAACGATCTGATCATCTGGCTTGGAAGCGGTTGGTACACCGAGGGTTTGCCCGGAGTGGTAAATAACGGGCCGGTTGTGCGCGCGCAGTTGGAAAAAGTTCAAAAGAAAAACCGGGAAATTGTCTGTTTTACCGACTCAAACTGGAAAGGGCGGAAAAGCAGTTATACACGCCACGGCAATTGGCGCTCCGGTTGGTTTGGAGGTGAAATCGTTGATGGAGAAATTGCCAAAAATGATCTGGCAGCCGATAATCCGCAAAACCCCTGGCAGCCGGTTGTTCTGATTGATGTTCCTGAACATGAGGCAAGTCCGCAAATGACTGAACTCAATGCTATAACTGAAACAATTGTTCCGGTTAGTATCACTGCACTCTCGCCGGATACTTTCCTTGTGGACATGGGTAAAAATTTTACCGGATGGATTGAGTTTCGGTTTCCGAAACTTGCAGATTCCCAGCGGATAAGAATGGAGTATAATGATTTTTTAGATAGCAACAATAAATTTCGCAATAAAAACCGGTGGGATGAATATGTTGCTTCTGGGGATGGGCAGGAAGTTTTCACAAACAAGTTTAACTATCAGGCATTCAGGTATATGCGTGTAGTCGGACTAAGCGAGTTTCCTGATGCCGGATCGATAAAGGGATTTCTTGTTCATACAGACTTTGAATCAGCTTCCGGTTTTGAGTGTTCTGATCCAGATCTGAATGCCATTCATGATATGTTGTTTTATACACTGCAATGCCTGAGCATTGGCGGCGATTTTGTGGATTGTCCGCAAATTGAGCGGTTAGGTTATGGCGGCGACGGAAATGCTTCAACAGTGACTGCACAAACCATGTTTAACCTTGGTCCATTGTATAACAACTGGTTGCAGGCATGGGCTGATGTTATCCGCGAAGACGGCGGAATGCCGCACACTGCACCCAATCCATACCGCGCCGGTGGCGGACCCTACTGGTGTGGATTTATCATCACTGCATCGTGGCAAACTTACCTGCACTATGGCGATACGCTTGTTTTGGAGAAATATTATCCCGTCATGCAGAAATGGTTAGGGTATGTGGATAAATATACGGTTGACGGACTTTTGAAAAAATGGCCCGACACCGATTACCGCGGTTGGTATCTCGGCGACTGGGCAACTCCCGAAGGGATTGACCAAACCAATGAAGCATCGGTTGATGTGGTGAATAACTCCTTTATTGCAGTTTGCTTTGATAATATGGTGCGGATTGCCGGTGTGCTTGGAAAAACAGAAGATGCAAAGCTTTATGCCCAAAAGAAGAGCGATTTACAGAAAATAATCCATGAGCGCTTTTTTGATGAAAAGGACAATACCTATGGCACAGGCACACAGGTTGATCTTGCTTTTCCGCTGATTTCCGGTGTGGTACCTGAAGATTTATACCGGAGCGTAGTTGAAGCATTTTATAATGAAACAGTTAACAACCGGAACGGGCATCTGGCAACCGGACTGGTTGGATTGCCGGTAATTACCGAATGGGTCACTAAGAACCGGGAAGCAAACCTCATGTATTCTATGCTGAAAAAACGTGATTACCCCGGTTTCCTCTATATGATAGATAATGGAGCAACCACCACATGGGAGCACTGGAACGGGGAGCGAAGTCATATCCATAATTGCTATAACGGGATTGGTTCGTGGTTCTATCAGGCATTGGGCGGAATCCGCCCTGATGAAAATGTGCCGGCATACCGAAAAGTGCTCATTCAGCCCCAAATTCCCGAAGGGCTAATCTGGGCAAAATCTTTTAAGGAGACACCTTTTGGAAAACTATCCGTCAGCTGGTCCATTAATAATGGCGTTTTTGAACTGGATGTGGAAATACCTGTGGGTGTGGAGGCTGAAGTTGAATTGCCCGGGGATGCAAAGCAATTCCTGCTGGACGGAATTGAACAGGAAAGAGCTGATGCTGCCAAAACAGCCCTCATTCTGAAAAGCGGAAAATATCAGATCAGCAGTAAACTGCAATGAGTTGATTTGTTTGCCCGGGAAAGTGGAGATTGAAGGAAATGAATAGGATGAAAAACATGAAAACATTGGTTAGAAGAAGTTTGAAATTCACACTGACAGCTGCTGTAGTGGCAGTGCTGATAATGAGTTGTGTGCAAACAGGTAAAAACAGATCAAAACAAGCGAAAGTGATTGACGGACATACGTCAGAAATTTCATTAGACTGGGCGGGCATATACTCAGGAATCCTTCCCTGCGCGGATTGCGAAGGCATTGAAACTGAACTGATTTTAAATGAAGACGGAACCTATGTGCTTACAACGGAATATTTAGGAAAAAGAATTTCATTTGGAGATACAATTCAGGGAAAATTTACCTGGCAGGGAAACAATGTCCATCTTGAAGGAATTCCCAAACATGAAAGGTCTTCATTTTTTAAAGTTGAGGAAAACCAGGTTCGGTATCTTGATGTGGAAGGAAATGTTGTAACAGGCGTGCTTGAAAATCACTACATTTTGAAAAAAGAGGGAAATATTCTGGTTGAAGATAAGAGGTGGCATCTTATAGAACTGAACGGACATAAAGTGGAAGGCACTGCCGACACCCATTTTCTGATTTTTGACTCCAAAGAGCGAAAGGCGCAGGCTAAAGTAAACTGCAACATCATACTTTTGAGTTATAAGATTAAAAACGAGCTGATGCTGAGTTTCGGACCGGGCGCAACCACCATGATGGCTTGTCCGGATACGCTTGAAGATGAATACTTACGCGTTTTAGAGATGGTAGATAATCTCTCCACCGACGGAAAAACCTTATCACTCAATAAAGCCAGGATGGCGCCACTGGCAAGATTTGAACTGGCAGAATAACCAAAAAGCACGGGAAATTTCCCTGGCTGTTTTTGTTTATGGGCTGAGAGTTGCGAATCATTTGACTGTCACAAGCTCACTGTAATCCAATGTTGCGGCGCCCTGAAAGTAGGAGGGGAATTACGCGTGCACGATTCCGATTTCCCTGCAATGGTGTACTTGCGAAGAAGCTTTTCACTAATTGTTTTAAACTCGGAAACTGCCTCCTAACTCCCCCCCGTTTGCAACGAGGGGTAAATGGTTCAATGTTTCCAACGTGGAAGAACAATGACTGTAGCTGCTTGGTTATTTTTATTGCTTTGCTTGACCCCACTGGTAGATTTTGCTTTTGACTCTATTTGTACTCTTAAGTTGTGCGAAGATAAGCAATGGAGTAAATATTTCGGAACAACTTTCTCAAGATTTGGGCGAAGTCTTATCAAGTATCCAGCAAATAAATAATCCTCATCTCTTTTAGTAACCATTGCACATTTCCCAACCAAATCTACACTACCATTATAACGAATAGTTAAAATATCTCCTTTCTTTAAAGCAAGAGTTGCTATTTCTTCTGTCTGAATTATGATTTTCCGGATTTTAGGATGGTAGGATTTTGTGTTTGGTGGTTTGGGTTAAACACTTTTTTGAATTGCAACGGAAGTTTTTTTGAGTATGCTTAAAAAAACTTCCGTTTCAAACTCTAACCCCGCTCTTTCTAATTCAATAGCCAGACACCTTTGGTAAATTACCTCCTGAAACCCATTCCCCAAAGTGTTGTGCACTTTCATAGCACACCCATTTTTTTATAAGTTAATTCATCTAACGTCATCTTTTCAAATCTTTCCAATCCATTTATCCTACTAATCCTCAAATCCTGCCAACCCTGATTCAGACAAGGGAAAAGAATATCCATTATCAAACCTTTATTCTCTTCCTCCAATGCCAATATTTCCCGGCTCACCTCCTCAATGGAGCGCAGCGGTTTGTGCTGGTGGAAATATTTATTGAAGCTGATTTCTTTTTGTTTCTTCCATGTTCTGGCAGCGCACAGTGTTTTCCTCTTTTTAGCATTAAGGTTTAAATCATTTTTCCCCTGACATCGTATTGCAGGCTAATTCTCACCTTTATAGTTTATTATCTCCTCCGGTGTTTTCCGTGGTGAAGCTGCTGAAACAGCGTCAACGTTTTTAGCAACATTTCCGATTCGCAATGCAGTTACAGCCTTGTAGCCCGATGGAATCTGAAATAGCTCTTTGTTTGAATTTATATGCTCAACCGGACTGCCATAAATACGCGCACCCAAACCAAGACTATGAGCAGCAATAAACATAGTTTGTGTTGCCAATCCACAATCAAAATCGGGAGTGGTTCCATTTTCACTTTCAATTCCCGAAACAACAATCACCACATTTCCGGACACTATATCATTTACGATCTCTTTCATGGTTGGCTCATCTTTAATTACCGTGAATTTCCATGGCTGCATATTTCTTGCACTGGGTGATTTTATCCCGCATTTTAAAATAAATTCGAGCTGCTGGTCAGTTACTGGTTCAGAGCTATACAAACTTTCAGAATAACTGGTGAGAAGTACATCGGAGCAACAGGTGTCTGTTGTTTGTCCATAAAGTTTTGTAATTGAAAATAATGCAACTGCAAAAAATAATAGATTGACTTTCATGATTTTTATATTTTAATAAGTTGTGATTCAAAAGTAAGCAAAATTTTTATTCCAATATAGAGATTATCCTTACTTGTACATGATTTGTACGAAATGAAAAAGGTTGCAATGCTCATTGCAACCTCTTGATTTTTGTAGCGAGAGGAGACTTGAACTCCCGACCTCGTGATTATGAAGCACAATATTTAGGGATTCACTACTTTTGCGGTTATTTTCTTTATGTTCATTAAAAGTTGATAACTAAGTAGTTAAAATTGGTTTTGTTTGTATTTAATTTCTCATATTTGCATTAGTTGTGTATCAAATTGTGTATCAAATTTATTTTTGATACACAGAACCACTAAAAGGATGCAAATATGGATAAGTTTTTAATCGGCAATATTTCAGGGACGGTTATATTGGATAAAAGGAGGGCTAAAAATACAGATAATGAATTTTGCTATCCAGTTAAGGCACGAATCACCCACAACCGCAAAAGGCTTTACGTATCACTTGGGTTTGATATGACCGAAACCGATTTTAGCAAGTTGGAAAAAACCAAAGCAAGGAGCCTGATCAACACAAAGAAACTCATTAATGCCTCGTTTGAGCGTATCAAAATCATGGTTGAAGAGATACACCAAACAGAAGAGTATAGCCACGAAACACTAAGGAATAGGCTAAAGCGAGGGCGAAGAGCTTACATCGATGCTGCCTTTGATAATAAGATAGCAGAACTCACAAAGAACGGACAAGCGGGCACGGCTGCCAGTTATACCACAGCAAAAAACTTTATTGCTAAATATGATGCTGGATTGCGTTTTGTGGATATTACCCCGCAATGGTTGGCAAAGTTTGAGGTATGGGCACTTAATAAAGAGGGTATTGCTGAAACATCGTTGGGTATATTTCTTAGAAATGTTAGGGCGTTGTTTAATGAAGCCATAAGGAGCGGGGATATACCCCGAGCAGCCTATCCATTTTACAGCAAAGATAATGAGGGCTATAAGATACCCACGGGCTCAGGATCTAAAATAGCGTTAACGGTTGCACAAATGAACAGCATTGCTACAATGGAACTCACAGGCAGCCCTGAGCGTTGCAGGGATATGTTTATGCTATCGTTTCACCTTGGAGGCATAAATTTTAAAGATATGCTATTGCTAAAGTGGAAAAATATCAAAGGGGGTGAGGTACATTTTATTAGAGAAAAAACAAAGCGTACTCAACGTAACGCAAAAAATATCATCGTGCCATTTAGCGAACCTGCACAACGTATCATTGCTAAGTGGGGTAACCCCGACAGGATGCCAGAGGCTTATGTAATACCACATTTAACCGATGGATTAACGCCAACAGAGGAACTCAATAGGGTAAAATGGTACATTAGAAACGTGAACAAACAACTAAAGAAAATAGGCGAAGTTTTGAATATTGAAGGGCTTAGCACCTATGTAGCCCGGCATAGTTTTGCAACAATACTAAAAAATTCAGGCGCACCTGTTGCCTTTATTGGCGAAACATTAGGGCACACCTCAACCAAAACAACCGAGAATTATTTAAAATCATTTGAGAGCGAGCAAAAACGCAAGCACTTTGACGTTATATCTAATATTGGGTAAAATGGAAGCAAAAAAAGATATCAGTGAGGTTAAAAAAAGACTTAAAAAACAGTTTGATGAGATGATGGACGCAAAAGAGGGTTCATGGCTATATCCTAGAAAGTTATTTTATCAGGAGTTTTTCAGGACGATTAACAAAGCTATAAAACTTTACGGTGAGTTTTTTGCTGATGCAAAGGCAACTTGTAAAGAAACTGCCAGTACAATCAACGAACATTATAAAATAGAACCCGATACAGAAAAATTTACCAAGTGGCTATGTGATTATGTAGATTGGCAAATATTAGAAAATGGTATTCCTTTAACTGAAATTAATATTGAAGATGCTTTAATAGCTTATGCCAAAAAGAGAAAAAAAGATATTGAAGATAAAATAAATGTAGGTATAACAGTTGGTTTAAATGGCATTTACGATGATAAAACGCTTGAGGCTATCTTTGATAGGTTAAAGGATTTGGGTTGGTTTAAGGGTAAAAAAAGCCACTTTGTAGCCATATTCAAGCCCGAGCCATTACCTCAAGATTGGCAGCCTATTGAGTATACTAAAATGTATGGTACAAAACCCCATAAGACAGCATTAGCGGCATTGGTTTACCTCATTTATCCTAAAAATAAAGCGGGGTACGTCTGGAGCGGTTTCACTGTAAATAAAAAAACTTTTGAGATTGATAAGAATAGGGATAGTTACACAGGAATAGAAACCCATGAACTAAAAGGCATTGAATTGAAACTAAAGTAAGAAAATACCTAAAAAACTTTAGAACCACCAACCCACCGTAACAAGTGGGTTTTTTGTTTTTTTAGAACACTTTAGAACTTTGTAATTCTATAAGTATTAGTGCATTAGCTTGTTTTTATTTGCAAGTGCTTGTATTTTTGGTGTGTTGAACAATCAATTTAAAAAACAAAGATATGAGTACACTGAATGTAACATTTGAAACGATGCCCCGAGCCCTTGAGCAACTCTTTGCCGAGGTACGTGAAATTAAAGAGAAAATTGGCACACCAAGCACACCGCCAACCCCTATAAAAGATAGGTTACTTGTTGACGAAGCACTTGAGCACTTAGCAGAATTAGGGCGACCCACCAGCAAAAGCACCCTTTATAAAGAAACATCCACGGGAGTTATTCCACATGACAAACTAGGTAAACGCCTATTGTTTAGCCGTAAGGCATTAACGCAATGGGTTGAGCACGGTATGCCTAACCATAGCCAGTTGGATGCTGCCGACCGATTAAGTAAGTAAATAAAAAAAGCCCCCACGGCTGGAGGCTTGTAAAATCGGATAGTATGAGCAATGCAGATGCAAATGTAGTAAATAAACCATTGATAACCACACTAAAAGATGGCTTTTTTTTAGGTGCGAAGCAACCTCAGCCAGCACCTGAGATCAATAATTTTACTGCAATTGAAAAATTTATTGATGGAGACGTTTCGGGAATACTGGCAACAGTTAATAGTGAGATAAACAAACTCACTCCTCAGGAAATTAGCAATGTGATGTTTGTTGTTGGTATATGGAAATTTCAGTTTAGCAAACGCAATAAAAGTTGGTATCTGAAAGGGCTGTATTTCGATGGGTTTATAAAATTGCTCACCTCTTTAGGGTTTTATAAGCGTTATCGAAGCGACCAACGAGCCTATGTGCTAATCCGTGAAGTTGGCAGTATTATTACTGAAATTGAACTATCGCACATTAAAGATGCTGTTTTCAATCCAAGCAATTTACAATTCAATGACTTACAATTTTCATATAAAAATGAAGACTTTCATATAAAAAGGGATATGCTTCGAGAGGTGTATTTACAGCAATTTAATAATGTAGTAAATGCTAATTTCTTAGGTCACCTAAATACCCACGATAAGCCAGTTTATAGAGATAACAATAACACCACCTTTTTATTTTTTAGAAATGGCGTTGTAACTATCACTAAAAATAATTGCGAGCTAACATCTTACAGCGAGGTGAAAACCCATTGTGTTTGGCGGGAACATATTTTAGCACGACCGTTTGAATTTGATGAGCAATTTAACGAATGCCACTTTTCTCAATTTATTAGTAATGTTGCAGGGAGTGATAGCGAGCGGATTAATGCTTTTACATCGGGTACTGGATACCTAATAAACAACTATTCAAGCCCTGCAATAGGACGGGCGGTAATATTGTATGATGAAGAGATTACCGACTTAAAAAACCCCGAGGGCGGCACTGGTAAGGGTGTTTATTCTAACGCATTGGCACAACTTCGCAACGTAACCAAGCTAGACGGGAAACGCTTCGACCCCTCCGACCGCTTTAGATACCAGTTGCTATCTGACCATACTCAAGTAGTTTGGATTGACGATGCACCCAGAAAAATTGGCTTCGATGTATTTCATAGCGTGCTAACAGATGGGTGGAACGTTGAGCGTAAAAACAAGCCTGAAATATTTATCAAGCCAGAGGATAGCCCCAAACTTTTACTCACATCTAACAGCGTGGTGGATGGTGGCGGTAACACGAACGAACGGAGGCAGTTCATTATCGAGTTTGCCCCCTACTATAAGGACTTACAAAAACAGGGCTTCATTGAGCCTATTAAATACGTACACGGCTGCATATTCTTTGACGATACCGATTGGGATACTTCGGAGTGGAATCGCTTCTACTCCTTTATGGTGCATTGCGTTCAGTATTACCACCAGAACGGGCTTGTTTTTTATAAACCAAAAAATGTGAATAGAAACAGGTTGCTACAATCTACAAACACAGATTTTGCCCAGTGGATAACTGGAGATAAAGTAATTCTTAACGAGTGGCATGATACAAAGGAGTTGTTTCTCGATTACAAAGAAACCGCTGGAGATCCAGATTTGAAACAAAGAACTTTTACAGAGTTTATAAAGCAGTATGCAGGCATTTTTAACTATCTGTATGAAAATAAGCGAGCTAATGGAAAATCAATGTTTAAAATATCGCAAATCAGTCTTTAAGTCTTTACACTCCTATTATATATAGGGGGGGGTATGTAAACAACGAATACCGACCCCCCTCCCCCATTATAATGTAAACGTAGAGACTTAAAGACTGAAAAAAGCTTAATATATTGAAAATAAACACATTAGCACCCAAAAAAAATGAAAATTAAAGAGACTGAAAAAAATATTAAAGAGACTGGAGCGACTGAAATGGATAATAGCACCAAAATAGAAGCGAATATTTTCATAGATTACGTCCGCACCCTAATGTTTTGGCGGTTGAGGTTAAAAAATGAGGATGAGCGCAAGGCGGTTTATATCCCTTATAGCAAGGTACTAGAGTTTATCCCTAACGATACTAAGAAGGTACTGGCGCAATTGGTTGCCAACGGGCAACTGGAGGTAATTCAGCGCACCAGCACCAATAAGAGAACATACTATTGCTACAAGGCGTTGCAAGCAGGATATATCACACCGCACCTACTAGAGCCAAAGGGCGCACCGTTAACCCCTTTACATTCTCAAATGATGCAACATCTACTTCATATCGAATTGCCCAACGATGGCGAAGCGAGCCTATTTTTTCAATCATTCCAACTACTGAAAAAGGATTTTTTAAGGTTATTCTTTAGAATCGATACCTTTTGCGGGCGGGTGCATACGCCTTTGACAAATTTACATAGACCATTAAGGAAACACCTCCTATTCTTTGGCAATCCTATTGCATCTTTGGACGTGGCACAAATGCAACCTACAATACTGGGTAAGATACTATTTGAGAATATTGGCGCAAATGAGTTCAGCACATGGCTAAACGAGGGCAAGGATATTTACATCATGCTGCAATCAAAAGCCAACCTAGAGACCCGAGACCAAGGCAAAAAACGCTTTTTTGAGATACTTTTTAGCAAGCCTAACGCTTCACTTGCAAAGATGTTCGGAGATGTGAACTGGATAAAGTGGATAAACCAGACAAAGAGCCAGCACCTTGAAGAGAACCCACACAATCACAAACCACATAGTAACATAGCCTATTTACTTTCATCCGCTGAGGTAAAAATTATGCAAAAGGTATGGGCACGGTTGGCGGGTGTAAATATCCCATTTATTAGTATCCATGATGAGATAATAGTACAAAGCCACCATCTCCAACAAGCCAGTAAGATTTTCAATAGTATACTACAATTAGAATTTAATCACTACAAATTAAATAACAAGGCGGGCGATAATCCACCAGCACTACACCCTAAACCGCTGCCAAAGGTTGAAGTATCTAAAATTAGGCAAATTGGACACCCTATAAAGGAACAATCCCAAAACTGGAGCAATGATATTGCAGAATTGGAAAACTACTTTGCAAGTATTGAACTACCAACCCAGCCCGTAAAGCTGAACCAATGTAGCACAATAACGGATTGTTCGCTATTTATTGAAAGCCACTTTGCCACCGTAAAAAGAAACAACGGAAACAGAACCTTTTTACCCTGCCTGAACCGATTACAGG
Organism: Mariniphaga sp.; assembly: GCA_040772505.1. Taxonomy (GTDB): domain Bacteria; phylum Bacteroidota; class Bacteroidia; order Bacteroidales; family Prolixibacteraceae; genus Mariniphaga. Next base: position 218,059 of record JAXGYA010000004.1, on the reverse strand, counting down.
AATTAAAACAAGTATTAATTAAAAATTCAGAATGATATGGATCAGAATGATATGGATCAGAATGATATGAATCAGAATGATATGAATCAGAATGATATGAATCAGAATGATATGGAAAAAGTAGAAAGCATTAAGCACTCGTTAAAATACATTGATGAGATGTTGGAAGTGAGGGAAAAAATAAATTGGAGCAGAACAACTTACAGTTTAAAGTGTAAAGCCGAGAGGTACAGAACAGGCAGCAGGTATATCGGTGAAGACTGTTTTATAGAGGCGTGTAGGTTACGAGGCTTAAAATTGGTGCAGGTATCAGAATTTAGTTATTGTGTTAATTTGTTTAATAAGGGCGCACCCAAAACAATGCCACCTAAACTCTTTTATAAATTCAAAGGATAATTAAAAAATAGCGAGGTTGACAGTAACCACAGCCAGCGTTATATTTGTAATAGATATTATTTTAAGAACGATATTAGAGCGAAAATCTAAGCCACTTTGATAATATTTTTTTTGCGAATAATTTACAGGTTAATAATAAATATATTGGATTTGTGCTTAATCTAAATGTAAAATTTATAAATTCAAATTGATATGAATACAAAAGAAGTACAGGCACTTGAAAGCTACTTTAAAACAGAAAACGAACATTGGAACGGTTACGCCTTAAAAACCATTCGTAAAGCATTAGAAAAACAACTATTCAGCGACTTTAATAAACTTATGCAGTTGTATGAATTGAGTATAAATATTGCAAGTGAAAGCCACAGGGAAAAGCCTTTTGAAGGTTTACAACTGATTATTTCAGAGTACGACAAAAACGAATTAACCACCGAACAGAAAGTTTATTTAATGGAAGGCGTTTTTGAGTATTTGGATTGTACAGAGTTTGACGGTTGGTATTCAAACGAAATTCAGGACTTAATGAAAAGTCAAATTGCAGTTTACAACAATGAGTTGAAAAACAAACTGCCTGAATACAATAAACCATTGACGGGAAACATACGGGACACCCTTAAAGACTTAATGCAAAAGGAACTGGAGCAGTTACCCGAAACACTCAAAGAACTTGACCCCGTGCAACGGTTGAACATACTTTGTAAACTTATGCCGTATGTATTGCCAAAAACAGAAAGCGTAAAACATACATTGGGCGAACCTGAACCACCTAAAAAGAATTGGTTTGAATAAAGCCGTATTGTTCAATATAATGCAAAGTTCCTTAATGATTTAGGTTTCTGAAAATAAATTGATATGGCAAAATTTCCGACATTCCCAACCCTATACAATGAAGCATTGCAGATAGATATTTCAAAGCTGAAAGGTTGGGGCTATCTTAACCCGGAACAAATAAAAAGCGGTACACTCAACTGGAGTAGAAACGGAAACCCCACAGGCAGTATTTCAATTCAGGTAAACACCCACAGCGAACAACCATACATTGAACTGGATTACAAATACAGGGACGAACCCCGAAACTATAAAGTTTACTTAACTTCAATTCCTTCAAATTTGGGTAAGGGCAAAATTTGGTATTTCATTTGCCCGCAAACAAACAAGCGTTGCCGTAAACTGTACTCAATAGGCGGTTATTTTTTGCACCGTGAAGCGTTCAAGGGTTGTATGTACGAAACCCAAACCCAAAGTAAGAAGTACAGGCAGTTAGATAAAACGCTTGGAGCTTATTTCCGAACCGACCAACTTTATGAACAGCTTTACAAAAAGCATTTCAAAAAAACGTATGCAGGGAAACCAACCAAAAAGTATTTGCGAATAATGGAACAAATACAGAAAGCTTACCACGAAATTGAAAGGCTTATGATTAAGTAGTTATATTTTGCAAATGATTTAAAAGTAAAAACATCAATATGCTAAACTTTAGGTTTTGGGATGGGGTATAGAGTAGAGTTGTGTATCAAATTGTGTGTACATAAAAAACCACCTACCTCGTAAAACGCTGCAAGTGGTTGATTTTCAGGTAGCGAGAGGGAGACTTGAACTCCCGACCTCGTGATTATGAATCACGCGCTCTAACCTGCTGAGCTACCTCGCCAAAAACATTATTTTCAGAACTTTATAAAGCTTCAACCATTTCATTCACTCTTTTTAATAAATGTATGTGTTCTGAAAATTGAGGTGCAAATATAGTATTTATTTTTTTCCAAAAAGTTTTTTCCGGGAAAAAGCGGGTTTTTAAAAAAACTGCTAATTCTTTGTTGTTGTTTCTTTCTCAGAGAATAACTATATTGCACTTGTCTGATATTATAAATATGGTTAAAGTACAATTTGAATACCTGATTAAATGCTCCCCTAAGGTTTTGTTTAACAGGCTCAGCACAGCCTCCGGACTGGCGGAGTGGTTTGCCGATGATGTGCATGTTCGGGGCAAGCAGTACACTTTTGTGTGGGAAGGTTCGGAACAAGTTGCAGAAATGACCCTGCGCAAGCAAAACCGGCTGGTCAGGTTTAACTGGGTGGATGATCCCGGGAGTTATTTTGAGTTTAAGATTTCACAGGTTGAGCTCACAGGCGATGTCGCCCTGATTGTTGCAGACCATTGCGAAGAAGATGAAACAGAGGGAACTGAAGAGCTTTGGAATGCTCAAATTGCAGATTTAAAGCATATTCTTGGTTCCTGAACGAATTTTCGCATACTGATTGCCGGTTTGTTTACTTAATGCTAAGATTGAAGTTCTATTTGGCATTCAATACTTTATTCCACCAAAAGAAACCATTAATTAGCCTAATTTTGCTTCGGGTTCATCACGGAATATTCACTATCCATGAAGAAATTGTACGGATACATAATTAAGTCTTTTTTAGGACCATTTTTCATGACCTTTTTCATTGTGGTCTTTGTGCTGCTCATGCAGTTTCTCTGGAAATATGTGGATGACCTTGTAGGGAAAGGGCTTGATATTAAAGTTTTGGCAGAAATGCTGTTTTATGCCGCTTTTGGCTTGCTTCCTTACGCATTTCCTCTGGCAATGCTCCTTGCATCCATCATGACGTTTGGCTCATTTGGCGAGAACTATGAACTGGTGGCGATAAAATCTTCCGGAATTTCCCTCTTTCAGATGATGAAACCTCTCTTTGTGATTGCGTTGATTGTTACATTCACAGCATTTTATTTTGCAAATTTTGTGCTTCCGCATACCAATTTGCGATTTACAACCCTGCTTTGGAGTGTGAAACAACAACGCCCCGAGCTTGTGCTTCAGGAAGGAGTGTTCACCAATGAAATCGACGGCTACAGCATCCGGGCTGGCAGCAAGAATAAAAAGACAAATGTGTTATATGATTTGCTGATTTATGACCACACCAACAACCGGATGAATGAGAGTGTTACTGTTGCCGACTCCGGTTTTCTACGCATCACTGAAGATAAAAAATATATGGTGCTGACCCTCTATAATGGGGTGAACTATTCCGAGCAACCTGCCCGGGATCAGCGCAAAGGACAGGAAACATATCCGTTCAGGCGCGATAATTTTGAGGAGCAAATCATCCGGGCAAAAGTGAGAGGGTTTGAATTCAGCCGGAGTGATGAAAATATTTTCCGGAACACTTTCAGAATGCTGAATATCAAAGAGCTCAGATTTATGGAAGATTCCCTAGGTACCGATTATTATCGAAGACTTCGGAACTATTTGATGGAAATCAGGTTTAATTCACCGGTTACCAGAAAAATTCATGCACTCACTTCAGATAACGATTCAATTCTAAGAGAATTAAACATTGAGCCCGACTCTGTTTTTAATTTTGACGCCTTTTTTGAGAGACAGGACAAATGGGTGAAGGCTGAGATAGCACAATCGGCAATTTCGGAAGCAAGAAACAATATACAAACCCTGAATATGTATGACGACGAGTTGTATAACAGGAAAAAAAATATCAACAAGTACTCTATGGAGCGGGAGCGAAAATACACCCTTTCACTGGCTGTGCTGATTTTCTTTTTTATTGGTGCACCGCTGGGAGCAATAATCCGGAAAGGTGGGCTAGGTATGCCGGTTGTTGTATCCATCCTGTTGTTTATTCTTTATTATATAGTCTCCATGACCGGGGAGAAATCTGCCCGCGAAGATGTGTGGGATATGTTTGTGGGAATGTGGTTTTCGAGCTTTATCTTTTTTCCGGTGGGCATCTGGCTGACCTATAAGGCTGCTACGGATGCAGCGCTGATGAGCGCCGAAACTTACACGAAAATGATTGAGAAGCTGAGAATTGATAACCTCAGAAAAATTTTTAAGAAGAAGAGATGAAAATATTGCAGATTACAAATAAGGTTCCTTATCCTGCCAAAGATGGCGGATCTATTGCCTGCATGAACCTTACGCGCGGTTTTTCATTGTTGGGAAACAAAGTAACCGTGATGGCAATGAACACCATAAAGCATCATACTGAACCGGAAGATATTCCTGAATCCGTTAGAGACCTGGCTGATTTTGTGTTGGTTGACGTGCCTGCGCCAATTTCAGTGTTCCCGGCGCTGCTGAACCTGTTGTTTTCCGACAAACCCTATAATGCTGTTCGCTTCATTTCCAAGCCTTTTAAACTGGAGCTGATAAAATTGCTGCAAAGGAAAAAGTTTGATATTGTTCAGCTTGAAGGACTGTATGTTTGTCCATATATCCCTGTTATCAGACAATACTCCAATGCTAAAATTGTTTACCGTTCGCATAACATCGAGCATGAAATCTGGGATCGAACAGCAGCATTGTCTTCCGGACTGAAAAAGCTCTATCTGAGAATTTTGTCGAACCGCATTAAAAAGTTTGAGAAAGGCTGTATGGACAAATATGATCTGCTTGTGCCCATCACCGAGCGGGACGGAATCATATTAGACAGGCTGGGAAACACAAAACCTTCTCATGCTTCGCCAACAGGGATAGATTCCACACAGCTCATCCCACACTCCAAAAATCTGGAACATCCCTCACTTTTCCATATTGGCTCCCTTGAGTGGGCTCCCAATCAGGAAGGGCTAATCTGGTTTATTGACAAATGCTGGCCAAAAATTCACGAGGAATTTCCTGAACTGAAATTTTACATTGCAGGAAGAAAAGCGCCCGAGTGGCTGCTCAAGCGCTTCAATGCCCCGAATATCGTATATGAGGGTGAAGTCGATGATGCATACCAGTTTATGAATTCCAAATCGATAATGGTAGTTCCGCTCTTTTCAGGCAGCGGTATGCGTATTAAAATCATAGAGGGGATGGCACTGGGAAAACCCATTGTTTCCACGCCCATCGGAACAGAAGGAATTGCAACCCAGTCAGGCACCAACATACTGATAGCTGAAAATGAAAAAGAATTTTTGAACGAAGTTTCCAGACTGATAACAGACGAAGAGCTGTTTCACAGTGTAAGTCGTAATGCAATTGAATATATTCAGGAAAAATTTGATAACTTAGCAATCGCCAATGAGCTTATCAATTTTTATCAAAAACATATTGAATGATTTGGATACTTTTTTTCTGGATATGTTTCACTGTAGTCGTATACACCTATGTGGGTTATCCGCTGATTCTCTACGCTACTCTTTCTATCCGTAAGCTCTTTTCTCCAAAAAAGAGGGAAAAGGATACATCTTTTGAACCCGAAGTGTGCTTTTTTGTAACTGCCTACAATGAAAAGAATTATGTTAAGCAGAAAATTGAAAACACTTTTCTGCTGGATTATCCGCGCGAGAAAATTCAATATATCTGGGTAACTGATGGTTCTGATGACGGAACTCCCGATTTGTTGCGGGAATATGAAGAAATAGAAGTGTATCACGAACCTGCCCGGCGCGGAAAAATGCACGCCATGAACCGTGGAATGCAGTTTGTGAAAGCGCCTATTGTCATTTTTTCCGACACCAACACACGACTAAACCGTGAAGCCATTCGTGAAATTGTGGCTTGCTTCAGCCTTCCCGAAACGGGATGCGTTGCCGGTGAAAAACGAATTGTGGAAAAGGAAGCTGATGCAGCAGCCGGCGCAGGTGAGGGGTTATACTGGAAATATGAATCGTGGATTAAAAGAATGGATGCCGAATTGAATTCGGCAGTGGGAGCTGTTGGGGAGCTGTTTGCCATCCGCACAGAACTGTTTGAGGAGGTGGAAAACGATACCATTTTGGATGATTTTATCATTTCGCTCCGCATCGCCAAAAAAGGATATAAAATAGCATATACTCCAAATGCCTATGCAGAGGAGACTGCCTCGCTGAATGTGAAAGAGGAGATGAAACGTAAAATACGCATTGCTGCTGGTGGAATTCAAACCCTTTTCAGGTTGAAAAGCCTTTTGAACCCTTTCAGATACGGTGTTTTAACCTGGCAATATTTTTCCCATAAAGTGCTCCGGTGGACACTTGCACCGGTATCCCTTTTTCTGCTTTTGTTTGTTAATGCCGCCATCCTCTTAATGCCGGGAGAAATTTCCGGTTTTTATATCTGGTTTTTTGCTTTTCAGCTGATTTGCTACTTTTTTGCAGTTGTTGGCTGGATTTTGGGTAACCGGCAGCTCCGGTTTAAGATTTTATTTGTTCCCTACTATTTTGTCTCCATTCACTATGCTGCAATCTGTGGGATTTTTAGATTTTTTAGAGGAAAACAGTCAGCAAGCTGGGAAAAATCCAAAAGAGCCGCGTAAGCTTAAAGAAATTGAAAAGATATTTCCGGTTATCCCGCTTAGGATAAAGAATAAATTCCATTGTCAATTAAATATTGTAATTTTGTTATAATTTAATGAAAGCGATATGGCTGATATAAAATTACATACGATACCGGAAGCTATAGCAGCTGTCAGAAGAGGAGAGCTGGTGATTGTTGTTGACGATGAAGACCGTGAAAATGAAGGTGATTTTATTACTGCCGCTGAACTCATTACGCCAGAAAAGATTAACTTTATGACCATTCACGGGAGGGGGCTGATTTGTGTTCCCCTAACCGAAAAACGTTGTGAAGAGCTAAATCTTGACATGATGGTCGGTGAAAATACTTCCTATCACGAAACACAGTTTACCGTTTCGGTTGACGGGCTGCATCCTGATATCTCAACAGGAATTTCTGCAAGCGACCGCGCAATTACAGTAAAAATGTTAGTTGACCCTAAGACGAAACCCGAAGATCTGGGGCGTCCGGGTCATATTTTTCCTTTAAAAGCAAAAAATCGCGGCGTGCTCCGTAGAAGCGGACACACTGAAGCTGCGGTGGACCTTGCAAGACTTGCAGGATTGAGCCCGGCAGGTGTGCTGGTGGAAATCATGAACGAGGACGGCTCCATGGCGCGACTGCCTGAGCTGATAAAACTGGCTGAGAAATTCAATCTTAAAATTATCTCCATAAAGGACTTAATATCTTTTCGATTTCAGAACGAAAGCCTTATTGAGTGCGGCGAAGAGGTTGTTCTGCCTACTCAGTACGGCGAATTTAAAATTGTACCGTTCCGCCAGAAATCTAACAACGCAGAGCACGTAGCCCTGATTAAGGGAGAATGGGATGTAAACGAACCTGTTCTTGTGCGTGTTCATTCCTCATGCATGACCGGCGATATTTTTGGCTCCTATCGCTGCGAATGCGGTGTGCAGCTTCATAAATCCATGGAGATGATTGAAAAAGCCGGGAAAGGTGTAATTGTTTACATGATGCAGGAGGGCAGAGGAATCGGGCTGCTCAATAAAATTGCTGCTTATAAGCTTCAGGATCAGGGATATGATACAATTGAAGCAAATCTGCACTTGGGTTTTAAAGCGGATGAGCGCGATTATGGCGTAGGCGCACAGATTTTACGGAATCTGGGAGTTACCAAAATGCGGCTGCTCACCAATAATCCGGTAAAAAGGGTTGGGCTTGAGGGATTTGGACTTGAAGTATCGGAAATTATTCCAATAGAAATAAAGCCCAACAAATTCAATAAAAAGTATTTGAAAACCAAACGCGACAAGATGGGGCACCACTTAAGAAACTTTAATTACGACATTTGATTTTTTGACCGTTACTATGTTCGTGATGGAACAATTTCATCGTTAGCCTATCCATTGATATTCCGGTATAAGCTCTGTTAGTTTCTCAGTTATTCAATTTTTTCGACAGGGATAATTTCTGCTTCCTTTTCTGTTTGGGACTCCTTTGGCGGAACCGGAATTTCTTCTGTTTTTTCAAAGACATCATGCTTTGAAAGCGGGCGAAGATGAATTTTCCACTCAAATCCGGCAAGAGTCTTTTCCTCTTCGGTGAGCTCAAACAGTGGTTTAAGAACCCCCTCGGGCGACTGAAGAAATGCTGTTCGAAAAACTTTCCCTTCCCGGAACTGGATGGAGATTTTACTGCTTTCCGTCCGGTTAAGACCGATTATATCTTCTTCCTCGCGGGCATAATAGAGCATTTGCCCACTTCCGTTGACATCAATTCTGTCTAATTTATTTTGCACTACCAGCCCGGTCATCTCCTTCCCTTTTATCTGGTCGAAACGTCCCGAATCGAGTTTGGAAATGATGAAGCTGTTGTTTTTGAGATGCAACTCATCAGGAGAATTTGTGTGTTGCTGCATTTCAATATGATCTGCTGTCAGTTGATGCGCATCTGACCAGATTACCGGATTTTTGAACAGTTGAACCAGTGAATCCTTGGTGAAATAGATCAGTGAGTCGCAGATTCCCTGAATGTCGGAGCGGAAAAAGCGAGTTCCGTAATATGCCATTATGATTTTTTCGTCTTCAACTATGTCCGGAATCGTTTTCAGTGTGTCTGCATGGAGGAACAGCGTGTCTTTTTCCGAATACATAATGAACAACGCAGAGTCGGTCACGGTTGCAATTTCAAGCTTTTCATTGTAGTCGGAAGTTTTGCCCGTAACAATGATTTTATTTTCAAAATCTTCAATTTTGACATTGCCCAATGCCCTGCCGTTGCCGTCGGTTTCGTTATACTTGATGTAATTAGCCGTCAGCTGCTGTGTTTCGTTGTAGACAACAGGCTTTTTTAGCAGTTCGGCTTCACCGGTGTTGGTGTCATACCACCCTTTTTCTGCATAAAGTGTATTCAGTGAATCGCGGATGGTGGTAGGCCCTTCAATGAATATCAGGCCGGTTTTTGTGTTGTATTGCAGCGTATCGCTTGTGAGTGTATATTTATCGCTAAACCCTTCCACTTCCCTGTAAAAATGAGCAATATCGGTATCAACAAAATATTTTCCGATAACGCTGGTAAGCGTATTGGTACTATCCACTATTTTCCCATGATTATCATAATAACCGATATTTGCATCCATGTCATAATATAAGGTGTCGGTAAAAAGTGTCGTGCTTTTGTTAATCAGCCTTACATTATGGTATGCGCGTGCTTCGCTGTTGTCTCCATTGTAGTAAACTTTTCTTGCATAAAGGTCAACCGTGTCTGCCTGATTGATGTGCACGTTTCCAAAAGCGTCAACCCGGTTGGTTCCGGTGTAGGTGTAGGCGCTGTCGCACCACATCAGGATATTCTCGTGCCGGATACGTACATTTCCCACAAGGCGCTGAGCATTTGAGGCAATTTTTTCATTGGATTCAAGAAAATCAGCCTGCTCAATATCTACGCGCTTTTTTTCCTGCGAAAAGGAGAGCAGTGAAACAAACATTAACAGAAAAAATCCGGCAAAATGCATAAAGAATTTTGTTTGAAATTTTATTTCAAACAAAATCCCCTGAGTGGGGAATGCCCTTTTATTTTCCGGGTTGTTGAATTTCACGTTCGTCCGTTTGCCTTATGTGTGAACTAATTTGTGAAAACTTTCCTGATTATTAATATGAAAAAACCGGTTATAACAACCTTTCAACAATCTCTTCCACTGAAATATTTTCGGCTTCTCCTTTATAATTCTTAATAATCCGGTGGCGCAGAATTGACTGGGCAACTGCCTTCACGTCTTCAATATCAGGCGAATACTTTCCGTGCAGCGCTGCATGTGTTTTTGCGCCAATCACCAGATATTGTGAAGCACGCGGTCCGGCACCCCACTTCAGATACTGTTCTGATATTTCGGCTGCCAGATTATTCCCCGGTCTGGTTTTGGCAGCAAGGGTAACGGCATAGTTCAAAACATTATCGTTGATTGGAATTTTTCGGATAATTTTTTGAAAATAGATGATTTCTTCACGGGTAATAACCGGCTGCAAGTCGAATTGCATGGAAGATGTGGTATTCTTCACAATGGTAATTTCGTCTTCAAACTTCGGATAATCGAGCCACACCGAGAACATGAACCGGTCAAGTTGTGCTTCGGGCAGGGGATAGGTTCCCTCTTGTTCAATGGGGTTTTGGGTAGCCAACACAAAAAACGGACTATCCAGTTCAAGCCGCTGACCGGCTGCCGTCACCGCCTGCTCCTGCATCGCTTCCAGCAATGCTGCCTGCGTCTTTGGCGGGGTTCGGTTGATTTCGTCTGCAAGAACAATATTGGCGAAAAGGGGCCCCTTGATAAACTTGAACTGGCGCTCCTTGTCTAATATTTCTGTTCCGATGATGTCGGATGGCATCAGGTCGGGTGTAAACTGAATACGGCTGTATTTTAATCCTAAAATTTTGGCAATGGTTGTAACCAGAAGCGTTTTTGCCAGCCCAGGTACCCCGATCAGCAACACATGTCCACGGCTGAAAAGGGAAATAAGCACCTGGGTGACAATTTCATCCTGCCCGTAAATAACTTTGGAAATCTCTTGTGTCAGTAATCCGAATTTATTGCGCAGTGCGTCCAGCGCTTCTACATCACTTTTAAAATTCATTTATTTTTCTTTTCTGTTGTTTATAAAGACTTATGCCCCTTTTATTTTTCCCAGCTTGCAAATTCAAAATTGCAGTTGGCATAGGTAGCATCAATCCGGATATAGGTTTGAGCTTGTCTGTTTGTTATCCACTTTTCCATGGTCTCCTCCCGTTTTTTGTCTAAAAACATGTCGGAAAGATACTGATAGTCATTCTGCAGATTTGCTTTGTGAGATTCTGTTTTGTTTATCAGCTTTACCACTTTGAAGACGGACTGCCTGCTCTCCTGATCAATGGATTCAAAAGGGTCGGAAATTTCACCGATTCGCAGTCCCGACAGCACTTTACTGATGCCTCCGTCAAGCTCTTCAATGGTAAATTTTGAAGAGAGGGTAGCAGGATTTATTACCACTCCACCGTTGTTTCGCGTGTTTTTGTCGGAAGAAAACATGGCTGCGGCATGTGCAAAAGAGAGTTCTCCCCGGCGTATGATGTTTGCAAGGCTGTCTAATCTGTCAACCGCCTCCTCTTTTGCCTCGATGGTCACTTTTGGAGTCATCAGTATGTGGCGGGTATTGACTTTGTCCCCCCTCCGGTCAAGGAGCTGAATGATGTGATAACCAAATTCACTCTTTACGACATTAGAGATTTTGTCCTTTTTCAGGTTGAAAGCTGCTGTGGCATATTCCGGATCGAGCTGAGCACGGCCTAAAAATCCGATTTCGCCGCCGTTTCCCGCAGAGGGGCCCTCGGAATACAATACCGCCATTGCAGCAAAACTTGCTCCCTCTTCAATTCGCCGTTTAATGTCGCGCAGTTCGGCTTTCACTCGGTTTTCCTCTTCCAGTGAAACGGCAGGACGCACAGTAATTTGAGCATACTCATATTGGGTGGGGATGGTCGGGATTTCATCTGCCGGCATACTGCGGTAAAACTGACGGATTTCCGAAGGGGTAACCGTTACATCCTGAATGATTTTGTTTCGCATCTTCATGCTCATCAACTGATCTCTGACAACCATCCTCATCTCAGAACGGATGTCGGCAAGGGGTTTTTTAAAGAAATTTTCCACCGCTTTTTCTGAGCCAAAGTGAGCAATATACAATTGCAGCTGTCCTTCCATCTGCTGGTTGACTTCACTGTCGGTAACTTCTATCAGTGTATCCAGCTCCGCTTCGGCAATCAGAAGCTTGTCAATGAGAAAATTTTCCAGAATTTCGCATTTCATGTCACCGTCGGAAGTGATCCCCTGTGCCTGCTGATCCATAAACATTTTTTCAATGTCCGATTTCAGAACAATGTTCCCGCCAACGATGGCAACAATCTGATCAACCACCTTATCCTGTGCCGTAACGGAAAGCGCCAAGAAAGCTGAAATCAGGGCAAAAACTGCGGTTTTTAATATTTTATTCCATTTCATTTCTCTCTGTATTATAAATTTTAAAACTGTTCTTATTCACACCTTCACGGTATATCATCTCATCAACTTCACGCAAGAAATCAATTTTTCTGCGGTTCAAAATTAAGCTTTTAATGTTTTCCTGCACATATTCAACGGGAGCCTGCTCACTTTTAAGCAAATAATCATGCACAGCAAGAAGATAAAAGTCGCTGGAGTCGGCATATTCAACAAAACGGTTCTGTTTCAGAAACTGTTCGGGGTTGTCGATTGAAACCGGGATATTCTGCATCACTGCATCCAGCTCAATCCAATTATCAGTGTAAATACCGTAACTTTTGGCATACTGAATACAATAATCCCGGATTTCGGTAGTTTCATGCGCCGACGGATTTCCGGCAAACTCTTTCAGAAAATCGGGATTTGCAAGTTCGGCAGGAATTTTCAGGTAAATCCCTTTGATAATGTTTTTGTTCAGCATAAAATTCTCCATGTGGTGCAGGTAATAATCCCTGATTTGTTCGTTGCTGACGGCGGTATCCATTTTCTGTGCCATCAATTCATTTTTGTATCTGAAAATAATCAGTGAGTTGCGGTATTCTTCCAGTTCACGCGAAACATTTTTCAACTCTGAAGAGAGGTTATCTTCAGCCTTTTTTAGCAGAAGTTTCTGTTTTATCCATTTTTGGATATAATCATCAGCCAGCGCTGCACTGTCTGCCCGCTCTGCATTGCTTGGGATAATTGCATCAATTTCAGAAAGGTAGAGCTTTTTCATGCCCACTTCAGCAACAACTTTATCGCTGTTGCCCTCTTCAGGTTCGCAGGCTGAAACATACCCCAACACAAAAAGAATCAGCAAATATTTAACGAATTGTCTCCACATGCTCCACTTTTTTCAACTCCTTTTTATTGATTTTCACCTTGTGTTTTTTTCTGAGCTCCTTTAACCAGTTCTGCTCCAAAAAATTTTGATATTCAGAAATATATAATCCGCGTGCTTCGTCCAACGTTTTGGTTTCCGGAGGAATGATATCCCCGCTGACAAAAGTCAGATCCGGATTGAAACCGGACTGAATCTTACTGTTCCAAATGTAATAATCCACAGCAGGACTGGCACCTTTTTCCCATGTTCCTTCAGCGACTTCAACACTCTTTTCTTCAGCTCCCAAAGCATCTCCAATCTCAAGAGGTGAAACCCCATTTTCAATAATATTTTCTGCTTCATCCCGAATTTTCTTATCGTCGCAGGTGATGACGTATCCCCTGAAACGCTCGTCCCATGTGAATTTGTTTTTAAATTTCTTATAAAACTTTTCAAGTCCTGCACTGTCCTTTGAAGCGAAATTCCAGATTTTCTCTTCCATGATGTTGAAGAGCAGCAACCCGTCGTGGTATTCCTGCATCAGATATCGGAATTCAGGATGCTTTTGCTCAAGCCGGGAATCTTCGTAAGCTATTATTTCACTGTTTTTCCACTCCTCGTAGTATGCGGAAAAGTAACCTGATGTAATCTTGTTTTCTTGAAGATATCGGTTAAAATCGGCAAAATAATAATTTTGATTGCCTAATGAAAAAAGTTTCAGGTTCTCTTCTGAACCGGTGTTGACTTGGGTTTCGCCGATTTTTTTCAGATTTTCAGAGTCTTCGTGAAAACCGTATTCTTTCTTCAGTTTTTCAATGAATACTTTCCGGGAACTGCTGTTTCGCTCCGGGTCCTGCCTGATGCGGTTTTCAATATCCTTTTTTAGCTTATCGAACTCAGGCACAGGTCTGTGTCCTGTTTTTTTGATGATGTGATAACCGTAAGCAGTTTCAACGGGCAGAGAAACATCACCGATATTTTTTAGTCTGAATGCAGGTTCGGCAAACTCCGGAATCATCCTTCCTGAAGAAAACCAAGGCATTTCGCCCCCCTGCATTGCTGACTGTTTATCGTCTGAATATGCTTTTGCCAATTCGGCAAAATCGTCTCCATCTTTTATTTTACTGTAAATCGAGTGCATTTCGTTATTGAGCCGCGCTTTATCAATGTTGGAAATACCGGGCGGAAACATTTTCATGATGTGTGCTACCTTGATCTCTCCCCGGTTTTCCCGTGTGTCGTGCACCTTAATGAGATGATAGCCAAATGAAGATTTCACAGGTTGTGAAATTTCTCCCTGTGGCAGGGTGAAAGCTGCATCTTCAAATGGAGCAACCATTTGAAAACCGGAGAAATAGCCTAAGTTTCCACGGTTGTGCTTTGCCGATGGATCGTCGCTATACTCAAATGCTGCTTCATTGAAATCTTTGCCGGCAAGAATCTCCTCCCTGATTTTCAGCGCTTTTGCCAAAATTTCTTCATCTTGAGCTTTGGTTGCATTTTCAGGAACCGCAAAAAGAATATGGCTTGCATTAACTTCAGATTTCAGTCGCCGGTACAACTCACGGGTCATTTTTTCGTCAAATTGAATGTCAGTCAGGTAGGGTGCACTAAGCTCCTGCCGGTAGCCTGCCAGCTCCTCTCGAAAAGCCTGAACTGTATCTATTTTAAGGTGCATTGCCTCTGCTACCTTGAGTTTGAAGTTGATGAACAGCTCCAGATACTCTTCCGGTGTTTTTATGTCGATATTCTCCTGAAGATTTTCGTTGTTTTTTTTGTATATACGTTCAAATTCAGCTCTTGATATTTTCTGATTTGCAATGGTAACAATGGGTATTTCGTTTTGAGCCTGCATGTTTGCAGTCCAAAAAGTCAAAATCAGAAAAGATATGGAAAAAAGAACTCTCATTCGGGCTATTTTACGGGCTGCTGTAGTTTGGTGCTTCCCGGGTGATGGTCACATCGTGCGGGTGGCTTTCGCGCACACCTGCAACAGTTACTTTTGTGAATTGTGCTTTTTGCAGCTCGGCAATATTTTTTGCCCCGCAGTATCCCATGCCTGCACGCAGCCCGCCAATGAGCTGATAGAGCACTTCGTCGAGCGTTCCTTTGTAAGGAACACGGGCAGCAATTCCTTCGGGCACAAGCTTTTTAATATCTTCCTCAATATCCTGGAAGTAGCGGTCTTTTGAGCCTTTTTGCATTGCCTCAATGGAACCCATTCCGCGGTATGCCTTGAATTTTCTGCCCTGATAAATAATCGTTTCGCCGGGCGACTCTTCCACACCTGCAAACAATCCTCCCGCCATGATAGAGTTGGCGCCGGCGGCAATAGCTTTCACAATATCACCCGAATAGCGGAGTCCGCCATCGGCAATAACCGGCACGTCGCTTCCCCTGATTGCTTTTGCCACGTTGTAAATCGCTGAAAGCTGCGGAATTCCAACGCCGGCAATGACGCGCGTGGTGCAGATTGAACCGGGTCCAATTCCCACTTTAACAGCATCGGCGCCTGCTTTTACCAGCGCAATGGCTGCTTCGGCAGTGGCAATGTTTCCGGCTACCAGCTCCGTTTTGGGATATTTGCGCTTGATTTTTTTCATCATCTCCAAAACGTCTTTTGAGTGGGCGTGTGCCGTGTCAAGAACCAGCACATCAACCTGTGCGCGAATCAGTTCATCTACCCTGTCCATGGAGTCGGCGGCAATGCCGATGCCGGCGGCAACCCGGAGCCGCCCCTTTTCATCCTTGCAGGCAAAGGGCTTGTCCTTGGCTTTGGTAATGTCCTTGTAGGTTACCAGTCCGATGAGCTTGTTGCTTTTGTCCACCACGGGGAGCTTTTCGATTTTATGCAGTTGAAGAATTTCAGCAGCTCCTTCCAAGTCGGTGGATTCGGTGGTGGTCACCAGATTTTTACTGGTCATCACCTCATAAATAGGTCTTGCCATATTTCGCTCGAACCGAAGGTCGCGGTTGGTGACAATTCCCTTCAAATGCCCGCCGTTGTCAATAACCGGAATACCGCCAATCTTATACTTTCCCATGAGTTCAATCGCATCAAGCACCTTTTTGTCGGGTGTAATGGTGATGGGGTCGAAAATCATTCCGTTTTCAGCCCGCTTCACGGCAGTAACCTGGTGTGTCTGCTCGTCAATATCCATGTTTTTGTGAATTACCCCCATTCCTCCTTCGCGTGCAATGGCAATAGCCATTTTATATTCGGTTACCGTGTCCATGGCGGCGGTAATTACCGGAGTGTTGATGGTGATGGAGCGGGTAATCCTTGAGGTGAGATCAACATCGCGGGGTAAAATTTCTGAATATGAAGGCACTAACAGGACATCATCGAAAGTGAGTCCCTCAAATATTACTTTGTCTGCAAGAAATGACATGAGCTTTTATATTAAATTTCAAAATAAATGGCAAAATTACAAAAAAATAGGTTAAGGCTCTTTATAAAAACGAAGTTTGAAGGAATTCAGTCTGTGAAAATTGCGGTTGTGTGTAAAATTTCCATTCCGCCGTTGGCGACTGCGAATATACTTTGTTATGTGAAAAGAGAATTCTGTGAGAAGTATGGTTTCCCTTGTACTGATCCAATAAAAAAAGGCTGCCTTTTATGACAGCCTTTTTTAAATTATGAAATTTTAATTTCTCTTGCCGGTTTCGGTTTCACTTCTTCACGTTTCGGAAGTTTTACGTTTAGAATTCCATCAGCATATGCAGCGCTTATTTTGTCGCTGTCCACATCGTTGTGGGGAACGGTGAATGAGCGCTGGAACGACTGGTAGCTGAATTCTCTCCGGGTGTAATTGTCATCTTTTTCTTCCTTTTCTTCCTGTTTTTCAGAAGAGATGGACAGTACATTGTTTTGGAAGTTAATTTTAAAATCCTTTTTGTTCATCCCCGGAGCAGCAACCTCCAGAATGTACTCATCATCGGTCTCTTTAACATTAACCGCCGGCAAGGTAGCGTTCGGACCGGAGAAGTTTGTGAGGTTCCAGTCCATTAAATCGCTGTTAAAAAACCTGTCGAAAAATGACGGTAAAAAGCTTTCTGATCTCTTAACTAATGCCATAACTAAATCCTCCATTTTTAAAATTAAACATTGTTTACTATTCTCAGCACTATTCTGTGCAAAATAAATACCAATGCCCGGATTTTGTAAATATCTTATTATGTGTGCCTTAATGTCAGTTTTTGAAATTTATCAGGAACATTATGGCATTTTCACGAGAAATAAACTGTCAGATTTTCAGTGAGTTTTTTTATGCTAATTTTGGAGGAAAAAACTTTTAAAGATATGCCACGTTATTTTGTTCAGTTAAGCTTTATGGGCTCTGGTTATCATGGTTGGCAAATTCAGCCAAACGCTCTTTCTGTTCAGGAAGTGGTTGAAAAAGCATTTTCAACAATTTTGGGGGAAGAGATTCAGGTTGTGGGTGCAGGCCGCACCGATGCGGGGGTGCATGCTAAATTTTTTGTGCTTCATTTCGACTGCTCCCAAGAGATTGCAGATTTTCAAAAGCTTATATTCAGGCTGAACGGTTTTCTTCCTTCAGATATTGCCATTCAGAAAATATGGGAGGTTTTGGCAGATGATCATGCGCGCTTTAGTGCAATCTCCCGCACTTATCATTATTATATCACTACCGTGAAAAACCCTTTTACTTTTGAAACTGCATTTTACTATTCAGGAAAACTGGATGTTGACAAAATGAATGAAACAGCAGCAATCCTTCTAAAGACCGGTGATTTTACAAGCTTCAGCCGGCTGCACTCGGATGTGAAAACAAATATCTGCAAGGTATATCAGTCGGAATGGGCTGCAGAAGGGGAGAGGTTAATTTTCAAAATCAGGGCAGACCGTTTTTTGCGCAATATGGTTCGTGCAATTGTCGGAACTTTGCTGGAAGTGGGAAAGGGAAAACTGTCTGCAGATGATTTCAGAAAAATTATTGAAATGAAAGACAGAGGTGCCGCTGGAGCTTCTGCACCTGCCCATGCTCTTTTTCTGGTGGATATCGAATACTGAAAGTATCTGTTTAGGAATTTTTTGTAATTGTTTGCATGGTATTTTCTGAAATTAACAAGCCTCACATGGATAAACCAGAAAATACAAGAAGAATACAGGTGGTAGGAAAACCAATGCTTTACATTATATGGTGGGGATTTCAGATTTCTATAAAAAAAAAGGACGGGTCAACACCCATCCTTTTCATCTAACTAAACCAATAAAACTAATCAAACCTAAACCTATGAACTAAAACTATGCTGCAAATATAAGTTCATATTTTGGATTTCGAGCAATAAATTTGTTAAAAAATGTCATATTAAGTATTTTTTAACATATTTTTCTACTCTTTTTGACTTTCTCTGTCACTTCTCTTTTTTTCTTCGCCGGCAATGGATTCACGCATGGATGTGTCGGACATGATATTTTTATATTTCATATAATCCATCACTCCGAGATTTCCTAATTTGAAAGCTTCAGCAATTGCCAGAGGAACTTTGGCTTCGGCTTCAATCACCTTGGCTCTCATTTCCTGAGCTCTTGCTTTCATCTCTTGCTCCAGTGCAATTGCCATTGAGCGGCGTTCTTCTGCTTTTGCCTGTGCAATATTTTTATCTGCCTGCGCCTGATCCATTTGCAGTCCGGCACCAATGTTTCTGCCGATGTCAATGTCAGCAATGTCAATAGAAAGAATTTCAAAAGCAGTTCCGGCATCTAAACCTTTGTCCAGAACAACACGCGAAATGAAATCGGGGTTTTCCAGCACAGTTTTGTGGGAATGTGATGAACCGATGGATGAAACAATTCCTTCGCCTACGCGTGCCAGCACGGTTTCTTCACCTGCTCCGCCAACCAGTTGCTTAATGTTTGCCCTGACTGTTACCCGGGCTTTAGCAATGAGCTGAATACCATCTTTTGATACTGCAGTAACCGGTGGAGTGTTAATCACTTTTGGGTTAACGGACATTTGCACGGCTTCAAAAACATTTCGTCCTGCCAGGTCAATGGCAGTAGCCATTTTAAATGTCAAGTCGATATTTGCCTTAGATGCCGAGACCAGTGCATGCACTACATTGGCAACATGACCGCCGGCAAGATGATGCGCTTCAAGCTCGTTCCGGTTAAGCGGAACGCCTGCTTTGGTTCCTTCAATGAGAGCACGGACAATCACTCCCGGGGGAACTTTACGGAAACGCATAAGGAACAGTTGTAACAATGAAATTCTCACCCCTGAAACCAGAGCTGAAAACCACAATCCGATGGGAATAAAATAAAGGATTATAATGAGCAATACGATGATGCCAATTATTAATCCGAAAGCACCTACTGATTCAGTCATTTTTCTATTTTTTTAAATGGTTCCACAATAATTTTGTTTGTAAGTATTTTTAAAACTCGAATATCTGTGTTATGGTCAATATAGCCTCCTGTTGATTGGGCTTCAACAACTTCGTTGTTTACCCTGACTTTGCCCGATGGCGCCAACCGGCCGATGGTTTTTCCAGTGTCGCCAACCCGGATGTTTTCTGTGTCGAATGAATCCACTTTACCGTCAACCAGAGATTCTAAAACCATCTTTTTACCCATTTTTGATTTGAATAAAAAATAGATTAAAAGGGGTGAAGCAACCAAAACAAACGCAAGGGTAAGAAAACCGGCTCCGGTTCCGTATTTCGTAAACGCCATATATACACTTGCCCCCAGTAAAAGAAAACCACCGATTCCGGCAACGGTAACTCCGGGGATAATTACAAACTCAATGAGCAGCAGCAGCAGCCCCAGCAAAATAAGTAATATGATGGCAAAAATGGTCATGGCTGTAATTCAATAGTAGTGATGAGCTCCCTTTCGCTCAGCGCATCCTTTATGGGTTTTAATTTTTTTAATTCGCCTTTTCGAATGTCGCAGCTTCCCTTGTGGTGGGCAATGTGTGTACATTGAACAGCCTGTTCATAAGAATGTTCACACAGCTCAACCAATGCTTCTATTACGTAATCGAAGCTGTGAACATCGTCATTGTGAAGTATAAGCAGGTAGTCCTCATATACTTCCTTTTCATGTCCCTTAGACGGTTCTCTTTTAATTTTTTTAGATGTCATTTGCCTGCTTCAATTTGTTTTGCCTGCTCCAAAGGTATTCTTTTTCCGTTAATATATGGTGCAACAATCGCATCTTGTACTCCTTCCTGCTTAATCTGATTGAGCATTTTTTCCGCATCTTCAAGATTAGTAAGGTTTCCGGTGGTATAAACCACTACCCCTTTTTCGTCGGTATAATTTTCAATTTTACGAATTAAGGAAAGTTTTTTGAAAAGACGCTGCCTGTGTGCAGGCACTCCGCGACTGTAAGCTCCAATTTGAATTTTATATACCAGTTGGTCACTTTTTTGCCCGCCTTGTGCTGCCGGTCTTTGCTCATGCATCTCAAAAAAGCTTTCCGGAATGTTTTCCATGGAAATGTATTGTGCCTTAGATTCCCGCAGAGTTTCCTCCTTTTCGGATTCAATAATTGCCAATATTTTTTCCTGTTCAAGATTAAAATTGTAGAACTCCGATTCACTTGCGTTTTCCCAGTATTCATTTTCCTTGCTTCTTGCCGATGCAAACAGTGTATTTACACCCTCCTGAATAGTATAAGTATCTGTTTCAAGAGATACAATTTTTTCAGCAAGCGCTTTTTTCTCATCCGGGGCATTGGTGTTTCTGTATGCCTTTCTGGACTGCTCCAGCTCTTCAAGCTTTTCGTTTAAAGTTCTTTTAAGGAGTGTTCCTTTTTCAAACAGTTCTCTCCCTTCTTCTGTCCTGAACTGAGAATCAAATAGATAGGTAATGCTTCCGTTGATTCTGAATTCGATAGGATCTCCGGGCGGCAATACGGTTTTGCGCCCCTCTTCGGGAAGCCCCGGAATATCAGGAAGGGCTGTCTGCTCAACCGGCAGTTCACCCGAATGAAGCAAACCTTCTGATTTTGCAGGGAAATTCAAATTGTCATTTTCCCCGGAAAAAGTTTTTACAGAATTCGGTTCATTATGTGCATCGCCGACAGAGCCGGTAATCATTTCTGTCTGCTGTTCAGTTGCAGCTGACTCTTCAGTTTTTCGGATTTCTTCCGTTTGTTCCCGGGATTGGATACTTGGCTGAATTGTGTTTTCTGTGGTGTTGTCAGCTTTTTGCTTCTGAATCAGACCTTCAAAAGGATTTACATGGTCATAGCATTGCTGAATCTTTTTGGGCAATTCAAGTTTTTGCAGTTCAGTTTCAGGAACACTGAGCCGGAAAAGGTTGTAATGTCTGATTGCTTCTTCCCAGTTGTTGCGGGCATGGTATTGCATTCCAATATAGTAGTGTAGCCGGTCAGGCGTTATATTTTTCCCGGACTGGCGCAAGTGCTCCAGGTCGGCATCTCCGAAATTTCCGTTTTCAGTTCGTGATGCACCGTAATAATAATTTAACATCGGGTTTTTTGGTTCTTCCTGAAGAAGCAGAAGAAATATCTTTTCAGCTTCAGCGTAATTTTCGTTATCAAACAGCAGCATGGCTTTCACTGCCGATATTTCCTGAGCCGCTGCCGGCGGAGAAAGCAGTGCAATAAACAAAAGCATAACAATGAATGTTAGCCTTCTACTGTTTATCCGTGATTGTGTAATCTTCATTTTGCACTGTTTTTTTTAACACATCGTAAATTTACAAAAAATGTACAGAACTTCGCAATTTGCAGCATTTAAATCAGGAAGTTCTGTTAATAAACTAACTGATTTTTTTAATTTAATAGTGTATATTTGTATTTCTTCAAAATTTGAGAAAACAGCATGGTGATATTAAAGGCAGGAGACAAAGCACCTGATTTTTCAGGAATCAATCAGGAAGGAAAAAAAATCGGTCTTGGCGATTTTTCAGGGAAAAAGCTGATACTTTATTTCTATCCGAAGGACAATACACCCGGTTGTACTGCTCAATCCTGTAATTTGAATGAAAATTACAGTGACTGGCTGAGCAGGGGATATGAGGTAGTTGGTGTAAGTCCCGACAGTGTTGAGTCACACCTGAAATTCAGAGATAAATATGAACTTAAATTCAATCTGATTGCGGATACTGAAAAGGAAATTTTAAAAGCTTACGGTGTCTTGGGTGAAAAAAGGATGTATGGAAAAAAATATATGGGTGTGCTGCGGACAACCTTTGTGATTGATGAAAATGGGATAATCCGCGAGGTAATTGAAAAAGTGAAGACAAAAGATCATACAAATCAAATTTTAAAAATCTTGAACATTTAACTTTTACTGAACATGACAAAAGAAGAAAAAGCAAAGGTAAATAAGGAAAAGCTGAAAGCACTTCAGCTAACCTTGGACAAAATTGAGAAAAGTTATGGCAAAGGTTCCATCATGCGTCTGGGCGACCGGGTGGCTGATGAGGTTCCTGCCATCTCTTCCGGCTCCATTGCACTGGATGTGGCGCTCGGGATTGGAGGTTATCCGCGAGGCCGCGTAGTTGAAATTTACGGACCTGAATCTTCAGGGAAAACAACATTGGCTATTCATGCCATTGCTGAAGCTCAAAAAGCAGGTGGTATTGCCGCCTTTGTGGATGCTGAGCATGCTTTTGACCCATCTTATGCACAAAAGCTCGGAGTGGATATTAATGAACTGCTCATTTCACAACCCGACCATGGGGAGCAGGCGCTCGAAATTGTGGATAATCTGGTGCGCTCCGGTGCGGTTGACATTGTTGTAATTGACTCGGTTGCGGCGCTCACACCAAAAGCCGAACTGGAAGGTGAAATGGGTGATTCCAAAATGGGCTTGCAGGCGCGGCTCATGTCGCAGGCTTTGCGAAAACTCACCGGCAACATCAGCAAAACAAAAACCTGCTGTATTTTTATCAATCAGCTGCGTGAAAAAATCGGAGTGATGTTTGGCAATCCCGAAACTACTACCGGTGGGAATGCGCTGAAGTTTTACTCTTCCGTGCGGTTGGATATTCGCAGGATTGGGCAGCTGAAGGATGGCGAAGAAGTGATGGGAAATAACGTGCGGGTGAGAGTGGTGAAAAATAAAGTGGCACCACCGTTCCGTAAAGCAGAGTTTGATATTCTGTATGGCGAGGGAATTTCAAAGTCGGGAGAAATTATTGACCTGGGCGTGCAGTTTAATATCATCAAAAAAAGCGGTTCCTGGTTTAGCTATGGTGAAACCAGGCTTGGACAGGGGCGCGAAACTGTGCGAAACCTGATTCTTGACAATCCTGAACTGGCTCAGGAGCTGGAAACAAAGATACTGGAAGCGATTTCAGGAGTTGCAACCTAAAAAATATTTTAAAATATTTAGTGTTTGCCGGATGAAACGACACGGTCGGTTCATCCTTTTTTTAGTTGAAAAAGAACGAAAAAGCATGAATTGAAGCCATGCAGATTTCAAATAGTATTCTTGAAAACAGATAATTTTTAACAGATGAAAGTTGTAAAATTTGGCGGAACTTCCGTAGGCTCCGCAGCCAATATCCGAAAGGTCAGAGATATTGTTCTGAGTCAGAAGGAAGATGCTGTTGTTGTGGTTTCCGCAGTGAACGGAATCACCGACCTGATTTTGAATGCAGCGCAAACGGCATCAGCGGGATCTGAAGATTTTCAACCCATGCTTGCTGAAATCAAGGAAACTCATCAGCAGATTATTGAAGACCTTTTTAGCGGCTCAGGAGCTATTGCCTATATCATTGAAGAGTTGTTAAATGAACTGGAACAAATTTTAACCGGAATTACCCTCGTAGGTGAATTAACCGCCAAAACGCTGGATCGCATTGCCGGAATCGGCGAGCGTATCTCTTCGCATATTGTTGCACATTTTATTCCCGGAGCATACAGAGTAGATGCTTCACAGCTAATTCAGACCGACAGCAATTTTGGAAAAGCGCAGGTTGACTTTGAGGTTACCAATCAAAAAATCATCGACAATTTTGCCGATTTTTCAGGCATTGCCATAGTGCCGGGGTTCATTGCCAAAAATGCAAAAGATGAATACACCACAATCGGGCGTGGCGGCTCCGATTTCACTGCAGCGATTTTAGCTGCTGCACTCAATGCCAACACTCTGGAAATTTGGACAGATGTGGATGGGTTCATGACTGCTGATCCGCGGGTTATCAGCAAGGCATACACAATTCCCGAGCTTACATACTCCGAAGCTATGGAGCTTTCCCATTTTGGCGCAAAGGTTATTTATCCGCCGACAATTTTGCCGGTCTATCAAAAAGGAATACCCATCCGGATAAAAAACACCTTCAAGCCCGAAAATGCAGGAACACTGATTATCAGTTCTGCAAAGACCCCGAAAGATCGCCCTATTAAAGGAATTTCATCCATTTCAGATATTACCCTGGTAACTCTGCAGGGCATCGGAATGGTTGGGGTAATTGGAATTTCAATGCGCCTTTTTACTGCACTGGCAAAGGCAAATATCAATGTTATTTTAATTTCGCAGGCTTCATCCGAAAATTCCATTAGCGTGGCTGTCAATCAACAGTCGGTTGATCTGGCAAAAAATGCAATCAAAAATGAATTTGAGAAAGAGATTAATTCAGGACAAATCAGTAAGGTTTCTATTGAGAGTGATTTGTCGATTGTGGCAATTGTGGGTGAAAATATGAGGAACACCACAGGTGTTGCAGGAAAATTGTTTTCGACTATCGGAAAAAACGGTGTCAATATCATTGCCATTGCACAGGGAGCATCGGAGCTGAATATCTCATGGGTGGTGAAAAATCAGGAGTTGCGGAAAACTTTAAATGTTGTGCATGAGTCTTTCTTCCTCTCCGAAAATGTGGAACTGAATATTTTCCTTATGGGAGTTGGCACAGTTGGCGGAAGTTTGCTTGAGCAGATGCACAAGCAGAGACAGAAGCTGATTGAAGAAAAGCGACTCAAAATTAAGCTCACCGGAATTGCCAATTCCCGAAAAATGCTCTTCCGCCGTGAGGGAATTGACATGAGCACATGGCAGGACGCACTGGATGAATCGGAAATGAGCTCCAGCCTTTCGTGTTTTTTAAAAGAGATGAAGGAGATGAACATTTTCAATTCGGTGTTTGTGGACTGCACTGCATCCGATGAAGTTTCGGTGCTGTATAACGAAATACTGGAGTCCAATATCTCACTGGTTACCGCCAATAAAGTAGCCGCTTCTTCATCTTATGAAAACTATATCGGATTGAAAAATATAGCCAAGCAAAAAGGGGTGAAGTTTTTATTTGAAACCAATGTGGGCGCCGGCTTGCCCATTATCAGCACGCTGAATGACCTGGTGAATTCCGGCGACCGGATTTTAAAAATTGAAGCGGTTCTTTCCGGCACACTCAATTTCATATTCAACACCATTTCTGCCGAAATTCCTTTCAGCAAAACCATCAAACTGGCTCAGGAACAGGGTTATTCCGAACCCGATCCGCGGGTGGATTTGAGCGGGGTGGATGTTGCCCGGAAAATTTTGATTCTTGCGCGCGAATCGGGCTATCCGCTTGAAATGGACGAGATTGCCATTGAACGGTTTGTGCCCGATCATTTTTTTGACGGACCGCTTGAAGCCTTCTGGAAAAATATTCCGCAGTTGGATGCCGGATTTGAAGAGCGCCGAAAAAAATTAGCTGAACAAAATAAAAAATGGCGGTTTGTGGCAAAATTTGAGAACGAAAAAGCTAAAATCGGCTTGCAGGAGTTTAGCTCAAATCATCCGTTTTACGACTTGGAAGGCAGCAACAATCTGGTGATGTTCACTACCGAAAGGTACAATGAGTTTCCGATGCTGATAAAAGGATACGGAGCTGGTGCCTCAGTTACTGCGGCAGGCGTTTTTGCCGATTTGATCCGGGTGTTAAACGTATAAGCAGAAACTGAAAAGTTAACTATATATAAATACATGAAGCATCTGATAATACTTGGCGACGGAATGTCCGATGAACCGCTACCTGATTTTGGCGGAAAAACTCCGTTGCAATTAGCGCACAAGCCACATATTGACCGGCTTGCAAAAGAGGGGCAGAACGGATTGTTAAGCACAGTTCCCGAATCTATGCTTCCGGGCAGTGAAATTGCCAACATGTCGGTTTTGGGATATGATGTGGAGAAGGTGTATGAAGGGCGCGGCGTACTGGAAGCCGCCAGCATGGGCATTGAATTGCACCATGGTGATCTGGCGCTGCGCTGCAACCTGCTGACCATTGAGAAAGGAGTTTTGGAAAACCATTCTGCCGGGCATATTACAAGCGAAGAAGCGGCTGAACTCATCAGTCTTCTGAATAATAAACTCGGGAGTGATGAGGTGAAATTCTATCCCGGAGTCTCCTATCGCCATCTTCTGGTGGTGAAGGGAGGAGAGAAAGAGCTGGATTGCACTCCGCCGCATGATGTTCTTGGTACACCTTTCCGGGAAGTGATGATAAAGCCTTTGTCGGAGAATGCCAAAAAAACTGCCGGGCTGCTCAATGACCTGATTCTGAAATCACAGGAAATTTTAGCCCGACATCCGGTAAATATTCGGCGTAAAAAAGAGGGAAAAGCTGCCGCAACAAGCATCTGGCCCTGGTCGCCCGGCTATAAACCGCAAATGCCTGCACTGAAGGAAATGTTTGGGCTGGAAAGATCGGCAGTTATCTCTGCCGTTGACCTGATACAAGGAATAGGAGTATATGCCGGGATGGAGGTCATTCATGTTGAAGGAGCCACAGGATTATACAACACCAATTATGAGGGAAAAGCACAGGCAACCGTAGATGCGCTGAAAAAGAACGATTTCGTCTATCTGCATATCGAGGCAAGCGACGAAGCGGGGCATGAAGGCGATGTGGAACTGAAAATAAAGACCATAGAGTATTTAGACAGACGCGTAGTAAAATATATTCTGGAAGAAACTCAAAAAATGGATGAGCCGGTAGCAATTGCCATTTTGCCTGATCATCCGACACCGTGTGCACTTAAAACTCACACGCGCGATCCGGTTCCCTTTTTGATTTACAAACCCGGCATGGTGCCTGATGAAGTTGAGGTATATGACGAGTTTAGCGCCAAAAATGGTGTTTTTGGACTGTTGAAGGGAGATGAGTTTATCCGGACATTCCTAAAAGTATAAGTTTTTTCGGTTTGATTTAGCTAAAACCATGCATTTTATATTTTTGCCGTTCAGTTTACGGCAATATTGATTTTTTATCAGGAAGCAGATGAAATATTACAGCACAAATAAAAAAGTACCACTGGCAACTTTAAAAGAAGCAGTAGTCAAAGGACTTGCAGCCGACAACGGACTGTTTATGCCCACACGGATTGAAAAATTTCCTGCTGCGTTTTTTGAAACCATTCAGCAACTTACCTTTCAGGAGATCGCTTTTGAAGTGGCAAAAAGTTATTTTGGTGAAGATGTGGAGCTTAACAGCCTGAAAGAGATTGTTTATGACACGTTGCAATTTGACTGTCCTGTTGTTCAGGTGACAGATGCCGTCTATTCCCTGGAGCTTTTTCATGGGCCAACCATGGCATTTAAAGATGTTGGTGCAAGATTCATGGCGCGGTTGCTCAACTATTTTCTTGCAGGAAATAACAGGCAGGTGCATGTGCTTGTTGCCACTTCGGGCGATACCGGTAGCGCCGTGGCAAACGGTTTTTTGGGGGTTGAAGGCATTCATGTGCATGTGCTCTATCCCAAGGGGAAAGTGAGCAAAATTCAGGAATCTCAATTTGCCACTCTGGGGCAAAATATAACTGCCCTGGAAGTTGACGGAACATTTGACGATTGTCAGCGGATGGTGAAAACTGCCTTTTTAGATGAACAACTAAATGAGAATCTGCTGCTGACATCGGCAAATTCAATTAATGTTGCACGCTTCCTTCCACAGTCTTTTTACTATTTTAATGCATACGCCCGTCTTAAAGAAATTGGCGCTTTAGATGGAAAAGAGCTGGTTGTTTCCGTGCCCAGCGGAAATTTAGGGAATCTTACTGCGGGTTTGTTTGCCCACAAATCGGGACTTCCGGTTGCGCAGTTTTTGGCTGCCAACAATGAAAACGATGTGGTTTTCGAATACCTTAAAACCGGTAAATACAATCCGCGCCCTTCGGTGGAAACCATTGCCAACGCCATGGATGTTGGCGCTCCCAGTAATTTTGCACGAATTCTTGATCTTTACGGCTATTCGCACAGTGAAATCTCTTCGCTGATTGCCGGTGCACGCTATTCCGATGATCAAATAAGAAAAGCGATTAAAGATCTGTTTGAACAAACCGGATACCTTTGCGATCCCCACGGCGCCTGCGGATTCATGGCATTGCAGCAATATCTGAAACAGGGGCAGACAGGTGTTTTTTTAGAAACAGCTCATCCTGCAAAATTTATGGAAACGGTGGAAGAGGTAATTGGCGCAGGAAAAGTTCCGCTGCCTGAAAAACTTGCCCGATTCATGAAGGGAGAAAAACAGTCGCTGCCCATGAACACTGATTTTCAGTCGTTTAAAAAATACCTGAAGGAGTGGTGTTGAAAAACCGGATTTTGGAGCTCAATTTCTCAGACTGAGCTTATTTGAGCCTGACTTGTTACAAACAATAGTTTTGCTACGTCAATTTTCCAATCAAACAGAGATATTTGATTTTTTTGTCTATTTTTAGACCGATTGTGAAAAATCCAATTCAATGAGGCAGTTAAAAATTATCAAGCAGCTTACGAATCGTGACTCACTCTCACTTGAGAAGTATTTGCACGAAATTGGCAAAGAAGAATTGCTGACCATTGACGAAGAGGTTGAATTGGGCAAACGCATAAAAAAGGGAGATGAGAAAGCGCTGGAACAATTGGTCATGGCAAATCTTCGTTTTGTTGTTTCCGTGGCAAAACAATATCAGAACAGGGGATTGAGCTTGCCGGATTTGATTAACGAGGGAAATCTGGGATTGATAAAGGCAGCCAGTCGTTTTGATGAAACCCGCGGATTCCGGTTTATCTCCTACGCTGTCTGGTGGATCAGACAGGCTATTTTGCAGGCACTTGCCGAACAGTCGCGAATTGTCAGGCTTCCACTAAATAAAATCGGGCTTGCCAATAAAGTAAACCGGGCATTCAATAATCTGGAGCAGAAACATCAGCGTGATCCCACCCTGGATGAACTGGCAGAACTCGTTGAGTCGAGTGTTGAGATGATTGAAGATGCCATGAGTTTCTCCAACTTTCACATCTCAATTGATGCTCCGCTGCATGACGATGAATCGGAAACGATGCACGATGTTTTGCTGAATGAAAATTCCCCGTCTCCCGACGCGGAGCTGATTGTTGATTCGCTCAGACAGGAAATTGAGCGAACACTCTCTACCCTGAGCCACAGAGAAGCTGAAATTCTCAGGTATTATTTTGGCTTGAATGAATGCCCGCATTATACACTTGAAGAGATTGGAAGCGAATTTGGGCTGACACGCGAAAGAGTCAGGCAAATAAAGGAAAAAGCAATCAAAAAACTTAGAAATCAATACCATAACCGTTTACTTAAAGCCTATCTTGGGCAATAATCCGTTAATTTTTATGATGATACCAAAAATAGCCCCTTCTATTCTTTCAGCTGATTTTAATAACCTGGAAACAGATATCCGGATGCTGAACGAAAGCGATGCCGACTTTATCCATTGCGATGTGATGGACGGCGTGTTTGTACCCAACATCTCATTTGGCTTTCCGATTGTTGAGCATATAAATAGAATTGCCGAAAAACCGCTCGACGTGCATCTGATGATAGTCAATCCCGAAAAATATATCGAAGCCTTCGCCGCTGCCGGTGCGTCATGGCTTACTGTTCATTATGAGGTTTGCCCGCATCTTAGCCGAACTGTAAGTCAAATCAAGGAAAATGGCATGAAAGCCGGAGTAAGCATCAACCCGCACACTCCGGTCTGTTTTCTGGAAGATATTATTAATGAGCTGGATTTGGTGCTGATAATGTCTGTGAATCCGGGATTTGGAGGCCAGAAATTTATACCCAACACCTATAAAAAAGTGAAGGAGCTGAAGGAACTTATTCTGAAAAAAGAGTCAGATTGCCAGATTGAGGTTGATGGA
Source organism: Mariniphaga sp. (assembly GCA_040772505.1). Lineage (GTDB taxonomy): Bacteria > Bacteroidota > Bacteroidia > Bacteroidales > Prolixibacteraceae > Mariniphaga. Next base: position 187,978 of record JAXGYA010000004.1, on the reverse strand, counting down.
GGCGTGAATTACGAAACAGGGAAAAAACTGGTGCTTGCAGGAGCTGATATTTTGGTGGCAGGCAGTTTTGTTTTTGGCTCCGATAATCCCAAAGAGACCATCCGGAACCTCAAAAATATTTAACTCCTTTTTGGATTTATTACACACCTTTGAGTATTCATTTTTCGTAATATTAGAAGTTGTGATTACTTTTGTTTTTTAATAAAAACAGATGAAAGAAGAAAAAGAATATTACGACGACATTCAAAAAATATTTGAAAACTTTTCTGAAAACATAAATATCCTGGAAGAGCAGATCGACCTTGGTGTTCAGATGAGCTTTTTTGAAATGTCACAGGAAATCAGGAAGAAGGGTGCTAAGAAAAATTACCTTGAATCGGAAGAGGTTTTGTTTTCGCCTGATACAGACCCGGAAAAGCAAAAAAGAATTTTAATAGGTTTAGCCGGCACAGACGATGTGAAGGCTTACCGTATTTTGGAAAAGTTTTTGAAACAGGCAGATTCTGGAATCAGAGACTGGGCGGTGCTTGCCTTTCAGGAGAACCGCATGTTGATGCATACCTCCCTGCTTGATGAACAGCAATTTCTCATCTCCACAGGGCTTGGAGGAAAGGGGAAAAAACTTCGCTATTATGTGGTTTTTATTAATACCGAAAGAGAGAAAATGCTCACTCCAATTCAGCAGAAACTCGTTAAGGATGAGTTGGTTTTTGAACTGAAAAATGCAGACGGTGAATTTGAATCCATTGACTTTGCTGAAGGATTCAGCTCTGCTATGGTGCTTCTTCCGATGCATGTGGATTTAAAACAGCTTTTGGACCGGGTGATACAGGAGTGTAATCAGTATGGCAATTTTCTGGAAAGCGATATGATTATTACAAACGTTAAAGTATTGTCCCGCAACGAAATTATGGATATTATCAGCAAGGGAAGTAATTTCAAACTACCTTACAACATGGATGATACAGATGAATTTGATGATTTTGACGAATTAGAATCAGATGACGATGAAGACGAATAAAATTAATGTGGCAATTCAGGTTTTGCCCGAAGCCGAAAATAAAATTAAGTATGAGCTGGTTGACAAAGCTATTGAAGCCATAAAAGATTCGGGATTTGAATACAGGGTTTGTCCGTTTGAAACCGTTGTAGAATGCAGATTTGAAGAGCTTCCGGGGCTAATTTGGAAAATTCACGAAGCTTGCTATAAAGCCGGGACGGAACGCATATTAACCAACCTGAAAATTCAGGTTGATTTTCACAAAGATGTAACAATTGATGACAAAATGGAAAAGTACGGGTGAGGCGTCCATTGTGTTTTGTAAAAAATTGTATATTTGCACCGCAGCATTCACAAGCAAATTCATTTAAATGTTTTGGACCTGTAGCTTAATTGGATAGAGCACCTGACTACGGATCAGGAGGTTAGGGGTTCGAGTCCCTTCAGGTTCACTTGAAAATCAGGCAGTTACAAACTTAAAAATGTAGCTGCCTTTTTCTTTGAATACATAAATGAATACATAAAACAGGATTTATTTTCATACCCCTTCAAGAAGCTCGAAAGTGCTGGTAATTTGATTTTATTCAAAGCTAAAGTTATAAAAAATATAAATGGCTGTGAAATTATTGCAGTCATTAATAAAATTAGGTGTTCCGGGTGCAAAATTTTCATTGCATAGATGAGGTTTACATATAACCAAAAAATAATATATCCTTTGTTTTCTGGTTACATATTCTGATATTTCTGTAAAGTATTATTACGTTAATATATTTTAGTTAGTTTTCCATACGTAAATGTCTCATTTGCTCCACTATAAAAAAGAAATGGAAGATTTGGATTAAATGAAACCTCATTAATGTTATAAACGTCTTTATTTTTTTTATATACAGATTAGTCTTTTATTGAAATAGACTTGGATTTTTACCAATTACTTTCCTTTTTAATGAAAGAAGTGAAATCAAATATAAGTTTTTGTATGTCCTGCTCAGCTTGTTCAGGACTATAATCGTATTCAGTAAACATGTGCGTGCCGAAATACCATTGATTTTGTGGCTCAATAGTTATTTTAGCATACTTATCTTTAACCATGATCTTAATTAAAGCATAGACTTCAAGGCTTGGATCCAACCGTGATAAAATAACTGCTTCAGGGTAAAAATGCAACAAGTATTTACCAATAATAGTTCCATCTTCTCTTTCCTGAAATTGTATAACGCTTCGAGCATCTTTAAAATTCACTATCATCCATTCATTTGCTCTAATATAAAGCTCAGATTTTGAAGCCGAGACTTTTATAATTGTTTCATAGACTTCTTTAGGAGTGGAAGCTAATTTGACTGTTGAACAACTAATTAATAATATAATAAATAAGATTGGAAGCTTTAGTTTTTTCATAATTTTTAGATTTTAAATTGATAATATATGTGTTCCCTATTTCTAAAAATCTGATTATTCTAAAAATTAATAGCCAGACCAATTCCTTCTGATGCAGGAGATAAAGTCACTCGCTCTTCATTCATTAGTTTCCCGGCTTTAATAAGACATACTTCACCCCCTATGTACAAGCCTAAACTTGTTAATCCTGCAACAATAAAAATCATCTCATTATCAGCCCCGAGTAAATATATTCCACCAGATGCGATAGATAATCCCAAACTTGTAAGTTTTAATGTACCGGAACGCTTTATGTAATCCCCTGGTGTAGTTAATGATTTATTTTGTTTTGGCATAGGTGTTTTATTTGGAACTGGGGAAAAAATTGAATTAGAATTTTTAGGATTAGGAATAGATGAACCATAAATTGGATCAATAAACTCTTTTTTTTCGGTCTTATACTTAATGCTGTCGTTTTGTTCCATTTGGGCGTTTACAGAACAAAAAGAAGTTACCAATAGTCCAATAAGAATTAATTTTTTCATGATTAAAAGTTTTGGTTTTATACATGGTTAAAGGTATAAAAAATTTCACTATCAACCGACAAAAACTAAATTTTTGCCGATTTCATTTCTATATTTTTCACATTCAGGCATTTAGCATTTCGTTTTCAGTTTTTAAAAAACCTACCCCCCTCAAAAGAGGGACATTTGTGCGGTTGCGGGGCTTTTGTTGCGACTTATCCTGCGTTTGGTGTATGCCCGTCTGCCTTCAGTTACTACATCCGTAAACCTGTCAGCGTCGCCAGACCTGACAGCGTTAACGCCTGCGACAAGCAGGAATCAGCAAATTTACGAATTTACAAATTTGCGAATTTACAGTATAAAGAAGGTGGCTGAGGCACGAAGCCGGAGGATTAGGGAGATGATTGAGAATTTCAGTCCAAAGGCAACCCCTTGGTGTATAACCATAATCTGAATGACGTCCCGAAAGGGCAGATTATTTATGCCACCGGTTGCGCTTATCAAAAGCATGCCCCGTTGGGGCATAATATGAATAACAACAGCTTAATCATCAGCCTGTTCATTTCTATGTTAATATTAAAATCGTGCTGAATGTTTGTTTCTGAAAAGATGGTTTCTTTTTCCGTTGACAGCTCCTTTTGCATCCTCAGTAAAGTGTCGGCAGAACAAACATCAAAGTTTTTAATCTGACATAACTCCCGGCGCAGGTGTTCGGTGATGTCCTCGGCACATTCTCCGCCGCAAAGGGTCATCAACAGATACGACCGAAAAAAGATCACTGTAACGATATTGGGCTCTAACACCCCGGCTGCCAAGCATTTGGTCAATAGTATCAAGAACTTGTGTGTTACCAATTATTGAATCTGCGAAATTTATTCCGCCAAATGAGTTGATTTTTGAAGTAGAATATGTAACTTTCATCCCGGTATGGTATTTTTCACCTAAATAATTGAAAAATATTTAATCGGGCAAGTCTTGTGAGCATTGATTTTACAGGGCTTCCCGATTTTTTAACATCCGCACGTGCGGATTTGAGGAAAATAGACAACTAACCTTTTACAAAATAATAATTCAATACATTTGCCGTTTTATCGGATATATCAAAAGCGAATGAATCTGAGATTTAACCTGATTTTATTATTAATATCTGCCTTTTTATCAGTGAATGCCCAGATTGGCGGCGAAAGAACCTATCAGTTTTTGGAGCTGACCAACTCTGCCCGCATTGCTGCTTTGGGCGGCGTGCAGGTTGCGCTGAATGATACTTCCGACCTGAATCTTCCTTTTCATAACCCGGCATTACTGCATCATGGAATGCACAACACAATGCTGATGAATTATGTGAATTATTTCATGGATGTCAATTATGGCTATGCTTCCTATGCACGCAGCTTCGATGGAATTGGAAACTTTGCTTTGGGAGTCCATTATATCAACTACGGAAAATTCAGGGAAGCCACCGGAGAGGGAGTGCTGACCGGAAGCACTTTTGATGCCGCAGAATATGCATTTAGTATGTTCTATTCAAATCATTATAAACGCCTGGCATACGGTGCTGCTCTAAAACCCATTTTTTCGGTTTTTGAGAGCTATCGTTCTGTCGGACTGGCAGCCGATTTGGGCGTAAATTATAATTTTAAAGACAGCCTGACCCATGTGGCATTAGTTGCCCGGAATATCGGCGGACAGATTACAACCTACTATGAAAACGGAATCCGTGAACCCATTCCTTTTAACATTCAGGCAGGAATCAGCTCAAAACTGAAACATGCCCCGATACTGTTTTCACTCACCATGCAGCATCTCACCCACTGGAACCTGGGGCAAGACAAGAATGAACAAAAGGAAACCCTTGAAAACTGGCAGGAGCGCTCCGAAAGTTTTGGCAAACAGCTTTTGCGGCATGCTGTTCTGGGAGTTGAACTGATTCCTTCCCAAAACTTCACAATACGCGCCGGATATAACTACCAGCGCAGGCAGGAACTCAAATTTGAAGAACGACTTTCTACCGTTGGTTTTTCATTGGGTTTTGGTGTGAAAATAAAAAAATTCCGGCTCGATTTTGCCACCTCCCGGTTTCACCTTGCAGGCTCCTCCAATCTTTTTTCATTTGGACTTAATCTGAATGAATTGCTCTGACAAAAAGAGCCCGGAGCCTGAATTTAAAAATCTCTTATCTTTGCGCTAAATCATCCGAAAATGAGTGAAAAAAAAATAGTAATTGCCATTGACGGCCATTCATCGTGCGGAAAAAGCACCCTTGCCAAATCCCTTGCACGCGAACTTGGATATATTTACATCGACAGCGGCGCTATGTACCGGGTGGTCACCCTGCACGCTTTACGCAATGGCTGGATAACAGACGGGCAGCCGGATAAGAAAAAGATTACAGAAGGGTTGAGAGACATTAAAATCACCTTTGAATGGGATAAAACAACCGAAAAAAACACAACATTTCTGAATGGTGAAAATGTGGAAGATGAAATCAGGCAGCTGGAAGTGTCGCAAAATGTCAGCCCTGTCAGCACAATTGCGGAGGTGCGCACCGAAATGGTAAAGCAGCAGCGGGAAAACGGAAAAAACAAAGGGATTGTCATGGATGGCCGCGACATCGGAACCGTAGTTTTTCCCGATGCTGAACTGAAAATATTTATGACAGCATTGCCCGAAATAAGAGCGCAGCGCCGCTATCTGGAACTGAAGGAAAAAGGAGAGGAAGTCGCCTTTGATGAAATTATGAATAATGTTGAAGAGCGGGATTCCATCGATTCAACCCGCGAGACGAGCCCTTTGAGAAAGGCTGAAGATGCTCTTGTTTTGGATAACAGCTTTCTATCCCGTGAAGAACAGTTGCAGTGGAGCCTCGAAAAGGCAAAAAAAATAATAGAGAAAAAATGAGAGTTGAAATCGACAAGCGTTCCGGGTTTTGCTCTGGCGTGGCTAAAGCGATAAAATCAGCCGAAAGTGAATTGAAGACAGCCGATAAATTATATTGTCTGGGGGATATTGTGCACAATGACATGGAAGTGGAGCGTCTTGAGAAAATGGGGTTGCAGTCGGTAACACGCGAAGAATACATGCAGCTTCATAACTGTAAGGTTCTAATCCGTGCACACGGCGAACCGCCGGAAACCTACGAATATGCCGGGAAAAACAATATTGAGCTAATAGATGCCACCTGCCTGGTGGTTTTAACACTTCAGGAAAAGGTGAAAAAATCTTATGAAAAAATCAGCCATTTAGGCGGACAGGTGGTGATTTTCGGCAAAAAGGGACATGCTGAAATTGCAGGTCTTGCAGGACAGACTGACAATCAGGCGATTATTCTTGAAAGCATCGAAGATGTTTCGCTCATTGATTTTTCAAAACCTGTTTCGCTCTATTCACAAACAACCAAACGCATTGAAGATTTCTATGAAATTGCCGATAAGGTGAAAGAGAACATGGTGCCCGGAGTACCGCTCGAAATCAATGATTCCATCTGCCGGCAGGTCTCAAACAGGGTGCCTCACCTGAAACAATTTTCCCGAAAGTTTGATGTGGTTTTATTTGTGGCAGGTCACAAAAGCTCCAACGGACGCTATTTATATACGATTTGCAAAGAGGAAAATCCACGCACTCACTACATTTCAAATGCTGATGAAATTCAGCCGGAATGGTTTGAACATGCCGGGTCGGTTGGAATCTGCGGTGCCACATCAACGCCCAAATGGCTGATGGAAAAGGTTGCCGAATGGGTCAGTCGGCATTTTCCTTCCTGAAAATTGCATCTGGCTTTATCTCTCAATTTTTTGTTCCTTTGAAAAACGATTCAAAAAACCAGATTATGTCTCAGCTTTTTGCGCAGGTAATTCTTCCCTTGCCGCTGCACGATAAATACACCTATCGTGTGCCGCAAAGGTGGCATGGGCAGATTCAGCCCGGGCAAAGGGTTGTGGTTCAGTTTGGAGCAAGAAAATTCTATGCTGCGCTTGTCTGTTCGTTGTCGGACATTCCTCCGGAAAATGTGAATCTGAAGGAGATAGTTCAGCTTTTAGATGAAAAACCTGTGGTTTTGCCGCAAAGTCTGGAGCTGTGGAAATGGATAGCCGATTACTATTGCTGCACTCTTGGCGATGTGTTCCGGGCTGCCCTGCCAGCCGGACTGAAACTGGAAAGCAAATCAAAAGTCACGGTTACGGAAAGCGATGAAGAGCATATTTTGAGTGATAAAGAATTGCTAATTCTCAACACAGTTTCCCAGGAAACTATGGCTTTGGAAGCGCTTCAGAAAAAATTGGGCGCCGGGTTTTCCTATTCCGCATTAAAATCTTTACTGGATAAAAATATTCTCCGGCTTGAGGAGACCATAAAAACAAGATACAGAGCCAAAACCGAGCAGTGGATTAAACTACATCCGGATATAAAAACCGAAGCGCAGTTGTGTGAAAAGGAAGAATCTTTGCAAAGGGCAAAAAAGCAACAGGAGCTGCTGCGCCATTTCATTGAAAAAACCAATGTGTTTCAGGTTTCTCCAAATCCTGAAATCGCCAGAAAGGAGTTGCTGCACGGAACAGCTTTCACGCCGGCTGTTTTAAACGGATTAATTCAAAAAAAAATATTGAAATCTTTTAGCCGCGAGGTTTCGCGTCTTGAAGTGACAAAACCGGAGCAGGCAGAGTTAAACCTGTTGAGTGTGCATCAGCAGCAGGCTTTGGAAGAGATTAAAGAAAGTTTTGATGCGAGCCGCGTTGCGTTGATTCACGGAATTACCGCAAGCGGGAAAACGGAAATTTACATTCATCTCATAGACGAAGCAGTCAGAGCCGGCAAACAAGCGCTTTATCTGTTGCCTGAAATTGCGCTTACTGCGCAGATTATAAGCAGACTGAGAAATGTTTTTGGAACAAAAGTCGGGATTTTTCATTCGCGGCTGAACAGTCAGGAGCAGGTGGAAATCTGGAACAAGGTGCTGCAGTTTCAGGATAATCCACAGAAAGGTTACCAGATAATCCTGGGAGCACGTTCGGCGCTGTTTATGCCGTTTTCCAATCTCGGACTGGTCATCGTTGATGAAGAGCATGAAAATTCATTCAAGCAATTTGACCCTGCGCCGCGCTATCATGCGCGAGATATGGCTGTTTTATCGGGAAAATTCACAGGCGCCAGTGTTTTGCTGGGTTCGGCAACACCTTCTTTTGAGAGTTTTCATAATGCCCTCACCGGAAAATATGCTCTGGTTAATCTCAACAAAAGATTTGCGGAGCTGGAACTACCCGAGGTGATAATTGCCGACCTGAAACGTGCCAGGAACAGAAAGCAGATGCAGTCGGCGCTCACCCCGGAGCTTTTCGGTTTGATGGAAGAGGCACTGAACAGTCGGGAACAGGTTATTCTTTTCCAGAACAGAAGGGGCTATTCGCCTTATGTTCAGTGTGGTGCGTGCGGACATATTCCAAAGTGCAAATATTGCGACGTGAGCCTGACTTATCACAAATTCAGAAAACAACTGGTTTGCCATTATTGCGGTTATTATCTGCCCATTCCTTCAGAATGTCCCGATTGCGGTTCTCCCGACATAAATACCCGGGGGTTTGGAACCGAAAAAATTGAAGATGAACTGAAACCACTCTTCCCGGGAAAGCGAATTGAAAGGATGGATCTGGATACAACACGTTCAAAGAATGCCTTTGAAAAAATTATCCACAATCTGGAATCCCGGAAAACCGACATTCTGATTGGAACCCAAATGGTTACAAAAGGGCTTGACTTTGATCATGTGAGCGTAGTGGGCATTTTGGATGCCGACAGTCTGATCAATTTTCCCAATTTCAGAGCGCATGAGCGGGCTTATCAGCTCATTTCTCAGGTGAGCGGGCGCGCCGGAAGAAAGCACAGCAGAGGAAAAGTGGTGGTGCAGACTATGCAGCCGGAACATCCGATTATTGATTTTATAACAAAACAAGACTATCCGGCGGCTTTTTATGCACAGATGGAGGAGCGGAAATTATTCCGGTATCCCCCATTTTTCAGGCTGATAAAGCTGGTGGTTAAACACAAAAACCCGGAGCATGTAAACCGCGCTGCCGGGCAGTTAGCCGCTCTGTTACGGAATGCACGCGAACTGATTGTGCTTGGTCCCGAATTTCCTTTGGTCAGCCGCATTCAGCTTTGGTATCATAAAGAGATCTGGATAAAAGTTAATCCGGCATATTCCCTTTCAAAAGTGAAGATGTTTATTGTGGAAAATATTGGAAAGGTGCGCAGCAAACCCGAAAACAGCAGCTGTGTCATAAACATTGATGTTGACCCGGCTTAACATCCGGACTTGCTTTTTCCCAATTCCTGAATTTTTATAAGTTTGCGGTTTGATGACACGGCTAAAAACGACACCCGGAACCAAAAAGATATTAACGTTTGTTCGGCTCAATATCAGCGTTTTAAAAGGATATCGGCAAAGGATGTCGAAAAGTACCTGAAGTGAGTTAAAGTTAAATTGTTAAATTTGAACCCTTTCAAAATAAATCAGATGGGAAAAATTATATCGTTGGCCAACCAGAAAGGTGGCGTAGGAAAAACCACAACGGCAATTAATCTGGCTGCCAGCCTTGCAGTTCTGGAGCAAAAAGTACTGATTATTGATGCCGACCCGCAGGCGAATGCCACTTCGGGATTCGGTTTTGATGTGAAGAATGTGCAGTCAAGTATCTATGAGTGTATTGTGGATGAGATTGATCCTGAAAAAGTAATTCTGAAAACAGAAATCGAAAATCTTCACATTATTCCTTCACACATTGACCTTGTGGGCGCCGAAATTGAAATGCTGAACCTGCCCAACCGGGAAAAAGTGTTGCGCAACACCATCAGCCCGCTGAAGGATTCCTACGATTTCATCTTTATTGACTGCTCACCGTCGTTAGGGTTGATTACAGTGAATGCACTCACTGCTTCCGATTCGGTTATAATTCCGGTGCAGTGCGAATATTTTGCACTGGAGGGACTGGGAAAGCTGCTGAACACGATTAAAATCATTCAAAACAGACTGAATCCCCCTCTTGAAATTGAGGGCTTTCTGCTGACAATGTTTGATGCCCGGCTGAATCTTGCAAATCAGGTTTATGATGAGGTGAAGCACCATTTTCAGGATATGGTCTTTGATACCGTCATTCAGCGCAATGTGAAGCTGAGCGAGGCTCCGAGCCACGGGAAGCCGGCAATACTCTATGATGCCAGTTCGCGCGGCGCAATCAACCACATGAATCTGGCGCGTGAAATTCTTCAGCGCAACGGGATGACACTAATTCCACAGGGAGCAAAAATTATTCACACATAATTTCAGACTATGGCAAAAAGGAGTGTATTGGGACGCGGACTGGGTGCGCTCATTGATGATGCTGACAGAATGCATCAGACGGGCATTATCGAGGTGGAGCTGAGCAAAATAGAAGCCAACCCTTTTCAACCCCGTTCGAAATTTGATGAAGAGTCGCTTGAAGAGCTGGCGGTGTCCATTCGTGAAATCGGGCTGATTCAGCCCATTACCCTGCGGAGAACAGGTCCCGACAGCTATCAGATTATTGCTGGAGAGCGCCGGTTCAGGGCTGCACAAAAAGCCGGATTTGAAACCGTTCCTTCCTTTGTTCGTCACGCCAAAGACGATAATATGCTGGAAATGGCGCTGGTGGAAAACATTCAGCGCGAAGATCTGGATGCCATCGAAATTGCGCTCAGCTATCAGCGACTGATGGATGAGCTGAAGTTTACCCAGGAGGAAATGAGCACCCGTGTGGGGAAAAAACGCTCTACGATTGCAAATTATCTGAGACTGCTGAAATTGCCTGCCGTCATTCAAAAGGCGCTGAGGGAGAAACAGATAACAATGGGGCACGCAAAAGCGCTGATAAATATTGAAGATGCCGATGTTCAGGAAATGATTTACCGGCAAATCCTGAAATATGGATTTACGGTTCGCAAAACGGAAGAAATCGTCCGAAGCATAAACGAAGATGAAGAGGATAAAAAACAGTACAAAAAAAAGGAATTGCCTAAAACCTATAAAAATTACAAGTCTGCATTAGATAAGCTTTTTGGCTCACGAATCGGCATTTCGGTTGATAAAAGCGGCAAAGGCAAAATTGTAATCCCCTTCAAATCGGAACGGGATTTTGAGCGGATTGTTAAAATAATTGAAAACAACAAATAAATGTATCCAATACAGCTTTCTGTGTGATGTTTCTTCTAATTTTGGCAAAAATTGTGAAGCGTGACGGGTAAAGGATTTCTAAAAATAATTCTGATTATTATACAGTTACTGTTGGTTTCCACTCTTCGGGCACAGCTGATTGAAGCGGATACAATTCAGTCGGCACAGGAGATTCCCAAAAAGGAAGCACCCAATGCCCACTCCCCCCGGAAGGCAACCATCTACTCAGCCGTTTTGCCGGGGCTGGGGCAAGTTTACAACAAAAAATATTGGAAAGTGCCTGTCATTTATCTTGGTTTTGGCACTATTGCCTATTTTATCAATTGGAATAACGACAACTATCAGTTATTCCGCAGGGGCTATTTTGATTTGATCGACGATGATCCTGAAACACAAGGTTATCTGGAGATTGAGGCAGTCAGGCGAAATAATTATGATCTGAATAACCCCACACATTTTAACAATCTGAGAACTGCTTTAATGCGGCAAAAAGATTATTTTCGCCGTAACCGCGACCTGCTTTTTATCGGCATGGTAGGATTCTACGGACTGAATATCATTGATGCAAGTGTGGATGCCCACTTTTTTGATTTTGACATCAGCGATGACCTGACGCTGAAATGGGAACCATCCCTTATGCAAATTGATAATAATTTCGTTTATTGCATTAATTTTAGGTTTAGTTTTTAAAACATGATGAGAACAACAGGATTACAAAAAACCCTGACTTTTTGCTTTTTGTTTTTGGCCACAGGCGCTTTCGCCCAGGTCATAGACCGGCAAAAAATAAAGATAGAACCGATCCAGCCAATCACTCCTGTAATTTCAGAATCCCTCACTCTTCCCGCTGCATCGCGGGATTCCGTTTATCCGGAAGATTCTCCCGAACCGGTTTTGATTCAAAACGCAATCCAGCCGGATGAGCATGTGAGTGATATTTTTTCTGAAAAAATGGATAGCCTTGCCAATTCGTGGTATATCCGGAATTTATTTCACGATGATTTTTCGCAATACCGGGGAGTTGATGAGTTTCCCAGAAATCTGCCCGATTCGGTATATATCAGTCGTTTGCAGGGGATTCAGCAGGTAATTGCCATGTCCTATAATAGTATGGTGAAGGATGTAATCAAGTTCTATACTGAAAAGCGCCGCGATCAGGTGGAAATGATGTTGGGACTTTCAGCCTACTATTTTCCGATTTTTGAAGAGGCGTTGGATCGCTATAATATGCCCTTAGAGCTGAAATACCTTCCGGTCATTGAATCGGCGCTGAATCCGAAAGCAATATCGAGAGCCGGAGCAAACGGATTGTGGCAGTTTATGTTCAACACAGGCCGCCAGCTGGGATTGGAGATTTCCAGTTTCGTTGACGAGCGGCGCGACCCGGTAAAATCCACCGAGGCGGCAGTGAAGTATTTGTGGCAGTTATATCAGACATACAACGACTGGTATCTCGCCATAGCCGCCTATAACTGCGGTCCCGGAAATTTAGACCGGGCAATAAAACGGTCTGGCGGAAAGCGGAGTTTCTGGGAAATATACTACTATCTGCCACGCGAAACACGCGGATATGTGCCGGCTTTTGTGGCAGCTTCCTATGTGATGAACTATTATAAGGAACATAATCTGATACCCCGCATGCCCGATATTTCACTGCAAACCGACACGCTTATGATTCGTGACTACCTTCACCTCAATCAGCTTGAAAAAACGCTTGGCATAGAAAAAGAGCAGCTGCGTTCATTAAATCCGATGTACAGGCGGGATGTTATTCCCGCAAAACCGGACAAACCCTATCCCGTGGTGCTGCCCAACGAAAAAATTAATCCTTTTATTGATTTGGATACAACAGTTTTTGCCTATGAGCGTGAAAAATATTTTCCGGACAACAAACTTGGCAATCCTGTCGGCTTACAGGCAAATTATTTCACACCTGCCGATGTGGAAGGGAAAGCTAAAATTTTATACACCGTGAAATCGGGCGATAATGTCGGATTTATCTCCTCATGGTTTAATGTGCGCCTCTCCGACCTCAGGTATTGGAATAACCTTCACCGCGACCTGATTCGTGTTGGACAGAAACTTTCCATCTATGTTGCACCGGAAAACAAGGAAAAATATGAGAAGCTGAATTCCATGACTTTTACCCAAAAACAGGCAAGCATCGGGAAATCTGTCCGGAATAATGCTGTGGCTACATCAGCCAACCCGAACACTACTAAGCCTGCAATGCTGGATTCTTCCTTTGAATATTACACCGTCAGAAAAGGCGACACCATCTGGGAAATTGCAAAAAGGTATCCCGGAATATCGCCGGATGAAATTTTGCGGCTAAACAATCTGTCTGCGAGATCAAAAATTTCCATCGGTCAGAAACTGAAAATCAAATCAAAGGAAAATATTTAGTTCGGCGCGAAAAGGAATTTCCCGGGCACTACAATTCAGCCCAGATTCGCGCCAGCGAATGACCGGGTGCTTTCAGGTTCAGATTGAGAAAATAGCCGAAGGGCGTTTGAGCTGTGGTGTAGCCTCCGTTTTGAAGCCTTATTTCAGCAAGGTCAAAAATCTCTTTTGTGAACTCAGCAGATGCTTTTGAATCCGACAGGTGGGCAAAAGAGTGAAGAATAATATTTTTGCAACTGTTTTTGCGAGCAGTCCATTTCAGGTGGTTAACCAGCTTTTTTTCACGGCTTTTCAGGTCATACTCTTCATCGCTTTCCTCAATCTGAATAAATGCAAGTATCGAATCGGTGTATGTTGCGCCTTCGGTAATCTCTTCGGCTGTGTCAAGATTTTTTTGTGCAGGAGTGTAGGAAAATTCATCCACGTACATTACCAAAACTTTCATTTCTCAAAAACTTGGATTCGTTGCTTAAATATTTTGTTTACACAACAAAAATACAAATTATCACTCATTATATCGAAGTTTCAGACGGACAAGCACAAAATTCACTAAAATCGGCAATATTGATTAGCAGCTCTTTGTGAGATTTTAGCAATTTGGTGATTTTGTGGCATCTCTTCAATAATTACTTTTTGCAGCAGAATAGCATACTATTTTTGTGTTCAATTTAACCTGAATTATAATATTTGCTGACAAATGGGTTTTTTCGTTTAAATTTGGCAAAAAAAGTGAATGCGTATTTTTTTCAGCATCATAATTCTGCTCCTTTTTGTGGCAGAGCATCTTTCGGGACAAGTTTCGGCGGGAGGAACACCTTTGGAGATTCCCCGCTTAAAGAGCCTTGTTGTTCGGAAAGAGATAATGCCTGTTGTGGACAACCACAAATTATATGAAGAAGCTACCCGAAAACAATCAGAGGAAGTCTGGCTGAAATCATTGCAGTTTGCTCGTGGTTTTGATGTGAATATTTCTCCTGAAACGAGTGGTTTTTGGACCAAAAACATTGAAGGCTATGATGTGTGGCAGGTAAAAATCAGCTCTGCCGGTGCCTATTCCTTAAGCTTGATTTTTGATAAATTTCATCTACAGTCCCGGACAAGGCTCTTTATTTCCGGTGAGAAAAGCGGCCAAATTATCGGTGCTTTCACCTCTGCAAACAACAAAACCTTCGGACGGTTTGCCACCGCACCGGTTGCCGGCGATGAAATTACTGTGCAGTATGAAGTGCCTGCAGGGAAGAACGGAAACCACGACTTTGTCATTTCTCAGGTAAACCACGATTTTGTCGGAATTCTGAAAAGTAAAGATCGCCGCCCGACGGGAAAAGAAGCGGGCGACTGCAATATTGACATCAATTGCCCGGAAGGAAAGTGTCGTTCTAACGAGCGGGATGCCGTGTGCAGAATAATCACAACCAAGAATAAATCAGGCGTTACAAAAAGCGAAATTTGCACCGGAATGCTGATTAACAACACTGCCGAAAATGAAAAGCCCTATGTTTTAACGGCTGCACATTGCATCAGCATGGCGCAATATGCCGAAACCTCGGTTTTTGTTTTCAACTATGAAAGCCCGTTTTGTTCGCCGCTTGACGGCGACCCGGGAAATTCGGTCTCCGGCTCAAAGCTCCTTGCCATTTCCGACAGCCTTGATTTTGCCCTTGTTGAACTCACTTTGGTTCCTCCGCCCGATTACAGACCCTACTTTGCAGGATGGGACCGCCGGCACATACTGCCCGATTCAACATACAGCATTCATCACCCGCAGGGCGACATAAAAAAAATTGCCATTGACCGCGATCCGCCCACTATAGGCTTTTTTAGAAAAGATTTCATAAAAGATGGATTTTTAAAAATCACAAAATGGGAAAAGGGTACTACGGAAGATGGCTCGTCGGGCAGCCCGCTCTTCAGCAATGAAAACAGATTTGTTGGTTCTTTAACGGGTGGCTTGGCATCCTGTCAAAATCCGGTGAATGACTATTACTCCCGTTTTGAAATGGCGTGGGAGTATAAATCTGACTCTTCAAAGCAGCTAAAATGCTGGCTTGACCCACTGAGCACGAATGCTAAAACGCTTGATGGAAAACGATTTTATACGGGTGAAAATCTCTGTTTGCCATTTACCAATCTCGAGCCTTTTGATACACACCAAAATGTGCATATCAAAACAAACAGAAGATTTGCAGGTTACTGGGGCGGAACCAACAGCAAAGGAATCACTGAGTTCGCAGAACGGTTTTCCATTCAGGGGAATATATCGATTTGGGGAATTTCAATAGGCGCAGGCAAAATTCAGATTCCGCCAAATTCATCAAGTCAGAAACTGAAAGTAAATGTTTACTCCGGAAATGATGCTCCGGATAATCTCATTCACTCTGAAACAGTTAATATCAGCAGCATGGCTCCCGATGCCATGAATTTCATAGGATTTACCGAAAAAGTGGAGCCTGACGACACTTTTTTTGTGGCTTTTGAGCTTTTAAACATGCAACCGCAGGACACTTTTGTGATTTATCAGTCATTGCGCCAGCCCGAGAAAGAGAACTTTTTCTGGTTTAAACAGAATGGTTCATGGTACGATTTTAAGTCTCAAAATGAGGAAAAACACTCCATGAGCAATGTGTTTGAACTGGTGCTGTGCAATGTCTCGCCCATAGTGAACGATACCCCGCTTGTGATTTCGCCTGCGGAAGTGATTATTTATCCCAATCCGGTGCAAAAAACTTTTATTTTTGAAGCAGGGCAGCCCGCTAAACCGGAAAATATCCGGGTCTATAATCTGATCGGACAACCGGTAAATCCTATTATTACGGCTAAGGGAGAAAAGAAGGTACAAATTGACCTGTCAGGGCACGTGCCGGGTGTTTATATTGTCCGGTTTAATACCGGAAGTAAAGTAATTTCTAAAAAGGTATCTTATATGCCTTAATAAATCATTGAAAATGCGCGCTCTCCTTTATTTTTTCACAGTTCTCATTCTAATATCCGGTTGTGCAGACACAAATCAGAATTCATCCCTTGGGAAAAATGGAAATCAGTATGCAAAAGGATTCAGCATTGAAAGAGAGGAAAATATAACTAAGCTGACGGTTTTTAATCCGTGGGAAAAGGCAAGAAATGTCTTCATGGAATATTATTTAATTGATAAGAACCAAATTTTGCCCGATTCCCTTTCGGGAAAAACAGTTTTTCAAACTCCGGTCAAAAAAGTGATTTGCCTTTCAACCACGCACATCGGTTTTTTGGAAGCATTGGATGAAACCGGTGCAGTTGCGGGTATCTCCGGAAGCAGATACATAACCAGCGACGCCGTCAGAAAACGAATAGATGAAGATCAGGCGCCCGACGTAGGCTATGGGAACAACCTTAACTTTGAAGTTATTGTTCAGCAAAAACCGGATTTGGTGATGGTGTACGGCGTTGGAGGAGAGGTAACCAGTCAGATTCTAAAACTGGAAGAATTGCGAATTCCTGTGGTTATAGTTGCCGAATTTTTAGAGGAAACTCCTTTGGGGAAAGCCGAATGGATAAAATTTATCGCTCCTTTTTTTAACAAGGAAGAAGTGGCAGATGAATATTTCAGCAACGTGGAGAAGGAGTATAACCTACTGAGGGATTTGGCACTGCATCAGACTAAAAAGCCAAAGGTGCTGGTGGGGTCTCCCTATAAAGATTCGTGGTGGGTTCCCGGCGGAAAATCTTATCTGGCGCACCTCATCGAAGACGCCGGCGGAGATTATCCGGGAAAAACCAATTCTTCGCATGAGAGTTTTGTGATTTCCTTTGAGCATGCGCTGGTCTGGGGGGCTGAAGCGGATATCTGGATTAATATGGCAAGCCTCGCCTCTAAACAGGAAATTTTGAGCGCTGATGCTCGTTTTAACAGTTTCGGGGTGTTTAGGGAAGGGAAAATTTTCAACAATATTAAACGGACGATTCCCGGCGGGGGAAATGATTTTTGGGAGAGCGGCACGGTGAATCCCCATTTGGTTTTACGCGATTTAATTTCCATCTTCCACCCGTCATTAATTTCGGAAGAACCGGTTTATTATCTGGAAATCAAATGAGAAGTGTAACAAATCAAAAAAAGCGTCCGGTTTTCCTGATTTTTGTTTTATTGGGAATTCTCTTTGTTCTGTTTTTTATTGCCGACCTTTTTTTGGGGGCAACTATCATCCCCGTAAGAGAGGTGTTTTCCGCTCTCTTTTCACCTGCTGCTACAGCCGATACCACCCGAACCGTCATACTTGATTTCAGGCTTCCCAAAGCGCTGACGGCAATATTGACCGGCGCCGCTCTTTCACTGAGCGGTTTGCAGATGCAGACCATTTTCCGCAATCCCCTTGCAGGACCTTATGTGCTGGGCATCAGCGCCGGTGCCAGCCTGGGCGTGGCACTTTTTGTGCTTGGCTTTTCTTCTGCATTCACCTACGGGATTTTTTCCATAACTGGTGCCTGGTCGCTGGCTCTGGTAGCGTGGGTAGGCTCATTTCTGGTAATTTTGCTGGTACTCTATGTGTCGGCAAAGGTGAATGATATTATGACCATTTTGATTTTGGGCATCCTTTTTTCCAGTGCAGTGAGCGCTATTGTGAGTATTTTGCAATATTTCAGTGAGGAATCCATGCTCAAGGCATTTATTATCTGGACAATGGGCAGTTTAGGGAGTGTAACCAAATCGCAGCTGATGGTTTTGGCGCCGGCAGTGGGAACCGGTGTTCTGCTCGCTTTTCTCAAGGTAAAAGATTTGAATGCCTTTTTGTTGGGCGAGGATTATGCACGCTCACTTGGAGTTACTGTAAAAACAAGCAGAATGGTTGTTTTGCTGAGCACCAGTATTTTGGCTGGAACTATAACTGCTTTTTGCGGGCCCATCGGGTTTATTGGAATTGCCGTTCCGCACATTTGTCGTGTGATTTTCAAAACTGCCAGCCACATGATTTTAGTTCCGGCGGTTATATTAACCGGAAGCATTGTCATGCTTTTCAGTGATATTGTTTCCCAGCTTCCCGGCGTACAGGCAACGCTCCCCATTAATTCAGTAACTGCCTTGATAGGTATTCCGGTTATTGTGTGGATGATTGTGAAAAACAGAAAATTCGTTTCGGTATGATGGTTGAAAATCAGATAAATATCGGGTTGAAGAACTTGTCCGTTGGATACAGACAGCCGGGAGACAAGCCACTGGAGATTTTGAGGAATTTGAATTTTACCGCTGCCCCCGGCGAAATGGTGGCGCTCATTGGCAGCAACGGCATCGGGAAAAGTACTCTGCTGCGCACCATTGCAGCTTTTCAACCTGCCCTTGCAGGCGAAATAACCATTGGTGGAATGAATCTGAATGCACTCACTCCCCCAAAAGTTGCACGTATAATGAGTTTTGTTTCCACCGAAATCATCCGTGCTACAAACCTCACGGTTTTTGATATGGTTGCCTACGGCAGATTCCCCTACACCAATTGGTTCGGCACACTTTCAGGCGAAGATAAGTTCATTGTTCAGGATGCTATTCACAAGGTGGGGATCGAAGAGCTGGCACAAAGGTCTGTGATGCACATTAGCGACGGCGAACGGCAGCGAACGATGATTGCACGGGCGCTGGCACAGGACACGCCGGTGATAATTCTGGATGAACCGACTGCATATCTGGATGTTAGCAACAAATATGAAATTTTTCACCTGCTTCAGGTTTTGGCAAATGAACATAAAAAAACCATTGTGCTTTCCACCCACGACCTGAATATTGCTCTGAGGGAGGTGGATAAACTGTGGATTGTTGCAGAAAGCGGAAACTACGAAGGAGCGCCCGAGGATGCAGCGCTGAATGACCGTCTAAACCTGATGTTCCGCAATGAGCATATCGGGTTTGACAGCCATGAAGGAGAATTTTTCTTCCGTAAGGATTTTAAAGCCAGAGTGAAAGTTGAAGGCGAAGGGCTTCCGCTGGTCTGGACACTTCGCGCGCTAAACCGCAAAGGTTATCAGATTGTGATGCAGGCAGAATCTGATTTTTCAATTTTGGCGAAACCCGGGAAATGGGAACTTTTAAGAGACAACACAAAAATGACTTTTGATACTATTTATAATCTTTTAGCTTATTTGGATTGAAAAGACAAAAGAACATTCAAATTCGTGAATTCGCGTATTTGCAAATTCGTAAATTTACGCCTGCCTTATTACCTTATTTTTTTCTTAGAACCTGACAGATTGTTGAACATACAAAATCACGGAACTATTGATGCGTAGTTTCATTAGCCACCAATCACGAGTGCTTCCGTAACTATCACATAACCAGCGTGTAGCCGCGGATATAAAATTCATGCCGTTACCATAGTACGTATTTATAATGCGATAACAGATTGTTATTTGTTGATATAATTTATCATCAGAACTTACGAAACAGCCGTAGAGGCTGTTAATAAAGCTGTTGATAAATATTCAATGAGTCTTTGCTTGGATTAATAGAATTATATTATTTCTATCACGGCATTAAAGATACGCTTTGTGGATATAATTGATTTTTTTCTCTCACCGCGGTCAATAGCTCAAAAGCAATATGAAGCGCTGAGATTGTTTTATGTTGAAGATAAAGCTGCTAAAGAAGTAGCAGAAGCATTTGGCTACACACACCGGGGTTTCACCTCCATTGTCACCGACTTCAAAAAGAAGCTCAGGAATAACGATGGAGATGATTTGTTTTTCAAACCAGTTCAAAAGGGACGGAAAACCACCGAAAAAGTTATCGAAGCACGAGATATCGTGGTTGAGCTAAGGAAAAGCTACCACTCGGTTGAAGAAATAAAAGTTGTTTTTGACAGCAAGTTCACCAACTACCAGAACTTGAAAAAACTTGATGATGATAAAATAAAATTTGTTACCATCCGCCGTAGGGGGAAAAATATTATTGACGGACTCGAGCAAGTACCTGCGAAATCAAAAAAGACTATCCGGGTTGAAATGGCTGGCAACAAAAAGAGAAGCCTGACCGTGCTTGATGAAGAAATACACCTGAAAGGTTATGGCGGCACAATACGCCAAATAAGCATTACCGGGCATGGGAAAATCAAACCGGCACTCATCATAACCAACGATTTCGACTTAAAAGTTGAACTCATCGTGAGAAAGTACACCAAAAGATGGATAGTAGAAAAGACTATCAGTGAGCAAATTGAGTTCTTTCACTTGAACCTGGTTTCCTCCTCGATGGTTATTAAAGTCGATTTTGATTTAACCATGAGCATCCTTACCCATAACTTGTTTAGGCTTTTCGCCTTAGATCTGGAAAGATACTTGCATATATCCGACCAGTCATTATTCGATAAGTTCCTCCTGAACACAGCAGACATTGAAATCGAAAATGATAAAATCAAAGTGTTCCTGAAAAAGAAAAGAAACCTGCCCGTCATTCTTGAGATCATGCAAAAATTTGTTGCAAAAAAATACGAATGGCTTGGCAATATGAAAATGGAATTTTATGGCGCATCCTATTCCTAAAATACGTATACTCATTTACCGTGATAATCTATGTTGAATGATGAGGCTGAGGCACGAAGCCGGAGGGTTAGGAAGACCAATCCCCTTCGCCAAGGGGGACGAGCGCTCATGAGACCTGCTGGCTCAAAAACGCGAATTTACAAATTTACGAATTTTCGCAGGCAGTCAGCCTTTTGCATGAAAACGTCTTAATCTATTTTCGCATGAAAAATCTTCAGATTCAGCATCTCAACATATTATTTAAAAATCGTGTTTTCACGGGCACACCCCTTTTTTTAATACATATTATTAAAAAAGATGCAATTATTTTCAATTATACCCTGCTTTTAATTAGTGTAAAATAAAATATAGTCTATTTTTACCGAAAAATTAGAATTATGTCACAATTCAGATTAAAAGCTTTGGAAGAGGTTCTGAACCGCAAACCGGAGCCATTTGTGAGAGAAGAAACCCTCGCATCGGGATTTTTTCGGAAACTGGTTTTTGATCGCCCCAAGATGAAACAGTATCTTTCACGGGAAGCATTCAATGCAGTGATGGACGCCATTGATAACGGAACTACCATCGAACGCAAAATGGCAGACCAGATTGCCCAGGGCATGAAAACCTGGGCGCTGGAAAACGGCGCCACTCACTACACCCACTGGTTTCATCCGCTGACTGACACCACAGCCGAAAAGCATGATGCATTTATTGAGCATAACGGTCAGGGAGGAGTAATTGAAGTATTTTCGGGGAGACTGCTTGCACAGCAGGAACCCGATGCATCTTCCTTCCCCAGCGGGGGAATCCGCCAGACTTTTGAAGCGCGCGGCTATACCGCATGGGATCCCTCTTCACCGGCATTCATCAGTGAAACAACCCTGACAATTCCCACGGTATTCATATCTTACACCGGTGATGCATTAGATTATAAAACGCCGCTGCTCAGGGCGCTGAATGTAATTGACAAGGCAGCAACCGAGGTTTGCCGCTATTTTGACAAAAATATCTCATCCGTTCGTGCCAATTTAGGCTGGGAGCAGGAATACTATCTGATTGACGAAGCACTCTTTATGGCGCGCCCCGATCTTGTGCTCACAGGGCGCACACTCATGGGGCATGCTTCATCAAAAGACCAGCAACTGGGTGATCACTATTTTTCTTCAATCCCTACACGCGTGAACCGGTTCATGCAGGATGTTGAAAATGAAGCCTATAAACTGGGGATTCCGGTGAAGACACACCACAACGAAGTGGCGCCAAACCAGTTTGAACTGGCGCCAATTTATGAAGAAGCAAATCTGGCAAACGACCACAACCAGCTGCTGATGGATATTATGCAAAAAATTGCACGCAGGCACAAATTCCGCATTCTGTATCACGAAAAACCATTTGCCGGTATCAACGGTTCGGGGAAACACAACAACTGGTCGCTCACAACCAACACAGGAATAAATCTCTATTCCCCCGGGAAAAACCCAAAATCGAACCTGCTCTTTCTGACTTTTGTAATTAATACGCTGAAAGCAGTTTACGACAATCAGGATTTGCTGCGCGCCAGTATTTACAACGCAGCCAACCAACTCCGCTTAGGCGTTCATGAGGCGCCACCGTCAATCTTTTCCGTGTTTCTGGGAAGCGAAGTGTCGAGAATGCTTGACCTGATGGAAGAATCGGTGGTTGACCGAAAAATGACTCCGGATGAGAAAACGGCGCTCAAGCTGAACATCGGACGCATTCCGGAAATTATACTTGACAATACGGACAGAAACCGCACTTCACCATTTGCATTCACCGGAAACCGCTTTGAATTCCGCGCCATCGGTGCTTCGGCAAACTGTGCTTCAGCGCTGATTGCGCTGAACACAGCCGTTGCTGCCCAGCTCATTGACTTTAAATCCAGAGTTGACGAACTCATTGAAAAGGGCATCAAAAAAGATGAAGCCATTTTTCAGGTGCTGAAGGAGCTGATTGTCGCATCAAAACCTGTCCGGTTCAGCGGAGACGGCTACAGCGTCGAATGGGTTAAGGAATCAAGAAAACGCGGACTGACCAATGTGAATAATGTTCCGGAGGCACTGGCAGCCTATCACCACCCCAAAGTGGTTGAAATGTTTGATAAACTTGGCGTCCTGAACAGGCAGGAGTTGAATGGCAGAGTTGAGGTGGAATATGAAAAATTCATCAAGAAGGTTCAGATTGAATCTCGCGTTATGGGCGATCTGGTCATCAATCATATAATTCCTACGGGAATTGATTACCAGACATCTCTGCTGAAAAACATTAAAAACATGAAAAAAGTGTTTCCGGCAGATGAGTTTGAACAGCTTGCAAAAAACAGAATGGAGCTGGTGCGGGAAATCGAAAGCCACATTTCAGCCATAAAAACCTGGCGGGAAGAGATGATTGAATCACGTAAAAAAGCAAATACCATCCCAAAAGCGGTGGACAAAGCCAAAGCATATGATAAAACGGTTTTGCCTTTTCTTCAGGAAATACGCTACCACGTGGACAAGCTGGAGCTGATTGTGGACAATGAGCTCTGGCCATTGCCAAAATACAGAGAGCTGCTTTTTGTAAGGTAGTTTCTGCCGCAAACCAAAAACAGGGCAAAGAATTGCAAATTTGTGATTTAGCGCCTGCCTCTCCGAAGGTAGGAGTTCACAAATCCGCTATCTCGCCTCTTTTTTGCCTCTTTTATACTTAAAATGTTTTAAAGGCGTTATTTTTACGGTTGTTTAAAAAACTTACTTTTACTTGTTTGAAAAGCACGGATTGGGCATGCGCAAATACATAAAACAAACAGCTGTTTTCATATTAGTCTCTTTTTTAGCATCCTGCGGAGCCGGAAGGGTCGGCAGGGATGCCATTATTGCACATCAGATTGGTGAATACTATAAAGCCATTGAAAGGTACCGGAAAGCAACCCGCAAAGAAAAAGACAGAACCAAACGCCGGGATTACGCCTATGCCACTGGCGAATGCTATCACTACATCGGCGACTACGAAAGGGCAGCCCTCTATTACCGGAATGCCATCCGCAGGGGACACGATGACCCGAAGGCACTGCTGAACCTGGCAGAAACGCTGCGTTCAACCCAGGACTATGAGGGAGCCATTGAAACCTACCGCCAGTATCTGGAACTCGTTCCCGGAGACGAAAGGGCGCAGGCAGGTCTTGAAGCAATACGTAAAACCCAGGAATGGGTTGCCAATCCAACGCGGCATATCATCAATCCCATCAAGGAAATAAACTCCAGAGAGAGTGATTACGCCCCCGTTTTTGTTGGCGGGCGTGATAATGAAATCATTTTTACATCTACCCGAAAGGCTGCAACAGGCAAGAAAAAGAGCATGATCACCGGTGAAAAATATGCCGACCTGTTCAGGGCTACATTCAGCGTGCAGCGCCAAAAGTGGGAGCAGCCCAAGCTGTTGGATGAAAACCTGATTATCAACACCGGCGATGAGGAAGGCGCAGCAACCATTTCTACCACCGGCGATCAGATGATTTTCACACGAAGCCGCTACGACAAAACCAAATCATTGGGAACTGAGTTGTATTCCTCTTCCCAATCCCGCGGCACGTGGTCGGAACCCATAAAAGTTCAGGTTGTTGGCGACAGTCTGATTGCGGCACATCCCTCACTAAGCCATGACGGCTCAACACTCTACTTTGTGTCGGACATGCCGGGAGGCTACGGCGGGAAAGACATCTGGAAAGCGGAAAAAAGCGGCGGAACATTTTCAAATCCCGTGAATCTGGGTCCGGAAATTAATACCCCGGGCAATGAAATTTTTCCGTTTATCCGCGATAACGGAGAGCTCTATTTCTCGTCAAACTACCATTTGGGAATGGGCGGCTATGACATTTTCAAAGCAGTGCAGAATGAAAACAACAACTGGAGAGTTGAAAATATGGGCTATCCGATGAACTCACCGTTTGACGATTTTGGAATTGCCTATGTGGAAGGCGAGGACAAGGGAATGTTCACCTCCAACCGCAAAGGCTCACGTGGCGACGACATTTACGAATTTGTGGTTCCCCCGAAAATATACAGGGCAGAAGGCGAAGTGTTTGATAAGGAAAACGGGACGCACATTGACGGAGCAACAATTCGCATTATCGGCACCGATGGCACGAGTATGCGCCTGCGCACACAAAACGGAAAATTTCAGATGACACTGAAACCGGAAACCGAATACATTTTTGCGGCATTTAAGGACGGTTACCTGCGCGACAAAGCTGCCGCTTCCACCATCGGACTGGAAGAGAGCAAAAACTTCAGGTTTGAACTCTATCTCACCCCATACGGAGCGCCGGTGAATATCGAAAATATTAATTACGAATTTGGAAGCTGGGATCTGCTCCCCGAATCAAAAACTTCACTCGATACCCTGATAGCCACGTTGCGGTATAATCCCACAATCACCATCGAAATCATGTCGCACACCGACCACGTGGGAAGTGAACAGTTCAACTTTGAGCTTTCGCAAAAGCGTGCACAAAGCGTGGTGGACTATCTGATTGAAAAGGGCATCAGCCCGCAGCGCCTTGTAGCCAAAGGCTACGGCAAAACCTGGCCCAAAACGGTTACGCGTGAATTGGCACGAAAGTATGATTTCCTGAAACGTGGCGACGAGCTAACTGAAGCATTTATCCTGAAGCTCACACCCGAAGAGCAGGAGATTGCACAAGCAATCAACCGCCGCACAGAATTCAGGGTGCTCTCAACCGACTTCATCGAAAGATTTGAAGAGGAGCCATAAGAATACAAATATATTTCACACCAACCCTGAAAATCCCATAAATGCCATGGCTAAAATTCCAGCTGAAATCAGTGCGATGGGTGTTCCTTTCATTCCTTTTGGAATATCCTGAAGTTCGAGATGCTCGCGTATTCCCGCAAAAATCAGCAGCGCCAGTCCAAATCCGATGGCATTTGCCACCGCAAAGAGTGACCCGCCAACCAGATTAAACTCTTTTTGAACCGTCAGGATGGCTACCCCAAGAATGGCGCAGTTGGTGCTTATTAGCGGGAGAAATATCCCTAAAGCCTGATAGAGCGCCGGGCTCACCTTTTTCAGAATGATTTCAACAAGCTGAACCAGTGAGGCAATGATGAGAATAAAGGCAATGGTTTGCAGGTAGCCCAGCCCAAATGGATTGAGAATGTAAACCTGCACAAGATAAGTTACGATGGTGGAGAGCACCATTACAAAAGCTACTGCTCCTGCCATGCCGATTGCTGTGGAAAGTCTTTTGGAAACACCAAGGAAGGGACAAATTCCCAGGAACTGCATTAATACGATGTTGTTTACCAGTATCGCCCCGATGACTATGACAAAATAGTTCATTTCTTTTCCTCCTAATCTTTTTTCACACGGTTAATTATGGCAATCAGATAGCCCAAAACAATGAATGCGCCCGGTGCAAGCACGAACAGCAGCGTAACGTAGTTTTCTGAATAAAGGGTAAAATTAAAAAGCTTCCCGCTGCCTAACAGTTCACGTATTCCGCCAAGCAGAACCAATGCAAAAGTGAAACCTGCCCCGATTCCGAGTCCGTCAACCGCTGCCGAAAGCACACTGTTTTTGGATGCAAAAGCTTCTGCACGTCCCAGCACGATGCAGTTCACCACAATAAGCGGAATGAACAGTCCAAGACTCTTGTACAACGCCGGCAAATAAGCCTGCATCACCAATTGCACTACCGTTACAAACGAAGCGATGATGATAATAAAAGCCGGTATGCGCACTTTATCGGGAATCAGGTTTTTGATTAGCGAAACCACAATATTTGACATTGTCAGCACAAATGCGGTTGCCAGTCCCATCCCCAAACCGTTAAAGGCAGATGAAGTAACGCCTAAGGTAGGGCACATACCCAAAAGGAGAACAAATACCGGATTCTCCCTCAGAATTCCCTTTGTAAAATTTTTCCACTGATTCATATGCTTATATTTTAAATTCCGGTTTCCCCGGAAATTCTCTTTTCTTTTTCCCATGCATCAAATGCAAGCGACAGCGCCTCCAAAAAAGCACGCGAAGTGATGGTTGATGCCGTGATGGCATCAACGCTGCCCCCATCTTTTGTTACTGCAAACCTGAATTGTCCCGGATTTTTTCCAATCAAATTCTGATTAGGCTTATCTGCATCCCGAAACCACGAATCCATTTTGGAGCCAAGCCCGGGAGTTTCTGTATGTTCAAGCACCTCATAGCCCGATAAGTTTCCGGAGTTGTCGATGCCTGCCATAATGGAAATGAATCCGTTGAATCCTTTGTTTGTGTATGTTTTAATGGCAACTCCCACCAACTCATCGCCGTTGTAGGCAGGAAAAAACTCTAAGCTGTCACCCGAAGTTGCAACCCTAAAAGATTTGCCTAAAGTCTCAAATTGCGGTAAAACTTTCTCAATAGCTTCGCTTTGCGCCTTAGCTTTTGCCAGTTCAATGGCATCTTTGGTCAAATCGTGCACAAACCCGAGAATTGCCGCTGCAACGAAGGTAACGACAAACAGGGTTACCACCATATTGATAAAAGTCGATTCGCGTTTTGCCATACTATTTCCCTCCAAAACGTTTTGGTTTCACATATGTGTTAATCAGGGGCGTGAATGCATTCATGATTAAAATGGCAAAGGATACCCCTTCGGGATATGCCCCAAACAGGCGAATGCTGATTGTTATTATTCCTATTCCGGCACCAAAAATTATCTGCCCTTTAGGTGTCATGGGCGAAGTAACCAAATCGGTTGCCATAAATATTGCACCAAGCATCAGTCCCCCGGTCAAAACATGATATAAAGGATTTACATATTTCTGGGGGTCAACCATCCAGAAAATGGTGGCAATCAATGCAACTGAAACAATAACCGAAACCGGAATATGCCAGGTAATCACTTTTCTGAACAGTAGGTAGATGCCGCCAAGAATGAGCAGCAGGGCAGAAACCTCGCCCAATGAGCCGCCCATATATCCGAAGAGCATCTCTGTTGCATCGGGCAAGCTGCCGGATATTTTTGAAACCGGTATTCCATTGGTCAGTCCCTCCTTGATTATCTCCAGCGGAGTTGCAGCAGTCAGTCCGTCCGTTTCAGCCTGCACGGTAACCGGCCATGAAGTCATCTGCACCGGAAACGAAATCAGCAGAAAAACCCTGCCCACAAGCGCCGGATTGAAAATGTTGTTTCCAAGTCCGCCAAAAGAGAGTTTCCCGATGCCGATGGCTGCCAGTGCGCCAATCACAATAATCCACCACGGCAAATTGGAAGGTACGTTAAAGGCTAAAAGAATTCCGGTCACCAGCGCCGAGCCATCTGACAATGAGGGCTTAACCTTCAGTAAATATTTCTGAATGACATATTCAAACACAAAACATGCAGTCACTGCAACTGAAGTTACATACAGCGCTCCGATCCCAAACACAAAAACCGACCACAAAGCTGCCGGCATCATTGCAAAGACTACACGATACATAATCTTTCGGGCAGAGTCGCCCGAGTGAATGTGAGGAGACGGTGAAACCGTAAATAGATTACTCATTATCAGCTTAAAGATTTATTTTTTTCGCGTACGAATAATTTGTCCAACTTTTCCCTTACCAAACCGAATATAATCGAGCAACTGCCTGTTAGACGGACAGGTGTAGCTGCACGAGCCGCACTCTATGCAATCCATGATCCGGTTTTCTTCTGCACGGTCAAAAATATGCTTTTCGGAAAGTGTCATTAACAGATAGGGTTCCAGTCCCATTGGGCAAGCGGCGACACAACGAGAACAGCGAATGCATGCTATCTGCTCTTTCCTCTTCGACTCCTCCTCCTTCATCAGCAATATTCCCGATGTTCCTTTGGTTACAGGCACTTCCGCTGTTGCCACCGCACGCCCCATCATGGGGCCTCCGCTGATGATTTTGCCTGTGCTTTCGGGCATGCCGCCGGCAGCATCAATCAATGCAGACACCGGGGTTCCGATGCGCACCAAAAAGTTGGAAGGTTTTTTCACTGCTTTCCCTGTGATTGTCACGACACGCTCAATCAGCGGTTTGTTTTTCTGAATAGCTTCATACACGGCAAAAGCTGTCCCCACGTTGCTCACCACCACGCCTACAGCAATGGGCAGTCCGCCGGAGGGTACCTCTTTCCCGGTTACCGCCTCTATCAGTTGTTTTTCACCTCCCTGCGGATATTTCACCTTCAGTGCAACAACTGTGATTCCTGAAAAAGTTTTTGCTTTTTCAGTGAGCACCCGTATAGCGTCCGGTTTGTTATTCTCAATACCGATAACCGCCTTCTCCACATTCAGCGCTTTCATTAGCAGCTTAGTGCCAACTAATATTTCATCGGGTTTTTCCAGCATCAGCCGATGGTCTGATGTCAGATACGGTTCACACTCCACGCCGTTAATCAACAGAACATTTGCCTTCATGCCTTTGGGAGGAATGAGCTTCACATGGGTGGGGAATGTGGCACCACCCATACCTACAATACCGGCATCCTGAATTTTGCTGATGATTGTCTGCCCGTCCAGTTCAAACTCTTTTTTCAGCTCATCGGTACGATCAATAGTTTCAAGCCATTCATCTCCCTTCACATCAATGAGAATTCCTTGTTTCGGGTATCCGGAACTGTCAGCCTGAAAATCCACCCTTTTCACCACACCGGAAACCGGAGAGTGAATATTTGTGGAGACAAAACTGCTGCTTTTGGCAATCAGCTGACCGGCTTTCACCTCATCGCCACGCTTGACCACAGGAGTGCCCGGTGCACCAATATGCTGGCCAACCGGAATAAAAACCGACGAAGGAACAGGCAATACTTCAATGTGAGCATTTGCAGACAATTTATTTTCGGGGGGGTGCACTCCCCCCTTTCGGAAGGTTTTTAACATTCTTGTTTATTTTGCGGTACTTAACTGACCTTTTTCCTCAACTTTTATCCGCCGGGGCGGGAAATTTTCTTCAATAATTGAATTTGTGGGACAAACCGGAATACATTTACGGCAAAGCGTACATTTGTCGGAATCGATGAATGCCAGATTATTCTCAATTGTAATTGCATCAAACCGGCACTCTTTCACACATTTTGTGCAGCCGATGCAGGCAACATCACAGGCTTTCCTTGCAACGCCTCCCTTATCTTTGTTCCGGCAGGCAACAACTACTTTCCTGTATTTTGGAAAAGCCTTGCGCATCTCAATCAGATCTTTGGGGCAAGCGGTGACACAGGCGCCGCAGGCAACACATTTGTCATCAATTATTTTTGGAACTCCCAAATCGGCGCGAAGCTCGATTGCATCAAACTCGCAGGCGTCAAAACAGTCGCCATAGCCTAAACAGCCCCACTGGCAATCGGTTTCGCCGCTATAAACCGATGCTGCTATTGCACAGGTAGTTGCACCGTCGTAAATATTGGTTTTTGGACGGTGATCGCAAATGCCGTTGCACCGAATGTAGGCAATCCTGCGGTCCTTTTTCACCTCTTGAAGGCCTAAAATAGCTGCCACACTTGCCATGGTTTCATTTCCACCAACAGGGCAATTCAGATCGTCCAAACCGGTGGCATTCACACAGGCTTCGGCAAAAGCACGACAACCGGCATACCCGCAGCCACCACAATTGGAGGCAGGCAGTGCGTTTTCTACCTCGTCGATACGAGGGTCTTCGTAAACCTTAAATTTGCGCGATACAAAATAGAGAATCACTGCCGCCGAAGTGCCCATAGCACTCAATGTTACTACAGTAGATACGATAGTTATACTCATATCAATCAATTTTCTCCAGTTCGAAGTTGAAAGCTCTTTTTAAAGAGTGACGAAAAAAATGCAATATTATATAATACGGTATCAGAATACCCAGAGCAGCTAAACCTGCCAGTACTTCATTTCCTGTTGTTTCAAAGGAAAGGATTAGTGCGAAAAGAACTAAAATAAACGGAAGCAGGTAACCATAGAAAAGTGCTTTCACTCCCTCCGATTCACGAAACAAAACGGTTACTTCCTCTCCCGGGAAGTAACCGGAATTGATAGCCGGAACTTCAATTTCTTTCTCTTTCAGATCGGAAACGGAGCATGCGCCCCTTGCATGGCAGGATGCACAGGCTGACTGGTTGATGACTGTAAGGGTTACCGAATCCTCGTCAACCTTTTTTACAAATGCTTTATGTTTTATAATTGTTTTCGTTGTGCTTTGATTTTGCTATTTAGACTTTACAAATCTATGCATAATTTTAAATATAGAGATAACAAAAAGGGTATTTTTTTGCAAAAAATGTGCTTATAACCCTAATTTAGAGCAATTCTAATTTATTTTTGAAATTCAGCACTTCGTCCGCTAAAAATTTATAAAATCTGAACCAAATGGTGAAGGGACAAAATATTTTTACAATTAGTCATCGCAAATGTCCTGATAAAATCCGCTTATTTTTTAATTTCTCAATATTCAGACAAAAATATTTCGTTTTTATCACTTTTTTATTTCAATCAAATTCAGCATATTAAGAACAAAACTGAAATAAACAGGGTAAATAATTTGGTGTTTACAAATCATTTGATTAGATTTGAAGTACAAAAAACGAGTTCATTGATAGAAAAAGATATTATCCGCATCAGTTCAACATTTGGTAAACTCAACAGAACTTATAAAACCGAGTTAGCTTAACGGTTGCAAAAACAGGCCTTGTAGTCTCGATTATATCGGGATGAGTCGAAAGACCGGTGGACGTTTGAACAACTGGGCGCTCAAATCCTGTCAATCAGGGGTTTTACTCATTTGGAATTGGTGCGGATTTTTTTTATTCTTTTATGAACTGTTTCACCACCATGAACAACAGCAGTAGCGTGGCGGCAAAAATGGAAATCCGGGCAATGTAGTCGCCATATTTCACATAGGTTGTTAATTTGTTGTTCAGGTTTACCTTACCCTTAATTACCTCCTCCTTCCACCAGTCTGTTGATTGTACAATATCTCCCCTTTGGTTAATAAAGCAGGAAATTCCGGTATTTGCTGAGCGTACAACACTTCTTCGTGTTTCAATTGCCCGCAGCCGCGAAAACGAAAGGTGTTGTCTGTAGCCGGGCGTATTCCGCCACCAGCCGTCGTTTGTTATCACCACAATCAGTTTAGCACCTTTTTGCACAAATCGGGTAATGTATTCGCCAAAAACAGATTCATAGCAAATAACCGGAGCCACTTCAATCCCGTTTTTCAACTCAAAATTTGTTGGCTCATCCTGTTTGCCGAGACTTCCGGTAGTTCCTCCCAGGTTAAATACCAAATCGTTCAAGAATCCTAAGTATTCACGGAAGGGCATTTTTTCGACACCGCTAACCAATATGGATTTATGGTAGGTTTGCCCCCTGCCGTTTCTGTCAATAAAAACTGCTGAATTAAACACATCATAATAGGTGGTATCCTTTGAAACTGAGATGCGTGAAGATGGCTTTGCGCTTTTTGCATCGGGGTAAATTTTACAGGTCGATGCGCCAAAAATAATTTCTGCGCGTGGATAATGCAGTATCCAGTTGCTCAGTTGCCTGAACAAAAAGTTGGTTTCAAGCCAATCCACATTCCAATCGGGATAGCGCTCAAAAACAGTTTCCGGTCCCACAATCAGATCAGTCTGCTCATCTGCAACCGTCTCCGCAAGCCGGATAAATTTTTCCATCTTTCTGCTTTCAGCATGAACATCAAACTCCTCATTATAGGGGTCGATATTGGGCTGAACAATGATAACCTGCAGTGGATTTTCCTTTTCTGAATAGGAATTATAAATAACATTTGAATAGATAACAGGAGCCAAAACAAGGAGACCCAAAAATGTTCCCGAAATTATAATTCTTCTCTTTTCAACCCGGTTCACCAGTTGCTGAACCAATGAGAAAAGGATAATATTCACAGTCATAACCCAAAGCGTTCCACCAAGAATTCCGGTATGTTCATACCACTGCACCATTTTTACATTGTTTGCAAACCCATTTCCCAGATTCAGCCAGGGCCATTCAATATCCCAGTGAAAATGGAAGTATTCGAAAGTGATCCAGAATACAACCAGTGCAAAATAGCCTAAAGTTGATTTGAATCTTCGACGGGCTGTATGTCCCAGCCACCAAACCAGTGACATCAGGAATGAGTTGACCACAATAGCCAATATTGCACCGACAAGGGTAGCATAGGCAATCCACCATGTGGTTATGGCGTTCCAAACGAGAAATGTCAGAAATGAATATCCCCAAAAGGAGACACCGCGATACTCTTTTGGGTTTTCAACAAAAAAATTCTCAAGCAAAAGCAGTGGAAATAAGGCAATAAATAAAATCCATCCGGGAAATCCGAGCCATGCAAGGCTAAGCAATACTGCTGTGGAGAGGGAAAGCAACAGGCGAAACTTACGGGACATGTTTACAATATATTTTGGGCATTCGTATTTTTTATTTTGCGGCGTTGCCGTTCAAAAACAAAATCTATCCTTCCTAATACAAGTCCGCCCCACCATGCTGAATTCACGATTACCGGAAGACCCTGTTTGTTTTTCAGAATCAGAGGCTCTTTCAGATAGGTATGCGTATGCCCTCCAATTATCAAATCGGTGTGCCGGGTTTCACCGGCAATAACGATATCGCTCACCTTATCGCTGTTGTAGCGATGTCCGAGGTGAGATAGGCAAATGACCAGGTCACACTGTCTCTTTTTTTTCAGAAATGTTTCCATTTCACCGGCAACTTTCACCGGATCTAAATAAATCGTTTCTTCGTAGCTCTTTTTACTTACCAGTCCATCCAGTTCAACACCTAAGCCATAAACCCCGATTTTAACTCCTGATTTGCGAAATATTTTCCATCGGGGAATTTTTCCTGCCAGAATTGTATTGGAAAAATCGTAATTGGAATTAATCAACGGAAATTTTGCTTCAGGCAATGCATCAAGAATCCCCTTCAAACCGTTGTCAAACTCATGATTCCCGATAGTTCCGGCATCATATCCTGCTTCAGACATCAGCTTATACAACAATTTGCCGCCGAAATAATTGAAAAAGGGGGTTCCCTGAAAAACATCTCCGGCATCAAACAGCAGGGTGTTGGGATTAACTTCCCGCAGGCTTTGCGCCATTCCGGAAATGCGCGCAAGTCCGCCCTTGCCATTAATGCGGGCATCGGAATTTGTAAACGGCTCAATGTGTGCATGAATATCGTTTGTATGCAAAACAGTGAGTGTTACAAAATCATCTGCTGCGTATAAACCTGCCGGAATTCCGCCCAAAACTGCCGTACCGGCTATCCCGGCACCTAACGTTTTTACAAATAATCTCCTATTCATAAGCAATCCTCCCATCCTTTTCCTTCACAATCTCCTGCCCCGACTGATATTTTGTTTCCATGTATTCAATAATCACATCTCGAATTTTTTCGCCGCTATCAATAAATTCTTTCCGGTGAGTCAGCATTTCGCGCCTGTCGCCACCGGCTGCAACATAATCATTTGTAACCAACCAATAAAATGAATCCGGCTGCAACGGAGAACCTCCGATTTCAATATCTTTTGCTTTTTTGTTTGATATTTTGAAGCGAACTCCTCCCACGCTTTCACCTCCGCTCTCGGCAACTGCATTGAGAAACTCCTGAATCCGGCTCCCTGAAATTTGTATGAAGACCAGCTCATTTTCAAAAGGCATAAGCTCAAATATTTTCCCTACGGTAATTTCACCTTTCGGAAGGGAGGTGCGTATTCCGCCATAGTTAAAGTAGGAAATATCGGGTTTAATGTCCTTTCCCATCTTTATCATCACCTTCTCGCCCTGCTCCAACAAAAGGTCACCCAAAAAGTTTGTCAGGTTACTTTCAGGTTTGTTTTTCACCATCTCTTGTGCTGAAACCGAAATCACACGGGACATATCTTCATCAATAATCTGCTTGTAGGGCAAATATACTTGAAGAAGCTGACTGTCAACTGCCATAATAGAATCCGAAACAATACTGTTTCTGTATTCAAATGAACTTTGAACATATTGTACTTTGCAATTCCAAACAAGGAAAAGAGAAGTTATTAACAGTGTATAGCTGAAAGATTGTCGCATTTTGATAAGATTTTATTAAAACTAACTGCTATTTTAGCGGCAGGTATCTTATTCAACCGATATGAACAGATGAGAAAATTCATGTTAGGGTCAAAACTACATATAAAAAAATATATAGAAATTTTTTTAATCATCTTTTTCGCAGTAGTGATATTTTCTTTTAATGCGAAGGCTCAAAATGCAGAGGCAATTGCCCAGAAAGGAGAAGGAATCTACCGGATGCTTACCCGTAACGGATATCCTGTTTCAGAGTATCTGGATGCTTTCATTGAGCTGAACAAAGGGAAGCTGGGACCAAACAATTCGCTCATTGCGGGAAGAAAATATAAACTTCCTGAAAAGAAAAACGAAACCACGTTAAAAGCAAGCGGAAAAACAGTTAGGCATGAAATTTTCGGGCCCCGGTATGCAGATGTTGAAATCATTGACGACCAGCTAAAAGGTGCTGTTTTCCATCTTGTTCCGGGGCATGGTGGCCCTGATCCAGGGGCTGTAGGGACGTATGGAAACTGGAAACTTTGTGAGGATGAATACGCCTATGATGTTACGCTGCGTCTGGCACGCAATCTCATACAGCACGGGGCAACGGTTTATATGATTATCAAAGATCCGAATGACGGAATTCGTGATGATAGCTATCTTAAACCCGATAAAGACGAGGTGTGCTATCCAAACCAGAGAATTCCGCTAAACCAGCAGCAAAGGCTAAAACAACGCACCGACGCGGTGAACAGCCTCTATCTGAAACACAGGGGAAGTTTTCAGCGAATGATTATTATTCATTTAGACTCTCGAAGCCATGGGCAGAATATCGATGTGTTTTTCTATCACGACAAACGAAGTGAAGCCGGCAAAAGGGCTGCAACCACTTTTAAAAACACTTTCCAGCGAAAATATGACCAGCACCAGCCCGGAAGAGGGTATAAAGGAACAGTTTCTGACAGAAACCTGTACGTTGTGCGAAATTCCCACCCGGTTGCAGTTTTTATTGAACTGGGAAATATTAATCACAAACGCGATCAGCAGCGTTTCATAATTCCAAGCAACCGGCAGGCGCTTGCAAACTGGCTTTTTGAAGGATTGCTGGATGATTACAGGAAAAATAAATGAGAGAGCCCCTTCTGGTGTGCTGACAAGCTGACTAACAGATTTTGATTTGTTTATTTAATGTTAATCTCCTAAAAAATATTCAAAAAACATATAAATCTGTTCGTTGGATTCTTCGTTTGGTGAATGCTCAGGATGGTTTGTCATTGCCACAAGATTTGTAAAGCCAAGCAATTGATTCACCTTTATAGTGTGGTTTAACGGAATCCATCGTTCAGGAGGATCGGAAGAACCTCCCGACACTAAAAACGGCCGTCCTGTCATCAGCGCATGCAGTTCATGCAAATCATAACCTTCTTTAATCAACCGGGGATACAGTCCACGCGCCGATTCTAAATCACCGGTCTGCCTCCATGCATTAGTCCAAGGAGGCGGATAATATCCCAAATACCATGGTTCCCAATAGTTTACATTCGACCCCTTTGTGTCGTCAAAAACAATTCCGGGATCAGACCAGGCAGCACATGCAAATTTCTCAAACAGACAAGAAGCAAACATCGCCCATTTTCCTCCGTAGGAATGGCCAGCAATCCCAATCCGGGAGGAATCCACACTGCCGGTATTTGCCAGTGCATACCATGCATTGGCGGCGGCATATCCCAATAAAGAGAGCGGTTGTACCTGCGCATTCTCAATGGACGGATAATAGAGCGAATAGGTTTTTGCACGGGTGGTTTCGGTTGTCCCAATGGAGAGTGTAACGAAACCCCGGCGGGCAAGCTGATATGCAAAATCGCGGTGGGGTGAATTCCCCAAGCCGATTGCGGTTTCCGGCTCATAAAATACTGTTATCACTGCCGGTTTTTTTCCATCTCCCGGTGGGATTAAAAGATACCCTTCGGTTTGCTCACCGGGCAGCCAGAAAAAGCGAACTTTATGCTGGATGAAGTTCTCTCTCTCCTCACTTTCAATAATTTCAAACTTCTGACCGGTAATCAGCTCCGGCCATTCGCCCATCAATTCATGCCAGCGGGTTTTAATTTCCTCTTTTCGCTTAGCCCAATCGCCGGCAGATCGAACAGAATCTCCATTATAGAATTTCAACGGAGAACGATATTCGCCATACTCACCCTGAAACTCTTCCGGAGGAGAAAAGAAACCGGAAATCTGATTCCACAACTTTTCTTTTTCAGGATTAAACTGCTTTTGTGAACATGCAGAGAAAACTGCAAAAAGAAGAAAAGTCAATGAAAAATTAAAAATTGTTCTCATAAAATACTTTATGTTTTTCAGTAAAAACAAAAAAATGATGCTTCAACGAATTTTGCCGGGAGGCAAAACAGTGTTTTATAAGATAACTTTCGACTGAGCCGATTTGTAAATATCCAAAATCAATGCAACCGATTTTCGTGCTTCATGCCCATCAATTTCAAAAGGACGGTTTTCTTCGATGGCACGAATAAATGAGGCTAAATTTTTTGCGTGATTGTCATAGGTCATTGCAGCGGGATCAGCAACTCCGCCTCCTCCTTCAATCTTCCCGTGCTTTTGAATAATTTGCTCATCTTCAGCGGTCATTTTATCAAATTGCCAGACCGTCAGGCTGTTTTCTACCAGTACAATTGTTCCTTTGGTGCCGGTTATTTCCAGTCGCCTGAACTGTCCGGGGAAAGAAGCTGTTGTGCCGTAGATTATGCCAAGCGCCTTATTTTGGAAAAGAAGGATACTCACTGCATTGTCTTCTGCCTCAATTTGAGGATGCCCGATATTTGATGTAAACGCGGCTAACGATTCAACGGGTCCCATCATATATAAAAGCAAATCGACCATGTGGATGGACTGGTTCATCATTGCGCCGCCACCATCGAGAGCCCATGTTCCGCGCCATCCCCGATAGTAGGTATCACTTCGCCACCACGGAACATAGACAGCTGCACAGGTGATTGTTCCCAGGCGGTTTGCATCAATTGCGCCTTTTATAATTTTTGTTGTTTCATTATACCTCATATTGAAAATTCCGCCAAGACGTGTTCCCGCTTTCTCATGTGCTTCAATCATTTGGTCAATTTTATCCAATGAAATCTCAAGCGGTTTTTCGCATAATACATGCTTTCCGTGTTTCGCTGCCTGAACTACAGGCTCCATGTGTGCACCGCTTGGGGTTGCAATCATAACCAAATCAACATCCGGCGATTGTAGCATGCTCTCAGCAGAACCCCAGTAGCTCACACTGTATTTTTCGGCCATTTTAACAGCCTTTTCGGTTCTGATGTTGCAAAATCCGGCAAGCCTTGCATTGGGCAAGGAGTTGATTGCCCGGGCGTGAAAATCAGCTATCATCCCAGTTCCGATAATTCCAATATTCCAAATTTTCATGTCGATAATTAAAATTCAATAAACCACAAAGTTAACATACTAACATAAGGCTATAAATTAAAAGGAGGATAAAATGGCTAAATATTGATTTCTGGAATATTTCGTCATCAAATCCTCCTTTAAAAATTACTTGCCTCCTGGCAATCAGCTCAGTTTAGACGCAGAACCTTTATCAAGGTATAAAACTGTGTCAGGATGTTGTCTTAAAATAGTTGCCGGACAGTCAGTTGATATTTCTGCATTCAGTGTATTGTAAACAGCTTCTGCTTTCCGCTCATCGGGAACTACACAACTTATGGTTTTGCAGCCCATTATTGCCGTGATGGTGAGCGTAATAGCATGTGTTGGCACGTCATCGAATGTGGGGAACCACCCCTCTCCCAGCTGCTGTTTACGGCAAGCTTCATCAAGCTCTACTATTTTCACAAGCTTTGGATCGTTAAAATCGGCAACAGGCGGATCGTTGAAAGCAATGTGTCCGTTTTCTCCGATTCCGATACAGGCAATATCAATGGGATGCTCTTTCAGTAGGGCTTCATACCTTAAAGCCTCTGCCTCAGCATCTTCCGCATCTCCATTGAGAAAATGAGCCTGCAGTGGCTGGACGTTGTTTATTATCCTTTCTTTCAGATATTTACGAAAGCTTGCCGGATGTGATTCGGGCAAATCCTTATATTCATCCAAATGAAAAACGTTGATTTTGTTCCACTCGATTGCCAGCTTCTGCAAATGTTCCAAAAACTGAAACTGCGATGCGCCGGTAGCCAGAATCAGGTTAGCATGTCCTTTTTCTGAGATAGCTTCACCAAGTTTGGCTGCCACAAACACTGCAGCAGATTCTCCCAGCTTTTCAGCTGATTCTAAAACTTTCACCTGTAAATTATCTTTTTTAAATTCTTTAATTTTCATTTTTTTCATTTTTAAAATAGTTCAACAATAGCAAAATATGCGGTCATAAATGAGAAGAGTACAACTGCCCAAATTCCAATATTTTCTTTCAAACTGGCTTTATTTTCACCCATCAGTGTTTTCCTGTTGATTAAAATAAGTACGGGGATTGCAACTGCGGGCAAAATCACTGCCTGAAATGCCTGTGAAAAGATCATTAGAGCCGGCGGTCTTTGTTCCAGGAAAACGGTACCAAAAGCAAACAGCATGGCTACAAAAATTAATACCCTCGACTGTGTTGAATGGATGTTTCGCGGTTTTCCCGAATAGTCGGAAATCAGCCAGGGAGCAATCAATACAATGGGGAAAATAGTGGAAATGCCTGCGCCAACAATTCCCAAAATCAGGATAAATGCGGCGGCTTTCCCTCCAAGCGGTGTAAAAAGAGCAATCATTTCCACTGTGTTTTCAAGGGTCATTCCCATCACATGCAGCGTTCCGGCAGAGACAGCCATAATCACACCACTCAAAAGCAGCATGACTGTTGCCGAAACAAAAGAGTCTCTTTTTTCATCTTTCAGATTATTGATGCCCCACCCTTTTTCTGCAACCACCGTACTTCGCATAATAAAAACGGCTGCAGAACAGGTAGTTCCAGCAATGGCAGCGATGAGCCCCATTGCGCCGGGAGTATCAGGAATTCTGGGAACCAAACCTTTGGCAATTGCACTGAAATCGGGCTTAACCATAAAAAACACCACAATAAAAGAGAGCCCCATAAAAATCACAAAAAAGGTGAGCACTTTTTCAAAAGTCTTATATTGCCCTAACCAAAGCAACACATAAAGCCCGGCAACAAGCACCAAAATTATCCAAAACCGATTGATTAGCACGTCGTTTGTTATTAGCCGGATACCTTCCTGAGCCAAATCGGCAACTATTCCCATTACGCCAATGAGGGCAAGCAACTCGCCAATTATCAGTGCAATTAAAATATAAAGTGCCAGAATCCAGCCAAAACTAAACTCACTTTTAATAAAATTAAGGGCGGTTTTACCTGAAACAAGAGTTACTTTTCCATAGGCTACCATTAAAACAAAGGTGAAAACACATGACAATACAAGCGCCCAGAACAACTCCATTCCGTGTTCAGCACCTGTTTTTGCCATTGTTGTGACGCTACCTGTACCGATATTATAACCGATCAGGAACAGTCCGGGGCCAACTGCCGCAAGACCGACAGCTATTTTTTTAAAGGTTTTATTCATGTTTTTATTTTAAATTTTCATAAACCAAATTCCCTTTCACCCAGGTTTTTTGAACATCTACCTGATAATCTTTCAGGGTGAACAAAATAATGTCTGCCCGCTTCCCGGGCTCCAGAGTACCGCGGTCATTCAAATTGTACAGTCGTGCCGGATTGGTGCTTGCCATCTGAACAGCTTCACCTAAAGTGCATCCGGTAACCTTCATCACATATCCAACCCCTTTGGTAATTGGAGATGCCGAGCCATACAATACTTTTTGTGCAGGGTAGTGCAACAATCCTT
Organism: Mariniphaga sp.; assembly: GCA_040772505.1. Taxonomy (GTDB): domain Bacteria; phylum Bacteroidota; class Bacteroidia; order Bacteroidales; family Prolixibacteraceae; genus Mariniphaga. The sequence continues at coordinate 147,081 of JAXGYA010000004.1, read as the reverse complement.
CAGGTGTCAGTTCCACAGTCTCCCCGGTAGATGTTTTATATTCACCCGGCTCTAATGCTGCATAATGCGTAACATCAGATGTAATTATCGTTTTTTCAACTCCCTTAACTTTGAAAAAGACTTTTATCTCTTCAGGCAGCAAATGAAAACTGTCGCAGATAATACTAACACTCAGCCTGTCGTCTGACAATTGTGACCAAAATGGATTGTAATGCCGGTTAATCATGTTTGCGGCACCATTCCCAAGATGAGTTGCAATTTTTGCTCCTCTGTCGATAGCAGCCCTAACCGTTTCCATATCGGCATTGTGGTGTCCCAATGCTACCCCGATCCCATTCTGACTACACTTAGTAATGAAATTCAATGCCCCTTCCATCTCGGGTGCTATTGTAATCTGTAAAATATTTCTTCCGGATGCTTCATGTAGCTTCATAAATTCATCCCAATCGGGTAATTTGACAAATTTTAACGGATGGGCACCCCGGTAGCCGTCTTCCGGATTAATGTATGGTCCCTCAAGATGAAAGCCGGGTATTGAACCCAATAGTTTTTCATCATCCACTGCTTTAGACAGAAGCCTGAAGTTGCGGGTAAGCACCTCAATGCTGTTGGTTGTTAGAGTGGGAAGATAGGTTGTAACTCCCTTTTTCCACAATTCAACGGTTGCTTTTTCGATTCCTTCGGGCGTGAGATCACTGTCGCCAAGAGCAAAAGAGACACCTGCAAACCCATTGACTTGATTGTCAAAAAGACCGGGTGCAATGTAAATAGGATTTTCACCAATGGTTTTATCGGTAACCGTAATCTCTTCAATAATTCCATTATTGATTTTAACCTGTACCGGCTGACCGGTATAGTAATGAATTCCTTCAATAATTTGCGCTTTCATTTCATGTATCCCGAAAAAAATTAAAATAAAGAGAAGAATACTTCTTTTTAAAAATTGAACTGTTTTAGACTTCATATTCAGTTGTTTTAAATATTTCCATTTTTACAATTTCATTTCCCAACCCTTTTCATAAGTCCGCGACCAAAGCTTCTGCGCCTTTTTGTCGCCAATTATATGTCCGTTTCCCGGATTGATTTCCAGTGAATGTCCAACGCGTTGGGCAATATTGCCTAACTGCACGAGCACTGTACTTTTATGTCCCGAATCAATATCAGCCACAAGGCTCTCTCCCGAGCGAATATTATCAAACAGGTTACGGATATGCAAGGCATCCATATGGCTTGACGGATTGGCTGCATCACGCGGATCAATCTCCTTTGAACCTTTCACCTCTTTCACAACTTTATTATCCAGATCAAAAACTGTGTACTGATCTCCTCCGGGAATAAACAGACTTCCCTCTTCTCCATAAAAAATAACTCCCACAGAGCTTCCTTCAATCGGCTTTCCATTGCAGCTTCTTCCTTCCCAAGTCATGGAAACTCCCTCCTTAAAATCGAGATTAATCACCTGAGTGTCGGGAGTTTCCCAGTCGTCATTATAGCGGAAACGCCCACCATTGGAGCTGACTTTAACCGGATAATCAACATCAAATCCCCATCGCAGCAGGTCAATCATGTGTGTTCCGTTATTCAGCGCTTCTCCGGTTCCCCAATGCCAGAACCAATGCCAGTTATAGTGGACGATGTTGTCCTTGTATACCATCCGGGGAGCAGGTCCCTGCCAAAGATCCCAGTTGAGCCAGTCGGGCACGGGTGTAGTTTTGCCCACTCCAATGGGACCCCGATTATTGGTGTACCATCCTTTTCCAAAGTATGCTCTTCCGATAATTCCATTTTTCAACTCCTCAATTCCCTTCACAACATTGGGATAGGAGCGCCGCTGATTTCCCATTTGTATGGATTTCCCGTACTTCTTTACAGCTTCAATCAATATTTCGCCTTCGCGCGGGCTATGACTGCAAGGTTTTTCCAGATACACATGTTTGCCAGCCTGCAAAGCCATAAGCGCTGCAGGAGCATGCCAGTGGTCGGGAGCTGCAACTACCAGAATATCCACATCTCTGTTTTCCAGTGATTTTCTGATATCTACGAAGCCAGCAGGCTTTTTGTTCTGCACTTTCTCAACAGCAGCAATGCACTTTTCTGTGGCGCGTGAGTCCACATCGCAAATGTGGATTACCTCACAATTTTCCTGAAAAGCGAAGTTCTTTGCCAGTGCATTTCCACGGGAATTTACACCCATCACCGATACACGGAGCATTTCATTAGCGCCGAGAATCCGCTTGTAGGATGATGCACTGAATCCCGGAAGTACTCCGCCGACTACCAGCCCGGCAGAGACACCGGCTGTTTTTTTAATAAAATCCCTTCTTGATTCATTACTTTTGTTCATAATTACTTATTTTTCAGTTGTTATTCTTGATATCCATTTAAATTCTGACCATTGAATTGCATATAGAAATCTACATTTTCACGGATGATGACATCCAGTGGAACGTGCTGAATTTTTTCGGGCGTTTTCCCATATACAAAGAATTCAAAAAGTGTTTTGACGGCGCGTTTCCCTTGCTGCACCGGACTTTGAGAAATAATATAATCTATTCCGCCGTTTTTCAGATGTTCAATATTTCCTTCAACCAAATCAAAGCCAATAAGCCGGATGTTCAATGCTTTTCCCCGATGGAATTCAGATAAAAAAGATGCTCTTGAATTGGTAACAAATACTCCCTTTATCCCGGAATTTTTCGAATAGTATCCGGTCAGCTCTCTGAACACATCTTCTCTTTCAATTGAGTGAATGGTTAACGTATGAATCAATTTTTCTCTTTCAGGAGCATGTTGACTGAAAAACGCTCTGAACCCTTTCTCCATCCGCTGAAGCGCCGAAGCATTTTCAAACCCCTTAACCATATTGACCATCAAAATCTCCGCTTCATGCGGCAGGGTTGAACACAGCAATTTTCCTGCAATATAGGCGCTTTGCTCCACTTCCGGACCAACATAGGAGAGGCTATCCCCGTTGGGAAGGTCTGCATCAATAAACACATAGGGAATATTCCGGCTTTTTAATTTCTCGCCAAAAAAGTAGCTTTCCTGAAGGAAAAGCGGCGCAAAAACAACACCATCAGGGGTTAATTGCAAAATCTTCTCAGCCTGATTTATGAAAGAAATCTCGTCAAACAAATCATAAAAAAAGTATTCAAGGGTTATCCCGTAATCTTTGTATTGAGCAGCAGCAGTTTTAAAACCCTGAAGCGGCAAATACCAATAATGCCCCGGCACAGGAGCTGACGGAATGAGAATGCAAACCAAAAACTGGCTTCCAAGCGCCAAAGTGCGAGCAAGGATGTTCGGATTAAAATTCAGCTTTTCAATGGCATCAATTACTTTTTTCTTTTTCTCTGATGATACCCGTCCGCGATTATGAATGACCCTGTCAACAGTTCCTGCCGACACCTTTGCATATTGGGCCACATCCTGAATGGTTATTTTTTTTCTCTTCACCCTAAAAAAGCTAATTTTTTCCCAAATGTAATGAAATGGTTTTCAAATGCAAAAGAAAAGTGTGTGCGCACACACAATAAAGAGTTAATTCCAAATTCAAAAACAATTTAACCTGTTAATATTCAGTTATTTTTTGATAAATAGAATATTTAAAAAAATCTAACAGCCTGAAATTTGCCGTTTGGGTTATTCACTGAATATTTGTTTTTTTGTCGAAATATTTTGAATATGTGGCTAAACAGTCTGCTTCTAATTATTGGTCTTTGGATATTGATTAAGGGTGCCGGCTGGCTGGTAAACGGCTCATCTGTTCTGGCAAAGAGATACAGGGTTTCTGATTTGGTTATTGGACTCACCATCGTTGCTTTTGGCACTTCCGCACCTGAGCTGGTGGTATCAGTTATCGCTTCTGCAGAGCAACTTAATGATATTGTATTAGGAAACGTTATGGGCAGTAATATTGCCAATCTGTTTTTAATTCTGGGTATTTCCGGACTAATATTTCCGCTAACGGTTGAGAAAAGCACAATCCGGATAGAGATTCCCCTCTCATTGCTTGCGGCAATAATTTTGTTTTTTCTTGCCAACAATTTTTTCTTAGTTGACAAACCGGTTATATCCAGAATTGACGGACTGATACTACTTCTTTTTTTTTTGGGGTTTTTAGTATATGTTTTCCATATGTCAAAGAAAAAACGTCCTGTTGAAAAATTTACTGTCAGTCAGATTCCGGCATACAAGGCAGGTTTAATTGTTATTACTGGGCTTGCTGCCTTGATTGTTGGCGGGAAGCTCGTTGTTGACAATGCTGTTAAACTGGCACAATTCATCGGCATCAGCGAAAAAATTATCGGATTCACCATCATCGCTGTGGGAACATCACTTCCGGAATTGGCAACTTCCGTTGTAGCCGCAATGAAGAAAAACCCAGAAATTGCCGTTGGAAACATTATTGGCTCCAATATTTTCAATATTTTTCTGATTTTGGGAACAGGTTCCGTAGTTAGCCCAATTGCATACAATAAAGCTTTTAATTCTGACTTTTATCTTTTAGCCGCAGGCACAATTCTCTTGTTAGTTTTTGTGTTTACCGGGAGAAAATACAGGCTGGACCGGGGAGAAGCGGCAATCCTTCTTCTTATATACTTAGGCTATATTACATGGCTAATTCTAAAGGAAACAATAGCCTAACCGGTTCCTGAGCTTTTTCAAAAAAGTCAAGAAAATTAATCCGACTGTATTACTTACTTTTCAATGGGCTTGAGAACCATATTTCGGTAAGATACCTTTCCGTGGTCGCCCTGCAGGTAAATTGGTCCGGGCGCCAGCACATCACCGCTTAAAGCGCCTCCTGTCGGACCGTAAACGGGCTGATTGTCAATGATGGTTGTTCCGTTTAGCTTTACTGTAATATGACGATCGCAAAGGGTTATGTCCATGGTTTGCCATTGCCCTGCCGGTTTTTCGGCAGCAGTTGAGGGCTTTATCCGGCTATAAACTGCTCCCATGTTGTGGGAATCGGTTTCTTTCCCATAGGAATCCATCACCTGAATTTCATACATGCCGCGCAGATAAACACCACTGTTGCTCCCTTCCGGAACATTCACCTCCAACGTCAGGTTAAAATCTTCAAACTCCTGTTCGGTTCGGATATTTCCATAGGAAATCCTTTTGCCTTCCTGCTGCACCGGATCATTTACAAGTACTCCATTCACCACTTTAAATCCGTTCACCTGCCCGGGATTGGTAAGTTTCCAGCCTGTCAGGTCTTTTCCGTTAAACAAATTTACCGGTTTGCCATATTTTACTTTTGAAAGGTCGGGCGCCGGCGGCACATTAGGAAGCTTCCATCCATAAAATTTCGCGACACTGACCTGCATGCCGTTTCTTGCGGGCTGTATTGATTTTCCTGAAATCCGGTCTCCGCTGCGGATAATCTCAAACAGATGAGGAGTTATCACTTTTCTCTCCCGTCCATCGGCAGCGGCACGTGTTTCCTCACCTGCACGCATGACCACCAGATTGTCTTCATCAAGTAAAAAAACACTTTGCACCGGCAAAACACTTCCTCCCTGCCAGAGGAGATCAGCATCCAGAACGCCATTGTTTTCATACACTTTCAGCCAGCCAACTCTTCCATTTTCAATATGAATAGACCACATTCCGTAAAAACCACCGGGAGAAGGTTGTGCATCAGCAAAATTTAGAGTAACCAGAATCGCACTGAGAAGTAAAAATATCTTTTTCATTTTAATAGTTTGTTTGATTTTCATTTGTGAAACAAACTTACAAAAAAGATTAATTAAAAACAGATACCGGCTGAAAAGTTAAACTCAAAATACCAAATCACATGCTTCAGGGGGCATCCATTTTTTGTCTTTGCCTTCCCATTTCACATTGCAACCGATGGGATTGGTTACCGGAACGGAAATTTCCTCCCCTGAAACCAGCTCTTCCAATGCCCTGTCAAGATCGTTTACAGTCATTTTTGATGTGTCGCGCGGATTATCAAGTGCCCTTCCGGTATAAACCAACTCCCTGTTTTCATTAAAAACATAAAAATGTGGAGTGCGCAAAGCGCCATATGCCAAGGCAACCTCCTGAGACTCATCCCGAAGATATTTCCATGGAAAACTGAACTTCTCCATGCGCTTTTTCATGTGTTCAAAATCATCTTCCGGGTAAGTATTGGCACTGTTGGAGTTAATCCCCACAAACTCAACACCATGCTCACGAAATCTCTCTGCGGTCTGCCGCGTAATCTCATCACTGCCTGTAACATACGGACAGTGGTTGCAGGTGAAAAAAATCACCAGAAATTTTGAATCGCTAAAACTTTCAAGAGTATAATTTTTTCCGTCAGTAGCCGGAAGGTTAAAATCGATTGCTTTTTCTCCTATCTCAAGTGTAAATGCCATTTTATAATTTTTAATATTTTAGTATCAAGACTGTTAGTATCAAGTGTCAAGACCTTTCATGCAAAGTAAGCAAAAAACCTTATCAAACCTTATTGACCCCTCATCACTCATAATTATCCATTCTTGTATTTCCCTTATAAAAAGTAATTCAGTACAAAATTGTTTAACGGGTATAAAAAATCTTGCTTATTTTTAGCTGAATTTTTACGGGTAAAATATAAAAAACTCACAAATGGAGCGAAAAGAAGCCTATCGGAAAATTGCCGGATTGCGCAAAGAGATAGACGAACACAATTACAGATACTATGTGTTGGCGCAGCCTGAAATCAGCGACTATGACTTCGACATGAAGTTGCGCGAGTTGGAAAAACTGGAAGCTGCATTTCCGCAATTTTCAGATCCCGACTCACCCACCCGGCGGGTGGGCAGCGATATCAGCAAGGCGTTTGAACAGGTAGAACACCGTTATCCCATGTTGTCGCTCAGTAATGCCTATTCCGAAGGTGAAATTGTTGATTTCGACAACCGCATAAAAAAACTTGCCGGTACAAGTTTAGAATATGTATGTGAGCTGAAATTCGACGGTTCATCCATCAGCCTGCTCTATGAAAATGGAAGATTAATACGCGCTGTCACACGCGGCGACGGAGAGAGAGGCGATGATGTAACTGTCAACGTGCGCACTATACGGTCAATTCCGCTTTTGTTGAGAGGCAACAATTTTCCGGAAGCTTTTGAAATCCGCGGTGAAATTGTGATGCCTTTTCACGTTTTTGAGGAACTGAACAAACAGCGCGAAGAAGCCGGTGAACCACTGTTTGCCAACCCCCGTAACGCTTCGGCAGGAACACTAAAGTTGCAAAACCCTTCCGTTGTGGCATCACGCAGGCTCGATGCCTATTTTTATGTGCTCATGGGGGATAACCTGCCGGCTGACACTCATTTTGGAAACCTGAAAAAAGCAAAAGAGTGGGGTTTCAAAGTTTCAGACGCCATAGAGTTATGCCACAATCTCGATGAAGTTTTCAGCTATCTGCGCAAATGGGATGCAGAACGCCACAAAATACCCTTTGCCACCGACGGCGTGGTGATAAAGGTAAACTCCCTGGCACAGCAGGAAGAGCTGGGCTACACAGCCAAATCTCCACGCTGGTCGGTTGCGTATAAATTCAAAGCAGAAAGTGCATCCACAATTTTGCAGTCGGTATCTTTTCAGGTTGGTCGCACCGGAGCCGTAACACCCGTTGCAAACCTTGAACCGGTGCTAATTGCCGGGACAATCGTAAAGCGGGCATCATTGCACAATGCAGATATAATTCAAAATCTCGACCTGCATCTGAACGACACCGTTTTTGTGGAAAAAGGAGGTGAAATCATCCCGAAAATTACCGGAGTGGATATTCAAAAAAGGGACCCGGCAGCACAACCCGTAACCTTTATTGAACATTGCCCGGAATGTGGCGCCGGACTAATCAGAAACGAAGGCGAAGCAGCACACTATTGCCCGAACGAAGATAATTGCCCGCCCCAGATTAAGGGAAAAATTGAACATTTTGTCAGCCGGAAAGCAATGGATATCGACGGATTGGGGCAGGAAACCATTGATCTGCTCTTCAACCGGGGACTGGTGAAAAGTGTTGCCGATCTTTACCGGTTGAAAAAAGAACAATTAGCAGGACTGGAGCGGATGGGAGAAAAGTCGGCACAGCGCATCCTCGATGGGCTGGAAGCGTCAAAAAACGTGCCTTTCGAACGTGCACTTTACGCTTTGGGAATTCGTTTTGTGGGTGAAACGGTTGCAAAAAAATTGGCTAAAGAGGTGATTTCGATCCAAAATCTCATTGAAAAGACAAAAGAGGACTTGATTAAAATTGATGAGATTGGCGATCGCATTGCCGATAGTGTTGTGGATTATTTTTCAAATGACGAACACCTGAAAATAATCGATTTTCTGGAAAAACAAGGAGTTCAGTTTCACCTGAGCGAAGAACAACTGACAAACCGCACAGAAAAACTTGCTGGATTGAATATTGTGATTTCGGGAACATTTCAGAAATTTTCGCGTGATGAACTGAAAAAACTAATTGAACAAAACGGCGGCAAGAACACCGGATCAATTTCCAAAAACACAAGCTATGTGCTTGCAGGTGAAAATATGGGTCCGAGCAAACTGGAAAGGGCAAACAGCCTTGGGGTTCCTGTAATTTCCGAAGGTGACTTTTTGAAGATGATTCAGGATTAATTGTTTATTAAATCAATTTTTGAGAATAATTTGTCTATGCATTTACTGGAAAAATTGGCTTACCACAAGCTTCGCAAAAAAGTATCACAGAGTGACCGGCGTGTGATAATTCCGCAGAAAGATTCTGTCAAAAAGATAGGAGTTCTCTGGAAGCCTGCAGATGCTGAAGCCTTGCGGTTTCTTCGCAATCATTTTTCAGACGGGAAAATCATCTTCAGAAATTTGTGTATTCTTGACAAAAACCAGCAAGCTGAAGCTGCAAATAACGTTATAACCTCCAATGACCTGAACTGGCTCGGTTTCCCGAAACCCGGCTCGGCAGATGAATTCATAAATACTAAATTCGACCTGCTTTTTAATATTATTTTAAGCCAAACATTTCTGTCAGACTACATTACAGCACTAAGCAAAGCACATTTCAAGTTGGGATGGTCGCCTGATGAAAGCAACTTTTTTGACCTAAATATTAACATTCAGAAAGAACCTGACTCAATGTATCTTGCCAGACAACAAATTTTTTATCTTGGACAGTTTTTTCAAACATAAATAAAACATGAACCATCCATTTACAGGTGCAGGCGTGGCTTTGGTAACACCATTTACAGAAAACAATTCGATAGACTTTGATGCGTTAGGTCAGATTCTGAAAAATCAGATTGAAGGCGGAATGGACTATTTGGTAGCGCTCGGAACAACTTCCGAAACGCCTACTCTAAGTGAAAATGAGCAAAAAGAGATTGTCAGTTTTATAAAGCAAAACTCCAAAGGTCTTCCCGTTGTGGTTGGAATGGGAGGCAACAATACTCAAAAAATCATTGAGCAGATTGATAAGTATGATTTTAATGGAGTGAGCGGATTGCTTGTAGTTACACCATATTATAACAGACCCTCGCAGGAAGGGATGTTCCACCACTATCTGTCCATTGCAAAAGTCAGTCCTGTACCGATTATTTTATACAATGTTCCTTCACGCACGGGAGTGAATCTGGAATCCGACACGGTTATACGCCTTGCCGAAGCTTCTCCCAAAATTGTTGCCGTCAAGGAAGCTTCAGGGATTGTGGCTCAGGCTACACGCATAAAAAAATATTCACCTGCCCATTTTTCGGTCATTTCCGGTGATGATGTGATGGCATTACCCTTAATCGCTATCGGAGGAATTGGCGTTATTTCAGTTATTGCCAATGCCCTGCCGGGGAAACTCAGCAAACTTGTTCACTTTGCCCTTGACGGGAAGTTTTCCGAAGCGGGTGAACTGCACACTGAATTAATCGATCTGTTCAAGCTTCTTTTTAAAGAGGGAAATCCTGAAGGGGTCAAGGCGCTGCTGCATATTCAGGGAATCATCCGGCAAGAATTGCGCGCACCACTCTACAGAATCAGTGATGCTTTATATAACGAAATAAAAGCAGCTTACCTGAAATTAAAATAGTTTGCTGCCGAATAAAAAAATGCATCCGCCGGTCCCGCTTCAGTTTTTCTGACACTTTACCAGCCCAGCACGTACGCAAAAATCAGCGGTGCAACAATTGTTGCATCCGATTCAATGATAAACCGCGGGGTATCCGGTGAGAGTTTCCCCCATGTGATTTTTTCGTTGGGTGCAGCGCCGGAATAGGAGCCGTAGCTTGTTGTCGAATCACTGATCTGGCAAAAGTAATTCCAAAATGGAGTCTCTTTCCAATCCAAATCAAGTATCATCAGCGGCACAACGCAAATCGGGAAATCCCCCGCTATCCCTCCGCCAATCTGGAAAAACCCCACTCCGGCTTCCGAATTGCTCCGATACCAGTCAACAAGGTAAACCATATATTCAATCCCGGTTTTGAGAATGCTCACGTCAATATCTCCGCGGATTACGGCAGCAGTAAAAACATTGCCCAATGTGCTGTCTTCCCAGCCGGGAACAATAATCGGCAGGTTTTTTTGGGCAGCTGCAAGCAACCATGAATCCTTGGGGTCAATCTGGTATTCACCTTCAAGTTCACCGGACAACAAGAGCTCATAGATAAATTCATGGGGGAAAAAGCGTTTCTTTTCGACTTTTGCTCTTTCCCAGAGCTTCAGTATTTTATTCTCAATTTTACGAAATGCCAAATCTTCCGGAATGCAGGTATCAGTTACACGGCTCAGCCCTTTTTCATACAGCTCCTGCTCATCTTGCGGCGAAAGGTCGCGGTAATGAGGTATCTTTACATAATGGTTGTGGGCAATCAGATTGAAAACATCCTCCTCAAGATTAGCACCGGTGCAAGTGATGATGTGCACCTTATCCTCTCTTATCATTTCAGCCAGAGACTTGCCCAATTCGGCTGTGCTCATGGCTCCGGCAAGTGTTATCATCATTTTGCCTCCACTTTCAACCAGGCTTTTGTAGCTTTCGGCAGCATCAACCGTGACAGCAGCATTGAAATGCCGGTAATGCTCTTTCATAAAACGGGAAATGGAATTTGAATTCATTTTTAAATCGATAATTTATTGTTTAAAAAGTTCATTACGGGTAAAAAGAAGCTCCTGAGCTTCTGGACTCTTTTTTTACAAATATTGCCAATTAAAGCCTTTTCAGCAAAAGTTTATGGACATTTACTACAAAACGTCGGCAACATTAATTTTTTACTGTTATTTTTTTTGCTGTCAGGGAGATTACTCGATAAAAATGTAAAAGAATTAATTAGTTTTGCGCACATAAATTTTAAGCGGTTGTTATTGATGGCGATGCTGCGGCTTAAACATGGTTTAATTTAATATTTTTAAAAATGTATTTAACATCTGAAAAAAAACAGGAGTTTTTTGCTGAGCACGGTAAAAATGAAAAGGATACCGGCAACGCTGAGGGACAGATTGCTTTGTTTACCTACAGAATCAACCACCTCACAAATCACCTGAAAAGCAACAAAAAAGATTTCAGCACGCGCAGGGCGCTGATTAAACTTGTAGGAAAGCGGCGAAGACTGCTCGATTATCTGAAAAACAAAGATATTGAGCGTTATCGGGCAATTATTGTTAAGTTGAACCTGCGTAAATAATATTATTTGAAAGGCAATAGTTGATTGCCTTTTTTTTTTATATCTTTACAAAACCTCACCACCCTTATTTTTTTATAAACATTTGAATTTTTTAGTTAAGTTATGGTAAATGCAGTAACAAAAACAATTGAACTTGCCGATGGCAGGTCAATTACCATAGAAACCGGCAAACTTGCCAGGCAGGCAGACGGGGCGGTGGTGGTACGCATGGATGAAACAATGCTGCTGGCCACTGTGGTTTCAGCACGTGAGGCAAATGAAGATGTAGATTTCATGCCGCTTTCAGTTGACTACCGAGAAAAATTTTCGGCAGCCGGGCGTTTCCCCGGTGGTTTTTTTAAACGCGAAGGACGTCCATCCGATGAGGAAATTTTGGTAGCCCGCTTGGTTGACCGTGCATTGCGTCCACTTTTTCCCGAAGATTATCACGCCGAAACGGCTGTGATGATTTCCCTTGTTTCAGCAAATAAGGAAGATTTGCCGGATGCACTTGCAGGATTGGCGGCTTCCGCTGCCATTGCAGTCTCCGATGTTCCTTTTGAAACACATATTTCTGAAGTCCGCGTTGCCCGTGTCAACGGACAATTAATTATTAATCCCACCCATACCCAGCTGAGTGAGTCCGACCTCGACATTATGGTTGGTGCTTCTTTCGACAACATTATGATGGTTGAGGGTGAAATGAATGAAGTTTCAGAAGAGGAGATGTTAGAAGCAATTAAGTTTGCGCATGAAGAGATTAAAAAACATTGTAGCATACAGGAAGAACTGGCAAAAGAGCTGGGTGTTGTGAAACGTGAATACAGCCACGAAAACAATGACGAAGCGCTTCGTGCAAAAGTAAAGGCTGAACTTTACGATGCCTGCTATCAGTTTGCCAAAAGCAATGTTCACGACAAGCAGGAACGTCTGGCAGGCTTTGATGCCATTCGCGATGAGTATATTGAAGCGTATAAGGAAGCCAATGCCAAAAACGAAGAAATTGATCTGGAACTTCATGAAAAACTGATTAAGCGCTACTATCACGAGGTGGAAAAAGAGGCAATGCGCCGGATGATTTTGGATGAAAAAATCAGATTGGACGGTCGGAAAACCGACGAAATCCGCACAATTTGGGGCGAAGTCGATTATCTGCCCGGAGCGCACGGCTCATCATTATTCACCCGGGGCGAAACCCAATCACTGACATCCGTTACATTAGGAACCAAGATGGATGAAAAAATCATTGATAATGTTACGGTTCAGGGAAAAGAAAAATTTCTGCTTCACTACAATTTTCCGCCATTTTCTGTTGGCGAACCACGTACACCCCGTGGACTTAGCCGCCGTGAAATCGGGCACGGCAACCTGGCACATCGTGCACTAAAGCGTATGATACCCGCCGACTTTCCCTACATAGTACGCGTGGTTTCCGACATTCTTGAATCCAACGGTTCATCTTCCATGGCAACAGTTTGTGCCGGCACAATGTCGCTGATGGACGCTGCAATGAAAATTAAAAGTCCGGTTTCCGGAATAGCAATGGGGCTTATTACTGATAAGGAGTCAGGCAAATATGCCATTCTTTCCGACATTTTGGGCGATGAAGATCACCTTGGCGACATGGACTTTAAAGTGGCAGGAACCATTAACGGAATCACTGCAGCCCAAATGGACATCAAGGTTGACGGGCTACCATACGAAGTACTGTCTCAGGCGCTGATGCAGGCAAAAGAAGGACGTTTGCACATACTGAATAAAATGCTGGAAATTATCCCGGAACCAAGGGCGGATTTTAAACCCAATGTGCCGAGAATAGAAGTTATTGAAATTCCGAAAGACATGATTGGTGCGGTGATTGGACCGGGTGGAAAAATTATTCAGGCAATTCAGGAAGAGACAGAAACCATTATTGTCATTGAAGAAATTGACGACAAGGGTATTGTTGAAATTTCGGGAGCCGGAATTGAAGAAGTTGAAGCCGCCAAAAAACGGATAAAAGCAATTATTGCCGTGCCTGAAGTTGGAGAGATTTATAAAGGCAAAGTGAAATCGGTTGTTTCCTTTGGCGCTTTTATAGAAATCATTCCGGGCAAGGAGGGATTGCTGCATGTTTCAGAAATGGACTGGAAACGTGTTGAATCTGCTGAAGATTTCACTAAGGAAGGCGACATTATAGAAGTGAAGTTAATTGGTGTGGATGAAAAGACAGGCAAACTGAAACTGTCGCGCAAGGCATTGCTGCCAAAACCGGAAGGCTATGTGGAACGTCCGCCCAGAGGCGACCGCCCGCCACGCAGGGAGGGAGGCTACAGGGATGACAACCGCCGCAGAAGCGAAAGAGGTCAACAAAGACCACGCCGCGACAGGTAAAATTCCGAAACACTTCAAAAATATTTAATGCAAAAAGAGGTTGCGAAAAACAGCAACCTCTTTTTATTTTTGTATTTTTGGTAGTTTATGACACGAAAAATCAATGTGGCTGTTTCCTTGGATAATTGAAAAACAATTTTCACAAAATATTAACCAATTAAAATTATCAAGATATGTATTTAAGAAAATTAACCCTGCTGCTTTTTTTGTTCTCTCTTTTCTGTTTCAGTGCAGAAGCCCAAACAAAATCCAAGCAAAAATCGCCGGTTTTAACCGAGGCATCTCCTGAAAGCGCCGGTGTTTCATCCGCGCGGCTTGCGCGAATTGACAATATGCTCGAACAGGCAGTTGCGTTGAATCAGGTGCCGGGCGTTGTTGCGCTCATTGCCCGGAACGGCAAAATTGTCTATTGGAAAGCCCATGGAATGGCTGACAGCGAGAATAATAAAGCACTCAAACGCGATGATATATTCCGGATAGCATCGCAAAGCAAAGCCATTACATCCACCGCAGTGATGATACTCTGGGAAGAAGGAAAATTCAGACTCGACGATCCCATTTCCAAATATATCCCGGAATTTAAAAATCCAAAAGTGATGACTTCGTTCAGTTACAGCGATACCACATGGAGGGGAGTATCTGCCAAGAGTGAAATCACAATCCGTCAATTGCTCACACACACTTCCGGCGTTGGCTATGGCTTAATTGACGGAGATGAACGCTTCGGAATGATTTTCGGAAAAGCGGGGATTATTGATGCCTTCACCACTGAAAACATTACCATTGCCGAAAACATAAAAAAACTGGCAAAAATGCCGCTGCACCATCATCCCGGTGAAAAATATACCTACAGCGAAGGATTAGATATTTTGGGGTATTTCATTGAAGTGGTTTCAGGTGTTCCATTTGATGAGTTCTTAAAAACCCGTATTTTTGACCCGCTGGGGATGGATGACACGCGATTTTACTTTCCACAGGAAAAAGCAAACCGTCTGGTTGCGGTTCAATACAAAGAAAACAATCAATGGAGAAAATTTCCAAACACTTTTTATGATGCAGATTACCCGATAAAAGGAGCAAAAGCATTCTTTTCCGGCGGCGGAGGGCTTTCGGGCACTGCAAAGGATTACGCCGCTTTTTTGCAAATGTATCTCAACGGCGGGGAGTATAATGGCAACAGGTTGCTGAGCAGAACCACGGTAAAAACAATCATGGCAAATCATAGCGGCAATCTGTTTGGAGGCGAAGAAAAATACCACGGACTTGCTTTTGCCGTGTTAACCGAAGAGGGACAAAACAAGGGAGGGCAAGGCAGCAAGGGAACATTTGACTGGGGAGGTTATTTTAATACCCAATATTTTGCCGATCCTGCCGAACAGATAATCGGTATCATTATGAAGCAAACCCAAGGATCAACCAATGATGAAACCGGATGGAAATTCCGGCAGATGGCTTTTCAAATTATCGACGACTAAATTTGGTTTTGTTAAAGTAAGCTATGGAAAATATTCATATGCGGGAGCAACACTTCCCGTTCTGGAACTGATGAGAAAAAGTGTTGGGCCGGGAGTGAAAATTAAAGCTGCAGGCGGAATACGCACTTGCACTTTTGGCAGTGAAAGATGCGGGATGTTCGCGCTGTGGTGCTACTGCCACAATCGCTATTCTGGAAGAGGCAAAAAAACGGTATGGAGAATTATCGTGAAGATACAATCAGTTTTTTTACAACAACTTTATTTTTTGAAGTTTTAACACGTACAAAATAAATTCCGTTGGGAATATTTTCAAGAGTGAGCTGATATTTTGGAACAGAGAAATCCAAAATACGGACAACTACCTCCTTACCCATGATATTCACTAAGCGTATTTCGGTAATCTCCCCGGTATTCATTTCGAGAGTAATTCTTCCGTTTTCGGCAGGGTTGGGATATATTTTCAATTCCTGAACAGAAGTTTTGTCAACAGTTGGATTTTGGTAAAATGAGGAATACGAAGGCTCAAAAGAGAAGCCTCTTATAAAAATAAGTGAGAATATGATTAAAAGTATATATCGCTTCATGCTGAAAGATTACAATTTATTTCTTGGAAAAGCAAATTTTATGCCCTTTATTTCAACAGCCATGCTTCGGCAGCCATTAGATCCTCGGGGGTATCGATTCCTATCCCCTGAAACCGGGTAACTGCCGTTTTAATCCGGTAGCCGTTTCCAAGCCAGCGCAATTGCTCCAAGGCTTCAGTTTGTTCCAGCTTCCCCGGGTTCAGTTGTGTAATTTGCTTAAGAATATCCTTGCGGTAGGCATACATGCCTATGTGTGCCCAGAACGTATTATTTCTGAGCCAGTTTGCTTTTTCGACATCACGCACATAAGGAATTGGCGACCTGCTGAAATAGAGAGCATTGTGCTGTTCATCCAGAACAACTTTCGGACGGTTGGGATTAAACAGCTCTTCGTTTGATTCAATTTTTTTCACCAGAGTTGCTATCTCGGTTTTATCATCAAAACATGACATGAGCTGTTTTAGCTGTTCAGCCTGAACAAAAGGCTCATCGCCCTGAATATTGATTACAACATCAAAACTGATGTTTTTTTTCAATTTTTCAGCTGCTTCGGCGCAGCGGTCTGTTCCGCTCTGGTGAGCTGATGAAGTCAGCACAGCATTCCCGCCAAAAGCTTCTACAGCCTGCATAATCCGTTCATCATCGGTAGCTACCCACACATGCTCAAGCACTTGTGCCGCATTCTCACAAACCCACTGTATCATCGGCTTGCCTCCCAGTCTGACCAATGGTTTGCCCGGGAAGCGGGAAGATTGAAACCGTGCAGGAATTATTACAATAAATTCCATGTTTTTCAATATTTTTTATGTTGCCAAAGATAATGATTATAAAATCCCGGCAGCCCGTGAAAAATAATTAAGCCGCGATTTGGACATTAGACAATAAATGATTAAATAAAAGGCACAGGAAATAATGCCGCCAAAAAGTTGTAAATTTGTATTTTTAATTGAACACGAATCAGGTATGGATATCCAGAGTATTAAGCAAAGATTTGAGATAATCGGGAATTCACCCGGACTGCACAGGGCTATTGAAGTGGCGGTTCAGGTTGCTCCCACTGATCTTTCGGTTTTAATTTCAGGGGAGAGCGGAACCGGTAAAGAGGTGTTTCCCCAGATCATTCATCAGTTTTCGAGTCGCAAGCATGGTAAATATATTGCAGTGAACTGTGGCGCAATACCCGAGGGCACTATTGACTCAGAACTTTTTGGGCACGAAAAAGGCTCTTTCACGGGGGCTCTTTCCGACCGGAAAGGCTATTTTCAGGAAGCTGACGGTGGCACAATTTTTCTGGATGAAATCGGGGAACTCCCTTTGGCGACACAGGTTCGCCTGCTCAGAGTACTAGAATCCGGCGAATTTATCCGTGTAGGTTCTTCGCAGGTCATTAAAACTGATGTACGGATTATTGCAGCCACCAATGTTGATATTCCCCAAGCCATTCAATCCGGGAAGTTCAGGGAAGATCTGTACTACCGGCTAAACACTGTTCCTGTGAACATTCTTCCGCTGCGACACCGCCCGGAGGATATTCACCTGCTGTTCAGAAAGTTTGCCCGTGATTTTGCCGAAAAATACAGAATGCCCCCCATCCGTCTGAATGACGACGCAAGAATTTTACTTGAAAACTATCGCTGGCCCGGCAACGTAAGGCAGCTGAAGAACATAACCGAGCAGATTTCCATCATCGAACAAAATCGCGAGATTTCAGAAGAAGTGCTCAAGCGCTATTTACCCTCCATTTCTACTAAGAATCTTCCGGCACTGCTCTCAAAAAAGGATGAAGCCGGCTTTTCCAACGAACGCGAAATCCTGTACAAAATTCTTTTTGACATGAAAAAGGATATGACCGACCTGAAAAAACTGGTTCTCAACATAATGGAGAAGGAGGAGCAGGTAATTTCGGCTGACCAGGAGCAGATTATCCGCGACCTCTATAGCTCAGAAGAGATTGGTTTCAGTTCACGGGAACAATCTGCTCAGCCAGTTCCAATTCCGCATATTGACAAAAGACAAATCCAGGACACCGAGGAGGTGATTGAGGAATCATTGTCCTTAGAGGAAAAAGAGCTTGAAATGATTAAAAAGGCACTTCAAAAACATAACGGAAAACGAAAAAATGCAGCAGAGGAACTGGGAATTTCCGAGCGCACGCTCTACCGAAAAATTAAAGAACACAATATTAAAGGGTAAGGGATGAAAAAACAGATTTTTCAAATTTCTATATTGGGAATTCTTTTAGCCGGTACGGTTTTTTCGTGCAGAATCGCCTATTCCTTTACAGGTGCAAACATTTCTCCTCAAGTTAAAACCTATTCCGTCTATTATTTTCCAAATCGCGCCCGATTGATAAACCCGACTCTTAGCCAGTCGTTTACCGAAGCCCTTCGGGAAAAGCTGCAGCGGCAAACATCACTAAACGAATTGGGCGAAGATGGCGACCTGATTTTTGAGGGGCAAATCACCGGATATGAAGTGCGCCCGATGGCTATCCAAAAAGAGGATATGGCTGCGCTCAACCGGCTGACCATCTCGGTGCGTGTGAAATTCACAAACAATATTGAGCCCGACCAAAGCAAGGAACAGACCTTTTCCGCCTTTGAAGATTTTGACAGTACCAGTTCATTAAGTGCTGTGGAAGACGGACTGGTTCCTGAAATTATCAACAAACTCACCGAAGATATTTTTAATGCAACGCTTGCAAACTGGTAATTATGCAAAAAGAACATTTTTATAACCACGTAAAAAATCCTTCGCTGCTGAACAGGGATTCGCTGGAAGAACTTAAAAATATCTCTTCCGGGTTCCCCTATTTCCAGGCAGCACTTCTGCTTTACCTGAAGAATCTGAAAGAAACCGGTAATCCCGGATTTGAAGCAGAACTGAACAGAACGGCACCACTCCTCCCCGATAGAAAACAGCTCTATAAACTTTTGCATTCCCGGGCCGGTCAGCCAGCTACAGGCTACGAGCCGGACTACCCGCAGACCGAAGGCTACGCAATGGAATATAGAGATAAACCAACAGAAGGAGAAAGCCTCATTGACAAATTTCTTGCATCTGCGCGAGCAGGCGAAAAAATTGAAACAAGGACTCCTGAAGAAATATCAAGAGAAATAGGCAATAAATTAACATCCAGGTCGGCAAGCGAAAGCGATGAGCTAATCACCGAAACATTGGCAATGATTTACTTAGAACAAAAAAAATACGATAAGGCACTGGAAGCTTTTAAGAAATTAAACTTGAAATATCCGGAAAAAAGTATTTACTTTGCAGCCCGGATTGAAGAAATTGAAAAATTAAAAAATATTTAAGCAAAATAAAATGTACACTCTGATTACGGTATTAATATTTATAGTTTGTATTTTACTGGTACTCATCGTACTGGTTCAAAACTCAAAAGGTGGAGGCTTAGCCAGCAATTTTCAGGCATCCAACCAGATTATGGGCGTTCGTAGAACCACTGATTTTCTGGAAAAAGCAACATGGGTTCTGGCTGGTTCCCTGCTTGTACTTTCCGTTATTGGTACGGGCTTCATTCCACGCGAAAAGATGACTCAGGATCAATCCCGTGTGCGCGAACAGATTGAGTCGGTTGCAGATCCGCTTCAGATTCCCAACTTCCCGACAATTGCTCCGGAAACCGGTTCTGATGAAGAATTGCCGGCTGTGCCTTCGGGAGACGACAACTAATTGATTACATTTACACAAGCATAAAAGCCATTTCTCTGAAAGGGAAATGGCTTTTATGTTTTATTCTTTCTGTTCAATCATCTTCATAACAGCCTGCAAATCAATGTCGGGCTGGGTTATCTGATAATGTGCACGGGAATAAAATTTGTGCCTGATTTTTAATGTTTCATCAATAAACTGAACCAGCTCTTGCTTTGATTTTCCTTTAATAAGCGGCCTTTCTGTATTGGATCGCATCAGTCTGGAAGCTAAAATATCCGGATCAATATTCAGAAAAATAGTTATTCCGGTATGATTCATAAAATCGATGTTATCAAAAAAACATGGAGCGCCTCCGCCGGTTGCAATAATCACATCGGAGAATGCGGAGATCTCCTCTAATGCTTTTCGCTCTTTTTTGCGAAATTCCTCTTCACCCTCTTGAGCAAATATCTGAGGAATCGTTTTACAGTTTCGCTGCTCAATATAATGGTCCATATCAATAAACTGCAATCCGGCATGACCGGCCAACCTTCGCCCTAACGTTGACTTGCCGCTCCCCATATATCCTATCAGATAAATTTTCATTGCTTCGTCTAAAAAATAAAATATAAAGGTAAAAGAAAATAAGTATTTAAGGGGGGTTTGATGTGTTTTGACAGGGGTTCGATATTGTTTGAAGCAACAATATAAGCCCTCAAACTATTGAACCTCCGGAGTTTCAAGCTCAAAACAACGACATCTGTTCTGTGCCATTTCCCTTTCCGGGTCTTCTCACTTCAAATAGAACATCGTTTACCTTATCCTTGCTCTCTTCGGTGTTTTCCCCGTCAGCAGGGTCTTTGTCGTGTTCATCGCGAATCACGGGCTCAACTTCCATGATGTTCTCAATGCTATAGTTTGAAAGACGTTTACCTTTTGCCTTCCATGATTTTACACCAATAAATTCGGCAACTTCAATAATTTCGTTTTCGCGTTCGACATGTTTCCCTCCAAATTCAATCTCCAGACGCGGATAGCGCACCCAGGTAATGCTAATCAGCTTGTTTTCAGGATGCTCGCCAATAAAGCGTATGCGTTTATCCTCAGGTTCGTCAATTTCGAAACGTTTCACATAGTAATAATCCTGCTCAGCATCATAATAGACCACAGACAAAATTTTAGAGCTGTCAAATTTTTCAATGGAGAGAATTCCTGTTTCAAAGTGGTTGCTGAGGTCAAAGCTGCGCAGCTCAAATTCTCCATTTTTGTAGATAACCAGAATATTATCCTCACCTGAAAATTCGCCTAAATATTTGCCACGGCTATCTGCATTCAGGCGCAAAACATCCTCATCAAACCATATTTTTCTGCCTCCTAAAGTGGAAACCCCCTTTTCTTTGAGCGAAATTTTAAATACTTCATGTTTGGTCAGAATATTTCCTATTGCCTGCCTGCCTCTGATTGCCAGTTCGCCCATATCTATTTCAAAAGCTACTTTTCTCAACCGCGCTTTTGGTTTCAGCAAAATCTTCAGTGTTTCGGCTTCGCCGTTGGGGTTGGCCGAGAAATAAACAATTCGCGAGCCGGAAGTACCTTTGGTAACATCATACTCTCTGTCGCGCGTAATTCCGGTAACCGAAAAGCGTTTCATATAGGAATATCCGGTTTTGCCGTCGCGATAAACAACATTGTATATGGTCCGTTCATCATCCCGTTTGAAAATCGCAATGTGAAGCGGGTTTTTGCCGATAAAAGCTTTTTCGGTAACTTTAGTAATAAAATAGGTTCCATCGCGCCGGAATACAATAACGTCATCAATATCAGAACAATCGCACAGATATTCATCTTTTTTTAATCCGAATCCCATAAATCCCTCCTTGCGGTCAACATAGAGTTTTTCATTTCTTATCGCCACCTTTGCTGCCACAATGTTCTCGAAGCTTCTGATTTTGGTTCTGCGCTCACGCCCTTTTCCATATTTTTCTTTCAGATAGGTGAACCACTGAATGGTATAGGGAACAATCTGCTCAATATTTTTCTTGATTTTTTCGATTTCATCTTCGATGGAAAGAATATTTTCTACTGCTTTATCCGTGTTGAACTTTAGTATTCGTGCCATTCGGATTTCCATAAGCCGGAGAATATCCTCGCGGGTAATTTCCCGTTTAAACTTCGGTTTCCATGGCTCCATGCGTTTGTCGATATGTGCAACCGCCTGATCCATATTCTCCGAATCCTCAAACTTTTTATCCTTATATATCCGCTCTTCAATAAAAATCTTTTCCAGCGATGCAAAATGCCACGCTTCCTCCAATTCGCCTTTTCTGATTTCCAGCTCCAGTTTGAGCAGTTGCAGAGTGCTTTCGGCAGAATGTTTCAAAATCTCGGATACGCCGATAAAATGTGGCTTATCGTTTTCAATTATACAGGCATTCGGCGAAATTGAAACTTCACAGTCGGTGAAAGCATACAGCGCATCGATGGTTTTGTCTGACGAAACCCCGGAATTCAGGTGTATGAGAATTTCTACATTTCCGGCAGTATTGTCATCAATTTTCCGGATTTTTATTTTGCCCCTTTCGTTGGCTTTTATGATAGATTCGATGAGGGTTGTGGTTGTTTTTCCGTAGGGCAGTTCAGTAATAACTAATGTTTTGTTGTCCTGCTTTTCGATTTTTGCACGTACTTTCACAGCGCCGCCGCGCAAACCGTCGTTGTATCTGCTGCAATCAGCAAGCCCGCCGCCCGGAAAATCGGGCAGCAGTTCAAACTCTTCGCCTCTCAGACAGGCAATACATCCGTCAAGAAGTTCGTTGAAATTGTGCGGAAAAATTCTTGATGCCAGTCCCACTGCAATTCCTTCAACGCCTTGTGCCAACAGCAGAGGAAACTTTGCAGGAAGAGTCACCGGTTCATTTTTTCGTCCGTCGTAAGATAACTTCCACTGGGTAGTTTTCGGGTTAAACAGCACTTCAAGGGCAAACTTCGACAACCGCGCCTCAATATAACGGGGTGCAGCTGCTCCGTCACCTGTGTGCGTGTTTCCCCAGTTTCCCTGAGTGTCAATAAGCAACTCTTTCTGTCCAAGCTGCACAATTGCTTCGCCAATGGAAGCATCGCCATGGGGGTGGTATTGCATTGTCTGCCCGATGATATTCGCCACTTTGTTGTATCTTCCGTCATCCATCTCGCGCATGGCATGCATGATGCGGCGCTGAACAGGCTTCAATCCGTCGTTTACATAAGGAACTGCCCGTTCAAGGATTACATAAGAAGCATAATCTAAAAACCAATTCCGGTACATCCCCGGCAAATAGATTATCTCCTCTTTTATACCTTCCGGTTCCCTATTCTGCTGTTCGCTTGCTTTTTCGCTATTTAATTCCTCTACAGACATTCAATTTAATTGTTTAACTCAGGCTACTTCGTCTTTTTCTACATACAAATTATCAATGATAAAATCCTGACGATCAGGAGTATTTTTCCCCATATAAAATTCCAGCATCTGGCTCACGGGCTCATGCTTTTTCATTAGAACCGGATCAAGTCGCATCTCTTCCCCAATGAAGTTTTTAAATTCATCGGGAGAAATTTCGCCTAACCCTTTAAATCGGGTAATTTCAGGTTTACCCTTTAATTTTTCAACAGCCTCCTGCTTTTCTGCTTCCGAATAGCAATAGTAGGTTTTCTGTTTATTTCTAACTCTGAACAGGGGAGTTTGCAGGATATATACATGCCCTTTTCGGATGAGTTCAGGGAAAAACTGCAGAAAAAAGGTAATGAGCAAAAGCCGGATGTGCATTCCGTCAACATCTGCATCCGTTGCAATGATTATTTTGTTGTAGCGAAGGTCGTCAATGCTCTCTTCAATGTTCAGCGCAGCCTGCAGCAGATTAAATTCCTCATTTTCATAAACCACCTTTTTTGTCAGCCCGAATGTGTTAAGCGGTTTCCCGCGGAGGCTGAAAACTGCCTGCGTATTCACATCCCGCGACTTTGTGATGGAGCCGCTGGCAGAATCGCCTTCGGTGATAAAAATACACGACTCATCTGCGCGTTCATGGTTGCTGTCGAAATGGATGCGGCAATCACGAAGTTTTTTATTGTGAAGGCTCACTTTTTTTGCCCTTTGTCTGGCTAATTTTTTTATTCCCGAAATGGCTTTTCGCTCACGTTCCGAATCAGTAATCCGTTTGAGCAGTATTTCTGCAACATCGGGATGTTTATGAAGATAATTATCCAGTTCTTTCTGAACAAAATTTGCAATGTGCGTTCGCACTGTGGGTCCATCCGGTCCCACATCTCTCGAACCTAATTTTGTTTTGGTCTGGGATTCAAACACGGGCTCTTCCACTTTGATACTGACAGCAGCCACAATTGACGCACGAATATCGGACGGTTCAAAATCCTTCTTGTAAAAATCACGGATAGTTTTTATATACACTTCGCGAAACGCCTGCAGATGAGTGCCTCCCTGGGTGGTGTGCTGACCATTAACAAAGGAATAGTAATCTTCACCATACCTGTTTCCGTGAGTTACGGCAATTTCAATGTCATCACCTCTCAGGTGGATAATGGGATATAACGGTTCTTCATCCATGTTTTCTTCAAGAAGATCGTGAAGTCCGTTGCGGGAGTAGAATCGCTGTCCGTTGTATTCAATGGTTAGCCCGGCATTGAGAAAAGTATAGTACTTCACCATGTTTACCACATAATCACTGATATAGTGATAGTTGCTAAACACTTCCAGGTCCGGTTTAAAAATAACCTCCGTACCATTTGGCTCGCCGGGCAGCGTTAAATCTTTTTCACTGCTGGCAATACCGCGCTCAAACTCAATCTCCCTCCCCACGCCATCGCGGATTGAACGAATCGTAAATTTTGAAGAGAGGGCATTCACGGCTTTAATGCCAACACCATTCAACCCTACAGATTTCTTAAATACCTTGGAGTCGTATTTTGCGCCGGTATTCATCTTGCTGGCAACTTCCAGCAGCTTGCCTAACGGAATACCCCGCCCAAAATCCCTTACGACTACTTTATCATCGCTTACGTTGATGGTGATTTTTTTTCCAAATCCCATCATAAACTCATCTATGGAGTTATCCATCACTTCTTTCAACAACACGTATATCCCGTCATCGGAGGAAGAGCCGTCTCCCAGTTTACCAATATACATACCCGGGCGCTTCCGGATATGTTCATGCCAGTTCAACGTACGTATTGTATCTTCATTGTATATAGGAGTCATTTCTGAAATTTTTGCAAATATAACCAAAACAATGATGGTTTATGGTGTCCGGCATCAACCATTAACTAACAATGTATAGTTGAAAAGTTCAGGAAAACTTTTTTTCAGAGGCTAAAAAATGCCGGAAGTAAGAAAAATTAACATAAAAACTTTCTTACTTCCGGTCATTCCAATGGCGTATTTTAGACACTTTTCTCAATATTCCAGACAAATGCCCTCACACCGACCTCTTCGTTAATCTTGTCGAGCTTTTTTACGGATTCCAGCAATTCGTCAACTGCATCATCGGGAATCATTGTGAGTGCAGCGGAGTTCATTTCAGGCCAGGTGTGTGTTCCCATTCGGGGTTCGCCGGTTTTGCTTCCCCTGCCTCTCACTTCACTAAACCAGGTGTAGCCTTTGATACCCAGCTTGTCAAACATAAATTCAACACGCTCAGTATTCGCCTGATTAAATATTATCATTACTGCTTTCATATTTCTTACCTTTTAATCCATGAAACGAAATTGCTTTGACAGCTTGTGCTTTTTGTTCCTTTCTCCCCGAACTGCCATTAGTCCATACATCACCGGAACAATTACCATGGTTACGATTGTTGAAAAAACCAATCCGCCAATAACTGTTATTCCCATAGGTCTCCATAGCTCAGAGCCTTCTCCTGTGCTCAATGCCAGCGGCAACATTCCTAAAATGGTTGTTGCGGCGGTCATCAGCACGGGGCGCAGACGTGATTTCCCTGAAACTGCAATGGCTTCATAAAGTTCCATTCCGCGGTCACGCATCAGGTTGGTGAAGTCAATGAGTACAATACCATTTTTCACCACAATTCCAATCAGCAGAACAGCTCCCAGTGCAGCCACAAGGCTTAGTGTTGTGCCGGTAACAAAAAGTGCAAGAATTACTCCTGTAAATGCAAACGGAATGGAAAACATAATCACAAACGGCATGGAGAATGATTCGAACTGCGATGCCATCACAATGAAAACTAAAATCAGACTGACAATCATCAGCAGTCCGAGGTCCTTGAACGACTCCTGCTGGTCTTCATAAGTTCCGCCAATATTCATCAGCACTTCCTGAGGGGTTTCAATATCTTCAACGGCTGCTTTCACTCTATTGGCAAGTTCGCCTAAAGCAATCCGGTCAGGTTTTACTGAAACGGTTACAATACGTTCCCGCCTTTTATGTTCAATATTGGGTGGTGACCAATACTCTTTCACTTCGCCCAACTCTTTCAGTTTTACACGTGCACCGGCAGGGGTCACAACCGAAAATTCCTCCAGATCGGTAATTGAGCTGCGGAACTCTTCTTTTAACCTCACCCGAATATCATACTCTTCACCCTCTTCCTTATATTTTGAAGCCAGCATGCCAATTACCCTGTTTCGTATGATGGTTGACACATAAGCTGTGGTCAGCCCGTGCAAAGCGAGCTTGTCGCGGTCAAGAACAAACTGCAATTCAGGTTTGTCGTCTTTTCTACTCACCTGCACGTCAATTCCGCCGGGGACATTCATCAGCCTCGCTTCCACTTCTGAAGTAACCTTGTTGGTTATGTCAAAATCATAACCGAAAATTTCCACATCTACGGTGCTTGAGCCGCCGCCACCCATTCCGCTTCCTGAAGTTGTAACATCGAAGTTAATCACTTCGGGCAAGGCAGCGATCTCTTCGCGCAAAACTGCTCCAATATCCCATACGGAACGCTCGCGCTCATCAATGGGTGATAAACGCATCATCAAATTAATAATGTTGGAACCTGTGGTGGCGAATAATGAAAACATTCCGCCTTCATCGTCTGCACCGGACGACACCGACATAATTTCAACCTCGGGGATTTTCTCCCGGATAACCTGCTCAAGATAACGCGCTGTTTTTATGGTTTCTTCCACTCTTGCCCCTGTTTGCAATTCAACCGAGGCGGTAATCCTGCTTTCGTCAGATTCGGGCATAAAATCGGTGTGAACGAATTTCAGCAAAAACAATGAACCCACAAAAATGGCAAGTGAAGTCAGCAGCGTGAAAGTTTTGTGAGTAAGCGCCCAGCGCAGCGTGCTTTCATAAAAATTATCCAACCAACCAAGACTCTTTTCGATGGTATTTTCATAGCTGAACCGTTTCACCTTCTCTTTTTTGGGACGTATTTTAAGTAATCTTGATGACAGCATCGGAGTCAGCGAAATAGCTGCAAGTGTGGAAGTTACAACCGTAATAGTAACAATCCATCCCAATTGGTTGAAAATTACTCCCGTCATTCCACCAACCAGAGTGAGTGGGAAAAACACCGCCACCACAACAAGCGTAGTAATAATTACGGCAAGCCACACTTCGTTGGTAGCATAAATCGCCGCTTCGCGGGGAGTAGCTCCCCTTTCCACGTGGCGTGTAATATTTTCCAGCACCACAATGGCATCGTCAACCACCATTCCGATTGCAATGGAAAGCGAAGTGAGCGAAATCACATTGATTGAGCTTCCGGTGATAAACAGGTAGAGGAACGACACAATCAACGATATGGGTATGGTGAGAATTATAATGAAAGTAGCGCGCCAGCGTCCGAGGAAAAGCAGAACAACCAAAGCTACGAACAGAAAAGCCCACAACAGGGTTTGTGAAAGGTTATTTATGGAGCCTTTAATAAAATCGGAGGTATCCATGATGAGTTTGAACTCTACATCAGGCGGAAGGTTTTTCTGGAGTTTATTAATTTCCTTCTGCACTTCGCGGGCAACTTTAACGGTGTTGGCGCCCGACTGCTTCATCACGAACATGCGGAGGCCTGTTTCGCCGTTAATTCTTTCATCCAGCGAAATATCCTTGAGTGAGTCACGGACAGTTGCCACATCCCGGATATAGACCGGTTTACCAGCCAAACTTGCCACAAGAAGATTTTCAATGCGTCCGCTGGTGTTAAATTCACCCTGCACACGAAGCTGATAGTCAATCTGTCCCATCTTAACGCTTCCTGAAGGAAGGTTCATATTTTCAGCAGCAATGGTATTCCCAATCTGCTCAATGGTAAGGTTGTAGGCATCTAACAAGAGGGGATCGGCATCCACATATACTATTCGTTTCGGTGCGCCCATAATTCCAACGGAACCAATTCCGTCGATACGATTCAGCGGATTGATGATTTTCTCATCTAACAATTTCTCCAGTCCATTGTAGCTCTCATTTGCTGTTACTGCATAAAAGACAATGGGCATCATGCTGGTGTTAAACTTAAAAATTCGCGGGCGTTCTGCTTCGTCAGGCAGCGCTTTGATAACAAGGTCTATCACATCCCGAATATCGTTGGTTGCCTCATCCAGATTTGAGCCCCATTCAAATTCCATGTTGATTATCGACAGATTATCGGTTGATATGGAGGTAATCTCTTTGAGGTCATCCACCGAGTTGAGCGCATCTTCAAGAATGCGCGTAATATTGGATTCAATGTCGCTGGCATTTGCCCCCGGATAGGTTGTCATCACCGAAATGTATGGTGGGTCCATCTCCGGATACAGGTCAATGGGCATTTGAACCAGTGAATAAAATCCCATTACCATCACCGCAGTAAAAATCATCAATGTGGTAATAGGCTTATTTACAGCATTTTTATATATACTCATACTTTTTGTTTTTAAATAACTTTTTGAAAAGGAGGTTATTTCCTGACTTCAACCTGAACGCCGTCAACCAGGCGTGCCTGTCCCTGAACTATAACCTTGTCGCCGGGATGTAGCTCATTTGAAAACACTTCAATATTATCATCATAGCGTTTTCCGATAGTAACCGCCATTCTGTGTGCCACGCCATTTTTTTCCACAAACAGGTAGCGGTCGTTTGAACCCTGCATTTTCAAAACTGCCATTCCGGGCAAAAGGATGGCTTCTTCCTCATCTAGGTCAAAATTTACCCTGGCAAACATTCCCGGGCGAAGTATTCCCTCACGGTTACTGACAACAATCTCCACCTTAAATGCTCGATCTAACGGACTGATAGTGGGATGAATACGGTTTATCTTACCAACAAAAACCTGATTGGGATAGACATCTACTTTAATATCGGTTTCCATCCCTTTTTTCACAAGCGGAAAATATTTTTCTGAAAGTGAGGTTTCAACTTTCAGGTTATCAATTCTTACAATGGAAAGCACAGCCGCTTTTCCTGCCTGGGTGTTGGGCGAACCGGTAAACATTTCTCCGGGCTCAAAATACCTTCCGGAGATGACTCCGTTAAACGGCGCCACCAGACGAATATTTTTCTGTAAAAACTCAACATTTGATTTAGCAATGTCATATTGGGCTTTTAGCTGGTCAAATTGCTGCTCTGCGATGCTTCCATATTTGGAGAGCGTATCTAATCTGTAAAAATCCGTTTCAAGATTTTTCAGCTGCACTTCTGCCTGATGCAACTGAGTTCTATCCATCTGCACCAGGGTAGTTCCGGCGGCAATGCGATCGCCCACATCGGCATATATTGCTTCGATGCGCCCGGGCGAAGCCGGCGCAAGATGAACCTCCTCATAGGGCAACAATGTTGCCGGATATTCCACCGAGCGGGCTACAATTTGCGGTTGAAGTTCCAATACCCTGACTATCTCCTTTTTATCGGCACTGTCAGGTGCTGCCGTTTTTCCTTTTTTGCTTCCTTGTGAGCATCCGACAAGCATTGCGCCTGCAAGAATAAGTAGATTATAAAATTTCAAATTCCGTTTCATCTCTATTGTATTAATTGTTTAATATTTTTCCGGTTAAAGTATCCAACGCATTGCCTGCCTGCAACACTTCCAGCATTGCTGAAAGATATTCCGCTTCCGCCTGCAGATAATTACTGTCGGCAGTGGTAAGTTCAAGGCTTGAAATCAACCCCTGTTCAAATTTCCTTCGCAAATTCTGATACACTTCGCGGGATACTTCCACATTTTCCTTTTGTGTGTTATAACTTTCCAGTGCACTTAAAAGATTGAATTGCAGCTGACTGAACTGGATTTCCAATTGCTCGCCGAGCAATGCCTTATTGTTGCGGGTCGTTTCCAGGTCAATTCTTGCCTGCCTCACTTTTGAACGCCGTTCGCCACTGGAAAAGACCGGAATGCTCAGTTGCAATCCGACCAGATGTTTTGGCGACATGTCAAAAGCAGGTTTCAATATTTTTTCCGTAAAGTTATAATAGCCTGAAAGTGTAGGTAAATAGCTGGATTGCTGCATGGTTACCTGTTTTTTCGACAACTCTTCCTGTAACTGCACAAGCTGGAAGTTCACATTTTGTTCGGGCTCAAATGAAGCATCGCCTCCTGCGGTGGGATTTGTCTGAATAAAATCAGAAAGCGATTGGGTAAGTTCCAGCTCAGTTTCCGCTGACACGCCCAACTGAACACGCAGAAGATTTTTTGCCATTTCGTACTGACGTTCGGCTGAGCGCACTGCATTGGAAAGGGAATTCACCTGCACCGACAACTGGTCAAGCTCCACCTTTTCCAGAATTCCCACCCGGACAAGGGGCTCTGTTTTCCTGTATATTTCCTGAAGATTCTCAGTATTCGTCTGCAAAATCTTCATGGATTCTTCCGAAATCAAAATCAGGTAATAACTCTCAACCACCTGGCTGACAATATCCTGCTCAGTTTTTTTTAAATTCTTTTCTGAAAGCTTTTGAGCTAATTTTGCTGTTTGAACACCCACCAGATAGTTACCGTTAAAAAGCAACTGCCCAACCTGAAGGTTGAAGTTGCTGGTTGGTTTAATCGGAATTTTTGTGGGGGGCATGTTTTCATCAAACTGAATACTGATTTCAGCTCCCAGAGCATTCACATAGTCGGCATTGGCATTAATCTGTGGCAACCCCATGGCAATGGTTTCCCAGAGTTTTTCCTGCGACTGGGTTACTGCAAGGCTCGAACTTTTTATAGTCCGGTTATATTCAAGCGCATGCTGCTTTGCGCCAGCAAGGTCAAGCGATAGTTTTTCCTGCGCCTGCAAAGCGCCAATGAACATAAAAAGCAGCACTGCGATAAAAATCTGTTTCTTTCTCATGGTACTCTGTTATTTATCTGTTTTTAATTTTTCTCTAATCATCATTTCGTCAATTACATTAATCCCTGTATGGGTTGAAATTCCTCTCATAAAATTGACAGTCAAATTCTTAAAAACTTCAGAAATTGAAAATTCATTTCTCGGGAAAACCTGTTCATCAATAATCAGCTTGGTTTGTTCATAAAATAATTTGGAAATGATATGAACATCAATCTCTTCTCTGAATAGTCCCTGGCTGATCCCTTTTTTCAGCAGATCTTCCATAAAGCGCAGAGAGCTGCTCATTTTTCTTTCATGGCTTGCCTTCCAAATTTTCGGATATAATTTTTTTAAATCGTAATAAAATACCGGGTTCACTGTATTCATCACTTTCATGCCCTCACGCAGTGAATTGAAAAAAGCTTCAATCACATTTTGTGAAGATTCCATAATTTCGGTTGTTTTCAAATTATGGTGCATAAATAGAGCGTCAACACATGAAAATATCAGCTCAGTTTTATCCTTGAACAGACCATACAGCGTTCGCTTAGAAATTCCCAGTTCAGCTGCAATCTGATCCATGGTGATATTCCGGATTCCAAACTGTAAAAATTGTTCTTTTGCCTCTTCAATTATTCTTTCTCGCATTTCAATGTAAAATCAAAGGGTGCAAAATTACCAGAAAACTCAAAACACCGCCAAAGTTTTCTGTAAAGTGAATGAATTTATCGGTAAATGCAGAATGGGGAAATTTAAACAAACAGTAAAATATTTTTTTAAGCTACTGACATCAAAACAAGTAACAAATATAAGACAAATAAAACCAAATGTTAACTTTATGTTATTCTGTTTTCGGGATTTGTCTGCGAATGGCTGCAAGCCGGAAAATCAACGGATAAAAGTAATGATTGTAACAAAAATGCTCCAGATACTGATCCCGTTTATAAAAAGCATTTCAGTGACACCGTTCACTCCGTTTTTGATTATAGAGATTATCATAACAGCCACCGTTCCGGTGATTATTAAAAGTCCGGAAATGCCAAAAAAACGAAGCTCGGGCAAAATTGCGATCTGAAACAAAATGATGAGGATGGGAAGGGTTATAAAAACAACAACTGCCAATATATTGTGAAAGAACCGCTGCAAGCTGATTAAAATCCGCTTACGGCTGTATGGAAATATATTGTGAGGCACGAAAGCCAGCAAAGCCAAAAAGGCAAAACTGTAGTCTATATACTGCATGAAGCGCTCATTCTCTCCCAGATCATAAAACTTTGAAAGCAGCCAAAAGAACAGATAATGCGAAATGGCTACAAAAAAGAGCAAACGGGTATATCCTCTCATATAAGCTTTCCCATACAGGTTTTTATTACTCAAAAAACTCAGGGTATATTTTTTTAAATCGAAATTAATATGCTGAACGCTTCGTCTCACACTATACGGCAGTACTCCGGCATAAAAAAAGCCTATAAGCAGAATTCCGAGTTTTATAAACATTGTTTTGGTCATTACAAAAAAATCAGGCAGCTAAAAACTTATATTTCACTTCAGATATCTTCTCTTTTCCCGGTTATTCATTTCAATCCCCCGGATTTCAGCAGGATGCTCCGCCTTATATTCCCGGGAGGGGAGCAATATGCCTGTTTCCTCTTTGCCTGTTACAAATTGAGGAAGAACAAATTTCAGGGTTTGTGAATCCAGAGTTTGCTGAAAAATAACGAGAAGCAGTTCATTGCTGTGTGGCGCCACAAAACCCAGTTGCTGCCCGGCAAAAATTTTCTCATTTACTTTAAGTTTTATACTGCCCGTTACAATATTCCTATAGCACATCAGTGTGCCGTCAGCATGAAGTACAGTCACCGAATTATTCCAGGTGTGATACCATGTTTGCGGTTCGCCGGTGCGGTTTGCGCCCGCAACTTCCACCACAATGCCAGTGCGGCTGGCAAAAACCGGTTCACCGGGCTTTGCTGTAAAACCGGTGGCATTCCATGAATCGGGCAAAGCGCTTCCCCAGAAGCCCGAAAGGCTTTTCACATCAAAAACCGAAATCTCACTGCCCGGGGCAAAAGGTATCAGGTAGGGAAAATCGAGATCGGGCAGTGCCAGCGGATTCGATCTGAAAATTTTTATCTGATGGTTGAACCGGGGCACGTCGGAATCGGGATAACGGTAAAGCGTAAAAAGCACATTGAAGCCCGGCTCTAAAAGCTTAACATAAGGCAGCGTCCCGTCGAACGTGGTGTTTTCCAGATCGGCAAAGTCGAGCTGAAGGAACAACGGCGCCTGAGTGTTGTTGTAGGCAACAAAATCCACATCGCCAACACCGTTGTAATTTGCCTGAACTTCCACCGGCTGGGCTTTTGCTTCAGACAAAATAAAAAGTAGCAGGAAGGAAAAAATCAACTTATTCATGTTTAAACTGCCCATGTTTAGTGTACAAATTATCTTTTTTCAATTTTTAAATACTGTTCCAAAATCCCTTTGGATGTTATTAATTTGATATCAAAAATAGCAATTTTGACATTGTTTCTTCTCGCCTGACGAACAATTTGTTTTTTAAAATCAACTATCGGAGTCTGTGTAAAAAAAGTTGGTGCATTTTAGACAGAAACAGAATTAAGGGTTTGTTACGAAATAACAGCAGTGTACTTTATCAATTTGTTGATTTTATCACATTTAAAAATTCCATGGAAGTTTTGTAACAATAGGAAAAAAGTATATGAAACTTTTGCTTTATGAGGTTCATAAGGGCAGAAAAATGTTGTGATTTATGTTTTGCTTAGATACAAATCATATAATATTTTCAATTGACGATTTGAGCGTTTATTAAACTATTGTCCCTCAAGCTTTAAGCTCTTATCTATAACGTTTATAAATTAGCAAATGTTTGATATGTTTTTTAGATAATTACTAAATTTGGATTATAAAACCAAAATAATGAAAACCATCTATCTTATCATTTGCGTTCTCGCTGTTCCCTTTTTTTTAAACGCTCAAAATATGGAAGAATCGGGGAAGAAAGCAAAACGTTACGTTTCTTCGGAATACGACCGAAATGCATTAACTTTTATCGGCCTCGATTTTGATGAAAATTTGAGCAGTGAAGTGTTAACACGTTTTTCAGAGGCACAAAAAGTGCCTGAAAAGTATTACGACAATACCATTTCGCATAACCTTATCAAAACAGAGGCGAAGCGGGATTCTGCGTTTGGGGTGATGTTGAAACTGAAAGAGAACGACATTGCAAAGTGGCTGAATGAAAACAAGGTTGGGCAGCAAATTCTTTCCATTTGGTTTAACCGCCAACCCGACGGCAGTTTTAACGTCGATATTCTGAAAGAACGCGGGCTGTTCAATGCCAACGACCACGATTTTATTGTGGCTTCTTCATCAAAACGGGGAGAATCGTCGTTAATGGACATGGGCATGCAACTCGTCAACCAGTCGTATGTTTTGGCTTTCGATTTCTACGACATTATGACCATGGAGCAATACTACAATAAAAACGAGACAGCCACCGAAAAGCGAACATCCAACGGTTATCGGGCATCGTTAAACAGTTACCTGTTAAAACTCGATTTCAACGATTCGGTTGCAGCGGTGTTTTTTCGCGATTATTGGGTTGGCGAAAACGACCCCAATAAAGCGGATAGAATTGCTGCTTTCAACAATGCCAATTTCCCTTTTGTTGCGGTATCGAATCAGCATAATTCAGTTTCTGCCACGCAATACAACCCGGAACAACCGCTGGCGCCCGAAGTACAAAAAACAAAAAGCGAACTACTCGATCAAATGGGAACCTCTGCCATTGAAATGGTGTTAACCGATATTGAACGGCAACGGCAGGATTTCAGGGTGAAAGCCATGGTGAGCGATGTGAAACCCATTTCGGCAAAAATTGGGAAAAAAGAAGATCTGAAATTCGACCAACGTTATTTCGTTCACGAAAACAGAGTCAAAAGAAACGGCGACATCACTTCGCGCAGGGTTGCCGTGGTAAAATCGATGAAAGTAGTGGACAACCGGAAAGTGACCACCGGACAAACAGAGCCGTCAACTTTTTACCAAATAGCAGGCGGTAAAGTTGATAACTACGGCATGTTCCTCGAACAACGGAACGATGTTGGGTTGAATCTTTTCCTGGGCACAACCGTTGGCGGGTTGTCAGGATACACCGGTAGGGTGGAATATTATATGTCTAAAGTTTTTGGCGGTTTGGTTGGTAAAGACAAGTCAGGAAAAGCGTTGACCTCGTGGAAAATTTATGTGGAGGGCGCTTATAGGGGAGACAGTTATGAATTTGACGAATTTGTTGACGATTTTACCTTTACCCGGTTCAGCTTCGGAGTAGCAAAAGATTTTTATCCGATCAGTTTTTTGCACTGGGGGCCATTTATCGGGTATGGAGTTGAATCGGGTGACTGGGAGGATAACATGGATGAAGAGAAAATTGCTACCGATTTTGTAGAAATGGGAGCGCGGCTTGGCGTTAACCTCGCGCACAACATTCAACTGCTGGGTTCGGTAAATTATTACATGATGCTATCATCAGAAATTCAGGATAAAGATGGTGAGGTTTTAAATGAAGATTTCGATTATAAAGGATTTTTTGAAGACCGCATGGGTCTGGGAATTAGTATAGGGTTACGAATAATGTTTTAAAATCATACAGTTATGGTGAAAA
The DNA here is from genome assembly GCA_040772505.1 of Mariniphaga sp. GTDB lineage: Bacteria > Bacteroidota > Bacteroidia > Bacteroidales > Prolixibacteraceae > Mariniphaga. The sequence goes on along the minus strand of JAXGYA010000004.1, from coordinate 111,440 downwards.
AAATAGGTTTTATCGGATGTGTTGTTTTGCTGATGTTTTCGGTATCAGTGTCAGGACAAACCAGGAAGCAGAAAAAAATGGCCGGATTTGTAATAGGTAACTACGAGGTGGAATGTATGGGAACCGGTATGGACGGAACCCAGCTCATTAAAGTGTGGGGGTTCGGGAAAAAACCTGATAAAGCGGCATACCAGGCAAAGAAAAATGCCGTGCATGCCGTAGTTTTTAAAGGAATAAACGGTGGAAAACCGGGTTGCATGACCCGTCCGCTGGTTACCAAACCCGGTGCCGAAGTGCAGCATAGCGATTATTTTCAAACCTTCTTTTCCAATGGCGGGCATTACCTGAATTTTGTGGCGCAAAGCGGAGACGGAACTATGGATCGCATTAAAGTGGGAAAAAAACAATATAAAGTGGGTGTAATTGTATCGGTGCGGCACGCAGCTTTGAGGCGCGAACTCGAAACAGCAGGGATTATCAATAAACTGGGCGGTGGATTTTAAATATTCAATTATGGCACGAAAACTAATCTTTTTTACTCTTTTTGTTATTGCAGGGTTAACCGCTTTTTCACAGGCAAAAAAACCAATAATTATGGTCGTGCCCAGCGACAATTGGTGCATCAAAAATGAATACACACAAATGTATGATGAGATGGGCACGCAAAAAACCTTGCCCGATTATAAAATGGCGCTTCAAAACGAAACCGACTTATTGATGACTATCGGCAAAATAAACACAATGATGGCCGACCGCGGTTTTCCGCTTGTGAACCTCGAAAGCGCATTGAAAAATTTAGAACAGGAAGGCGCAGAAATTGCCATGCTGGGCAGCAAATCGGGCGGTGGAATTGCCGAAAGCCCGATTGATATTCTGCAACGCACCGCCAATGCCGACATTATAATTCAATTAACCTATGTCATAAACCAAACCGGACCACAGCGCTCCATTACTTTTATGCTGCAGGGGTTAGATGCCTACACCAACAAGCAGATTGCAGGTGCCCAGGGAACCGGCGAACCTTCGTTTGCCACGGAAACGCCTGTTTTGTTAGAAGAGGCAGTGTTGGCATATATAGACGATTTTAACTCACGCCTGCAGGATCATTTTGACGATTTGTTTGAAAATGGGCGCGAGATTGTTTTCCAAACCCGCATTTGGGACACGGGCATGATCGATTTTGAAGAGGAGTTCAACTACAAAGGGGAAACGCTCGAGCTGGGCGAAATTATCGAAGACTGGGTGTACGACAATACGGTGCAAGGAAGATACAATACATCGAATTATACCGAAAATGTCATTCGCTTCGATCAGGTGAGAATCCCACTATACGACGACCGCGGCCGGGCAAACGATACACGTCGCTGGATGCGCGATTTGCGCTCGATGATTGGAGGCACCCCGTTCAACCAGGAGTGCAAAATATACACCCGCGGATTAGGCGAAGTTTGGCTCATTGTAGGTGAAAAATAAAAACTAAAATCATGAAGAGACTAATTTTTTTAATTTTTGGAATTGTTCCGTTGCTAAATTTTGCCCAAAACGATTTGGGTTCAACTGACGATTACGCCCGCATTGCGCTTGATGTGTTTATTCCGGAGCAGGTTGAAACCATTCCCGACCATGCGAAAAGTTTTATCGTGAATAAACTCACCCAGGCCGTTACTCAAAAGGGAATGGGCGGCGGCGGGGTCAGCCCGAGGTTTTTGGTAACGGCCAACATGGAACTGCTCACCAAAGATATAGCTCCCTCGGTTCCACCCATCGAAACTTATACCTTTGAAATCTATTTATACATCGTAGATTTTGTGGATAACAATATTGTTTCATCCACCTCGTTTACCGCGAAAGGAGCAGGCAGCAACACCAACAAAGCTTACACGAACGCACTGCGCACCCTCAACCTGAGAAATTCAAAAGTTGATAAATTCCTTGACGATGGGAAACGGAAGATTATAGAATATTACAACTCCCGCTGCGATTTTGTAATTGCCCGTGCCAAATCGCTGGCTACCCAAAATCAATTTCCTGCTGCGTTAAATACGCTCTCTTCAATTCCTGAAGTATGTAAAGATTGCTACATGAAAGCTTTAGGGGAAATTGGTCCGATTTACCAGGATATGATTGACCATGACTGCCAGATGATGGTAAATGTTGCCAACGCGGTGTTTGCCGCCGAGCCCAACTCGAATGGTGCGATGAAAGCAGGCGCTGTGCTTTCACAAATCGATCCCGATTCGCGTTGTTATACCGGTTCGCAATCGTTAATAAGCAAAATGGGAGCTAAAGTTTTGCAAGACGAAAAACGCGACTGGAGTTTTATGGAAAAAGTCTATAGCGACCAGGTAATGCTCGAATCGCTGCGTATTCGCGCTTTCCGCGATGTGGGCGTTGCTTTTGGCGAAAACCAGCAACCCACTTATGTTTACGATATTATGTGGTTATTCAGGTAATAATATATTTTTTGAGGCAAATAATTTAAAAAACAAAGACATGAAAAATTTATTAAAATTAACTCTGCTTTCACTATTCCTTTTTGCTAATACAGTTAGCTGTGACTTGTTCAATGACGATGATAAAGATGCCGGGACAATATCCGTATACTCCAATCAACTTGCTGATTTATCTGCTACAAACCAATCTTTTGCTGAAGCATCTCATGAATTATTATCTGCAAACTTCAGTAAAATGGAGGTTTCGGAAATTCGCTCGCTGATGAACACGTTCATTAAAACAGGAGAAGACTTTGTAAAGAACCTGGAAGCTATTGAAAAGTTTCAGAAAAATAGTTCAGGGGGTTACGCTGAAAAAAGCGCTTCGGCAGTTTGTTCTGTTTATGATGTTGTTCCCACCCTTGACAACGGAGTAGGCGTTGGACTTGCTAAAAGTGTTGGCGATATTATTGGAGATGCCAAAGGTGACATTAAAAAACTGGATAAAATGTATGAAAATGGCGAAATAGATGAAAACCAGTATAAAGATGCTGCGGATGAATTAAGGCAAAAGAAGCTCTTGAAAACAGGAGGCATAACCATTGGCGCAATTACCGGAACCGGGGCGGCACTTTTAACCGGCGCCATTGTTGGTACCGCCACTTTGCCTGCAATTGCAACAGTTGCAGTGGTTGGAGGCGTGGTTGGCGGAACGGTTACCTGGTTTGCAAACTGGTATTCTGGTGCAAATAAATCGGCAACCGCCGATGAGAGCAAGATGTTTTTAATTAGTGGCAAAACCACAAATGGCGGGATTATTCCACTTAACCATTTAAAAAGCGGGATGAATTTAACACTTGTCCCCCAGGGAAAAGCTCCGGTTACCATTACCAACTTTAAATTACCGGAATCTGGAATAAACAGAACCATTGAGTTTGAGCCTAAGGATTTGAAAAGTGCTTCAAAAGAAGAAGGTTACGAAGTTTGCTTTATCGATGAGCCCATGGCAGCAAGCAGTTGCAGTGACGTTATGTTTGTTAATGCCTATCCATCGCCTGCAAACCCCTCGCCCGGGCAATCTGTAACCGTTCATGCAGCAATAACCCCTCCCATTAGCGGTTGTAATATCTCCTTTGAAATTGTTGGCACTGATGGTTTTTCTGACAGTGAAACTACTGCAACGAACTCACAGGGGCATGCCTCGTTTCGGATTCCCGGAGCCGAAAGTGGGGTAGTTGATGTGGTAACCATTACAACTTCAAACGGGAAAACATACACAGTTACTTATGTTTTTTAATCCTGAAAAGTCAATATGACTGAAGGGTATCAACATATTGAAGAACAAAAAATTTCAATAATACGAACAAACTGAAAATTTCAACTGCGCAATTTGAAACTCACAATGTGGGTTAAGAATATTTTAAAGTAATTTTGGCTTTTATGGCTCTCCCGCTGATTTTGCTGATTTGCACAGAAATTCATAAAAAATCTGCGATTATCTGCGAAATCTGCGGGAAATAAAAAAGAACGAATTTTTTACACCGTGGCTTTCTCCATAGAGGTTCTCCGAGGGAATACTTTACACCTTCGGAAAACCCGGTGAACAAAAGCGACCAAAAGCAAAAAAATAAATGAAAATTTCAATAACATGAACAAACTGAAAATTTCAACTGCGCAATTTGAAAATCGCAGCGGAGACAAAGATTATAATTTATCAGTAATTGAAGGGTTAACAAAAAGAGCCGCAGGGGAAGGCTCTCGGGTGATTGCATTCCATGAATGCTGCATCACCGGCTACACTTTTGCCCGGAAACTTTCTCATAAACAATTGCTCGACATTGCTGAGCCGGTTCCCGGAGGGAAAAGTATTGCCCGATTGATTGAAATTGCCAAAAAATACAACATGACCTTATTAGCCGGATTGTTTGAAAAAGACGAAAACCAAAAAATATTCAACACTTATGTGTGCGTTGATTCCAACGGTCTGGTGGCAAAACACAGAAAGCTGCATCCATTTATTAGCCCACACCTTCAACCCGGAAACGAATATTGTGTTTTTGACATTCACGGCTGGAAATGCGGAATTTTAATCTGCTACGACAATAACATTCCTGAAAACGTACGCGCCACCAAATTTCTTGGGGCTGATATCATTTTCATGCCGCATGTTACCATGTGCACGCCATCAACCCGCCCGGGCGCCGGGTTTGTTGACCCCAAACTATGGGAAAACCGGGAAAACGACCCTACCTCTCTCCGGCTGGAATTTGATGGCATGAAAGGCAGGCAATGGCTGATGAAATGGCTCCCTTCACGGGCATACGACAATGCAGTCTATACCGTGTTCGCCAATCCCATAGGCATGGACGATGACCAGCTGAAAAACGGCTGTTCCATGATTATCGATCCGTTTGGCGACGTAGTGGCGGAATGCCGCAATTTGGGCGACGATCTGGTCACTTCAGTTTTGATTCCTGAAAAACTTACTCTAGCAGGCGGATACCGATATATAAATGCACGGCGTCCCGGACTTTATAAAGATATTCTTGGAAAAGACCATGCAACTGAACAAAACGTAAGTTGGCTGTCCGAAAGAGAATAATTCAAATTAGCCCGAAATGTGCTGTTCGCTATGGGTTCTAACTGCGCAAAGATAAATTTTTCATAACAAATCCTAATACAAATCTGAAAGCAGCCTCCTGGTTTTAATCAGCGATTCATAGTATTCAGCGGCTTTTTCAGCAGACATTTTGCCCTCTTTCGCTATGATGCTTTTAATAGTTGCCTTCACATCTTTTCCCATGGTGCGTTTATTTCCGCATAAATAAACCACAGCATTCCGGGAATCGATCCAGTTAAAAAACTCTTTGCTGCTTTCCTGCATCAGATGCTGAACATATCTCTTTTCCTGTTGATCGCGCGAAAAAGCCAAATCAATTTTGGTAAGTAATCCGGATTTATGGTAATAGTTCATTTCATCTTCATATAGAAAATCACTTTCGGAATAACGGTCACCGAAAAAAAGCCAGTTTTCTCCTTTTGCTCGCTTATACTCACGCTCTTGCAGAAATGCCCGGAAAGGTGCAATTCCCGTTCCGGTTGCTATCATAATTATTGGAACAAAGCTATCCTGTGGTAATCTGAACTTTTCATCCGGTTCATAAGAGATGGGAATGGAATCACCAACTTCGATTCGATCATCCAGAAAAACTGAGCAAACTCCTTTATGCTGACGTTCATTCAGTTTATAGTCAATTATGCCTGCGGTAAAATGGAGTGCATTCGAAAAGACAAGCGGGCTGGATGCAACAGAATAGTAGCGGGGACTCAATTTCCTCAAACAGGAGAGAAAAGTCTCCGGAGTAACTTCTGCTGGGAACAAAGTGACTAAATCCAGTACATCATGCATTTTACAAAACAAGTTCATTTTTTCCCCGTCTGAAATCAAACCACTTAGTTCTTTATTCCCAGAAACTTCAGCATATTTTTTCAATACTACAGGTGTAACTAAAGTAATTTCATATTCATGCAACAATAGATCCTTTAACAGTTTTGGCGAAGACTCCGCATTCACTGTGTGTGTTCCATCAAATTTGAGTTTTTTCAAAAGTTTATCGACTAATAATCTGGAATTCGCTGAATAGACTCCAAAAGTATCGCCGGGGTGAAAAGGAGTGTTGAAATTATCCATAGAAAGAGAGAAGTGAAAAGTTCGTTTTTGATATTTTTCGGAAGTCAGCAATTTCTTTTCCAGCACTTTAGCATAATAGACATTGCCATGTTCCGACTCAGATTTATTCAACTCAAAAGCAAACTCTTTTTGCTGCTTTTTTTTCAGTTTAGGGAGTATTTTTTCAAATGTTGAAACAGCAGCAGCCACCCATTTTTTTGCATTTTCCTCATAATCAATATCACATTCCACCAATGGAATAATTTCCCTTGCTCCCAATTCGAGCAAACGCTTCTGAAAATCTCTGCCTGTTTTGCAATAGTCTTTATAGCTGCTGTCTCCCAGAGCTAAAATACCAAAATTTACACCTGCCATCACTGGAGCATCGCTGCTGTGTAAAAACCGGTAAAAATCTTCTGCTACAGCCGGGGGATCTCCCTCCCCATGAGTGCTGACCGCAATCAGAATGTTTTTCATATTCTTCAGACTTTCTGTCTTAAAAGTTTTCATATCAAGTAAACAGGCTTCCATTCCAAGATATGTAGCATATTCATATGCAAGAGTTGCGGCTGTTTTAGAATTTCCGGTGCGACTGCCATATATCACATATAATGTTGAATCGGATGCACTCTTTTTGATGGTTTTATAAATTTCCTTATTCGTTTTTATAACAGTTTCCATTATTTGACAATTTTGAGAATTTAATTCTGTAAACAAGTTAACGTCAGCCTGTAATGGCTATTTAGTTTTTTCTTGATCGAAAAAGTCAGAATAAAGCAGAAAGCGAAATAACCTGATAAATGAATTTCACTTTACCCGGTTGAAAATTACTTAAATCAACCCGCAAGACTTTCGACTGCAACTTCTTTCAACTGATTAATCCAGGTTGCATTTTCATCATATTCTAACAAAAACGGCCTGTATGTTTTTCGATAATCCCGATGCCTGACATATTGCATCATAAAATATATATTTCCGTTTTCATAATTATCCATTACGCCCATAATGTGCACTTTCCCTTTTGCAGCCGACATCACCGGCCCGGTAACGGTTTTAGCTAAACTGCCCGTTTCCCTGACAGCCTTTTGAAAAATCCGGTAAATTTCTGCCAAAGGAATTCCGAAGTAATTATAAGGTCCGGTTTCACGTTCAACGAACATGTAATAAGGTATCAAACCTAACTCAACCTGCTTTTTCCACATTTGAGACCACGCTTTGCTGCTTTTATTGATATGATTCAAAATTGGTGATTGCGTACGAATTTCAGCGCCGGTTTGCCGCACGTTGTAAATAGCCTCCTGAACCACTTCATTATCCAGCTCGTTCAAGTGGTTGAAATGTGCCATGAAAGAAAGATGGAAACCATTATCCGTAATACGTTTAAATAAATTCAACATCTCCCTGCCTTCATCACTGAACTGAGGCAAAAACGCAAATGGCCAATAACTCAGAGATTTTGAGCCAAAGCGGATATTCTTCAAATTTGCAGGACGCTCTGCCAGAATTACATCAAAATATTTGGAAATGGTTGCCGGACTCATAATCAGCGGATCGCCTCCGGTAAACAAAATCTCATTAATTTCAGGGTTTTGGTGAACATATTTCATTACTTTCTCAATTTCACGCATTGAAAATTTCATATCAAGCTCTTTAACAAACTGCGGCCACCGAAAGCAAAAGGTACAATGAGCATGGCAAGTTTGCCCCTGACTGGGAAAAAACAGTATGATATCCCGGTATTTATGCTGAACACCCTTCAACTCTTCACCATCCAACACCGGTACATTTGTCATTTGCTGCGCCGGATGCGGATTCATTTCCATTCGTATTTTCATGATCAATGCATCAATCTCCTTTTGCGGACGCCGCATCTCAATAGCATCCTTTAGCTGAAAATAGCGCTCCGGCTTTAACATGTTTTTATTGGGAAAATTTAAAATATAAACAGGATCCGTTTCATAGTTCTCCCAATCAATCAGGTAATCGACTACATAATTGTTTGTTTTAAAAGGGATAACCTTAGAAACAATGTCGATCTCTTCTTTTACCTCTTCCGGAAGATACTTTAAATACTCAATCTCTTTGTAGTTTTTTGAATTAAAAGTTAAAAACCTCATAATATCTTTTATTTAGTGAATAAAAAAGGTGAAAACACCTGTATGCTGCTCAAAATACCACAAATAAAAGAAAAATGCAAAATTAATTTATGCACAACATGAAACTTTGCCAACCAAAAAGACTGACTGTAAACACATAAGGAGACATGAAAAAAAATCAGGTAATAGGGTATTCGTTATGGATATCGGTAAGCACTTCGCATCCGGTTGGTGTTACCAGTACGGTGTGTTCAAACTGTGCCGACAGTTTATTGTCGATGGTGCGTGCCGTCCACCCGTCAGATTTGTCTATGGAAGTGCCCGGACGCCCCTGATTAATCATCGGTTCGATAGTGAAGATCATCCCCGGTTTCATTTTTGGGCCAGAGCTTCGCCGTGCTGTGTGGTCCACCTGAGGCTCTTCGTGGAATTCAACCCCAACCCCATGTCCGCAAAACTCATAAACCACGCTGAAGCCTTTGGCTTTGGCATAACGGCTGATCACAAATCCGATATTTCCCAGATAGTTTCCCGGCTTCACCTGCTGAATGCCAAGATTCAGGCAATGCAGCGTAACCGAAATCAACTCCTGTGCTTCTTTGCCTATTTCGCCAACGGTGAACATGCGCGATGTGTCGCCATAATATCCATTGAGAATAGTTGTTACGTCAATGTTGAGAATATCACCGTCTTTTAATACAGTATCGGCAGATGGGATGCCGTGGCAAACCACTTCATTAAGGGAAATACAACTGGATTTTGGAAAACCGCTGTAACCTTTTGTGGCCGGTATCGCCTGATGCTGAACAATAAATTCTTCGATTTTATTATCAATATATTCCGTGGTAACACCGGCTTTCACAAACTGAGCAGCATAATCAAGCGTTTGAGCTGCCAGCCTGCAGCTTTCTCTGATACCTGCAATCTGCTCCGGAGTTTTTATAATGATACCTGCCATAACCTTTTTTAATTTCGTGCAAAATTGGTGAAATTCAATGTTTTTTCAAAACTGAAAAAACATTTACCTCAAGAGCCTGATAATCAACTCGCTTAAAACTTACCTACTGACTGTAAATATTTTATTCGGCTACAATTGAAGTTTTATAGTATAATTCCAGTTTTACCTCTTCCCTGATAATTAACCCGAACAACTTATTCAGCATCAGAAAGCACTAAGCAAATGCAGCAATACCTAAGTTTTCAGGATTATTCTCTCCTTTTTCGGTAAATCACTGTTTTTAAATATTGCGCTTCCGGGAAAGTAACCGGATGATCCACATCGTGATACACCTCTTTAACAATTTGCCATTTTTCAATGCCTCCGAATGCTTTCCGGTGAGCTTTCTTAAACTCCTCCATACTAATTCGGCTGGAGCAGGAGCTCAAAATCAGATATCCGTTTTTAGCGGTCAAAGCCGCTCCCATTTGTGCCAGCCTTTCATATTGCCTCAACGCCGCCGGCACTTCCGATGCCTGTTTGGCAAAGGATGGCGGATCGAGAATTACAACATCAAAAGTGCTCTTTTCCTGAATTAACCGGGACATCTCTGTAAATGCATCTCCCACTATTGGATTCCATTTTTCTGAATCCAGATTATTCAGCAGAATATTTGCGCGAGCCACCTCCATCGCCTGCGCACTGATATCCAGAGAGGTCAGGCTCGCTGCACCACCTTTTAGTGCGTGTATTCCAAATCCTCCCACATAGCTAAAAACATCTAGCACCACTTTGTTCCGGGCATGTTGCTGCACCCAGTAGCGATTGGGGCGCTGATCGAGGAAAAAACCGGTTTTGTGCCCCGATACCGGATTGGCCAAAAAGGAGACGCCGTACTCTTCAAACTGTACTTTCTCATCCAGCAGCGCCTTTCCAATCACCTCCCCCTCCCTGTAAGGAATTTGCCGGTTATCCATCAACTTTCTGCTCCGGCGAAACACGAGACGATCCAAATGAAAAATCTTACTGATTAAGGGCAGTAATATGCCCAGATAGGGAGTCCATATTTCAGAGTAGATTTTAAACACGCCGGTTTTGTCATACACATCCAGCACAATGCCAGGAAAACCGTCATTCTCACCATGAACTGCACGGTATCCTGTCACCCTCTCCAGCAAAGGTTTTCTCAGAATGAACGCTTTCTCCAGCTGAGCACTCAAAAACTCCTCATTGAAATTTAATCCCCGGCTTCTGTCTATAATTTTGATGCGTACGACTTCTGCCGGATCCCACAGTCCGAATGCAAAAGGTTTGTTGCTGCGCTGACCGAATAATACACAGAGACTTCCGGGGGGCTGCGCATCAGCCGGACCTTTCTCTATGCTTTGCTCAAAAACCCATGGATGCCCTTTCTTAACAGCTGTTTCGGCAGCTTTTGCAAGCTTGATGGCAAGCGTTCCCGGAATTTGCACTACGCTTTCTTTACAAACTCGGATTTTAAAGCCATTGCGCCAAAACCATCGATTTTGCAGTTAATATTATGGTCACTGTCCGGATTCAGACGGATGTTTTTCACTTTGGTTCCGGCTTTAACCGGTTTCGGCGCCCCCTTCACGGGCAAGTCTTTAATAACAACGATGGAGTCGCCGTTTTGCAGCTCGTTTCCATTGCTGTCAAACACCTTATCCTCCATTCGAGCCTCTTTGGGATCAAACTCATGAAAACACTGGCTGCACACTAAAAGATGCCCTTGCTCGTAGGTATATTCACTGCCACACTGGGGACAGGGTAAAAGTCCGCTCATATCTTCAATTTTTAACAAAGATATTAAAAATAGCCGGCTGGCAAGTTTTACGGGACACCGCATGGTGTCGGCTGCTGATAAACGACTGTTAGCCAGACACTCAAATAAAGATTTACAATTTACAATTGTGTCAATCCTGCTTTTATCTGAAAGCGGGCAGATATATTGAAAACAAACAAACATTTAAAAAACTGAAGAATTGTATTTATTGTTTAAATACACGTCAATTAAATTAATTCAAAGCTTATATTTGCAGGAAAAATAAATTTTTGATGAAACACATCAACCATTTATCCACCCATTCCTATTTCATTAACCGGTTTGGGAAACTTTCCACTTCGTTTATGTTTTACCAGATGCAGGATATTGCGTGGCAACATGCAACTAAACTGGGTTTTGGGTACGATCATCTGAAAGAGGACGGCCAGTTTTGGGTGCTTTCAAAACTTTGGGTAAAAATCGGGCGGCGCCCGGAATGGGGCGAAGATTTTACTTTGGAAACGTGGTCGCGCGGCACGGATGGGTTTTTTGGCTACCGCGATTTCAATTTTGTGGATCAGGCAGGCAACAACATCATTCAGGCAACAAGCAGCTGGCTGGTGCTTGACGCCCGCACAAAACGTATTGTGCGGCTGAACGATTTCAGCAACTTCCCGGAATACGGGGAATCTGTATTTCGTGAAAATGCAGGAAAGGTTAATGTGCCTGAATCGGATGCCAAACTTCATTTCACACCGGTGGGATTCACGGAAATTGATATTAACCAGCACGTTACCAGCGGGCGCTACATCGAACGAATCATCAACAGCTACAACTTTGATTTTCATAAGGAAAACAGGCTGATTGAATTTGAGGTGAATTTCCTGAAAGAGGGCCTCCCATCCGACAATCTGGCGGTAAAAAAACAGGAGCTTGATAACATTAATCACCTGTGCAGCCTAGTGCGGGAAAGCGACGGCGCCGATTTGATACGTGCGAGGTTGGTTTGGCGGAAGAGACAGCTCCCATTAATTGGATTTTAGAATATAACCGGATTTTAAAAAACACCAATAGTTGGGCATTAAGAATCATTTTAAAATAACTACTTTTGCTGAATCTTGAAATCAACTATAAAAATCATAACAATAAAATTCGTTACACTGTTAATGATAGGAATTGTGGGACTTTTTATTGCCAACAAAGCAATTTTCCTGCATGCCCATAAATTTGCTGACGGAACAACTATTGAACATGCTCACCCTTATGATAAATCAAATGATTCAGAACCTCAAATTTAGTGGTTGGCATTGAAAATAACGGGGCATGGCTTAAAGATAAAAAATTAGGATATTTTGATTATCGATAATGCCATTTTAGCCGAAAATTCAATTGCCGATGTCCCTCACACAGAAAATGTGGTGGTCGCTGACCAGGCAACGAATACCCTGGGCGTATTTGCACAATACGAAATTAACTGGGATAAACTAATTCTTTCTGCGGGTGCACGCTTTGATAATTATAAAGCTTCTTTGATTTAGGATTAAAAGCGCGTTACAACATTAAGTTGAATGGAGCTACCATACAATTTTTTACAGGAGCTAAAAATATTTTCAATTCTTATCAGAGTGATTTTGATAGTGGAATTGACCGTGACCCCGGATATATCTATGGACCAATGAATCCAAGAACTATTTATTTTGGATTGAAAATTGGAAATTTCCTCAATTAACAAATAATCCCCTTTGAAATTACGAATTTGCAGGGAATATTTCTTTCAACGAATTAAATTTGCACTAAACTGTGCAGCGTGATCCGCAAAAGCGATGGCGCCGATTTTAATACGGGCAAGACTGGTGTGGCAGAAGATATCCTAAAAGTCATCGGGTGAATAAGAAGAAAATGAAAAGAAAAAATGAAATATTTTTTCTCCTGCAAATGCTTTTTCTATATATTTGCTGTGTAAACTTGTATAATGTTGTTTAAGGATATGGAAAAATATTTGTCGATAAGCCAGGCTGCTGAATTATTGAATGTTAGCTCTGAAACCCTCAGAAGATGGGACAAAAATGGAAAATTTAAAAGTTCCCGGCATCCAATAAATAACTATCGCGTTTATTCCGAAGAACAGGTAATTAACCTCGTTGAAGAGTTACAACTAGAAATTCAATACCGGACAACTAACCGGCTTTCCAATAATATTCAGCCCTATTTTGTAACCAGTTTTGGAAAATTATATAACTATGATGCTATTCAATATTTGAAGCAACTGGATTCGAATTCAATAGACCTGATATTTGCTGATCCACCATACAATATAAAAAAAGCCGAATGGGATACATTTGCAAATCAAAAAGAGTATGTTGATTGGAGTATGGAATGGATATCAGAATCTTACAGGGTTTTAAAAAAAACCGGGTCCATATATATTTGTGGATTTTCAGAAATCCTCGCTGATATCAAATGGGCTGCATCACATCTTTTTAAAGGTTGCAAATGGCTTGTGTGGTTTTATCGCAACAAAGCAAATCTTGGTAATGATTGGGGCAGGTCGCACGAAAGTATTTTACACTTCAGGAAATCAAAAGATTATATATTCAATATTGACGAAGTCAGAATTCCTTATAATAAACATACTCTTAAATATCCCAAAAGACCACAGGCTGAAAGTTCTCAATATTCAAACGGAGGGAAAAAAGAATACATTTGGGAACCAAATCCACTGGGTGCCAAACCAAAAGACGTTCTGGAAATACCAACCATTTCAAATGGTTCCTGGGAAAAATATCCACATGTTACACAAAAACCTGTTGAACTTTTAAGAAAAATTATTTTGTCATCATCCAATCCGGACAGTATTATATTAGACCCTTTTGGAGGTTCGGGCACCACCTATGCCGTTGCCGAAGCTTATGAACGGAAATGGTTGGGAACGGAATTGAACCAAGAGTATTGCCAAATTATCAAAACCCGTTTATTTGATTCAGAACACATTTCAAGAATCCGAAATGCCAGAGATGAAATTGAATCGAATAAAAGGAGAAGACTTTTACGAGGATAACAAAATTTTCAAATCAGTGGTTATTAATTCCGAAAACCTTTTCATATAATCGGAATACGGCTTTTTGGCTGCAATTGGCGGAGGATCCAAATAATAAATTCCTTCCAGTTCAGTTAAAAATTTGGAATAAACCATAAACAATCCGGAAACAAGAGTGAAACTGATATTGTTGGATTCTTTCCTTTGTACGTCATTCAAAAATATTCCAATTACTTTTTGGGGATGCCCTACAAACCTTTCAAGTAATATCTTATCAATGAATATTTTACCCATTCTGTCCTTGGAAGTTGTTTTTACTGACAAAACAATTTCGTTTTCATCCAACGAGGTTGTGGTTGATTTCACCTTATCATAAGGCGATAAAATCAAATCGTTTTCACATTTATATGTTTTTATGCCCTCTCCTGTCTCATAAGGTATTTGAAGGACAATTTTCTTATTTGCAACACCTGTTTCAGTAAAAACGACTTCGACCAACTCTTCAAATCTGTTCCCTACGTGTTTTCTTGCGCTATTAGGATTAACAAGCAAATCAAGTCCTGCGCCGATTGACTGTTGTATAGTATAAACTGTTTTATCAATTATGTCTTTCCCCGCTGAACTGATTTCAGTACCCATTTTTATATCGAAAAATATCTCTTTTAATTTTTCGAAATTTGTATTAAAAACAACAGGATTATAAAAAAATAAATTCTTGTTAATCGGTCGAATATACTTTGTTGTTCCGGCAATTTGGCTCGAATAAATTATATAGTCATTCTTTTCTGCTGAGTTACTCAGAACGTTTGGTAAATATTTCAAAACCCGCAAGGCAACTTCACCAAATTCGTCAATATTCTTTTTGGCTTTTTGTAAGTCTTTATCAAGTGAAATCATATTATTAAGAGAATCTTTCTTTACAGTTTCTAAATTAACATAAAAGTTTCTCAAATTGCAAGAGTTTCAATTTTTATTTATCAGATGACTCTTAGTCATCTGATGAATAGTTCTAACCAATAAACAACTCCAACACCTTCCCCACTTTTTCTTCCATTGGCAAATTTGCGTCGATCCAATAGATTTTTGTGCCCCGTTTTTCCATTCCTCTGAACCAGGTCATCTGCCGTTTAGCAAACTGATGAATGGCAATTTCCAGTTTTTCAAACATCTCCTGCCGGGACAGTTCACCGGTGAGGTGCAGGGTCAGGTATTTATATTCCAGTCCGTAATAAATCAGCTGTTTGGGTGTGAGCCCTGATTTCAGCAGATTCTGCACCTCATCAAGCATGCCTTCTTCCAGTCGCTGTTTCAGCCGCCTGCTGATACGTTCACGCCGTGTTTCACGATCAACCGCAATGCCAATATTCAAACTGATGACTTCCGGCAGAGCGGTCTCTTTTTTGGGATTTTCCCGGGCAAACATTTCTATCTCAATGGCACGAATGGCGCGACGCTCTGTTTCAATGTCGGTTTTGTTGTGCAGCCTGGGTTTCAGGCTTTTCAGAATTTCAACAAGCTCATCTAGCGATTTCCCTTCAAGCTCCTTTCGCAACTGTGGATTTGGCGGCACATGAATCAGTTTGTAGTCTTTTAAAACCGATTCAAGATACAAACCACTGCCTCCACAGAGAACCGGAAACTTTCCGCGATGGTGAATGTCATGAAAAACTTCAGCAAAATCATTCTGAAAGCGATAAACATTATAGTGTTTCCCGGGATTTTCAATGTCTAAAAGATGGGAGGGAATCTCAATACCATCCACAAAGTAATCTCCGTAATCTTTCCCCGTACCAATATCCATCCCGCGATAAACCTGACGGGAATCTCCCGAAATGATTTCCCCATTGATTTTTGCTGCCAGATGAGCCGCCACAGCAGTTTTTCCGGTGGCAGTTGGCCCCAGAACAGTTATCAGATTGTATTCAGAACTTTCATTTTTCATTTTTAGTAACTTCTTTCAGCAAAACTATAAATAAACATATTGTATCTTTGAGAAAAGTTAAAAATTTTTCGAATAATGATAAAGGAAGCTTGTGTTGAAACATTTGAACAGGCGATGTTAGCTGAGAAAAAAGGTGCAAACCGCATTGAACTCTGCTCGGAATTGTCGGTGGGCGGGCTGACTCCTGCCGCTAAACTGATGAAAAAAACCTGTTCGGTATTGAAAATTCCGGTGATGGTGATGATTCGTCCGCGGGCAGGAAATTTCCACTATTCGGAAGAAGAAATTTCGCAGATGAAGCAGGAAATTGACCTGGCTAAAAAGGCGGGTGCCGCAGGAGTAGTTTTTGGATTGCTCACTTCCAAAAATCAAATCGATATTGAAAACACGCGCATTTTAGCAGATTATGCAACTCCGCTGCCAGTAACTTTTCATAAAGCCATTGATGAACTTGAAAATCCCGCTGATGGTGTTCCCGTTCTTAAAAATATCAGGGGAATCACTCGGATTCTGACTTCCGGCGGGAAAGCCACCGCTGATGAAGGTGCGGAAGTGATCCGCAAAATGAAGGAGGCAACAGGAGAAAACCTGACAATAGTTGCTGCCGGAAAAATTACGGATAAAAATATAAACCAAATCCAGCAACTTACTCAGGTTTCAGAATTCCATGGGAAACAAATTGTAGGTAACCTGAATGAAAATTCTGAATAATTCAATGAAACCGAGCTTCGCGAAATTCAGGTTATTTTTCAAATGTGTTAAGAATTAAAAAAGTAGAGAAATAGGCTCTTGCATTATCCCGAAAGAATTATCTTTGCGCAACAAGAGTCCAAATTAAAATTTTTAAAATGAGGGGATCATCATTTATTGTTTCGATTGCAGCATTGGTAGCAGTTGTCGTGTTATACATACTTTATTTTACAGGAAGCAGTCAACCTGCAATTGAATCGGAAGGGAAAGAAGTTTTGGCAGCATCAGAAAATGTTTTGAGGATTGCTTATGTTAAAGCTGATTCAGTAATCTTAAATTACGACCTTGCTGAAGTTCTGCACGATGAATTCACAAAAAAACAGGAAGCATACAACACCGAGTTTGGAGCCAAACGGCAGACGTTTGAAAAGGAAGCAGCTGCTTTTCAGGAAAAATTACAGCGTGGAGGCTTCCTCACCGAACAACGTGCAATTCAGGAACGCGACCGCCTTGTGGGAAGAGAGCAGGAAATTCTTCAACTCGATCAGGAACTATCCGGGAAGCTGGCAGAACTGCAGGCTACAAACAACAAACAAATTTTGGACAGCCTGCTCAATTACCTGAATGAATACAACAAAAAACACAAGTACGATTTTATTTTAAACGGCTCGGATGTTTTGGTGGGCAGAGAAGAATACAACATCACTGCCAAAGTACTGAAAGCCCTGAACGAAAGGTATTCAGGAGGTGCAAAATCAAAATAAATTTTCTGTTTGCTTGCGGATTCCCTGAGTTTCCGTATTTTGGCATACCGAAACCCGTCAATCAATTTTTAACCTGTTATGTTTGCAAACCAATACCTTAAAAAGAATAAGGTTCCGGTTTTAATTTCTGCCAAACCGGATCCCGGATTGGGAATTTCGGTTGTCATTCCGTGTTTTCGGGAGCCTGACGTTCTGCAAACATTAAATTCTCTTTTTCAATGCAAACCTTCTGCCTGCAATGCAGAAGTGATTCTGCTTGTCAATCATCCGGAGGATGCTCCTAAAGCAGTTAAGGAACAAAATATTAAAACTATAAATGAGGTTCAGGAGTGGATTTTATCCCACAAAAAGGCGGAGTTAACTTTTTTGGCAGCCGGCCCCGTTGAGCTGAGGAAAAAATGGGCTGGAGCAGGACTGGCACGAAAAAGCGGAATGGATGAAGCTGTCAGGCGATTTAACAAAATTAATAATCCGGGCGGAATTATTGTTTCCTTAGATGCCGATACACTAATTGAAGAGAACTACCTTATTGAAATCGAAAAATATTTCAAATCCAACCCAGATTATGTTGGAGCTACCATTCATTTTTCCCATCAAACCGAAGGTTTGGGAAAAAAGCATTTGCAAGGGATTCTACTGTATGAAAAATACATGAGATTCTATAAAGCAGCTCTGGGTTTTACCGGATATCCCCACCCCATGTTCACTGTCGGCTCTGCCTTTGCAGTCACCGCGGAAGCTTATGTGAAACGTGGCGGCATGAACCGGCGAAAAGCGGGGGAAGATTTTTACTTTTTGCAAAACCTCGTGCAGGTCGGCCCTGTCGGCGAAATTTCATCAACCGCTGTTCATCCTTCTGCACGTCTTTCAAACAGGGTTCCCTTCGGCACCGGACCTGTTCTGAAAAAATGGATGTCCGGTGAGGAAGATCTGACCAAAACATACAATTTTCAGGCATTTGCTGACTTGAAAAGCTTTTTTGATACAAAAGACGAACTTTTCAAAATACCGAAAAATGAATACAGAAAATACCTGAAGCAAATCCCGGAACCAGTCCGGGAATTTCTGATTGAAGATAATTTTTGGGTAGAAATCAATGATTTAAACATCAACTGCGCAAGACTTGCAACTTTTCAAAAACGCTTTTTTCAGAAATTCAACGCCTTCAAAATTTTGAAGTTCCTTAACTTTTCGCACGACTTATTCTATTCAAAAGCTGACCTTGACAAACAGAGTTATCTTCTTGATCAGTTTCATCTTCAAGCTCACCGCTTTCAGCCTGTATCAGATGATCCGGATATTGGCTCTTAACAATCATTTTTTTGACTTATAAATTATTATGCCGGAAATCTCCGGCATATAAAGGTAGCCAAAACACAATCTGAAAGTCGAAAAGGCAAAAGAGCTAAGGCTTTAGTTGCTATTTATATTTATGGGTTTTTCCACCTTTGTTTTTAGCAAAGCAATCTCCAACACATCCATGATTGTGTTCACAAAATGGAATTTCAGCCCTTCCAGATATTCTTCCTTGATCTCCTCAAGGTTTTTTCTGTTTTCTTCTGATAAAATGATTTCCTGAATTCCTGCACGCTTTGCTGCCAATATTTTCTCCTTAATTCCACCCACGGGAAGCACCTTTCCACGTAGTGTGATTTCACCGGTCATTGCAATGCCTTTTCTAATCTTCCGCTGTGTGAATGCCGATGCCACCGAAGTAACCATTGTAATTCCTGCCGATGGTCCGTCTTTTGGGATGGCTCCTTCGGGAACATGCACATGAACATCCCAGTTGGCAAAAACCCCGGGGTCGAGTTCCAGTTGGGCTGCATGAGATTTCAGATATTGGTGTGCCAGCACAGCCGACTCTTTCATCACATCACCCAGATTTCCGGTAAGCGTCAAAGTGCCTTTCCCTTTGCTCAGACTGGTTTCCACAAAAAGGATCTCGCCGCCCACTGCTGTCCACGCCAAGCCGGTAACTACCCCTGCAAATTCATTGCCCTGGTATTTTTCCTTGGAATATTCAGTAACACCCAGGTATTCACGAACATCACTCAGTGTCAACTTCTTGTTGTAGGGCTCTTCCATTACAATCTTTTTGGCAATCCGCCGGATGGTTTTGGCAATTTTTTTATCCAGCTCGCGTACTCCCGATTCACGGGTGTAGCCGTCAATAATCTTTTCGATCACTTTTTTCGAAAAAACCACATCTCCTTTTTTCAAACCGTGATTTTCAAGCTGCTTGGGGATCAAATGCCGTTTAGCAATTTCAATTTTTTCTTCCACCAGATATCCGCTCACTTCAATCAGTTCAAGGCGGTCGCGCAGCGGAGGTGCAATCGTACCCAATGTATTGGCGGTTGCAATAAACATCACCCGGGAAAGGTCATAATCCATTTCCACGTAATTGTCATGGAATTCGGAATTCTGTTCCGGGTCCAACACCTCAAGCAATGCTGCGGCTGGGTCGCCTTGGAAGTGCTTGGAAACCTTATCCAGCTCATCCAGCATAAAGACCGGATTTGACGTTTTTGCCTTTTTAATATTCTGAATAATTCTTCCGGGCATGGCACCAATATAGGTTCTGCGGTGTCCTCTAATCTCCGACTCATCATGCAAGCCGCCCAGGCTCATTCTGACAAATTTACGATCGAGCGCGCGCGCCACAGATTTCCCCAAAGAGGTTTTCCCTACTCCGGGCGGTCCGTAGAGACAGAGAATCGGCGACTTCATGTCCTTTTTTAATTTGAGTACCGCCAAATGTTCCAAAATCCGTTCTTTCACAGTCTCCAGACCGTAATGGTCTTCATCCAGCACTTTTCGGGCATTGTTCAGATCAAAATTATCTTCGCTGTATTCATTCCACGGGAGATCGAGCAATGTCTGACAGAAGGTGAACTGAACCGAATATTCTCCGGCTGCCGGATTCAGCCGATTAAGCTTTCCAACCTCTTTTTCGAAAAATTTGGAAACTTCCTTGCTCCATTTTTTTGTTTTGGCTTTTTGTTTCAGTTCATTGATTTCCTGCTCCACCGGGCTTCCTCCCAGTTCATCCTGAATAGTTTTCATCTGCTGATTCAGCATATATTCACGCTGTTGCTTATCCATATCGGTTTTCACCTTCTTCTGAATATCATTCTTCAGCTCCAGCATCTGCACCTCTTTCACTAGGTAGCTGATTGCCTGAATACCACGTTCCTTCAGACTTTCAATTTCCAACAGATTTTGTTTTTCCTCAACACTGATATCGGTATTGGAACAGATAAAATTTATCAGAAAAGTTGAATTCTCAATGTTCTTCACGGCAAAAGTGGCTTCCGGCGGAACATTGGCAGAGAATTGAGCAATTTTTATGGACAAATCTTTCAATGAACCGACAATGGCATTGAATTCAGTATCATTAAGTGGGAAAACATCACTCAGCGGTGATACTGAGGCTTTGTAATAAGGTTCTTCGGCTACAAATTCCCGGATGGCATACCGTCTTTTTCCCTGAATAATTACAGAAGTTGAACCATCGGGCATTTCCAGCACTTTCAGAATTTCAGCCATTGTGCCAATGGAATACAACTCCTTTGTTTGGGGGTCGTCAACCGTGTAATCTTTTTGTGCTACAGTTCCCAGCAAGCGGCTTCCCCGATAAACATCCTGAATAAGCTTCAGTGATTTTCTGCGTCCTACGTTGATGGGCAATACCACACCCGGGAAGAGCACGGTGTTGCGCAGCGGCAAAACAGGCAACACATCGGGCACTTCGGTATTTTGCAGATCGGAATCATCCCCGTCTGCTATGATGGGGATAAAATCTGCATTGTCTTGCATCATTCTGCTTATAAACATATTCCCAAACGCTGACTCCTCAAATTTTCCCATATTAAAATTTCCTTGAAACATCTTTTCTTAAAAAAACACTTTTTTATTGGTGAGCTTACATTTTGTCAATAGTCATGCCAGTGTCTCAAACGCATGCTATGCGACAGAAGTTCACCGATTTTCTGTAAAAACCGACAAAATAGCATCTTAGGGCAAAAAAAAAGCTCCGGTTCCGGAGCTTTCATAATATAATCCAATTCTATTATTTTCTTCTGTCTTCCATATGCTTTCCGTAGCGGCTCATAAACTTGTCCACACGACCTGCCGTATCCACCAGTTTAACCTTCCCGGTATAAAACGGATGCGATGTGTTGGAAATTTCAAGTTTATAGAGCGGATACTCTGTGCCGTCCACTTCTACTGTTTCTCTCGTGGAAACTGTAGATCTGGTGATGAAAGTATGCCCGTTCGACATATCTCTGAAAGCTACCAGTCTGTATTCTTCCGGATGAATTCCTTTTTTCATTTCATTTTGTTTTTTTGGATGGTTGCATTTACAAACTGCAATCCATTCGTTGTTCATTATTTATTTTTCGGTCGGCAAAGTTAAGCATGTTTTTTTAAGATGCCAAACTCTCAAACCATTTAATCCACAGAATTTAATGTTTAATTTCCTGGTCTGCTGAAATGACAGGGAGTCTCGAAAACGGCTTATCCCTGTCAAAAAGATAGCGCATGGTATAATGCGTCTTCATTTTTTTTCCGCCAACCGATTCATATAGTGCCACAATTTTCGGATTGAAGTCTCCTGCCCACGATAGTTCCATTTCGGTGAACCAAGGTTTTCTGTACATAACCGGGCGTAGATGCCAGAATATGGCAGCATCAATGCCGGAGCGCTGAAATTTGGGGACAATACCAATTATCAGACTGCGGGTGCGTGTCATCGTTCTGCGCCATTTTAGCCACATCACGTATGGAAGATTCAGCAGAGTAATTCTCCCTTTCAGGCGGGATAAAATCTGATTAAAATCAGGGATCATCACAAAAAGTGCAATGGGTTCTCCTTCGTGATATGCAAACCAGATAAACTCCTCTTCAATTAAAAACTTTCCGCCTTCCAGGAAATCTTTCAGGTCATCTTTATCAATCGGCTTGAAATGCTTGTGAAACCTCCATGCACTATCATATACTGCCGCAAAATCATCAATGAATTTCTCCTTGTCCTTCCATGAGAAATGGCGGAAGCTAAACTGCGGTTTTTTGGCGACCCACTCTGCCACTCTCCAGAATCGGTCGGGCAATTCAGGAAGCGTAGTGTCCAGATGATAGCTGAACTGTTTAAAATAGATTTTAAAACCGTATTTTTCAAAAAGGTTCACATAGTATGGCAGATTGTAAGGCATCCCAAATCCCTGATGCATGTATCCATCTGCCAGCAGCCCCCAGTTCATGTAGTTTTCGCCAAAATTCACCGGCCCGTCCATCGCTTCCATCCCGTTGGATTTGAGCCAGTTGCGGGCAGCATCAAACAGCCGGCTGGCAGCATCCTGATTGTTAATGCATTCAAAAAAACCACAACCTCCGGTGGGTTGCTCTGATGCAAAAGCTTTGTCACGATTGAAAAATGCGGCTATCCTGCCAACAAGCTTTTTTCTTTCATTAACCAAAACCCAGCGTCTGGCATCTCCATTTTTAAAAGAGGGATTTTTGTTGGGGTCAAAAATACTCTCAACCATTCCTTCAAGCGGGCAGGCCCAGTTGGGATCATTCTTATATATCAGATGAGGGACTCTGTGAAATAGTTTCACTGACCTTTTATCAGTAACTTCAATGAGTTGCATTTTGGATGTTTAAATTAAGTATTTTCAAAATTGAAAAATAGAACTCCCCATTTAAAAAAGCTACTATATCCGTTTTTTTCATCTGCTTCGTTTTTCATTTTGGGGCTTGCCATAATCAACAAATATAAGCCTTTATCTTTAAATAACTTCCGCTCGTTTCAATTCTTTTTCAGGGTCAAACAGATAACGCATAGTCAGATGAGTTAGTGTATGCTTAGCTCCAAAAGACTTAAAGAGCGCAATCATTTTCGGATTAAAGTCACCAACCCAGCTCATCTCCATATCACTATACCATGTTTTTCTCAGCATCACTTGCTTAAGCCGGTAAAAAATGCCTGACTCAAGCCCCAACCCCTGATATTTTGGTACAACTCCCAGAACAATCACCCTGCAGCGGGTGATAACTTTTCTCTTTTTATAGTAAATCATTTGCAGCACTTTCCAAAAATTGAGTTTCCCCGTTTTGATTTTTCGTAAAATCTGGTTTAAATCCGGAATCATCATGAAAAATGCCACCGGTTTTCCCTCTTTATAAACAAACCAAATAAATTCCTCATCCAGAATGAAACGCGCCTGTGCCAGCATCTCCTTCAGTTCAACTGAGCTGGCCGGTTTATAATTGCTGTGCCCTGACCATGCCTGCCCGTGAATCTCAACGAAATCTGCAATAAATTTGTCCTGATCTTTAAAACGGAAATGTTCATAGGAATACTCAGGTTTTTGGGATACCCATTCAGCAATTTTCCAGAATCTGTCGGGCAAATCGGGATTAGTTATATCCATGGAGTAGCTATACTGTTCATAAAAAACCCGGAGACCGTAATTCTCAAATAATTTTCGGTAATAGGGCTTATGATACTGCATTCCAAAAGTCTGCGGCTTGAATCCTTCGACCAGCAAACCCCAGTAAAAAAAGTTTTCACCAAAATTAACCGGCCCGTCCATTGCTTCCATACCGTTTTCTGCAAGCCAGCTTTTTGCGGTATCAAACAGTAAGTCAGCCACTGCCTGTTCATCTATGCACTCAAAAAAACCAAAGCATCCTGTAGGCTGCTCATAGCCTGAAGAATATCCTGCATCATAAAAAGCGGCAATCCTCCCAACACACTCCCTCCCTTTTTTCACAATCCACCTCTCTGCATCTCCTTCCCTGAACTTTGCATTGCTCTCGGGATTGAACATATTTTCAATCATTATCCGCAATAAGGGAGTGTAGTTAGCATCATTTCTGTAAATTTTTGCGGGCAAACGGTGAAACTCTTCAATAGTTTTTTTTCCCGACACCTTAATAATCTCCATAAATGAGTGTTTTTCTTTTTAAACATTACGAAATTATAAATAAAGAAGAAAAAATGAGTATAAGAAAATTCTAATCTCTTCTTTAATTGAACATCAGGCACTGAATACCCTGATTGTCAACCGCCCTCATCCCATTTGCCTGTTATTGAATTTGTAAACAAATAATTCACATTAAATCCCTTAAGCAATAACGAAGTAAACATTAACTTAAAAGACAAGATATTTTCCACAAACAATTTAATATATTTTGCGTATAATATCTTTTTATCTTATAATTGCGTCGTAAAATAAAAAATTAAAATTATGAGCAAGCTTAACTTACTATTTGTTTTTCTTCTTTTCTCTGCAATTTCCTTAAGCGCCCAAAATACCACTTTCAACAAAGGCGACAAAGTTTTAAATCTGGGTATTGGCTTAGGCAGCACTTATTATACAGGGGGCGCCTACACCAACCGGATTCCACCGGTTTCTGCATCTCTTGAAGTGGGAGTTAAAGATGAACTGTTTGATGAAAACAGCTCTTTAGGGGTTGGCGGCTATTTAGGCTATACCGGCGCTAAGTGGAAATATATGGGATACGGGTGGAACTACTCCAGTATTATTGTTGGTGCTCGCGCTGCGCTGCACTACCAGTTTATCGACATGCTGGACACATACACCGGTCTTATGCTTGGGTATAATGTGGTCAGCTCCAAAAGTTTTGGAGATTTTGGTGGTGTTACTACCAGCGCTGCCGGAAGCGGGATTGCTTACTCCTGGTTTTTAGGCGGACGCTATTACTTTAGTGACAATTTTGCCGGAATGCTCGAATTAGGCTACGGAATTGCCTATCTGAATTTAGGAATTGCACTAAAATTCTAAAGAAAATCCAGCCTGTTTCAGGCTGGATTTTTTTTCAAATATCAAATCTGACTTTTGACTAATTTTCTATACGGGTAACTTCCCAGGTACTGCCCGAATTCAACAATTCATCCACTGAGCGAATTTTTCCTCTCTTTTGTATCTCTTCAATCTGATTTTTCATCTCTTCATCATAAGCCGGAGCGGCTACACTTCTGATAACCCCCAAAGCCACAGGAAAATCTGGCAGCGACATTGTAATGAGCGCAAGATGAATTGACGGATCGGGCTCAAGAGCGTCATGAATGAGTACATCATCCATAGTAATACCATTCACTCCGATTTCTGCCACTTTCAGCCTGCCATTTTTCATAACAATTCCCTTTTCGTCCTCTGCACCGAAAAGCATCGGTTTTCCATGTTCAAGCACCAGCTGCCGGTCAGCGCGGTGTGCAGGATCAGATACTGCATAATGAGTTCCATTATTGTAAATTACACAATTCTGCAACACTTCAACCACTGAAGCACCTTTGTGCTGTGATGCTGCATGAAAGATTGATTCGCTAAGCCTGATGTTATTGTCAATACTGCGTGCAAAAAAAGTTCCTCTGGCTCCAATCACAAGCTGCCCGGGAATAAACGGGTCTTCAATAGTTCCGTAGGGCGATGTTTTTGTTTTAATTCCACGCTCCGAAGTGGGGGAATACTGACCTTTGGTCAGCCCGTAGATGCGATTGTTAAACAATATTATGTTTAAATCCATATTCCTGCGGATGGTGTGTATGAAATGATTTCCGCCGATGGCCATGCCATCGCCGTCGCCGGTGATAACCCAGACACTAAGACCCGGATTGGCCATTTTAACGCCTGAAGCAACAGCGGCAGCCCTTCCATGAATGGTATGAAAACCAAAAGTGCTCATATAATACGGAAATCTTGAAGAACATCCAATGCCCGAAATAATGGCAAATTTTTCTTTGGGAATACCCATGCCTGACATCGTTCGCTGAATTGCGTTCATTATGGCAAAGTTGCCGCAACCCGGGCACCAGCGCACTTCATTTTCACTTTTGAAATCTTTTGCAGTATATTTTATTTCTGTCATTTTTAGTCCTCCAATAATTTATTTATGCCCTCTTTCAGCTCTTTCACAGTAAAAGGCAGTCCTTTTACCTTGTTAATCTGATAATATTTGAAACCGGGAATTTTGTCACGAAGATATCCTGCAAACTGCCCGAGATTTAATTCGCAAACAACGATTTTCTTAAAGTTTTTGAATACTTCTTTTGTATTTTTCGGAAGTGGTTTTATGTAATTAAAATGTGCATGGCTAACACTTTTTCCCTCTTTATTCAGCTCTCTTACCACACTTATCAGATGACCGTAAGTTCCGCCCCATCCCACGACAAGCACATCACCCTGCTCTTTGCCATAAACTTCAAGCTCAGGCACCAAATCAACCACTTTCTGAACTTTTGCTTCACGGATTTCAGTGTTTAACTGGTGATTTTCAGAGTCGTGGCTCACAGCGCCGGAAATATTTTTCTCAAGTCCGCCAATGTGGTGCTCAAATCCTTCCATTCCGGGGAATGCCCATTCCCTGGAAAGAGTTTCCTGATCCCGAAGGTATGGCTTGAAAGCCGAAGCATCTTTTGCGATGCGCAGAGTAATGGGAGGAAGCTCTGACATTTTAGGAATTTTCCACGGTTCGGTTCCGTTTCCAAGAAATCCGTCTATCAGCAGAATAACCGGCAACATTCTCTCAAGCGAAATTTTAGCTGCATAGTAAGCATAATAAAAGCAATCGGAAGGGGTGCCGGCAGCCAAAACTACCACCGGACTTTCTCCGTTGCGCCCGTATAGAGCCTGAAATAAATCGGACTGCTCTGTTTTTGTGGGCAGTCCGGTTGAGGGTCCTCCCCGCTGAACATTCACAATCACCAAGGGCAGTTCAGCCATCACAGCAAGCCCGATGGCTTCAGACTTAAGCGCAAGACCGGGACCGGAAGTTGATGTAACTGCCAGATCTCCGGCAAAGGCTGCACCAATGGCGGAAGCTATGCCGGCAATTTCATCTTCTGCCTGAAAGGTTTTCACTCCCAGCGCTTTGCTTTCTGACAATGTGGAAAGAATTTCAGTTGCCGGCGTAATGGGATAAGAACCCAGAAACAATTCTAATCCTGCTTTTTCGGCGGCGGCAATAAAACCCCATGCTGTGGCCTGATTACCGCTGATATTACGGTATGTTCCCGGTTCAATGTCGGCAGAATGAACAATATAGGAAGGAGTTAAATACTGAAGAGTCATCCCGTAATTATATCCGTCATGCAGCACCTTGATGTTGGAATCGACAACCAGCTGATTTTTACCAAACCTGCGGCGAATTGACTCTTCGATGTGTGCCAATGACCTGTTGAACATCCAGCAAACCAATCCTAATGCAAACATGTTCTTGCTGCGTAAAATACTTTTATTGTCGAGTCCGAAATCCTTCAATCCTTCGCGGGTTAGGCTCGTGATTGGAACAGCTATGTTTCGCATACCGCTCAGGTTGCTCTCGCTGAACGGATCATTGGTTTTATATCCTGCCTTTTCCAGATTTTTTTCGGTAAATGTATCTGAGTCGTAAATAATAGTGCCTCCAGGCTCCATAAACCGGGAATTGGCTTTAACAGCTGCCGGATTCATTGCTACCAGAACATGAGCATAATCGCCAGGTGTGGTTATCCGCTCTTTACCGAATTGTACCTGAAATCCCGAAACACCGCCTACTGTACCCTGTGGTGCTCTGATTTCAGAAGGATAATCCGGGAAAGTTGAAATATCGTTGCCAGTCAGTGCGGTAGCATCCGAAAACAGAGTCCCGGTTAGTTGCATTCCATCGCCGGAATCTCCTGAAAAACGAATGGTTGCCTCTTCTAACTCAATAACTTTTACATCCCTCATTATTAATGACTTTTGGTTATAATGATTTCTATTTAATTTGAAAATCGACCACTAAGCTATTAAAACAGAAATTGGGAAGCGATGCATAGTGGAATTCAATATTTTAAGAAAAACAAAAATAACCTTTATTTAACAACCTGCCAATGGCAAATCAAACATTTAAGTCTTTTAATATCTTTGAAATAAATTCATTTTTTCAGGCAATTATGGCACTAATAAAAACACTTAAAAACAAAACTCCGGTTGTGGGCAAAAATTGTTATCTGGCTGATACAGCAACGCTTATTGGCGATGTTTCATTAGGAGATAATTGCAGCGTTTGGTTTAATGCAGTTCTGCGCGGAGACGTTCATTACATCAAAATCGGAAATAATACAAATATTCAGGACAATGCGGTTATCCATGCCACCTACCAAAAGTCGCCAACCAATATCGGAAACAACGTGACCATTGCTCATGGCGCTATTGTGCATGGCTGCACACTGCACGACAATGTGATGATTGGAATGAATGCCGTTGTTTTGGATGATGCAGTTGTGAAAAGCAATTCGATTGTTGCTGCCGGCTCTGTGGTAACCAAAGGCACCGTAGTTGAAAGCGGAAGTGTTTATGCCGGTATTCCGGCAAAAAAGATAAAGGAAATCAGTCCGGAGCTTCTGGAAAATGAAATCAACCGCATTGCCGGCTCTTACGAAACTTACGCAGGTTGGTATAAAGAGTAGCCTGCTCCGATTTACTTTTAAGAAATTTTAGATTCTATGGCTTAGCTTTATAAAAAAATTAAAATCTTTTTTCAAAAAGATTTTCATTTTTCAAAAAGATTTTGTTTTTTCGTAATCAGAACTCATTACAAAACAATAATCAAAGATTGCATGAAGCCAACTTTTCTGATACTCGCAGCAGGAATGGGCAGCCGGTTTGGCGGACTTAAACAAATTGAACCGGTAGGCCCCAACGACGAAACGCTGATTGACTATTCAATTTATGATGCAATACGATCAGGTTTCGGTAAAATTGTATTTGTAATTCGGAGAAGTTTTTCCGAAGAATTTAAAGCGCTCTTTAGTCCAAAACTGAAAGGAAAAATTGAAGTGGATTATGTTTTTCAGGAGCTGGACGATCTGCCCCAGGGCTTTTCCCTGCCTGAAGGACGAACAAAGCCATGGGGTACCGCACATGCAATTTTAGCAGCAAGGAATGTCATTAAAGAACCCTTTTGTGCACTAAATGCTGATGATTTTTATGGATATGACGCCTGTAGGGTGATGGCTGATTTTTTAAAAACATCTGTCAACCCCAATGAATATTCAATGGTCGGTTATAAACTTTTCAACACATTATCGAATTACGGTTCTGTTTCGCGTGGAATTTGCAGTGTTGACGGGAACAGCTTCCTTAATAAGATTACGGAGACTGTCAAAATTCTAAGAAAAAATGGGAGAATTGTCTCCATTGAAGCCGATGGCAGTGAAAAGGAGCTTACAGGCGACGAAAGTGTTTCTATGAATATCTGGGGATTCAAACCATCTGTTTTTCCACAGCTCGAAAATAATTTTGCTGATTTTCTCAAACAACATATCCATGAACCGAAGTCAGAGTCATTTATTCCTTCAGTTGTGGCTGATTTGATCAACAGTAAGCAGGCAACCGTAAAAGTTTTAGAAGCGGATTCCCTCTGGTTTGGGGTCACTTACAAAGAAGACAAGCCCCGCGTGGTTTCAAAAATTAATGAATTAATTAAAGCTGGAGAATATCCGGAAAAGCTATTTTAAACAATATTACCATGAGTTATGATTTGAAAGAGATTGCAAGCCATTTTCAGCTTGATGGAAAAGTAAAAGAAGTTTATGCACTTGGAGAAGGATTTATAAATGACACATTCATTATAAAAACAGAAGGTGACACTCCCGACTATATTTTACAGCGAAAAAACAAAAGAATTTTCTCACCCATTCCGGCGATGATGGAGAATATTCAGAAAGTTTGCAGCCACATCAAAGCAAAGGTGGAAAAAGCCGGCGGCGACCCCATGCGCGAAGCCATGACAATTATTCGTGCCAATGACGGAAAATTATACCACCTTGATGAAGAAGACGAATACTGGGCTGTGAGTCTTTTCATTGACGACACCATTGCGTATGAAGCTGCCGAGACTCCTGAGCTTGCCTATGCCGGAGGAAAAGGAATCGGGAAATTTCAGACACTGGTATCTGACCTGAAAGAACCGCTGACCGATATTTTGCCGGGTTTTCACAATATCCGTATCCGCTATGAGCAATGGGATGCCGTTTTGAAAAAAGACCCTGTGGGAAGAAAAGCTGAGGTTGCTAGGGAAATCGAATGGATTGAAAGCCGGCGCAAAGAGATGATGGATTTTTGGAAGCTTGTGGAAAATGGAGAAATCCCGACAAGGGTGAGTCACAATGACACAAAAATCAACAATATCCTCTTTGACAAAAGGGGTGAAGTGCTGTGTGTTATTGACCTGGATACAGTTTTGAACAGCACTGTTCTGAACGATTTTGGCGATGCAATCAGATATTACACAAACACCGGAAAAGAGGACGACACAAACCTTGAAAATGTTTCGATGAGTATGGAAATATTCACTGCATTTGCGAAAGGGTATCTTGAGGAAGCAGCTTCATTCCTGACAGATAAAGAGATTGAATACCTTGCGTTTTCTGCCAGGTATATCACCTTCGAACAGGTTTTGCGTTTCCTGATGGATTACATTGACGGCGACAATTACTACAAAACAAAATCTGCAGATCACAATCTGATTCGCACGCGCGCCCAGTATAAGCTGCTGACCAGCATTGAGGGTCAATATCAGGAGATGAAAAAAGTTATCAGGGAACTGGTCTCACAGCAAAACGGATAAATCAGAGCCGGACGGTTTCAGCATTCACCGCCTGTCCTAAAAACAAGGCTGCCTTTTCGTTGAAGTTCTCAGCTGCTTCTGTGGTTTGAAATTTAATCCTACCGTTTTTGGATAATTTTGATTCAATCTCCGGATGGCGAAAAAGATAGTCCTGTAGTTTTTCTGCAACAATTTGCCCCTGCTCAAGAATTCTGATGTTTTCGGGCACAAATTTTCTGATTTGATTGATTAACAAAGGATAATGTGTACATCCCAGAATCAGGGTATCCATGTTTTTATCTTTCCGGAGAATATTCGTGATATTTTTCCTGACAAAATATTCTGCACCTTCCGAGTCAATCTCATTGTTCTCTACAAGGGGAACCCAAAGTGGGCAGGCTTCCTGCACAACAGATTTCACCTTCCCTCCCGACCATTTCTCCAGTTCAATGGGATAGGTCTCGGACTGCACAGTTCCCGGCGTGCCCACCACTCCCACATGGCCGTTTTTAGTAATCTCACCTACCTTTTCCACACTTGGGCGAATCACCCCCAGCACCCTTCGTTCAGGGGCAATCACCGGCAAGTCCAGTTGCTGGATATTCCGGAGCGCCTTTGCGGAAGCTGTGTTGCATGCAATGATAATCAACGGGCAATTTTGACTAAAAAGATATTTTACTGCCTGCAGCGTGTATTCATATACAACACCAAACGACCTTGTGCCGTAGGGAGTGCGGGCATTATCACCCAGATAAAGAAAATCATACTGAGGAAGAGTGCGCACCAACTGTTTTAAAATGGTTAACCCGCCGTATCCGGAATCAAAAACACCGATAGAGGACATTTGCATAGCTGTTGGCTCTCTTTAGCGTTCAATCACCTGATTGTATGCCATATCGTAATATCTGCCCAGGTTTGACCAGTCAAAATGAAGAGAAGCCTCCTCACTGCGATATCTCAGCGCAATGCGCTCACGCCGGCTCATTTTAACAAAGCGCATCATAATTTCAGCAAGTTCGTCGGCAGTCTGGTCAAAATTTTTGTGCTTACGGTCAATGATATACATTCCCAGCTTCTCATTATCAAGAATATGCCTGCTGACATAATCGCCAAAACCTGCAAGATTGCTTGTAACTGAAGGTACACCGCTGGCAAGGCATTCAAGCGGGGTATATCCCCAGGGTTCATACATGCTGGGGAAAACACCTAAATGGCAACCACGCACAAACTGGTTGTAGTCCATCTTAAACAAAGGATTGGAAGTGGATATAAAATCGGGATGATAAACCACTTTTACTTTATCATCTCTTTGATTAATCAGGTTGGCAGTGCGTAAAAAATTGAGTATTTCGTCATTCGAATCATCAACTAAAGTGTGGGTGACAATTTTAGGCAGCTGGTTGGTTTTCCATGTCTGCACATTGCGCCTGAGTTTAAGTTTCAGATAATCATCTACCATACTGCTCAAATCAGGAAAAACGTATGCCATGTTATTCGATGTGATTTCAGCATACAATCTCCGCCCAACCTGCTCTTTTATTTCGTCGCAAACATTATGTATATCATCAATCATTGCCTTTGAATGCAGCACCATGGGATTGAATGTGCGAAATGGCTTTTTGGTAATAAAAAAAGCAATGACGGTCATTTCCGAATTTGCCTGCTTCATTTGCCAGTTGAGCCTGGCCAGCGCCTCAAGTGTCAGGTCAAATCCTTTGTTGTGGTATTCATACCTGCCTGATGTGAAAAAATACAAAGTGTTTTCAAGATCGAAAGAGTAGCTCTGAAAGAAATGCCCCATAACAAATTCATGGATTTCCTCTTTAAAGTCAAGATGCAGGTTCTGCACATGATGAAGCACTTCAAACCGCTGGATGTTCAGCCCGTTTGGAAGAATCTGATCGGGTGTTCTTCCCAGAAGATGCGTACATTCCCTACCCGTCAGTTCACTCACGGTTGTAAATAAATGCGAGCCATGCGCTGCTGCACGCTCAATCTCAACAATAGGTTTGATGTTGAATCTCACCGCTTCCTTTTCCCAGTTGTAAAAGGGGAGGTGATCGTAAAACATATTATCGTTCATCGCCAGATAACGCCCCAGAATAGTTGCATGTGTTGTAAACACAATTTTAACATCCAGATTTTCCTTGCGAATTCCAGGAATAGCCAGCCCGGACATCCATTCATGAAAATGTGCAATTACTCTGCTTGTGCAAATATCGGTGGTGCACAGATATTTTAAAAACTCCTTAACCTGAAAACTGAATGCTGCAACCTTATCGATCAGCTCATCCTGTGCAGGAAGAGAAATGTGGTAATCCTGCCATGCAAAATGTTTAATTTCTTCTAATTTGTCGAAAACTGAATAGGGATTAAAGAGCACCACATGCGGCCTGCCCGAAACAGTCCATTGTCCGTAGTGAACATCAAATCCTCTTTCCTGCATTTTCAGCACAACTTTTCCCACGGGTGTGGAGAAATCGGTAGCCGGATCAAAATGTGCCGCTGCCTGTTCAGCAAAATAGGGACCGATTAAGAAATAATTTTCCTTTCCCCACTTCTCAATCACAGAAGGTACTTTTGAACGAATAACAGTATAAATTCCTCCCACCTGATTGCACACTTCCCAGGCAATCTCAAACAGCATGGTATTGGAGGGAATTTTCACCTCCTGAATGTCTTTCGCATAATCAACAGTTTCCATAATTCAGAGTTTGAATGATTGACAATTATAATCTGAATTCCTGTTTAAAACAACAAAAAAGTATGAAAAAAAGCCATCTGTTATGAATCAGACGGCTTTTTTTCTTGTTAAGGAAAAATATTAATTGATTCCTAATTTTTGTTTTACCATTGGCAAAATATCAACACTCTGGTTGGACTTGTAAAGTACTACCTGAGGACCCACATCAAATACATAAATCAATCCCTGCTCTTTTGCAACTTCTTCGATGGCAGCCTCGGCTTTATCAAAAACCGGTGTCAGCAATTCAGCCTGCTTTTGCTGAAGCTGTTGCTGTGCCGACATCTGATAATTTTGAATACGCTGCTGCAATTCCTGAAGTTCTGCAATTTTCGCATTCCTTCTTACTTCTGATGCTTCTTCTCCCAACTTCTCCAGCTCCGTAAGTTTCTGCTGGTAGTTCTGCTGCATCTCTCCGAACACATCTTCGATTTCACCCTGAAACTTGTTAAATTCTTCTTCTGCGGCAGTCCTTTCAGGCATGAGCTGAACCAGCGCCTGAAGGTCAATATGTCCGAATTTCAGGTTCTGCGCAGAAGAGGATAAAGTAAAGACTGCAAATAGAAGCAGCGTAAATGTTCTCACTAAATTTCTCATAGTCAATGTAGTATTAAATTTTTGGTCACAAATATAATTATTAATTATTTATATCCGAGTTTTTGCAGCACCTGATCGCTAAGATCATAACGGGGGTTGGTATAGAACAGTGTTGTTCCGTCTGCCTTGTCAAAGATTACGGCATAGCTCCCTTCATTTGCAATCTCCTGAACAGCCGTGAAAACATCGTCCTGAATGGGTTTAACCAGACTTTGGCGTCTTTGGAATAAATCACCTTCGGGTCCGAAATATTTACGCTGCAACTGCTTGTAATCCTTTTCCTTTGAAATAATTACATCTTCGCGTTTA
The DNA here is from genome assembly GCA_040772505.1 of Mariniphaga sp. Lineage (GTDB taxonomy): Bacteria > Bacteroidota > Bacteroidia > Bacteroidales > Prolixibacteraceae > Mariniphaga. The sequence continues at coordinate 76,835 of JAXGYA010000004.1, read as the reverse complement.
CGTTTCATGTCTTCAGACAACAAAACGCTTTCCGCCTGATAATCCTGATACATTTTTTCAATTTCGGTGTGCATAGATTCCAGTTCTTTCTGATATTGTTCCGAAAGCTGATTCAACTGATCCTGTGCTGCTCTGAATGAAGGGATATTTTCAAGAATATAACCGGAATCAATAAATCCATATTTCTGAGCAACGGTTATTCCGCTGAAAGCGAAAATAATTGCAAGTGTTACTATAATTTTTTTCATGGCTGAAAATTTTTTGTTAATGCTAATGTCTCTAATATCATATTTTATGCCAAATGTGTAATCATCAGAATTGCTGCCCAATAACAAAATGAAAATTCCCCTTATGCGCTGAAGAATTATTGGGCACTTCATCAAACCCATAGCCCCAGTCAATTCCCATCAGTCCAAACATGGGCAGGAAAATTCTTACCCCGACACCTGCAGAGCGGTGAAGCTTGAATGGATTATAGGATTGGAAACTCATGTTGGCGTTACCTGCTTCCAGAAAAGTCAGGGCATAGATGGTTGCGCTTGGCTTCAGCGTTACCGGATACCTCAGTTCCATAGTAAATTTGGAATACATTTTTGAACCGCTTGTGGGCGGGCTGAGGCTGAAATCCTTATATCCGCGCAATGAGATATAGTCAGCACCGTAATAGTTATATCCCGACATTCCTGAACCTCCCACAATGAAACCTTCAAACGGCGAGAGGCGATTTCGGTCAAAATAACCTAAAAATCCAAGTTCGACCGCCGTACGCAACACCAGGTTTGTGTTGGTTGTGAGCGGGTTATACACCTGCCCCTTGAACATCCACTTATGATATTCGATGAATTTATATTTTTCTTCATTGGTTACTTCAGGCAAACTGTAGTCTTTTCCGGTAAACCATGAATAGGGAGGTGTTACTTTTAAAGTCAGGGCAAACTGGGAGCCGCGACGTGAATAAAGCGGGTTGTCAACTGAGTTTCTTCCAAAAGCTGTTTTTAAGCTTAAGTTATTGAATGTTCCATTCACCTGTCCGTCTTCGTCGGCAAGAAAGTAGAAATAGGAACCCATGTTTCTCAACTTGTAGTGCTCAAATGCCAGCTCGTGATATACGGTAAAATAGTCGTCCGGAAAAGATAGTCTGTATCCGTATCCCATTGCCAGAGCAGTAGTTTCCCATATCTGATCGTTTTCTGTATCAGTACCCTCCGAATCATAATTATAGGAAACCTGCGGATATCCGCCATACATTCCGCCATAACCATAAGGATCGTAATAACTGCCACCCATGCCGCCGTAATATGGATAACCGCCCATTCCGTATCCGCTGTAGGGATAGCCGCCATAGCCGCCATAGCCACCACCATAACCGCCATAGCCATAAGGATTATAACCGTAGTTCTGGTAGTACTTGTTTGCGCTGAAATTAATCCTTGAATGGGATAAACTCAAAGAAAAAGAGTTGGGTTTTTTCCCGCCAAGCCAGGGTTCAATAAATGAAAGGCTGACTGTCCGGTAATATCTGCCACTGGTTTGATAGCGAAGGCTGAGTGTCTGTCCGTCACCGGTGGGGAGCGGCCTCCATGCCTCCTTGTTAAAAATATTTCTCACAGAAAAATTGGCAAATTTCAGCCCCACCGACCCCACAAACATTCGTGCTCCCCATCCTCCTGAAAGTTCAATCTGGTCATTTGCCTTTTCTTCCAGCTGGTATTCAATATCAACTGTTCCATCTTCCTGTTTCGGACGAATATCAGGATTTATTGCCTCCGGATCGAAATGCCCGAGCTGAGCAAGTTCTCTTACCGAACGGATAATCTGTGTTTTGCTGAACAAATCGCCGGGATAGGTTCGTATTTCCCTTCGTGCCACATGCTCGTGGGTTTTGGTATTACCTGAAATTATGACTTTGTCAATGGTAGCCTGTTTGCCCTCACGGATGCGCATTTCATAATTGATGGTGTCGTTCTCCACATTCACCTCAACAGGCTGCAAGTCAAAAAACAGATACCCCTGGTCAAGATAGAGATTATTCAATCCTTGGTCATTATCAAACAACCGCTTTTCAAGTATCTTCTGATTAAAAATATCACCTTTCTCAATGCCTAAGTAATTAGTTAAATATTCACCCGGATAGACAGTATTTCCAACCCATTTAATATCTCCAAAATAATATTTGTCGCCCTCGTCAACCCAGATTTCAACGTTTACCCTGGGTTTTTTCTTTTTGCCAACCTCAACCTGATACAAAGTATCTTCAAGAATTATAGCATCGCGAAATCCTTTTTCGTTAAATTTATCTATAAGATTTGCCTTATCTTTGGCGTATTCATCTTCAAGAAATTTTTTCGTACGGAAAAAATTGCGCAGCTTCTTCGCATTGGTTTTTTTCATCGACCGTTCCAATACCCGGGTTGGCACCTCTTCATTTCCGTGAATAATCACATCATTTACTTTAACCTTCTCTTTCTTATCTACGTTAATGTCAAGTATTACACTGTTGTTTTGAGTAGTGTCGTCGCGCTGAACAATTTTCACCTCTGTATTCAAAAATCCTTTGGCAAGAAAAATATTTTTAATGGTCCGCTCGGCGTTATTAATCTGATTATCGGTAATCTGGCTGCCTTTGAGCAGCAAAACTTTCTCATTGATATCGTCCTGCTCCGATTTGCTCACCCCTGAAAAATTGACGCTGGCAAGGCGCGGGCGCTCTTGCAAATAGATGTCCAGCCATATGTCATCACCTTCGATTTTATCAGCAGTAATTTTCACATCTGAGAAAAGACCCTGCTGCCAGAGCTTTTTAATGGCATTTGTAATTGATTCACCGGGAACGTCGATAATCTGTCCGACAGACAAGCCGGATAATTGCAGCAATACATTCTGATCGAGATAACGAATGCCGGAAATCTGAATATCTCTGATGGTATATTTTCGCGGGCTGGAGTAATAAATTGAAAAATTGGAGTCATCGGTTATCTGTCCGATAGCCGGTGGGGCAAATACAACAAATGAAAATAAAAAAACTATCAATAGCTTTCGCATTCTGTCCATAATAAATTAACTAAATAACTGATCGCTGATTTTTCCAAATCGTCTCTCCCTGTTTTGAAAATCATAAACAGCCTCAAACAAATTCTCTTTTGTAAAGTCAGGCCAAAGTATATCCGTGAAATACAATTCTGTGTATGCAATCTGCCACAACAAAAAATTACTGATTCTGCACTCGCCGCTTGTTCTGATCAACAATTCCGGGTCGGGAGTATGAGCGGTTGACAAATAAGAGCTAAACAGCTTATCATCAATGTTTTCAGGTTTAATTTTATCATCCTTAACATCCTTTGCAATGTTTCGCACAGCCTCCGTAATTTCCCATTTTGAACTGTAGCTGAGGGCAAGTATAAGGTTTAAACCGGTATTGCCACCCAGAATACTAATACATTCATTTATTTTTTTGTAAACATCGTCAGGTAATTTTTTCAAATCACCAATTGCACTCAATCTCACATTATTCTTATTCAAATCTTCGGTCTCATTTTCAATAGCCTGCACTAACAGCCGCATCAGTGCATCAACTTCACTTTTAGGACGTTCCCAATTTTCTGTTGAAAAGGCATACAGGGTGAGAAATTCTATTCCAATTTCACCAGCCCCCTCAACCGACGAGCGTACGGAACCAACACCATGCTCATGTCCAAATATCCGCTCAACTCCATGTTTGGCTGCCCACCGGCCATTTCCATCCATTATGATGGCTACATGCCGTGGTATTTTGTCTCTATTAAGCTTATCCTTAAGCGATTTCATTACCAATATTTTTTGTCATAGGCTGGGCAGGGTTTTGATTCCAGATTGATCTTAAACGTGAGATTAACTCCCAAATATCCTGGCCAGTCATTATTATGCCAAAAATCAGAATATTTAATCAACTCTGTTCCTCCTGCACTGTTCGTATATTCGTGAGCTAACGGATCATCCACATTATCAAGCTTATCACTGAACATTTTTCGGATCTGGTATTCTATTCCCACACCAAACTTTTCGCCAATGGAAAATTTGAAACCAAACCCTAAAGGGATAACCATCGTGGCAACCGATTCGTCAACATCATTTCTCACCGGATATTCCGGATTAATGTTCTGAAGCGCTGTCAATTCTGTGATAGTCAGCTCATACGGAAAATACATAATTCCAACTCCTCCCAAAATATAGGGTGTGAACGGTGTCTTTTTTCCCCCCAGCAGATACTTCAAATAATTTATCTCCATCATCAGCGATATATCCTGCGCGTTTTTTGCAAATTCAAATCCAATATCTTCCACATTTCCAACAGCAGAAAAGCTCCCTGAGAGGATTTGAGCACGCATGGCAACCCTTGTGTTGAAATTATACCTGAAAAATGCCCCAAAATTTAAATTGAACGTTTGCATTGGCGGTACTCCCTTTATGTCTCCCCAATAGGTTGACGAACCGCCCCAAATGCCTAAATCTGCTGTTTTTTGTGCAAATCCTGAAGCAGTCAGAACAACTGCCGTAAACACCAATATTAACTTTCTCATTTGGTATTCCAATGTTTATTCTACAATAGCCTCAGGTACGTAAACTGTTCGTTTAACCCTCAATGCAATGAATATAAATCTGTTATGCTTAATTTTGTTTTTTTTCAAAATAGCTTAAAAAAGTTATTAAACAATTTCAAATGACATCACAATAATCTGATTATCAACGAACATCAACACTCTTCATCTTTTTAACAAAACTTTCAAAAGGTACAAAAGTAATATAATTCTAAATATAACATACCTGTATGCTAATATAAAACCCAAAAGAAGATTAAAAATTGTTAAGCCTGTGGAATTACCTAATTGCGTTTGTCGAGACCCCACATCAACTTGTTTCTCAGCGTATTAAAAAAAGGAAATTCGGGAATATTCAATGTTTTTAACGTAACATTGGCTTTCTTGATTTTTAATTTTACCGAAAACGGAACCGACACAGAACGGTAATCCAGCGAAGCAAGAAAATGGGTTCCCCGCCCGTTCACTTTCAGGTCAATTTCATAGGTGTCGGGAACAACAACCGGTCTTATTGTCAGATTGTGAGGAGCCAAAGGAGTAACTACAAAGTTTTCGGAATCGGGAGTGAGAATGGGGCCTCCCACACTAAGAGAATAGGCGGTTGAACCTGTGGGTGTTGCTACAATTAATCCATCTGCCCAGTAGTTGTTGAGCAGCTGCCCGTTGCACCATGCCGAAATGTTGATCATTGATGATGATTCGGTCTTCAGCACTGCCAGCTCGTTCAGGGCAAAGTTGAAATCTAAGTAGCTTTTGTCAAAGAAATCAACTTCCAGTAAAACTCTTTCAATAATTGAGTAGTGATTATTAAATATTCCTGTGAGCGCATGTGTGATTTGTTCCTGAGAAATATCAGCCAAAAACCCAAGCCTGCCACTATTTACGCCCACAATGGGAATATTAAAATCCCTGATTTTGACAAAAGAATGCAGAAAGGTTCCATCTCCGCCAACACTGAAAATAAACTTGTTGCCTGTATCAAATTCTGCATGATTACTGAAAAATGTGGTGTGATAAGGCTCGATGCCCAAATTATCCGTAAGGAACTCATAAAATGGCTTAAAAAGCTGAACACTGATTTTATTCGTTTTCAAAAAGTTGAAAAACTCATCCAATACTGGGATAAACTCTTTGGAAACAGCGGTACCAAAAACTGCAACTTTCACGTATAATTCGTTTAGATGTTCATATATTTCACAAATTGATCATACCTGTCCTTATAAAGGTCATTCAACATGGAGTGGCCTAAGTAAATGGCTTTAACATTATAATTATACCTCATAAATGTCTGAATTACCGGCGAAAGATCTTCCCGGTCCAGTTTCAGTATCAGCTCCAATGTGTTTCCCCCGGGTTGAGGGTTCAGGAAAAAACTGAGAATTTTAGTGTCGTTGCTTTCAACAATTCTACTGATTTCAGTCAAAGAATAATCTGCAACATTCACTTCCAAAACAATAACGCCTCCCACTTCCTGAAGTGAAAAATAGCGGGCAAATCTTCTTGACAGGTCATATAATGTGATTCCTCCAATATATTTATGCTCTGAGTCCAGCACAGCAATTACACTTAATTTTAACCTGTACATTAAAATTGCCACTTCAAAAATGTGCTGTTCAGCTTGCACATGAACGGTAATAAACTTATCCGACATAACCCCAATTGGCTTATTTTCAGCACCTAAATCAATAATAAGTTTATCGGAAATCATTCCGAGATATTTATTGCCATCCACCACCGGAAGATGATAAACCTTGTGAAGGTCCATAAGACTCAATGCCTTTTTACCTTTATCCTCCGTTTTTAAGGCAGGAATTACCCCTGATATCAGATTGTTTGCTAACAATTGCTTATTTTTGTTTTTATGTTTAAATATGCAAAAATAGTAACTTCACGTAAAAAATAATGACAAGACTAAGTGTAAATATAAATAAAATTGCAACACTGAGAAATTCCCGCGGCGGGAATATACCTAATGTTGAAGAGGCAGCAATAAACTGCCAGAAATTTGGCGCACAGGGAATTACAGTACACCCTCGCCCCGACGAACGGCACATTACACGTAAAGATGTTTATGCGCTAAAACCTCTGATAACTACTGAATTTAACATTGAGGGTTATCCCAGCGAAGATTTCCTGAAAATGGTCATCGAGGTGAAAGCCGATCAGGTTACTCTGGTTCCCGATACGCATCATCAGCTCACAAGCGACCATGGGTGGGATACCCATAAAAATTTATCATTACTGAAAGAGGTGATATCCAGACTGAAAGAAAACGGAATCCGTACTTCTGTATTTGTTGACCCCGACCTGAAAGCAATAGAAGGAGCAGCCAAAGCAGGCGCTGACCGGATTGAATTATACACTGAAACTTATGCAAGCCTCTATCCGAAAAACCGCGAGAAAGCAATAGCTCCATTCATCAAGGCTGCAAAATTTGCCGATAAGATCGGACTTGATGTGAATGCCGGACATGACCTGAGCCTGGAGAATCTTCGCTATCTTCATGAGAGTATCCCGGAGCTGAAGGAGGTGTCAATAGGGCATGCGCTCATCTCTGAAGCGCTTTATTTAGGATTGGAGACTACTATTCATAAATATCTTGATTGCTTAAAATAGTTATGAAACTTTATTACAGAAAAGAGGGTGAAGGTCCGGTTGTTATTATTCTTCACGGGCTTTACGGTTCATCAGACAACTGGCGCAGCATAGGCAAGCGGCTGGCAGAAGACCATACCGTTTACATGGTTGATCTGCGAAATCACGGACGCTCGCCTTTTGCAGCCGAGCACACCTACGAGGCAATGAAAAACGACATCGCTGAGTTTTTTGAATTTCACCGCATAGAAAAAGCCACCCTGCTGGGACACAGCATGGGAGGAAAAACCGCCATGTGGTTTGCAGCCGATTATCCCGAAAAAATTGAAAAACTGGTCATTGCCGACATCGCTCCGATAGACTATACATTAGTGGCTGAAAATAGCCAGTTTTATCTACACAGAAATATCCTGTCAACAATGCAGGAGCTGAATTTTGACCGGATAAAAGAGCGTAGCGATGTGGATGAGTTTCTGGCTGAACACATCGGTGACGAGCGTATTCGCCATTTTTTGCTCAAAAGTGTAGCTTTCGATAAAAATACGAGAAAATACAAATGGCGTGTAAATGTGGATGCTCTGTATGTTCATCTGAATGATATTGTAGCCGGGGTGAACCGGCGGTGGTTTGCCGCAAGAATGCCCATCACCGTGTATCCGGTTATTTTCATCCGCGGATTGGAATCCAACTACATTACGGATGAATCAGTTCCATTAGTTAAAGAGATTTACCCCGACGCCAATATTGTGGACATCCCCGGGGCAGGACACTGGTTGCATGCAGAAAAACCCAAGGAATTTACGAAAGCTGTTTTACTCTATTGCTGACTTCTGCCGGTTGTATTTCCGGGTAATTTTTGCCAAAAACCTCCGGTGTCTGGCTTTTAACTGTCTCCATGTAAAGCGCCACTCCCAATTTCCATTGGCAACGCCGGGAATATTTAGCCGCGCTTTGGCACCTAATTGCAACACATCCTGCATAGGTATTACGGCGCTTCCGGCTGAAGATGCCCAAATCTGTTCGATCCCTTTTTTCAATGCACGTTTTCCCGGTCGCCCCAAATAGCGGGAGACCATTTTTCGCTCACGCCCTTTAAGGGAACACATCCAGCCCAAAAAAGTGTCGTTGTCGTGGGTGCCGGTATAAGCAATAAACTTTGGCAGATAGTTGTGCGGCAGGTGCTCGTTCTGTGCGTCACTGCTAAAGGCAAACTGCAAGACTTTCATGCCCGGCAATTCAAATTCATCGCGCAACTGTTCAACCTCCGGGGTAATTACGCCTAAATCTTCCGCAGCTAAGGGTAAATGACCAACCTGATGTTTAAATTCCGCCAACATCCGGAATCCTTTTGCCGGACGCCATGTACCATTTATTGCAGTTTTTTCACCAGCCGGCACCGACCAGAACGACTCCAATCCGCGAAAATGGTCAATCCGTACAATATCAAACAGGTTGATGTTAAAATGCAGCCGTGCCAGCCACCAGTCAAATTTACGCTGTTCCAGCATCTCCCAGTTAAACACCGGATTCCCCCACAATTGACCTGTTTCACTGAAATAATCGGGTGGAACACCGCCCACCTCCACAGGTTTCAGGTTTTCATCCAGATTGAAAATTGAAGCATTGGTCCAGACATCAGTGCTGTCGCCGGAAACATACAACGGCATATCGCCAAAAATCTTAATTCCCTTTGCGTTTGCATATTCCTTCAAACCAAACCATTGCCTGAAAAAAACAAACTGAACAAACTTCTGAAAGTCAATTTCATCAGACAAAAGCTTCGTAAATTCATTCAAAATTCTTTTTTTTCTGAATTTTAAATCAGGTTCCCAGTCGCTCCACTGCTGACCGCCAAAATGCTGTTTTAGTGCCATAAACAGGGCAAAATCCTTAAGCCACCAGGTGTGTTCTTTTAAGAATTGTGCATATTCACCTTTAATTTTCTCCGGAATTTCTAAGCGGAATTTTTCAAAAGCTTTCCTCAAAATGGTAAATTTCCATGGAATAACCTTTTGAAAATCGATACGCCGTGCCGGAAACTTTGTAATTCCCGGAAAATCATTTTCCGTTAAAAAGTTGTCATCAACAAGCAGTTTCAGGTCAATAAGCAGAGGATTTCCGGCGAAAGCGGAATAGCACATATAGGGTGAATTGCCAAAACCTGTCGGTCCGATGGGTAAGATTTGCCACAACGTTTGTCCGGTTTCCTGAAGAAAATCGACAAAGTGAAACGCCTCTTTTCCCATTGTTCCGATTCCCTCATCTCCGGGAAGTGAGGAGATATGCAGCAGCAAGCCGCTATTTCGCACTGCCATTTCGAAAGTTTTTACGAAAAACAGACAGATGCTCAGCCGTTTGGCGAACTATACGCTGAACAGCCAGCCCATGTTTTAAATCGGGAACAAATGCGAGCTTGTCGTCGCCGGTGAGAAAAAGATAATGAGCGTGCACCAATGAGCGCAGCCATCCCGGGGGAACGTGGCCCGAAGGGAAACTGCTCACAGGATTATAGTTGCTTCCTATTATCTGTTTCACCCATTTACCAGAGCCTTCAATATAATACTCAAAATATTCTGAATTTGTTGATGAGTAGCGTAAGGCGCCATTTTCTGCGTACAGTTCCAAATGAACCAAATCACCGGAACCTGAACTGACTCTGCTGGCAGAAAGATTTCCGACAGCTCCGGTATCCGGGTCAAAAAGGGAAAGCGAACTGAAAAGGTCGGAACCTGACGGCACATCCGGAAAATCGCCAGACTGCAAAGCGCCGGTAATTTGCAGGTTTTCACCCAAAAAAGCCATCAGCAGGCTGATGCCGTGCGAACCTAAATCTGCCATTGCCCCGCCATCCGGAGCAGGTGTCAGGCGCGTAACACGTTTCTCGCGGTATCCCGCCTGCAAATAATCCCCGTGATAATATTTCAAATCAAAATGAACAGGTTTCCCCAGTTTACCGCTTTTCCAAAACTGCAAAGCTTCGCGAACCGAAGAGGTTTGCAGGTACTGAAACCCAACCTGAATTTTAATTTCACCGTCTCTTTCTGTAAAATCCTTCATCTTCTCCTCTTCCTGAAGTGAAGCACAAACCGGTTTTTCCAAATAGATTCTCTTTACACCGGGCATCCCCAGTGCCTGCTCCAGATGTTTAAAATGCACATGGTTCGGTCCTAAAATAAAAACAGAATCGATTTTTTCGTTCCGGAAAAATTCTTCCGCCGGCTGAGCAACTGAAAATCCGTAATTTTCGGCAAAATTTTCCCTGCTCTCTTTTCGTGCAGAAGCCACCGACTCAAAATGAATCTGCGGAACTTTACTGTAATAAAACTTTAACGACTGAAGGGCGTAGGCATGAGCGCGTGCAATTCCACCTGCACCAAGAAAACCAATGTGTATGTTTTGCATTTAACTAATTTTTCAAAATTTGCTCAAAAATAGCGATTTGAGAAGAATGAACAACCTATTTGGAAGAATGACAATATCAAAAGAGAGTAGATTCCTCTCTGTGCTTCTCTGTGTTCTCCGTGGTGAATTCTTCTTATACCACATAGGCAGATTAGGACACATAGGGTCTTCATTTTCTCTGCGGTGAGTAAACTTTTACTTTAACCACTTATCCAGCCAGTTAAAAAACACCCGCTGCCATAAAATACCGTTTTGGGCTTGCAACACCCAATGATTTTCTTCTGGAAAGTATAGAAACTGCGCCGGTATATCTTTCAAAACAGCCGCATTAAAAGCCGCCATTCCCTGGTCGGGCGGAACACGAAAATCCTTTTCTCCGTGAATAACTAAAATAGGAGTATCCCAGTTTTGCACAAACTTATGTGGCGAAAACGTGTAGGAACGTTGCGCCGCCGCATTGTCTCTCTCCCAGAAAGGGCCGCCAATGTCCCAGTTCACAAACCACATCTCTTCAGTTGTGAGGTATTGATGTTCAAAGTTGAACATCCCATCGTGTGAAATGAAAGCCTTAAAACGGCCATCGTGATTGCCAGCCAGAAAGAAAACAGAAAACCCACCATAACTGGCACCAACAGCTCCCAACCGGGTTTCGTCAACAAACGGTTCTTTTGCCACTTCATCAATGGCTGTAAGGTAATCTTTAATGTTTTGTCCGCCATAATCTTTCGATATCTGTTCATTCCACTCTTGTCCAAATCCCGGCAAACCGCGGCGATTAGGTGCTACAACAATGTATCCGTTGGCAACCATCATCTGAAAATTCCAGCGGTATGACCAGAACTGGCTGACGGTTCCCTGCGGGCCGCCCTGACAGTAAAGCAGTGCGGGATATTTTTTTGCCGGATCAAAATGGGGAGGATAAATCACCCAGGTATGCATCTGCTTTCCGTCTGTTGTTTCCAGCCAGCGCTCTTCCACTTTCCCCATGGTGAGTTGGTCGAGAATGCCTTTGTTTACCGAAGTCAGCGGCTGGTCAGTTCCGGTTTCCGGCTCCACCAGATACAGCTCTGCAGGTTGCGACATAGACACCTTTTGAGCAACCAGCTTTGAACCTGCCGGCTCAATTGTCAGGTAATTGTGAACCCCCTCTGTAATTCGCTCAATAGATTCTCTGGCAAGATTCAACTTGAAAATTTCATCAGTAGCGTGAATGTCACTGATGAAGTAAATTGCATTGCTTTCATTGTTCCAGCACAGATTATGAGCATCCTGATCAAAGTTTGCGGTGTAATCTTTCTTTTCTCCGGTTTCAATATTTGCAACAAACAATCGTGTATTATCCGACTCATATCCATCGCGCTCCATACTTTCCCATGCAAGATATTTCCCGTCGGGTGAAAAAACGGGATTCTGGTCGTAACCCATCATTCCTTCCGTGAAATTAGTGGTTTTACCGGTTGAAATGTCATAAAAATAAATATCCGAATTGGTTGAAAGTGAATACTCTTTCCCAACTTTCTTTTTGCAGGTGTATGCCAAAATTTTTCCATCGCGACTCCAGGCAATCTGCTCTGTCCCGCCAAAAGGCTTCATGGGTGAATCAAAACGCTCCCCTTCCATAATGTCAATCCCTTCTCCCACTTTTCCATCCTCATAATCTGCAATAAAAATATGCTGATATGTATAATCGTGCCATTGGTCCCAGTGGCGGTACATGAGGTCGTTTTCCAGTCTGGCATTTGCCTTAGGCAAATCGGGAAACAAATCGTGAATATCCCTATCCAGCTTAACACTTTTAATGTAATATATTTTGGAAAAATCGGGGGAATAGCTGAAGCCGGAAATCCCTCCGTCAATCTCGGAAATCTGTTTTGCGCCGCTACCGTCGGGATTCATTTCCCACAACTGTACACTGCCGGAAGTCGGGGAGAGGTATCCTATTTTCTTCCCGTCGGGGCGCCAAACTGCATTGAACTCGTTGGTTGCCGAGTTGGTCAGGTTTTTTGATTCTCCACCTGAAACAGGCGCCAAATAGATATCGCGGTAAGGTCTGTTTTCTTCAATATTAAAATAGGTTACCGAATATAAAACATGCTCTCCGCTGGGTGAAACCCGCGGTTCGCCAAGGCGGCCAAACGACCAGATCACTTCCGGAGTCATCAGGTCTGAAGTGAGATTTGGTATCTCAGGCACGTAGCCCTTCTTAGACGTTGGTTCCGTTTCAACAGTACAAGCAAAAAATATTACTATCAGCGCAGCAAAAAAGTACTTTTTCATTTTTTGGGTCTTTAAAGAATATGTTAAAAATAACAGCTTTTGAATGAATTTGAAAAAATAAGATAAAACAAACATATTTTTGAACAATTCTGCAACTTTCACTCTCTCTTTCTGTTTAAAAAAGTATTAACTCTATTTAAAACATTAAGATATGGCACAAATAACACTACACGGAAATCCTGTAAAAACGGTGGGTGAGCTTCCCAAGACAGGTGAAAAAGCAAAAGACTTTACATTGGTTAAAGGAGATTTATCACGGGTTGGACTGAATGACTTCAAAGGCAAAAGGCTCATTCTGAACATTTTTCCAAGTCTTGATACCGGTACCTGCGCAGCTTCGGTGCGTCAATTCAACAAAATAGCAGCAAATCTGAAGGATACCACGGTACTTTGTATTTCTCGTGATCTCCCTTTTGCACAAGAACGGTTTTGCGGTGCCGAAGGCATTAAAAATGTAATAACACTCTCCGATTTTGTCAGTGGTGAGTTTGGAAAAAACTACGGACTGGAAATGGCAGACGGTCCCTTGGCAGGTTTACACTCCCGCGTGGTCATCATTCTTGATAAAAACGGAACGGTTGAATACACACAACAGGTTCCTGAGATTATTGATGAACCCAATTATGATGAAGTTTTGAAAGCTTTAAAGCAATAAATTTCATCTCCCGGGGAAAATGCCGGATTTTTGAAATTTTTTGAAAAAGAGACTAAAAGGAAAGAGGGACAAATTTTGTCCCTCTTTTTTTGAAGACAATACCGAATTGATAGCTAATAAATAAAATAAATGTTCCTTGCCTTCATGTTTACAAAACGATAATAAAAACTATTTATTATTTTTCCCATAGAACAAAAAGTAAAGAATTTACAACTTCCGTAGAAACCAAAAAATATTGTGAACAAAATTTCATTAACTTGATGAACTTTCAGTAAGAAGCATTTGATAAAGCACTTTTTTTTTGCTATTTTATTGAAAGCCGCCGCTCAAATCATTTTTTTTATCTTTGCGATTTGAAAATCAGAATTACCCTATAAGATGGAATACAATTTTACAAAAATAGAGGCCAGATGGCAAAAATACTGGGAAGAAAACAAGACATTCAGAACCGTCGATGATTTTTCCAAACCTAAATACTATATCCTCGACATGTTTCCCTATCCGTCGGCATCAGGGCTACACGTAGGGCATCCTGAAGGATATACTGCCACGGATATTGTTGCACGCTACAAGCGGATGAAAGGATTTAATGTTCTTCACCCCATGGGCTACGATGCCTTTGGATTACCGGCGGAGCAATTTGCCATTCAAACCGGCACTCATCCGGCAATTATCACAAATAAGAATTGTGACAATTTCAGAAGGCAGATAAAAGCCATTGGACTGAGCTATGACTGGGACCGGGAGATTAATACCACTGATCCGAACTATTTCAAATGGACGCAATGGATTTTCAAGCAGCTGTATAACACATGGTTTGATGAAGAGCAGCAAAAAGGAAGGGCTATTTCCGAGCTACCGGTTCCTGAAGAGATAAAAGCACGCGGCGAAGACGCCGTGGCTGAATACATTTCAGAAAAACGGCTGGCATACTACGGCAATGCAAGGGTGTGGTGGTGCGATTCATGTAAAACAGTTTGCGCCAATGAGGAAGTATTAACCGATGGCTCACACGAAAAATGCGGCAATCAGGTTGTGCGTAAAAATCTGAGGCAGTGGCTGCTCAGAATTCCGCTCTATGCCGAACGGCTGTTGAGTGGCTTGGAAAATCTCGACTGGCCTGCCGGCGTGATTGACATGCAAAAAAACTGGATTGGCAAATCAACCGGCGCTGAAATTGATTTTCAAATTGAAGGGCTAAACAAAAGTTTGCGTGTATATACCACACGCCCCGACACCTTGTTTGGAGCAACCTATATGGTAATTGCACCGGAACATGAGCTCGTTGGTGAAATTATCATTCCTGAAAAAAAGGAAGAAGTTGAAGAGTACCTTCGGGCAGCAGCATTGAAATCGGATTTGGACAGAACCGATCTGTCCAAGAAGAAAACCGGTGTTTTCACAGGCCGCCATGCCATTAATCCGGTCAACAAAAAACCTATTCCCATCTGGGTTGCCGACTATGTTCTCATGGGATACGGAACAGGAGCAATCATGTCTGTGCCGGCACATGATACCCGCGACTTTGAATTTGCAAAGGAATTTAACATTCCAGTTGTCTGTATTCTTGACCCCCAGGAAGTTGAAAACCGTGATGAAATTCTGGCAGGAGATGCCTGCTGGACAGAAGACGGAAAATATATCAACTCTGCAAGTGAAGTGACCGGGCTGAATATCAACGGGCTGAACAAAGAGGCAGGAATTAAAAAGACTATTGAGTGGCTGGAAGCACAGGGTTTGGGGAGTGCAACAGTCAACTTCAAAATGCGTGACTGGCTTTTCAGCCGTCAGCGATACTGGGGAGAGCCATTTCCTGTAATTCACTGGGAAGACGGAGAAGTTTCCCTGCTGGATGATGATGAACTGCCGCTGTTGTTACCGGATTTGAAGGAATTTCTGCCCGGTGATTCGGGAGAATCGCCATTGGCAAATGCCACTGAGTGGGTTCATGTTACTGACAAAAACGGACGAAAAGGGCGGCGCGAAACCAACACTATGCCCCAGTGGGCAGGTTCGTGCTGGTACTATTTGCGTTATATTGACCCTCACAACCACGAGAAAATTTTTGATCCTGAAAAGGAGAAATACTGGATGCCTGTGGACCTCTACATCGGAGGTGCTGAGCATGCAGTTCTGCACCTGCTCTACTCACGGTTCTGGCACAAAGTACTTTACGATCTGGGCATTGTTTCTACCGATGAGCCTTTCCAAAAACTGTTCAACCAGGGGATGATTCTGGCATTTGCATACGAAACAGCCACCGGAGCAAAGGTTACAACCGATCTGGTGCAAGAAAATGACGGCAGATATTTCCACACCGAAACCGGGGAAGAGCTGAACCAAATCGTGGCCAAAATGTCAAAATCACTGAAAAATGTGGTTAACCCCGACGATGTGATTGAACGCTATGGCGCCGACTCGCTCCGGCTCTACGAAATGTTCATGGGTCCGCTGGATGAGCGCAAACCCTGGGCAGAAAAAGGAGTGAAAGGCGTTTACAACTTTTTAAACCGCACCCATCGCTTTTTTGCAGATTTGAATAATATCACAGAGGGTGATGAAGACCCCGAAACTGCTAAACTGCTGCACCAAACCATTAAAAAGGTGGAAGCTGATATTGAAAACCTGAAATTCAATACAGCTATTTCTGCATTGATGGTTTTTAACAATGCCGCACTTAAAAAGGGAAAAGTGACCCGGCAAACGGCTGAAACTTTCGCAAAGATACTCTCCCCTTTTGCACCTCATCTGGGAGAAGAGCTTTGGTCAATTCTCGGACACGAAAACTCACTGGCATACCTTCCCTGGCCGGAGGTGGATGAAAAACTGCTGACTGAAGAGAGCTTTGAATATCCTGTTTCGTTTAACGGAAAAATGCGGTTCAGGATTGAACTGCCGCTGAACATGCCACAGCCGGAAATTGAAGAGGCAGTTTTAGCCGATCCCAAAGCTCAAAAATGGATTGAAGGCAAAACCATTCGGAAGTTTATTCTGGTACCTCAAAAAATTATCAATGTTGTGGTAGGCTAAATGACGACTGCAACAGTTTTATAATCGTTATTGTTGATAAACAAATATATCTGTAATTTTGAAGAGTAAATGGATACTTATCCCATAAATTATTCAATATGGAATTTTTCAGCGCCAGAAATGTGCATAAAGTTTTTGCCACCACAAAAGCATTAACTGATGTTAGCATTTCTGTGAAGCAGCAAAGTATTTTTGGCCTGTTGGGCCCCAACGGTGCAGGCAAAACTACACTGATTCGCATAATCAACCAGATTACTGCCCCCGACGAGGGTGAACTTTTCATTGAAGGCAGAAAAATGCGCCGGGATGACGTGGCAATTATCGGATATCTGCCGGAAGAAAGAGGTTTGTATAAAAAAATGAAAGTGGGCGAACAGGCTGTTTATCTGGCACAACTCAAAGGGCTAAGCAGAAAGGGAGCGCTGCGCGAACTGAAGCCGTGGTTTGAGAAATTTGATATGATGAGTTGGTGGAACAAAAAAGTGGAAGAGCTGTCAAAAGGGATGCAGCAAAAAGTTCAGTTTGTAACAACAGTAGTGCACAAGCCCCGGCTGCTCATTTTTGATGAACCGTTCAGCGGTTTCGACCCCATCAATACCACCCTGCTGAAAAAGGAAATTCTGCAACTTCGAAACGACGGGGCAACCATTATCTTTTCAACACATAACATGAAATCGGTGGAAGAGCTGTGCGACCACATCGCACTCATCAACAAATCTGTGAAAATTGTTGATGGACCTACTGATGAAATCCGCAATAAATACAAATCAAATACATTCTGGGTCAGATACAAAGGTGACTTTGAACAGGTGGACAAGGCACTGGACAACCGGTTTAAGATACTGGAACACACCGAATCAGAAAAAGAGAACAGGATAAAAATACAATATGTAAACGGCGGATCCAACAATGAACTGCTGCAGGCTATCATCCCGTCGGCAGAAATAATATCTTTTGAAGAGCTCATTCCGGGAATGGATGACGTTTTCATCAAAGCAGTTCAGGAATCAAACAGCCAAAACCTGTAAGAAATGAATAAAACAATATTGATACTCAGACAGGAATATTTGAAAAGGGTGAAGAAAAAATCTTTCATCATCCTCACCATTCTGGTTCCTTTAATATTTATCGGGATGTTTGCACTAATCATCTATCTCTCTGTTCAGGACGACAAACAGGAAAGAGTCATTGCGGTTTATGATGAATCCACGCTCTTTCAGGGACAACTGGAGCAGGATGACTACACCAGATATCACTTCATTCCTGAAAGTGAATACAATCGACTGAAAACCAGCCTGAAGGGAAGTGAATTCTATGCACTCCTTTATATTCCTGAAAATATTTACACAGACAATACTGCACAACTGACCTCAGAAAAACAGCTTCCCATAGAACTCACTGAGCAAATTTCCCGGAAACTGGGAAGATTCATTGAAAACGATAAAAGACAGAAAATTATTGACCAATCAGGTATTCCCGATTTGGATAAGCGTCTTTCGGCGACACAAACAAGAATTCGTCTGAACACCCTTTTAATTTCTGAAACCGGCGAAGCCAAAAAAAGCTCTTCGGAGGTTGCTTTTGTTGCCAGCTATGCCATGGGATTCATTATCTATTTTTTTGTATTTATGTATGGCGGGATGGTCATGCGAAGTGTGATGGAGGAAAAAAAGAACCGGATTGTGGAAGTTATCATCTCTTCGGTGAAGCCTTTTCAGCTGATGGCGGGAAAAATAATCGGCACTGCTCTTGTCGGGCTCACCCAGGTGGCTATTTGGGTAATTATAGGCATCATTGCAATTGGAGTAGCCCAGAACTTTTTCACCCCTGAATCAGCCGGGCAGGTGAGTCAGAGCCTGATGGAAAGCCAGCCGATAGGCGCCGGTATTCCCGGAATGGCTGAACAGAATCAGGTGGTTGAAATTTTGGAATTGGTTGGAAATCTGAATATCCCGCTGATTCTCTTTTCCTTTATTTTTTACTTTTTAGCCGGTTATCTCATGTACAGCTCGCTATTAGGAGCAGTTGGCGCCGCAGTCGATAATGAGGAAGATTCGCAACAACTGGTTTTCCCGATTACTTTTCCGATGATTCTTTCCATAATGCTTCTGTTTCCAGTTGCAAGAAATCCCGAAGGCACCCTTGCCTTCTGGGGATCGGTAATTCCATTCACTTCGCCCATTATTATGATGGTGCGTATCCCCTATGGGTTACCCGTGTGGGAGCTGCTGCTATCCATGTTTCTGCTTGTTGGGGCAACAATTGGTGCAATTTGGATAGCAGCTAAAATTTACAAAACCGGGCTGCTGATGTATGGGAAAAAGGTGAATTTAAAAGAACTGATAAAATGGCTGCGGTATAAGCATTAATTTATTCTTAATTCAAAACAGGTGTTTTTATCTGTTTTTAATAAAATTTAATTACATTGCGCCGAATGAAAAATATGACATGCCATATCACTGTTTGTTGTCGGGTTAAAGAGCCCGGTGAAGGTATGTTTTGATATTTCCGTTGTAAATAATTTTAAAAACATAAATGAAGCTTTCCCGGGGAACCTGGAAAGCTTTTTTTAATCATTTTAAATCAACAAATATGAAAGCACAAAACATTTTGGAAACAATTGGAAACACTCCCCACGTCCGGATAAACCGTCTTTATCCTTCCGATTATGAAGTGTGGGTTAAAGTGGAAAAAACAAATCCGGGAGGCAGCATCAAAGACCGCATTGCTCTTTCCATGGTTGAAGATGCAGAAGAAAAGGGGATTCTGAAACCCGGTTCGGTCATCATTGAGCCCACATCCGGGAATACGGGTATTGGTCTGGCACTTGTTGCAGCAGTGAAAGGCTACAGACTCATTTTAACCATGCCCGAGTCGCTGAGTATTGAGAGAAGAAGAGTTGTGAATGCTTTGGGCGCAGAGCTGGTACTCACTCCAAAAGAGGAGGGAATGAAAGGGTCAATTGCAAAAGCTGAGGAGCTGGCAGCAAAAATTGAAAACTCATGGATTCCTTTTCAATTCTCTAACCCTGCCAATATTGATGCACACCGTAAAAATACTTCACGGGAAATTATTAATGATTTTCCCGAGGGACTGGATTATATAATAACCGGCGTTGGCACCGGCGGGCACATCAGCGGTGTTGCCGAAGTGCTGAAAAAAAAGTTTCCCAAAATTAAAGTTTTTGCTGTTGAACCTTCCGACAGTCCGGTAATCAGCGGAGGAGAACCCGGGCCACATAAAATTCAAGGTATTGGCGCAGGGTTCATTCCCGATAACCTTAAGACAGAACTTCTCGACGGAACAATTCCGGTAGGCTATGATGAGGCAATTGAATATGCACATAAAGCAGCAAAACTTGAAGGTCTATTCGTGGGAATTTCATCGGGCGCATCCTTTGCTGCTGTAGCCAAAAAAATTAAGGAGCTGCCGTCCGGCACACGTATCCTCACTTTCATATATGACCACGGAGAAAGATATTTGTCAGTTGAAGGATTATACTGACAAGCATAAATATTTAGCAACAAAAAAGAGGGATCAGATGACTGTCCCTCTTTTTTGCTTTAACCATTTCCCTTATGCCTGAGCTGTTGGTCCGCCAAAATTCATTGGCGGCATCCCCTGGTGGGGAACCGGCTTCACATTTTTGATAGTTCCGTGAGCGGCTTCAAACTTTTGAATGTTATCCTGCAAAGCAAACAACAGCCTTTTGGCGTGCTCGGGTGTAAGAATCACCCGCGACTTCACATTTGCCTTTGGAATTCCCGGCATTATGCGTACAAAATCAATAACAAACTCTGAGCTGGAGTGAGTAATCACTGCAAGATTTGAGTATATGCCCTGTGCAACTTCCTCGCTTAGCTCAATGTTTAACTGCTGTGGGCTTTGCTTTTTTTCGTTCATTTTACTTTATTTTCTTGTGCTTATCAATCTGTCGTATTCCTCTTTGGAACCAACTATCAGATTTTTATATTCCTTTAATCCGGTACCTGCCGGAATCAGGTGTCCGCAAATCACGTTTTCCTTCAATCCGTCGAGATAATCGGTTTTCCCGTTAATGGCTGCTTCATTAAGTACTTTTGTTGTTTCCTGGAATGATGCTGCCGAAAGCCAGCTCTTTGTCTGAAGAGCTGCCCGTGTAATCCCCTGAAGAACCTGACTCGAAGTTGCCGGTATAGCATCTCTCGATTCAACCAGCTTTTTATCTTTACGTCTCAACTGCGAGTTTTCATCTCTCAACCTGCGGGCAGAAATAATTTGTCCTGGCTTCAGACCTTCAGAATCACCGGGTTCAACAACTACTTTCTTGTTCCATATCCAGTCGTTTTCAGACAGGAATTCATTCTTGTCAACAATCTGTCTTTCAAGAAAACGGGTATCACCCGGGTCATCAATTTCCACTTTGCGCATCATCTGACGGATGATTACCTCAAAATGTTTGTCGTTGATCTTCACACCCTGCATCCGGTAAACATCCTGCACTTCATTCAAAATATATTCCTGAACGGCAGTTGGTCCCTTAATAGCCAAAATATCAGCAGGGGTGGTCGCTCCATCGGAAAGGGAAATTCCTGCCCTGATGTAATCGTTCTCCTGCACCAATATCTGCCTTGAAAGGGGAACAAGATATTTTTTCACTTCCCCGGTTCTTGAAGTGATAATGATTTCCCGGTTACCCCGTTTTATTTTACCGAAAGAAACTTCACCGTCAATCTCTGAAACTACAGCCGGGTTGGATGGATTCCTCGCTTCAAACAATTCGGTAACCCGCGGCAATCCGCCGGTAATATCACCCGCTTTCCCTGAAGTTCTGGGAATTTTAACCAAAATCATTCCTGCTTTAACCTTCTGTTTGTCTGAGACAGCAACATGGCCGCCCACCGGCAGGTTATAGGAACGAATCATATTGCTTCCCTTATCCATAATCTTAAGGGTCGGGTTCTTGGTTTTATCCCTGGTTTCGATGATTACCTTCTCGCTGTATCCGGTCTGGTCGTCCGACTCCTCACGATAAGTTACGCCTTCAACCATATCTTCAAACTCAGTTGCACCATCGAATTCAGTTATAATAACACCGTTAAACGGGTCCCATTCGCAAATGCGTTTCCCTTTTCGTACCTCCTCACCGTTTTTGACATACAATCTGGAGCCGTATGGGATAGGATGAGACGAAAGTGGTATTTTGGTATTTTTATCGATGATTCTCAGTTCTGCCAACCGGCTCACAACAATGTCCACCGGCAGCGCATCATTATCACCCTTAAATTCAACCGCGCGGAGTTCGTCAATCTCCACAAAGCCGTCGTAGCGGGCTTCAACAGAATATTCGGCAGAAATATTTCCTGCAATACCCCCCACATGGAAAGTACGAAGCGTCAGCTGAGTACCCGGTTCACCAATAGACTGTGCCGCTATCACACCCACAGCTTCACCCTTTTGCACAATATGACCGGAGGCAAGGTTGCGTCCATAACATTTGGCACAAACTCCGATTTTTGACTCGCATGTGAGAACCGAACGGATTTCAACCCTCTCAATGGGTGAGTCTTCAATTTGTTTTGCAGTATCTTCACTAATTAAATCACCTGATTTAATGATCATATTACCGCTTAGCGGGTGGAAAATATCGTGAACCGAAGTACGCCCCACAATCCTCTCATAAAGCGAAGCCACAATCTCTTCATTGTTCTTAATGTCGGTTGCTACAAGTCCGCGCAATGTACCACAGTCATCCTCAGAGACGATAACATCCTGAGAAACGTCAACCAGCCTTCGGGTGAGATACCCGGCATCGGCAGTTTTCAGGGCGGTGTCAGCCAAGCCTTTACGTGCTCCGTGAGTAGAGATGAAATACTCCAGAACAGAAAGTCCTTCCTTAAAGTTTGCCAGAATGGGATTCTCAATAATCTGAGAACTGGTTGAACCAGATTTCTGTGGTTTCGCCATCAATCCCCTCATTCCGCACAACTGGCGAATCTGCTCCTTAGACCCCCTTGCGCCCGAGTCAAGCATCATATAAATTGAATTGAACCCCTGTTTGTCGGAACTGATGGTTTTCATCACCGAATGGGTCAATTTTGAATTGGCATGAGTCCAAATGTCAATAACCTGATTATAACGTTCATTGTTGGTGATGAAGCCCATGTTGTAGTTTGCAATAACTTCATCCACTTCATCATAACCATTGTCCACAATCGTTCCTTTATCTTCGGGAACAACAACGTCATCAACATTGAAGGATAAACCGCCGCGGTATGCCATATAGAATCCCAGGTCTTTAATAGCATCAAGGAAAGCAACCGTTTGGGCATTTCCACATTTCTTGAAAATATCTGAAATGATAGTACGCAACGACCTTTTAGTAAGCAGCTCATTGATATAACCTGCCTGACGGGGAACGTACTCGTTAAATAATATGCGCCCAACAGTAGTTTCAATAATATGGTTAAAATAATCACCGTTTTCATCTGCATCTTCCACCTTCACTTTAATGGTGGAGTGCATCCCGACAATTTTTTCGTTGTAGGCAATAATAACCTCTTCGGGTGAATAAAAAGTCATCCCCTCCCCTTTGGAACCTTCTCTGGGTTTGGTCATGTAATACAAGCCAAGCACCATATCCTGGGATGGAACCTGTATGGGTGCACCATTTGCAGGATTCAACAGGTTGTGCGACGAGAGCATCAGCAGCTGAGCTTCCAGAATGGCAGCATTTCCCAACGGCAGATGGACAGCCATCTGGTCACCGTCAAAGTCGGCATTAAATCCTGTACACACCAGAGGATGCAGCTGAATTGCCTTACCTTCAATCATCACCGGCTGAAAAGCCTGAATTGACAATCTGTGCAGTGTGGGTGCACGGTTAAGGAGCACCGGATGCCCCTTCATTACATTCTCAAGAATTTCCCAGACTACCGCATCCTTACGGTCAACAATTTTTTTAGCAGATTTCACCGTCTTTACAATTCCTCTTTCAATCAGCTTCCTGATAATAAATGGCTTGTAGAGCTCGGATGCCATATCTTTCGGAAGACCGCACTCATGGATTTTCAATTTGGGTCCCACAACAATAACTGAGCGTGCCGAATAGTCCACACGTTTCCCCAAAAGATTCTGACGGAAACGTCCCTGTTTTCCTTTTATACTGTCGGACAGGGATTTAAGTGGGCGGTTGCTTGCTGTCTTAACAGCACTGGATTTTCTTGAATTATCAAAAAGCGAATCGACTGCTTCCTGAAGCATTCTTTTTTCGTTGCGCAAAATCACTTCGGGTGCTTTTATCTCAATCAGCCGTTTCAGCCTGTTGTTGCGAATGATTACCCTGCGGTAAAGATCGTTCAGATCGGACGTTGCAAAACGTCCTCCGTCGAGGGGAACAAGCGGCCTCAAATCCGGTGGAATGACCGGAACAACCTTGACAATCATCCATTCGGGACGGTTAAGATTTTTGCTTGCCCGGAATGCCTCAACAACTTGCAGGCGCTTCAAAGCCTCGCTCTTCCGTTGTTGTGATGTCTCTGTATTTGCTTTATGCCTGAGCGTAAATGACAAATCATCCAGGTCGAGCCTGCTTAAAATATCATATAATGCCTCAGCTCCCATTTTTGCAATAAACTTATTGGGGTCTGTGTCGTCAAGATACTGATTTTCCTTAGGCAGCGATTCCAAAATATCAAGATATTCCTCTTCAGTAAGGAAGTTCATTTCCTTGACTCCATCGACAGCTTTCACTCCCGGGTTGACTACCACGTAACGTTCGTAGTAAATAATTGAATCCAGTTTTTTAGTGGGAAGACCTAACAGATAACCAATTTTGTTTGGCAGCGACCGGAAATACCAGATGTGTGCAACCGGCACCACCAGTCCAATATGCCCCATTCGCTCACGGCGAACTTTTTTCTCGGTTACCTCAACCCCACAGCGGTCACAAACTATACCCTTATAGCGGATTCGCTTGTATTTTCCGCAATGACATTCGTAATCCTTCACCGGACCAAAAATTCGCTCACAAAATAAGCCGTCACGTTCCGGTTTATATGTTCTGTAGTTTATTGTTTCGGGTTTTACAACTTCACCGTATGATCTTTCCAATATCTCCTCGGGAGAAGAAAGACTGATTGAAATTTTTGAAAAACCTCCTTTTGCTTTATTTTCTTTTCTGAATGCCATAATTCCTATTAAATAATATTTATCAGAACCCTCATCATGGATGCAATTTACTCCATCTTGATGCTGAGACCTAAGCCTCTGAGTTCATGTAACAACACATTAAGCGATTCCGGAATTCCGGGTTGCGGCATAGGCTCGCCCTTAACAATCGCTTCATACGCCTTAGCGCGTCCTATCACGTCATCTGACTTCACGGTGAGTATTTCCTGCAGGATATGTGAAGCGCCAAATGCTTCAAGCGCCCAGACTTCCATCTCTCCGAATCGCTGACCGCCAAACTGAGCTTTACCGCCCAGTGGCTGCTGCGTGATAAGTGAATAGGGCCCAATAGAACGGGCATGCAATTTATCCTCAACCATGTGCCCTAATTTCATCATATAAATCACCCCGACAGTAGCCTGCTGGTCGAAAGGATCTCCTGTTTCACCATCGTAGAGAACCGTTTTTCCAAAACGGGGTAATCCGGCTTTATCTGTATATTCTTCGATATCCTCCAGCTCGGCACCATCAAAAATTGGTGATGCAAAGCGCACGCCCAGCTCTTTTCCTGCCCAGCCCAAAACGGTTTCATAAATCTGCCCCAGGTTCATCCTTGAGGGCACACCAAGCGGATTGAGAACAATATCAACCGGTGTTCCGTCAGCAAGAAAAGGCATATCTTCCTGCCTGACCACACGCGATACAATACCTTTGTTCCCGTGCCTCCCTGCCATTTTATCGCCAATCTGAAGCTTACGCTTTTTAGCTATGAAAATTTTTGCAAGCTGAATAATTCCAGCAGGCAACTCATCGCCAATTGTGGCATTATAACGTTCACGCTTAGCAAAAGCCTCAGCTTCCCTGTACTTCATGATGTAATTGTTAATTACCCTGAAGACCAGTTCGTTTTTCTCCTTATCGGTAGTCCACTTATATGGATTTACCGTCAGATAATCGATCTCCTGCAGTTGTTTTAATGTGAATTTTAATCCTTTGGCAATAACTTCGGCACCAAAGTAGTCCTTCACTCCCTGAGACGTTTTTCCGCCTACAAGTACAAACAGTTTATCTTCGAGCTTAGCCCGCAATACGGCAATTTCACGGTCAAAATTCTCGTCTATTTTATCGAGTAATGATTTGGTGGTCACCGTGCCTTTTCTCTCTCTAATAACCCTTGAGAAGAGTTTTTTATCAATCACAATCCCCGACAATGATGGGGAAGCTTTCAGCGAGGCATCTTTAACATCGCCCGCTTTATCTCCAAAAATTGCACGCAGAAGTTTCTCTTCCGGTGAAGGGTCCGATTCACCTTTGGGAGTAATTTTACCAATGAGAATATCTCCCGGTTTTACATCGGCACCAACCCGGATAAGTCCGTTCTCATCAAGGTCTTTGGTAGCCTCTTCGCTGACATTTGGAATATCAGAAGTAAACTCTTCAAGTCCGCGTTTGGTGTCGCGCACTTCAAGACTGTACTCATCAACGTGAACAGAGGTAAAGACATCTTCGCGAACGATTCTTTCTGAAATTACAATTGCATCTTCATAATTGAATCCCTGCCATGGCATAAATGCAACCATCAGGTTTTGTCCCAATGCCAGTTCACCATTTTCGGTGGCGTAACCACTCGTCAGGATATCTCCTTTTGAAATTTTATCTCCTTTCTGCACAGTGGGCTTCAAATCGAGAATAGTCCCCTGGTTTGTTTTGGCAAATTTCGGCAAGTTGTAAGTAACAACATCCGGGTCAAAACTCACAAACCGGTCATCATCGGTTACGTCATACCTGACAATTATCTGATTTGCATCAACATATTTAACCACTCCCTCACCTTCTGCCTGAATAAGTATTCGGGAATCGACAGCAGATCTGCCCTCAAGACCTGTTCCCACAATAGGAGCCTCAGGGCGCAGCAGTGGAACTGCCTGACGCATCATGTTGGCACCCATAAGTGCACGGTTGGCATCGTCGTGTTCCAGAAAAGGAATAAGCGAAGCAGCTACCGATGCAATCTGGTTGGGCCCCACGTCCATTAAATCCACATCGCTCTTGTCGCTGAGCGGATAATCGCCATCATGCCTGGATTTTACCTTAGAGGTAATAAAATATCCATCAGAATCAATAATAGCATTAGCCTGTGCAATAACTTTATCTTCTTCTTCTTCAGCAGTTAAATAGATTGACCCCTCATCAGAAAGATCAACTTTCCCATTGACAACTTTCCGGTAGGGCGTTGCAATGAAGCCAAGCTCATTGATTTTTGCAAACACGCAGAGGGAAGAGATCAACCCGATGTTTGGTCCTTCGGGTGTTTCAATGGGGCATAATCTGCCATAGTGGGTATAATGCACGTCGCGCACTTCAAATCCGGCTCTTTCGCGTGACAAACCACCCGGTCCGAGCGCCGACATCCGGCGCTTGTGAGTCATCTCTGCCAGTGGATTGGTTTGATCCATGAACTGGGAAAGTGCATTGGTGCCGAAAAAGGAGTTGATAACCGAAGATAAGGTTTTTGAATTAATAAGATCAATGGGTACAAATACCTCATTGTCCCTCACATTCATCCTTTCGCGAATTGTCCGTGCCATGCGGGCAAGTCCAATTCCAAACTGAGTAAACATCTGCTCGCCTACTGTTCGGACACGACGGTTACTCAAATGGTCAATGTCATCCACATAGGTTTTGGAATTCATCAAATGGATAAGGTAACGAATAATTTCAATAATATCTTCTTTAGTGAGTACGCGCACATCAGCACTCACTTCCAGATTAAGCTTTTTATTAATACGGTAGCGCCCCACGTCGCCAAGGTCGTAGCGTTTATCGGAGAAGAACAACTTTTCTATAACATCGCGCGCAGTGGCTTCATCCGGCGGTTCTGCATTGCGCAACTGCCGGTAAATATGCAAAACTGCCTCTTTTTCCGAGTTACACGGGTCTTTCTGAAGCGTGTTGTAGATAATTGCATAGTCTAAATGCCGCTGATCGTCCTTATGAATAAGTATAGTCTTTACACCTGACTCAATAATTTCGTCAATGTGCTTTTCATCAAGAACAGTTTCGCGGTCGATAACCACTTCGTTACGCTCAATGGAAACCACCTCACCAGTATCCTCATCCACAAAATCCTCAACCCATGATTTCAAAACACGGGCAGCAAGCTTGCGTCCGATCACTTTTTTCAGGCTTGTCTTGGTAGCTCTAATTTCATCGGCAAGATCAAATATTTCAAGGATTTCCTTGTCGCTCTCATAACCGATTGCTCTCAAAAGCGTCGTTACAGGTAATTTCTTTTTCCGGTCAATGTATGCAAACATGACACTGTTTATGTCGGTAGTAAATTCAATCCATGAGCCTCTAAAAGGAATAACACGGGAGGAATATAACTTTGTGCCGTTGGCATGTATGCTCTGCCCAAAGAATACGCCGGGCGACCTGTGCAGCTGCGAAACGATTACACGTTCAGCACCGTTGATTACAAAAGTTCCTCTTTCAGTCATATATGGAACTGCTCCCAAATAGACATCCTGAATCACGGTATCAAAATCTTCATGCTCAGGATCTGTGCAATAGAGTTTTAACTTCGCTTTTAACGATATGCTGTAGGTCAGCCCCCGCTCAATGCATTCCTCAATGCGATAGCGCGGAGGATCTATCTGATAATCAAGAAACTCCAAAACAAAATTGTTCCGGGTATCCGTTATCGGAAAATTCTCTTCAAACACGCGCCATAATCCTTCTTCCTTGCGTTTTTCAGGGGTTGAATTAAGCTGAAAAAAATCCCTAAATGATTTTATTTGTACTTCTAAAAAGTCAGGGTAATCAAACCTGGTTTCCGTTGAGGAAAAACTTATCCTCTCTATTTTTGTACTATTTAACATGTAATTTATACAAGTTAATAAAATTAAATGAAATATAAATACACAAAAAGGTTTAGAACCCTGCAAACAGGATTCTAAACCATATAACCCCTATAGGTTCTATTGTGATTATTTAACTTCAACTTCTGCTCCTGCTTCTTCCAGTTGATTCTTAAGCGCTTCGGCTTCATCTTTGGAGATTTTTTCTCTAATTGCTTTAGGAGCTTCATCAACCAGAGTTTTGGATTCCTTCAACCCAAGTCCGGTTAATTCCTTAACGAGTTTAACAACTGCCAGTTTAGACTGTCCGGCTGCTTTCAGAATAACGTCAAATTCTGTTTGTTCTGCAACTGCATCTGCTTCGCCACCGCCAGCACCGGCTGCTGCTACTGCTACTGCAGCTGCTGCAGGTTCAATGCCGTATTCGTCTTTTAAAATACCAGCTAATTCGTTAACCTCTTTAACAGTTAAATTTACCATCTCTTCTGCAAGCTGTTTTAAATCTGCCATCTCTATTTGTTTTTATTAAAAATTTCTAAAAAATTATTCTCTCTCTTTCAGTGTTTCAAGCACACTGTGAATAGTATTGCCCCCTGACTGCAACTGTGAAAGCACTGTTTGCATTGGTGACTGTAACAGGGCAACAACATCAGCAATAAGTTCATTTTTCGATTTCACTGCGATGAGTGCATCGAGCTGGTCTTCACCCACATAAACTGATTCTTCAACATAAGCAGCCTTCAAAACCGGCCTTTTATATTTTTTACTGAAATTTTTAATCAATTTTGCAGGCACATTCCCATTTTCAGTGAACATGACCGATGTATTCCCTTTGAGCACAGCGTATAGCTCTTCAGCATTCTTTCCTGAATTCTCCAGTGCTTTACGCAGAAAGGTGTTTTTCGCAACAACCAGTTTTATCTCCTGTTGAAAGCATAATCTCCTCAGCTCACTGGTAACAGCAGCGTTTAAACCGCTAATGTCAGTCAGGTAAAAATGGTTGTACGAATCGATCTGTTCCTTTAAATGATTAATAATAATCTCTTTCTCTGTACTTTTCATTTCTACTTTTTTTAGTCAGTAACTGACTTTGGTTCAACCTTGATACCAGGGCTCATGGTACTTGAGAGGTATATGCTCTTGATATAAGTGCCTTTTGTGGCTGTTGGTTTCAATTTGATAATGGTCTGTAAAAACTCAACGGCATTTTCTTTAATCTTTTCCGCCGGAAAAGATACCTTCCCGATTGATGTATGTACAATTCCAAATTTATCTACTTTAAAATCAATTTTCCCCTGTTTTACTTCGCTCACTGCCTTTCCCACATCCATGGTCACAGTTCCGCTTTTGGGATTTGGCATTAAACCGCGCGGTCCTAAAATTCGCCCGAGTTGTCCCACTTTCCCCATAACCGGGGGCATAGTAATGACAACATCAACATCGGTCCAGCCTCCTTTGATTTTATCGATATACTCATCCAAACCAACATAGTCTGCACCGGCTTCTTTGGCTTCATCCTCCTTGTCGGGTGTTACCAAAGCCAGCACACGAACCTCTTTTCCAGTCCCATGGGGTAAAGAAACTACGCCTCTAACCATTTGGTTGGCTTTTCTTGGGTCAACTCCAAGTCTCACATCAATGTCAACGGAAGCATCAAATTTAGTAAAGGTAATCTCCTTCACCAATTCTGTCGCCTCGTCAATTGTGTAAAGTTTTCCTTTTTCGAGTTTCTCAAGAGAAGCTTTTTTATTTTTCGTAATTCTGCCCATCTTTAAAAGTATTTATTTGTTATTTGAATGGTGATGTGCCTCTGATGACAATCCCCATACTTCTGGCAGTCCCAGCCACTATTTTCATTGCCGAATCGACCGTAAAGCAATTCAGGTCAGACATTTTCCCCTCGGCAATTTGTTTTACCTGATCCCAGGTAACCGAGCCTACTCTGCTGACATGAGGTTCTGCAGAACCTTTTTTTACTTTTGCCAACTCCAGCAACTGAACAGCTACGGGAGGTTGTTTTATAATAAAGTCAAACGACTTGTCGCTGTAAACAGTAATAACTACCGGAATTAATTTCCCGGCCTGGTCTTGCGTCCTGCCGTTAAACTGCTTACAAAACTGCATTATATTAACCCCCTTGGCACCTAATGCTGGTCCCACCGGTGGCGACGGATTAGCCGCACCACCCCTAATCTGTAATTTAATTAATCCAGCAATTTCTTTCGCCATAATAAAATAATAAAGCGTTACTATTCCTTTTCAACTTGCAAAAAGCTAAGTTCCAAAGGCGTTTTACGTCCAAAAATCCTTACCATCACTTGCAGCTTCTTCTTCTCCTCATTGATTGCCTCAATGGTTCCGTTAAAGCCACTGAATGGTCCGTCGATAACTTTTACGGTTTCTCCAACCACAAACGGAATAGTCAGTTCCTCACCGGCTTCAGCAAGTTCATCAACTCTTCCCAAAATCCTGTTCACTTCACTTTGCCTCATGGGTACGGGATCTCCACCTTTGGTGTCGCCAAGAAATCCGATAACATTGGGTACACTCTTGATAATGTGCACCACCTCGCCTGCCAATGTGGCTTCAATGAGAACATATCCGGGGAAAAAGTTGCGCTCTTTACTGATTTTTTTACCGTTTCGAATCTGATAAACTTTTTCTGTGGGTATCAAAACCTGCTCAACAAAACCTTTCAGATCTCCATTTGCGATTTCATTTTCGATATATTCTTTGACTTTTTTCTCTTTACCTCCAATAGCCCGAAGAACATACCACCTTTTTGTTTTCTCGCTCATTTTATGATCTCAAGATTTTAATTAATAAAATAACTCATAAATAAAACTCATTATGTTCCTGAACCCCAGGTCTATAACGAAAATTAAGAGTGATATAATTAAGGAAGCAACCATCACAACCATTGCACTGCTTTGCAGCTCTTTCCAGGTAGGCCATGTAACTTTATGAACCAGTTCATCGTAGGCCTCCTGTAAATATATTTTCAATTTCATTTTAACTTTTGGCTATTTAGTACGGAAGGTAAGGGTCGAACTTACTTTAAAAATATATCCCCCAACCGGGTATCTTCCGTAAATTGTCCCGGAGCAATTGCCCCGGGACTATATCTTAATCAGCTTCCTAAACTTGATTATTTAAGGATTTCGGTTACCTGACCTGCACCAACAGTTCTTCCGCCTTCACGGATTGCGAAGCGCAAGCCCACGTTGAGTGCTACCGGATAAATCAGATCCACTTCAATGGTTACGTTATCACCCGGCATTACCATTTCACGTCCTTCCGGAAGATTGATTTCACCGGTTACGTCAAGTGTGCGCAGATAAAACTGCGGGCGATATTTATTATGGAACGGAGTGTGACGTCCACCTTCTTCTTTTTTCAGGATATACACCTCAGCTTTAAATTTGGTGTGCGGAGTGATTGATCCGGGTTTTGCAAGAATCTGACCACGTTTGATCTCTTTCTTGTCAACACCACGAAGCAACAAACCTACATTATCCCCGGCTCGCCCCTCGTTCAAAATTTTACGGAACATTTCAACTCCGGTACAAACTGTTTTGCGCCCTTCTGCGCCTAAGCCAATAAGCTGCAACTCATCGCCGGTATGTACAATTCCGGTTTCAATACGACCGGTAGCAACAGTACCGCGTCCAGTAATTGAGAACACGTCTTCTACCGGCATCAGGAATGGCTTGTCAACTTCGCGTGGCGGAACGGGAATCCATGTATCCACTGCATCCATCAGCTCCATTACTTTTTCTTCCCACTCTGGCTCACCATTCAGTGCACCCAAAGCTGAACCTCTGATAACGGGAGTATTGTCGCCGTCAAATTCATAGAAATCCAGTAATTCACGAATTTCCATCTCAACAAGCTCCAGCATCTCTTCATCATCAACCATGTCCACCTTGTTCATGAAAACGACAAGCTTCGGAACGTTCACCTGGCGTGCCAGAAGGATGTGTTCGCGAGTCTGCGGCATAGGACCGTCAGTTGCGGCTACAACGATAATGGCACCGTCCATCTGGGCAGCACCGGTTACCATGTTCTTAACATAGTCGGCGTGACCGGGACAGTCAACGTGAGCATAGTGGCGTTTTTCTGTCTGATACTCAACGTGCGATGTATTAATTGTAATACCCCTCTCTTTTTCTTCAGGAGCATTATCAATTGCATCAAATGACTTGATCTCTGAAAGGCCTCTTTTAGCCAGTACGGTAGTAATTGCAGCAGTCAGGGTAGTCTTGCCATGGTCAACGTGACCAATCGTACCAATATTCACATGGTCCTTGTCCCTAACGAATTGTTGTTTTGCCATAACATCAAATTTTTAATTATTATCTAAATTCATTGAGCCGAAGATGAGAATTGAACTCATGACCTCATCCTTACCAAGGATGCGCTCTGCCCCTGAGCTACTCCGGCCTTCTTTTAAAAAAGGAAACAGGAGTTAAGAGCTGTGGTCTAAACCCCGGTCCTGTATATGAGCGGGAGACGGGACTCAAACCCGCGACCCTTAGCTTGGAAGGCTAATGCTCTATCGACTGAGCTACTCCCGCAAAATGCGGCGCAAATTTACAAAATTTTATCAGAAACACGAGCAAACAAATGCTTTTCTGAGCCACAGCATTCAAATTGTTAACAAAACTGTTGAAAAACCAGTATTTCAATTGAAACTGTCTTAAATCCAGATATTTCTGAAACGTCCTTTTTAAAAGGGAGTGCAAATGTAAAATATTATTTTAAAAACCTGAAATAAAATGTAAAAATTAAATTTTATTTACTTTTAAGTTTCTCCTTGAATTTGCCTAACTGCTTACGGATGGCATCCAAAGCCAAATCAACTGCTTCCTCAAATGTGTCTGCCTTCTTCTTTGCAAACAGATAACCGTTGACAGGCACTGAAACCTTGATTTCTGCAACTTTATTGTTGGCAGTTTCGGGTTTTAATACTTTTAATGTTACCTCAGCGTTAATGATACCGTCAAAAAAGGTATCCAGCTTATTTATCTTTTTGTTAACAAAATCTACCAACTTCTTGTCGGCTGTGAAACGCACTGAATTGATAATGATCTCCATAGTAACACTTTTTTAAATGGTTAACCCCTGGGATGGGCTTGTTTATATACTTTTTGTATCTTTTCAAAGGTCATGTGTGTGTATATCTGGGTGGCAGACAAATTAGCATGCCCCAAAAGCTCTTTCACTGCATTCAGATCGGCACCGCGGTTTAGCAGGTGCGTTGCATAGGAGTGACGAATTACATGAGGACTCTTCTTTTCCAGTGATGTTACCTGCTCAAGATATTTTTGCACTGTTCTGTAAATTAATTTTTCATAAACTGGCTCCCCTTTTTCAGTAACCAGCAAAGCATCACGAGATGTGCCAATCTCCCGGTTCCTGATCTCAATGTATTGCTCCAAAACTAAATTTACACTTTCCGGGTAAGGAACAATCCTCTCTTTCCGGCGCTTACCCATCACCCTGACAAGTTTATTTTTCCGGTCAAAACTGTTGTCTTTCAACTGAAGCAATTCAGCCCTTCTGATGCCGGTGCCATACAGCAGTGTAATAATTAACTTATCTCTGACTCCTTCAAAATCATCCGGGAAAAATCCATCGTCAAGCAGGTGGTGCAAACTGCTCTCGTTTAAGAAATAAGGTAATTTTTTTCTGACTTTAGGGAGGGGAACATCAATAAATGGATTGGTTTCGATTATTTCATTTTTCATCAGAAACCTGAAAAAGGCTTTTACGCTTGATACTTTCCGCTTGATGGATTGTGGCTGGTATCCTTCATTCATAAGGGATAAAACCCATTTGCGGAGCACGCCGGAGTCTATCTCTCTGATATTAAATTCCCCGACCATTTCAGTGCAAAACAACACGAATTGATCGAGGTCCTTATTGTATGCTGTTGTCGTATGTGAAGAGTATCTCTTCTCATACTTCAGATAGCTAATAAATGATTCCTGGCAATTCATTCATTTTCTTAAACTACACCAGGAACTTTATTTTAGTTAATCTTCCTGGCGCTGTAATTTCTCAATGTATGCGGCTCTTTTTAACTGTTCTCTCCTTATAATTGAAGGTTTTGTGAATTTCTGACGCTCACGTATTTCCTTCATTACACCCGTTTTTTCAAATTTCCGTTTAAACCTCTTTAAGGCTCTCTCAATATTTTCACCTTCTTTTACCGGAATAATAATCATTTTTTACAACATTTAAAAATTGAGGCGCAAACTTATAAATTATTCACGGCAAATCAAAATTAAGTTAAAATAAATATTTTCCTAATTTCTAAATAACGTTTTAATGATTTTTAACGATAGGTAATGTAGTGCCTCACCTGAAGAAAAGTTGCCGAATCCACAAGCCCGGCGCTAAGCAATTGTTTTTCTGAGGTAAAGGGTCCGTGCATTTGCCGAAAATTTAATATTGCCTCAACATGCTCCTTTTTAAAATAAGGATGACGGACAAAATCGGTATATTCTGAAAAATTTAAACGGAGCCTCTCCACTTTTAAAGTGTCGGAAAAAACATATTCACTAAAGTGGTTGAAAGCTTCTTCTGAAATGCCATACACCTCTAAAAGCTGGCTTTTTGAATAGAAACCACCAAGCAAATTGCGATATTTTAAAATTCTTGCTGCATAAACAGGCCCAATACCATGAAGTGAAACCAGCTGAGCAGAATCTGCAGAATTGAGTTCAATCTGCCGGAGAATATTTACATTCTCCCGAAAGTCTCTTCCTCCTGATTGATATTCAGAGACTGAAGATTTTGTTTGAAAGCTTTTATCCGGGCGAGAAAGTTGCATTTCTGCAACTTTGTCTCCTCGTGAATTGCCGGATGCAAACAAAAGGTAGGATTCAATTTCCGTAAATATGCTGTCAGTCATCCCGTAAATGCGCCGAACATCGGCAGGAGTAGTAAACCTGCCTCCGGCTTCCCTGTATTTCAGAATATTGCTTTTTATATAACGCGAGAGATTAATTGAGTCGAGCTGTTCTGTGGTAACTGTATTCGGATCAAAGGGAAAAAGAAACAGCTCTCCGCTTGACATTTCAGCTTCCGGAGTTGTTTTTGGAGAAAGTTCCCCGTGTTGCGGAAAATTATAGACAAAAGCCCTGTCAAGATGATCCACAATCAAATTGGCTATTGCAGCCAAAACTACCAGAGTACTTAAAACAATCAGTCCATTCCTGTCTTTTCTTGAAAAATTGAAATATTCATGCATTACATGTTTAAACCGGCTTTTCATAGTCTGACATTTTGAAATGCAACACTATTCATAACAGACAGTTACATTCAATTGTTTTGTCAAAATAAACTTTTGTTTAAAGTAAAAGCAACACTCCTGTTCTGAATGCCGAAATAGCAAAATTTTTAAAATGTAGCCTGCCTAAAGTTTAATTAGACCGACTCCCTGCAGAAAAATAAAGGTAATGGCCAAAGGGGCAAGGAATTTAACTATAAACATGAACATCGGAATATACCCTGCTTTCAGCTTCCCCTTATTTGTTAACTCTTCATAAACTTTTTTTCGTCCCATTCGCCAGCCTACAAAAATGACAATGGAAAATCCGCCAAGAGGAAGCAGAATGTTTGCGGAAGTAAAATTCATCAGTCCGAAGATTGTAAAATCAAAGAGCTTAACATCAGCCATTGTGCTTGTGGAAAGCACACACATTACTCCCAAAATTGAAACAGAGAGTGTTGTGAGCAGTGTAGCAGCTTTTCTTGAGAGATAAAACTCTTCCACAAAAAAGGCAACGATCACCTCCATGACTGATGTGGTTGAGGTTAGTGCCGCCACACCCAGCAGCACAAAAAAGATTATGGAGAAGAAATATCCGCCATACA
Organism: Mariniphaga sp.; assembly: GCA_040772505.1. GTDB lineage: Bacteria > Bacteroidota > Bacteroidia > Bacteroidales > Prolixibacteraceae > Mariniphaga. The sequence goes on along the minus strand of JAXGYA010000004.1, from coordinate 40,410 downwards.
TTTGCTGAAAAATGCCCGGCAAAGTGATATAAACCAATCCTTCTCCTGAATTTGGCTCGATATTAAATGCAAACACTGCCGGAAAAATGGCAATCCCCGCAAGTATGGCAATAAACGTATCGGCTGCTGCCACAGAAACGGCAACTGAGCCAAGCTTCTCTTTTTTTCGGAAATAAGAAGAGTATGTAATCAGGGTTCCCATGCCAATGCTCAGTGAGAAAAATGCCTGTCCTAATGCCTCCAGTATGGTAGATGTAGTTATTTTGCTGAAGTCGGGTTTAAAAAGAAACACAATTCCCCCTTTTGCACCGGGCAAAGTGATGGAGCGGACAACCAGAATCAAAAGAAGTACAAACAAAAATGGCATCAGAATTTTTGAATATTTCTCAATTCCCCTCTGCACACCGGCAATAATAATGAGCGAGGTGAGCAGCATAAAAACAAAAAACCAGAACAACGGCTTCCACGGGCTGCCAATAAAAGACTCATACATTCCGCTCAATTCGTGTGAGGATAATTTTTCAAATCCATTTACCACAGACTGGTAGGTGTATTCAAGCGTCCAGCCGGCAACTGCTGTATAAAAGGCAAGAATCATAAAAGCAGCAACAACTCCCATTAAACCAATGAGATACCAGTAGCTGCCGGGAGCTAATTTACGAAAAGCGCCAAACACATTCCGGCGCGATTTCCTGCCAATGATAAACTCGGAAGTCATTACCGGGATTCCTATCAAAAGCACAAAACTTAGATAAATAATTAAAAAAGCCCCTCCTCCGTTTTCGCCGGCGACATAGGGGAAACGCCAGATATTTCCAAGCCCGATGGCAGAACCCGCAGTAGCTGCTATAACTCCAAATTTTGATGCAAATGAATCGCGCTTCTTCGGAACACCAGACATAAATTTCAAAACTTTAGATTGCTATAATTTGTGTACTTTTTCTTTCAATATGTAACTTAAAGAGAGGCTAAAATTGCAAAAAATTATTCAAATGGATGAGATTTTTTATAATTACGTTTTTTCAGAACGGATAACCAATTGCAAAAGAGAGATTAAAATCATCTCCCGTTAACCTGCGGTGCCCAATAATCCATCCATTTCCGCCGGTTTGTGCCGGATCGCGCAATTTCATTCCTATATCCAATCTGAAAAGAAAATAATTGAAGTCGAACCTGAATCCGGTTCCGGTTCCCAAAGCAAGCTGCTTGTAAAACCGGTTAAACCGGAACTGTGCGCCGGGGCGATTGTCTTTTCTATTGATTGCCCAAATATTTCCACCCTCTAAGAACAGAGCTCCTTCTAAAAAGCCAATTAACTTGTAACGGTATTCAATATTGGCTTCCAGTTTTATATCGGAGGACTGATTAGGGTAGGCATTCGCAGGAGCGCGATAGGAACCCGGCCCCAAGGAACGCACCCGCCATGCCCTGATGCCGTTGGCTCCGCCGGTAAAATATTTCTTTTCAAAAGGCAAAACATCAAAATTCCCGTAGGGTAGCCCCGCTCCAAAAAATCCACGCATCATCACTGCATTATATTTATCAATAATATAGCCGTAGCGAAACTCCACGTCGGATTTAACATATTGAGCAAACCGGGTACCTAAAACCTGATAGTATTCCGACATGCCCGGACCAAGTGTATCCACTGATTGGACAAGCTTACGGCTAAATCCTTCGGACAACAAATACAAAAGATTTCCGGCAGATTCAACATTAAACCGCATGTATTTATAATTTTTTAGAATTCCCGGTTGCTGGGTATTATAGATGTATGAATAATTTGTTGCAAGTATAAGGTGGTCTGTGAAGCTGCTTTTTATATATAAATCCTTAATTAAATCGATGAATCCGGGATCGAACCGATAGAGACTGACCATGTTAAAATCAATCAGATTCCATGTGTTTTTCCGGTATTCCGATGTCATCCAGTCATAACCAAATTTCACGTTGGTGATGGTACGGGTATATTCCGGGCGACGCTGAAAGTTGTATCCTAATGTCAAAACGGTTTTGGGAAGAAAATCACGAAAAACATTCATCACCACCCGCGGTCCAACTATTTGCGGGAAGGTCAAACTTGCCTCAGTCCCAATTTCCCGGGTATTAAAATATTCAGGAACATTCTCAATCAGTCTTTGCTGGCGCTCAATTGCTCCTTTCAGGTTAATCTGAAAAACCTCTGCACCACGAAACATGTTGCGGTGCTGATAGTTAACATTCCCGGCAACGCCTAAGTTTCCCGAAGTGTTGGTTCCTTCAAGGTCGAAAGATATAGCCTGTTTGCTAAGCGGGGCAAGGCGGATATGACAATCCAACAAGTTTGAGTCTTTCTTCAGCTCCGGTTCCTGAAATTGAATGTCTATAAAACGAAACTGACGAAGTCTGCTGAAAGAATCAAATGTGTGCCGGGCATCATTCAACCTGTAAATGGAGCCGCTCTCCATCTGCAGCAAATTGCGGAAAAGCCGCGGTTTGTACTGAATGTCGGAACCAAAATAGAGGGTGTGGTCTCTCCAGCGAAGGGTATCCGTGAAATGTCCGGAAGCTCCAAATCCTGAAGAAATAGGAACTGACCCGGGCAAAACTGAAATGTAAAAATGATTCAGGTATTGAGGTTCAAATTTTCGCGGGTGTTCTTGCCCGGATACGTCCCTAACATACATGTCAAGCACAATTTCCTTTTCAAACATACTGCTGTCGGCAAGATAGCTTACCTCATCCTTTGAAAAGTAATAATAGCCGTTATTTTTGTACAGATTGACAATGTTGGCTCTTTGTTTCTCCAGCAAATTAAAATCGAAAGGAGTCCCTTTGCGTATGAAAGAACGGACTGAGTCGTTGTAAAACAGTGACTTCAGCGCCGAATCCTCAATATGATATTTCATTTCGTGAACTTTATATCGTTCGCCGGTGTGAACAATATGCTTCAGATTAACTTTTTGCTTTCTCTCCTTCAGCTTGACTTCCGTTTCCACAGTTGCCCTGAAGAAACCGTGATTCCCCAAATACTGCTTCAGCCGGTTCTCGGAAGTAGCTACCAGCGACTCATCATATATTTCCGGCGGCTCGCCAATGCGTTTCAACAGACCTGTGGTTTTCTCCTTTGATGATAAATTATAGAGCCAAAGATGAAATTTCAGAAATCCCAAAATTTTGAAATTCTCCTTCTGACGCACCTGCTGCTTAGCAGCATCATTGGATATCAAAGGATTATCAACATCCACTTCAACCTTATTCAGAAGATACCGGTTATCGGGAACAAATTTTACCTGAGAACAGGAAAACAAAAAAAACAATCCCGGAAAAATAAATCTTATCCCGGAAAAGTGAAAATGTTGTTTTAACCACTTACTCAAAGCCAATTTTTTAATTTCAACAAAAATAACGAAGTGTTTGAGATGGAAACAGTAAATTTGAAACATTTATCATTCGATTCACACACTTAAAGTATGATTAGCAAAAACAAACTGAAATTAATCAAGTCTTTAACAAGAAAAAAGATTCGTGAAAAAGAAAATCTGTTTCTTGCTGAAGGGGGCAAAACGGTAACTGAAATATTAAAATCCGATATCCGAATTAGGGAACTTTATGCTACACCTGATTTTCTCGAATACAATGAAAAATTATCCGAAGGTGCTGAACAGCTGATAATAGTTACAAATGATGAATTAAAAAAGGCAAGCCTGCTCAGGGAACCGCAAAACTGTATTGCAATTTGTGAAATGCCTGCACCCGCTGACCTTCCCCAAAAAATGCAGGGACTTTCATTTTTTTCAGATGGAATACAGGACCCCGGAAATCTGGGAACTATTGTCCGAACCTGTGATTGGTTCGGATTCAATTATCTGTTTTGCTCGCACGATACGGCAGATATCTATAATCCAAAAGTTGTTCAGGCAAGTATGGGTTCATTTTGTCACATACCGGTAATTTACACCGATTTTTCCCGTGTGCATCAAATTGCCGGCGCATCGCAAATACCTGTTTTTGGAGCATTCACCGATGGAAAAAACATATACCGGAGCAAGCTTCCCCAACAGGCAATGATTGTGTTGGGCAACGAGGGAAAAGGGATTCGTGAAGAGATTGCCGCACACATCCGAAACAGACTTTCCATCCCCTCATTTCATGCCGGCACATCAGGTGCGGAATCACTGAACGTAGCAGTTGCTGCGGCAGTTTTTTGCAGTGAATTCAGAAGAAACTCTGAAAATCAGGCTATTCAAAATGGAAGCTGAGGGTGAAAATGTCGGAACGCAGCTCCTTAATAGCATAAGAGTAAAACTGCCGCTGACTTTCGGTTGGGGGTCCGCTTATAATATTGTTCAGCCCAAAACTGAATTTTGCTTCCACCGAAAATCTGAAAAAGGTAAAATAGTGATCCCAGCCACCGCCTATTTCAGCATAAAAACTTCCGTTATTAAGCCTCACCAGATCATCCTTTCCGGTTCGGCTGATGTCTTCCCGGTATGCACCGCCAAAAATAACAAAAGGACGGTCGTTGTTGATGCGGCGGGCTTTATACTTTATGAGCAGTGGAAAATCCAGAAAGGTTGATTTAACACTGTAAAAAGGCTGAGGATTGATTCTGTCAGTATCATACACAGGTATATTGTAATACAACAGACGCTCACCAAAGGATATTCCCGGCAAAAACCTCAGATCCAAATCGTTTGAAAGCCGAAGGCTTGAAATTATTCCAACGGTAAAACCCGGAATGAGCCTCGCTACATCAGCACGCACATAATCACTTGCTCCAATCTGCTGCTCTCCGCTGAGCCATCCGCTAAAATCACTGTCAGCAAAAGCAGGATTATTTCCAATCGGATTGTAGTGTGCAACAGAGAAGTCCAGCGTATTCAACCCAAGGGTGAAACCAAAGTGAATCAGCTTGTCGTCGAATGTGGTCAAATGATTCACCTTTGCTTTTTGGGAAAAAGCAGGCAGGGTTAAAAGCAAAATCGATATGATATTTAATAATTTTCTCACAAAAGCTGTTTAGCTTGTTCTATTCAGAAACAAATAAAGTGAATATTTATTGCATTTGCTCTCATTTTTCAGGTTTTTGAGCTTCATAAATTGCAGCAATCCCCATGGTTTGCGAAAGCCATCTGCATTTGACAAAACCCGCTGATTCAAGAATAGCCAGAAAATTCTCACCATCCGGAAAATCCCTCACCGATTCAGGCAGATAAGCATAAGCACTTTTATCTTTAGAAACCACTTTTCCCAGCCACGGAAGCATCTTCGTGAAATAAAAAAAATAGAGTCTTTTAAAAACCGGGTTGCGCGGGCGTGAAAACTCCAATACGATAAAAGTTCCTCCCGGACGAAGTACACGAAAGACTTCACCTATGCCTTTATTCAGATTTTCAAAATTACGCACCCCAAATCCGGTTGTAACAGCATCAAAGGAACTATCATTAAACGGAAGATGCTCCGCATCGGCTTTTTTCAGCTCAATGAGGGCGTCAAGTCCCTTTTTTTTAATCTTTTTCCGCCCCGATTCGAGCATCTTCTCCGACAAATCGACTCCGAAAATTTTTTGGGGATTAAGTTTAACTGTTGCCAAAGCAAAGTCAGCAGTCCCTGTGGCTATATCCAAAATTTTTTGGGGATGGTGAGGCTGCAGCAATTTCACGGCGCGCCGTCTCCACAATTTATCAATATTCAATGACAGCAGATGGTTCAGCAGATCATACCGGTGTGCAATCCGGTCAAACATTCTTTCAACCTGTGCTTTTTTGGGCAGGTCTGAATCTTTATAAGGAACAACAGCCATTGTCTGAAAAATTTCCTGAAATGTGCAGGCAATTATGAATCCCGGGTCATTTTATCGATAAATCCCAGCGATTTTTCATCTATTCTGATTTCACCTCTGGTGATATGCCCCAAGCCGATGAAAGGAAATTTTGCATCAGTCATAAAATCAACAAACTCATCTTCACTGCCCGGTGCCACCTCAACAAGAATTCTGCCCATCGATTCTCCAAAAAGGAAAGCATCAATCCTGTGCTCATCATCGGTGGTGATATCAAATCCCAATCCGCTGGGTATTGCAGAGCGCAAAAGGGTAAAAAACAATCCTCCCTTACCCACAGGAGTGGCGCTTTGAAGCAAATTCCGTTCATGAAGCCCCTCCAGCAGTTCATGGATTTTTATTTCATCCTCAATGTTAAATAGAGGCAGCGGCGTATTCTGAACTTCATGATAAAACTCTACATATTCCGAAGAACTGATATCATTAGTCAACCGGCCAATCAGAAAAAGATTTCCACCTTTAGATTTAAAGGAACTGGTGATGAGTTTGTTTTTTTGTCCTACAGTACCTACCATGCTGATAATTAATGCAGGAGGCAGTTGCCCGCTCCCCGGGAAAAGATCAAACCTGATTTTTCGGTCGGAAATGCTTAATCCAAATTTTTTAGCAGCATTTTCCAATCCCTTTTTAGCCCCCGAAGCAATTAGCTGCCCTTTGGGGTCGGCAAAATTAATGTGATACAGCAGTGCACTGACTGCAACAGGACGTAATCCCATGCAGAGCATTTTGCGCGTCGCTCTCGAAATAAGTATTTCAGCGCTTTTTTTGGGATTTTCCTGCAGGTGACGGTGAAAAGCATGGGTGCACATCGCCTGCATGTTGCCACTCGAATCAACATCAAACACACCGATTTCATCGTTGTCAACATCATTGACAGATTCGGGAGAGATACCCGACTCGCTGAAGTCATTGAAATAATTAATAGTTGATAAATTGGGGTTCACCATCAGCGAATAGATAATATCCTCAATGCTCTCCGGCTCGAGAATGCTATCAGTGGCAAACTCTTTTTTCTCCTGAAGAATATCTTCCATACAAGTTAAATTATCATGTTTTAAGCAAAGCAAAGGTAATTTAAGTAACCAATTATTCAAATAGCAGCTGTTTTTTTAATTGAAATACAAATTCAGTGTTCGATAAAAATTGATAAAGTATGAGAGTTTGAAGGGTTTTATGGAGTTTGAGAAAGTTCTTTGCAGGTTTTGCGAAAAACTTCGAGTTCTTTACGTGAGATTTCAGCAAAGAAGCAAAGTCTCAATTCTAACTTCTAACCTCTAACTTCTCTGTCACTGTTCAAAGTTCCGAGTTCAAAGTTCAGAGTTCAAAGTTCAAAGTTCACTTTTTACCGTTCACTGTTTACCTTTAACTGTTCACTTCTCAGCCATCAACACATCAGCACATCAGCACATCAACACATCAGCACATCAACACATCAACAAATTCTCCTCTCTAATTTCTAATCTCTAACTTCTAACCTCCAACCTCCAACCTCTCACCTCTCATCTCTCATCTCTCATCTCTCACTTCTAACTTCTACCTCTTTCCTCCCTCCCCTTTGCTGAGTTGTCCCCAGGACAGAGGGGCTTCATCCTAATCTTTTTATCTTTGTATTATATATAAAAATTCAACAATGAATAAAATCATTTTAATAACAGGTGCCACATCAGGAATTGGCGAAGCAACAGCATTGCTCCTTTCGCGCCACAATTTTGATTTAATATTAACCGGACGAAGAGCGGAGAAACTGAAAAAACTGAAACAAAAAATTGAATCCGAAGGTGATGCGCGGGTTTTAACCCTAAATTTCGACATCAGAAACCGGCAAGAGACAACAACTGCCATTGAAGGCCTTCCGGAGGAGTGGAAAAATATTGATATCCTTATCAACAACGCCGGCCTTGCAGCCGGACTGAGCACTATTGATGAAGGCAGCATCGATGATTGGGAGCAAATGATTGACACCAATGTGAAAGGGTTGCTCTACATCAGCCGTGCGGTTTCAGCGGAAATGGTCAAAAGAAAACAGGGACATATCATAAATATTTCATCAATTGCCGGAAAAGAGACCTACCCCTCAGGAAATGTTTATTGTGCAACAAAACATGCAGTTGAGTCGCTCACGAAAGGTATGCGTCTAGACCTGCTTCAACACGGGATCAAAGTCTCTTCCGTAGCTCCCGGTGCGGTGGATACGGAATTTTCACTGGTGCGTTTCAAGGGTGATAAAAAACGGGCTGAAAAGGTTTATGAAGGGTTTACACCACTCTATGCCAAAGATATAGCAGAAACAATTCTTTTTGTGGTCACCAGGCCCGCGCATGTAAACATTGACGATATTCTGGTCATGCCGGCAGCACAGGCTTTCTCACGGGATTTTGACCGTAAGTAAAAAGTCGGTTTTTCATTTTCCACAACCTGTCAGCGTCGCCAGACCTGACAGCGTTAACGCCTGCCTGAAACCAATCCCCCTTAATCCCCCTTTCGCCAAGGGGGACGAGCGCTGATGAAGCGTAAAAAGTTGCAAGAATCTTACGCCCCTTCAGGGCTTTAATGGAAACGCCCGTTATTTTATCCAAAGGGCGTTGCTCTATGCTAATGGCTATGAGTCCTTTAGGCTCAAGAAAGGCAGAAATTTACCTCAGTAAATGTTCGTTATTGGTTATTGAATATTGCTATCAAAAAGCTCAGAGTTCTGTGTTCAAAGTTTAAAGTTCACTTTTTACCGTTTACTTCTCACCTCTCATCTCTCACCTCTCATCTCTCACTTCAAACCTCTAACCTCTTTCCTCTCTCTTCAGGGAGATGTCCGCAGGACAGAGGGGCTTCTTCTTCGTATTTAACTCTTGGTACTCTTTTTTGTGTCCAAAAATGTAAATGAAAATAGCTGGAGGAAGTCTTTGCCCAATTTATTTCGCAGATAATCCAAAATCCGGTAAACCTGCTTTTTTGCGGTGTCGGGCTTGCAGTTAAGGAGCTCACCTATCTCTCTGTAGGTCAGTTCGCTGTTGAACTTTAGAAAAAGTAACTCCCGCTTTTGGGCAGTCAGGTTTTTTAACTCCTCCTGTAGCAGGCAAATATGATCTTCAAGTTCATCCGGCTCTGTATCTTCCAAAGGAAACTTCAAATCAAATAAATGTGAAAAGTCATCCATGTAAGTGAAGCGGTCTTTCTTTTTCAATTTTCTAATGATATTGCGTCTCAGGGTTTTATACAGATAGAACTCCAGTGACTCAGGCTTTTTCAAACGGCTGCCATACTTATATATGTCAAGAAAAGAATCCTGAATGGCATCTTCAACCAGGTTCCGGTGCGGCGTTATCTTTATGCCATAAGCAAACATAGCGTCTGCAAATTCGCTGTAAATGGTTTCAAAAGCACGGCTGTCGCCTGCTCTGAAATTTTCCCAGATTAATTCCCAATATCCGTTTTCGTCAGGCCGATTCACATTTGTGGTTTATTACAAGTAATCCTATTAAAAGGCAAAACTAATAAAAATTGAACCTAAAAACTACGGATTTCCTTTCATTGTTTTTTCGGATCAAAGTTATTTTGTCTGTGTTATTGGCCAAAGGTATTGACTGCACGGGTTTGGCTTCGGCATGAAACAAGTTCTCTTTGTCTCAATAAACTGTTCAATACATTTGCATAAAATTTCAAAAAGCAATATCTTTCAGGAATCGAAAGAACACTATGTTTAATCAATAAAAAAACTATTGTAATGACTTATTTTCCAAATAAATCCCGTTACGCGAGCATGCAATATAACCGCTGCGGGAAATGGGGATTGAAACTCCCGGCAGTGTCGTTGGGGCTGTGGCATAACTTCGGAGGAACTGACATTTTTGAAAACGGACGCGCAATGCTTCGGCGTGCTTTTGATTTGGGAATTACCCATTTTGATCTGGCAAATAACTATGGTCCGCCTCCGGGGTCGGCTGAAGAGAATTTCGGAAAAATCCTGAAACAGGATTTCAGCGCTTATCGCGATGAGCTGATTATTTCAACAAAAGCGGGATATCTGATGTGGCCCGGTCCCTACGGAGAATGGGGAAGCCGAAAGTATGTGCTGGCAAGCCTCGATCAGAGTTTAAAACGTATGGGACTGGAGTATGTGGATATTTTTTATTCACACCGTCCCGACCCGGACACTCCCATAGAAGAGACCATGATGGCGCTTGATCAGGCAGTGCGCACAGGAAAAGCATTATATGCAGGGATTTCCAATTATCCGGCAGACATGACACGCAAAGCCATTCAAATCTTGAAAGAACTGGGCACGCCCTGTTTGATTCACCAACCAAAATATTCAATGTTTGTGCGCTGGGTGGAGGATGAACTGCTGGATGTGCTTGAGAAAGAGGATGTGGGTTGTATTCCGTTTTCACCGCTTGCACAGGGTTTGCTCACCGATAAATACCTGAAAGGCATTCCGGAAACTTCACGGGCTGCTCGTGAAGTTTTTCTGAAAAAAGCAGATGTGGAGTCAGCCCACGACAAGATTCTGAAACTCAATGCAATTGCACAACAGCGTGGGCAATCTCTTGCCCAGATGGCTTTGGCTTGGGTTCTGAAGGATAAACGGATTACTTCGGTTTTGATTGGTGCAAGTTCTCCTGAACAGATTGATGAGAATGTGAAAACATTGAATAACACTGCATTCAGCAGCGATGAACTGCATGAAATTAAAAAAATTCTGCAACCGGAATGATTCTGCGTTGAAGAGGGTACTCTTTCTTATGTATTCAATGGATTTTTAAAATGCGTTGAGCTGGATAGATTCGATATTCGGAAATTTCCCGAATCGTCAGATGTTGAACAGAACTTCGGCTCCCCAAAAAAGGCCAAAGATAATTACCATGCCGGCAATGGCTCCGGCAATAAGTGAAATAAGCAGGTTTAAAGGAAGTTTTTGTTTTTTCACATCAGATGACATGGTTATAATTATTTGATTGTGAGACTTATTTGTTTCCATAACAATTTCTTTTAATTAAAAAAGACCTTAAAGTATTTTGCAAAGCTATAAAGAAATTTTTGTAAGCAAGCACATCGGACAACTTGTTAACATTTTATTTAAACGTGCTGTATTATAGGATATTGTGGAAATTCCTTTTTTATGGCACAAATGGGGTGATTGCTTTTCATATCAAGATATATGGAAATAATACCAGCCATTCTTTCATTATACTGATATTGCAACTTTCCTTTACCTACGCAAAACCTACAGAATGAAAACAATCCAGTGATTTTTCATTTGCTTAAAATATTGTGGAACCGGAACAAAAATGATATTAAAGTTATTCCCTTCCCGAGAAGAAGGAGAATGACTTTAATGAAAGGATTATAAATATTTCAATAAATCAATGTTTTTTTCAATAGTCATCTCCATAATCAGATTTATATATTTCATTCAGCCATTGATTTAGCCAACCCGTTCGAACTGCAACATCAAGTACCGTAAACCGTGAACGGATATACCAAGCACGAAGAAAGGAGCTCTTCATTCTCTCTTTTGAAATTCCAATCTGCTCCGGGGCAACGGGGGCGCCAACCAAGCGCAGACTCTCCTCCAGTTTTTCCGACGGAACCAACTGGTTTTTCAATTTCTCCTTAAGCTCCGGCCAGATTGCTTTCAGCTTTTCTAACTGAACAGCCAATTCTTCTTTTGAGATATATTTTTCTTTTGATTGTGTTATTGCGGTATCCAGGAAATCGGTATTCTGAAATATTTCAACAGCATTTTTTTCCAGATCTCCCCATTCAAGCCATATTTTGCAGCAGCCCTCAACATCAAGCTGCTCAACCGGGGAGGCTAACAATTTTTCGTAGAGCCGTGTGACAGCGAGGGTTGCAACTCCTACCTGAAAACCGTGGGAAGGGGTTTCGCCTTGATGGGTATGGTGTTCCATATTCCACAGATGGCTGAACTGATGCTCTGCTCCGGAGGCAGGCCGGCTTGTTTTTGACCACTGCATGGCAAAGCCGCCAAGCATCAGTCCTTCAATCAATGACGTTATTGCGCTCTCTTTGCCCTCTCTTGCACCTTTAGGGTCGGCAAGGGCATCCTTTAAACCATCCTGAACTATTGACCACGCTTTTTCATCAATGGGCTCTATACCTAATGCGTCAGCCAGAATCCAGTCAGCGCCGGCAGGAACTTTTGCGAACAAATCAGCGTATCCAGCAGCAGTCATCAGCGGAGGCGCCTGTCTGATAATTTCAATGTCTGCCAGAATAGCTTGCGGAGCCGGGCAGGAGAAAGTCTGTTTTGCTCCCTGATAGGTAATAGATGCACCATAAGCTGTGTAACCATCCATTGAGGCTGCTGTGGCTACACAGAGATATTGCCTGTTTGTGCGTGATGATGCCAGTTTGGTCAAGTCATTCAGTGTGCCCGAGCCAACCACAATCGGAATTGCATTGGACTTGCCCAGAACTTCCTCTAATTTTAAAACATTGTCAAATTCGGCATAGGGCTTCGGATTGTCATAAACAAACGGCTCTTCAATGCGAATTCCGCCGGAAGTCAGATAATCTTTAACCTTACTGCCGGCAACATTCCAGGTGGTGGCATCACAAACAACAATTGCCCTTTTTTCTCCAAACTCTTCCTTAAAGAGCTCCGGCAGCCGGTGCAGTATATTGCTGCCTATTTGCAACGCTTTTGTTTCACTGGCTGATGCAAGTGCTTCTGCTACATTTTTTTTCATCTACATTTTTTTAGAGCTATATGATTTCAATACGAATGCTAAAAATACCAACTGCTCATTCACCACGTAACAACAACATCTGCCAAAATTGGCCAGTGGTCTTCGTTGGAAAGAGCGGTGTGGGGTGCAGACACATTCATTATTTTGATGTTTTTGGATGTGATGATGTTGTCAATGTTGCGGGTTTCAAATGCATCGTCATTGTCGCAGCGCTTTGCTGCCGTGCAATGCCAGCCTTCGTGTCCGCCATTGGCAATATTGAAGCCCGCATCGTAAAATTTTCGCTGGTTTTTGTTTGGTGCATTCATGTCGCCACCGCAAATGACATATTCATATTTTTGCATTTCAGAGATGAGTGCATCAACCGACGATTCATGGCAGCACTCCTGCCAGGGAATATGGACGGACATGATGGTAATAATTTTTTCTCTAATCTGCAAATCGCCCACAATGGCATAATATTCCTTATGAGTGAGGTCAACCTGACGAAGGTTTTTCAATTCGAGATTTGTGGCAATACCATTATAAATCCAGGTGTTTGCCTTTCCAAAATAAATATTATTGTAGAAAGGTTTCAGCAAAGCCTCGGTTGCGTTCAGCGTACTGTCTTTATCAAAGCCATTGTTCCACTCAGTAATCATAAAAATATCCATAGACTGCTGTCCGATCCATGTTCGCCAGCGTTCCATCTCCTCCTGAACATCCTCTCCCTGGTATCCCCCAAGTTTTCCCTGATTGAAATGCCCGACATTGTATGTTCCCACCCGAAGTTTCAGCGGAATCCCGTCTGCCGGATGAGATTTCAAAGGGTTATAAAATGAAACAAGAAAGATTACGATTAAAGAGGCAATTGATTTTCTCATATTGTTTTAATTTATTGTTGATTCGTATTAAAACTTCCGTTTTCACTGTGCTGAAATGAACATTTCATCAATTGGTGAATATAACAAGCAAAAGCTCATTCCCGGTTATGCTTTCTTTTAACAACTCATCCTCCCCATGTTTCTCTGTCAAGGCTTCTGTAATGGATTGCTTCAGAGAGGTGGTGTGCCTGCACTCGATCTTCGTTATCCATATCGGCAATGGTGCGGGCAACTTTTAAAATGCGGTCATAGGCGCGTGCAGATAAACCCAGTTTATCCATGGCATTTTTAATGAGTTCGTTGCCTGTCTCGTCCAGCTGAACATATTTGCGGATGAGCTTAGAGTTCATTTGCGCATTGGAATAGACATTTTTATGTTCTGCAAAGCGTTTTTCCTGAACTTTTCTAGCTTCGATTACCCGTTTGCGAACCGACTCGCTGTTTTCGGAAGTTCCCAGTTCGGCTAACTTTTTAAACGGTACCGGAACCACTTCCAAATGAATGTCAATACGGTCAAGCAGCGGCCCCGAAATTTTATTCAGGTATTTCTGCACCACACCCGGTGCACAAACACAATTTTTTGAAGGGTGATTGTAGTAACCGCAGGGGCAGGGATTCATGGAAGCTACCAGCATAAAGCTGCTTGGATATTCGACAGAAAATTTTGCCCGCGAGATAGCAATCAGCCGGTCTTCCAGCGGCTGGCGCATAACCTCAAGAACAGTGCGCTTAAATTCGGGCAATTCATCTAAAAACAAGACTCCATTATGGGCCAGAGAAATTTCACCCGGCTGCGGATAATTGCCTCCACCCACAAGCGCAACGTCGCTGATGGTATGGTGCGGACTACGAAAAGGGCGTTGCGTCATCAGCGAGGTGTCCTTTCCGATTTTTCCAGCAACAGAGTGGATTTTCGTGGTTTCCAGAGCTTCTTTCAAAGTAAATGGTGGCAAAATAGTTGGGATTCGTTTGGCAAGCATTGTTTTTCCTGAACCCGGAGGACCAATAAGGATAATATTGTGCCCGCCCGCAGCTGCAATCTCCAATGCGCGTTTCACATTTTCCTGTCCTTTAACATCGGAAAAGTCCAGCGGATTTTTATTGATTTGTGCATAAAATTCAGCACGCGTATCAACTATTGTTTGCTCTATACTCTTCTTACCATTCAGAAAATCAATTACTTCACGAATATTTTCAGCACCATAAACTTTCAGTTTATCCACAACTGCTGCTTCACGAGCATTTTGTTTTGGCAAGATGAATCCTTCAAATCCCTCTTTCCGGGCATTGATGGCAATGGGCAAAACACCTCTGATAGATTGCAGCGAACCATCTAAGGAGAGCTCACCCATAAGCACATATTTTCCTAATTTCCCGGTATCGATTTGCTCCGAAGCGGCAAGTATGGCAGCTGCAAGGGGCAGATCATAAGCCGAGCCCTCCTTGCGAATATCTGCCGGAGCCATATTGATAATTATTTTTTGGCGGGGCCAGCTAAAACCGTTTAAACGAAGCGCTGATTCAATGCGCTGCTGGCTCTCTTTTACAGCACTGTCGGGAAGCCCAACCAGCAAGAACTTAATTCCCTGTGTAACATCCACCTCAATGGTTATGGTGGTGGCATCAATACCAAAAACTGCACTGCCATAAGCCTTTACCAACATGTTTATTTGTTTTGGATCACTTAATATTATATAAATCAGGCTAAATGTAAAAAATTAACTTCAAACTCATATCTCATATTGCCAAAATAAAGGGCGTTTAATCATATTCCCTACCCAAAACGTTTGAGAGTTCTATAAATTGAAAGAGTTTGAGGGTTTGATAAAGTTCGAAAAACTTCGAGAGTTGTTCGATAAAAGTTGATAAGGTTGTTTCTATGATTCCAAAATCCCTTTGGATTTTATTAATTTGCTATCAAAAATAGCAATTTTGACAATGTTTATTCTTGCCTGACGAACAATTTGATTTTCCGTGGCATTCTGCTTTCCACATTTTCTGCTTTTTGCATTTTTATAATAACCTCTTTATGGTTTATCTCTGCAAATTTTTCTTCCAATGATTTTTTCCCCGATAGCATAATTTTCATATAATCAGGGTTTTCAAGATTCTTAACTAATGGAGTATCGGCAAATATCGTTTGCAATTTTTTACACATCGAGTTATTTCCTGTTCTCCTCCGGTGTGCCTTTCTGATAGTTCTGAAAAATTGTTCCAGGATATTATTCGTTCTCTGGGGCTGAATAAAAGAATCACTACCGTTAACAGATACTTTTATCGGATCACTGAATAACTTTTCCCAATATTTGTCAGTCTGGGCGATTAGCTTTTGATAGTCGGTGTTTTTATGATAGCATTCTGCCTTAATCAGATTTTCTTTAAAGCTCTCTATCCTGGCTTGAATGGTGCCCATATCAACATCTTCTCCATTGTCGTTTAAGCCCTTAGTCTCATCCGGGCATGTAATAGCGAGTGCATGGCGCAATTCATCGAAAGTTTTTCCTTTTTCGCAAAGCGTTTGAAATGCTTCCCTGCACTGAGTATCGTTATACTTCACTCGGCATAAATTTCAGCAGAATAATTATCAAAATACTGGAACTTCAAAGTTAATAAATTTTTCAAATCTTCTTTGTACTTTGAACTGACATCATTAAAGAAGCCGGTTATTGCTGAATGAAATTTTGCCGGTGTGTCATAATATTTTGCATATAATATTTTTCTCTTGGTAAACTTCCATAACCGTTCTATGATGTTCAAATTTGGAGAATAGGAAGGTAAAAACAAAAGCTCAATCCCCAAGCCTTTTGCTGTCTCTTCAACGAACTTGCAATGCTGATAACGTGCATTGTTCAGGGCTATTTTCACGGGCTTGTCCGCATAGCGTTCTTTTATCCGGATTAAAAAATCAACAATGGTTTGGGCATTTATATTTTTCGTAATTTAGCTGTTGGATTTCAGCTTCGCTGATATTTTTTAGAAGCATATCGTTAAATTATTTGGTGCAATCTAATTTGATATGCTTCTTTATTTATTCCAAACATTTACCACATAAGTTGTCAACTTAGTGCAGTTAATAAATGCGGAAATTTATCCCGTTTTAAGTATAGAAACATGCATGCATTGTAACATAGGGCATTGCCCTATACTAATGTCCCTGAGCCCTTTAGGCTCAAAAAAGACAGAAATTTACCTCAATAATTGTTCGTTATTGGATATTCGCTGTTCGCTGTTCGCTATTTGACCTTCTTACTTTTTACTATTAACCTCTCATCTCTCAAAATTTCACACAAAGAAGCAAACATTCCCTTCGCCCAGGGGGACGAGCGCTGATGAAGCCAATCCTTTGGATACGTTACTGCAAATCCGAAATAGATTCCTCTGTAAATAGCATTTTTTAAAACTTAACATTAAATTTGTTGGTTTAAAACTATCATAAAAGGCGACAACTTTATGAATTGCAGGAAGATAATCATGGATGATGTAAGATTCGTTTTTAAGCAATGCCCGGAAATGAAAAACTCGCTTTATCCTGAATAAATAATAAACAACATGACAGAGAACACACCGAAGAAACTTTTCCTACTTGATGCTTTCGCATTGATTTACCGCAGTTATTATGCATTTATCCGCAACCCACGCTTCAACTCCAAAGGAGTAAACACTTCAGCCACACTGGGATTTACAAACACATTGGTGCAGCTGCTAGAAACTGAAGACCCTCACTCCATCGCCGTTGTATTTGATGTTTCTGCCCCAACTTTCCGGCACGAAATGTTTAAGGAATACAAGGCAAACCGGGAAGAGATGCCTGAGGATTTGAGAAAATCAATTCCATACATCCGTAAAATTATTGAAGCGTTCAATATTCCGATTATCGAAAAAGAGGGTTTTGAGGCGGATGATGTGATTGGAACATTAGCTCAAAAAGCAAAAAGAGCGGGATTCAATACTTATATGATGACTCCCGATAAGGATTACGCCCAGTTGGTGGACGAAAAAGTGAGCATGTATAAGCCTGGCAGGCAAGGTGACACAGCAGAAATCTGGGGACCCGAAGAGGTGAAGAAAAACTTTGGCATTGAAAATACGCAGCAGGTGATTGAAATTTTGGGGCTGACAGGCGACAGCGCCGATAATATTCCCGGTTGCCCGGGTATCGGTCCCAAAACAGCCGAAAAGCTCATTGCAGAGTTTGGCACAATTGAAGGAATTTACCAGAATATTGACAAGCTGAAAGGAAAGCAAAAGGAAAATCTCATTGAATTTGAAGAGCAGGTGCGCCTTTCCAGAAAACTCGCTACAATTGTTTTAGATGTGCCCATTGAATTCAATCAAAATGAGCTGGTTCGCGGAGAAATTAACAAAGAAGCGCTGATGGCGCTGTTTGAAGATCTGGAGTTCAAAGCCTTAGCCGGACGACTTAATCTGGAAGATTCCAAAACCGGAACCGCTGTTCAGCAAACTTTGTTTGAAGAAACACCAATTTCACAGCCTGCAGAAACCCAAAAAGAAAATATTGAAACCGTTCCTCACCAATACTACCTTGTGGAAACCGAAATGCAGCGGGCAAGCCTTCGCGCCGAGCTTTCCATTGCCGAATCATTCTGCTTTGACACCGAAACTACCGGACTTGATCCGCATACCGCAGAAATCGTGTGCATGTCATTTTCTTTCAGAAAACATGAGGCGTTTTGTGTTTTACTACCAAAAAAGCGGGAGGAGGCTCAAAAGATTCTGGATGATTTCCGTGAAGTGTTTGCCGATGAAAAAATCCTGAAAATCGGGCAGAATCTCAAATATGACATGCTGATTCTGGGTAATTACGGTATTGAGACAAAAGGAAAACTGTTTGACACAATGCTGGCTCACTATCTTATTCAGCCCGAACAGAGACACAACCTCGACTATCTGTGTGAAATTTATCTAAATTACGAAAAAATTCCTACAGCAAGTCTCATTGGAAAAAAGGGGAAAAATCAGCTGAATATGCGTTCCGTCCCAAAAGAAAAGCTGCGCGATTATGCCTGCGAAGATGCCGACCTCACTTTTAGATTGAAAGATGCTCTCGAACCCGAACTGGACAAGTTTGAAATGCGGGAATTATTTGAAACCATTGAAATGCCTCTGGTTCCGGTGTTGGTACACATGGAGCAGGCAGGAGTAAAGCTGGACATCGAAGAGCTTAAGAAATACGCAGTTACGCTTCGAGAGCAAATCATTCAGGTGGAAAAGGAAATTTTTGAACTCTCGGGAGAGGAGTTCAACATCTCATCGCCAAAACAGCTTGGACTGATTCTTTTTGAAAAAATGAAAATTTCTTCTGGCGACATAAAAAGAACCAAAACAAAGCAATACTCCACAGCAGAGGATGTACTGTCTAAACTGACCGATAAACATCCCATCATCAATAAAGTGCTGGAATTTCGCAGCCTGAAAAAACTGCTTTCTACCTATGTGGAAGCACTTCCCGAACTGGTAAATCCCAAAACAGGAAAAATCCATACCTCATACAATCAGGCAGTTACGGCAACCGGACGGCTCAGCTCGGTGAATCCTAACCTGCAAAACATTCCGATACGCGATGAGAACGGGCGTGAAATCAGACGGGCATTCATCCCTACGGATGAAAATTACACCTTCCTCTCTGCCGACTACTCGCAGATTGAGCTGCGGATAATGGCTGCCCTAAGCCAGGATGCCGATATGCTCAAGGCATTCGGAGAGGGAAAGGACATTCACACAATCACTGCCGCAAAAATCTACAAAGTGCCCGAGACAGAAGTCACTCCCGAGATGCGGCGAAAAGCAAAAACCGCAAACTTTGGAATCATTTACGGCATTTCAGCTTTCGGTCTGTCTCAAAGACTGAATATTTCCCGCTCCGAAGCCAGACAGTTGATCGACGGCTACTTTGAAAATTTTCCCGGCGTTAAAATTTTTATGGATAAACAAATTGAGTTGGCAGGAAAAAATGGATACGTGCAAACAATTAAAGGCCGCAAACGTTATTTAAATGACATTAATTCAGCCAATGCAGTGGTGCGTGGCATGGCAGAGAGAAACGCCATCAACGCTCCGATTCAGGGCTCAGCAGCTGACATAATAAAAATAGCAATGATTAACATTTACAAACAGTTCGAAAATGAAAACCTGCAAACAAAAATGGTTTTGCAGGTGCATGATGAGCTGGATTTTGATGTTTATAAAACCGAGTTGAACAAGGTGAAACAGATTGTGAAAACCGAAATGGAACACGCTGTTGAACTTGGAGTGCCCTTAACCGTTGAAATGAATAATGCCGGCAATTGGCTGGATGCACATTAATATCGTATGCACAGAGTTACCGAGATAAAGTCAGAAGATGATTACAGAAACGCCCTCCACCTGTTTGTTGAACTGTGTGAGATTCGCGAAAAAACCAGAGAAGATATGAAAACCCTTCTTCTGCTCAGCGACCTGATGGAGAAATACGAACGCTTAAGCTGCGGGGGAAGCTGAGGGAAATGAAACGGAACTATTGAACATCCA
Source organism: Mariniphaga sp. (assembly GCA_040772505.1). Taxonomy (GTDB): domain Bacteria; phylum Bacteroidota; class Bacteroidia; order Bacteroidales; family Prolixibacteraceae; genus Mariniphaga. Next base: position 20,488 of record JAXGYA010000004.1, on the reverse strand, counting down.
AAAAGAGTCATCAATATTTCTAACGAAGTATTGCTTCAAAAAAGATGGAAAAGAATCTTGAGTTTTTCAGGTTGTCGCCCACTAGCGATTCATATATACCCTATTTTGAAACGGGTCTGAAAGCCGGATTTCCCTCTCCGGCAGAAGATTACACCGAGATGAAAATGGATTTGAACAAAGAGCTGGTGAAAAATCCAGATGCCACTTTTCTGGCACGGGTAAAAGGAAAATCAATGCAGGATGCCGGATTGAATGAAGGTGATATTTTGATAATTGACCGGAGCCTTGAACCGGCAAACAACAAGAAGGCAGTTTGTTTTCTTGACGGAGGTTTTACGGTGAAAAAAATCAGAATTGAAAGAAGAGTTTGCTGGCTGATTCCCGAAAATGAAGAATTTGAGAAAATAAGAGTTACCGAAGAAAACGATTTTATCATCTGGGGAATAGTTACCTACATCATCAAAAAAGTATGATTGCCCTTGTGGATTGCAATAATTTTTATGCCAGCTGCGAGCGTGTGTTCAGGCCTGAGTTGGAGGGCATACCGGTGGTTGTGCTGTCAAATAACGACGGATGCATCATAGCTCGCTCAAATGAAGCCAAGGCGCTGGGTATTCCCATGGGCGCTCCGGCTTACAAATGGGCAGATACGCTGGCAAAATACGACGTTCAGGTTTTTTCAAGCAACTATGCGCTCTATGGCGACATGAGCCAGCGGGTGATGAATATTATTTCCGGATTTGCTCCCGACCTTGAAATTTATTCCATTGATGAATCTTTTCTGGATTTATCCGGATTCAGCGGAAGCCTGACTGATTATGGTCAGCAAATGCGGCGCAGGGTGAAAAAGTGGACAGGAATTCCCATCAGCGTTGGTATTGCTGAAACAAAGACGCTGGCAAAACTGGCAAACCGGATTGCAAAAAGATTTCCGGAGCTCAACAATGTCTATATTATTGATTCTGAAGCCAAAAGGATAAAAGCGCTGAAATGGGCAAAAGTTGGGGATATCTGGGGTATTGGGCGGCAGCACGCACAAAAGCTGGAATATTACGGAGTGAAAACTGCCTGGGATTTTACTCAAAAATCGGATGCTTTCGTCCGGAAGTATTTTACGGTGACAGGGCTGCGAACGAAAAAAGAGCTTGAGGGCATTCCTTGTTTCGGGCTTGAAGATATTCCGCCGGCAAAAAAAAGCATAGCCACCACCCGAAGTTTTGGTATTCTGCAAACCGAGTTGGAAAAAGTTCAGGAGGCGGTTTCAACATTTGCCACTGTTTGTGCAAAAAAGCTCAGAGACCAGAAAAGCTGTGCAAAAACCTTGATGGTATTTATTCATACCAACGGATTTCGTGAAGATTTGCCGCAACACAGGCGCAATGCAGTGGTTACGCTTCCAGTGGCATCCGCTCTTTCTTCAGAATTGTCGAAATATGCAACTTTGCTGGCAGAGGCAATTTTTAAACCCGGATATTCCTATCACAAAGCCGGTGTGATAGTTTCGGGAATAATTCCCGAAAATCAGGTGCAATTGAATGTTTTTGACAAAGTGGACCGGATAAAACAAAAAAATCTTTACAAAGTAGTTGACCTGCTGAACAGCTCTTATGGCAGAGATACAATCCGGCTGGCGGCGCAGGGCAGAGACCGAAAATGGAAGCTCAGGCAAGAGCACCTCTCAAAACGTTACACAACCCGCTGGGAAGATCTCCTGGAAATTTAATTGTCGCATGATGAAACATATAATATCATTTTTTAGATAAAGTGATGAGCGGCACAATCATCTCTTCCAAAGAAATTCCGCCATGCTGGAAGGTGTCTTTGTAATAATTCGCGTAGTAGTTGTAATTATTCGGATAGGCAAAAAAGTCGTTGTTGCGCGCAAAAATATAGCTGGTGCTCACATTTCGCGAGGGAAGATGAGCTATGCGCGGGTCCCGCACCTCAAAGACATGTTTAGATTTGTAGTTCAGGTTTTTTCCCAATTTATACCTCAGATTGGTATTGGTTTCGCGGTCGCCGATTACTTTCACCGGATTGTTCACTTTAATGGAGCCGTGGTCTGTAGTCACCACCAGCTTAATGTTATTGCCTGCAAGATTCCGGATCAGCTCAAGGACAGGCGAATGGTTAAACCAGCTTAAGGTTAGCGAGCGGTATGCCTTTTCATCATTTGCCAGTTCGCGAATCATATTCATTTCTGTGCGGGCATGTGAAATCATATCCACAAAGTTGAAAACCATGACCGAAAGATCGCTTTCCTGAATGTTTTTCAGACTTTCGGACAGTTGCCGCTCACGGCGGATTCCGGTAACTTTTTCAAAGTATAGTTTTTCCTGTCGCCGGTGGCGTTTCAGCTGCCGGATTAAAAGCTCCTCTTCGTGCTGGTTTTTATTTCCTTCATTATCATCATCGTCCCACAGTTCAGGAAAAGTTTTTTCAATTTCGGCAGGCAGCATTCCTGCAAACATGGCATTGCGGGCATACATGGTTGCAGTAGGGAGGATGCTCATATACAGCTCATCGGAATCAACCCGAAAGTACTGCTCAAAAACCGGACTGAGCGTACGCCACTGGTCGAACCGCAGATTGTCAATGACAAGCACAAATACTTTATGCCCGCCATCTAACAAAGGGAAAACCTTATGTTTAAAAATATCATGGGAAAGGGTGGGACGCTCGTCAAAATCTTTGTTGAGCCATTCCAGATAATTTTCTCTGACGAATTTGAAAAATGAATTGTTGGCATCGTCTTTTTGCATTGCCAGCACTTCGTCCATGGTGTTGTCATCGGAGGTGCCCAGTTCAATTTCCCAGAAAACAAGTTTTTTATAAATGTCCATCCACTCCCGGTAGTCTAACCGGTCGTTAATGCGCATCCCGATTTGTGAAAACTGCATCTGGTATGCCGATGTGGTCTGCTGTGTAACAAGTCTCTTCTGGTCTATATTCTTTTTCAGCGTGAGCAGGATTTGCTTCGGATTCACCGGTTTGATGAGGTAGTCCGAAATTTTTGAGCCAATAGCCTCATCCATGATGTTTTCTTCTTCGCTTTTGGTTATCATGACTACGGGCACGTTGGATGATACCGCTTTAATTTCGGTTAGGGTTTCCAATCCGGTCAGTCCCGGCATGTTTTCATCCAAAAAAATAATATCATAAAAATTATTTTTAACCATTTCAATGGCATCCGCCCCATTATAAGCAGTTTCTACTTCATAGTCTTTATTTTCGAGGAAAAGAATATGTGCGCGTAGTATGTCAATTTCGTCATCAACCCAGAGTATTCTTGGTTTTCTCATGTTTTTTAAATTAATTGTTCATGGAATGATAAATATACGCACAAAAAAAGTGCCGCAGGTATAGTTAACATTTTTTAAGCTCATTATTCACCTAAATAGATGAGCTTATAAAAATCCATGTAATCGTTGATGTTTTTCTCTGTCAGAAACACTTCAAAGTTATCGGCTGAAATAAGGAAATTGCGGTAATTTGCTGTGCCAAGAGGTGAGTAAAGATCTCTGTTTTGAACCACTGTGCGCGAATAGCGCGTTGCAGCTTCTTTATCCTGAAGCCCGGAAATTACAATTGCCACGCGGAACTCATCCACGGGAACTTCTCTGATTTGCAACTGTTCTTCTTCACTGGCAGCATTATATTGCTCAATTCCACCGGTAAATTCTGTTTTGTCAACTCCCTGTGCCGGAATCACAAAAACAAAATAATGCGGTGCTTCAACCTGAGTGCTGTATGGTCCGGAATATGTTTTTGGGGTTGTTTTTTCCTGAGCGGGTTCAGCCTGTTCAGGCTGCTGTTGACTCCGGTCAGGAGTGGGTTGCTCCGGAGTACGTTGAATATAATATGTGCGGAAGAAGTCGATATATTCGTCCACTTTGTTTCCGTCTGCCATTTTTTCCAGGTTTTCATCTGTAATCAGGAAATTCCTGTAGGTAACCTGTCCCAGCGGTTCAAACAGGCTGCGGGTGGTAACCACCGTGCGGAAATAGGACATGGCTTCATTTATGGAGGGAATCTGTTGAACAATTATCAGCTGATACTCGCCTGCCTGTTTAATCTGTGTTCCTAAATTAAGCCCCTTAAACTGATTCCGGTTAAACTGAGTAAAGCCGGCTAATGTTGTTTTCATGGAGAGCCGGTTATCTTTCACCGCCAGCACAAAATTCTGGGGACCGCTGACATTGGCTGTAAACAGGTCTGACGCACCGGTTTCAACAACTCTGTATTGCCCGCGCTCGCGAAGCATCTGCTCCTCTTCCCGCGCTTTTGCCATAAGCTCTTCGGGTGAAATATCAAACTCATCATCACTAAAGTCGGGACCAATGTATCTGCTGTAGTTTTTCACAAAAAATCTAAGGTACTCCGCATAGGATTTCTCTGAGAGAATTTCCCGGTAATTGGTTGAAGAGATGGCGAAATTTACATAATCGATTCCGCTGAGTGCTCTAAAAACCGGCGCCCGCCGAATGATTGCCCGGTGATAAATAACACCGTCGTCTTTGTTCCTAAGCGCCCTGACTACAACCATATTGGTTTTATCGTTCAATATTTCTGTTTCAATGTCAAAATCAATTTTTGTGTAATGGTCGATATTGTAATTGGCGATATCAAACTTAAGCCTGTTTAAATTCACGGCAGCATTTAGCGGATATGCAATTACAAAATAGTGGAGCAGGTCTTCCTCGTAGGAAAACTTACCGCCAAACTCGTCGTTTTCCATGCGCTGCGCCATCAAAAGCTCTTCGTTTTGAATCTCTTCATTGATGTATCCCATGTCTATCAGTTTTTGATAATCGACAAGGGCACTGTCCTGTACCAGTGTAAGGATTTCATTTGCAAGCGGTGTGGGTTCAGCTTTTGGCCAGGTTTTGATATACTCTTTCAACTGATTTTCAAAATCTGTCATATTGGTTTGGGTGCCCTGTGCCACTGCCTCCATAAATTCAATTTTTGGTACCATCAAGCTGTCAGGTTCCATCTTTTTCATCGCTTGCGAAAGCGTTATTACATTTCTGTACTTTCCTGACCTGTAGCTTCTGAAAGCTTCTTCGTAGAGCTGGTTCAAACTGTCGGTTTTAGCCTGCATTTCAACAAAAAAGTTGGGGTTTTGCAGGTATTGGGCGTATTTGCTTGCCGGAAATTTTGAAATAATCAGATTCCGATAATGGGCAGATTTTTGTTTGTCTCCCAGTAGTTCATACAGGTCGTATAAGTCGAAAAAAGCTGAAAGCTGATAGATATTGTTTGGATAACGCCTCAATAGTTCTTCAAATGCTTCGACTGAACGCTTATAATTTAAGAACTCTGATTTGTAGAGTTTTCCGGCGTTATAGAGTGCATCCCTGATTTTGTCGTGGGAAATAGCCATCAGCGAATCGGTGAGCGGCAAATCCTGGATGTAAAATTCTTTCTGAAGCGGGTCTTCCACTCTGATTATCATCTGGGATGAATCGGCTGTTTCATCGAAAAAAGCAATATCATCCATTGAAACAGTGCTTTTGTTTGAGCGCCGCCAGTTATCTTCTAGTTTTCTTTGTCCCCAGCGCTGCTGGAAAGTTACTTGTCCGTAGGCAATTGTTTGCGGATTGTAAAAGTACCAGCCGGCTCCCTGCTGGTCTGCTCCCATTCCCATTCTGTAGCGATTGGAGCGATAGTAACCCTGGTCTGTTCTGCCCTGCATTGCAAGACTTTCCAAATCCCGCTGCCTCTCCTGTTCTTCACGCATCAGGCGGGCAATGAGCGCTTCCCTTTCAGCATCGGGCATCAGGGCAATGTGTTGTAAACTGTCTTCTCTTTCAACGGTGAGAATATTATCAACCAAATTTGAGAGGCTTTGATACTGGATGGAGAGTTTGTCGTAATTCGGGTAGGTATTGTCAATAATTATCATTGCACTGTCGTAATATGCCTGTGCTTCCCGATAATTTTGTATGTCAAAATAAATATCGGCAACCGTAATGGACGATTGAGCCCGCTGAAACTGGTTGTTGTAGCTGCTGGCAACGGAGTTGCGATAGTTTTCAATGGCTGCATTGCGGTTTCCTTCCCGGGAATAGATATTCCCCAGAGCGTAGTAAATTTGGTCGCGAAACTCTCTGTTCTTTTTATCGCGAAGCATTTTCTGCAGCTCTTTTTTGGTTTTTTCTGCATCTCCGTGTTCAGAAAAAACACCTGCCGCATTGATTTTTGCATTAAATGCCATCCGGTAGTCGGGATTCATGCGGGTTACCTTTTGGAATGCCTCAGCAGCTTGTGCCGGCTGGTCAAGTTCCTGGTAGAGTTGTGCAGCAATATATTGCAGTCGTGCCTTTTGCTTTTTCCAAAATGTTTTGTCTATGGCGATATCTAAAAACTTTATCGCTTCGGCATAATCTTTTTGTTTTATGTGATAATCGGCAGTTGCAACAGCCAGATCACGCTCAAGTTTTCGGGGAAACTCCCTGTTGTTTTGAATTGCTTGCATTACTTCGGCAGCTTCGGCAAATCGCCCCAACTCCGAATAGCTGCGCAGCTGCCAGATTTGAGCCTCGTGACGGGCATCTCCATCCCAATATTTTCGCTGGATATATGAAAAGTTGTCAATTGCTGTCAAAAAGTTGTGCTGATAGAAATATGCTTTTCCTATGAGCAGGTAGCTGTCGTCAATCCATTTGTTAAACTCCTCCTGACTGGCAAACTCCTGATAGCGGCGTGTCCGGCGTTTGCGGCGTTTTGGCTTTTCGGTAATGGAGTGTATTTCAATCAATTTTGAAGCTCTGAGAATGGTGTTGTCCATGTCGGATTTAACCAGATTTGCTGCTGAAGGGTCGCTTTCGGGGTAAACAGGAAGAATTCGTGTGAAGTTGTCCTCGATACTTGTTTCAATGCGTTTCTGCCCTGCTTTAAAACTTTCATTGGCATTGAAATAAATATTATATTTTGACGTAACTTTATGGTAAGTCCGTGAGGCAAATGTATTTTTCTCAGTTGAACATCCCTGAAAGAGAGCAATCAGCAAAAATAACCCGGTCGTATATGGTAAATATCGCTTCAAGTACAGCTATTAATTGACTTTAAGAATAATAAACTCTTTTTGCTTAATAATATTGTAGGGCAGCGCTCTATTTATATTCTTAAGCAAGGGCACAAAAATAACAAATTTTACAGTCGATTGCCTGTAAAAGCTGTGTGTTTGTTTTTGCACGGGATAATTTACCTTCTTGTGATTTTTACTTTTTTGGTGGGCGCATGTTTCAGGTTTCGAATGTGCACCTGATGTGCCAGTGTTTTAGCCAGTTCAGAAAAAGTTTTTCCCAGAACAGAATCCGAATCCAGCGCCACCGGAGTACCCCGGTCACCGCTTTCCCGTATGCTTTGAACAATGGGTATCTGCCCTAAGAGCTTCAGTCCAAGCTTTTCTGCCAGCGCTTTTCCGCCCTCTTTCCCAAAAATGTAATATCTGTTTTCGGGAAGTTCTTCGGGCGTAAACCATGACATATTCTCTATAAGTCCTAAAACCGGAACATCAACAGACTTGCTCTGAAACATGCTGACACCGCGAATGACATCAGCAAGCGCCACATCCTGCGGCGTGGTAACGATTACTGCACCCGTTACGGGAAGTGTTTGAACCAGTGTGAGATGAATATCGCTTGTGCCCGGGGGCAGGTCAAAAATCATATAGTCCAGCTCACCCCAGATAGCGTTCATTATGAGTTGTTTGAGTGCATTAGAAGCCATGGGTCCGCGCCAGATAACCGCGCTGTCGGTTTCCACAAAAAAGCCGATGGAAAGAAATTTCACACCGTATTTTTCCAGCGGAATAATCATATCCTGCCCGTTAACCTTTTCACCCTCCGGGCGATCGTATTCACTTCCAAACATTTTAGGCACAGACGGGCCAAAAATGTCGGCATCAATCAAACCGACTTTAGCACCTTCATTGGCAAGCGCAACCGCCAGATTGACAGCCACTGTGGATTTTCCCACACCTCCTTTTCCGGAAGCTATGGCAAGAATGTTTTTAACACCGGGCAAAACCGGGCGTTCCATGTTGTGCAAAAATTTAACGGCAATATTGTCTTCAATTTCCACATGCTCTCCCAGATAATGCTTTATGGCATTTTCGCATTCCAAAACGAGCTTTTCAATATTCGGGTCATCACTTTTTTGAAAAACAAGTGAAAAACTGACTCGCTGGCCGGCAATGCGGATTTCCTGCACCATGTCTAATGAAACCACATCTTCGTTGCTGCCCGGATAGTTTATGGTGCGAAGCGCATCCATAACATTTTTGGGAACTATCAACCCATGAGGAATATCATTCATAATAATTGTGTTTGTTTTAAGCACACAAATTTAAAAAAATATCTTAGGGTATTTTAATTTTTTTATTCCGGCTGCTTTTGTTTGGAAAATAATGCCAGATTTATTGTATCTGTTTATAAGGATGGCATCCCTTGTTGGTTTCTTGCAGTAACTTTGCAATGAGTGGAGGGGATGCTATCCGTATCTATTCAGGATCTTTTTCTATCAGCATCCTAAAAAATGGATCAAGGATAGCATCGCCCATAAGCGATGCCATCCGGTGCTCGAAAGGATGGCATCCCTTGTTAGTCTATTGCTGAAACTTTGCAATGATTGGAGGGGATGCTATCCGTAACCAGAAGGATGGCATCCCTTGTTAGTCTATTGCTGAAACTTTGCAATGAGTGGAGGGGATGCTATCCGTATCTCTTCAGTATCTTTTTTTTAGCAGCTTCTTAAAAATGAATTAAGGATAGCATCGCCCATAAGCGATGCCATCCAGTGGTAGAAGGATGGCATCCCTTGTTAGTTTTTTGCAGTAACTTTACCCAAATTTTTTTATGATGCTGGATTTTACTATGTGGCAGTGGCTGTTGCTGTTTTTATGCGCAGCGTTGATTGGTATGTCGAAAGTTGGTGTTCCGGGCGTTTCGCTTTTTGTAGTTCCTGTTTTGGCAATTATTTTCGGCGGCAAGGCTTCCACAGGAATTTTACTGCCAATTTTGATTATGGGTGATTGGTTTGGAGTGGGTTATTTTCATCGTCATGCAAAGTGGAAATACCTCTGGAAGCTTTTGCCCTGGGCTTTTGTAGGAATTGGTATTGCCCTTTGGGCAGGGCAGGTTGTGAGCGATGTGTGGTTTAAAAATATTATTGCAATTTTGGTTTTTGTGTGTATCGGTCTGATGTTGTGGGAAGACCGTCAAAAAAACAGCTATTTCCCCGACAGCTGGTGGTTTGCTGCGTTGATGGGCATTCTTGGGGGATTTGCCACCATGATTGGCAATGTGGCAGGACCAATTTTTGCCATCTACCTGCTGGCTATGCATTTACCCAAAAACAACTATATCGGTACCGGTGCATGGTTCTTTCTGATTATTAACCTTACGAAATTTCCATTGCACCTTTTTGTGTGGAAAACAATCAGCCTACAAACCCTGACATTGGATTTGATTCTGCTGCCGGGAATTGCCGCCGGTGCTCTCTTTGGAATATGGCTGGTGAACAAAATTCCCAACAAGACATACAGGAGTTTTGTTATTACAGTTACAGCAATTTCCGCATTGATGCTATTGCTTTAAAAATAAGCTGTCTGACATATTCCTGCGGTTTTTATATTTTTGTAACTCCCCGGTAGGGAATTTTGATTGCGTTAAATAATAATCATTCTTGGTATGGAACCTTTGGTAAATTATTTTAAGGGTATTGAAATAAATTCTGTTTTGGACATCGGAACAGGGAGCGGTGCGTTTTTGAAGGTTCTGAATAAAATATTTCCCAAAGCTCACATTACAGGCATTGATCCCAATATTGAATCACTCGAAAATGCCCGCAAATTTTTTCCCGATGTAACTTTTCTTGAAATGGAAGCGGGAAATATGTCGTTTGATGACAATATGTTTGACGTGGTAGCAATTTCCATGGCTCTGCACCACCTCCCCAAAGTGAAAAAAGCATTGCGAGAGATGAACCGCGTGGTTAAACCTGACGGATATGTAATTATTAGCGAAATAATCAGCAATAATTTGAATCCGGCTCAGGAAGTTCACAAGTTATTTCATCATTTCAGGAGCCGCATCGATCGTTTGACCGGATCTTTCCACCGAAAAACGTTCAGCAGTGATGCCATTTTAAATCTGCTGAAACAGACGGAGCTGCCCGTTCAGTTTTACTTTGAGCACCGCAGCAACATGAATCTCCTGGAAGATGACTCGGAGCTTGAATTTAAGGTGGAGCGAATGAGGCAGATGATTGAAAAGATAAAAGGGCGTCCCGAATATGATTTGCTTTATCCGCAGATTGAAGAATTCAGAAAAAAAGCGATGGAACACGGGCTTCAGGCGCCTACAAAGCTTGTTATTGTTTGCAGGAAAAAAGTTTTGAGTTAGCCCTTTAGTGCTTCTGCCCCGCTCACGATTTCCAGAATTTCGCGTGTGATGGATGCCTGTCTCACCTTATTATATTGCAGGGTTAAATCTTTAAGCAATTCGGTTGCATTGTCGGTTGCCTGGTGCATGGCAGTCATTCTTGCACCGTGTTCTGCAGCATTTGAATCAAGCAATGCCCTGTAGAACTGGATTTTCAGGGTTCGGGGAATCAGATCCTGCAAAAGAGTTTCTTTTGAAGGCTCAAAAATATAATCGTAAAATTGATTTTTTCTTTTTTCTTTTTCTGCTTTTACGGGCAAAAACTGCTCAGCAGCATTCACCTGAGTTGCTGCATTTAAAAACTGATTGTAAACAAGTTCAATTCTGTCATAGCTGCCTTCGGCAAACAGATTCATGATTTTCTCTGCCAGCTTGTGAGACTCCTCAATGAGGAGATTGTCGAATAATTCATGGTGGCTTTCAATCACATTCAGTCCGGCAGCTATAATATGCCTTTCTGCTTGTCTGCCAATACATATAAAATCGACATTGCCGGATTCATGTTGCCGGTTATAGGTTGTGTAAACCAGTAGCATCGCTTTTTTGGCAATATTCAGGTTAAATCCTCCGCAAAGCCCCCGATTGGAAGAGACAAGCACAATAAGGATTTTTTCAGGTTCGCGCTGCTGCGTATAAACCGATTTGCTGTTCTCCTCAAAAGTTAACTCAAGCGATTTCAGAATTTCATATAATTTATTTGCATAAGGTCTGATTTGAAGTATGGCATCCTGTGCCTTTTTAAGTTTGGCTGCCGACACCATTTTCATGGCGCTGGTAACCTGGCGCGTAGTTTTGATTGATGCAATGCGAGTTCGTATTTCTTTTAATCCGACCATTTTTTAATGCCTTACTCCTTCTTTTTGTATTTCAAAACAACATTGTTTGCAACGCTTTGCAAAACGGATTCAATTTGCTTACTCATGTTTCCATCCCTGATAGAGTCGAGCATGTCGCGGTGCTCAGTTTCCAATATTTCCAGGAATTTTTTCTCAAATTCTTTGATTTTGTCCACCGGCACATGCCTGAGCAGTTCATTAACACCGCAATAGATGATTGCTACCTGGTGTTCGATTTTCATCGGAGAATACTGGTTTTGCTTGAGTATTTCCATATTCTTTCGTCCTTTGTCCAGCACGCGCATGGTTGCCATATCCAGATCGGCACCAAATTTTGCAAAAGCTTCAAGTTCGCGGTATTGTGCCTGGTCCAGTTTCAGGGTTCCGGCAATCTGTTTCATGGATTTGATTTGAGCATTTCCTCCCACGCGTGAAACAGAAATTCCCACATTGATTGCAGGTCTGAATCCGGCATTAAACAGATTAGATTCCAGAAAAATTTGTCCGTCGGTGATGGAAATCACGTTGGTAGGAATGTAAGCCGACACATCGCCTGCCTGTGTTTCGATTATTGGCAGTGCAGTGAGTGAACCTCCTCCTTTTACTTTGTTTTTTAATGGTTCCGGCAGGTCGTTCATCCGGGCTGCAATTTCATCCGATTCGATAATTTTTGCTGCACGTTCCAGCAGGCGGGAGTGCAGATAGAAAATATCTCCCGGGTATGCTTCACGCCCCGGCGGACGGCGCAACAGCAAAGAGACTTCACGGTAGGAAACCGCTTGTTTGGATAAGTCGTCCAAAATAATCAAAGCATCGCGCCCGGTATCTCGAAAAAACTCTCCGATGGTCATCCCTGTAAATGGTGCATAAAATTGCAGTGCCGCCGGGTCTGATGCGGTTGATGAAACGATGACAGTGTAATCCATTGCCCCATATTTTTCCAGCGTTGCAGCAATGTTTGCCACAGTGGAGCCTTTCTGCCCAATTGCCACGTAGATGCAAAAAACAGGTTCTCCTTTTTCGAAATTTTCCCGTTGGTTGATAATCGTATCAATAGCCACAGCTGTTTTCCCGGTTTGCCGGTCGCCGATAATCAGCTCGCGCTGCCCGCGCCCGATGGGGATCATTGCATCTATGGCTTTCAGTCCTGTTTGCAGCGGCTCTTTCACCGGCTGCCTGAAAATTACTCCGGGAGCTTTGCGTTCCAAAGGCATTTCGATCAGCTCGCCCGTTATGGGGCCTCTTCCGTCAATGGGCTCGCCAATGGTGTTTATCACTCTTCCAAGCATTTTTTCACCAACCATTATTGACACAATGCGCTTGAGCCGCTTTACGGTGTCGCCCTCCTTAACATCTTCCGATGATCCTAACAGTACAGCTCCCACATTATCCTCTTCCAGATTAAGCACAATACCCTTTATGCCGCTTTCAAATTCAATCATTTCATTGGATTCTACATTTGAAAGTCCATATATTCTGGCAATTCCATCGCCAACCTGCAAAACAGTGCCTGCCTCTTCCAGTTGAGTTTCTGACTTAAAGTTTTGAAGTTGCTTTTTCAGAATTTCTGATATTTCTGCCGGATTTATACTTATCATTTTTCAGTTTTTTCTTTGTAAATGTATGTTTTTAGGATTTCAGCATCTCCTTTTTCAGTTTCTTTATCTGGGTGGCAATACTTGCATCATACTGTTTGCCATCAATCTGCAAAATAATTCCACCAATAATATGAGGACTTGTTCTGGCTGTCAGATCTACTTTTGTTCCCAATTCCTTTTCCAGAATTTTTTTAGTCTTTACCAGAAGTTTTTCATCCAGCTCACTGGCTGTTATGAGCAGTGCTGTTTTGATGTTTTTCTCTTTTCGGATTAAGTCAAGAACATTGAGACTAATCATCGGAATAAAAACCTCCCTTTTGTTTTTGACAATCAGTTCCAGAAACCGGAGTGAAAGCTCACTTATTTTAGTTTCGAATATGCGTTTAATAATCTGAGTTTTCTTAGATGTCTGAACTACAGGATTTTTCAGGAACTCTTTAAAATCAACAGATTGATTGCACACTGCCGCGATATAGTCCATGTCTTCCTTTATGGAGGAAAGCAAATTCTTCTCTTTCCCCAACATGAAAAGAGCCTTTGCGTAGCGGACAGATATAGCACTATAGTTCATTTATCAGTTCAGTTTAATTTCTTCAATCAGCCGGTTAGCCAGCTCTTGCTGCTGTTTGTCTTTCGACATCTCCTGGCGGATAATTTTTTCGGCAATGATTAGTGAAAGCTCCGTGATTTGCTGTTTCATTTCATCAATCGCCTTTTCTTTTTCATTTAAAATTTGCTGCCTTGCATTCTTAATGCTTTTTTCTGCTTCAGAAACAGCTTTTTCCTTTGCTTCCTCAACAATTTTCTCTTTAAGCTTCATTGCTTCATTCAGCACTTTCTCCCTCTCTTGCCGGGCTTCATTCAGGAGCTGTTCATTGCCGGCTTTCAGGCTTTCCATCTCTTTTCTGGCACTTTGCGCAGCGCTCAATGCATTTTCAATTGATTGCTCCCTGTCATTCATGGCATTCAGTATGGGTTTCCATGCGAATTTCCTCAAAATGACTACAACTAACCAAAAGATGATTACCATCCAGAAAATTGTTCCAAGATTTGGAGTTACCAGTTCCATATTCTGTATTATTTTTCTAAAACGAATTCAAATTGAAAAACAGCTCCTCCGGCAATCCCGAAGTGAACTGTTTTAATTTGTCAGCTAAACAAACAATATTAAAGCGCAGACAATAACCGCAAAAAAGCAGACGCCTTCAATCAACGCCGCAGAAACAATCAGGTTTGACCGAATGTCGCCGCTTGCTTCCGGCTGGCGTGCAATAGCTTCCATGGCGCTTACGCCAATCTTGCTGATTCCGTAGGCTGCGCCAAGGGCAACAACGGCTGCGCCAAAGGCAGCTGCAAGCTCACCAAAATTAGACTTGGCTGCCGCTTCCGATGTTTGTAGCAAAATGCTTAAAATCATTGATAACATAGCATTTAATTTTAAAGATGAATATTAATGGCCTTCCGCTGTTGCCATTCCAAAATAGATGGCTGACAGCAGAGTAAAAACATAAGCCTGAATAAATGAAACTAATATGTCGAGCAAAGTGATGAAAACCGCAAAAATCACAGAAATTGGTCCGACTGCATAACCGGCAGCAGGTCCCATCAAGCTGCTGAAGATAAATATAAGGCTTAAAAAAACCGAAACAATCATGTGCCCGGCGAGCATGTTTGCAAACAAACGAATCATCAGCACAAACGGTTTGGTAATCATTCCGGTCATTTCAAGCATAGGCATTAGCGGGATGGGAACTTTCAGCCAAAACGGAACATCCGGGTTGAAAATTTCCTTCCAGTAGTACTTGTTGCCTCTGATATTGGTTACAAAAAAAGTGAACAGTGCAAAAACCATGGTTACCGAAATATTGCCCGTAACATTTGCTCCAAACGGGAAAATGGGTACCAATCCCATCAGGTTGTTCAGCAGTATAAAAAAGAAAAGAGAGAGCAGTGCAGGCATGAAATTTTGATATTTTTTTTCACCTATGGACGGAATTGCAATTTCATTTTTTATGAAAGTTATAATCGGTTCAATCAGGTTTTGCAACCCTTTTGGTGCTTTATCCCTGTTTCTTTCGGCTGAACGTGCAGTTGCAAACAGAGTCAGGAACAGCAAAATCATGGTTGCGATAGCGCCAACAATCGTTTTGGTTACAGAGAGATCAACCGGCCTGCCAATTTCTTCTCCCTGCAGGTTCAGTTCTACAATTTTTCCGTTGTGCCTTTCACTTTGCGAAATTCGAAAACCACGGTAATCAGATGTTCCGTGATAAAATTTTGAAGACATGAAAATATGCACCCTTTTCCCTTCGTGCAGCTCCGGCAGTTGGCTGTATAGGATAACCGGCAGTGGAACGATGACGTGCTTGTTTTTAAAAGATGCAATATGCCATTCGTAAGCATCGAGAACATGTTCAAAAATGAATTTTCCTGCATCAAATTTTTCTTCACTTTGATCCTGTCTGGCAGAGTGATCATCAGAAATGCTGTTGTTCAGTGCTGCCGCCGGAATGAACAGAAAGACTGCAAGTATTAAAAAAATCAGAAAACTGCTTTTGGAAAATTTTGACATTTTTTAGTATTGACTAATAAATTTCACAAAAATAGAAAAATTTTAGATGATAAAAAGAAAAAAGACCTTCGAGGGTGATTTGTAAACTTCATATACACTCCAAATATTTTTACGGACAGTTTTCAGAAATTTCCCGGTTTAATTTTAAAATGGAGTTAATTCAGTGCTTGTTTTTTATTACAAGAAGTTTGCTCTGTTTTGAAGTTCATAAAGGTACTGGTCTTTAGTGCATTAAGTTTTTGTGTTGTTTTTAACCTTTGACAGGCAGCAGACTTCAGTAACTGTATAAACGATATAGCAAACAGCAAGGGACACGATAAAAACAACAGCATTTTCAGGTCTCAGGTAAAGATAAATGAAAGCAAAAGTAGAGTAGATAATGAACCGTAGCACAGAAGCAATCATGCTGATATGAGTGAAGCGTCTCATATTTTTTTTTGCAGAGTGCTGCAGAAAATAGGTTAGAAGGGTAACGGTTAAAAAGAAGACAAGCATCCATGGTAAAATGTGCAGATACATTTCCGGCACAATGAATGTGAATAAAATCCAGCCTAAAACAGTTAAAACAGCTGTCGCCGACAAAATTCTGATAAGAAAAAGAGTAAATTCCCTGTTCATTTTTTCAGTAAATTTCTTAGTGCATAAAAAATAGAGCCAATTACGGAAAGAACCATAAGTGCCAGCGTGAATCCTTTAAATTTATTATTCATCCACTGATCAATTTTAAAACCTAAAAAGGTGCCGGCTGCGATAATTGTCATCATTTCAAATGCAAGCCCCGAATAGCGAATAAAATCATCAAACCTCTTTTTGTTCTTTCTGAGTTGATTTTTCATTTTTCAAGTTCGTGTCATCCATTGAGCAGGTTCCGGTGAAGGTTGAACCGGGCTCAACCGAAAGTTTTCCGGCAACAATGTCTCCCACAATGCAGGCTGTCGCCTTTAAAGTCAATAATTCCGAAACAACGATTTTTCCGCGAATACAACCTGATACTTCAATGTTGTTGCAGTTTATCTCACCTTCAACTTTCCCTTTCGGACCAATAACTATCCTGCCGCTTGCCTGGATGTTTCCTATCAGTTCGCCGTCAATCCGGATGTCGCTGCCGGCAGAAATATCTCCTTTAATCAAGGTGCCTTCACAGATAATATTAATTGCTTGTCCAAAGTTTTCGCTGTTGTTTGATGTTTGTTTTGCCATTTTAAAAATCATTTTTCCTAAGTAAAACTGCCTTTCCGACAAATTATTCTTTGATCCGTTTTAAATTAAATAGGTTGAAGTTACAATTTTTTGGATTGCCAGCAATAAAAATTCAAAATTTCACCACAAAAACGATTGTGATGTTGAGGGGACTCAAGTTATTGGTACTTTTTAAGAAATGACAAAACCGTCGCAACCAAAAAATGGAATCAGAAAGTTCCAAGCAAGAAGATATGGATATTAAATAATGTTTAAGCTTTGGTGGATAGGGATTGAGAAACAAAAAAGCCGGTCAGATTTTGACCGGCTTTTGCATTAAACTGAAATTTCTTTTTCAATAACCTGCTTGCCTCTGTAATATCCACATTCCGGGCAGATATGGTGATACTTTACAGTTGTTCCGCAATTTGAGCAGGTTGCAAGTGTGGGGAGAGCAGCTTTGTAATGTGTGCGTCTTTTATTCCGTTTCGACTTTGAAGTTCTACTCTTTGGGTGTGCCATAATATTTCATTTTTAATTATTATTCCAATCTTTTAAAGCGGACCATCGCGGGTCTGTTTTCTGTTCCTTTTCTTCTTCTTCTTCAGTGGTTGCGAGCTCTTTTAATATTTCAAGCATCTCGGGACTGCACCCGCTAACTCCATTTTTTTCCTGATGTACATGCCTTATGGGAATGCTTAAAATTATGTATTCATAAATTAACTGAGCCAGATTGATGCGGTGCTCTTCGGGTGAAATCCAGATAATTTCGTTGTCATCATAATTGTTTTCGCCAAATTTGACAAAAAGTTCGGTTTTCAGCTTTATGTTTTGATTGAAATTTTCAAGACAACGGTCGCAGGTGAGCTCCACCCAGCCCTTGAGCGCAAGATGCAGTTTCATGAATAAACTCCGTTTTTCAAGAGTCACCCTGACCTTTACATTTCCAACGCTAACCAGCTCCTGTTCAAAATGCTCAAAGAACTTGTTCTGAATTTCAAACTCAAACTTGTGTAGGCCTTCTTTAAGACCTTTAAACTCTACATCATATTTTACTCTCCAGTCCATGGCTCGAAAAAAGTGATGCAAAATTATAAAAATTTTCAGGAATGGTTAATGAAATAGTGTGAAAAAGCAGATATTATGCAAAAACCGATAATATGTCACTGTTTTTTCATAATTTGGATCATTATCAATAAAGAACAGTTCTGCATTTTTCCGGCATTTCTGAAATTATTTCACATTCGAAGAAGCAGGAAATGGTTAAATCTTAAATAATTTTTTTACCTTGCAATCTTATTCTTATAAAACCGATGGCTGAGATAACTGATCCGAAAATATTTCAACAAATCAGAAAAGGCGATGAAGCTGAATTTAGTCGGTTGTTCAACGGATACTATGCTTCGTTATGCTTTTTCGCTGCAAAATATATTGGCGATTTAGATCTGTCGCGGTCGCTGGTGCAGCAGGTATTTGTTGATTTGTGGATGAAGCGTGAAAAAATTGATGTCAACATTTCCGTCAAATCCTATTTGTATCAATCAGTAAAAAACCGGTGCATCGATTACCTGCGAAAAAATAGAAACAATTCTGAAATTTCTGAGTCGGTTGAAAACCTCAGCCGGGTGCCTTTCCGCGATTTAGTGGAAGAAGCCGAGCTGAGCGGCCGCATTAATAAATCCATAAATCAACTTCCCGAGAAATGCCGCGAGATATTTCTGCTTAGCCGGCACGAAGGATTGAAATACGCCGAAATTGCCCAAAAACTGAACATCTCGGTAAAAACCGTGGAGATGCAGATGGGAATCGCCTTGAAAAGATTACGCGAAAGTTTATCTGATTTTTTGAGGTGATTGGAATTGCTACAAATATTTTCGCGGCGATGCCGCTTCCGATTTATATGCCATTGCAAATATTTCGTGGTGCTGCCTGTTTTTTATCAATGGCTTTTCTGTTGTTTGATGGGAATGGTGCAGCGCACCAGAATATTTGTAGCACTAGGATTGGGGATTGGAAATGAGGTGCGTAGCACCGTAATATTCGATTTTTTTTGATGACGCAAATGAATGGAAATAAGATGATTTTGAGGTGATTGGAGTTTTATATTTCGGTGCGCTGCACCTGGCGTTCTGATGCGGTGCTTCTACTGCTACAAATATTATCGCGGCTCTGCCGCTCTATTTCTGTTGGCATGCCCTGCTACTACAAATATTATCGCGGCGATGCCGCTCTATTTCTGTTGGCATGCCCTGCTGCTACAAATATTATTGCGGCTCTGCCGCTTTTCTATCAATGGTTTTTCTGTTGATTTGGGGAATGGTGCAGCGCACCAGAATATTTGTAGCACCAGGATTGGGGATTGGAAATGAGGTGCGTAGCACCGTAATATTCGATTTCCTTTTTCAAAATAAAATATGTTTATATTTTTACAACACAAACGTGAATTTAAAAATTATGGCCAATACTTACACCCGGTTTTACGCTCATCTGATTTTTGCGGTAAAAAACCGAAATGCTTTGATTAAAAAGCAATGGAAAGACGATTTGGAAAAGTACATCACCGGAATTGTACAGAACCATAAACACAAAATGCTGGCAATAGGCTCCATGCCAGACCATATTCATATTTTTATCGGATACAATATCAATCATTTGATTCCAGATTTGGTTGAAGAAATCAAAACATCCTCCAATGCGTGGATCAAACTAAACAATTTATCCGGGTTTAGTTTTGAATGGCAAAAGGGTTACGGTGCGTTTTCCCATTCTCGTTCTCAAATCGATGCGGTTGTAAAATATGTTTTGAATCAGGAGAAGCACCATAAAAAAACAAATTTCAAAACGGAATATTTGGAGATTTTGAGAAAAAATGACATCCAATTTAATGATGATTATTTGTTCGATTTTTTTAACGATGTGAATAATTGGGAGTGAGTTTTTCGATTAAATTGTAATATTTCGGTGCGCTGCACCTTAGCACGCTGTTGTTGTGCATTTGATTCTACAAATATTATCGCGGCTCTGCCGCTCTATTTCTGTTGGCATGCCCTGCTGCTACAAATATTATCGCGGCGCTGCCGCTTCCGATTTATATGCCATTGCAAATATTTCGTGGTGTTGCCGTTTTTTAATCAATCTTTTTCTGTTGATTAGAGGAATGGTGCAGCGCACCAGAATATTTGTAGCAACTTTAGATTATTCGAAAAAAATTTTGAATCTCATTACAGGGTAAACGCTTTTATTTTCGTCATAGATTTGAAAAACGAAAATATGAAGGAAAACAATCATATATACATTCTCATCGGCAAAGTCCTGTCAGGAAATGCCACATCTGAAGAAATTCAGGAACTGGAAAAGTGGAAGAATGCTGCCCAAGAGAATCAATATCTTTTTGAAAAGAGTAAAAAAGCGTGGGGGAAAGGTGAGAAATTTATTTCTGAAACCTCCCTTCAAAAAGACAGATCAAAACTTGAATCGGAATACAACCGGCACCTTTCTGATAGGGTAAAGAAAATGAACCGGCAATCATTTATTTATAAAATTGCTGCCGTTCTGGCTTTCCCAATTGCCATGGCCATTGGCTGGTATCTGTTTGGAGAATCCGAAAAACCGGTTCAGCTTGCCGAACAGCTTTATGAAATCAGTTCACCCAAAGGGCACGTTTCCAAAGTAAAATTGCCCGACGGGACCCAAGTTTGGATAAACACCAATTCATCCATTGTTTATGATGCAGCCACCTTTAACCAAAATAACAGGGAGATTCAGTTAAAAGGGGAGGCTTATTTTGAGGTGACCTCCAGCGAAGAAAAGCCGTTTATTGTGGTTACACCCCACGCCAACGTAAAAGTAACC
>JAXGYA010000003.1:0-435130 GCA_040772505.1 Mariniphaga sp. | reverse complement strand
GAATTGACTTTGCGTTTTAGGATCTTTCGACCAGGTTCTTACAGAGCTTTCTAAACTGGTATGGGATGCAAGGAGTACTTAAAAACTTGACTTAACATGTTGATTTATAAAGTGCTCTATTATTAATGGGCAATTCCAAGAGTGATTTAGGTCTATATCTAGAAATCACAGAATGTTGATTACAACGAACTTATAAACAGAAGTCAATAAAAATAAAAATAAAAATAATGAAAAAGAAAGAATTGGTAAAAAAAGCATATGCACTTGCTAAAGAGCAATATGCCGAATTGGGTGTCGACACCGATGCTATGCTAAAAAAAATGAAAGATGTGGTTATCAGTCTGCACTGCTGGCAAGCCGATGATGTGGGTGGGTTCGAAACCCCCGACTTAGTTCTTTCAGGGGGCGGCATTCAGGCTACGGGTAATTATCCTGGGAAAGCCCGAACCATTGCTGAATTGCAGACCGACCTGGAGAAGGTATTAGCATTACTGCCAGGGGAACATCGCTTAAATGTGCACGCTATTTATGGCGACTTTCAGGGAGAGAAGGTTGATCGCGATCAGATTGAGCCTGGACATTTTCAGATTTGGATTGACTGGTGCAAAAAAATGGGCATTGGAATGGACTTTAATCCCACTTTATTTTCACACCCCATGGCTGATAGTGGGTTTACACTCTCTTCGAAAGATGAAAAAGTACGTAAATTCTGGGTGGAACATCTTAAGCGCACCCGGGCTATCTCGGCCGAGATTGGCAAACAACTCGGCTCGTCCTGCGTTCACAACACATGGATTCCTGATGGTTCAAAAGACACGCCTATAGACAGGAATGGACATCGCACACTTCTCAAAAAATCGTTGGACGAAGGATTGGCTACTAATTATCCAAAAGAGCATATGAAAGATGCCGTAGAATGTAAACTTTTTGGTATTGGCACGGAGTCCATGATGGTAGGTTCTCACGAATTTTACCTGGCTTATGCTATACAAAATCAAAAAATGATTTGTCTTGATGGTAGTCACTTTCATCCCACCGAGCAGTTAGGAGATAAGATTTCTTCTTGCCTTCAGTTTACAGATGAATTGTTGTTGCACCTGTCACGTCCCGTTCGCTGGGGCTCTGATCATGTGGTAATTTTAAATGAAGAAGTACAGCAGATTGCTTCCGAGATTGTTCGCAATGACTTTCTCAATCGGGTGAATATCGGCCTCGATTATTTTGATGCTTCCATCAACCGGATTGGTGCTTACGTTGTGGGAACCCGTGCTGCTAAAAAAGCTTTTCTCTATTCCATGCTTGAGCCTTTGTCAACCCTTAAGGGTTATGAAGAAAACAATCAGCTTTTTGAGCGTTTGGCGTTGCTGGAAGAATTGAAGGCCAAACCATTTGGTGCTGTTTGGGACTATTACTGCTTGCAGGAGGGCGTACCCGTGGGCGAAGATTATATTTCTGAGATACAGCATTACGAGAAAGAGGTGCTGAGTAAACGGAAATAAAGTGGTTCTTTTTGACTCTCATGGTGTTACATGTTCCTCCGATTTACTACCCTGAGATAAAACATCAATAAAAACTTTGGTGCAAAGGTACAATCCTTCGAACCAAAATATATTTTCTCTTTGGCCAAATTCTAACCGGGATCGAGTTGGTTGTCAAAACAACGACGGAATATGAAGTTTATTAATTTTAAAAAAAAACAAAAAATTCATCAATATATCTTATAATGAATAACACTAAAAAAAACATGATTGTTCCAATGCTATTGATTGGTATCATGTATGCAGTTCTTGGCTTTGCACTTGGTATAAATGCTTTTTTTATTCCTTTTGTGCAAGAAGCATTTCACATATCAACAGCCCAATCATATCTTGTTATGACAGCTACTTTTTCCGCCTTTGTTGTTTTTGGAGCCTTTTCCCATGGAATACTCACAAAAGCAGGCTATAAAGGAGGGATGGTTATTGCATTTGTACTTATGGCAATAGGCTTTTTTATAATAACCCCTGCTGCCCGAATAATCAGTTTCCCCTTGCTGTTGCTGGCATTGTTTATTAGTGGTCTGGGACAGGCTCTATTAACCGGGGCAGTTAACACCTATGTATCAATTATTGGTCCTCCGGAAAGTGCAGCCAAGCGGATTGCCCTAATGGGAATAAGCAATAAAACATTTTATGCGGTAGCATCTCTGATGTTGGCAGTGTTTATGGATTTGACTAATGTACGGATTGAAGATACAATTCTTCCATTTTACATTATTACAGGTGTTTTGTTGGTTATGGGGTTTTTGTATTATTTTGCTCCTCTTCCCGACATTAAGGCTATTGGTGAAGAAGATGACCAGGAGCCTGTACAGGGAACCACGGTATATTCCAGAACCAAAACAAGTATATTCCAGTTTCCGCATTTGTTGTTGGGGATTGTTGCCATCTTTTTTGTTATTGGATTAGAAACGGTGGCACTGGGGACGATTAACGATTATGCTACCATCCTTAAATTATCTTCACCGGAAAATTACATCTGGCTGGTATCGGCAGGTATGATTATCGGGTATGTGTTGGGAGTTCTGTTTGTTCCAAAGTATGTGAGTCAGAGCCAGGTTTTGATGATCTCTACTATTTCTGGTATTGTGGTTACTTTAGCTATTCTTATTGTTCCGGTTAATGTTTCCATCTATCTCGTTGCATTTTTGGGCCTGTCCAACGCAATGATGTGGCCTGCAGTATGGCCACTTGCCATAGCCGACCTGGGTAAGTTTACAAAAATTGGCAGTTCCTTACTGGTAACCGGAATTATTGGCGGCGCTTTTCTTCCGTTGTTATTCGGGTATGTTGCCGGGCAGGTATCCTATCAGAAGGCTTACCTTGTTTGTTTACCGGCCTATCTGTATATAATCTATTATGCACTGTCGGGAAGTAGGATACGGATTGTAAAGAAATGAAACACCATACAAAAGAGCGACGTAGATATTTTTTGAAAAGTATTGTTCCCCTGTTAACATTTACTACTTTTAAACTCAAATTCAAAAATTGTAATCTATGCAAATCAACAAAACCACATCCGAACAAGTAAGCCGGAGAAAATTCATACGGGCAACATCTTTATCAGTGGCAGGCTTAACTATCCTGCCACGATATGTCCTTGGAGGTAAAGGACATATTGCTCCATGCGATAAAATAAACATTGGAATTGTGGGAGCTGGCGGCAGATCGATTGGTATAATAAATGAGCTCTTCACCCTTGAAGATGTGCAGTTAACAGCGATTGCCGATCCGTCAGAACACTGGAAAAACGATATTTTATACCAGTCAGATACGGGTCGCAAGCCTGTGAAGAAGCACATAGAAGATCATTATTCGCAAAAGTCACCCAACTATAAGATTGCCGAGTATGAGGATTTTCGGGTGATGCTGGAAAGGGAAAACTCACTGGATGCCATAGTTTGTGCCAGCCCCGACAATACCCATGCTTATATCTCCATAATGGCTATGCGCGCCGGGAAACATGTTTATTGCGAAAAACCGCTGACCCATAACATTTGGGAAGCCCGCAAGGTGCGTGATGTGGCGCGGGAAACAGGCGTTGCCACGCAAATGGGTAACCAGTTGCATAGTTTTGACGGCCTCCGCAAAACAGTGGACTTGCTTCGTTCGGGAATAATTGGCGAGGTTAACGAGGCACATTCATGGGTTGGGGCAACGAGATGGCTGCCGCAATTGAACGGATTTCCCGAAGGTGCTCCCCTGTCCCTAATGGCTTCAATTGGGACCTTTGGCTTGGCCCAACGATACACAGACCGTATAATAAACTATATACCCCGGTGAAATGGAGGGATTTCTGGGTTTTCGGTTGTGGTGCATTGGGAGATTTTGGATGCCATGACATGGATACAGTAACCTGGGCATTAAACCTTCATTCTCCGGAAAGCGTGGAGGTGTTTCCTGCGGGTAACAAAGGCAACACGGATATCGCTCCCTACGGGGAAATCGGGCATTATAAATTTGCTGCCAAAGGGGAACAAAAAGCAGTAAACCTGACTTGGTATTCGGGCGGATTGCGCCCCCAGCTTCCGGATAGCTTGCCTGCGGGAATTTCTCTGAGCGGCAGGGGAAGTATGTACATCGGGGATAAAGGCATTATCCTGAACAATGGCACCGTGGGCAATCCTCAGGTTTTCCCGGAAAGCCTCCAAAATTCCTTCACACCGCCTCCTTCTTCCATCCCACTTTCCAAGGGGCATTGCCGCGAATGGGCAGATGCTATCAAGGGCGGCCCGCCTGCAATGTCAAACTTTGATTACGGGGCAAGACTGACAGAAATTACCCTGCTCGGTGTACTTTCCTTGCGCTTGGGCGGACAAAAAGTTATTTGGGATGTCAAAAATATGAAAGCGATTGGCCTGCCGGAAGCCGACCAGTTTATCAGGGAACCGGTTAGAAAAGGTTATGGAATGAGTTGAATATATTTATTAAATTGCGAAAATAAAAAATTGAATTGTGAAACGGTTATTTATTATTTCTTTAAGTCTTATTGCGTCAATGACCATTTTTGGGAACAATGTTCCCGTGCGGTCATCTGAATCTGCCGTAGCTGAGAATGAATATTCCCGCCCGACTAAGGTAAAATTATTCAATGGTAAGAATCTGGATGGGTGGTATACTTTTATAAAAGGGAGGGGACGCGATAACGATCCCAATAAAGTATTTACGGTTCAAAATGGAATGATAGTTATTTCGGGTGAAGAGTATGGGTGCATCACCACCAACAACGAATATGAAAACTATAAGCTCGTTGTGGAGTTCAAATGGGGAGGGGGCACCTCTGAACCCAGGGTTGAAAAAGCCAGAGACAGTGGTATATTACTACACTCCATAGGGGAAGATGGCGGATATTCAGGAATTTGGATGAACTCAATTGAATGCCAGATCATTGAAGGCGGGACAGGTGATTTCATCGTTGTTGGTGACGGCACTCCGGCATTTTCCGTTACCTGCCCTGTAGCATCTGAAAAACAGAATGGATCGTATGTATTTAAACCCGGCGGCGAACTGGTGACTATCTACGGCGGACGGATAAACTGGTACGGTCGCGATCCGGAGTGGAAGGACATGAAGGGATTCCGGGGCGCCAATGATATTGAAAAACCGGTAGGCAAATGGAACAGGATTGAATGCATTGCAAAGGGTGGGGAGATTTCTATCTACCTGAACAAAAAACTTGTTAATCATGCCGTGGATGCCCAACCTCAAAAAGGGCGCATCCAAATTCAGTCCGAGGGTGCGGAAATTCTGTTTCGTAAGGTTGAACTTATACCATTACAAGTGGATTAGACATTTTTATTTTCCATTTTATAGACAGTAAACGACATAGACCATTTAACCTAAACCTGTAATAGATAGGTAGTTAAAGATGAATAAATAACAAAAATACAAATAATGAAAAAATTTATTTTACTGCCTCTTATTATCAACTTATTACTCGTGTTTTTTTCTAACGGCAACACGATGAATGGTGAAGACATCGTCCTGGAAAACCAGCAGATGAAGTTAGTGATCGGGAATAACGGAATTGCTAAAAGCCTTATTTACAAACCCTCCGGAGAAGAGTGCCTTGAACAGGGACAAGAGATATCGTTTTTCTCTGTTACCCAGGAACGGCCTTTTCATAATGAAATTAAACTTGCCTACCCGACCAAAATGATGACATTCAATGCCGAATCTGTTGAACAAAAAGGAAATGAACTGATCGTAGATTTTGAATTGATCTTCTACAAGGCACGTATAAAGATTGATGTAACTCCTTACTATATAAACTTTACAGTAAAAGAGTTCTTTATTGAAGGTAATGATTTTGGTATCGGCGTAAACACAGGTATAATGCCGCCCGTATATGAAATGAATTTTATTCAGTTGCCGGTTAAAAACAGAAAGTATTTTGGTGAATGGCTGAATGTGAGCTGGGATGAAAAAGTAGCTGTCAATGTGCTGGCTACCGATATTCATGCCCGTATTGATGCCGAAAAAAGAGCTGGCTATAAAATACTGAATGCCGGGATTGAAAGAGATATTCAGCTTTTGGATGTCAGTGCCGCATTAATTGTTTGCAAACCTGATGACCTCCTGGATAATATAGCCCGCGTGGAAGAGGATTTCGATCTGCCCAGGGGAGCTGCCAGCCGCAAGCATACATTGTATAACTCCTCTTATTACGCTGCTTCAGGAATAACTCCGGAAAATGCAGATGAACATATTAAATATGCCAAAATGGGAGGATTC
Organism: Mariniphaga sp.; assembly: GCA_040772505.1. GTDB lineage: Bacteria > Bacteroidota > Bacteroidia > Bacteroidales > Prolixibacteraceae > Mariniphaga. The sequence goes on along the minus strand of JAXGYA010000003.1, from coordinate 428,858 downwards.
CGTACCATGAAGTTATCTTACCATTCTATTGTGGAAAGCGGACCGTCATGGAGCAGAAAAGGGGATTATGACTGGAGAAAGGATGTTTTCCCGAATGGCCGGGCTGATCTTGAAAAATTACTGAGTAAAATTAAAAGCAATGGCATTGCAACTGGTTTGCATTTCCTCCATTCACATATCGGAAGGGACAGCAGATATGTAACCCCAATTCCTGACCACAGGCTGAACCTGCTGAAGTATTTTACCATTTCAGAACCACTCGGAATGAACGACACTGAAATATTTGTCGAACAAAATCCGCAAAACACAACAATGGCCGACGGAATGAGGGTATTAAAAGTCGGGACTGAACTTATTACATACGAAAGTTACACCACTACCTGGCCTTATAAGTTTACAGGTTGTAAAAGAGGGGTTGACAAAACTACAGTTAATTCACAACCTAAGGGGAATATTATAGGGCTACTGGATGTCAGTGAGTTCGGACGGCAAAGAAGTGTCTATGTAGACCAGAATACCAGCCTTCAGGATGAGGTTGCTGAAAAAATCGCAAATATTTATAATGCAGGATTCGAATTTTGTTACATGGATGGTTCTGAAGGAGTTAATCCACCATTCTGGTTCAATGTGCCCTACGCACAATGGAAGGTTTACAGAAGATTTGAGCCTAAACCTGTCTTTGCAGAAGGGGCAGCCAAATCTCACTTCAGCTGGCATATGCTCAGCGGAGGTAATGCTTTTGATGTTTTCAGGCCTGATGTACTCAAAGAGGAAATTAAAAAATGGCCGGCAAAACAGGCCGAACGGATGAAACAGGATTTCTCAAGGGTCAATTTCGGATGGCTGGGTTATTTTGTGCCGAATGAAAAATCAGTTGGCACCCAACCTGATATTATTGAATTTGTAACAGGACTGGCTGCAGCATGGGACTGTCCGGTTTCATTGAATTCAAATCTGGATGGCTTCAAATCCCATGCAAGAACTTCTGATAATTTAGAGGTTTACAGAAGATGGGAAGAAGTAAGAGCAACAAACTGGCTGACTGACACACAGAAAAAGATGTTGCAGAATGTGGAACAAGAACATATCTTATTGGAAAATGAGAAAAAGGAATTTGAATTGATTCCATATGATCAGATCACAGATGTTGCAAACGGAAACAGGGATGTGCGTGCATTTATCTTTGAAAGGGGTGGAGAATGGTATGTTGTTTACTGGCATATTTCAGGCAGCAAAAAATTGGAATTGCCATTAAGCAAGTCAAATGTAAAACTTTATGAAACCCTGAACAAGGAAGGAAAAATCACCAATCTCGGGAATAATACAATATCAGTTCCGGTAAGTGACCGACGCTATTTAAAAGGCACTAAGGCCGGAAAGGAAGAATTAATCAAGGGCTTCAGAAATGCAAAGATCGTAGATTGATGAACCAAATATTCAGAAAAATTTACTTATCATTATATTAGAAAATGCCATGAAAAAAATAAACTCCAGCCGAGAAAAATTAAGACTAGTATTTTTTCTCTTTATAAGCAGCATCATTGTTAGCTGTACTTTACAAAGAACAGAAGAAATTGTTATTGAGAATGAGAACTTTAGGTATGAAGTTGACCACACCGGAAAGAACCTTTATTTTATAGACAAAAAAAGCGGTATAGACTACCTGAATGACGATACTGTATCTCATTGTGCTTCAGTTAAACACGAGGGGAAAGAGTTTAAAGTTACGTCGGTAGCCTTTGATGGAGAAATAATGAAGCTTGATTTTGGGGAAACCGGAGTATCTGCTGAACTTCTGGTAACAAAAGCCAAAGATCATATTAACTTTAAAGTAAAAACAGTCACAGGCAATCCATGGTCATTGACTTTTATGAATGTACCCCTTAACCTTGAGGGGATGTCGTACGAACCATTTGGAGCTTGCCTGTTAGCTTTAAACTTAAATACTCATGTAGTCCAACTTCCTGTTTTTCAGACATTGATGAAAGCAAGCTGCTATGCCCGTTTGGGAATGGAAGGAGCAGAAATATCCATGTTGGGATTACCTCAGGAAATGATGCTGCCCACAGTAAGGAACGTTGTAAAAGATGCAGCAGATATTCCTTTTTCAGACCAGGGCGGAGCATGGGCACAAATGGCAAAAGAAGGGTTTGGCTCTTATCTTATGCACTCAGGAGGGCAGTTGACTGAAGAAACTGCAGATGAATGGATTGAATCATGTAAAAGTTTGGGTTTCAATCAAATTGATAATCATGGGGGAGGAGCCTTCTTTAAATTTGGCAGTTTTGAACTGAACAAAGAGAAATATCCGGATGGATGGGAGTCTTTTAGAAGGATTAATGAAAAGCTCCATAACGCCGGGATTTCATCCATTCTGCATACCTATTCTTTTTTTATCGATAAAAATTCGAATATTGTAGCGCCCGTGCCGGACGAAGGACTTGGATACTTTAAGAGCTTTACCCTTGCCGCTCCAGTTGATGCCGGTGCAGATGAAATTATTGTTAATGAGTCCACTGCGGATATTTCAATTACAACAGGTTTCTGGGTAAGAAATAGCACCACACTCAGAATTGGTAATGAACTTATTGAGTTTACAGGTGCAACCAAATCTCCGCCCTATAAATTTACCGGGTGCAAAAGAGGAACTTTGGGAACTCAAGCAATGGAGCATCTGGTAAATGATAAAGCCTTTCACCTGATGGAGATGTTTGGAAGGTTCGTACCCGGGGAAGACACTGATCTTTTCAAGGATATAGCCAGTCGAACAGCTCAAATAGTTGATGATTGTAAGTTTGATGGGATCTATTTTGACGCGGCCGATGGCAGTGATCTCTGGGGCGGCGAAGAATTTTACTGGCACTATGGGCCTAAGTTTGTTTTTGAAGTGGCAAAGAACCTTAAAAAACCGGTGGGTATGGAGATGGCAGGTATGACCCATCTCTGGTGGCATTACCGCTCGCGCTGGCAGGCATGGGACTCCCCGGTCAGAGGGTACAAACGGTTTGTGGATATTCACCTGGCGTCAATTAAATCAGATACTTATAAACATGGGGAATTTATGGGACATACTCCTGTAATAGATAAGTTGGCAAAAGCCGAGCACAGTCCTTTAATGCTTCCGCTGTTTTTGGGTTGGTGGAGAAATTCTCCCTGGACTCCTAATCCTCAGGTTGAAATGACTCACACAGACGACATTGAATATCTTTGCAGCAAAATGATTGGGAACAACGCAGGCCTTTGTGTGCAGGGGAGCGTTGATAAGAAAGCGGTTGAAAATGTTCCCCTCCTGGGGCGGTTGCATGCTATTATCAGACAACACGAAGAGTTAAGGCATAAGAAATATTTCTCAGACAGCATTCGAACCATTTTGCGTGAACCGGGGAAGGATTTTACCCTGTTTCGGGAACAAAGCGGAAACTGGAATTTTAAACCGGTTGCATATAATGAGCATAAAGTTACCGGACTGGGTGATGAATCTGATAAATGGACTGTTAATAATGATTTTTCTGAACAGCAGCTTAAATTGAGAATCCAGCCCTTAATGTCAGTAAAACCATATAGTGATCCGTCTAATGTTCTCCTGACTGATTATTCTCCGGGGGAATTCGGCAATGAAGGTTCTGCCGAAGGTGTATCAGGTGAGATTGCTGTATCTGATGACCTGCCTGAAAATGCTAAAAATGCTGTTAGCTTTTCAGCAACCAGCTCCGGCTTATCACCAAAAGAGGGAACTTGGATAAAAATGGGGAAAATGTTTACTCCATTGATGAATCTAGAAAATAATCAGGCGCTCGGAGTTTGGATAAAGGGAGATGGAAACGGTCAGATTCTTAATTTTAGGACAGGAAATCCCAAACATATTGGGTATGCCGGAGTTAGGGGTGATCATTTTGTTGATATTGATTTTTTCGGTTGGAGGTATTTTGAACTTGTTGAAGTTGAATCGAAGCGGTTTAATGATTATTTATGGGAACCATTTGTGGCAACTAGGGAAATTACGGAAAGTTTCAACGTTTATAATTCCTATAAAGGAACCGTTAATATGAATAGTGTTGATAAGTTTCAATTATTGTATAACAACCTGCCTGCTAACAAGAAAGTCAATTGTGTAATCGGACCTGTTAAAGCTTTACCGATAGTTCCGATAACAATTAACAATCCATCTATTACCATCAACGGGGAGACAATCATATTTCCTGTAAAAATGGAATCGGGAATGTATCTTGAACTGAATTCAGGCAATAATTGTATATTATACAGCCCTAATGGGAAGATACTTCAGGAAGTACTTTTAAATAGAAAAGTACCCCAATTAAAGTCGGGCAATAATAAAGTGTCATTCTCCTGTGAGGGAACAAAAGGAGTTAGTTCACGGGTGAAAGTCACAATAATCAGTGAGGGCAACCCCTTTTAGGAGTTTTTTAATCTAAAAACCAACATTATAATATTAATTTTATAAAATCTTTATAGTTTAGCATAAAATGATGTAAAATGAAAAAATATGTGAGCATTTATTTAATTTATTTTTTAATGAGTGTACATTTGCAGGTTTCATCTAAAAACCCTCAAGTTAAATTTTCAAAAAGCCAGAATTATAATCATTCTGAAGGCCATTCTCAAATTGAAACTAAGTTAATAGATTTAGGTGAAGGAGTTACCCTTGAAATTGTGTATATCCCACCGGGGGAATTTATGATGGGCAGCACAAAGGAGGAAAAAATATGGGCTACAGGATTTGAAGGTGGAGCTCATACTGGCCCTGGACTTCCAGGGACTGGAGAACGTGAATGTTATGAAGGCAGGGAACCCAGGCTTGTAAATATAAAAAATGGTTTTTGGATGGGACGTACAGAAGTAACTGTGGCGCAATTCAGACGTTTTATTGAAGAAACAGGTTATGTCACTGATGCCGAAAAATCCGGAGGCAAATGCCAGGTTTTTGATGAAAATTGGAAAATTAGTGGTACAGAACCACCTCACCCATGGATACCAATGGAAGGAAAAAATTGGCGTGATCCAAATTTTGGTTTTTTACTTCGTGATTGTTATCCTGTTGTATGTGTTAGTTATAATGATGACAAAGCATTTTGCAAGTGGTTGACAGATAAAGAAAGAGCATCAGGCAATTTACCTGATGGCATGGTTTATCGATTACCAACTGAAGCAGAATGGGAGTACGCATGCCGTGGTGGAAGGGATAGTACCTATTATTGGTGGGGTAATGATTTAAGTGAGGGTGAAGGTCGGTTTAATATCTCAGGAATTGATTTTCTTCCAGGGAGAAATAAAACCTGGGCTGGAGTGAAAGTTCCATGGAGTGATGGATTTGCATTTGTTTCACCAGTAAATTTTTATGGGGAAAGAGGACTAAATGGTTTTGGCCTTGCGGATATGTTGGGAAATGTTTGGGAGTTTGTACTGGATGATTTTGATCCAAAAGGAGGTCATGGAGAACTTTACCTTGGAGAGAATGGCAAGGTCACTCATAACGTATGCAAGGGTGGTAACTATTTTGACGTTCCGGGCAATGCGAGATGTGCAGTTCGTCTTGGAATTAAAAGTACCAGTTACTCTGACTCACGCGATGGTTTTCGAATTTGTCTGGGAAAAGATTTAAAAATAGATTGACATTTTTTTGTATATTTTAATGCCATTTTAACTTGAATAAATCCTTGCTATTGTAGTGCATACAGAAACTACTATTGTTGAAAGCACTTTTGCCAGGATATCATTTCAGCGAAAAACTTCAGAAGATTATGAATATGAAATTATTAGTTTACTCAATATGTACGTTAATCTTTATTCCAATCTTTATTAAGGATTGTAACCAATATACTATAGACAGTTTAGAGTTTGAAGGCGTATTTGGCGACAGCCTCTATCTTGCTAATGTACCCCCTCAACCAGGCGAAGAAACATGGAGGTTTATTGAAGAACTTAAAGCTCCGCTGTGGACAAAGCACAACTGGGAGCCCAAAGCCCCCGATTCAGGACAGGTCGATCTTTCAGGAGGTGTTATTCTTAAAAAGGAATTTTCCGACCCTGAAGGGCGGCTTGAAACTGCTTACAACGATTTACTCCTGTTCCTTGCCGCAGGTAACGTACCAACTGATAAAGGAGAGTATGTGTTTGAATTTTTACCATCGTCTGATTTAGATGGAGAGGCTTTCCGTTTAGAAGTTAATGACCGCAATTGCCGTATTTGGGCTGGAAATGTGGAAGGTATCCGGCGCGCTGTTTTTTATCTTGAAGATGAAATGCTCCGTTTACGCGCTCCTTTTTTGTCTTTGGGGACGATTGAAAAGGAGCCTGCTATTCAAAGCCGGATATCGCGTTGTTTTTTTGGCCCCATCAAACGGCCACCTGCCATGCGCGATGAACTAATGGATACGGTGGATTATTATCCTGATAATTACCTGAACCGACTGGCTCACGAAGGGGTCAACGGTTTATGGCTAACCATTGAGTTCCGCGATCTGGTTTCCACCAGGTTTACCCCTGCAAACGGAAAAGATGCAGAAAAGCGCTTAAAAAAACTGAGTCAGACAGTAGAAAAGTGTTTGCGATATGGAATAAAAACTTACATATTCTGCATCGAACCCCGCGCCTGGGATGCTCAAAGTCTTGTCATAAAGAATTATCCTGAACTTGCCGGACAAAAATGGGGAAACCAATATTTATTTTGTCCCATGAGTGAATCTGCTCATGAATATCTTTACGAATCCGTGAATAAAATTTTTAAAGATGTCCCTAAGCTGGGGGGCATCATAAACATTACCCATGGTGAAAGAGCGACTACCTGCCTCAGCGTTGTTTCTGCCACATCTGATTATAAAGGCAAGATCGATTGCCCTCGTTGTTTAAACAAACAACCCTGGGAGATTTTGTATGCCTCGCTTTCTGCTATGGAACAGGGTATGCACGATGCCTCACCCGATGCTGAACTGATAAGCTGGCTTTATATGCCGCAGCCCCAACGTTATGCAACGGGCGATCCATATTCACTGGGCGAATGGGTATATGAAATTCCTTCCCACACGCCGAAAGGAGTAGTCCTTCAGTTCAATTTTGAATCAGGGGTAACCAGAAATGAGTTTGGTAAATTGCTGGTGGGAGGCGACTACTGGATATCAAACCCGGGTCCCAGCTCCCGGTTCGAGCGTATAGCAAATGTTGCCAGAGAGAACGGAACCCCTGTTTCGGCAAAAATACAAACCGGAAGTTCCCATGAAGTGGCTACTGTGCCTTTTGTGCCCGTACCATCGTTGCTCTACAAAAAATTTTCAGCAATGCACCGCCTTGGGGTAACGCACACAATGTTGTGTTGGTATTTCGGCAATTATCCGGGGTTAATGAATAAGGCAGCCGGACTGCTTTCCATGGAACCTTTCCCGTCCGATGTAGCTAAGTTCCTTCCTCAACTTGCTTCAATTTACTGGAAGGAAGAGGACGTGTCAAAAGTAGTGGAAGCCTGGGAACATTTCAGCGACGGATACGAAAATTATCCTCTCACTAATCTTTTCCAATATTATGGTCCTATGCACGATGGGACCGTTTGGCCACTTTTGCTGAAACCTGCTGATGCGCCGCTATCTCCTACATGGCAGATTGGATCCAGTTCCACCCGCAAGGCCTGGCCGCCAAGTGGAGACCGGATTGGTGAATGCATCGGTGAAATACTTACACTTGATGAAACTGTGGAGCTGACCAGACGTATGAGCTCCTCATGGCATAAAGGAATGGAAATATTTAATGTATTGGAAAAAAAATATTTGAACGATCCTGAAAGAATCTTAGATATCGGCGTAGCCAAAGCACTAGACATACAATTTCGCAGTGGATATAATATCCTTAAATTCTATTCGCTACGGGAAAAAATGTTTCGTATGGAGGGGCGGGAACGTTTGGAAATACTGAAGCAACTTAAAGAAATTATAAATGAAGAAATAGAGAATAGTAAACAATTGATAGAACTATGTAAAAAGGATTCACGACTGGGATTTCATTCTGAAGCAGAGGGATATAAGTATTTTCCGGCAAAACTTCAATGGCGCATGGATGAACTAAATAAAGTTCTTAAAAATGATGTGCCTGAGGTAAAAAAGCAAATCCTTAACGGGGAATTGCTATTTCCTGAATATACCGGTAAACAGGCGAAAGAACCAATTGCCAACTCTATTTCGACAACCGGGTCTATAAAGACAGATCAAGTTAGTGACATTCCCGAAAATCTGAAATGGCAGCAATTAAGCTATGGCTCAAACAATAGCGGTTTACAGTGGGCTTCAAGTTATGATAAGGACGCTCTGTATATATTTATATCCGACCGGGTACGTAAAGAGAAAGATTTGACGGCACTTTCTGTATCCAATATTCAGATAAAGATCGAACCACGAAGGCTTTGGCCAGAAAGGCATTTTTCCTTTAGTACTGTTCATGCAGCCAGCGATAATGAGGATATGCGATTTATAAATGAAAAAGAGATGCAATATATTTCTGTGCGAATTCCTTTTATAAGCTTCTTATGGAGCGAAGAAGATTTGCATCCGATTCGGCTTAATGTAAGTGTAGATGGAAGTTCATGGGGTCCAAATAATTACATTACGTCACGGTTGATGCTCGGTTCTGATAATCCTGCTGATTTGGGATGGCTGTTTTTTGATTGAAAAATGGCAGGAGAGTAATACTATATAATACACACATTCTACAGCAATGTTGAGGTGGTTAGTATAAAATATTTAAACTTAAAATGGAGTATAAAATTGACAAATGAATTTAAATCGATATGAAACATTTTCCATGCTATTTTAATAACAGGCTTTCAGGCTCTTTAAGAGTTCTTTTCATACTATTGGTTGTTGCCTTTTTGGCCAATGACCATCTATATGCACAGAACGAATTTGATGTTCTCCGGAACAACTGGCTTCAATATAGCGATGCCCCTAATTCATTATATCACCACCTGACCGGCGAAGCTTACCAACTCCTTGATTCAAGGGAAGAAAAAATATCACGGCTTTCAACGCCGGACCAGTGGCGGGAAAGACAGGAGCAAATGAAGCAGTCGATTTGGGACGTGGTGGGGCCTTTTTCTGAAAAGACGCCGCTAAACCCTAAAATCACGGGGAAAATAGTAAAAGAGGGGTATTCGATAGAAAACGTCATCTACGAATCGTTGCCGGGGTTTTATGTAACAGCATCACTTTTCATTCCCGATAATATAAAAAAGCCTGCGCCCGCCATTCTTTTTTGTACCGGGCACAGCGGCATAGCTTACCGTCGTCCGATTTACCAGCTCCCGCTTTTAAATCTTGTAAAAAAAGGTTTTGTCGTGTTAGCCTTCGACCCTATCGGACAGGGAGAACGTTTGCAATATTATGACCGGGAAACAGAGGAGTCTGTTATTGGCGGCTCCACTAAGGAACATTCTTATCCATCTCCACAGGTTTCATTAATTGGGGAATCGGTTGCCCGTTATTTTATTTGGGACGGCATCCGCGGCATAGATTACCTTGTCAGCCGCAAAGAGGTGGACCCAAATAGAATTGGGGTTCATGGCCTGTCAGGAGGCGGTACGCAAACCGCCTATATTTCAGCCCTCGACGAACGTGTGGTTGCTTCTGCCCCGGCATGCTACATTACCGGTTACAGACGGCTCCTGGAATCGATCGGGGTACAGGACGGGGAACAAAACTTCTACCACGGGCTTATAAAAGGGATCGACCATGCCGATTTTATTGAAGCGCGCGCCCCAAAACCTACCTTGATAATGGCGACTACCGGTGATTTTTTCAGTATTCAGGGGGTGCGTGAAACTTTTTCAGCGTTAAAACACATTTATGGTATTTTGGGCAAACCAGACCATATTGAATTGGTTGAAGACGATTATGTGCATGGCTATACCCAAAAAACCCGCGAGGCAATGTATGCTTTTTTCCAGAAACACCTTGCGCAGCCGGGCACGCCAGATGAAGCAGAGGTAGAGTACCTCACCGAAAAGGAGTTGCAAAAAACCACTACAGGACAACTTTCTACATCCCTTGGCGGCGAAACTGTTTTCAGCCTGAACCGCAGCGAGTCTGAAAAGCATATCAGCGAGCTGCAAAAGGCAATAAATGACCTTAAAAAACACCTGCCGCAGGCAATTATTTCAACCAAACAACTTTCAGGCTACAGGGAGCCGTCCGTATCTGATGAACCAGTATTTACCGGACGGGCACAAAATGAAGGTTATGCTATTGAAAAATATTTTATAAAAGGTGAAGGTAATTATGTGGTGCCTTATCTTTTGTTGGTACCGGACAATCCCAATAATAAAGCTGTTATTTACCTTCACCCAAAAGGGAAAGCTGGGGCTATGGAAGAAAATAATGAACCAGGATGGCTGGTCGGGCAAGGGTTCACGGTGCTTGTCCCTGACTTGTTGGGGACAGGAGAACTGGGCGGTGGAGATTTTAAGGGAGATGCCCAAATTGGTGATATCTCCTATAATATGTGGTTTACGGCGATGCTAATCGGAAGGAGCATTGTAGGAATCCAGACCTCAGATGTGGTGAAACTTGCTCTCCTGCTCAAACAGAAAAACAAGATTGAAGATATTTTTGGTATTGCCCGTGAGGAAATGTCGCCGGTGTTGTTGCATGCGGCAGCATTTAATCCTGCAATTACCCGTGTAGCCCTGATTAAGCCGTACTCCTCTTACCGGTCTTTTATTGTGAATCGGTTCTATTACCCCCGCTTTGTTCATAGTCTGGTACCGGGAGCACTTATAGGTTATGACTTGCCTGACCTTGCTGCAACCCTGGCCCCGGCTAAACTTTTAATTGCCGGGATGACAGATGCCAACGGACAAACTAACGGCGAAGAAGTCTCGAAAGATTTGGAAGTAATAGAAGATGCTTATCAGCATATCAAAGCAGGAGACCAACTTAAGATTGCGCCAGTCGAATCAATTAAAACACCGGGTATTTTATTTAATCAGTGGTCGAAATAAAATTTAAAATAGATTGCAGAGGAGATTAAACCATGAAAAATAAAATCACACGTGCCCAGTTTATTGGGTCATCACTAGGACTTTCAATTCTACCGTCCACAAAATTCTTTGGAAGTCCCATAGACAAGTTGATGGAGTCTAATCAGGAGACATTTTATATGAATGATACAATGAAATCAGCCTATAATACCGCGCTAAACATTCTTAAGCCGACAAAAGCGCAATTAGAACATGGATTGGAACTACACAGAAATTCATTAGTATTTGACACGTATGGATTTCAACCAACTGCGGCCGTTGACGGGGCAGCAATTGTTGCAGCAATCAATGACAATGCTTCTCAACTCGAATTGCAAGATATGAGAGAAGAAATGATGATGACACGTTTTGCAAAAGTTGAAAAAGAGAGAAAAGAATTTGAAAATGCCTGGAAAGCGGCAGGGGTGACCTGTGTATTCCAGAATGCAGGGGAAGAGGGGAATGCCATTGAAAGATTGTTGAAACGCTTGGCCCGGTTTACCTATTCCACCGATATGATGAAAGAATTTATCAGCAAAGCCGTATCCCCGGAAGATATTATAAAAGCTAAACAAGAAAATAAAAGGGTTCTTTATTTTAGTGGAAATGGCGTACCACTTCCTCAAGACTGGGTATCCGTTGAAGAGGAATTACGGTTTATAAGAATTTTTTTTCAACTTGGAATACGAATGATGCACCTTACGTATAATCGTCGCAATGTGATAGGGGATGGGTGTGGAGAAACTGCAAACGGAGGATTGAGCGATTTTGGCAGGGCCGTTGTAAAAGAGATGAACAAGGTCGGGGTGATAGTGGATATCGCCCATTCCGGTTGGCAAACAAGTCTTGAGGCAGCTATAGTATCTGAGAAACCCATGGTTGCAAGCCATACTACCGTTGCTTCCATCAATAAGGTAATTCGTTCGAAACCCGATAATGTAATCAGGGCTATTGCAGACACAGGGGGCTATATTGGTATTTGCTGTATTCCGCGTTTCTTGGGTGGCACCGGCGACATTTCGGCTATGATGAAACATATTGATTATATGGTAAAGAAGTTTGGTTTTGAGCATGTTGGCATAGGAACCGATCATGGCTATTCTTCCCAATATAATGTTGAAGAAAATAAAATCGTGGCAGCCTCAGTAAGCAGGCAATCGCATAGGACAAGGTGGGAAGCCCTTTGGCCCAACGAACCTTTTAAGGGCACATCTGAAATGGCTCAAAGTATGGCTTGGACAAACTGGCCTCTCTTTACGGTTGGGTTGGTTCAAATGGGATATTCTGATAAAAACATTCAAAAAATTATTGGATTAAATGCTCTTAGAGTTGCAAGAGCAGCAATTTCGTAACAAAAATAAAATCAATATTATTAGTGATGAAATGTTTAAGGTAGAAAAAGTCATATTTGAATCGCATCCCATTTTTTATGTTATGGTTGCCTTGTTTTTTTTCTCAAACAACGAACAAAACTGGTGTTAGCAGTTAATTACGGCTAACCATCACTTATGCCTTCCACCCCACCTGGCAAAGCGAACGGTCCAATATTCCAATGCTGAATCATGAAAATCGAAAGCAAAGGGCTCAGCAACAAATTATTCCTAAACTGGAGTAAAAACTTTTTATATTTGCTTAGTTTATCGATTATTCTGTTTAGGATGGCAAACGCGTAGCCGACCACATTTAAATGGATGAAATATGAATAGAAATCGGATTGGCCTGGCGATCGCGAGCGATACTCAAAGGACACAGATTATTGTATGGGTAAGGGTTTCCGCGGCGAGATGTCATTGCATCCATATACGGAAGAGGGCGAAAGGGTAACGTTGATAATAACATCTTAAGGTAAATCATTAATTTAAAATATAGGTTATGAACAAGTTAATAATACTGAGTATTGGAATAATAGCCTTGTTTTCGTTCAGATGCAACTCACCCCAGGAAGAAAGCCAGGCTTACATTTCTGGTGATTTAGATAGTTTGCCGAATATTCTTGCGGAAAATCATGACGATTTAATTTACAGTAGAATTAAACATGAAGCTGCCATGAAATTTGCAGTTCACCAATTGCCGCAAGATTTAACGGAATGGGAAACATACCGGGCTCTTTTAAAGGATGAGGTTATTAAAAAAACCGGATTCAAAATAGATCATCAGCTTCCTTTAAACATGAAAGAATCTGGTTCTACGCGGTTGGAAGGTTATACAGTAAAAAATATCTTTTTTCAGGTGCAACCTAATATTTATGCTACTGCAAACTTGTATATCCCTGATGGAGAAGGACCATTCCCGGGAGTAGTAGTGATGTCTGGACATTCTGTTAATGGACGGTTAGGTAGCTCACAGACACTTGGATACGGATTAGCATTGAATGGCTTTGTGGCGATAACAATTGATCCCTGGGGGGCAGGGGAACGGACAACAAACTATGGAACATTTGAATATCACGGTGCCAATCTGGGTGCCTCGCTCATGAATATTGGGGAATCATTAATGGGCCTTCAGATTGTTGATAATATGCGGGGTGTTGATCTGCTCTGTTCTTTGCCATACGTTGATCCTGAAAAGATTGGGGCCACCGGTGCCAGTGGTGGTGGTAACCAAACCATGTGGCTGGCCGCGATGGATGAACGTGTTAAGGCTGCGGTCCCGGTGGTGAGTGTCGGCACCTTTGAATCTTATGTAATGGGGAACAATTGCATTTGCGAAACACTGATTGATGGCTTAACGTTCACAGAAGAATCTGGTATTTTGGCTCTAATTGCACCCAGGGCTTTGTTAATTTCCAATGGGCTTAAAGACTCCAATACCGCCTTTTATCCTTCTGAAATGTTAAGGAGCTTCAACAATGCCATGCCTGTTTTTGAATTTTATGACGCGGACCATAAATTCAGCCATTTAATATTTGACGGCCCTCATTCCTATCCACCAGAAACCAGGGAGGCGATGCTGGATTTATTTAACCAGCAACTGAAAGGCGATCCCGGGGCTTCAAAAGCAGATATATCCCGCGATGATCGCTTGCCGGAAGAAAAACTTATGAATTTCCCTTCCGGGCAGCGTGATAAAAGTGTGATATCTACTGCTGAATATTGCGAAAAAAGAGGGAGTGAATTACGGGCTGCTCTGCTGAATTCCAAATCATTTAATAACGAGCAGAAAATTGCAGACTTAATGGATGTATTAAGAATAAAGGAAAAATCAATCCTGAAAAAGACATATCAGTATCCCGCTATTAATGGATGGGATAGATTTGCTTTGGAGACAGATGATGGCAAACTCATTCCGGTATGGCATTCAAGTCCTCAACAAACTTCTAACGGATATGTGATAATGAGCAGCCCGGAAGGCGGAAAGAGCATTCCGTTGTCATTTATTAATGAATGGCACAAAAAAGGCAAAGGGATCGTTATTGTTGATTTGTCAGGTACAGGTGAGGCCTCCTCTTTCCGCTCAACAGCATACGATAACCGCTCAAAATTACACACTTTGTCCCGCGCAGAAATATGGTTAGGCAGGACTGTCCTTGGGGAATGGGTGAAAGAGTTAGATGTAGTTACACAGTTTTTGATCTCCCATTTTAAAGCTGAAAAAATAACAATCGAAGGGAATAAGGAGTCGGGGCTTGCAGGATTGTTCCTGGCCGTTCTGGAGGGAAACGTTGAAAATATAATCCTTCATAATTCTCCAGTTAGCTATTTGTTTGATGAACGCGCATCGATCGATTACTTTAGCATGGGTATTCATCTTCCGGGTTTTCTTCTTTGGGGTGATGTGTCATTGGCAACTGCCTTAAGCGGGAAAGACGTTACATTCATAAATCCGGTGAGCATGTCGGGGAGGGAATTAAGTGAAAATGAGTTAGCTGAATATAAAAAGGAATTTGAGGATTTTAAGGGAATTTGTAAACAACCAGGGAAAACCGTTTTTGTAAAATCTTCGGTTGTTGATAATACGTGAATCATTAAAATTAAATGGGATGAAAGATCTAAAATTTATAAAACATTTGTTTATTCTTGTTCTTCTTTTTGTTAACTTAAACAGTTTCAGCCAGAACAATATGCTATGTGTTGGGCGATATTGGACAGAAGACGAGGCAAACCTGAAAATGAAAGAATTTGCATCGAAATGGAATGATCTGGAATCATGGGAAACCCGTGCTGGTATTATCAAAAAGGGAATAATTGAAGGGATGAAACTGGATGAAATGCCCAAAATAGATGGGCATTTTAATACGAAAATTACTAACTCCCGGGAATTTGATGGATATATTGTTGAAAATATACGGATTGAAAGTTTTCCCGGATTTTATATCACAGGAAATCTTTACAGGCCGGTCGGGGCTAAAGATAAGAATGCTGCAATTCTCTCTCCGCATGGCCATCTTCAGGATAAAAGGTTGAAAGAGGATGTTCAATACAGATGTGCGGTACTCGCCCGGATGGGGGCAATTGTTTTTGCGTATGACATGATTGGCCACGGAGATTCCCACCAGGTAACTTCTCATAATATACCAATAGCACTATTGCTTCAGACCTGGAATAGCAAAAGGGTACTAGATTACTTGCTATCACGATCCGATGTTGATTCGGAGAGGATTGGTATAACTGGTGGTTCCGGTGGCGCGACACAGACATTTATGTTGACAGCAATTGATGACAGAATAAAAGTATCTGTCCCCTGCGTACAGGTTTCAGCACACTTTTTTGGGGGTTGTGTTTGCGAGAGTGGCATGCCCGTCCATAAAAGCAAACATCACCAAACAAACAATGTTGAAGTGGCTGCTTTGTGCGCCCCACGTCCTATGTTGCTGATATCCGATGGGAACGACTATACAAGGAACACTCCTCGGATAGAATATCCTTATATTCAAAGAGTGTATGAATTGTATGATGCGGAACACAAAGTCGAGAACGCCCATTTCTCTATGGAAAATCATAATTATGGTTATTCTAAGCGTGCCGCGATGTACAACTTTTTTGCCCATCACCTTAAATTGAATTCAGGCAAAGTGTCTTGGTCCCCTACCGTTAATGAAGATTTTGTCACTATATTGCCCGAAAGTCAGCTGCACGTATACACAGAAGATAATCCAATGCCGGATGATGCATTGATAGGCAATGAAGCTATTATGAAATACCTGGGTTTAGACTAACGTATAAAAAAACAACGAACTTTAAAAAGACATGAAAAATTTTCAATACAAAACACACAACAGATGTCCGGTTTTTTTAAAAGCCATTTTCACTGTATCGATTATCGCTTTCTTGGCTAATGGCCAATTAAATGCACAGGGCAAAATGGATGTTATTCGGAACAACTGGCTTCAATACACCGATGCTCCGAATTTCTTGTATCATCATCTTGCCGGGGAGGCATTTGATCTTCTCGAAAAAAGAGAAGACGCTGTTTCTGAATTGAAATCACTGACTGAGTGGCAGCAAAGGCAAAGCTTTATCAAAGAGACCCTACTTGATATAGTGGGTCCCTTTCCTGAAAAAAATCCTTTGAATGCAAAAGTGATCAGGACAGTGAAAAGAGATGGCTATAAGATTGAGCATATTATATATGAATCTCAACCCGGATTCTACGTAACATCATCGATGTTTATTCCTGACGGTATTAAGAGAAAGGGAAAAACACCTGCAATTGTATACTGCAGTGGGCATTCGGCCGATGGTTATCGGAGTAAAGTTTACCTGCACGTAATTGCCAATCTTGTAAAAAAAGGATTTATAGTTTTTGCTTTTGATCCGGTTGGACAGGGTGAACGCCGGGAATATTTTGACCCGGAAACAGAAAAATCTACCATACCCGGAGCGCAAACAAATGAGCATTCATATGCAGGTTGCCAGTCTTTTATAACGGGTAGCTCTCAGGCACGTTATATGATTTGGGATGGCATAAGAGCGGTTGATTATCTTATTTCCAGGAAAGAGGTCGATCCCGCACGGATTGGGATAACCGGACGTTCAGGGGGAGGTACGCAATCCGCATACATTGCTGCTATGGACGACCGTATCTATGCTGCAGCCCCGGAGAATTATCTAACTAATTTCAAAAGATTGTTACAAACCAAAGGGCCTCAGGATGCCGAGCAAAATATGTTTAATTGCATTCAGCGCGGTATAGATCAGCCTGATTATTTAATGGTCAGAGCGCCAAAACCTGCATTGATGATAACAACTACGCGCGATATGTTTAGTATCCAAGGGGCAATGGAGACGGAAAAAGAGGTGTCGCGAATATATAAAGCTTACGGCGCAGAGCATAATTTTAGCATGGTTGAGGATGATGCGCCGCATCAGTCAACTAAGAAGAACAGGGAAGCGATGTATGCTTTTTTTCAGGAGCACCTGAGTAACCCTGGCAATCCCGAGGATGAAGAGACGCAGCCTTTTAGTCTTGAAGAAGTGAAGGTAACTCCCACCGGACAAAAGATAACATCGTTCGGTGGAGAAACAGTTTACAGTCTGAACCTTAAGGAAACAGAGAAGTTAATATATGATTTGGATCGGTCGAGAACTGATCTTTCCACTCATGTTCCCCGGGTATTGGAAATGGCAAAAAAGCTCTCAGGATATCGGGAGCCGGTAATAATAAGTGAACCGGTTTTTACCGGGCGTAATCAAAAGGAGGGTTATGCTGTGGAGAAGTATTTTGTTAATGGCGAGGGCGATTATGTTATTCCCTATTTGATATTGAGACCTGACAAACCCAACAACAAAGCGTTACTTTACCTTGACCCCTTAGGCAAAGAAAAAGGAGCCACAGAAGGAGGTGAAGCTGAATGGTTTGTGAGAAATGGTTTTACAGTGCTGGTTCCTGATTTGGTAGGTACGGGCGAAACTGGACCGTTAACAGTTGTTTACAATCATCCTTATTTACAAAAATGGTTTGCATCCTTACTTATTGGAAGGAGCATTGTTGGGATACAGGCCGGAGATGTTGTAAGGCTTGCCCGGCTGCTTGTCAATGAAAATGGGATAAGCGAAGTTTATGGGTGTGCGCGACAGGAAATGGCCCCGGTATTGTTGCATGCCGCAGCCTTTTATTCTGGCATTAATCGAATTGCGCTTATCGAACCTTATTCTTCCTACCGCTCCATTGTTGCAAATCGTTTTTATGATGTGGGGTTTATGTATAGTGTCGTTCCCGCAGCCTTAACAGCGTATGATATTAATGATCTTGCCATCAGCCTTGCGCCGAGGAAGCTTCTAATAGCAGGAGTGACAGATGGAAATGGCGGGCACACTGATATCGAAGCCAGCAATAAAGATATTGATCTAATCAAGAAAGCTTATCAACAACTTAATGCTGGCCTCCAGTTGGATGTTAAGCCGTTAGAGTCAATAGAAAGGTTTAATCATCTTTTTATAGAATGGATTAAATAAAAAAAAAGCATGAACTTTTTTTATTTTGTATAACCCATAATGCCATTTTTTAAATTTTAAAAGTAGCTTTAAACAATAAAGATTAATAATTATCATGAAATATTTAAAATTCATAAAACCATTATTTCTTCTTGTTCTTTTTTTTACAAGCTTAAATAGTTTTAGCCAGGTCAATATGCTGTGTGTCGGACACCATTGGACAGAAGACGAAGCAAACCTAAAGATGAAAGAATTTGCATCCACCTGGAATGATCGGGCATCATGGGAAAACCGTGCAGATATTATCAGGAAGGGGATTGTTGAAGGCATGAAACTCGATAAAATGCCTAAAATTGAGGGAAACTTTAATGCAAAAATCACCAATACCCGCACATTTGATGGATATATTGTTGAAAACATCGTTATCGAAAGTTTCCCTGGGTTTTACATCACAGGAAATATTTATAGACCAGTTGACCCTAAAAAGAAGAATCCTGCAATTTTATGCGCTCATGGGCATGGTGAGAACCAACGTTTACAAGAAACCAGACAGTTTCAAGGTGCTGTCCTGGCCCGGATGGGGGCTATTGTTTTTGCTTATGACATGGTTGGCCACGGAGATTCCCATCAGGTAACTTCCCATCAAATGCCAATTGCACTATTGCTTCAGACCTGGAACAGTAAAAGGGTACTAGAGTATTTGCTGTCGAGGCCTGATGTTGATTCAGATCGAATTGGGATGACTGGGGGTTCCGGTGGCGGAACACAAACATTTATATTGGCAGCAATTGATGACAGGATAAAAGTATCGGTACCAGTAATACAGGTGTCTGCTCATTTTTTTGGAGGTTGTATTTGTGAGAGTGGCATGCCTATCCATAAAAGCAATCATCACCAAACTAATAATGTTGAAATTGCTGCATTGTGCGCTCCGCGGCCCATGTTGCTAATATCGGATGGAAATGATTGGACAAGAAACACCCCCCGGATAGAATACCCTTATATTCAAAAAGTATATGCCTTGTATGATGCGGAACACAAAGTTGAGAACGCCCATTTTGCTGCAGAAAAGCATGATTATGGTTATTCCAAGCGTGCTGTTATGTACAATTTTTTTGCATATCACCTGAAACTGAATACTGGCAAAGTGTCATGGTTGCCTACCATTAGCGAAGATTTCGTCACCATTTTACCCGAAAGCAAGCTACGGGTCTACACCGAAGATAACCCCATGCCGGGTGATGCTTTGATGGGCGATGAGGTAATTATGAAATACTTAGGTATATATTAAGGAGTAAAACACAACAGCTGAATTTAAAAGAGTATGAAACAGTTTCAATACAAAACAAATTTAGGATTTTTAAAATGGGGTAATATTTTACCCATAGCCGCAATGACTGGTAAAAATGTAACATTTACTATTCCTTTAACTATGTTTGGAGAGAAGATAACTGGAATCAAACTAAAAGAATTTAAAACAGAATTTGCTCAAATAGGAAAAATTTGCAGGCAACCCGAGCAAATATTTTAAAAAATAAATTGATATGAAAATTTCAATATTCATAAAACCTTTATTTCTTCTTGTACTTTTTTGTACAGGCTTAAACAGTTTCAGCCAGATTGATATGCTATGTGTCGGGCGCTATTGGACAGAAGACGAAGCAAACCTAAAGATGAAAGAATTTGCATCAACATGGAACGATCTGGAATCTTGGGAAAACCGTGCAACTATCATCAGGAATGGTATCATTGAAGGTTTGAAACTTACTAAAATGCCCAAAATCGATGGGAACTTTAATACTAAAATTTCCAGCACCCGTGCATTTGATGGGTATATTGTTGAAAATATAAGAATTGAGAGTTTTCCGAGGTATTATATTACGGGTAATATTTATAGACCAGCTGACCAGGAAGGGAAAATTCCAGCTATTTTAAGTCCCCATGGACATTGGGAAAATCGTCGTTTTGAAGCTGAGGTGCAATATCGCTGTGCAGTTCTTGCACGGATGGGAGCAATAGTTTTTGTTTATGATATGGTTGGATACGGCGACAATAAGCAAATTGGTCATAAAATTCCAATTGCAATGTTGTTACAAACCTGGAACAGTAAACGGGTACTGGAATACCTATTGTCACGACCAGACGTCGATCCGGAAAGGATTGGAATGACTGGAGCCTCAGGTGGTGCCACACAAACATTTTTATTCGCTGCAATTGATGACAGAATAAAAGTTTCAGTACCAGCCGTGCAGATTTCAGCTCACTTTTTTGGTGGGTGCGTTTGTGAGAGTGGAATGCCTGTTCATAAAAGCAAACATCACCAAACAAATAATGTTGAAATCGCTGCATTATGCGCCTCACGCCCCATGTTGTTGATATCCAATGGGGCTGACTATACAAAAAACACTCCCCGGATAGAATTTCCTTATACACAGAATTTCACGGTAAATTCCCATACGTAAAAAAATCATGAATTTGCAGCTCCTGTAAACTCTATATTCAGATTGTTTAGCCATTAATATTTTTGATTTACGTACTTTCCTGTCATTTCTAAAATCAGTGGTAGCGTTCTTTTTTCTTTAGTTGTATGGATATTTTATTTTCTTCGATACTGATATCGCCTGAATTCTCCAAAAACTTATCGTAGATAGTCTGGTCTGAATTATGTGCATATCTATCTGTATCGGAAGCAAATAAGCGAAACAGATTGTGGGTAACGATGCTCATTGTTAAATCGAAATCTACTTTTATTACCATAGAGGATGAAACCAAGTTGAGATGAAAAAACGATATCTGTTCTGAAATGGATTTTTCTACAATCCAACGTCTGGCATACTTCCTGACTATTTGTTCTCTTGACACCTGAAAATCGTTGGTAATGATGATTGCCGGTTTTATTTTACCATGCCCGATAATGCATATTTGCCTTATATCTTTATTATATCCTTTTTTAAGAATATGACTTCATCAATGACTTTTACGGTTGCTTTTTTATTACCGGCTCTCTCTATGTGCATGGTTTTCCACCTGTTTTTAGGTAGTGAGTTTAATCTCTCAACCATGTTACTCCCTCTTCGACGTATTGTTATAAACTTAACATTATCGTCATCAATCTTAGAGAGGTTTTCATAATTGGTGAATTTACTATCGAAAACTAAGTACTTCAAATCTCTTTTTCCTCTGAAATCTTTACCATAAAAATCAATAAATTCCAGAACGACATTACTTTCCGTCTTGTGCATCACATTAGCATGCCCGTAATCAATTATACCACTATCGGGATCTTGTGCCAGTACGGCAAGCATGCTCGCCAATGCTTTTGAGCGTTTACCCGACCAGTTGTTTTCCAAATGATCGTTCTCTCCCCAGTATGGAATGGCTGTAAAATCCAAATTAGATGTATCTCCTAAAAGTCCCAGTTCCTGCCAATTAGCGTGAAGAGCTTTCAAAAACGCAAAGTTCATATCTGTTGTAACCCGGTGTGAATAAGACAAAAACCATGCAGCTTTGGGCAACACATTAAGCCCTGCAAAAAGACCGAGTCCTCTGTCCATACACCACAAATCGTCAGCAGTGTAACGCCGAACATTCGAAGCTTTTAGCGCTATAAAGGCGAGAATGGAAGAGACTTTACTTATTTGAGAAGTTCCCGGGAAATCTGATGCTTCGATAATTTCACTAATTCCATATTTTTTGATGTATGGTAGCAAACAAAGGATTCCGGCAGATGCACTTTTAAAACTTTCTGGAGCAAAGGTTAGAGTAACTGTTTTTTCAGCTTTAAGCCCTGTTGCCACTAAACTTTGCTTTATTAGTTTCTGGCGCTCGGGCAAACGTGCAAACCCTTGTTCACGTATAATGTTGTAGATGGATTTTTCGGAGATTTTGAATCCTTTGCTATCAAGAGCCACTTTAATGTCTTCAACCGAATAATACTTTTTGCGCAAGTTGACAATAATCTCTATGCTCTCTTGTTCTATCTCCCTCCTTCCAGGCTTTAACTCATTAAAATACAATTCTTTGACGTCTCCACTTTTAAGCTCCTTCCTAAAGTTGGAAACAATGGTTGTAAAACCTCTGTAAGTATATCCAAACTTGTGCGCTACCTCAGAAGCACTCCTTTTTTCTACAAAAAACATTCTTAACGCCTCATATTGTTTTTGGGCGATTGTTTGTGGGTTTTGAAAAAAATCAATAGGTTTCATATTTGTTATATTACGTATTATTATTACCGTGATAAAGGTAATATAAATTCGGTAAACCCAAACACATTTTATGTTAAAAATTCAAGACGCCCTGTTTAAGGGCTCTACAGAGGTATATAGAAATTGTCTGATTGATTTTAGGTAGAGAAAAAGCAAAGCATAGTGCAATAATAATACGTAGTTATTACGTAAACAAAAAACATCGGAAATAAGATAACTATCTGATTATCTATTTATAAAGGTGTTATAATGAGAAATTAACAGGACTTATTTACGCATGGTTAGTTCCGTGAAATTCTGTGATTATGGTTATTCTAAACGTGCCGCGATGTACAACTTTTTCGCCAAACACCTTAAATTGAATACAGATAAAGTGTCATGGTTACCTTCCATAAGTGAAGATTTCGTTACCATTTTGCCCGAAGATCAGTTGAGGGTTTATACAGAAGAAAGTCCTATACCCAATGATGCTTTGATGGGCTATGAGGCAATTATGAAATACCTGGGTTTATATTAGGATGTAAAAAGCAACAACTGAAATTTAAAGAGTTTGAAACAGTTTCAATATAAAATAAATAACAAATGTCTGGATTTTATAAAATCCATTTACACCATTTTGGCTATTGTTTTTTTTGCCAGTAATCATTTATATGCACAGAACGAATTTGATGTTCTCCGGACTCCTCGGCTTCAATACAGCGATGCCCCCAATTCATTGTATCAGCACCTGACGGGTGAAGCCTACCAGCTCCTTGATATAAGGGAAGAGAAAACCTCAGGGCTTTCAACCCCGGATCAGTGGCGGGAAAGACAGGAGCAAATGAAGCAGTCGATTTGGGACGTGGTGGGGCCTTTTTCTGAAAAGACGCCGCTAAACCCTAAAATCACGGGGAAAATAGTAAAAGAGGGGTATTCGATAGAAAACGTCATCTATGAATCGTTGCCTGGGTTTTATGTAACAGCATCCCTTTTCATTCCCGATAATTTAAAAAAGGCTGCGCCTGCCATTCTTTTTTGCTCTGGGCACAGCGATATAGCCTACCGTCGCCCGCTATACCAGCTCCCTCTGTTGAACCTTGTTAAAAAAGGTTTTGTTGTACTGGCCATAGACCCCATCGGACAGGGTGAACGTTTGCAATATTATGACCGGGAAACAGGGGAGTCTGTTATTGGCAGTTCCACCAAGGAACATTCTTATCCATCTCCACAGGTTTCATTAATTGGGGAATCGGTTGCCCGTTATTTTATTTGGGACGGCATCCGCGGCATAGATTACCTTGTCAGCCGCAAAGAGGTGGACCCAAATAGAATTGGGGTTCATGGCCTGTCAGGAGGCGGTACGCAAACCGCCTATATTTCAGCCCTCGACGAACGTGTGGTTGCTTCTGCCCCGGCATGCTACATTACCGGTTACAGACGGCTCCTGAATCGATCGGGGTACAGGACGGGGAACAAAACTTCTACCACGGGCTTATAAAAGGGATCGACCATGCCGATTTTATTGAAGCGCGCGCCCCAAAACCTACCTTGATAATGGCGACTACCGGTGATTTTTTCAGTATTCAGGGGGTGCGTGAAACTTTTTCAGCGTTAAAACACATTTATGGTATTTTGGGCAAACCAGACCATATTGAATTGGTTGAAGACGATTATGTGCATGGCTATACCCAAAAAACCCGCGAGGCAATGTATGCTTTTTTCCAGAAACACCTTGCGCAGCCGGGCACGCCAGATGAAGCAGAGGTAGAGTACCTCACCGAAAAGGAGTTGCAAAAACCACTACAGGACAACTTTCTACATCCCTTGGCGGCGAAACTGTTTTCAGCCTGAACCGCAGCGAGTCTGAAAAGCATATCAGCGAGCTGCAAAAGGCAATAAATGACCTTAAAAAACACCTGCCGCAGGCAATTATTTCAACCAAACAACTTTCAGGCTACAGGGAGCCGTCCGTATCTGATGAACCAGTATTTACCGGACGGGCACAAAATGAAGGTTATGCTATTGAAAAATATTTTATAAAAGGTGAAGGTAATTATGTGGTGCCTTATCTTTTGTTGGTACCGGACAATCCCAATAATAAAGCTGTTATTTACCTTCACCCAAAAGGGAAAGCTGGGGCTATGGAAGAAAATAATGAACCAGGATGGCTGGTCGGGCAAGGGTTCACGGTGCTTGTCCCTGACTTGTTGGGGACAGGAGAACTGGGCGGTGGAGATTTTAAGGGAGATGCCCAAATTGGTGATATCTCCTATAATATGTGGTTTACAGCCATGCTAATCGGAAGGAGCATTGTAGGAATCCAGGTCTCAGACGTGGTGAAGCTTGCTCTCCTGCTCAAACAGAAGAACAAGATTGAAGATATTTTTGGTATTGCACGGGAGGAAATGTCGCCGGTGCTGTTGCATGCGGCAGCGTTTAATCCTTTAATTACCCGTGTAGCCCTGATTAAGCCGTACTCCTCTTACCGGTCTTTTATTGTGAATCAGTTCTATGACCCCCGCTTTGTTCATAGTCTGGTACCGGGAGCACTTATAGGTTATGACTTGCCTGACCTTGCTGCAACCCTAGCCCCGGCTAAACTTTTAATTACCGGGATGACGAATGCCAACGGACAAACTAACGATGAAGAAATCTAGAAAAAGATTTAAAAGTAATAGAAGAGGTTTATCAGTTGATAAATGCTGAAAGCCAGTTGGCAGTTATAAAGCAAAAGACTATTTTTGAGAGTCCTGATGTATTATTTCGTGAATGGATAAAATGATACTTTTAATAAAAATCAGATAATTAAGCGAATTCAATTAACCTAAATTGACAGGATTATTGTCGGGTAGCATATAAGTATCAGATTCTGTAAATCATGAAGATGCAAAGCTTTAATTCTTAGACTTCGAATCACGGTGATTACAAAAATGTATAGAAATTAAAATCAACTTTCTTGAAAATAATATGAAAACAAAACATCTATTCATACTGTTCTTCGCAATCTCTTTAATGGGAAGCAAAGGATTTGCCCAAAAGACTTCCACATCGGTTTTTTACCGTAATGAAGGCAACAAACAATGGCTCGCCTGGCATGACAATCAGCGGGCCTTGTACAAAATCATTAGTAACGAAGCGTTTAAACAACTGGATGAGCGGACTGAGCATATTTCAGGCTTAACTACAAAAACAGACTGGGAAGATCACCAGAAAAAAGTAAAATCTGTCCTTTGTGCTTCTCTTGCCAAATTTGAAAACACACCGTTAAATGCTCAAACGACCGGCACGTTGGAACGGGAAACGTTTATAGTGGAAAAAGTCATATTTGAATCGCATCCAGGTTTTTATGTTACGGCTGCGCTGTTCCTTCCTAAACAACGACAAAGTCCGGCACCAGCCGTTATTTATTGCGCCGGACACGCTGATGTGGGCTTTCGCAGTGAAACGTACCAACACATCCTCATTAACCTGGTCAGCAAAGGATTTATCGTACTTGCCTTCGACCCCATCGGCCAGGGCGAGCGCTTGCAGTATTTAGATGCTGCATCCGGAAAATCGAAAGCAGGAGGTCCAACAGTGGAGCATTCCTATGCCGGCGCACAAACATTGCTCACCGGTACTTCGCTTACGGATTATTTTATTTGGGACGGCATACGCGCACTCGACTATCTGGAAACGCGCTCGGAAGTGGATATGAAACGCATTGGTGTTACTGGCCGTTCAGGTGGTGGTACCCAAACAGCACAGATTGCTGCCTGCGATGACCGTATTTATGCTGCCGCGCCCGAATGTTACATCACCAACTTTAAGCGGCTACTGCAATCTATCGGTCCTCAAGATGCCGAGCAAAACCCCTACAAGGCCATTGCCAAAGGGTTCGATCATCCCGACTATCTTCATGTTCGGGCACCAAAACCCACGTTGATAATAACAACTACACACGATTTCTTCAGTATCCAGGGAGCACGTGAAACTTTTGCGGAAGTCCAAAAATCGTACACGGCTTTGGGAAAGTCGGAAAACGTCCAAATGGTAGAGGACTTTGGAATCCATGAATCAACAAAAAATAACCGCGAGGCGCTATACGCGTTTTTTCAAAAACACCTGAATCTGCCCGGTAGCCCTACCGATACTGAAACCACGCCATTCCCCGCAGAAGAACTCTGGGTTACACCCAACGGGCAAGTGGGCACTTCATACAAATGTGAAACGGTTTTCAGCCTGAACCAAAAATATTTCAAGGGTAAAACAAGCACTTTGGTAGGGCTGAAAGAAAACGTAGCCCGAACAGCGGGAATAACCTTTGAAAGGAAACTGACTGCTGCGGTTTATACCGGTAAATTTTCAAAAGATGAGGTGGAGGTGGAAAAGTACTTCCTTGAAAACAACCGGAATGATTTTGCGCTACCGGTATATGTCATAAAGAAAGAAGGCCTTGGTCGGGGGAATATAGTAGTTTGGTTTCACCCTGGGGGTAAAGAAAAAGTCCTGGACGACCCAAATCTAACGGAACTTGTTAACCTTGGACACATCATTGTCTCTGCTGATTTACCGGGTATTGGCGAGCTCCATGACCCTGAATTTACTGGCGACGGCGTTGTTCAGGGAGTACCGTTCAATTATACTTTTGGTGCTAACCTGGTAGGAAAAAGTATTCCGGGTATTCAGGCCGAAGCAATTGATTTGCTGATGCAATTTATTGAAAATGATATGCGCTTCCTCCAAAAAGAAAAGCATGCACTCATCCAGGGTTTGGCAGCTTCTGCCTTTTTACATTATGGAGTGTTGAAAAAAGCTTTTGGGAAAGCAGCATTTATGGAATTCCCTGAGCCAAACCTAAGTCTGGTAAATAAAGAATATTACGATCCTATGGCAGCGTTTACAGTTGCTCCAGGTTGTTTGTTGAATTATGATCTAACTGACCTAATTGGGAATATTTCAGATTCTGGAGTGAATGTTCTCCTTCAGAAAGTAAACAGTGGAAAGCCGGAGAAGAGCCAACAAAATCAGAAGATTATTGAGTTTCTGCGGCCATAAAATAATGAATACTTTAACCTGATAATTTTTCTATATGATCAATTTGAGATTAATCTGTTTTGTTCCTATTTTTTTAATTATAGGTTCCATATCTGTTGCGCAAGCACAAAACTGGCCTTGCTGGCGTGGTGCCAACCAGGATGGAACAAGTATAGAAACCAATCTGCCCACTAAATGGGATTCGGTAACCAATGTAATTTGGAAAACCAAAGTGCCGGGGATTGGTTATTCTTCACCAATTATATGGGAAGACAGACTCTTTACTTTCACGGCACTCCCCGAAACCGGTGAGAGGATTCTTCTTTGCTATGATTGTAACACAGGTAATTTATTATGGCAGGAAACTGTGCTTACTGCACCCTTAGAAGATAAACACAAGGACAACAGCTATGCCTCGGGTACGCCGGCAACAGATGGCACCCTGGTTTATGTTTCATTTCTGGACGGCAAGGATGCTGTTGT
Source organism: Mariniphaga sp. (assembly GCA_040772505.1). Taxonomy (GTDB): domain Bacteria; phylum Bacteroidota; class Bacteroidia; order Bacteroidales; family Prolixibacteraceae; genus Mariniphaga. The sequence continues at coordinate 400,788 of JAXGYA010000003.1, read as the reverse complement.
TGCCGCCTATGATTTTTCGGGGAACAAGGTTTGGACCCAAAGTCCCGGGACATTTTATAGTGGATGGGGGTATAGTTGCTCCCCAAGAATTTATAAGGATATGGTGATCATTAACGGTAACAGCCCGGGAAAGTCACCTTTTGTTGCTGCCATGAGTAAAACGGACCGAAAAGTACTTTGGAAAGTGGGACACGACAAACTAGCTAATAATTTCAGTACACCTATTTTTAAGGAAATATCCGGAAAAACCCAAATGATCTTCTGTGGAAACCAAGAGATTGCTTCTTTAAATCCGGATGATGGTTCTCAAAATTGGGTGGTGGACGGTCCAGCTTCAGACTTCTGTTCCAGTCCGGTTTATAATGAAAAAATGATTTAGTGATAGTGAGTAGCGCTTGGCCAAGGTGTGTTTTGTTAGCCATCAGACCCAACGGTCAAGGCAATGTTACCGAAAGCCATGTTGCGTGGAGATTTACGGCGGGTGGTGTATATGTACCATCGCCCATTACTACGGGTGATTATCTTTTTACTACAATGACAAACGGCAAAGTCCATTGTATAGATGTGGCCACAGGAGAAATAATCTGGATTGAAGAACTCGGGGTGCAATATTCGTCACCCGTTATAGCCGACGGTCTGGTATATATGCCAAATGACGAGGGAGTAATTACTGTAATAAAGCCAGGACCGGTATTCGAAACTATTGCAAAAAACTCTATTGGTGAAAAAATGTATGCTTCGCCTGCCATAAGTAATGGGAAAATATTTTTACGAGGGGAAAAACACCTTTATTGCATTGGTGAATTAGACCATTCAATACCTTGATAATTATCAAAATGACAAAAAGTTATTTTACCTAAAAAACATATTCAAAATGACAAAAAGAAGAGATTTTATTAAAAGGAGCGCGTTGGGTGCTGCTGGCATCGCTATTGGCGGCATGGGGTTCAGCGCAAAATCGTATGCATCAATTTTGGGTGCAAACGAGCGTATCAATTTAGCTGTAATAGGCATTGGCGGGCGCGGTACTGCACATATTAGCGCGTGGTGTAAACTAAAAGACAGCCATAATGTCTATTTGAAAACGCTTTGCGATACAGATGAACAATTTTTTGGCCCCCGTTCAAAATCGGTTGTTGACTTTGGTTGCGAAAAGCCGTTGACAGAATGGGACATGCGTAAAGTGTTTGACGACAAAGAAATAGATGCTGTATCTTTTGCCACTCCTAACCATTGGCACGCGTTGGGGTCTATCTGGGCCTGCCAGGCAGGTAAACATGTGTATGTTGAAAAACCAGGTTGCCACAATGTGTGGGAAGGCCGGAAAATCATTGAAGCCGCCCGTAAGTACGATAAGCGGGTTCAGGTAGGGTTCAATAACCGTTCGAATGCCCGTGTAATGGAAGCCATTCAATTTCTCCATGACGGTGGCATTGGCAAAGTTTACATGGCACGTGGTCTTTGTATCAAACCGCGCGATTCGTTTGGCATTGCAAAGGACAGCACCCCGCCTGCCACGCTCCATTACGATCGCTGGTTGGGTCCTGCCACGTGGCGCCCTTACAATGAAAAACGGAGTCATTACAATTGGCATTGGTTCTGGGACACCGGCAACGGCGATACCGGCAACCAGGGGCCTCATCAATTTGATATCGCACGTTGGGGGCTTAATAAAAATGAACATCCGGTTTCCGTTTACTCTGCCGGAGGTGTTTATGGTATCGATCCGGATGAGTGTGCCCAGGAAACACCAAATACCCAAAATTCGGTGTTCAAATATAAGGATGGGACAATGCTCGAATTTGAAACACGGGGCAGGTATTCCAACGGGGAATCGAGCCTTGATATCAGGGTTGGGAATATATTTTATGGTACAGACGGTTACCTTGAAGTCGGTAACGGTGGTCCTTGGAAAGCATTTCGCAAGGGAGAGTCAGAACCTTTTGCCGGCTCAAAAGTAGGAAGCCATGTAGGCGACCACTTTACGAACTTTATTGACGCTATACGTTCCGGGAGGAATGAAGATTTGCATTGCGACATCAATGAAGGTTTCTTTTCATCTACACTGCCTCTGATAGCCAATATTTCCTATCGGCTCCAACGCGAGTTGAAGTTTATGGGTGGTGACATGGATATGGAAAGGTTTATGGATGATAGCGAAGCAAATGCACTACTAACCCGTGTTTACCGTCCTCCTTATGTTGTTCCCGAAGAAGTATAAATATTATAATAATTTTTTAAAAATAAAGAAATGAAAATATTTTCAATATCAATTGTAATTGTAGCTATTGTTTTTTCCACCTCGTGCAATTCCAAGTCCAAAAAGCAAGACCAAAGCGATAAGAAGCCGAAGGTGGCTTTTGTCGAAAACATTTCGGGCAAAAGTATTGATGTGCTAATAGGGGGGCAACTGTTTACCACGTTTCGGTGGCCCGATAATATGACGAAGCCTGTATTGTACCCGGTTTTAACGGCGGCAGGCACTGAAGTAACACGTGGATTTCCCATTCAGCCGAGGGCAGGCGAACGTACCGACCACGCCCACCAGATTGGTATGTGGCTGACGTATGGCAATGTTGACGGCAGTAATTTTTGGGGCAACGGTTATGCAGGCTTGGGGACAAGGAGTGAAGACGGCGGTGTCATTAAGCACCTAAATGTGGATAAATTGACGGAAGGAGCGGGTGAAGGAGTGATGGTTACTTCAGAAAGCTGGGTCGATAGGTTGGGTAAAGAATTGTTGAGAGAGCATACTGAATATCATTTTATGGCTGAGGACAGTGTCCGTATAATCGACCGGGTTACAACACTAACTGCCACTGACAATGACGTGTCTATGCCCGATACCAAGGAAGGCATGTTTGGCATTCGCGTTGCACGACAGCTTGAATTACCTGATGAAGGGGAGGTTATTTACGGGCCTGACGGGCAAGTGAATAAAGTAAAAGAGATGTCGAACGATGAAATATCTGGTAATTACAGAAGTAGTGAAGGAGATACTGGATTGGAAGTTTGGGGCACCCGTGCCCGGTGGATGGATTTGTACGGAAACATTGAAGGGGAGAAAATTTCGCTGGTCATTTGCGACCACCCGGAAAACCAAAGTTACCCAACCTGGTGGCATGCACGCGGGTACGGTCTTTTTGCGGCCAATCCGCTGGGTGCAAAAGATTTCACAAAAGGGGAGGAAATAATGGGTTTCACAATTCCTGCCGGTCAGTCAACAACATTCAGATATCGCGTAATTATTAGTTCCGGAGTTCATTTAACAGATGCCGAAATAAATGCTTATGCTGATGATTTTGCAAAAAAATATTAGTATCTTTTCAAAATCAGTCCGGCAATTTTTTTAACGATTTAAAACATATCCAAAATGACAAAGAGAAGGGATTTCATAAAAAAAAGCGTTTTGGGCTTGACTGCCGGGATTGCAACCGGAGGTTTGAGTTTAAACGCGCAATCTTCCACTCCGGTTTCTATGGCCGGTGCCGGGACACAGAAAGACTGGCAGCATGACCCTGAATGGATGAAGATTAAATTTGGCGATTGGGGAGGCCCCGGAGTATCTTCCCAACCAGGGCCAATGGATAACATTCTGCTTAAGGACTGGGCCCCGCGTTCATCGGTTGTAACAAAGGAGACTTTTGTTCCCAAGGCCAAATATCCGGTTATCGACAGCCATGTGCATGTAGTGGGCAGGACACCTGCTGAAGTGGATGAATGGGTCAGGACTATGGACGAAGTGGGCATGGAAACATCCTTGGTACTGACCGGAGCAATTGGAGAAAAATTTGATGCCCTGGTGGATTCCTTGTTGAAAGCACATCCCGGCCGGTTCCAGCTGTATTGTGGCATGGACAGAACGGATATCGACAAGCCCGATTATCCCGAACGGGTAGTTGCGGAGCTGGTGCGGTGTTATAAAAAAGGGGCACGGGGGGTTGGCGAGATATCCGACAAAGGGTATGGCATTACCCGCGACAGCGATCTGCCCCATGAAAAAAGATTACATCCCGAGGATCCGCGGTTGGATGCTTTTTGGGAAAAATGCGCAGAATTGAAAATGCCGGTCAGCCTTCATGTTGCTGATCATCCTTCTGCCTGGACCCCGCTGGATGTTTTCCAGGAACGCTCGCCCGACTACCAGCATTTCAGCAAGTACGGTCATGACACCCCTTCGCATTCAGAATTAATTGAAATGAGGAACCGTACATTGGAGAAACATCCCAAAACCATTTTTATCGCGTGCCACCTCGGGAACCAGGGGCACGACCTTGAAACATTAGAGCGGGACATGGAAAAGTACCCCAACCTTTACCTTGATACCTCTGCACGGGACTATGAACTGGGGCGGACACCAAGGTCTTCTGCCAAATTCCTGAATAAATACAAAGACAGGATAGTTTTTGGAACCGACATGGGTAGGGAAAAAAGCATGTACCAGATCCACTGGCGCTTGCTGGAAACTGCCGACGAATACATCCCCGGACGCGTTGGCTGGCGATACTACGGCCTCGAATTGCCGAATGCGACATTAAAAGCAATATACCGGGAAACTGCAAAAAAAATCTTTAATATTTAAAAACATGAAAATTAATCGCAAGAATTTTTTAAAAGTAACAGGGTTGGCCGCCGCAGGAATGGTGGTAAAAACCAGCCGGGCAAACAGTAATACCCTATATTCCAGAGGGCATACCCAAAAATTTAACATGCACGGTTATGGAGCACCCAAATTGGATAAAGTAAGAATGGGTTTTATTGGAATAGGGAGCCGCGGATCGGGTACTTTGATCCGTTTTTCCAGCATCGAAGGGGTTGAAGTCAAAGCGCTGTGCGATATAGTTCCGGAAAGGGTAGATTCCGCAATTAAATTTTTGAAGAAAGAATTTCCAAAACAAAACCCATCCTCTTATTCGGGAGATCAGGAAAGCTGGAAAGAGGTGTGCGAACGTGAAGACATAGACCTCATTTGCATATCAACGCCGTGGAAACTGCACGCACCTATTGCAGTTTATGCCATGGAACACGGAAAGCATGTATATACGGAACTTCCTGTTGGCGTAACTTTGGAAGAGTGCTGGCAGGTAGTTGAGACATCTGAAAATACGCGAAAACACTGTTTTATGGATTGTGGATCAAGCCACGGCGGAATTGCCGCAGTATTATTAAACATGGCCAGGCAAGGCTTTTTTGGCGCAATTATCCATGGCGAAGGGCACTATATCCACGACAGGGTATCCGATAACAACGTAAGATGGATTAGGGACAAAAATGATAACAACTGGTTTGGCTATCGCCCCTGGCGCCTGCAGGAAAATGTAAACCGGAACGGAAACCTCTATCCTGCGCATGGTTTGGGGCCTGTTGCCCAAATAATGGACATTAACTATGGCGATAAAATGGATTATATGGTTTCCATCTCAAGCAACGATTTTACCATGGGCAATAAAATGAAAGAAATGGCTGAGATAGACGATTATTACAAGCCATATGTCGGGCTAAATTTCAGGGGCAACATGAACACAACCATCATCCGTACGCATAAAGGGCGTACTATTATGTTGCAACATGATATAAGTTCACCGCGCCCGGGGCACCGTTTCGATTTAATCAGCGGGAACAAAGGTATATACAGAGCCCGCCCTGACCGGATCGCTGCCAGCGAGCACGGTTGGCTCTCGGAGGAAGAATTCAATGCATTAATAGAAAAATACACTCCGGAGATAACCAAACGGTTCAATGAAAAACGAAACCAGGCAGGCAGCCATGGTAGTAGGTCATATGAACGCGTAACAGCCAGCGACTGGCGGTTGATTGATTGCCTCAGAAATGGATTGCCCCTTGAGATGGACGTTTATGACGCTGCACTTTGGAGTGCAATCACGCCACTAAGCGAATGGTCGGTTGCCCGCCAGGGGGCCACGGTGCAAATCCCGGATTTTACCAATGGGGCATGGAGGACAAACCAACGGGGCATGGACATTAACATTCAACATGGCGGAACAACGAATTTGATTTAAGGGAAATAACTATTTATGGAAAAAATTAGATGCAGAAAAACAAATCTTATTTGGGGATGGTGCCTGGCATTTGCGGTTTCTATCCTTTTTTTAACAAGTTGCAATAAAAACAATGATTTTGATTTTCAGGTTGAAGGGATTCATTATATGGATAATTCTCCTGTTAGAATTGGGATTAAAGACGGGAAGATTGCTTCAGTACAAAAAATCAAGAAACTGTCAAGTGGAAATGATGCGATTTTTGTCTCTCCGGGATTAATCGACAATCAGGTAAATGGTTATCGGGGATATTCTTTTGTTAATACCGGTCAGGAATTGACACTGGAAGGTATCAAAACAATAACGTCAGGATTTTGGGAAGCTGGTATTACGACGTATATGCCTACCCTTACCACCAATGATCACAATATTTTCCTGAAGAATTTTAAATTGCTGGCAACAGCAAAGGAGGATGTTGAAACACGAGGTTCTATTGCTGGCTTCCATCTTGAAGGCCCCTACATTTCGCCGGTTGATGGCTTTCGGGGGGCGCATCCCCTGATTCATGTACGAAAACCTAACTGGGATGAATTTATGGAACTATACGAGGCTTCGGGAAGAAAAATCCTGCAAATAACCCTGGCGCCCGAAATTGAGGGTGCATTAGACTTTATTTCCAAATGCACAGAAATGGGAATTAAAGTGGGTTTAGGACACCATAATGCATCATCAGTCCAGATTACCGAAGCCATTGACGGGGGAGCCATAATTGCTACCCACCTGGGGAATGGGATAGCCAATTACATTCACCGTTGGAACAATACGCTCTGGCCTCAACTCGCTGACGACAGGCTGAATGTAGGTATGATTTGCGACGGTTTCCATCTTACTCCCGAGCAGATAGGGGTATATTATAAAGCAAAGGGGCCGGATAAAATCGTTATGACTTCAGATATGAGTCATTTGGGAGGCTTGGCTTCAGGTTTTTATTTAAATGCCATTGGGGATACTCTAGAGTTAAAAGCAGAAGGAGTGGTTATGTATCCCGCCCAAAAATCTTTAAGTGGCTCAGCATCTCCCTTGTCGAAAATGATTGGTCATGTGATGAAAATTACCGGCTGTGATCTTGCTGATGCTATTAAAATGGGCAGCACCAATGCTGCCCGGATATATGGTCTCAATGACAGGGGGGAATTAAAGCCCGGCATGAGGGCCGACTTGATTTTGTTCACACTGGATGATTCTACCGTAAGTATAAAAAAGACAATTGTTGAGGGTGAGATTGTGTTTGAACATTGAGCCTGATTCCAAACAGGGATTTCTTTCCATTACAAACGAAGTGAACTCATAATAAAATCTGCCTTTCTCAGTCAGAAAACTCAATTATAGAATTTAAAAACATAACTGTTATGAAAACTTTTTCAAGAAAAGATTTTTTACTAAAAACTGGAGCAGGAGTTGCCGGAATTGCTTTGTCCAACCCGATAAGTTCGTTATTAGCCCAACCGTCAAATGAGTTGACCCGGAAAATTATCAGGAAGGGCCGGAAGGTGAGGGTAGCCCTGGTCGGAACAGGGAGCCGTGGGACTGCGACCTGGGGGTCGAATTTAATCCACCCATATAGCGATTATGTTGAGATGGTCGGATTGTGTGATGCCAACAGGTCCCGTCTAAAAGTGGCCAGGGAATTGATTCGCACGGATGCCCCGGTCTTCCATTCCAGTGAATTTGACAAGATGATCCAACAGACTAACCCGGATCTGGTAATTACAACTACTACCGATTGTTTCCATGCAGATTATGCGGTAAGGGCCATGGAACTGGGATGCGACGTGCTTTCGGAAAAACCATTGGCAACCGAAGCCGACCAGTGCCAGCGGATCCTTGACACGGAGGCTAAAACGGGGAGAACAGTTTGGGTGGGGTTCAACGCCCGGCACGGACAGGACGCCATGCAGGCAAAAAAAATACTCGATAGCAACGAACTGGGAAAAATCATTTCTATAGAATTCCATGAATACTTAGACATTAACCACGGAGCTTCGTATTATCGCCGGTGGCACGGAAAAAAAGAATATTCGGGATCGCTGCTTGTGCACAAGGCATCCCATCATTTCGACACCATAAACTGGTGGCTGGGCGCCGAACCGGTTGAAGTGAGCGCCTTTGGGAAGGTGGCATTTTACGGCAGCAACAATGCCTACCGTAGCGAGAAATGCAGGGGATGCCCGTTCAGCAAGCAATGTGATTTTTACTGGGACATCACCAAAGACAAACGGTCGATGCAACTTTATGTGGAATGTGAACACGAAGACCATTATTTAAGGGACGGGTGTGTCTGGGACAATAACATCACTTCATATGATGCCCAAACCGTCCAGGTTTTGTATGACAACGGGGCTATTCTTAATTATTCGCTCAATGCGTTTATGCCCTACGAGGGGCAGCAGATAGCATTTAATGGCAGAGAGGGAAGGATGGACATCCGCAATTTCCACAACCAGCCATGGGATGTTCCGTACGGTTCCGAATTCCGTATCACGAAAAACTTCGGGGAAACCAGAACGATAAAAATTGGCGGGAAAGAAGGGATCAACGTTACGGCTGGCGGGGAAGAAAAAGAGAGTTTCCGCGCCCAGGGCGAAAGGGGCGGCCATGGTGGTGCCGATCCGCACATGAAAGACCTTTTGTTTATACCCGAAAAGGCGGACCCGTTGAACCAGGTTGCCGGGAGCAGGGCGGGGGTAGCCTCCAGCCTGATTGGCATTGCAGCGGTCAAATCCATCGAATCCGGCGGGAAACCGGTAAAAATTTCCGATCTTATTACTTATCCGACCAATTGGAACTGGTGGGGGTCATAATAAAAAAAGAAAAAGAATCTTGTGAAGAAATCACAAATAGCAACAGTAACCCAAACTATTTTAATACTCGTACTTGTTCTGTTAAAAAATAACACTGCCTTTGCTCAGGAAGAGAATCTAAATGTGTTTGACAATTGGAGAGAGTGGTCGAATGGAGAAAACATGCTGGTCCGTCATTTGAACAAACAGGCATTTGCTTATCTTGATGCCAGGGACAAAGAGATTGCCGGTTTAAAAACAAAAGAAAATTGGGAAAGCAGGCAGGACAAGGTGAAAGACATCCTGATAAAAACAGTTGGCCCCTTCCCCGATAAGACACCTTTAAATCCTCAGGTTACCGGGACAGTTAAAAAGGAAGGGTACAAAATTGACAAAGTAATTTACGAATCCATGCCTGGATTTTATGTTACAGGCTGCCTCTACCTTCCAGATGGCAGAGGTAAAAAGCCTGCTATCCTTTTTACCAGCGGGCACACACAAAATTCTTTCAGGTATGATTCGTATCAGGTTATGATCCTGAACCTTGTAAAAAAAGGTTTTATTGTTTTTGCAATCGATCCCATAAGCCAGGGCGAACGGGTTCAGCTTTTTGACCCGGGAAAAAATGCTTCGGCTATAGGCCCCACAACGCACGAACATAACTATCTGGGGAATAAAACATTGCTCTCCGGGGTTTCGCTGGCCAGGTATTTTATCTGGGATGGGATAAGGGCGGTGGATTACCTGCTGACCCGAAAAGAAGTTGACCCTGGGAGGATTGGAGTAACCGGACAGTCCGGGGGAGGAACACAGGCAGCCTATATTTTTGCCTTTGACGAACGTATAAAAGCCGGGGCACCTGTAAATTACATCACTGGGTTCAGGCGCTTGCTCGAATCAATCGGACCGCAGGATGCGGAGCAAAATTTCTACCATGGCATCCTGAATGGATTGACCCATGCCGACCTGCTCGAAGTCAGAGCACCAAATCCTGTGCTGATTGGCGCTGGCACAAGGGATTTTTTCAGTATTCAGGGCGCACGCGAAACTTATGCGGAAGTTTCCAATGCCTATAAAGTATCTGGGATGGAAGAAAACATCGGGATGGTGGAAGATGATTTTGGGCACGGTTACACGGTGAAATTACGGGAAGGGATATATGGTTTTTTTCAAAAAAACCTCAACCTCCCGGGAAACCCCAACAATGAAAATATGGACATATTGACCCCTGAAGAATTAATGGTAACGCCCACCGGGAATATTGCTTCGTCAATTGAAAATGCTCAAACCGTATTTGACCTCAATAAAAAAGAAGCAGAAAAACAAATCGAAAGGTTGCAGGATTCAAGGAGTGACTTTGAAATTCATTTGAACAAGGTTCAGCAAGAAGCAAAAGAAATTTCAGGTTATCGTCCTCCTGATGAAAATATCAAATCTGTTTTTCGGGGGAGATACCAACGAGAAGGATATTCTGTTGAAATGTATGCTTTACATGGCGAGGGGGAATGTGTTGTTCCTTTGTTGCTGTTTGTCCCGGAAACAGGAAGTAAATTTTCAAGTATTATCTATCTGCACCCCAAAGGGAAAATTGCCGATGCAGCCGTGGCGGGCAGGATTGAACAACTGGTAAAAAAAGGATATTTAGTGGCTGCACCGGACGTATCAGGCATTGGTGAAGTTGAAGACAAAAACTATGGGACTAATTATCTTGCAATGTTGATAGGCCGCAGTATTGTTGGAGTCCAGGCAGGCGATGTGAACAGAGTTGTTAATTTCTTGCAAAAAAGGCCGGATGTTGATTCGGAGAAGATTAGTACCGTTGCATTTGATGAATTAGGTCCGACCCTGCTACATGCCGCTGCCTTTAATAAAACAATAAAATCTGTTACACTTATTGGCTCGCTAATCTCATACCAAACAGTTATCTTGAATAAATTCTATGATACAGAACTTACAAACTGTTTTGTTGCAGGGGCATTAACCGCATACGATCTACCGGATCTGGCGGCGGTACTGGCTCCCGGAAAACTCAACTTAATCAACATGAGGGATGGGGAAAGCAAATTCATTGACATGGATAAAGAAAACAGTGACATTGAATTGATAAAAACTGCTTGGCAGCAAAAAAATGTCGGCAGGCAATTGCATATCGTGAAAGAAAATTCTGCAGAAAAAATGTTTGAACAATTTTTGAGACATATAGAATAAAATAAATACGAATAATTACAACTCAAATATTTCAAAGACAAATAGGATCAAACCAATGAAAATTCCTGATCTTATAAATTATCCAACCAATTGGAATTGGTGGGGTCATGATGAAAAAAGAAAAATAATCCAAATCAAAAATTTAATGACATGCACTATTCAAGAAGAAAGTTTATGCATATTACTTCTGCCGGTCTTTGCGGGCTTGCGCTGAAAGAGGCATCGGCTTCCAATGCAGTTGTGGGACCCATAGTTCCTTCCGGTTTTGGGAAATCTGGAGTTGATGATGGTACCAACCTTATTGGCGCATATGGTGACTGGGCTGCCAAATCCATGAAGAAAAACTTGCCCACCCTTTCGTTCCGGAGAAAAGAATGGAAAGAAATTGAACCCTGGCGGAAAGCAGCCAAAGAAAAAGTTCTGGAGAGGATTTCTATGCCGGATATTGGAGGAATCCCTAAAGTAACGATTCACAAAGAATATCTATACGATGGTTTACAGGTGGAGGAAATTAGCTGGGGCCTACCTTATGGAAGGCCAGCAGAAGCAATTGTGTTGAAACCTGCGAATGCAACCGGCCCCTTGCCGGGTATCCTTGCTTTTCATCATCATGGGGCGGATAAATATTTTGGGAAACGAAAAATAACCAGAACCAGTGATTCACAGCATCCCCATGTTGCAGATTCCCAACAGCAATATTATGACGGTTTTGCATGGGCAAACGAAGTGGCTAAAAGAGGGTACGTAGTCCTTGTGTCCGATGCTTTTCCCTTTGCCAGTCGCCGGGTAATGCTACAGGATGTACCTGAGCATTTACGGCAGGGATTAAATGACAATAATCCTGAAAGCATGGATAACATAAATGCTTACAACGGTTGGGCTGCCTGGCATGAAGACATCATGGCCAAATCGCTTTTTTGTGCCGGGACAACATGGCCGGGCGTGTGGATGGCGGAAGATTTGAAGGCGCTCGATATTCTATGTTCGCGGGAGGATGTGGATGCAGATAAAATTGGGTGTGGCGGTCTTTCGGGCGGAGGGATGAGAACGGTATTTATCGGCGGACTGGATTCAAGGATTAAATGCTCTGTTTGTGTGGGGCTTATGACTACCTGGGAAGATTTTATGCTCAATAAATCGCACACCCATACCTGGATGACATTTGCTCCTGTGCTGCCCAAAGAACTGGATTTCCCCGAAATCTTGGGTATGAATGTCCCATCTCCGACACTGGTATTAAACTCCGAGCAGGACGGGCTTTTTACACTTACCGGTATGCAGGAGGCAGATAAGATTCTTCAGGAAGTATATGAAAAAGCAAAAGCACCTGAACGTTACAAAGGCTCATTTTATCCTGGTGGGCACAGGTTCAGCAGGGAGATGCAGGCTGAAGCGTTCGAATGGTTTGACAGGTGGTTGAAATAAGATAAAAACCAATCATTAATATATTGAAATATGTCTCTTAAAAAAATTACAACTTTATGCTCATTCGGTCAGTAGTAACACTAATCTTTTCTCTCTTTTTGCATGAAGTTTATGCACAGCAAATGGAAGAAGAAATCCATTATCAAACGGGGAATATGGTTTATAAAAATTCCAAACAACAATAATAAATAGACAAATAAATAACAAATTTCAAAAATCAATTATCAAAAAACAAACTACTATGATTCAAGAAGATGTAGTTGAGGAAGGAAAACCAATATACGATGAAGCAGTTGATTTGAAAAAAATATTCTCATCCATAATTAGTAAATCTGAATAACTAAACTTTATTTTCAATTTATTTCGAAGTTTGGGATTTAATCAATTGAATAATTGGAACTTATTTGAAATTTGGCACTTTTAAAAAAAATATGAATAAAACCTACAAAAAAATAGCCATCGCCCTTGCTGCAGTCGGTCCGGGGCTGTTTCTTATTGGCTACAACATTGGAACCGGAAGCATTACCACCATGGCCAAAACGGGTGCCGAGCACGGCATGGAACTGTTTTGGGCCCTTGTGTTGTCCTGCATTTTCACGTTTATACTCATGGTGGCCTACGGAAAAGTAACCCTTGTCTCGGGGAAAACTGCCCTGAACAACATCAAGCACGAATTCAAATACGGATGGCTACTGGCGCTGTACATTCTGATTGCACTGATAATTGGTGAACTGCTGGCGCTCATGGGCGTAATGGGCATTGTGGCTGACCTGGTTCAGGAGGCCATCCGGCTGCTTTTCAATGAACGGATTGTAGGTCGCGGCTGGATCATCCTTGTACTGGCCGCCGGACTATATCTGCTTTTGTGGTTTGGCCAGTATAAAACCTTCGAAAAGGTACTTACTTTCTTCGTAATCTTTATGGGGCTTTCCTTTATCGTGGTATTTTTTATGGTTAGCCCCGATTGGTCAGTTATCGCCAAAGGTCTGGTACCCGGAATACCTGACACGCCCGGCGCCATGGGGCTTGTGGCTGCAATTGCCGGAACCACCTGTTCTGCTGCGGTATTCATTATGCGCAGTACGGTGGTGGCCGAAAAAGGCTGGGGCATTAAAAACCTGAAAGAGGAAAAAAAAGACGCTTTCGTATCGGCAGCAATGATGTTGTTTCTGAGCGGAGTGATTATGGCTGTGGCAGCCGGCACACTGCATGTAATGGGACTAAGACTTGATAACACAGTCGAAATGATTCACCTTTTTGAACCCATCGGCGGAAACGCTGCGGCATTTATCCTTATTCTGGGAATTGTGGGTGCAGGATTATCCACCATCTTTCCCATTGTGCTGATTGCACCCTGGCTGATTGCTGACTACACCGGGAAACCTCGGAATACACATTCTACCCAATCGCGGATTCTTATTTTTGTGGCCATGCTGTTCACTTTCGGCACAGTGTTCCTTGAACAGCGTCCACCAGCACTCATGGTATTCTCGCAGGCATTTCAGGCCGTTATCCTTCCAGCGGTGGCCATTCCCGTTCTGCTGCTCATAAACCGGCAGACGCTGATGGGAAGTCACAAAGCCGGCATGCGTGAGAATATTGGCATTTTTGCGGTAGTGCTTTTTTCGTTTGTCACCAGTTGGTTTGCTATAACAGAATTATTTTAATTAGAGGATATAAAACATTGCAAACATGAATAAAAAACAATTTCAAAAAGAAAAATTACAGGTTGAAATTTATGAAACCCCAGACAATTTGGGTAAAGCGGCTGCCGCTAACGTAGCTGCATTGCTGAACCGTTCGATCAGTGAAAAAGGCTTTACCAATTTGATTCTGGCAACCGGTGCTTCACAGTTTCAGTTTTTGGAGGCGCTACAAACGCACGACATCGACTGAAAAAAAATCACCGTTTTTCATCTCGATGAATACAAAGGATTGCCCGAAACGCATCCGGCCAGCTTCAGGAAATATTTGAAAGAGCGCATCATCGAAAAAGTTCAACCCAAAGCGGTGCATTATGTTAATGGCGATGCTGCGGATATAGAAGCCGAAGTGCGACGCTATTCAGAATTATTGGAGGCGCACCCGGTGGATGTTGCCTGTATCGGTATTGGCGAAAACGGTCACATTGCATTTAACGACCCACCCGTGGCCGACTTCAACGATACAAAATTGGTGAAAGTGGTGGAGCTGGACGAAGGTTGCCGCAAGCAACAACTCGGAGAAGGCTGGTTTCCCACGTTCGATGATGTACCAACTCATGCACTAACGCTTACCATTCCGGCAATTATGGGCTGTAAACACATTAGTTGCGTAGTTCCCAACGAGCGGAAGGCAGAAGCCGTGTACAATACCATAAACGCAGAAATATCAACTACTTGCCCCGCTACCATTTTGCGAACGCACCCGGATACCATTTTGTACCTCGACCAAGGTTCAGCAGCGAAACTTAACGAATAAAAAGATGAAGAACTAAAAAATCAGTATTGCTGACATTGGCATGATTAATTATTTTCATGCTCTGAACATTGTCATTGCCCGTTGCCACTTTGGTTGGCTTTTGCTAAATCAGAAGAGGAGTAGAAATGGCAATGGCAAGAAATACGGAGTTTAAAGTTGGTATTTATTTAATATTTTAGCCCTTGATTCACATTAAAAAGAAAAGTAAGATTACTGAATAAAGAAAATGAATGTCCGCTTTATAAATGTTTTATTTTTTTTAGCAAACTTGCTTGTAGCTTGTTTAAATGCAAACGGACAAAGAACTGTGGACTACAGTCAGTTTTCACCAGCCTATTTCGACTCAATCAGGGCATTGGTGAACGACACTGCCAAAGAAAATTATACCGTCCATGCCTATCGTTTGCCCCCATCCGGGGAAGAAATTATTGTGGATGGCCAATTAAACGAACCTGCATGGAAAAAGGTTGAACGCGGCAGCGGACTCCTTGAAAAAGAACCCTTCCCATTAGTACCCATGAGCGAAGAAACCGAATTTGCCATTTTGTACGACGATGAAAATCTGTACATAGGGGTTTGGTGCTGGGATTCGGAACCCGATAAAATTGTCCGGCAGCTATCACCCAGGGGTACTTCTGCTCCGGATCACCTGATGCTGTTCTTTGACAGCTACCATGATCACCGGACGGGTTATAAGTTTGTGGTGTCCCCAACGGGTGTTCAGGCCGACGAACTCCGGTATGATGACGTAAAGCGTGATCAGAACTGGAACGGGATATGGTATTCCGAAGGTACGGTGGATGAAAACGGTTGGTACGCGGAAGTCAAAATCCCCTTTTTTAATTTCAGGTATTCCAACAAAACCTACCAAACCTGGGGTTTTAACATTATGCGGAACATCTCAAAAGATGCTTCCCGGGGGCAATGGAAACCCCATTTGCCCGAATGGGACAATACCACACGTATGTCTCAAATGGGCAATATCGAAAATATTAATACTATCAGTTCGGGCAGGACTTTTGAATTCAGGCCTTATGGGGTAACCGGTACCACCAAAACAATGGACATCGGACATTCAAGTACATTCAGCATAGGAGGAGATATCCGTTATAGCCCAACGCCAAACCTGACTGCTGATTTCACCCTCAACCCGGATTTTGCCCAGGTAGATGCCGATGTTTTCGAAATTAACCTGACCCGGTTCCCAACGCGTTTCAAAGAACTTCGCCCGTTTTTTACCGAGCGGATAAATATTTTTAATACACCATTGGAACTGTTTTACAGCCGGCGTATCGGTGCAAAAGGCGATATTCTTTGCGGTGTAAAAATGACCGGGAAACTATCGCATGGAATTGAATTTGGAATGCTGGGGAACCTGACCGGGGAATCCTTTTTTTCCAGTTCGATGCAAAATGCCGAAGAAGCAACGTTCGGTGTAGTGAGGGTCAAAAAAGACATTTTAGGTTCCGGAAGCTTAGGGATTTTGGCTGCAACTAAAGAAGAGCCTGATTATTATAACCGGATTGTTGGGGTTGACGGAAACTTTATGTTTAGCGACAACGATTTAGTTGATTTTCAGGTGGCTTCAGGTTCTACCGAAAAAGAGTACGACCGGAATAGAGCCTATAACCTATCTTATACTCGCACCGGTGATTTGTGGGGAGCAAAATTTAATTTCGACCGGGTGGAACCTGCATTTGAAATCAACCGGATCGGTTATATCCAGAAAGAACCCGATCGAGGCTGGAACAAAGGACTTGTCCTTGTCCGCACGAGCCCCCGCATAAATAAATACCATGTCCGTAGAATAATAGCTAATCTGGAATATGAATATAACCGGAACTTGTTTACAACACGGTACATTGATACATGGCTTGAAAGGTACCCGGAATTTATTCCCGATAAGAAATTTGGAACAACCATTCAAAGCGAAAGCGAAAAACGGACTATTAGCGGCGGGATAAGAGAAGCTAATAACTTCCAGGTTGGTGCGGATGTAACCGTAAGCCTCATCAATGAAATGTCGATATCCACCCAATACAAATACTTTTCTGCCACCGAGTTGACCGGGAATTATACCGGAGATTTTTTCGAGATGGTTTATTCTACCAGGCCACTTAGTTTAGGTGCCAAATTTGCCGGAAAATTCTTGGCTTCGGGCGGAACCTTTTACAATTTTGACCAAAAGTATGTGGGCAGTCAGAGAAGTTTTTCGGTTGACGGTGAAGGCCGCCTGAGCCATAATGTTTTAATCAAATTACAGGGCGGTTATACAAAAACCTGCGATGATGATAATGAGGCCGATGGGAGGCACTATAAATTATCGTCCAATTCCACATGGATGTTTACAAAAGACTTTTTTATCCGTGTGCACGCACAGGGAATATTTGGAACAACATACTATGAGCAAAAGCAAATTCACAACGATTATTTGCTTAGCGGACTGCTCAGTTGGGAATACCGTCCAGGAAGTTTTCTTTATCTGGCCTATAACGAAGCTTGGTTTAACAGCTCAAATTCTGATTTGAACAAGCACCTTGAATTTAAAAATCGTACGATAGTATTAAAAATATCATATTTCTTTAGTATTTAACAGATAGTAACTTCAAACTCCATCTTTAAAGCTGTTGAAAAAAATTTCATGAAAAACTTCCGGAATTTCATAAAATTGAAAAAGAAAATCTTCAGGTTTAAAAAACGCTGGTGGTTTGCCCGGCGTTGTAATAAAAACAATGGGGAATAGAAATTTCAGAATAAACCGAGGAAAAATAAACAGTACTGCAAACGAATGCTGGACAGAAACCAACTGGCTAAATCAATCTTTCGGACGCCAACAGCCGACCCCATGGAAGAATTAACACCAGTTTCAACTGCATATTCCAGAGGGAAATGGCAGGGCTACAAAACCACCAGACAAACCGGTCACAATATGACGATTGAAGCGTGTCTGATTTCAAAATGCTCGCCTGTACGCCAAAAAAGGTATAAAGAATAAAAACAGTTATTAGAACAATGCTATCACCTTGTTATTAACCCACATTGCAGGGGCACCCCTGTAACTTTCTGATATTAAGAAGTATCAATTTTGAAAATTTCAACAGGGGGACTACGCCTGCCTGCCGGCAAGGCAGGGATTTTTTACGGTAGAATGGCACATATTTATATCCCATCATATCGTAAATTTCTTTCACCTTTGAAGTTGGTTCGGTACATTTGCGTACAGATATCACCATGTTGTCTATGTTGGCGATTTCCTCTTACCTAACTTTTATTGTGAATCGGTTTTATGACCCGAAGTTTGTCCATAGTCTGGTAGCGGGGGCACTCACCGGTTATGACCTGCCTGACCTTGCTGCAACCCTGGCTCCCGCACAAACTTTTAATCGCCGGGATGACGGATGCTAACGGACAAATTAACGATGAAGAAATTACGAAAGATTTAAAAGTAATAGAAGAGGCTTATCGGTATAACAAAGCAGGAGATCAACTTAAGATTGTGCCAGTTGAATTCACTAAAACACCGGATATTTTATTTAATCAGTGGTTAAAATTAAATTCAAAATAAATAGTAAAATAAATTAAACCATGAAAAGCAATATCACACGCAGTCAATTTATAGGGTCATCAATAGGACTTTCAATCCTATCGTCCACAAAATTATTTGGAAGTTTCATCAGCATGTTGCTGGAGCCTAATCAGGAGACATTCTCTATGAATGATACAATGAAGACAGCCTATAACTCTGCTCGAAATTATGCAGAGCTGAGTAGTGATATTGATATAGATTTGATATGAGAGTTTTATTGTTTGCTCCCCCTTCGTTTGCAACGAGGGGGACATGGTTTTGCGTTTGTAACGCAAAAAATAATATCTTTATTGTTATAAACAATAGACCACTAACCTCTTGTTGCAAACGAGGGATAGGAGGACAAACGAGGGGTAGAAAATAGAAAAAATTAAGACCAAAATGGATAAAAGTATTAAAATCTTAGCCACAGCAGATTTACATCTTGGCAAACGATCTTCGGACGTTTCGGGAGATCATGCATCTACAAAACACACATTAAGTAAAATTGTAAACTACTGCATCGACAAGCATGTGGATGTATTGGTGCTTTGCGGAGATATTGTCGATTGGGACAATCGATTTTTTGAAGCCTATGGACCATTGCAAGATGCATTTGATAGTTTAGGAAAAGAGGGAATTAAGGTTTATCTGGTTGCCGGGAATCATGATTTTGATGTGTTGCCTCAAATAATTAAGACAGGAAACAACCGCCATGTGCATCTATTGGGTCAAAATGAAAGTTGGGAAGTGCAAGAGTTCACAAAGAACGATCATACCATTCAATTTGTTGGCTGGTCATTTTCCAGAAGATTTGTTGAAGAGAGTGCCATGCTATCTTGGGATTCTTCCATCTTGAATCCAAACTATCAAACCATCGGTCTTTTGCACGGTGACATTGATGCATACAACAGCCATTATGGACCTATCCGCCTTGACGAATTACGCCATACCGATATTGCGCTATGGCTATTGGGACATATCCACAAACCACAACAATTAGCTGACCGCCCACTTGTTTGGTATACAGGATCGCCACAAGCTTTGAGTGCAAAAGAACCCGATATACATGGACCACTATTAATTACCGTAACGCCCAATCAGCAACCAAAGGTTGAACAAATTGGGATGTCGCCGGTGCGTTACGAAAATATATCCATCGACGTTACCGGTATTGATAATGAAGATGAGCTTCGCAATAAAGTAGTTTATAGTTTAAAAGAGGACGCTGAAGAAAAGATAACGGAATTGGAAGAAGTAGTTTCGTTGGTTTACCACATAACGCTTATTGGGAAAAACAGTCGCCCCAGAGAGATTGATGCCTGGAGTAGAACCTTTGTAGAACATGCAGAACGGCTGGAAACCGGCACTATCATTAGTGTTCGACGTGTAGAAACTCAGATAAGACCCGAAGTGACCGATTTAAAACAATTAGCACAGCAATCCTCACCGGCGGGAATATTGGCAAATACAATTTTGGCGATTGAAGAAGGTAGAGATGACCCATTTCTGAATGATTTAATAGAGGAGTGGACAACAAAAATTGAGCAAGCCAATCGTGTAGGAGTTTACTCTCCTCTCCCAACGGAAAGAAAGTTGGAGAGCACCCCGGAAATTGCACGTATTGCCATAAAAGATGAATGCAACCGTTTACTTGGTGAATTAATGAATCAAATTTCTAAACCCAATTGATATGAAGAAGCCCGCTCTGATTATTAAAGAACTTTCCATTTACAAAATGCCGGGATTTCCCACCGGGATGGAGTCGATATCATCACTTGCAAGCAATATTAATGTTATTGCCGGACCCAATGCTTCCGGCAAAAGTTCTACAGCGAGGATAATTCAAGATATGATCTGGAAGCAAAACATTGAACGGATTCATCTGGAGACCAAATTATCGATAAATAAAGAAGCATGGGATATAAAAATTGATAACGGACATTACAGCAGCCAACGCAATGGAGTGGATGATACGCTCTCTTCCATTCCGGCTTACGATGAGTCTAAACGCTATTTTTTAGCACTTCATGAACTTATCAGAGAAGATGACAAAAACTTAGCGGCAGAGATATTGCGAGAAACAATTGGCGGTTATGATCTGCAGAAAGCACAGCAAACATTAGGATTTAGAGGCACCACACCCAACCTTGGATTGAGTGAATATAAAGATTTTGAAGCGAAACGACAGCACGTTGCTGCAATTGAAGCTAAGCAAATCGATCTGCAAAAAGAAGAGAAAAAACTGACTGCTCTACAAGAAAAATATGAGGAGGCAAGAAATGCTTCCAAATTAAAACAACTTTATGAACGCCTTATCGACTTTTTAAAGGCGAAAAAGGATTATGAAGTTCTGAAGATAGAACAATCTTCTTATCCTGAACAAATGCCGCTATTGATTGGGAATGAAGATGCGGAACTCTCAAAATTAGAGAAGAAAATTGAAACGAGTACGCAAGATATTGACGGAATACGCCGCGAGAAAGAGAGCAAAGAAGATGAATTGTCGGCTCTCCAGATACCTGATGGAGGATTTGATAAAGTAGTTTTGGATGAGTTGAACGAAAATGTGGATAAGTTATCGGATTTAGAGCGAAACTTACAAAACAGGCGCGTTGCTATTACCAAGAACGAAAGAGAAACAAAAGTAGCACTTAGAGATCTTTTTTCTACGTTAAAGAGCAAAGATATTGAGACGTTAGATTTAGAGAATATTCGTGATTTGGATAAGTTTTTTGAAGAGGCTCATCATCTGTTAAACAAAAAACAGACGCTTGAAAACGAAATAAAGCATTTAAACAAAGAAAAGCAAGAGCAAAATCATACGGAAGAAGATTTATACCTTGGGATTCGTCTCCTAATAGATTGGTTTGAGAAAGATGCTACACCATCGGGTTTCTCGCAGTACTCTTCGTGGATTTTCTTGGCATTGGGTTTAATAACAGTTCCTTTAACCTATTTCTTTGGGTGGATAGGATTGATAGGAGTGCTGGCTATGCTTTTACTTATTTTATTTAAAGGGCGGAGTGCAGTAGCTCCCGACTCGGTACAAGAAACACGCGTAAATGACTTTAAGAGAACAGGAATACGCGAACCGGAGAGTTGGCAAGAAGAGGAGGTGTCGAAACGATTGGAAGATCTTCATAAAGAGCTGCACGAAGTAAAACAGCAGAATGAAATCAGTCGCCGTTTGGCGGAATTAAATGGTTTGACAGAGCAAATTCAGCCTCAGTTTCAGACTCTGGAAGTTAAACGTCAGACTTGGATAGATAAGCTAAGCAATATTCCGGAATTGACAGTCGAAAATATTGAATCTTATTCCGGCTTATATTGGCTTTTGAAAAATCTGCAAAAATGGCAAAAGCACAACAATGAGTTACAGGCAGACTTACTCTCCTTTGAAGAGGAGAGCAAAATCTATTCGGAAACTTTAGCCCGCATCAATTCAATATTGACCGAACTGGATGTAGCACCTGCATCTGATGTAGCATCCGCCAAAGCTATCTTGAAAAAGATGAATGAGGATGAAAACAGACGTTCTGCTCTCATAAGAGAGATTAAAAACTTAGAGAATCGAAAAGTTGATTTCGAAGCGTTAAATGCAAAAGATAGAGAAGAGATCGATTCAATTTACTCAAGATTGAATTTGGAAATCGGGGCGAAAGAGGAGTTGAGAATGTTATTGTCCCAGAAAGAAGCCTATGATCGTTTTAAAAATGAATTTGAACAGGCCAGACGTCGTAAAATAGAAAAGGAGAATCAGTTGCAAGAGCATCCTTTGTACGAAAATATAAAGGAAGAGATGCCAACTCTACAAATTGAAGATGCAGAAGAACGCAAAGAGGGCTATACGAAATTATCTAACCAAGCAGAAGATTTAAACACTGAAATAGCAACGATAAAAGCTCATGTCAGCAAAGAAAAAACCGGACGTGAGTTAGAGGTAGCATTGACAGAAAAGGAGGCAGCGCTCGATGATTTAGAGCAAAACTACCTCAACACCATGTCATCTATCACAGGAGATGTGCTAATAAACGGATTGAAAAAGAAAACACAAGAACATAGTAGTTCAAAGGTGTTTAATCGGGCAAATGACCTGTTTAATAAAATTACACATGGACATTATGAATTGATATTGGATGAGAGTGAAGGTGCCAGTTTCAGAGCGAAAGATACGGTATTGAATCAAGGGCAACCGCTTGATCATCTCTCTTCGGGCACTCGAATTCAATTGTTAATTGCAGTCCGATTGGCATTTATCGAAAGTCAGGAGTCAGGTGTTAAATTACCCATTTTGGCGGATGAAGTATTGGCGAACAGCGATGATCTTAGAGCAACACAGATTATTGAAGCCTTAATAGAGATTAGTAAAGAAGGACGACAAGTTTTTTACTTCACCGCACAAACTGACGAGTTAAAAAAATGGCAAGAGCATCTTGCCGGGCATCCGGAAATTGATGGAAAAATAATCGTCTTAAAAGGGCAGGCTAATGAGCAGCTGGATTACAATTTGGGTGAACTTTCCGAAGTGCCATCTCTGCAGTTTGCAGATGTTATATCTCCGGAGGGTTATTCAAATGAAGAATACCATAAACGATTAAACCCACCGCAATATCACTTGCTTAAGCATACACCCGAACAACTCTATCTCTCCTATTTAATTGAAGACAACGAACTATTGCATGCCTGTTTGCAGCGAGGCATCCAATATTATGGTCAACTGAAGAGTTTTGTAAAGCATCAAGGTAAAATTGAAGGTCTGAATGAGTCTGCTCTCGGAGTAATTGCTAATAAAGTTGAATTGTTGAAGTCTTATCAAAAACTGTATCAACAAGGAAGACCAAAACCTATTGATAGAGAGGTCTTACGGGATTCCGGCAGCGTTTCTGGCAAATTTATTGATGTAGTTGATGCTAAATTAAAAGAGTTGGATCATAACCCACAGCAATTAATTGAAGCTTTAAGGGCGAGAGAAGTTTCCGGATTTTTTGGACACAAAATAGATGAATTAGAAGCGTATCTTTTTGAGCATAACTATCTGGATGGAAATGAACGACTAACTCCGGAGGAGTTAAACATTCAAATACAGGCTGCATTATCTAAAGTGGAATTAACAGACGTTGAAGCAGATCGATTTTTGAGGAGAGTGGTGGAGTAGATTTAATGTCAGACCCCTCCCCACCTCGTTTCCGAACGAGGGGAGGAGTGTAAACAATAATTAATCGATTATTTGACAAATATATTAAAAATGTCTATCTTGATTTTATTATGAATCAATTACTTATGAAATGTTTTTTAACACTTTTATTAATTTTTAGCGGGATGTTTTCTTCAGCTCAAAACATTAAAGAAAAAGCTATTCCTCTTGAAGGAGATACGAGCTTGGACAGATTGATTTCGGTAGCTGCCAATAAGGAATTGGTATTGTTAGGCGAGGCGAGTCATGGCACCCATGAATACTACTTGTGGCGAGATAAGATAAGTCGGCGGTTGATAGCCGAACAAGACTTTAGCTTTATTGCAGTAGAAGGCGATTTTGCCAGCTTATATCATCTCAATAGCTATGTGAAAAATTTGGATGGCGCGGCAAACTCTGCCCGAGAGGTTCTGTTAAAGTTGGACAGATGGCCAACCTGGATGTGGGCAAACGAAGAGGTTGTCGCATTGGCCGAATGGCTCCGCAGTCACAATGACAAATTGCCCCAGAATAAGAAAGTTGGTTTTTATGGCATGGACGTTTATGATGAATGGAATTCCAAAAAAGTGGTTTTGGATTTACTCAAAACAACAGACCAGTCTGCTTATGAATATGTCAAAGACCAATACAACTGTTTCGGTCAGCACAAGGGAGATAGTTGGAGCTATGCTCACGCAGTGCGAGCCGGGAAAGAGAAATGTGCTAATGCCACAAAAAATGTGGTAGAGTATATTAGAAACAATCGTGTTAATTTCCCTGGACTTTCTGATGACACTTATTTCTATTTGTTGCAAAACACTATTGTCGTAAATAATGCCGAGAAGTTTTACAGGGAAAGTGTAGCCTCAAAAGGAAATCTTTCATGGAATTCCCGGGTTCATCATATGAATGGCACCGTCAATGATTTATTAAATCTTTATGGTGAGAATTCCAGGGGAATTGTTTGGGCACACAACACTCATATTGGCGATGCGGAGTACACAAGTATGCGAAACACCGGTCAGAAGAACATTGGTCAGCTCACCCGTGAAGGATTGGGCAACGATAATGTTTTCTTGATCGGCTTTACCACCTATGAAGGAAAAGTGATGGCAGGCTCGAGCTGGGGTGCCCCTGGGGAGGAAATGACCATTCCTCCTGCCGTTTCCAATAGCATAGAATATAAATTGAATAAAATCGATCTGGGAAGTTTTTATTTGATTTTTGATAAAGAGGATCGAGAGAAAAAAAACCTAAAGGTAATGGGGCATAGAGCAGTGGGGGTAGTCTATAATCCAAGAGGAGATAAAAGACAATTTGTGCCCACCATAGTTCCATTGCGCTACGACGCTTTGTTCTTTTTTAAAAAAACCACAGCCTTGCGAGTTTTGAAAAGGTGAAGATTGGAGGATTCTGAACTATAAATATTGGAGTTTTAAAAACTACTCTTGTTTTTGTCAATATGAAATTTTCTCTCCCCTCGTTTGCATAGAAGGGGCAGATAGAAAAGTTATTCAGCGATCCGATAAAAATATCTGTTAACGGAAATGATGCTTTTATTCAGCCTCAGAGGACAAATAATATCATGAAACAATTTTTCAGAACTATCACGTAGAATTAAAAAATTAATTCGAGAGGAGAAAACAATCAACAAACTGCTATATTTATTAGCAGGTTAATGAAAATCCAGGAGGATTTTGGAATAATAGAATAAATTTATGGAAGAAAAGAAATCGCAAAAAATAAAGGTGAAAAAATAGTGGCGAAATTTAAGAAAAAGAAGAAACATCCAGATGATGACAATAATTAGAATGTCGTTCTGAATTCTTTTGTAGCCCACAAAGCAACAAAACACCAAGTTCATAACGCTTGGATCAATTGCAATTTATATAAAATGCTGCAAAATATAAACTCGGGATTTTTTTTATGTAGTTTTCAAATCCGAACTATGCAGTTCTTCATAAGCCTGTAAAACGGTCAGATGTGAGATTAAATACGCCAATGAACTTTCGGCACCCTGGTTGCGGTTAACTCCATAACTTTCAAAACCATCGCAGCATCCTTTGGTTTCAAAATCATACAAACTCATACGCAAGTCGTTTTCTCCCAGAAACCACAAAAATGAAGTGTATAATTTATTCAGGTACTCTTTTTCTTTTGTAACAAGAAAAGCCTGATGATACATTAACACCATCGCCATGGCATCGATGGGCTGCTGGGCAAAAACAGAACGTTCACCTTCCTTTTTATACCATTTTTCATTGCCAATAACCGATAGATAATCATCTTTTAAAGTATGCTCTGTCAGAAAATTCATGGAATCAATAGCTGTTTGTTTTATTTTATCATCATGCAGTATTCCGGTTGAATGCAACAGTGCCAAAGGAAGAATTCCATTATCGTAAGCCAGCAAAGATTCAAACCAGTTCCAGCCATCAGACTGATTTTCATTGTAATGTTTCATTAATACATAGGCGAGGTTTCTTAACCTTTCAGTCATTGAATCGTCTGAAGGATTGCTTTTCAGGTAATAACTAATTCCAATCATGGTGTTAGCAATTCCCCTGATGGAGGTTAACTTTTCGAAATTGAGAGCTGCATTGAAAAAAAGTAATCTGCCCGTTTGATAATAAGCATCGTTTGGAGCATTCCCCAATAAATAACCGAGCGCCCAGATTGTTCTTCCAAACGAATCTTCGGAGCCCACTTCGTCCAAAAAATTCCGGCTAAAACTCAGGAAATTACGAAATGTACCGTCAGCATTTTGCATATAATGGATATAACTTAAATAGATAGGTGACAATTCCAGCGCCCGCATATCTTTCATTTGCCGGTAGGCCATTAAAACCATAAGTAAAGCGCGTCCATTATCATCCAAACAATAGCCTTCTTTTAAATTGGGAATGCCAAATTTGGCATGTTGAATGATGCCGGTGTCGTCGGTTAGCCGGTTGATGTGTACAAGCGAAAAGGGAGGGAGGATGAGTAAATCAGGTTCAGTTTCTTTTTTAATAATAACCGGGTGTTCTTCCTTGACTAATCTTTCGGCAAGTGCTACATATTTTTCACCGGTTTTTGGCCAGGTAATTTTTTTCCCGTATTCACCTGCTTTGTTTTTTAAACTTTTGAGTTCTTTGGGATTATCGAGGAGTTCGGTTAAAGTTTTCGCCAGTTCATCCGAATCATTAAAATTAAATAGCCTACCCCTTCCGTCAGCCAGCAATTCTGCAGCGTGCCAGTAGGGTGTTGAAAGAACAGCCGCGCCAACTCCAACCGCATACGAAAGGGTTCCGCTTGTTATTTGGGCTTCGTTTAAATAGGGTGTAATGTAAATATCGCAGGCGTATAAATACTTGAACAAAACCCGTTCGTCAATAAATTCATTCAGGAATGTAACATGATTTTCAAGCTGGAGGTTTTTAACCAGACGAAGAAGAAAGGTACGGTATTCTTCGCCGGAATGTCGCAGCACATTGGGGTGGGTTTTCCCCAAAACGATGTAAATAACTTCGGGGTGCTTTTTTATCACTTCGGGCAACGCTTTTATTACGGTTTCAATGCCCTTGTTACGACCAACAAAACCAAAAGTTAGCAGCACTTTCTTGTTTTTAAGTTTAAACTCTTTTTTTGATTTTTCGGAATTGAAATGAATATCCGGGACTCCATGTTCGATTAATGCAATTTTTTCTTTTGGCACATCGTAAATGGTGATCAAAAACTCGATGGCTTTATTGCTCATTACCACAACTTTGTGTGCCATTTTGCAGATTCCCTTCAGAATCGCCTTTTCGTTATACGATGGTGCTTTAAGGATGGTGTGCAGCGTTACAACCAGCGGAATTTCAAGCCGGTGAAGCAACGGAAGAATATAAATCCCGCTCTGACCACCAAAAATACCAAATTCATGCTGGAGAATACAAATGTCGGCACCACTTAAATTAATGTACTTTACTGCCTTTAAGTAATCTTCCTGATAATTTTGTCTGATAGTGGCTTTAACTTCTTCAGGGTATTTATATTCAAGCTCATTATCATTTAAAGCCACCACGAAAGCTTCATTCTCTTCGTTAGGGTTTGCATTCCCATTCAGCATCGATTTTAACAGGTTGTTTGTAAACGTGCCAATGCCACACTCACGGGGCGGATAAGTTGCAATATAAGCTAATTTCATATTAATATCCCTTCATAGCCACTTTTAATGATGGTGGAAATCATTTTAAACCGTTCATTTGCTTTTATTATGTGCGATGTATGAGCCGGAATAATTATCCCTTGTCCGGTTTGAAGTGTCATTAAATTATCATCAAAAACCACTTCGCCCGCCCCATCAATAATCTGTATAAAAATGTCGAAGGGCGAAATATTCTCAGCCAAAGCTTCCCCCTTATCAATAGCTACAATGCTAATGTTTCCGGTAGTTCTCCGGATAATGGTTTTGCTAACCACAGAATTAGGAACATATTCAATAATCTCAATGAGAACAAGTATAATGGATTTTTCAAATTCAATATTTTTCATTCCACTCTGTATAAATAATCTTTACAAAGTTACCTCGGCATTTTATGGGATATGTTACACAATTCAGGTTAATAGTTACATAATTCACACATTCTAAAGTGTGTCGCGCCTTTTAGCTTTAAGCATTTTAAAATGGGTTGGGGTTAATCCGGGAAATTTTTTAAACTGATTTGAAAGATGAGCAACACTGCTGTAGTTCATTCTGTATGCTATTTCCGAAAGATTCAGTTCATCGTAAACGATTAATTCTTTTACTCTTTCAATTTTATGGGTGAGGTAAAACTTTTCGATGGTAATCCCCTTTACTTCTGAAAAAAGATTGGCAAGATAGGTATAGTTATAATTGAGTTTTTCGCTCAAAAAATCAGAAAGGTTCACCTTAATCTGGTCTTCGGAATAGTGCACCAGTTCGATAATGGCGCTTCTGGTTTTTTCAACCAGAATGCTTTTTTTATCATCCATCAAACCGAGTCCCGCTTTTTTCAATCCAACATTCAGTTGTTCAAGCTGTTCAGGTTTTACATCACCAACCAAATCAACTTCTCCGATTCTTACCTGAGTATATTTCAGGTCGAGTTTTTCAAGCTCAGCCTTCACTACCATCTGGCAGCGAATACAGACCATATTTCTGATAAATATTCTCAAATCAGGTTAATATAATTTTTAAACATACGTTAATTGTAAATTTTTACCCGATATTTTATCCGGTTACAAATTATGTCTTTCAAAAGTAGCAAATAATTCTGAAAATACATTGCGATGATTTTTTCTGGCAGCAGATATGGACCCTTCAATCCTTGCAAATATTTCGGCGACTTTGAAAGTTCGGAAGCAGTTTGATGTTTTTGTGTATGACCTTTGCACCTTATACATGCTACTTTATTTATATGAGTCTTTTAGTCTTCCATTTTCCACGCAAAAAACGTAAAATAAACGCTACTGAGCGGCTAATCCAGTCCATCGACATGGCAACCCAAGGACCAAAAGCCCCCAATCCAAAGGTATTTGCTAAAAGATAACTCATACCGATCCGTACCGTCCACATTGATACGAACGAAACAGTCATGGTAAATTTTACATCATTGGCAGCCCTCAACGCATTAGGAAGCGTAAAAGCTGCGGGCCAAAATAATATGCCCATCAAACCATGACACATGAGCATTTTCCAACCTAAATAAGTAGTTTCTGGAGACATACCGTACAAACCAATAAGCTGTTTTGCGCAAATAAGTAAGGGTATATTTAATGCTGCCATAGAAATATAGGCTAAGATCATAAGTTTTTTTGTGTAATACACCGCCTGATCAGTTCTCCCTGCCCCCATACATTGTCCCACAACGGTAAGTAGCGCAAGCCCTATGGATGATGCCGGAAGAACCTCAAAGGCAGATATGGTATTTGCTGCCGCATTAGCCGCTAGAGCGCCTGTTCCAAAACTTGCCACAAGCGTTATTACTAAAATCTTACCTATATGAAACACAGAACTTTCCAGTCCGGTAGGAATACCAATATGAAGTATTTTCTTTATAAGATACCCTTCAAATCTCACCTTTCCTATTTCTCGTATGCTTATTTGATCCAATTTATTCACCTCCTCTTGCACTGGAGCATTTATTTTAAAACCTGGCTTGCTTTTATAGAGCAGAGAAAAGAGTATTGCGGCTGCAATCGTGCGGGCAATAAATGTAGGAATAGCAACACCCTCAACTCCACTTTTTAAGCCAAACAGCATTATTGCATTCCCACTAATATTTATAATGTTCACAAGGATTGAGGTAAACATTGAAACCTTTGAATTACCCTGGGCTCTAAAAATAGCAGAACAACCATTATAAATAGCTATTGAAGGAAGTCCTATGAGCATGAACGTAAAATAGGTGCGAGCATTATCCATAACAGAGGTCTCTACATTTCCAAAAAGAATAGAGAGCAATGCCTTATTCAAAAAAAGCCCAAAAATCATGATAATGACAGCACCGATGATCATAACATATAAAAGCTGTACAGCAGTGCGCGATGCTTTATCGGCTCGTTTTTGTCCAATAAACTGCGAACAAACGACAGCGCCACCGGTTGCCAGAGCTCCAAAAATAGTTTGAATAAGTATAAATATGGTATCTACAAGCGAAACCCCGGATACGGCACTTTCTCCAAGAGAAGCAACCATAACAATATCTGCAACACCAAGAGTTATGGACAAAAATCGTTCAGTAATTAAGGGCCAAATGAGATGCCATAAATCTTTATTTGAAAATAGTAAGTTTTGCGGTCTTTTCATATATACCCTCAAATCCGCACGTGCGGATGTTAAAAAATCGGGAAGCCCTGTAAAATCAATGCTCACAAGACTTGCCCGATTAAATATTTTTCAATTATTTAGGTGAAAAATACCATACCGGGATGAAAGTTACATATTCTACTTCAAAAATCAACTCATTTGGCGGAATAAATTTCGCAGATTCAATAATTGGTAACACACAAGTTCTTGATACTATTGACCAAATGCTTGGCAGCCGGGGTGTTAGAGCCCAATATCGTTACAGTGATCTTTTTTCGGTCGTATCTGTTGATGACCCTTTGCGGCGGAGAATGTGCCGAGGACATCACCGAACACCTGCGCCGGGAGTTATGTCAGATTAAAAACTTTGATGTTTGTTCTGCCGACACTTTACTGAGGATGCAAAAGGAGCTGTCAACGGAAAAAGAAACCATCGTTTCAGAAACAAACATTCAGCACGATTTTAATATTAACATAGAAATGAACA
The DNA here is from genome assembly GCA_040772505.1 of Mariniphaga sp. GTDB lineage: Bacteria > Bacteroidota > Bacteroidia > Bacteroidales > Prolixibacteraceae > Mariniphaga. The sequence goes on along the minus strand of JAXGYA010000003.1, from coordinate 369,832 downwards.
GTCTGATGATTAAGCTGTTGTTACAAACAGGCCAGTTGTCATCTGCCCATGAGGGATATGTCTTTGATTACGACAACCAGTTCATTTTCACAGAAAAATATGATTCAAAACGCAGCTACAAAAAGGCTGACGGGTATTTTCCCGGTATTGCCTCGATAAACAATTACCCTGTTTATATTGAAACCCGTAACGGCAACAGCAACGTAAAGTACAAACAGGAAGAAACGCTGAAACGGGCATACGCCCTGTTGGAAGAGTCAGGAATCAAAGTAAAGCACAGCCGCATGGACTGTGGTTCGTTTGACAAAACGGTAGTGCCTGTAGTTGAGGCCAACAGTACCTATTTTTATATAAGGGCACAACGGTGTGAGAACCTGTACAACTGTATCAAAAAAATAACCAACTGGGAAACAGTTAGAATCGATTTTAAAGAATACCAGGCAGCATCTGTTCAATATGCCCCGTTTGGGTGGAAGAAAACATACCGTTATGTAATAACCAGGGAGAAAAACAGCGATGCACAAGGCAACCTGTTTACAGGAGACGACTTTACTTACAGGGCAATTATGACCAATAACAATGAAATGACAGACAAAGAAGTTGTTGAATTTTACAACGACAGGGGTGACAGTGAGCGCCTGTTTGACGAAATGAACAATGACTTTTTGTGGAAAAAGATGCCGTTTTCGTTTTTGCATGAAAATACCGTATTCCTTGTAATGATGGCAATCTGTCGCAACCTGTACCATTTTCTCATTAAATTTATAAGCCGAAAAATCGATTTTATCAAGCCAAATTTTAGACTGAAAAAATTTATCTTCCGCTTTATGGTTGTCCCGGCAAAATGGATAAAACAGGGAAGGCAATATGTGCTGAAACTGTTTACCTCGAAAAAATATCACCTGTTATTCGAGTAAAATTTCACTAACAGGATAAAAGAAACGGGATAACTATGCTTAAACATCAAGCTTAACTGCCTGAGTGCATGGATTTTGTGGATTTGAGGTATTTTGTGTATAATGCCGATGTAAAAGCCGTTTAGAACAATGAAATTGGTCAATTACGGATTTACTGCCGGTATCAGTTCAGCCAGTAGGTTATTTTTAAGACAAGCGCCCGGTTTCGCGAATTCCATGACCCAGGAATGTAATTATCGGTGTAAACCACAAAAATATCGGAAACAGGCTGGTATCTCCACTGAAACCGCATATTGATATTCATGTTGTTTATCTGCTCATTGTATTGCACAAAAGTTGTCCAGAAAATATTCTCAGAAAAAGTTACGTCCAGTTTGGGACCGAGGAGCCAGAAACGGGTGCGTTCAAACGGATTGGGCAGATGAATGTCGGTGTAGTTAAAGTTCATAGCAAAATTGACATAAGGCTGAAAACGGTATCCCATCTGTCCGGTAATGTATTGAATATTACCATTGTAGAATGTTCCCTTTGCAGCCTCGGCGTTCCATTTCAGTAAGTTTTTGGGCGCTGAGCTATAGATGATTGCTGCGCCGCCAAAATGGTGTCTGCTGCCGGCGGGCAGGAAGTGCTCGCTCACATGTGTTGGATCGAAATCATTGTCCAGTTCAACAAACAAGCTTCGGTAACCCAAAGTTAAAACACTCGATTTTTCAAATTCAAACTGATAGCTGAACGTATTTTCATAGTCGATTTTTTTAAAATCTTTATTGAAATAATTCTCTAATTGAATTGAGGGCCCGTGGCTGATAATCTTTTTGTTGGGCACAAACAGGTAAACGATTTCCGGACCGAGGTAATTATAGCCGGTGCGTCTAACATAGCCCGCTTCTGCAAAGTAGTTTTCGCCGACAGATGATTGTGAAATGTCAATCTGGAGATTTTTTGCCTTGTATTTCAGCTTAGCGCCCTGAGCATATTGTTTTTCGGGATTTTCAGGCTGAAACGAGCGGTGATAGAAAAATTTTCCCTCCCAAAAATTGTTTTTGCTTGCCAGATTAAGGTCAAATCCGGCAACCCGGTTAAAACGGCTGCTTTCTTCGGTTTGTGTCAGATTTTCCTTGTTCACAAAGATGAATCCAAAATTGGAGCGTGCAAATATTTTTCGTTGCAGCGAAGCAACAGTAAAATTTTTGGAAGGAAGGTCGCCCGACTTTTGGGTAGCCATGTTCATCAGTCCAATGCGCCAGTCATTGCCGATTTTTCCGCTCAGACGTGCGCCGGCAAGCACTGGAGCATCCAGTCCGATTCTTCGCGAAAAAAACGGGGTGGTGGAACTGAACCCGAAGCCGGAAAACAGATCGCTGTTTTCAAGGAAAAATTGTCTCTTTTCAGGAAAGAACAGCTCAAAACGGTCAATGTTGGTTACCTGCTGATCCACTTCCACCTGGGCAAAATCTGGATTATAGGTCAAATCGAGGTTCATGGAAGAGGATAGCCCTACTTTGGCATCAAATCCGAAATCCTTATGATAACCGGAGCCGGTTCCTGCTTCAAAATCATTGGAATAACTTCCAAAAAGATAGGGAATCAATGAGAATTGAACAGTGGATTTGGGAAGTGGTTCTTCAAACTGCATTACGCCCGTATATGCCAGCGATGCTGTCGGGAATTGGCGCGGCACAGGTGCCCAGCTCGATTTTTCATTGGTTTTCAGGTCGAGCCGGCTGAAGTTTACATACCAGCGCTCTGCTCCGGAAGGGTAGCGAATGGAACGAAAAGGGATACGCATTTCTGCAACCCATTTGTCGTCGTAATGCGTTGTTTTTGAACTCCACTTGGCATCCCAGTCCAGATTTACCTTAGAACCGTCGCTCATGGTGCCGTCCCATTTAGCGCCTGAAGCGGAAATTCCAAAGGAAAAGCCGTTGGTCTGGTCAAGAAAAGTGTCGAAAAAAGAGAGGAAGTTGTCATTGACTCCAAACGCAAAATCGCGCCGGAACGATTGCATAATCCGCTTTCCGGGAATGGTATCGTAAAACACAAAAGCCATGTAAAGCGCCTTGTTGTCAAAGGTCATCATCACCTCCGACTGCTGCACCGGCAAGCCGGTGTCTATGGGTAATACAAGATAAAAAGGAGTTGCTTTTTGGGCGTTCAGCCAGTCCGGTTCATCAAGTTTTCCGTCAATGGTGATTTCACCCTGCATTTTTTTTACATGGTAAACAAAATCTTTGTTGTGAGTATTTGTAATAGTATCATTTTTCTGTTTTTTAAAGGGATATGCCCCCGCAGAAACAGAAAAACAGAATAAAAAACATATTGCAATTATTTTCATCCAATTAAAATTAAAAGTTTTCAAAGGTATTGGATGCCTGCCTGTCCGGTAGGCAGGTAACTCCCTCATTTTAATTATGCTCATGGGTGAAATTCTTTTCCATGCTCGTTTCATTTTGAAAATGTTTTTTTTTGCCAGACAACTTAATATCAGACAGCACTGAGTGATTTTATAGTTTTTCTTTGTAAAAATTCTTAAGAAAGCACAAAATTACATTTTTAATTGAAGCTGCAGCAAAACATCCCGACGGAATGATGCTCTATAGTTGGAAAATCGCCAATTTGCTAATCACAACTTTTATATAAGCTATAGAAATTCACGAAAATGAGTTATAGTATAATAAAAGCAATATCTGATAGAATCTATTTGTTAACAATATACGATAAATCTGAAAAAGAAAGTATTTCTGATAAAGAGCTAAAACAATTAATGAAGTTTATTTGAGACAGGTAAAATTGACTAATGTGGAGTTTTCAGTTTTTAGTTACAGAACTCAAAATTGAATTAATTCACCTGATTCGCAATTCTTTTTACCAGTTCAAACTCAGAATCGGAATAGCGTGGGTCCCAGGGTGTTCCTTCAGAACCAGTGCTAATCTCTTTTTCAATTTGCAACGCAGCAGTTTTGTTGCCGGCAGACATCGCTTTTGTCCATTTCAAAACCGGGTCAGTAGGTGATTTTTCTTCCCACTCCCTCATAAAACCGTCGGCAAGATGGCTCATCCCCATTCGTTTTGCTGCAGAAATAAAAACATAGTCCACAGAGTTGTGCCTGCCCGTTCTTTGCCGGGTGAAGTCAATAATTTTCCGGAAAAGTGTCTGCGCTTTCTCTTTTTCATTCAGCTTTAGCAGACATTCAGCCTCAAGAAAGTCTTCAATCCTTTCGTCAACCAAAAAGGGACGTCCAACACCCAGGTTTTCGGGCCAGAGCCTGGCTTTTCCAACTGATTTCATCGCTTCCTCATATTTGTTCTCATCAATCAACCGAAGGCTTTCCATAATGGCTGCCTGCCGGTAGGTGATTCTTCCGTAACGTGCTCCTTCATTGGGCAAAATCACTGTATTTTCCAGTTCATTCAGGCATTCTGAATAGAATCCGTTTGCCAGCAGACATTTGGCATAGTTATACTGCAAAACGTCATTATTGGGGAATAATTCCAGTGATTTTTTTGAAATCTCCAACGCATCGCTGACCATGTCTTTGCTGAGATGAAAATCAATCATTGCCAGTGAAGTCCGCCAGTCGTTTTTTCCCAGTTCCAATGCTTTTTTCAGGTCATTCTCCGGATTATAGGATTTCTCACTGATTAAAAGCTCCTCTCTTGCCAGATAAAAAAAATGTGCATCGGGCAAGTCTTTGCACTCTTCAAACAGCAATTTTGCTTGTTCCCTGTTTCCCAAATGCCAATGCAGCAATCCGAGGTAGTATTCCGGTTTCCAATCACTGCTTTTTTGGCTTGCCCATTCCAGAACAGGTAACATTTCCAGGCGGAAAGGAAAAATGAAATCCGGCTTGTCCCGGATGAATTTATCAAAATAGAGGAGTGATTTTTCACTGTTGTTTTGATGAAAATAGGACAGCAAAAGATGAATCAGCGCATTTTCGGGCGAAAGTTCAAGAATTTGGATTGCTTCTCCTCTGCACCCCAATTCATTGTACCACCCTGCCATTTCCAGAAAAGTCTGATAAGGCAGTTCGTTCCTGACAAGTGATGTAAAATTTTGAGTTGTTGTGTTGCTGGGTTTTAAAAACATTTTTTCAGCCCTTGCAAAATGATTCAATGGCGAAATTGCTTCTAGCCGATCTGTGTAGTGGTTTGCTTCTGCCACTAGTCCGGTTTTCCTCGAAATAATTGCCTTAAGCAGCACAGCATTTTGGTTGTCAGCTTCCTTTGCAAGAATCCGGTCAACATACTGACCTGCAAGGGGCAATTCATTTCTCAGCAAAAACAGTTTTGCCAGTTCCAGAAAGGCAGGAATCCGGTATTCGGGCGAAAGTGTTGCCACTGCAAATCCGTCGCGGGAATCCACCAATTGATTTGTGTGTTTATTGACAAGTCCATAGAGAAAATTCGCTTTCGGATCATAAGTGTTGACAGCCAATGACCTTTTCAGATAAACCAACGCCTTTTCGAAATCTGCTTTTCTGAAACAGAGCTCTGCCAGATGATTCAGTGCCGGCGTATAACAGGCATCCTTCTTCAGGCACGCTTCGAGGCTTTGGAAAGCCCTGTCGAAGTGTCCCTGATAAATCCAGTTTACACCATCGGTATATAGTCCATGCACGGAATTCCAGTCAAAATCTTCGGGTGCCTTCACCGGGCGGGAAGAGGTTTCACTTAACACATCTTCGGTGTATATCAGGGTTTCACCAGTTCCTGCTACGATTTTTAAAAATTCATTTTCAGCATTTAGCGGAATGGTTTCTTCCCAGATTTCCAGGGGATTTTTATCAATTTTGAAAGTATATTTCAGGTCGTCCCCAAAATAGATTTTAATCTCATCTTTGAAATGTTGCAGTGGAGAAAAATATACAGACTGCTCTCCATTCTTTTTGACAACATTCAAAGCTCCGAGGTAGTTTGCTTTTGAGACGCCACCGATGTTCAGCACTGGAAACCAGTATTCTGTAAATTCGTCAGCAGAATTGGGCAGAAATCCAAAATGCTTATAAGGGGTGCGTGTGCTTCCGGTGGCTGCCTGATTGAACAACCTGCCGGTTTGCAGCTCCACATACTGCCCGTCGGAGTCGGTGAGCAAATCTTCCCAGATTCCGCCTGAACGTGCCTGGGACCATAAGAAAATCTTCTTGCCGAGCTTGTCGCCAAACAGCGAATAATTGCCTGAACCAAAGTTCAGGTCGTGCCAATAGGCTGCATAAAATCCGTCAACTGAACCAACAATGTGGTTGCTTGCATCACTGGTTTTGTTGTTGCTATAGAACGACAAATTGCCATTCTGCTCATCCATAGGCCAGTCATTTGCTTCGCCGCCATGCCCAATCCGGTGGTTACCCTTGAAAATCATTTCCAAATCGCCTTCAGCCTGAAAAGCGGCATTGCTCCACTGGTAGTAGGGCTGCAGAACCTGTGATTGATTGATATATCTTGTTTTTGTCGTGAAATAGGCTTTGTCGGGCTGCAAATTTATTTCAGTCTCCCAGCGTGTTCGGGTCATAAACTCATAACCGCCCACAAAGCAACTGACACTTTTATCGTCATTTTCGCGAATGGCATAATCCACAGGTGTGGAAACATGTGGGGAGTGCCCGATAATACCAAAGTTGAATTCGATTCCGCCAGAAGTCCAGGGGCCCCGCATGGCAATGTTCCGGAATTTTACCACAGAATTATAGTAAATAAATTCGTTTCCGGTTGATTTCTCAATGGCACCCCAGATTTTCCCGCCAATTTCCGGGAAAATATGCACTTTCACATAGGGATTTTCCATTTCAATCACTTTCCACTCTTTCTGTTCAGGCTCTTTATCGTATCCGTCAAACCGAAAATAGGGATAGATGTTTCGTGCTGGGTGTGCAACAGGGTCGGGATCGGAGAACATGTAGGTGGTAAAGGTCTTTTTGATTTCTTTAATTGTTGCAGTTTGGTGTGAACAACTGAAGAGTAATAGAGTAAATGTAAGTATTACTATCAGGTATTTGTATCCTTTCATGTTTCAAATTTTATGTGTGGTTGTTTTCTTTGATATTTGGTATTAAAAAAGCTAAATATCAAGCATGAATCATTTCAATTTTAAAATAGCTTCTGCAATTTTTTTTCTGTATTCCAGCATATCTTGCGGATTCTTGGAATAGGTCTTTTCATCGGTGTAAATAGTTTGTGGAATCTCCAGTAGTTTTTTGGCTTCACTGATTGTTGCCTTATTTTTATTTGATGCACTCTCAACCGCTTTTTCGAGCATCACAAAATATTCATAATCTTCAATTCCGTCGCGTAGAATTTCGAGGCGAAGGGATGGAACAGGCTTACCTGTGTAAGTGTTTTTATCGTGATTGGGATTGCGGTTAATGGGGTAAAAAAATCTTCCATCGCCATTTCCCCAGCGGTCTTGCTTCCCAAATGGACGGCCATAACCAACGGTGAACGACATGGCTTCTTCCCAGGGATTTTGCAAAAAGCCTTCGGGTGATGCTGTCTCAGAATTCCACCAGTTGGTTGTCCACACCAGAATTCCTTTGAGCCGGTATTTATAAGACCCCCAGAGCCACATGCGCAGATTCACCGCATCATGGTCGGTGAATAAAGTAATCCACGGTGATTTTGGTCCGGTACAAAGATATGACCAGTGTTCGAGCCCTCTTTCATTCATCCGGCTGATTTTTTCGTGATTGAGCTTATCCCAAATGGTACAACTGATATCGGTAACATCAGAAATGTCATGGTCTTTAACGTGTTCTGTTATAAAAGTTGTAATTTTTGGGGCATATTTCTTAATCAACTCATTGGTTTCCCGAACAAAAGGATAGTCGCGGTCGGCAGGTTCATCAAACCAATAGATATATTCTTTTCCCAGCAGTCCGTATTTTTCAAGATTATTCTCAATCTGTCCCAAATAGCGCTCCATCAGTTTGTAATATTCTTCGGTTCCCTGTTCAAATCCTTCAAAAATGCCCTTTGACCGGCTGAAAAAAGTCCCGCCACCCAATCCTTTCAGCGAAAGCCGATAGGCGGTAAAGTTCAATTCATCAAAATAGCGCTTGCCGGCTTTGTTAAAATCAGTGAAATCCAATGAAATATCAATTTCATCCAGATTAACTTCAAAATTGCCTGCGGGAAATTCATTTTTCCGGGTGCTTTTATTGAGCAGGCTGAGTTCATCAAACCAAACTGTGCCTGTGTTTTCGCCCCTTACTGTTCTATCCGAAGGGAATAACCGGATTTTTATGCTTTTGATTTCCTTATTGAATTTTCCAAGATTTAGTTTTGCTGACTCCCATTCTTCCTGACTTGTGAAGAGCTCAAACCTGTTTTCAAAGGGGATAAGTTCATTTTCCAAATTGTAGCATTCAACCCCAACAACATATTTTTGATCTTTTACCAGTGATTTTGAAACCCAGCTCAGTTCATATTCATCGTTGTTGCTCACGGGAATTAAATCCCATGTTCTGCCTTCCGCATTTGAAGTTGCCGAATTGTCCACAATCCGGTAGGAGTAATTTCCTGCATATTTAATGTTGCTGTCAAAAAAACCACCAGCCCATGCAACTCCTCTGACTTCCTGCTTGATAGGGGAATAGACAAACGGATTGTATGGTGAAAGTTTATATTCACTAAAACTTTCCATATAGTTTTCAAATGCTTTAATTTCGTCTTCGGAAGTTTTTAAATTCTCATATCTTTTAACCGTTCCAAAATCAAGTCCGAATCCAGAACGCATTGAAGGTGCGTCGGGCAGGGCAAAATCCCACACCTCTAAACAAATCGGAACAGAAAGCTCCCAGTCTCCGGAATTCAGAATAACCTCACCGGAATAAATTCCGGCAACAGCGTTTGAAGGCACCTTAATCGTTATCCAGAAAGGCTGGTTTTCTGCCGGAGTAATGGTTTCAGGATGCTGATATTCAGGGAGCGGATCGGGCCACCAACCGGTAAGCCCATAGGAATCTGTCGGGTGGGACACTTTGACATATTCCACTTTTCTGACAGTAATATTATTGCTTTCTATTGTATTTCCATGGCTGTCTTTTAAAGCAGAAACCAAAATCCTGAAATTCTCCATTCGCTTCTTTGGATTGATTACTACAATGAATGATTCGTATTCATTTTTTGCAGACCAAAGATTAATCTGAGCGTTCTTCTTTGCCGGCACCGGCGCATCGCGCATTACTTTATATGAGCCTTCAGCCCACCATGAGGAGCAGGTTTGGTCTGTTTGAATCAAATAACCGTATCCGCCGGTTTTTAAATGGTTAGGATCAACTTTGTCCTGAGCAAAAGCCAGACAGGCAATTGCAATCATTGAAATAAACAATAGTGATTTTTTCATTGGTAGTATCTGTAAAAGTGTGTAATTGCTATCTTAATTCAACACAAAGTTAAACATATTTAAAACTTGTCAAATACAGATACTACCCTAAAAAAACAAAATATTATCCGGGCGTTGATTACTATCGCTAACTTACAAACTGATTAGTTGCCAAACTTTTAGTCTTATCGCTATTTTGGTTTTATGAACATATAATCAGCAAGGTCTATCCAGCCAGTTCTTAAGTCGAGCCTAAACCAGCCTTCTGCATTCTTTTTATGTATCCTGGAAGGAGAGAAGGGGCCATACTCTTTTATATCGTATTCAAACCAGTTCTTTCCGAGGTCGGGTGAGTATATAACTCCCAATGTATAGGGAGAAGCAACTGCATACTGAGTGGCAAGTATAACTCCATCCTCTATAATCATAATCCCCGTTTCATATTTTGGATCGAAGAGCAAGGTATGGGCTTCTGGATTGCCAATATCAGCCGGGTCACAACTAAAAATTCCCCTGTCCCACGGCTCAGGGCCATTGGCATCGCTTGCCCAGTACATGCGCCCATCAACGAAAGTGATACTACCAGACTTATATCTTGTGTTTGAGCTATCTGTGATGATAACTTTCCAGTCCCATTTATCTTTAGCTGAGTCATACGTACCCCTAAGCCAGTGACATTCTTCTATTGAATTCGGTCGTTTAAGGTCGCCTGTGCATGCATAAAAAGCATCTTCAACAGGGTTGTAGGCAACAGAGTGAACATGGCGGCATATAACGGGGTTGTCAGGATTGCCCAGTAAATTTCCTCCCAAACCTCCTCCGGAAGAGCCGTTATCTGTAAAGTAAGGGTTCTGTCCAAAAGAATAAGCAATCTTTACAGTTTCTCCATTATCTACCGTATAGTATATATTGACAGGAGTTGCACCTCCTGCCACATTGCAATAATTACCCCATACCAGCATCTCTTTTCCGTTAACATTCCAGGAGTCAACACCAATCAGGTTATGAAAATACCATCCCGGGTTATCGGGGTTTTTCGGGGTGTGAGGAAGATAGTCTTTGCCGTCAGTATCTTTTACAATAATCTCTTTGTATGATTTTAGTTTTTTCTTACACAGATACAACTTTTCCCGTGTGGCAAAAAGAACCGTTCCATCATTGAAAATATGGCTGTAAGTGATATTTTTTGCATCGGGGAAAGCCTTTTTGTAACGCCAGGTGTGGCTGTTGTCATCAGATAGCAGGATCTCGGTATCGGTAAATGCGAAAGCCATATTTTTATTTTGTGAATCCACATAAGGTCTGTTAGGTGGCTTACGGTACCAAAAATGAGGAGTTGACGGGTAATCATCAGATGTTGCAAAGCGATAAGCCCCAAATGCATCAGACACCGGTAACAGTAAGCCTCCGGCAGCGGCAGTGGCAGCAGTTCCAATAAACTGACGCCTGTTAAAATAATGTTTTATTGCCATAATAAAATACCTCCAATTTTTTTAGTTAAAGAATGTCATTTGTCAAATTATAAACATATTCGGTTTCTCAATTATATCGAAAACGAGATAAATTTAACTACTAAAAATAATCGTCATCAAATCCGATAATTTCTTTAAACCCTGTGCTTCCGCCACCTCCTGCCATTTCAATATCAAGTGGAGCATTTGTCTTATAGGCACCCCGTGTAAAGTCAGGAATTTTTACCGGAACAGAACTATTGGCAACGCACCATTCACTAAGCGGCACAATAGAGCTCCAGGCTGCGGCATCATAACAATCCATATCTAACGGAAGCCCGTTTCTTAAACAATCAATCAGGCGCCACTGCATCAAAAAGTCCATTCCTCCATGCCCACCAACTTTTTTTGCCATTTCCCCTGCTATTTTCACTATCGGAGGAGCATATTTCTCCTGCAATATCTTCAATTCATCTTCGTTCACCCAGCCTCCTCCCTTCGATATCCTTGATGGAAATGGCTGCTTCTTGGCTATACCTTCAGTGCCAACAACCCAAAACACACGTGTGCCGGGACGCGGATTGCCAACATTGTACTGCAAATCAATAGTTTTGCCGTTTACTGTTTTAATAATAGAAGTGTTCATATTGCCCAACTTCCACTGTCCGATAAATTGTTTATAATAATCGTCCTCCTGAGCCCGTTTTTCAATCTCCTTTCCCATAGTAAAATCGTTTGAGGAGACGGAAACCATAAAATCCAGTCTGTCTCCACGATTAATATTCAATATCTGGCATGCAGGGCCTAATCCATGTGTAGGATAAATATTCCCGTCGCGATTTATGAACTCTCTGGTACGCCATTCGAGATCTTTTCTTAGGTTCGTATTGATCTGATTTGATATGTAAGCGGCATCAACATGAACAATCTCTCCGAAGAAACCCTGTCTTGTCATATTCAGGATCAATAATTCCCAAAAGTCATAAACACAGTTTTCAATCATGCTACAATGCTTCTTCGTCTTTTCCGAAGTTTCAACCAGTTGCCAGCATTCATCCAGTGTTCTTGCAGCAGGAATCTCGGTAGCTGCATGAGCACCGCTTTCCATGGCATATACACACATTGAAGGATGCAAGTCCCTTGGGGTGGCAATATAGATAAGGTCCAGCTCCTCTTTATCGCACAGCTCTTTCCATAATTCCTGGCTCCCGTCTGCATAACCCGTGGGTTCGGGCATACCACGCTCTTTCAGGTAATTCTGAGCCTCTTTTACCCGATCCATATGCAAATCTGACAATGCCTTTATCTCTACCCCTTCCAGTAAAGCCATCCTTTTCACGGCTGCCATGCCTCTGCCCCCAATGCCAATATACCCGACGCGGACAACATCAAGTTTAGGTGCGGCATAGCCGCTCATATTAAATACCTGTGCCCCCTTGTCCTCTGAAATATCCCAAATAGTCGGTTTAATCTCTTTTGCAGATGTGCCTTTTTGTGCACATGAGGCTATGCCCCCCGCAACAACACCGGTACCTGCCATGCCGGCTGCCTTAATAAAATTTCTGCGATTTGTTTTCATCTCAATAATTATTTAAAGTTTTTATAGTCCACATAATCCAATATTTTCATCCTTTTAAGCCGTTATGGATTCAAGGAATTTACGTGCTTTTATTGCCTCAGCAGTTAGATGGGCAAGGTCGCCTTGTGAAACAAGTTCTACAACCAATGCTCCACTGGTAAAGCCTTCCTGCCCGAGTAAAGCCAATAATTTGGGAAAATCAACCATTCCCGTGCCGGGTGTTACGTTTACATCCCTGGGTAAACGAAAGTCCTTTACTGCCATGCCAACAACATATCCTCCCAAGCCAACAGCATCATCCAGAGGATCTGTCTCACCAAAAGAAGCATGAAAAACATTGCCCGGATCGTACCACAGCTTAAAATTTTTATGATTCACCTTTTTAACCTGCTCCAGACAAAATGCTCCGACCTGTCCGTGAGGTTTTAAAGTAATTAAAACGCCTTTCTCTGCTGCATAATCACAACACTCGGAAATTGCTTTGTAAAACGGTTCCATTCGAACCGGATCGTGAATTGCATTTATTTGAATAACAGGAGCTCCACAAAGTGCAGAGTTGTCAATCAAACGTTTTAACCCGGCAATTCCTTCTTCGAGTGAATTGCTGACATCGTGTTCACCACCAGAATTGGTTACCAGCGTAAGGCCCCGCTTTTTAATCTCTTCACCAACTTGCACTGCGAATTCGGGGTCAGAGTTACGATCGACTACTCTTCCTTTTTCGTGAGTACTCAATCCAACATACTTATATCCCGCCTCCACCATGCCATCCAAAGCCTCTAAATAATTTCGGTTGCCCCACACACGGGTATAAGCGCCAATTTTCCATTTTGAAGATGAACAGGCATTTACCAATGCCCCGGTGCCTGATGCCAATACAACACCTCCAATAGTGCTTTTCTTTATAAACTCTCTTCTTGAAAAATTTTTCATTAATTCTAATCTTTAATATGTGTTTTGTAAATACCAGTATGCTTTACTTTATAAACTTACTTTTCTCTATCTGTTGTCCTTCTTCCAAAATCTGCGGATAATTGTTTTCATCAAAACCACACACTCTTTTTAATACTTCAGTGATTCCGCTTCTGTGTATTTCAATAAAAGTTTCATCGCCCGGAAACAATAAGCCATTCTCGTCCCTCGCCCTGAAATGACAACCTACAATTAGGGTTTTAAGGATATTGTCATAGGGCAGGCTAAGCGAGACAGCCAATTTAATAGCTCCAGCCAATCGATCATCGGGGCCCAGCTTTCTCTGTAAATCACAGCCTACACGATATATGGTATCGCCTAATGCCCTGTTTTGAAATCTTTTAAGTAAATCATCCACATGTTCTGTTAATTCACCCGGGGTAAACTCATCAGGGTACTTTTTCACCAACAGATTTGCCGCTTGCAGCATCGTTTTTCTCACCGTTTTAAAAATGCCGGGAATTTCAAGCGCTTCCCAAACATAATGATGCAGTGGGTTATTGTAATATCCCCAGTAGGCTGTGGCGGCATGACCGAGGTTATGAATAAATAATTTTCGATCTACCCAGGCTTTTATGTTTTCCTTGGGAGACAATCCTTTTATTTCAGGAATCGGTTTTCTGAAGGCTTTTTTGTCTAAAATTAAGGTATTGTATGGTTCTGCAAATACCCTTAAGATATCTTCTTCCTCTGATTTTTTGGGAACAATGGGCACCATTTTGCCAATGCTGGTTTCAATTAATCCCACAAATTGGTTGATGGGAAAATCAGGAGGTAAATAGTTCTGCAACTCCTTCTTGAAATAGACAGATGCATCAAGCATATTTTCTGCAATGATGATATCGATGGCATCGGATTTATTGTTATTGTACCTTTTTATTATTCCCTGAGCTAGTAAGGGGAAAATGGCAGGCAACGCATTTTTTCCTACCGAAACTGAAAGAATACGGGCTTCGCTGATCTCTTTTGCTATTAGTTCTGAGTTTCGGGTATCAATTGCCCGCACGTTATGAACAACAATAACTTCTTTCTTATCGTCTGATTTAATAACAACCTCATATTTTTTTCTGCGATTCAGCTCATTGATAACCGGAAGGGCAATATCTGCAAACACTACCTCAAAGCCTCCTGTACTAAATAGCTGTCCGATAAAGGATCGCCCGATTTTCCCTGCCCCAAAAATGATTATTTTATTATTTAAAATTTTTCTCACCTTACTCTTTATTATTTTTAAGGTAATTTAGAATTTCGATGGCTGAATCAACCATTTTCTCCCCTGACCCCGGTACCAGTCGGGAGTTAATCGCCTCATAGTCACCTTCTTTAAATCCTTGTATTGTGGGAATGTAGGCGATATCAGCATTTGCCAGTTCAATCAGCATAGTATTGGCAAATGGTGATCTTTTTTTAATATCTATTCCAAACTCAGTAAACAGTTCCCCCGGCATTGTCACTATTGCCGTTTTCTGGTCAAGTTTAAATACGTGAATTTCTACGGGTATGCGCCAGGGTTCTCCCGAAACAGCAGGCGCCACTGCCTCATACATACGAAGTTTTTCGAGAGGGGGCTGAACTCCCCAGACTGAAATCTTGAGCCTTCGCCTGTGGTTTAAAAATGACCGCTCGTTATAAAGTTGTTCCCCTTCTTCTCTCGACCATTCCAGCTCTTCTTTGGTATAATCCTGAATGGGAAGATAAATTATTTTTGATACTATTTCAAGGGAAGGGACCCCGTTTACTTCCTTATGCAAGGAATTATTAACTGCATCAGCAAGGGTGTAGCCAAATTCTTTCACTCTAATTTCTGCATCGGTAGCCGGTCCAAAAATATTTACAGAATTCACATTTCCACAGGGACCCAGTCCAAATACTGAAAGATGTTGATTACCAAACAATTCATTAAACCTTTGCTGCATAAAATAAGGATAATCTGAACTGAATTCTGTGCCGCCGCGCACATAATGACTTGAAAATACTGTCAGTGATGAAGAATAGCTGTTTTGCCCGGGCGGGCGAAACAGAACAAAGCTCACATCCGGATCTACGGGGCCCGCCGGTCCTACAATATTCGGATTATTCCTTCCGGGATTGAAACGGACGCGACCGTCAGTCATGAGATACCGGCGGTTAAACGAGATTCCCGGCGCCTGCCCTTTCCCGGAAATTATTTCTACCTCGACAATTTGATTATTTGCTAAAATGATGGCTTTGGTTATCCCATTGATCAGATTGACAAAATAGCTGTTTTTGTCCTCCTCCGTAAGTTTGCCTGCCGATTCACGGAGCGCATATTCTTTAAAGCTTTTAGTTATACCCGGACTGGTATGGGTATGTGTTGCAGAAATACTCATGTTTTGAAATGGTATCCCGGTCTCTTTGAAAGCCCTTTCTCTGACAATTCTGCTAAGGTCCCGGGGTATTCCCAATAAATTGCAAACCACCAACGCACCCCGGGTTTCTCCCTGTTTAAATACAATAGCTTTGGCGTAAAGAGAGTCTTTGATGCCGGTACTTGGTTTCGGTGGATATCCATACAGCGGAAAACCCACCGGGGGAGTAATATCTACCATAGCTACACCCACCTCCAACGGGTCAGCATTTGTCTTATCAAAACTATTTGTATTGTTACAGGACGATAATAATGCTATTACGATTGGAAGTGTTAAAATGGCTTTCATATAATAAAGCTTATAAAAGAAGCAATTATATATTTTGTTCGGCTGATCGATCGGCTTCGAACAATACTTTGTGTGTATGTAAAGCATCCTCCAAACTGGTAAGCGGCATGTCTTTGTTCTGATCAATAGCCTGAAAAAAGGTCTCAAACTGCTTCTGGTAAGGATGGTCGGAAACATCTCCCGAGTCAAGTGTCTTCATTGACAATTCACTCCATCTGTTTTTATCGAGCCCGCCAAGCTGGGTAGAATGAAATTTATTGTCGAGCAGGCTGCCTTCACTGCCTACCAAATGGACATGGAAATAATAGGGTTGTAAACAATCAATAACAGACGCTACTTTCCCTATTCTTCCGTCGTCAAATTTGAGAATACTAACCGAAGTAGTCGGGTATTCATATTTGGCAAAATCTTCATTTGCCGAGAATGTTGCCAGGCTATGCACACTCTCTACATCGTTCCCCATAAAAAACAGCAGGGCATCCAACGCATGGACTCCAGCAGACAACAGGCTGCTCCCTGCCGCTTCTTTTTTTACATTCCACCTGAACTGGCTATACCAGGGACCTACTCCGTGATAATAATCTACTTCGGCATAGTGAATTTCCCCTAACAAGCCACTGTCGATGACTGCTTTGGTTGTTTCCAGCTGACTTGAAAAACGACACTCAAAACAGACACAGGTTTTAACTCCTGCTTTATCTACAGCAGATTTAACCGCCAGACAGTCATCCCATGTCAATGCTACCGGCTTTTCAATAATTAAATGTTTGCCTGCTCCGGCAGCCATTATTGCCTGTTTTGCGTGGTCGGCAGGGTAACTGCAGATTGAAACTATGTGTAGCTCGGGATCGGCAAGCATTTCGGATAAATCAGTGTAACATTTAATTGTTCCTCCGTGCTTAGCACTGATTTCCTTTGAATTAAGATTCCGGGAAGAACAAATGGCAGTAACCTGTGCCAGGGAAGTTTTGTTAATAGCTTCGATATGGGCTCCTGCAGCCCAACTGTAACCAACGATACCTACATTATATTTTTTCATGATTTATAATTTTACGTGTTAAAAATCCAACAAATTTTAATCGGCACAAACTTTTTAAATGGTTATGCTGTGAGAATTTTCCGCTTTTTAGCATCATAAGTGGTTTTACGACCGGTTTCAAAGGATTTCATAGCCATTATTACTGCTACAGCATGTTGATAGCCTGCTTCAATTGGCGCAATAGGCGTTTCATTATTGCGGATGCATTGCAGCCAATTAAGGAAATGATCGGGCCGTTCAATCGGTGTCACCGGTTTCTCTCCGTTTATGGTGCCATCCGGATGGGGAGCACCTTCATCGCTGTATGAAGGACTTCCCCAGCTTGCCATGTTCATCATACCTTTGTCGCCATAGAAGTTACGAACACTCCCCTTGCTGTTACCAAGGTTATTTGAACTACTTACCAGAAAACCTTCCGGATAAACCCATGTTGCCTGAATGCAATCAGGGTTGGTAAACTGGTGTTCGTCTTTCCACGTAAACGTGTCGCCGAGGCATACACATGACTCGGGGAATTTTGCACCGGTGACAAAATGCACCATATCAATAAAATGGGCACCCAGATTAGGAATGGGGCCATGTGAGAAATCATAATAACCATACCAGGCCGAGTACATATCAGCGTTGAACGGGCGGAACGGGCGATCGCCCAAAAATTCTTTCCAATCCACATCTTCTGCTTTTACATCTCTCAGGTATCCGTACCAGTATGGTCTCTGTTGGTTGCGGCACTCCTCAACCCGCGACAGTTTGCCTAATTTTCCCTGGCGGTAAAGTTCACGTGCTCCCATTATTCCGGGCAGACTACGTAATTGTGTACCCACCTGTACCACAACACCGGCTTCGTCTACAGCATCCACAGCCCTGATCAGTTTATCCATATCCATAGCAAGAGGTTTCTCTACATAAATATGTTTGCCTGCCCGGGCAGATGCCTCCAGATGAGTTGTATGTAGGTGGTCTGGTGAGGCTATCATCACCGCATCAATATTGTCCAACTCTAATAATTCTCTATATGAAACAACCTGACTTGCATCCCGCCCAAACCATTTTTTTACTTTTAAATTGGCCTGTTCCCGTGCAATACTCCAGGGATCGCAGAGCGCAACAATCTCCACGTTCATTTCGTTGGCATGTTTATACACGCCATCCATAAATACCTTATTACCACGATCGCCACAGCCAATAATTCCTATACGGATCCTGTCATTGGCTCCCAGTGCCCTTCCTTGTTTAAGTATAGTTAAAGAATCGGGCATAACACTGACGCCCGATGCAACAATGGCACTGTTTTTAATAAATTTTCTCCTTGATAATTCTTGCATGTAATTAAATTTTAAAACTTAGTTTCTGTAATTTGTCTTAACTACGTATAATCTCGTTCCGGGTTCGAATCTGCTTTTTGTACTTTTCGTAATATGGCAACAGAAGATTATACTTTTCTCCCGGATATTCTTCAAAGTAAGTTCCGCCAATGTAAAAACAAGTATATCCGCCGGATACAACTCCCCAGGCAACAGCCTCCCTTAAATCAATGGGAGATTGTTTCGATTGAAGCTGGAGAACCAACCCGGCAATTACCCCGCCGGCAAAATTATCTCCGCAACCTGTGGTGTCGCCTTTACGTCCTTGTTTAAGCTCCCTTGAAACTTCTTCAGATATTGGCATTTCAAAATCACCAAGTTCAAAAAACAGACTGCTTTTTTCAGAAAAACCCCGCAAGTTATTTGGCCCATTGGTTACGATCACAGCGTTAGAGCCTTTATCCCGAAAGAACTGCATGGCGTGGTCTATAGTACGTTTCCCACTTAGACGAAGAGCCTCCTCAAAATCAGTAATCAAAAGGTCAATATACCGATAGCTTTCGTCGCTTTCCCCTAAAGGCCACTTTTTGTTGGGATTTGCTTTTTCATTTCTGAAGTCGAAAACCGTATTTACAATAGTGATACAACCCTTAGCTTTGGCTTGTTTTAGCAAAGAAGTCAGGTTGTCGTGGATTTGCGGAACAAGGGCAGTTCCACCAAACACAACGATATCGGAAGAGAAAAAATCCTCGTCCAGGTTATCCGGCGAATAATTCCAGGCAGCGCCAATTGAATTAATGAAGATGCGTTCCCCATGTCCGCGCTCGTAATCAGGGTCTGACAATACAACGGTTGACGGGGTAGCAGCGTCTGTTAAAGTGTATTGACTCGTATCCACAGGAGTCCTTTTTAATGCAGACATCAAAAATTTGCCGTCATCATCCTTTCCCCCGTACCCATAAAAGCGGAAACTGCAACTTTCATTTTCGGTAATCTGTGCTGCGTTAATCATAGCCACAATACAAGGTCCTCCGATACTGAGTTTATCCGGAGGTTTGTAATTGGTTATTTTTCCAAGTATTGTCCGGAAATCTTCTTTTACAAACGTCTCAAATTCTTCTTTAAACACCAGATGACCGGGAGACAAGCCTCCATCCCCTCTTTCTTTTGAAAGAAAGAATGAAAAAGCTTCAGAAGTAAAAGAGACGTGGTTGTAAACACGATCGACTAAACAACAACCAACTCCAGATACGACAATTTCTCTCATCTCTAATTTTTATTGTTAAATATCTAAATTCAAAAATTAGTCATTTCCACTTTCGTTTAAGTTTGTGGATTCAATATACTTCAGATATTCTTTTTTCCCAAACCATGGAGACCCCACTATTTCAAAAAACTTCACGCGCTTTAATAAAAATTGTTCACTGGGTTTTTCGAGGTGTGAAATAATAATACCTAAGACAATGATAGCAGGGCTAATCATCACGTAATACAAAAACATCCAATCATTGATATCATAAGTTTGTGATTTGTTTATCAAAACAATCGAGATAAAACCGACAACAATGGATGTAGTGGTTGTAATCCAGACTGCTTTTTCACCGGTTTTCCACCATAAAAATCCTCCCAGAGCAGGGAAAAACAAAGATGCCATAATTAGATTTCCAATGAAAAGCACATTAATAACCTGGTCTATAATCGTAATAGATATAATAATAGTAAACAGCGCTATCATTAAAGTAGTAAGACGGGAAAAACGCAACATCTTTTTTTCAGAGGCGCCGGGAGCAAAAATACGTTTATAAATATCATTTGAAGTAATGGAAACAATATTATTCCATATTGTACCCATGGTAGTCTGCCCAATGGCAAGAATTACAGCAAGCATTAATCCGCTGACACCAATTGGAACCCAATTGTTAATGGCCATTGCCAAAGAGAGCTGTGGATCTGCCAAATCGGGAAATCCAACTTTTACATAAGCTGCAATCTGAATTGTTAAACCGTAAACCAATATAATCAGCACTGCGCCTAATCCCATGCTTGAATAGGCTACCTTTTCACTTTTTGCCGCAGTCATCAGTTGGGCATACCAAGGTGACTGCATATAAATTAAAAACATTAAAACATAATACGAAAAAATAAAGCTAAAGGGCATGACCGAATCATTCCACATGCCAACAGGACTAAGGGAAAGATATTTTTCCGGGAATACCTGCTCTAACCCGCCCAGTTCAACAGCATGTGATTTTGTAAAATACCACACTAAAGGCAGAGCAATAAGTGTAACGACAAATGAAAGTGTGTTTGTGTGTGCAACTGCCATTAGCCCACCCACAACACTGAAAACAAGTACAGTACCTGATATAATTATTACAGTAGTTGGGAGTGTGATACCCAGACTGGAAGCAAAAATAAGCCCTACTGCCCTTAAATATGCAGGAGAAAGGAAGAGCAGAAGAGTGACAACCATAAAGGTTGTCAATAATCTAAAGCTCTTACTATATCTCATTTCAAATAACTCGATTATAGATGTGGCATTAATTCTTTTCCATCTTTTTGCAACAACAAAAGTATAGAAAAGAAAACCTATTAACATAGAACCTAAAATCAGTTGAGAGTATAATCCTGATTGGTATCCGAAACTTGAATAACCAACCATTGTAGCGGTATTAAACTCTGTCATCACCACCGTTGCTATAAGGGTAAATAACCCCAAACTACGTCCAGCAACTAAAAAGTCCTGACTGTCTTTTACATTCCTAGATCTATATATTCCATAAACGATAACAGCTATAATGTACACTGCAACGATCGATAAATCTATCAAAGAGATGTTCATAAAGTTGTTTTTAGTGCATCTCTGTTCCGGTAGTCCCTATTCCACCTCTATAATAGTTAAACTGAACGTTGGGATGATCGGCAAGTAACGACATGGGAACTGCTGAATCCATTATCTTTTTACCTATCATAAAGGCAGTCAAACGTTGCCCAAAAGGATTGTCGTGAACGCCTGCCTGCCAGATGGATACTTTTTCTGCTTTCCATGTTTCCTGAGGACCCACAGTAACTGCTTTTGTTGGAATACCAGTAACAACTCCGCCCGCACTTGTTCGTGCATTTTGCATGCAGGTAATGGGGTGGAGATCAACGATTCGGGTTCCCAGTTTTCGATATTCTTCCGGTGATGGAGGGGCGTCTTTATATTGTCCCTCTCTTCTAACAGGATCGTTAAATGCCCAATGTTTGGTGTCGCCCTGCCCGCCTTGCATTACTGCACAGCGGATTCCACTATTCCAACTCTTAATATATTCGCTGGTATCGGCTTTTGGAATATGGATGTTAGATTCAGGCATTTTAAATCGTTTGTCTATACGATTAAAGCATAAATCATTTATTGCTTTTACAAAGGATATAGGATTAGATGGATCAATTTCCTTACCATCAACCACCCACTCATCCATTGCCCAAATATGAGCATTCGACAAATCCAGTTGCAGTTCATTCACCAGACGGGCAACCAGAGGCAATTGTTCAGTAGGCCCAATGGGACCACAAATCCCTACCGGGTTTGAATCTGTTGCCTGTTTCCATGCCGTAATGTATTCAAGTGCCTCAGCGAGATAAAAATCTTCAAGTGTGTCGTAAAATATTACCTTAAAACCAGGTCTTGAAAGTTGTAGAAGGTCGTCAGCGGAAAGCTTCGCTACATCATTTAACAATTCATCATCTAATGTGGTAAAATCCCACCAGTCGGGAGCTAACATGCTAATTTTTCGTGCCATAATTTTTTAATTTTTAATTTTTAATTGATTTTTACTTTACTTAATTACTACAAGGTTGCCAAGTATATCAGCCAGTACATTGTCCTGAGGATAACCGTGGCCCAAATGTTGCCTGAAACCTTCAGCATATTTTACATTTATTTCAGAGCCTCTTTGTTCTGCAAACCTTTTCATTGCAAGAATGTATTCATCTACTTTGTGGTGTTTCAACAGCCAGTTGCGCTGGCTTTCGTGACATCCGAGCATTTCTGCTTTGATAGATATTTCCTCTGAAATATCGACATACAGCCCCGGAATTATAGGTTTACCCAATTTGTCTTTACCTTCCATTGCATCGCAATAATAAAGGTAGGGTACAGGCTCAAAAGGCTTTTCACTTACTTCTAAGTTCTTTACTCCACAGGCAAAACATGCAGTTTGAACAGCTAAGCTGGTCATCTCGTGATCTATCATATAATCATTGGGGCTTGAAGTAAAAACAACAGAAGGTTGGATCCTTCTAATTAGCGCTGCCGTTGCATTGATCGTTTCGCGATCATACAATATATATACATCTTCAAATTCGAGGCAGTGGTAGGTTCCCCCTATCAGTTCTGCGGATTTTTTTGCTTCCGCTTTTCTGATAGCGCTTATTTCTTCCCTTGTGTGTTCTGCTGTACCTTTATCTCCCGGTGCCATAGTGGCTATATGGATTTCCCATCCCCGCTTTTTCAGCAGGGATAAAGTTCCGGCACACATCATTTCTGCATCGTCCGGATGCGATAAAATGGCTAATACTGTTTTTTTCATACGACTTTAATATTTAATATTAATAACCTGACCTGATTTTGCAGATCTATAACAAGCATCTATAATTTTTTGGCTTGCCAGGCCTGTTTCATAATTATTTTCAGGCTGTCTGTTTTCCAGTATAGCCTTGCTGAATTCATCAATTTCAGCAAAATAAGTGTTAACGGGAGTTGGATTTATAACCAACCCATCTGCTTCTGATCTTGCCTGTTGGGCATCATAGCCGGCATCTTCACCTTCCAGATAGGCAATCATCTCACCCGATTCACCCTGTCCGATTGTTCCCTTAGCAATGATACTACCTTTGGAACCATAAAGTTCCAGCATGTTTTTACTGCTGTTATCAGGAATGCAGAAATAGGTATCTACCGTAGCAAGTGCACCATTTTCAAAAAACAGGGAAACAACTGCACTGTCCTCCGATTTATAACTATGTACGTTGTTATTGATAAAACAGCTAACACTTTTAATTTTACCGAAGAACATTTCCAGCAGGTCGATGCAGTGGCTTCCCATATCCACAAGCGAACCCCCACCACCGGTTTTGGGGTCTTGCCTCCATGCGCCCTCAATGGGAGGGTACCAGCAGGAAAGCTGGGCTCTGCCATAAACCGGTTGTCCCAATTTGCCCTCTTGTATCATTTTCAGCGCGATCTGGTGCTGTGCCGAAAACCTCATCATAAACCCGGTTCCCAGATATACCCCTTCCTGGTTGCATATTTTGAGCATTTTCTCAGCTTCTTTTACTGTCAAACCAAGCGGTTTTTCACATAAAACATGCTTCTTTTTTCTGGCACATGAAATGACCTGTTCGAGATGATTAATGGTGGGCGAAGCTACATATACTGCATCAATATCAGAACTGAGGAGCTCTTCAATACTCCCGTACGAGGTAGCATTAAATTCTTTCGCAACGGCACGGTTGGTTTCCGTGTCAATATCATAAACCGAAACCAACTCTGCATTTGCCGATTGCATAATTCCCTCAGGGATGGTCCTTCGTCTGGCAATACCGCCTGAGCCGATAACGCCCCATTTAACTTTTTTCCCCATTGTATTTTTCCTTTCGCTTATTTTGAATATGCAAGAATTACTTTTCTTAATGCGCTACCAATTTGTTCACAATCTTCTTTTGTGAAAGTTGGAAAAGCAAAACAAGTAAAAGTATGATCTTCATGCCACCTTGCGTTAGGCACATCAACGTTGCTGTAATCTACGCTTGAAGGCGTTGTATATTCTTTAGATTTAAAAGGGAAACCGCTTTTCCCGAACGCATTATGTTTTTGGAATGCTCCTTCAGTATGACATTGTGGCCAGAAAACTTTCCATACAGGAGCGCCTTCAGCTACAACAGCCTCAGCAAACTCTTGAATATTACATGTCATGTTTTCAATATCAAGTGAAAAAGCCATTGTATACCAACCGTTTTTTCTTTCTTCAGTGTCGATAGGTTTATACAATACCTGAGGAAGATCTTTAATGGCATCTATAATTGTAAGGGCATTTCTTCGTCTGGTTGGCATGTTCCAGTCATCAATCCGGTCTAGTTCTGCCAAACCAATGGCTGATTGCATTTCTGTCATGCGGTAATTCCAGCCAACCATATTGTGAATGTAGGGCAGTTTTTGTTCCAGTTCTAACAGGCTCAAACGCTGTTTGACATCGTATCCATGATCCCTGAAACTACGGGAAATCCATGCAAGCTCTTCATTGTCGGTAGTTACCATACCCCCTTCGCCTCCGGTTGTAAATGTTTTGTTTTGGCAGAAACTGCACGCAGCGATATCTCCCAAAGCGCCTGTTTTAACGCCTTTATATGATCCGCCATAAGCTTGAGCATTATCTTCAATTACAAACAGGTTATGTTTTTTGGCAAAGGCGTTAATTTTGTCCATATCACATACGTTGCCATACAGGTGGACAACCATTATTGCTTTAGTACGTTCGTTGACTAACTTCTCGGCCGACTCAACACTAATACAATGGTCGTCAATGTTCACATCGGCAAACCGGGGAATGGCACCGGCTTGCACCACTGAAAAGCTGGAAGCAATAAAAGTATAGCTTGGCACAATTACTTCATCACCGGGTCCAATCCCCAACGCTGTCAACCCAACATGCAATGCTGCTGTTCCAGTGGCTACAGAAATTGCATACTTGCTACCTTGCCATTCCGCAAAGCGTTTTTCAAACTCCATTCCTTTTTTCCCTGTCCAGTAATTAACCTTACCAGATCTTAGCACATCCTCAACAGCTTTTATGGCCTTTTCATCAAAACTTGGCCAACCTTTAAGTGTATTGGTTACCGCTTTTGGGCCACCATTTAACGCTAATTTTTCTTTCATAATAAATAATTTTAATAAAATAATTTTGTTTCTTGAATATTTGATTTACTAATTTTCCTATCTTTTTTTAATTTCGTTCAATAAAGTGAGAGCTGTTTCTATCAGCATCTCTCCTCCCCCAGACTCCACAAGTGAATAGACAATTTCATAGCTCCCTTCCGTATAGGCTTTCCTAAGGGGAATACAATCTTCGTGACTGTTGGCTAATGTTAATATGAGTGTGTTCCTGAAAGGGGAATTCTCTTTTAGTGCCAGTCCCAGTTCCACAAATATCTGTCCTGGCAAAGCCACTATGGCAGTTTCGTCATTTAGCCTGAAAACCTGCACCTCCAATGGGAGTGTATCCCGGTATTTTAATCTGAGTTTTTCCAGCATGAGTATTTTTCGCACCCGGGCTTTCACTAACCCCGAACCATCAGTATCAACATAATTTTTGGCCCACTCCAAATCCATTTCGCTATAGGTTTGCAACGGCACTTGGATTACTTTGCTGCCAACCGCAAGGGCTTCTCCATGATTACGAAGTTCCGGTACTGTTTTCAAGAAACTGGTACCCAGCTTTTCTCCAACAGGCTTCGTCATTTGTTCGTAGCCGATTTGAGGTCCTGGTTTTGTAATGTCCCAATGATTGACATCTGCACAAGGTCCTTCGCCAAACACAGATATAAAATTTTCACCAAACTGACTTTGTAGTTTTTTTTCCAGAAAATGGGGAAACCCACTACTGAATTTTTCAGTATCGCCTATTGTAGCCAACTGCATGGCAAATGTGGTAAATGATGCAATCGGATTACCTGTTGCCTCCTCGTTGAATAAAATTATACCCAAGTCTGGATCCACAGGACCGACCGCCCGGATAATATCCGGGTTCAAAAAACCCCCATTCATCTTCACGGTTCCGTCTTTCATAAGGTGACGACGATTAAAGGACAATTCCTCCACTGCCACTTTGCCGGACTTTAAACTTACCGGTTTAAGGTTAGCCTGTGCTTCCACAACAGATTGCACCAATTTATGTATGAGTTGCCCGGCGTAAGATTGTTCGTCTTGTTCTGAAAGATTGCCCGAGTTGATTTTTTCAACATGCTCTTCTATTTCATCATAGCAGGTAGGGTCGGCATGGGTATGTGTGGCTGCCACACAAATATTGGAAGTTGGGATACCGGTTTTTTCTGAAGCCAATTTGCACACCACATCTGAAAGAGTAGAAGGAACATAAAAAAGATCGGCTATAATCAGTACAGCATTTGTTTCCCCCTGATTTAAAACAATCGTTTTCACCTCAAGTGGATCCAGTATGCCGTTGCTCGGTTTTTTATGAACAGGATACCCTATTGGCGGAGTAATGTCAACTTGGGAAATACCAGCCTTCATAGTCTCCTTATTTTCCGGGGCTATCTGTGTGCAATTAAAAACTAAACCGTACAACAAAACAAGGAACAAAAAAATGGATGAACTTCTCATTTGGATTCTTTCTTCAGAATTTTTTAATCGCTCTGCTCATCTGGGCTATTGCTTCTTTATGCCTGTCGAGGCAGGGCGCCAGCGTGGGTCGCCAGGGAGCTGTCATAAAACCATACAACCGGGAAGGATCAATCACTTTTTTGCAATAATTTACTGTTGCTTCCATGTTTACTTCATTGGAATGGTTGCTACCCGTGGGTACCTGATCATAACCGTACTCTTCCAAATCGTTGTAGAGTTTAACATAGCTCTTAGTTGGTTCTTTTAGTTTTTCCAGATCGAAATCGGTTCCGTAATACCAGTTGCTCTGAAGTACAGATTTTGGCATTTTCTTATAAAAGAGCTCAGGATGGTGCCATGCATAATCTGACCATATCCATGAACGTACACCTTTTTTTTCTACTTCGCCGATATAAAAATAGAGGTCGCCCCACCAGAGGTCATTTTGTCGTATCACGACATAGTCAAATCTTCTTTGGTGTTGGGCTGTTTCTTCATCCATTCCTAAATGGAAAAATCGGGGGTTGTCAAACAGCTCTATTACTTCGGCAATGAGATTGCGACAAACGTTATAATAGGTATTGGTTGAAACCATTCGTGAATATTCCCCCATCCAGATATCGTGGGTAGCGGCAAAATTCAGTTTTGGGATAGGTTCCAGTCCCAATTTTCTCATTTTGGCAAGTTCCGATCTCAGTTTTTCTTTACTCCAGGCGTTTTTAACTGCAATTTCAGGATGACTTTCATACTGTACGGCATCTCCTAAATCAATAACAACCATATTCATCCCAACGGCTGCCATTTCCTTTAACAAAGCATCCCATGTAGGGTTATCAAAAGTAAGGAACGGCCTGTAAGGATGCGCCCATTCTCTGGCTTCCTGGCAGGTGGTGCAATTATAATTTTCGTCCCTGTATTTCAGAGGGACGTTATCTTCCCACATGTTGTAACTCAGGTGCAACAGGTTTGCCCAGATCATATCAGGCACTAATCTTTGCTGCGAAAAAAGAGCTGACGGTATGCTACTGGCAATACCGGCTGCTGCCATTTGTTTGATAAATTTTCTGCGATTTGTCATTTTATTTGAGTTTTTGAATTGTCGAGGTAATCAGGTTGAGGAATGAATGCAGAGCCGGCCTCATTTACCTTTGCAAACAGACTCAGCAGTTTTGCAACAATCTTTCTGGAAGCTTCAACCTCCACCCTGTTTGTGCTGTACCAGGTTTCATATCCCCCAAGTTCGTGCTGCTCCGGAGTTGGGAGGTATCCATAACTTCCATTAGCAAATGAAATGGTAAAAGATGGTTGAAATGGGCTTTTTGCCTTGATCTCCAAACCAGTTTCGGCAAATGTTTCAAAGGGTATGGCAGCCACGCCCAAATCGCCTATACGGAATACCTGCAAAACAATGTCGATATTGTCTGGCCATGTTTCCTGTAAATCCAGTATCCTGTTGGCGTAAGTTACTTCGAGACGGTGTATGGGCTTGAATGTATCGGGCCGGGCAATTACCTCCCTGGCACGTGCCAGCATCTCCGAAGGTGCCTTGCGCACCTGAAGGGTCAATTCCTCTTCCGCAGCCCTTAGTGGCACCCAGTCGTGGAACTCAATCGCATTATGGACACGGAATACCTCCCGGGCAACATCTTCGGCCACGAGTTTCATCTGTTCATAAGGTTCTTTTCGTACTGCAGGCGCACCAAAATTAATATTGTTCACATCGCCGGAAGTACCGTTGGACATTATCCCTACAAACGGAGGTTCCTGCCTGTCTGCCTTTAGCAATTCCTGGATACGGTCAGCAAATACGGCAAAATAATCTGCCGAAATATCATTGTTCGGAGTTCCGCCCACGTAATGAAGTGAGTAATTTGCAAGAAGGGCTATCGGTCTGCCATTAGTTGATTGAACGGATATAAATGAAACTTCGGGGTCGGGCTGTCCTGCTGGCTCAAGCAGGTTGGGAACCCGGCCAGGATTCATCACCACCTTATCATATTCACCGAACGGGTTTATTACCGGTTCCTTCATTTTCCAGCGGCGTACAAAAACATGCTGAGGAACACTGCCAGCCCCCCAACCTATTTGCGCCGGTTCCATGTTGTTGAGCGCAATCCTCGTAACGTCGGCAAAACGCCTTATCAGGAATTGCTGGTACCAGTCAAAGTCCTGACCGCTGTTAATCTGTCGGCGCTTTTCGCCTACCCCACCGGCACTTACCGAAGAGTGGGTATGTATTGCCGAGACCAGCACGTTACTTCGTGGTATGCCTGTTTCCTCCTGAATCAGCCGCTTGGCTTCATCAATTAAATCACGTCTAATACCGATATTGTCAACAATTATAAACACCAGCTTTGTTGCTCCGTCATCAAGCACGAGGCAGCGGGCATGAAGTTCGTCGTGTACATGAGCTGCAGGGGGTGGGGTTCCAAAATTACCGACAAGGCCGCCCCCGAGGAACGGGGTGATGTTGGCTGTTGCTGCGCCAGCTTTGAAAGTTTTTGCAGCAGTCCCTGTTTGTGCATTAACTGCCTGTACACTAATGAATATCAGTAATATACAAGCATAGAAAAAAGGATGGATTGTGAATTTAATACTCTTCATAATTACTACTTTTTTAAAATTTTTCTTTTTCATTCATACACCGGATATGCTTTTTATTCCGGTATTACCACCGCCTTTTAGCATTTCAATATCCACCGGCAGATTGGTTTTATATGAACCACACGTGTAGTCAGGGAAACGTACCGGGCCGGAAAAATTAGCCACCGACCATTCACTTAGCGGTACCACTGAACTCCAAGCGGCTGCATCGTAAACATCCATGTCCAAAGGCATCCCCATTTCTTCCAGCACTTTTTGCCCCAGTTGCACCCGTTCGTCGAGAATATCACACAACGCCCTGATTTCAACTCCTTCTATCAGTCGCATCCTTCTGACCGAGCCTAATCCTCTTCCTCCGATACCAATGTAACCTACACGGACAACATTTAGTTTGGGGGCAGCATAACCGCTCATATTAAATTTCTGCTTGTATTCTTTATGCGATATTTCGTGCGGTACTGTTGATTTGGAATTATTATCCTGGTTACCGTCACACGAAGCCATTGCTCCTGTTGCTATTCCGGTGCTGGCAAGGGCAGCAGATTTAATAAAGTCCCTTCTGTTTGTTTTCATTCAATATTTTTTCATCTTTCTCATAATATTCTATTTCAGTTCCGGTTTTACATTTCCGTATGACCATGGTTCTCCTCCAAAAGGTGGAGCTTTTGGAAATTCAGGTTCAGTTCCGGGCGTCATTTGACGTGCCAGTTTCACTCCCGCATCAACCATTTTGTTACCGGCTTGAACTTCAAGGTTGCTGTAGGAGGTAAGTCTGGTTTCATATCCTCCGCCACCAGATCCTAACGCTTCAGCTGTCGGCACATATCCGACACAGCCGTTTGTCAGTGAGACAGGGAAGGTAAATTTAAACGGACTTTGTTCCTTAATATCGAGACCTAACTGACAAAAGAACTCAGCAGGATTGCTGACAAAAACAACCGGGCCAACCTGTATTGCCTGTACTTCAACCTGCGCTGTTGGTTCCTTTTTTATGAGCGCATCCAGTAGAACAATCTCTTTTGCAAACGCCCATTCGGTACTTCCAACCTCCTCAGGCGATTTCTTGACAATCTGAGTGCATTCCGCAACACGAGCGGGGTCGGGGAGGCGACGTTTTATTTCCATCACCTCTGACCGGGTATCCAACGGCAGCAGAACCCCACGGGGCATACTGAGGAGCACTTTCACAGCTTCGGCACCAACACGGGCGCCTACAAACCGGGCCCAATCTTCACCCGACAGGTTCCGGTGTGGGTTCAGATTGTCCACCTGCGTTACATCACCGCTGGCACCTTGCAGGAAAACAACAATACAATCGGGTCCCATTGCTCCGCGAATGGTCTGTTCAAGGTAATAAATCCAGTTGGCAGAGATCCCTCCGGGATTGGTTGTTGCATGGCAGGCATAATTGACGATACAGCCTGTGCATTTACCTTGTTTATTCCAGACTCCAATCACCCCTACTTCCGGATCAATCGGACCTGCAGGTTCAATAATATCCGGATTTCCCTGCCGGGGGTGGGTGTATGTAAGCCCGTTTTTCATGCGAAACCGGCGGTTAAAAGCGACCTTGTCCTCAACCCCCGATCCTACTCCCAAGCGGGATTCTTCCAACGAGTTATTTGCCTGACATATCGCTTCTACCAGTTTCCTTTCAACCAGTTCCAGGTATTTCGGATCGGCACATGACGATTTGTCGTAAGCCAGTGATTTGATAAAAGCATCGGCATGATCAAACTCCCCGGGTTGAATCATTCCCGTAGGGCCGGAGGAATGAGAGTGGGAGGCCCCTATTAAAATTGATTCCGGGGAAATTCCACACCTCGCCTGTACTTTCTTCCTTACAGAAAGGACTAACGAACGATGTATCATTAGGGCATCTATGCCCACTATAGCAACCTTTTGTTTTCCATCATTAAAAACCACTGCCCGTACCTTGCACGGATCGTGAAGCGTTTTATGGAACGATTTTCCATAACCCCCGGGCTGTTCCATTCCTATCTCCGGCGAAATATCAAGTTCCGCAAAGCCGGTCAACATAAACGGATCATTATCTTGTGTCAATTTAGAAGTGCTGATATTGGTATATTTCTCCTGTAAATGGAATGGTAAAAAGGCTGGAATCATAAGCCCTGCTGTTGCCCCGGCCGATTTTTTCATAAAACTTCTCCGAGATTCTTTTTTATTCATCTGTTCCCATTAAATGTTTTTATTTTTGTGAAGTGATTAGTTTAGAATTGCAAGCTTTAAAAAATGAAGATTAATAACGATGTGAATTTATACAATTGATAATTTAGAATTTAATACTAATCTTTGCATTGATGATACTTTTCTTCACAAAAAGGAGCCAATTTAAATTATTTTGTTCCTTTAAAACTATTTTCATATTACAATATAAACTAAAGCCATGAAAGTACATGAAATTAGATTATTTAAAGAACCAGCCAAATCATTTATTTTTTACCACGAGGAAAGACCTTTCTCGCCATGGCACCATCATCCTGAATACGAACTTGCTTTTATAAAGAAAGGAAGGGGAAAACGGATGGTTGGAGATCATATAGATCGTTTTGAAGAAAATGATCTGGTTTTTGTGGGTGCCGATATTCCTCATGAATGGCTGTGCGATAAAGAATATTATCTGGATGAAGATCAATTTCTGGGTGAAGGCATTGTGGTTCAGTTTTCGCATGACTTTCTTGGCGATAAATTTTTTGAGATTCCTGAAAATAGATCCTTGAGAGACTTTTTATCGAACTCTTCGAGAGGTTTTGAAATTTATGGACAATGCAAAAACCAGATAATATCACATATGCATAGCATGTTGAAAATGAATGATACAGAACAGCTTTACACTTTACTTTCCATTTTTAAATTACTTTCGGTCTCAGACGAATTGCATCCGTTGGCAAGTCCTGCTTTTCCCGAAACATTCCGGCTAAATAATGACAGTCCCATGCAAAAAGCATTACAATTTATTTTACAGAATTTTCAAAAGCAAATACAGGTCAGCGATATACTACAGATAACAAACATGTCGTACACCACATTTTACAATTCATTTAAATATACATACCGGATGCCGTTTAAATCATACCTGATGAATATACGAATTGGCTACGCATGCAGATTATTAATAGATGCAACACAGAACATTTCAGAAATTGCCTATGATTCCGGATTTGAGAATCTCTCCAACTTCAACCGGCAGTTTAAAAAAATTAAAGGTGTTACTCCGTCACAGTTCCAAAAACAGAATATGGTGATTCGTCATTAATAAGTTTTTCTGCCCACTCCTATAAATCATTTGAAAATCAACCAGCCCAAATCTGCCGGATTATCACTTCCAAGAATTAACCGAGGTGTAAGTGAACTATTAGGGAGCCAAGAGTAATTGTCTGTTCCATTTTTTTGCACAGCGACGTTAACACGCACAGGATCTGATTGTACTGGATCTATCCTCAAAATACTGAACGGTATCCGGGAAACAACATACTTTTGCCCCTGTGCTTCAACTTCCCTGAAACCTGCAGTATATATTAATGAATACCCCAGGTCTCGTACGGGGTCACCTGCATTGTGTTCGGTCAATTTACTGAAAGAAAAATGGAAGGCAGGATAAAGTCGCTTGGGCTCTACCTTTACGCTCACCCTGGAAATTTGATTATCTTCTAAACTTTGACCAGTTAACGATTTTTCAGCTACCCAGATATATAATGCTTTGGAGTCTCTTGCTGATGCCCATTGCAACTGAGTGTCATTTTCACCCTCATTCAATTCCTGCCATTGAAGGCCTGAAGGTATCTGAATATTACTGTTTAAGTTAACATCGAAAGTCTTTACGCAATGTGCAACCGCCCCTTCAGGGCTTTTGCCTGTATATTCGGGAAATAAAAGTTCACCTTTTTTGATGAGCTTTTTAAAAGCCGGCACATCATTTTCCAAAACCTTATTTAGCTCTGCCATTCTCCATTCTATTTTTTCAGGAAAATATTTATATCCCTCAGCTTCGGAATGAAATCCCAGTCTCGAATCATTTTTGCAAAGGACCAGCAATTGCTCATCCAGAGCTATCTCCTCTTTTATAATATCAGTTAGTTGCTTTAATATATCTAATCTTTTCCTGCCATCCATCCGTAACATTCTTTCCCGCAACATATAAAAATTCAGAATATTGTGTCCGCTTCGGAATTGAATTCCCAAAGCTTTTGCAACTCCGATATCCAATAATCTTTCCTTGTCATTTGAATACTTTGATTCCAGTTTTTTGAATATTTGCACTCCTTTATCCCAAGAGGTTGTCATACGGCGGGCAAGTTCCACTACCTCTTCAAGTGTCAGAACTCCACCGATACATTCGCCAACCCTGTCACCGCTCGGAGGCCACGGCTTAAGGGTTGAGCTTGAGCCGATCTGCCATGTTGGCGTCAGAGGAGCATCGGCAGGTTTTAGCAGCAGGGGCCATACGGGTCCGTCGTGCATGGGCCCATAATATTGAAAATGATTGGTCAGAGGGTAGTTTTCATATCCTTCGCTAAAATGCTTCCATGCTTCAACTACTTCGGGTACATCTTCATTTTTCCAATAGATTGACGCCAACTGATGCATAAATTTTTCTTCATCGTCAGCAATATCATTCATGGATAAAAGCCCCGCTGATTTATTCATTAGCCCCGGATAATTTCCAAAATACCAGCATAACATAGTATGAGTCACGCCTAAATTCTGCATTGCCGAAAATTTTTCATACAAAAGAGAAGGCACAGGAACAAATGGAACTGTTGCCACTTCATGTGAGTTTCCGGTTTGTATTTTTGCCGACATCGGGGTGCCATACTCCCGTGCGATATTTGCTATATCTTTAAACCGGTCGCTGGGGCCGGGTTTTGATATCCAGTAGTCCCCGCCCACCAGTTTTTTGCCAAACGCTTCAATTTCTACTCCCGATTCAAAATTAAACTGAAGGACGACCCCTTCAGGTGTGTGTGCAGGAAGATCATAAACCCATTCACCCAATTTATACACATCTCCGGGATGGAATCTTTGGGGTTGCGGCATATATAACCAGCTTATAAGTTCGGCATCGGGGTTAACGTCATGCATCCCTCTTTGCATTGCTGACAGGGAAGCATAGAGTATTTCCCATGGTTCCTTATTGCTACATCGCGGACAATTAATTTTACCTGTATGATCGTTAAATGAAGAAACTGCACTCAGGCAGGTTGTCGCCCTTTCGCCGTGTGTAATGTTTATTATTCCTCCAAGTTCCGGAACGGCTCTAAATATCTTATTGACCGATTCATATAAATATTCATCTGCTTCCGCACTAAGGGGGCAAAACAGAGAACCGTTATGACCTGCCAGAATAGGAAAACTCTCAAGTGTAGGATCATCAGACCCCCAGGCACGAGGTTCAATACAAAAAATGTAAGTTTTTATTCCATATCGCAAACACTTTTCTACTGTCTGACTCAGTTTTTTTAAGCGCTTTTCTGCATCTTTTCCGTTTGCAGGGGTAAACCTGGTGGAAACCAGATCGCGGAACTCAATGGTTAGCCATAAACCGTTGACCCCTTCGTGAGCCAGTCGGTTCAGGTAATTATCAGGATAATAATCCACCGTATCCATTAGTTCATCGCGCATGGCAGGTGGCCGTTTGATGGGGCCAAAAAAACAACGCGATATCCGGCTTTGAATAGCAGGCTCCTTTTCAATCGTCCCCAAAGACAAAAAAGGAGCGCGTAAACGGAGCATTTCATCTTCAAGATAAAAAACAGCGCGCCGGATACCTTCCACATTTCCAGCCCAAATACGGCAATTGCGGTCATTAACTTCTAAACGGAAAGCCTCTCCATCTAAATCAGACGATGGTAAAAATTCAAACACATACTCTCCTTTATCAGTTGGTACGTTACCTGCGGCAAGGAACAGGAGTAAATCGTTGTAAGCAGTTTCAAGCCGCCCTTCAGGGTCGGAAAATTCCTTTTTAAGAATAACACCTCCTGAAAGATCGACCTGTCCTGAATCGGGGGCTTTGGGCTCCCAGTTGTGCTTTGTCCACAGCGGAGCTTTAAGTTCTTCAATAAACCTCCATGTTTCTTCGCCTGGTTGAGGGGGTACATTAGCAAGATAAAGGCTGTCACCAAAAGTAACTTCAGAATTAGAATCAGTTTTCAGAGTGCAACATACAAATACAAATAAGAATATTATTACTATTGCACAAATGCCATAATTTAAATGTAAATGTTTCATTTGATTGTTTTTTTAATAATTGTTAATTATTTTTTTAATTTTCCCTATTCTTTTAAATCTTAATAAATATTTTGTTTCTATACATATGATACATAATTAACCACATGATTGCCATAGCGGTTATTGCCTGAATGAAGTCTCCAATATTTGATGAAAACAAGCTGCTTAATCCACCTACGAAAATATTTCCTATTAATCTGAAATCGAACAGATGCGCCATCATGTATATAGCAATCGAGTTTGCTCCAAAAACAACAAAGAAAAATGCCCATTTTGAATGTCCCCTAACATCGAAAACGAAATAAAATAAAGCTAATAACAATGTTGACATTCCACAGGTAACAAGCACAAATGAACTTGTCCATAAATTCCTTATTATAGGGAAAAATTGTCCCCAAATTAAACCTGTGACCAACATTAGTAACCCATAAAAAAATAACATTTTTATTTTTACTTTTTCTCCCTTGCCGCTAAAAATGATTTGACCCATCAGAACACCCAAAAGCATATTTGATATGAAATTAATGGTCGCAAGAACCTGCCATGAACCATGACGATGAAACGATCCTAGAACAATATCATCTATATAAATTGCAAGATTCATCTGTCCTGAAAAAATTTCACCTTGCCATCCCGGTACGGGGATGAATAAAAATATCGTCCAGTAAAACAATAACAATACAGCGGTAAGAATAAATTGTATCAATGTGGTTGTGTTCAGTACTAATATGGCACAGACAAGGTATCCAATAGCTATATATTCCAAAACATTATTGTATATTGGCATATCAGTGAATTGGAAATGTAATAAATGTCCCCCGGCAATTAATCCAAGAAGGAATAAAATTATAGCTCGCTTAACTATATGAAGATACACCCCTTTTTTATTTTTTTCCAATTTCCTGTTAGCCATTGAATACGGTATTACCAAACCAACAACAAAAAGGAACATAGGCATGGCAATAAAAGATAATCGCAACCCTTCGACAAAACCATAACCAAATTGACTGGAAGTAGCATTCGCAAAATCTTCACCCCATAATTTGGTAAATGTCTGAAATATAGGTGCACCTCCTATATCAATGGCTAATATTAAAAACATTGCTAACCCCCGTAAGGCATCAATACTGATTAGTCTGCTCCCCTGCTTTAAAGTTTGTTCTTCTTTCATAGTCATTTTTATTTTCTGATAACCACAGGACCAAAGAGTCCATTTGAAACCGAATCTTTTGCAAATCCACGTGTTGAAGTTAGCATTGCCGAACTTATAATCGAATCTTTTAAATTTTTTTTTCGTTTCATAACTTGAATCTTTTTTCAGTGAATTTTTGAACTTACTATCTTTTTATCTAATAGTAAAACCAGCATATTTATTAATTACTAAATTACGAATTAGTTTTTGTCAAAATTATCAAGGTACAATCTCAATTAAAGCCTCACTCCATTCATACAAATTCCAACTGTCAAATCTAATATTGACAGTAAAAAGAGAAACACCTTGTGAGGCTTGTTTTGAAACCTTTATTTTAAATGTCCGTTCGCCTTCAGTCCGTGGTTCAATAACAAGTGAAGTAAGATGGGGTGCCACATTAAATCCATCTGGTACGTTCGGTTCTAAAATATAAGTCTTCGGAACATTCGAATGATTGAAGATTTTTACTGAACAATCTAAAGTTTGCCCGGGAGTTGCTTTTTGTCCGTAGGGATAAACTTTTATCCATTGCTCATCCACTCCATAGTTGGGATTGTCCCATGGAAACATATCTTTTAAAATGGTGTTTCGTTCAACTAATAGATTTATCATACGATCCAGTTGTTGCCGGGTGAATGCAAAAAGTGGCTCAACATGCTGGTTTGCAAGAAGAACATTTTCAGGAAGCTTTTTAAGAATATCAAGACAATACAGATATCCTGTTCCCGGATGAACCAAATTACGATTCAACAGGCAATAATCGTCTATTCCAGACGGTGTAAAGGAATCACCAATAAAAAAAATAGTTTCTCCATTGTTTTTTTCAAACAAAATGGCATCATGATAAAGTGTTTGTCCCGGGAAAAAATAGTAAGTCAAAGTAAAATCTTTCCATAACATTTTCTGACCGTCTTGAATGATAGTCAGATTTGAAATTGGATCGGTTGTCAGGCAGGGCATATGATAAGATGCAGGATTTTCAAGAATATCTTTTAATTCTTTGGTAACGTATACAGGACAATTGAATTCCTTTACAACCTCATTTATTAAATCAGTATGATCATCGTGATAATGAGTGATAAATATTCCATCCAGACTTTTTAGTCTCCCAGACTGTCTCAATTTTAACATTTTATCAAGTGCCCCCTTTGTGCCACAATCTATCAAAAATGCTGAACTATCCTCAGCAAAAACAAGATTAGTATTATTGATATGCATATACCAGGATGGTGGATTTTTCTGAATAACCGAAGAAAAAGGCATCCAATCAACAGAAACATCCGGCCCTAAGACATGTTCCGACAGGATGTTCATACGTTCTGGATAATACCAGCGATATGCACTGATGGATAAATAGTTCCGGTAAAGCAAACGAACCTGTTGGATCAACTTTTGAATGGAGGAATCAGGATTGCTAATGACAGGTCCTCTTACAGGTATAATAAAATCCGGTTTTTGTTCCGCCACAAGCTGAAGACTTGAAATAAGCCGACCCAGCCTTGCTGCATAACCATGATAACCTTTTATCGTCTGTAAAGAATCCTGGAGGCTGTAGAGATCAAAAAGTTTTCCATTATCAAAGATCAGATCTCCTGTAAAGGCTATCTTTTTGCCATCCACATCTATAATATAGGATATAGCATCTCTTGTATAACCTCCAGTTGAAAGTACTTTGACATCAATATCCTCCCAGTTAATTATATCTTCTCCTTTTACCTTCTGACTGATCTTAACGGAGGAAGTCAATATTCTTGAAGACTGACAGTAATAGTCATGGAATCTTTTATCAGCCTGACTTTCCCATATTGAATCTGTTGAAGTAAAATAAGTCTGCGCGCCGAACGGAATAACTGCAGCGGCTCCTTCTCTGACTAAGCCGAGACCCGCCCAGACGACATCTCTTCTGTGATGAGTAAATAATACTTTGTCAGCTTCTCTGAGAGTGCCGGAAGGGTCACCATAAATAACAAGAGTTTTCCCGTTTCTTTCAATAAATGCGCCGTTTACAGAGCCTCTGATTACTTTAAGACTTTTTGTGATTCTTACAGAGTCTGAACATTGAACAAAAGCTGCTGAAAAAAAGAGTAATAATATAATATAT
This sequence comes from Mariniphaga sp., assembly GCA_040772505.1. Classification (GTDB taxonomy): domain Bacteria; phylum Bacteroidota; class Bacteroidia; order Bacteroidales; family Prolixibacteraceae; genus Mariniphaga. The sequence continues at coordinate 331,040 of JAXGYA010000003.1, read as the reverse complement.
ATCGTGCAGTTTGATTTCATCCGTAAGTAATTTATAAGTTTCTATATTTTCATGTTTGTTTGTGCTTTTTTTAATCATGGATACTTAATGACTTGAAGAATCTTTTGGATATATTTTTTTAAAATCTATCTGTACTAATTAACAGCCCACCCTTCTGTCTTCTCATTTTTTACCGATACTGGTATAAGGGTAATTGACCTTAAATACATTAGGTATGAATCGCTTGAGGAAAGTGGTCTCATTTTCAATGTGTAATATCCGGCTTCCTTAAATTCGCAATACCCCACAGGAAACTGATTATAATTAAACAAATCACCTGTATGTATTACTTTTGGATTAAGTATTGACGGGCCAATCTTAATTTCAAAGGGCCTACCCTCCCACTCCTTATCCGCTGCATAAGTGATGTTTACTTTGAAAACTCCAGGTTTATCTACGTAAAAGGACCAATCTACGGTATCCTCCGGTCCAGTCCATTTTGAAATGTGAAATCCTCCCTTTCGATTAAACCGAGTCATTGTCTTACCGAAGGTAATTGCAGTTAAATAATCGAATTTTACTTCCCCTGTTTCATCCTGTAAAACCATTTGTGGATTGACAATTGGAGAACCCTCTGTTTCAAGCACGAGAACAGAGATCGGACTATCTGGAGGCGTTGAAGGAAGTGTTATTCGAATTTTTTCTTCCTGAGAAAATGTTAGTTTGGATGTTTTATCAATAAGGGAGTATACTGATCTGACTTTATTTTTCAATCCTGCCAAATTAAGTATACCATCCTTAGGCCATTCAAGAACAAACAAAAATAGTTTATTACCCTTTACAGTACAGTACCCCCAATCCAATTCACCAAATGGGTTTGCAGTTGTTCCATATATGCCTTCAGCGTTGCGCCCCACCCACTGACCAACCTTCTTAAATATTTTGAACGTGGTATCCGGAATTTCGCCATTCCCTTTTGGACCAATATTCAGCAAATAATTACCACCACGACTTACAACCTGAACTAATTGTGTTATAACGGTTTCCGGACTCTTCCAAAGCGTGTCGAATTTACTATAGCCCCATGTCTCGTTAAGTGTCTGTGGGGTTTGAAAATATTCGTCCAGGCCCCCTGGTGGGATGCCTTTATCACTCATCTCCTGAAAATCTCCAAGTAATTCCTGATTATAATGTCCTACTCGTGAATTTATAAGAGCAGACGGTTGAAAATCACGCACAATCTTCACAAATTCCTGTCCTTGCTCCGGTGTGTACATCCCCCTGTCAAACCATACTTGTCCTAGCCTCCCGTAATTGGTAAGTAATTCACGTAGTTGTGGTTTCGCTTTCTCTTCCAAATAGCTCTCGAATTTTTCGCGATTATAACAATCCTGGCCCCAATCATTATCATAATCCCAATCATTTCCATACCCCCCTGGGTGATCCCAGTCTTCTCTGTGGGAATAATATATACCAAATTTTATTCCTTCTTCCTCACAAGCCTGAGACAATTCTTTTAAGGGATCTCGTCCAAAAGAGGTCCATTCTACAATATTATAAGGTGATATTTTTGAATTGTACATGGCAAATCCATCGTGATGTTTTGCTGTAATAACTAAATATTTCATACCAGTTGTTTTGGCTAGCCTTACCCACTCACGTGCATTGAATTTATCAGGGTTCAAATTGTGGGCAAGTTTACGGTATTCATCGACCGGAATAGTGAGTTCTTTCATTATCCACTCGGCATTCCGATCCAACTGCACCTGGCGGCCTCCGTATTCTCCAGCCAACTGCGAATAGGGTCCCCAGTGGATAAACATTCCGAATTTAGCATCACGGAACCATTCAAGGCTTTGTTCTTTAATCGAATCCTTTTCCAACACAGTTATGTCTTTATTATCCTGCTGAGCAGTACAACCTAGCAGAAAAAGTCCCAAGAGATAGAATAATTTGAAATCAATTTTGAAAGCTTTCATTTTTAGATTTACATTTAGAAAATAACCTTCAATACGAAACCAGGGGTATCTATTGTCTTAACAGGAGGTAGTTCAACTTCAATTTTGTCCCCAACTACAGTCCATTTTAATGCTTTATTTCCTCCTAAAAGCTGAATGTCTTTTATTTGCTGGCGATTGTAATAAAGTGATTTTATACAAGTCTTATTATTAACCGGATCGACAAGTGATATAACATAAACAATATTGTCTTTGACAGTAAACCAGAAATCCTCAGGAGTAACAGCTGTCGTAAACCCTTGTTTCTTTCTTTCTGTCGTTCCACCTCTCCCAATTGCAGTCGGACCTTCTTTCATTATTATCCATCGGTTTGTTCCATAAATGGCTTCTCCGTTCACTCTCATCCATTCCCCGACCTCTTTTAATACACTAACACTTTCCTCTGGAATTATCCCATCCCCGTCAGGTCCTACATTCAAAAGGTAGTTAGCTCCTTTGCTGGCTAGCTCGGCAATATTAATTAAAAGCTCATCAATTGATTTCCAGTCATTGTCGTAACTTTTGTACCCCCATGTATTATTCAAGGTTCCTGGTGTTTCCCATGCTTTGTAAGCTCCAAAATCACCCGGGGCTAACCTATTATCCCCTGCTGCGGAGTAATCCCCGAGGTCGTTGCCTACACGACTGTTTATCAATGCATGAGGCTGATGTTCATAAGCCAGTTTATAAAATTCAAAACTTTGTTGGCGGTTCATGTGCCGGGGATAATCATACCATATTTCCACTAAATTGGGGAATTTAGTTAGAATTTCCTTCATCTGGGGCTTTGCCTTATTTTCAAGATAATCAGCATAGCTAATCGGTGCAGGATCCCAGAGATTGGCTGCCCGGGTTTCTTTGGGCATGTCAGGATTGGCTTTGTTAAATTGTGCGTTACCTGAATCACCACCATCCAACCAGTCGATTGAATGAGAATAGTAAATACCCATTCTGATATCATATTTCTGACAAGCGTTGTATAATTCCTCAATCGGATCGCGTTTAAAAGGGGTCCAATCAACAATATTGTATTTTGATACCTTGGAATGATACATCGCAAATCCGTCGTGATGTTTTGCCATGGCTACAATATACTTCATGCCTGCATCCTTTGCCACTTTTACCCATTCTTCCGCGTTAAATCCAACAGGATTAAATGTTTTTGCAACTTCCAGGTATTTAACCCTTGGAATTCGTGCGCTATACATAATCCATTCGCCAATAGTGGCCTGGCTTCCGCTTCTGTCGGCGTCAATATGCTCTCCGTCCCATACGCCCCCCAGTTTGGAATAGATTCCCCAATGAATGAACATTCCAAATTTCAAGTTATTGTAATCTTCAAATAAGGCAGATTTAGACTCATGCATTTTAGCCCATTCTTCAACTAAGGTATCATTGTCCTGAGAATATGCTATAAAAGCCATGAGAAAACAAGTCGTAATAAATAGTAATTTTTTCATAATAAATTCTTCTTTTAAAATTCTTCTTCTTAAATATAAATACTTGTGGTTTCACTGTGAAAGTATAACCTTCAATACGAAACCGGGCATATCTGTTGTCTTTACAGTTGGCAATTCAATTTCAATTTTGTCCCCCTCGGCAGTCCATTTTAATGTTTTATTTTCCCCTAAAAGTTCAATGCTTTTTATTTGCTGGCGATAGTAATAAAGTGATTTTATACTTGCCTTATTATTAACAGGATCAACCAGTGATATAACATAAACATTATTGTCTTTGACAGTAAACCAGAAATCCTCAGGAGTAACAGCTGTCGTAAACCCTTGTTTCTTTCTTTCTGTCGTTCCACCTCTCCCAATGGCAGTCGGACCTTCTTTCATTACTATCCATCGCTTTGTTCCATAAATGGCTTCTCCGTTCACTCTCATCCATTCCCCTATCTCGTTTAGTACCCTAACACTTTCTTCAGGAATTATCCCGTCCCCATCTGGGCCGACATTCAAAAGGTAGTTAGCTCCTTTGCTGGCTATCTCGGCAATATTTATTAAAAGCTCATCACGTGATTTCCAGTCATTGTCGTAACTTTTGTATCCCCATGTATTATTCAGGGTTCCCGGAGTTTCCCATGCCTTGTAAGCACCAAAATCAGCAGGGGCCAACCTGTTATCCCCTGCCGCGGAGTAATCCCCAAGATCATTACCTACGCGACTGTTTATCAATGCTTGGGGCTGATATTCATAAGCCAGTTTATAAAACTCAAAACTTTGTTGCTCGTTCATATGCCTCGGAAAATCATACCATATATTAAGTAAGTTTGGAAATTTAGTTAGAATTTCCCTCATCTGAGGTTTTGCCTTATTTTCAATATACTCATCGAATGTCGCCGGCGATGGATCCCATAAATTTGCGCCATATGTGTCGTTCAATTCAGGATTGCTCCTTTTGCTCTGACAATACCACAATCACCTCCATCCATCCAATCAGTTGAATGGATATAATAAATTCCCATTCTGATGTCATATTTCTGACAAGCGTTATATAATTCCTCAATCGGGTCACGTTTAAAAGGGGTCCAATCATATATGTTGTATTCAGAAACTCTTGAATGATACATTGCAAATCCGTCACAATGCTTAGCCATGGCTACAATATACTTCATGCCTGCATTCTTTGCCACTTTTACCCATTCTTCCGCGTTAAATCCAACAGGATTAAATGTTTTGCAACTTCCAGTGTATTTAACCCTTGGAATTCGTGCGCTATACATAATCCATTCGCCAATAGTGGCTTGGCTTCCGCTTCTGTCGGCGTCAATATGCTCTCCGTCCCATACGCCCCCCAGTTTGGAATAGATTCCCCAATGAATGAACATTCCAAATTTGAAGTTATTGAAATCTTCAAATAAGGCAGATTTGGACTCATGCATTTTAGTCCATTCCTTAATTAATGTATCATTGTCCTGAGAATATGCTATGAAAGCAATGAGAAAATAAGTCGCAGTAAATAGTAATTTTTTCATGATAAATTTAATTAATATTTTAAAAACAACTCAATGACATCTATCTAATAGGAGTTAAATCGACAGGACCTAGCAATCCAGCTTCCCTGATATCCCATCCAGATGCATCAAAAGGCCTATAATTGATGTCAGCAAAATCCCCATTTGTGCGATAGAATTTCTTCCAAACCACTCCCCTTATGTCATAATCCCGGATACGGTTAGCTGCAACATTTGTTACCTCAATTTCCAATAGATTTTCTCCATTTATAAGATTATCTACTTTTACGGTGTAAGATGGACCTAAAAGACTCCCCAATACTTTCCCATTCAGTTTAACCCGGGCACAGTCTTTCACGTTTCCCAAATTTAATAATGCTAAACTTGTGTTTTCGTTCCATTCAAATTTAATAGTATATCTTGCTGTACCTGCAAATTTTTGGGTTTCTGTATCTCCTAAAATGGTCCACGAAGTAAGCTTTTCGGTGGTGATATTTCCCGGCAAAACCGCTCCGCCTTCAATAAAATCAATATCCCATGAACCTTTTATCTCAACTCTTTTGGCTTCCATATCAACATAAGTAAACTGTGGAGCATCAACATTTTTTAAACAACATTTTATGAAAACTGCCCGTTCTGGTTCAAGCTGAATATGAACTGAATTACCTTTGTTTTTTGCCCTGCTAATTTTACCACTCATCGGGTCTAAAAATACATATGACTTTGCCGAATTATTTAATTTAACCCATTCATCAATCACTTCAGTACTACAATTTAAAATCATATACCAGTTCTCGTTATCCATATTCATTTTAAGAAAATGAAAACCTTTTTCTGATAGAAATTTTTTACCTACAATATTTGAATTTGCCAGTAACTCTTTAACATCACCAACATGATCTTCTTTTGAAATGAATTTTTTTATCTCTTCCAGTTTCTGCTTGCGAATTGACAACTCAAACATCCCGGGAACACTTTCAGGAAGAGATTCTTCAAAATAAACTTTTCCCCCTTCAGTAATAAATTTTTTAAGCTGTTGTATAGTTTCTACCGGAATATATTTTGTTTTTGGAACTACAACGGCTTTGTATACCACACCTGTGGAAGTAACAACTTTTCCATTTTCCATTTCACAATTTAATAATTGATCATCAGAAATATAATCAAAGGCGTAACCAGAATTCATAAGGTTTTCTGAGAGGCCTGCCAAAGAAAAATTCTTAAACCATGGAGCATTATCGCCCCTGTCTATATTAGTGAAGTTGTATATAGCAAAATCCCCTAAGTCTGATGAAGCTACATCATAAAAAGGCCAATAAACTAAAAGATCGTTTTGTGGGGTGGCGCTTTGCAAAATAGATTGTGACAGCTCAATATATTTGAATAGAGCAGGCAGTTCACGCCACAAGGGATTACGATTATGCATTTGTGTAGAAGCATAATACACCCATCCTGGCCATTCGGCATCATCGGGTGAGTATGTACAATTATTAAAAATTATGTGGTTTATTCCACCCAAAAATAGCCGGTTTACAGCCCTTATCATATCGGTGGTAGTTACGGTCCAGTGTTCATTTAGCCAGGTAAAGCTTTCAGATGAAACCAGTTTTTTACTGGTTATATGTGCTGCCGAAGAAGCAAACTTATGTACAAAAACGGATACCTTATCTGTTTCTATTGGACCGAACGTTTCAGTTTCAGGGATGTCACTTGCAGCATAAATGTCGAGAATATTGCCCGGACTGCCGTGTGCCTGATTCCGGAGAAGGCTTTGGTGACTCTTAGCCCAGTTTACCATTGGTTTAATAGATGATTCTAGTACTAAATCAGACAATGTTTCGCGGTAATCCGATCTGATTCTCTCCAATGTCTCTTCATTTTTGTAATCTCCTGCTAATACATGCATATACTCCGCCAAATCATATCCGCGCCGCGTCTTAAATTCTTCCATAAAATGTAAACTAAAATCACCATAGTATTCAAAAGAATCATGAAAAAAACTTCGAATTAATCCTTTATCTAATCCCAGCCTATTCCAAAATTCACTTAAGTACCAGTCATTGATTTCCTTATTGTAAATGTCTATTACCAATCCTTCCCCTCCAGGAGAGGGATTTTTCACAGTTCCTCCTGTTTTTATTTGTTCAGCTATATAAATTTTACCACCAACCGGAGCAACGAATTTTTCCTCCAATTGCAAAATAGTTGCACTTCCATCATCCTCCTTAGCCACAAAGGATATGGCAGCAGCATTAATGTCCTCAGGCAATTCCCATGTCGCTCCAGCTTTTAAATCGTAACTATTAATGCGTAATTTTCCAAGTCCCTTTTCTTCCGGCACAAATGGACCACCACACGCCCAACCAGCACTAGGGGGTAAATCAACCCCCATACCCAGACTGTGAGCTTCATTTATGGTAAACTTAAGTATCCTTGTGAATTCCGGGGAATGGTATTCTATGAACCGGTGTTCTTCCCCCTTTGCACCATAACCCGAGGTTATTTCAACGCCTCCAATACCTACATTTGAAAATTCCTTTAATTCGCGTTTAATGTTCTCTTCATCAACGGCATTAGCCATCCAATGCCAACGCACCCATGGCCTCATCTCATTAGTGGATTCGGGCCAGTCAACTTTCTCTACTGAACAGGAAAAAAATAGCAGAGAAAGAAAGACGACAAATATTAAAAATCTTTTAATCATATTATAATTGTTTGTTTTAAATTATATGAACATGTAATTTATTATATTATGATAATATTGACATTTGCCTTGTTTGACTATTTATAATCAATTCATTTTTATCAATTTACGCGCATTTCCGGAGAATATTTTCTCCTTTTCGGAATCAGGGATAGAAAGATTTTGAATAATTTCAATGGCAAATTTCATTTGCATGTACCCTTGTAGCGGACAATCAGTTCCAAACACAATATGATCTGCTCCAATCAGTTCTACCATTTTCTCCATTACTCCCGGATAAACATACATCAGATAATGAGCAGTATCCACATAAATATTATCGCAACCTAATTGGCTTACTGCTTCCAACCCTTGAAAATTTGGAAAATAGGGATAATTACCATTCTGAAATATTCCTGCCATATGCGCCATTATCACATTTGTATCCGGATGCTCTGAAGCAAATTTGGCAACATCTCTGGCATCGGAAAAACCTGTTCCCGGCATGCATGATACATGAAATAACATAAGATCTGTTTTAGCGGCAACTTTATGTAAAAAATTTTGCGCTGAAAGAGATGAAAGGTTGTATCCATGGTAATCCGGATGAACTTTTACGCCTATGAATTTCGGGTTATCAAGGTATTTTAAATCATCAAAACTTTCAGGGAACATTGGGTTTACCGTAACATACCCAAGAAGCTTATTTGTATTTTCCAAAAGCTTCCGCAAGCTCTGCATTGCCTTCGCTCACATCATACATTATTGACCTGGAAGAAGTTACAAGAAGTAAATCTACTCCTGCTTTTTCTGTGTGTTCTTCAAGTTTTTTGCATCTGCCTGCCAGAATGGGGCAAGGTTGATATTGCCTAAATGCCCATGAACATCAATAATCTTACTCATAATACATTTATTTTACGTTTATAATTTGACAATTCTTCTGCCTCCCCATCAGTTATTATTATCCTGTCTTCCCAACGAAACCCCATATCTTGTTTAGCAAGAAATATATCAACCATAAATACCATTCCTTTTTCAAGGACGAAGCCTCGAACTAGATTCAACAAACGGATATTCACATTCCATTTGCCCGCAACTATGGCCGGACCATAAAGGATTGTATCGCCATATCCTTTTTTAGTTATATAAGAATGTACTTTTTCTGCCACTTCACCTGCTGTTACACCGTGGCGCATCAGGTCAATTGTCATATTTTCAGCATCCAAGCCCACCTGCATAAACTTTCGGGTTTCTTCCGACAAGATCCCAATACCACAGCCTTCCAATACTTGCACTGTAACCAGCAACTTTGGCACCAACACTAAAATGAATAATTTCCTTTCTGCACTTTGCGATGTGTTGGCCGGCTTATTGCTCTGGATTGAATTGACTTCCGCCTGCTGCAACACCAAAGGATAGCCGGTAGACTCTGCACCATTTTCCATCATTGCACCTGCTGCTATACCTGCTAATTGGGCTTCTGTTTACCCGGCTTTATACTGTTCAAAACAGCACCAAAACCTAATTCTGATATACGGGCAGCTTCTATCAAACAATTTAATTCAGCCGCACTTTTTTTCAATGTTACTTTTCTTACAAATTCATCTGCTCCGAAATATTTTCCTACCAATAACACTGGCGATATTTTCAAAAATTACATATGGAAACATAAACCAACCTGAAACTCCCAATTTTTTAATTTTCAAATCATTCAACAGTTCTTTCCATGTCATCAGAGTAGTACCGGGATAGTCTGGCTGTGATGATTCCCTGAAATCTTTTATCTTAATGATCTTCTCTATTTTAGAGCGTGCAGAGGCAAAAGTCATGCTTTCAGGACCTATCAATAGAATTGGTTCTCCGGTTTTTGGCACAAGAACAGCTGTTGATTCAAAACTGGCCCAATAATCAGAGAAATATCTAACTCCGGCGGGTTCACTTTCTGTGGAAAAAACAAGTACTGCGTCCACATCTTCATTGGCAATTACAGCTTGTAAGCGCTGTATTCGCTCTTCGAATTCTTCTTTGGAAATAAAAAACTTTGACATAATTATATATTTTAAAAATTAATAAATTAATCCTGATAAACCTTATAAGCTCTGTATCCAAATGATGCAACAACAACAAAGCAGATAAAAGGCAGGAAAAATGAAAAACGGATTGCTGAAAAAGAAAATACTGTTTTTAAATCGATTACTGCACCCATAAGGGGCGGCATAACTGAGCCCCCTAATATTGCCATAATCAGACCAGCGGCACCTATTTTTGCATCTTCTCCTATTCCCCGAAGAGCAATACCATATATGGTTGGAAACATCAAGGACATGCAAGCCGATATGGCTATTAATGAATACAAACCTACTATACCATCAAGAAATATGGTACCCATCGTAAATGCCATACCACCAACTGCTAAATACAATAACAATTTACTTGGTGAAATATATTTAAGAAAGAAAGTAGTAATAAATCGGCTGAATACGAAGATCACCATGGCTACTATATTATAGCTTTGAGCTTTTGCTTCTGAAAAACCCAATTCCGACACAGCATAGTGGATGATAAATGTCCACACCATAATTTGAGCACCCACATAAAAAAACTGAGCAATTATTCCTTCATAATACCTCTTTTTCTTAAACAAACGTTTCACAGTTGGAACAAAGTCCAGTTCTTTATCCTGATCACGATGACTTGGCAATTTAGACACTGCGATTATTATAAATAGAATAACTATTACTCCTGCAATCACAACGTATGGTAAACCTATATACGACAAGTCGTTCATTGTTATTGCTTTGTAAACGTCAGGACTCATTAACATGCGTTCTTCTGCCGTAGCTGGACTTAAATTTTTAAGAATTACCTGTTGTGCTGTAAACATACCAATCAATGAACCCATAGGACCAAATGATTGAGATAAGTTTAAGCGTCTGGTTGCAGTTTCTTCCGGTCCCAGTGAAAGCACATACGGATTTGCACTTGTTTCCAGGAAGGAAAGACCGCAGGTTAGTACAAAATATGCCATTAAAAAGGGCCAGAATACCATGTGTTTACTGGCAGGTATAAAAAGCAGTGCTCCTAAGGCATATAGAAATAACCCCATAAGGATACCCGATTTAAACGAAAACCTTTTTATAAATAAAGCGGCAGGAAGCGCCATGGCGAAATATCCTCCATAAAATGCAAACTGAATAAGCGAGCCTTCAAAATGGCTCATGTTCAAAATTCTGGGGAATGCATGAACCAGTGGATTAGTCACATTCTCACCAAACCCCCAAAAAGGGAAGCAAATAGTAATCAGGATATAGGGTAAAAGGTAACTAGCGGGAATTAATATATTCTTTGAATATTTCATATAAAATCACATGTTTTGAAACAGCTATTTAAATGACTATATGCCATATAGATCTTACATTATTATTAAATCTGCCTGATTATGCAAAGCTTCTTGCAACCGGAAAAAACATCCGGCAAATATATTGTGCCAGGAATAGTTCTCTAAGCTGCCCCAGACACTTCAGGAAATATTCCTAAAATAATTTCAGATCTTATCTAACGAACATCATCCCCATGTTTGGCAATCCACCCTTTGGCATATTCAACAGCCTGCAGATTTTTATTTACAAGAGGTGTGCAATGAAAAATCATACCCTCAATCTCTCCTTCCTGATACAGCCGGTAGGCATAATCCAGTTGTTTGATCATAAAATCCTGGTCCAACTCCTTCTTACCCCCGAAATCCCACATATAAATACCCAGAAGTGTCCTTTTATCAGGTGCCAGCGAACGGTATTTCTTAAAGTTCTCTTCTATCTTCTGAATATCTGCGCCTGTCCATATCCAAAGCGATACAACATCTACATATTGCATATAGGGCTGTATTGAAGGATGAAGCTGATGAGTATACAAAACAATGGCAAGGTCAAGGTGCCGCTTGTAGGCAAGCGTCTCATCATAAAGCTGTTTTATCTCATCCATCGAAAGAGCTGCAGGGGCAGGCGCTGTCGTATTATCCGGCAGCGATCTCCCGCTGAAACGAAAGAAATCATCAAGAAAATAACCGGTAAGGTTAGGCATCGTGTCACGCAGTCCGAAAACATAATCTTTCAAGGTTTGATAAGATTCATTAGATCCCATTGAAAGAGTCCATGCAATGCGATTCACATCATCAAACTGTTTCAGGTAATCATCACTTTTCGGAATCCCGTGCCTGATAACACAAACATTTGGAATGCCCATGTACTTAATGCCATCTGCCATACTGATCGGAGGACTCAGCGGAATATTATAAACTCCGTCAGTACCGTCGTAAACTCCCGAATCATGTCCCCACATCCATAGACGATCACGCAAATTGTTCTTATAATCTTGGAGATTATCCTCTACAGAAGGACTGCAGCCATATTCGAACGGCAGGTCGCCCCATGCCGCCATTGCACCTGCTCCTGTTAAAAGCGATGCATTTTTTAGAAATTCTCTTCGGTTGATCATGGTTTCTTTATTGTCCATTAAATTTTTCCAACTTTTTCATTGCCCACCTCAGCAATCCATTTGCGGACATAATCAACACAATCCAGTAAGGTCTTATAATTGCCAGTATATACCTCTTCACCAATTCCAGTGTCAGGAACGGTAGCATTTGAACAAAAAATAATTCCTTCTATAAACCCCTTTTTTAACCAAGTATAATACCTATCAAGTTGGTACTTCATTTGTTCCATAGTCAATGGTTTACTTTCACCGTAATTCCATAAATAGCATCCTGCCAAACGTCTTTTCCCAGGAGTCTTTTCAATACATTTTTTAATGTTTTCATCCATTTGAGATAAATTCTTTCCTTTCCACGTCCAAAAAGTGATTACATCAACCAGGTTCAGGTATTCATCCACACCTGCGAAATCCAATTGGTAGTCGTACCAGACCATCCATAAATCGAGACGCCGCTTGTTGAAATTATGCAACCTGTCCCGCATACTCGTTATACTTTCAATAGAATGCCGTCCAATTCTCCTGTCAGGTTCTTCTTTGCCATAAAAGAAGTCATCCAAAACAGCACCGGATACATTTGGATATATTTCTGCCATCCGTAAAACTTCGTCAATATCGCTGTGGTCATCTACGCTATATTGATTTGCACCTCCGGCCCCGATTGCTGACCATACTACCTCTTCCAAGTCTTTAATTTTTTCGGCTTCTTCATCAAAGGGAGGAAATGGACCGGCACTCATAGAAACCCTAAGCATTTTATCGATACCGAAAAAGTTGGCCCCTTCCCTCGGTATCATCAGGTTTTTGCCTGGCAATCTATAGCCGCCCTCAGGAGACCCTTTATGATGGCTTCCTGCATTCTGTCCCCAAAGCCAAAAATTGTCTTTTAATTTTGAACTTTTACTACTGCAAGCAGTAAGCAAGTTAACGGAATAGGCAGATCCAGATAACGATATACTTCCTGCAACAGTTTTTTTAATAAAACTTCGTCGTTTCATAAAGTATTTGATTTTAAAAGCATAAAATTATGCTTAACATAAGCATAATTTTATGCTTTTTGTTTTATAACTAACGAACTACTCTGGGGCAGAACCCAGAAAAATTCTTATAATCAAATTCTCTTAATACCCCGGATTTTGAGTCATGTTTGGATTAATATCTAATTCATCTTGCGGTATTGGCCAGAGATAATGTTTATTAGGATCGAAAAAACCCGTGTGATCCACAACCAGTTTATGACCTTTTTCATTTACAATAAAATCTGTATAGTTTGTTGGATCATCGGTCAGCTTCATCCCATAAAATTTTCGATTCAACACATCTTCTGCAATTCCCCATCTAATAATATCCCAATGTCTATTACATCTTTCAAAGGCTAGTTCAACTCGCCTTTCATTTCGCACGATTTTTCTTAATTTGTCTGTTTCTGTTTCGGTAACAAATGGCATGTTAACTCTTCCTCTAACCTTATTTATACTCTGATCCAGAATAGATTGAGTAATAACATCTCCAGCTTCTAATTTTGATTCTAAGAAACTTAATAGTACTTCTGCATAACGAATAATAATCTCGTCCTGACCCGCTGAATTCCAATCACCACTAAAATCTTCTTTTGTAAACTTTTTACAATGATATCCTGTAAATCTTTCTAACTTCTTCATTTCATCCGTTAAATCAGGATGACCTTGAAATACCTTCCCTCTCCAAACAGTATATCCGGGTAGGAACACACTCATATAAAGTCGAGGGTCTCTATTTTCAAAAGGATTGGAAAGATCATATAACGGCGAATCTTCAATAGAGAGTCCATCGTTCATTAAAAAAGCATCAACTAAACCTTGATAAGTGCAATATTCCTCATATCCACCATAAAATTGAGGCATAAAGTTTTTCTGGGCATGATTATTTCCTGATATACCTGCAAGGTAACGTCTATGAAAGATGACCTCTTTGCTGAATCCGTTATCATCTGCCTGGAATAGATCTTCAAATTGAGGATCTATTTCGTGATAACCTAGATCAATGACTGCTTTAAAAGCGTCTGCAGCTTCTGCCCAGCGTTTTTCAGCCATTAGCAACTTACCTTTAACTGAGAGTGGAGCTGCTTTTATAACTCTTCCATTTTGATCAATAGGACGGGATATAGGCAAATCTGCCGCTGCTGCTGTGAGTTCAGTTAAAATAAAATCCACTATATCCTGCTTTGAATTGCGGTTGTGTTGATTTGCCTCTTCAAGTGATATTAAAGTTTTTATCAGAGGTACATCACCCCAAAATTGAGTTAACCAAAAATACTCCCGAGCTCTTAAAAATTTTACTTCAGCTATATATTCAGCCTTTTTTGAAGCATCCATTTCAACTTTGTCAATGTTCTCCAAAAAAAGATTACACCTAAAAATAACTCTGTATGCTCGTTGCCAAGCACCTCTTACAACTACAGTTTCTGTAGGCTGTTTGAAATCACCTATCCTAAAACCTGTACCAACTTTAAAAGTAACATCATCTGATTGTATGTTTATCCATTTTGCTGTTGCGAGGTTTATACCACTTGCATCTGGAGAGTAGTTATAAACACCTGTTAATGCCAGCAATGCATCATTTTCACTTTTCCAGAAAGAACCTTCAGAAAGCTGATCTAGAGGATTTTCGGTTAACCAGTCTGAATTACAACCTAGCAATCCAAAAGTAGTAATTATCAAAAATATGCGAATTATCTTTTTCATGTCAAATATTTTTTCATTTTAAAATTCTAAGTTAATTCCACCAATAAATGTACGTGTAGGAGGATACCATCCTTGATTTGCACCTAAATTCATTTCAGGATCCCATCCCTTCCAAAACTTATCAAAAGTCAAGATATTTTGACCGCTCACATATAAACGTAATTTATTAATACCTGCTTTTCGGATAAAATTCGATGGTATTGAATATCCAATTTGAATATCCTTAACTCTAAGGAAAGAGGCATTTCTTAACCAATGATCATTCATAACGCCATGTTCACCAGGATATTGAACTAAATCTCCACCGCCAATTGCCATTCTTGGATAGCCAGCATTCCTGTCAGGATTTTCGGGAGTCCATCTCTGTTCATATTGCCATTTTTGAACATTGCCCTGGTTGCTAAAGGCATACCAATGCCACATTCTAACTATTTTGTTATTTCCACCCTCTCCCTGAAGTTGAATAAATAAATCAATATTTTTATATTGACCACTCATATTTAATCCATACATATAAGTAGGTAAATCAGACCCGATTACTGTTCTGTCATAGTCATCTACAACACCATCAGGTACTCCATCTGGTCCACTAATATCACGCATCCGAACTTCTCCTGGTGCCGCAGGGTAAAATTGTTTAGGATAATTCGCAATATCAGCCTCATCAACAAAAAGTCCATCTGTTTTGTATCCAAAATAACTGCCAATCGGTTCTCCGATAAATAATCCTTGTGAAATGTCACGCTGTTCAGCAGCCAATTTTGTTACTTTATTTTTAACAAATGACAGATTAGTATTAATGAAATACTTAAAATCATCAATACTATTTTTATAATCTAATCCAAAATCCCAACCTCTATTCTCAACAGTTCCAGCATTTGCTGGCGATGGAGATGCGCCCAGAATCATTGACGCCGATATATTATATAGAATATCAATGGTTGACTTAACAAAATAATCAGCACTAAAATTAAGTTTGCTTTTGAATAAGCTCAAATCAAATCCAAAGTCAGTCATTCTAGTTGTTTCCCATGATATATTTTTATTTGGTATTCTTGTTACTGCAGCACCAGAAGCTAAAGAATTCCCAAAAGGGATATTTTGTCCCAAAGAAATAATATCTTGGTATGGGTAATCACCAACCGATTGATTTCCCAATTCACCCCAAGAACCCCTTAACATTAAATTAGTGATCCCTGGTAGTGCGTTCTGAAAGAATTCTTCTTGTGAAATACGCCATCCAGCAGAAAAAGAGGGAAATAATGCAAACCTGTTATCTGTAGGAAAACGAGAAGATCCATCATATCTTAAATTTCCCTCTAATAAATATCTTTGATTAAAAGAATAATTAATTCTTCCAAAATATGAAACTAACTTGCTCCTTGATGCACCTCCTGCATTTGATCGATTACCAACCGAACCTGCATTTAATTCATATAAATCATTATTTGGGAAATTATCTCTAAATCCTTGGATACTTCTAGAAAAATTATCAATCATCTCAAAGCCTCCTAATAAATGCAGGCTATGATTATTAAATGATTTTGTGTATTCAACTAATGATTGCATCGTTAAAGACCAACCTTCACCCCAATTATCAGTTAATTGATTTGGTTTAACGGTATAACTTGGATTAACATCATAGGTGGCTCTAAAATATTTAGACTTAGAAGCTGAATAAACATAACCAATCACACCAGTTACTTTTAATGGACCGAAAATATTCCATGACATGGAAGAAGTGCCGTTAAAATAGGTATTATCATTTGCCAAAAACGATTTGCTGTTTAAATCAGCCTCAGGGTGTATAGTTTCATTGTTCCCAAAATAACCGTCTGGCTTAAAACCAGGTATACTATTCGTCAGTCTTAATGCGCCTCTGGTTATAGGATCAATACCCTGCCCATAGGCACCAGAAGGTTCAGAACCGTCATATCTATATCCGGAAAGATTTACTTTAAAATTTACATTGTCCTTTATTTGCGAATCTATATTTAACCTCAAATCATAACGGTTAGTATAATTCTTCATGACGATTCCATTCTGTCTTAGATATCCGGAGGAAAAAGCAAATGTAGATTTATCTGTTCCTCCTGAAATATTTAAATTTGTTTTGGATTGGAACCCATTTCCACCATCAAATAAATAACCCATATGATCAAAATTTGGATAATTTGGATCTGTTCCTTGTTTGTATTTTTGAATATCCTCTTCAGAATAAACAGGAGGTTGCCCTGCATTTGTAAGAGCTTCATTATACGCTCTGGCATAATCCCATGAATCCAAAAATTCAGGAAGTGTAGTAGCTTGTTGTTTACCAGCATAAGTATCTATTTTAATTCTCATTTTTTCTGAAGTCCCTTTTTTTGTTGTAACCAAGATAACTCCATTAGCTGCTCTTGAACCATAAATAGAAGCAGAGGCAGCATCTTTTAAAACAGAAATACTTTCAATATCGTTAGGATTAACATCATTAAGTGATGAAGCTATTCCATCAATAAGAATTAATGGATTGTTTCCGGCAGCACTAAATGTACCTAAACCTCTAATTCTAATTGTAGCTTCATTTTTTCTGGGATTACCGGAAAGTTGTCTTACTGAAATTCCACTTATTCCGCCAGCTAAAATTTGAGAGCTTTTAGTTACTGTTTTCAAATCTGTCCTGTCACTGTCCATAACGCCAACGGAACCGGTTATATTGATCTTCTTTTGGGTTCCATACCCAATCGCCACAACCTCTTCCAATCCAATCGCATCAATTTCCATTCTTATATCAATCCTTGTTTGGTTACCAACCACCACCTCTTGGCTTCTCATTCCCACAAACGAAAACTGCAAGGTGGCATCATCAGGCAATGAAGTAATGGAATACTCTCCATCGGAATTAGTTACTGTTCCCTGGGTAGTACCTTTTATTACTATTGTTACGCCGGGCAGTGGCTGCCCGGATTCGTCTGTCACTTTCCCGGAAACGGCACGTTGCTGGGCGGCAACATTTTCTTTGGTTGTAGCCAGAAAATCATTTCCGAAAGTGTCGCCAACTTTGCGGACAACAATGTAGCGGTCGATAATAGAATAGTCGAAAGGCGTACCTTTAAGTGCTTTGTCTAAAATTTCCATAACCGTGGCATTTTTTGCCTTTACGGTCAGGTTGTCCAGCTCGCCAAGTTCTTGTTTCTGGTAATAGAAAAAGAACTCGCTTTTAGATTCAATCTGTTTGATGAGCTCAACCATATTCCCGTTTTTCATGGTAATATCAAGACGGGTAACCTGAGAGTAGGTAGAAGCAAATGCTCCCGTCAGGCAAAACAGAAAGATGGATAACGTTAATTTCATCTTAAACAGCCATTTTTTCAATTGCCGGTCAAAATCGGCATAGGTTTTTAAATTTTCCATAAATTTACAAACTTTTAAAGATTATTACAATAATTTTTTTAGAAGAACGGTGGGTATGTGAGGCATATCCGCCGTTTTTTATCAGGACACATAAACAAACCTCCTGATTAGGTTTAAAGGTTTTTCCATAGGCATTTACTTTTTTGAAATTGTTATTACATCTTTAGTATTTAAATTACTTTTATAGTCTACTTTGAGCGATAATAATTTAGATAACGCTGCCACTGACTGATCAACCGGCTTCTCTTTCAGAACGGTTCCGGTAAAGCGTTTATATGATAAATCATCACTTGCAAACCGGATTTCCACATTGTACCATCTTTCTATACGTCGCGCCACTTCACTCAGGAGCTCGTCATCGAATCTGATTTCACCTTTAATCCAGCTTTCATAAAAAGTGGTATTCACTTCAGTGGTTGTGATTTCTGCGTTTTTGTCGTCGGGGATGTTTACTTGTTGATTTGGTGCCAGCTGTTTCAATGTTATTCCATTGTTGTCATTGATTTGAACAGAGCCTTCCACCAGTGTCACCCGGCTGAAATCTTCATCGGGATAGGCAATGGCAGCAAATGAAGTACCTAAAACTTCAACTTCATTGCCCTTAATTTTTACTTTAAACGGGATTTCATTGCGATTTACTTTAAAAAATGCTTCACCGCTTAATTCCACTTTCCTAGACTCTTTTCCAAAACTATCGGCATAACGAAGGGTTGTTTCCGAGTTTAGCCATACATGCGTTCCATCACTTAATGCGATTTCTGACATTTGTCCCGCAGGAACAATAAATTCAGTATATAGCGGAGGCATTTCGGGTGCAGGTTTCCAGTTTATTTGCAGCAAGGTTCCGACACCAATAGCGAGGACAACAATAGCTGCATATTTTGCAATATTCAAATAGAGCTTTATTTTTTTATTTTTGAGATGGTGGGCAATTTTTTGCCATGAACGGCTTGCCGAGCTGTGAATTAAGGGTTTTGTCTCTGGAAACTTGCTATGGATATGACTGACATCATCAAATATTCTTTGATTTTCAGAATTACTTAAAAGTTTATCGAACTCTTGGTTGTCATCGTTGCTGGCTTCATTGTGAACTTTTGAAGCAGCCAGTTTCCACACTTTATATTTATTGGTATCGTTCATTTACTTATTGTTACCGGCAAAGAACGACCGAAAATTTCAGCCGTTCTTTAATGTCTAAACCTAAATGCGAACAACCGGACTAAATTTTAATAGTTGTACTCAATATTGAAGACGGAAAAATGGACTGAACAGGGTGACAAGATTATGAACTTTTTTTTAAAAAAATCAATTAACTTCGCAAATCTGTTAACCACATCTTTGTTTTTAATAAACTAATAAGTTAAATATGAGTTGATTACATACTTGATCCCAATATTGAAGAAAAAGAAAAAAATTTTATTTTTATTCGATTAAAACCTTATTTCCCGGTAAAGAACCTACGTTATTAGCATATTTTTCTGGATAACCAGACAGGTTGTTGGATATTGGATAATTGACCTGTTTTGTCTTTCACTTCTCACCTCTCACCTCTCGTCTCTCACCTCTCACCTCTCAAAATTTCACGCTAAGACGTAAAGACGCAAAGTCTCAATTCTAACCTCTAACTTCTAATCTCTTTCCTCTCTCCCTTTCGGGGAGATGTCCGCAGGACTGAGGGGCTTCTTCTTCATTCCTTAATCCGACGTTGTCAGGAGCTTCGCACGCTGACAAGTCTGCTGTCGTTGCTACATCTGTTAACCTGTCAGCGTCGACAGACCTGACAGCGTTAACGCCTACCTTCCTGTTTGCCGGAAATAAATCCCCCTGAATCCCCCTTCGCCAAGGGGGACGAGCGCTGATGGAGCCCTGCTGGCTCAAAAACGGCAGAAATTTACCTTATTAATTGTTCGTTTTATTGAGTATTTCTTTCTGCATCTTCATTTTTTATCCGGTATTTCTTATTTCGGTTTAATATTTCGGTGCTATGCACCTTCATGTCTGATGGGCGGTAACCTAAGCTACAAAGATTTCGCGGCGCTGCCGCTCTTTCACTGATGGCAGTATCTGTTTACTGTTCACCGTTCAAGGTTCAAAGTTTACTTTTTACCGTTTACTTTTTACTGTTCACTTTTTACTGTTAACTTTTTACTGTTCACTTTTTACTGTTTACTTTTTACTTTTTACTGTTTACTTTTTACTGATCACTTTTTACTGTTCACCGTTCACCATTTACCTCTCACCTCTCGTCTCTTAAAATTTCACGCAAAGACGCAAAGGCGCAAAGATGCAAAGTCACAATTCTAACCTCTAACTTCTAACCTCTTTCCTCTCTCTCCTTGGGGTGATGTCCGCAGGACTGAGGGGCTTCTTCTTCATTCCTTATTCGGTGTTTCTTTATAGCCTAAAAGAGATTAAAGTCTTTGGGGTCAAGTGTTTCCCGAAGTTGTTTATAGGCTCTGCCCATTTGGGTTTTTACCGTATTCTTTGAGATTTTTAGTTTTTCGGCTATTTCATCGTAGGTTAAAGATTCAAAAGCAGCCAGCTCCAAAATTTTTCTACACTGCTCGGGTAGTTTTTCTATAGCCTGATATAAGCGTGCATATTCCTGCTGCTCGTCAAAAAGTGTCTCATCGCCGGGCGTGGGGAAATCTTGTTCCAAAACCTCGGTTAATACTCTTTTTTTTCGAAAGTGGTCGATAATATTATTGCGAAGCATCAGGTAGAGATAATATTTCACTGATTTGTGAATTTCAATTTTCTTCCGATTTTCCCATAGAGTGATAAAACAATCCGACACCAATTCTTGTGCTAAGCCGGGAATGACTTGAAATGACTTGGAAGCATAGAGGAACATTTGGTGATAATATCTATTGTGTAGCTCCTTTAGCGCTTTTTTGTCGTTTCGTTTGATGCCTTTCCAGAGATTGCTGTCTTCCATGGTCAGTTTGTTTGCTTGAGCAGCAAATATAATTAATTTTATCGTTAAAAATGGGCATCAACTAAATTTGTTTAAATTGTAAAAAAATGAAAATGAGGGAAGCGCTGTTTTATGAAAGAAAAGGGAACCTTGCAAAGTGTATGCTTTGTCCATGGTTTTGCATGCTCAAACCCGGACAAACCGGGATTTGTAAAGTGCGCAGAAATGTGGATGGCATGCTTGTTACTGATGTTTATAACCGGGTATCAGCCTTAAGTGCTGATCCAATTGAGAAAAAGCCACTTTATCATTTTCTTCCCGGAAAAAATATTTTATCTCTTGGAGGGGTAGGATGCAATCTGCATTGCAGTTTTTGTCAGAATTATCATATTTCACAATGCTCCGCAGCCGATTTTCAACATTTTCGTGAAATTACTTCCGAAGAAATTGCAGATAAAGCAGCTGAGGTCAAAAACAATATCGGAGTTGCTTATACCTACAATGAACCTTTTACTTTCTTCGAGTTTATGTTTGAGACAGCTTTGCTCGTTAAAGCACGGGGGCTGAAAAATGTTGTTGTTTCCAACGGTTACGTCAATCCGGAACCTCTTTTGAAACTATTACCGCTCATTGATGCTTTTAATATTGACCTGAAAGCACTTGAAGATGATTTTTACAGAAAACACACTAAGGGAAAACTACAGCCTGTTTTGGACACCTTGAAAATTATTGCACAGAGCGGGAAGCATCTTGAAATTACAAATCTTGTTATCGGCGGACTTAATGATGATGAATCACAGTTTGAGGAGATGGTTAAATGGATTGCCGGCGAACTTGGAGCGCATACTCCCTTGCATCTTTCCCGGTATTATCCTCAGTATAAATTAACTTTGCCCTCAACTCCCGTTGAAAAGCTGCGGGCGCTATATTTCATTGCAAAGCGCCATCTCAGTTATGTTTATCCGGGGAATGTCTCCGATGAAGAATTTTCATCTACCCGATGTTCAAAATGCAATGAACTGCTGATTGCCCGCACCCGCTATACAACACGCATTGTCCAAAAGGGTTTTAAGGGCGTGTGCCAGAAATGCGGAAATCCTTCGCATATAGTCATGGATTAAACCAATAAATTTAATTTACTTTGTAATCGGGAAACAATAAAATCTAAAAATTTGACAACAATTCAACTGAGCGAATGAAATTTAAAGAATTAGGCATACATGACGACATACTCAAAGCCATTTCATATATGGGCTTTGAAAACGCAACTCCCATACAGGAGCAGGCTATTCCTGTAATCCTTGCCGGGCATGATCTGATTGCCTGCGCACAAACCGGTACCGGGAAAACCGCTGCCTTTGTTATTCCGATTCTGGATTTAATTCTCGATCATCCCGAAGATGAAACAACTACCCTGATTCTTGTGCCAACACGCGAGCTGGCTATGCAGATTGATCAGCAGGTGCAGGGAATTTCCTATGGATTAGGCATCCATTCCATTGCAATTTATGGAGGAAGTGATGGGGATGACTGGGGGCAGCAGAAAAAAGCGCTCACGCAGGGCGGAAATATTGTAATTGCAACACCGGGGAAGCTTATTTCTCACCTGAATCTCGGTTATGTTAAATTCGACACCATAAAATATCTGATTTTAGATGAGGCAGACCGGATGCTTGACATCGGTTTTCAGGATGATATCATCAAAATTATCTCATATTTGCCTAAAGAGCGGCAAACTCTGATGTTTAGCGCAACAATGGTTCCCAGAGTCAAAACTTTAGTTTCAGAAATATTGATTAATCCCCGGGAAATTAATATTGCCATGTCGAAACCGGCAGAAGGGGTATTGCAGGCAGCTTATTTGTGTTTCGAGAACCAGAAAATTCCTTTAATCACTCATTTAATTGCCGACAAACCTGAATATAACAGTATTTTGATTTTTTGCTCCACAAAACTGAAAGTAAAAGAGTTGTCAAGAGCGCTTCAAAAGAGCAAAATGTCAGTTGAGGCAATTTCATCAGACTTAGAGCAAAGTGATCGGGAAAAAGTGTTGCAGGGATTCAAATCACGCCGCACGCGCATTTTGGTTGCAACCGATGTGCTGAGCCGCGGAATTGATATCAGCGAAATCAATCTGGTTATAAACTTCGATGTTCCGCGTGATGCAGAAGATTATGTGCACCGTGTAGGGCGCACAGCCCGCGCCGATTCCACAGGCGTTGCCATTACTCTGATTAATGAAAGGGATATGTGGAGTTTTCATCAGATTGAGCAGCTGATTGAGCGTGAGGTGATAAAACTCCCACTTCCCGAAGAATTGGGCAAAAGCCCTGTGTGGAAAGTTGAAAAACCCCGTATGAGGAAGTATAGTCCTAAGAAAAAACGGACACAGGCAGCAAAAAAAGGGTCAAGAAACTTTAAGAATAAAAGAAGAAAGCCCCGGGGGGAAGATAAGAAACAATAAGAACTGATAATTTTGAAATTGATGAAAATACCGGAAATATTATTGCTTCTTCTCATTTCGGTTTCTTGCACCGGAAATGGGAGTGCCGATATTAAAACAGGTGCGGAGCAGCCTGATAAATATCTTCAATCTCTTCAGGGAAAAAAAGTTGGATTGGTAGTGAATCACACATCGCTTGTGGGCGAAATCCATCTGGTTGATTTTTTAAAAAGCCAGCAGGTTCAGGTTGAAACGATATTTGCCCCCGAGCATGGTTTCCGTGGTGACGCACCTGCCGGAGCAAAAATTGGCGATGAAGTGGACAGCAAAACAGGAATTCCAGTGGTTTCACTATATGGTGAGAATCGTAAACCGCAGCCCGGGCATCTTACAGGTTTAGATTTGCTGATTTTTGATATTCAGGACGTAGGGTGCCGGTTTTATACCTATATTTCAACGCTTCACCTAGTTATGGAAGCCTGTGCGGAGAATCGCAAACCGCTTTTTGTTCTTGATAGACCAAATCCAAACGGCGATTATGTGGCGGGACCTGTTCTGAAGACCGGATTTGAATCGTTTGTAGGGATGCACCCGATAGCTCTTGTGCATGGCTGCACAGTTGGCGAGCTGGCACAGATGATAAATGGTGAGAACTGGCTGAAAACTGATAAAAAATGCGATCTTACGATTATTCCGGTTGAAAATTACACACACAGCCTGGCGTATTCACTTCCGGTTCCGCCATCGCCAAATCTACCAAATGATTTGTCTGTAAGGCTCTATCCTTCACTCTGCTTTTTTGAAGCAACCAGCGTGAGCGTTGGGCGCGGTACTGATTTTCCGTTTCAGGTGCTGGGTGGATTGAAACCCGAACTTGGAGACTTTCAATTTACGCCCAGAAGCATTCCCCATGCGGCAGATAGACCACTAAATGAAGGGAAAGTTTGCTATGGAGTTGATTTGCGGCAATTAAACGAAGTGCCAAAATTCACATTAAGATATTTTATGGATTTCTATTCAAAATATGAAAATGAGAAAGAATTTCTCACCAACGAGCGCTTTTTGAATCTGCTTGCGGGCACCGACAGGCTAATTGCTCAAATTCGTCAGGGATTATCGGAAGAAAAGATTGACGAAAGCTGGAAACCTGAACTGGAAACATACATGCAATTGAGAAAAAAATATTTACTTTATCCCGATTTCTGAAAAGTTTAAACTATGAATTTCACAATTCTTGACTTCCTCATTATAATCGTCTATTTGGGAGGTATTACTTTATTCGGTATAAAAATAGCCGGCAAGCAAGTTTCAACAAAAGATTATTTTCTGGGAGGCGGTAAAATCCCTTGGTGGGTGGTGTGTTTGTCAATTGTTGCAACCGAAACCAGCACTTTGACATTTATCAGTATTCCCGGACTTGCATACCTAACCAACCTGAATTTTCTGCAAATCACATTGGGGTATTTCCTTGGAAGAGTAATAGTGGCGTGGATAATTCTTCCAGCCTATTTCAAAGGAGAATTGGGAACTGCCTATACTTTTCTTGCAAACCGGTTCGGGACACCGATGAAAAATCTTGCATCCGGTGTTTTTATGCTCACAAGACTTGCTGCTGACGGAGTCAGGCTTTTTGCAACCGCCATTCCGCTCGCCTTAATATTGAAATCAACCTTTTTGGCAGCAAGCCTCTCCAATGAATGGATATACATTCTTTCGATAATCGTCATTGCGCTGATCACCTACAGCTACACTTTTGCAGGAGGCTTAAAATCAGTGGTGTGGATGGAGGTTGTGCAGCTTTTTATCTATCTAATCGGCGCAACAGCAGCGATTATTGTTGTAAGCAGATTTTTAGACGGAGGGATTATAGGAGGCATCACAAAAGCACATGCCGCAGGGAAATACGAAATCTTCGATACAGTTTTCAGAAGGAGCTTCAGCGAATTTTTCTCCACACCCTACACGCTTATTGCCAGTATAATTGGTGGAGCATTCCTCTCCATGGCTTCACACGGTATTGACCAGCTTGTTGTGCAAAGACTTCTTGCAACCGGCTCACTTTCCGGCAGCCGGAAGGCACTGGTGACCACCGGCGGAATTATTATTTTCCAATTTGCCCTTTTCCTTTTCCTTGGCAGTTTGCTCTTTGTTTTTTATGGGGGAATCGAAATGAATCCCGATGAGGTTTTTCCGAAATTTATTATTGAAGAGATGCCCACCGGGCTTTCAGGACTTATTATTGCTGCCCTTTTTGCCGCTGCCATGTCAACGCTTTCGAGTTCAATCACTGCTCTTGGTTCAACAACTATGTATGATTATGTCATGCCCTATTACAAAAAACTGAACCGGTCAAATGAAGTCATCATATCAAGATTAATTACCGGTATGTGGAGTATCCTGCTTGTGGGGTCAGCCATTTTTTTCATGAACAGCTCTCATGTGGTTGTGGAGCTTGCGCTTTCCATCGCCTCATTTACGTACGGTGGCTTGTTGGGTACATTCTTCCTTGGTGTGCTGTTCAAATCGCCTAAAATTAATCATGCAATACCAGCATTTTTAACCGGAATTTCAGTAATGGTTTTTATCATTCTCTTTACTTCCATTGCATGGACATGGTACACTTTAATCGGGACTACCGTAACAGTTACCACCGGTTTACTTTTAACGAAAATCTGGAGAAATTAAAAACATTTGTTCTTAAAGCTTCAAGTTCAGTGCAAAGGATCTGTTTGACACTCACTTTTGATACTGACCAAAGCAAACCCATATAGATGCTTTCAATAAAAAAAACAGAAAAAGCAAAATAGTTGCAAAAAAATGTTAATTTTTGTAAATTGATTTATTATATTTGTAGAAAATATGTTTTAAAAATAACCATTTTAGCTTTAAATGTTAATAAATTGGCTAAGTATCTGCTTCAAATAGTAGCTGTGGGACTGGTGCTTACTTCGCTGTTTTCATGCGAAGATGAAGGCTATTTGAGCTCTCCTGATGCACGGCTAAGGTTTTCCGCTGACACCGTGATGTTCGATACGATATTCACAACTATAGGTTCCACAACGCAAAACTTTAAAATTTACAATCCCTACAATGAAAATGTTCTGATTTCACGAATCCGTGTTGCGGGAGGAGATTTTTCCAATTTCAGACTGAATATTAACGGCATTCAAGCCAATGAAATTTACGAAGTTGAAGTGCCCGCAAAGGATAGCATTTATGTTTTTGTTGAGGTAACTATCGATCCCACCGGGCAAAACCTCCCGATGGTAGTTCAGGATTCCATCGAATTTACAATGAATGCCAACCGGCAGAATATTGAACTTATTGCTTATGGACAGGATTTTAAACTCATTAAAGGCGATAATATCACAACTACAACCTGGACTTCGGAAAAACCCTATCTGGTGTATGACTATGCCTATGTTGACAGCTTGTCCACATTGACGATTGAACCGGGAACCCGGATATATTTCCACAAAGGCGCCGGACTGTACGTCAGGGGAAAAATAAAGGCAGAAGGAAATTTTCAGAATCCCATTCTCTTTACTGCCGATCGGCTTGAAGATAGCTACAAAAATATTCCCGATCAGTGGAACGGGATTATCCTTTTTTCCGGCAGTCACGGGAATGTTTTTAATTTCACCAACATCAAAAATGCAAATATTGGATTGCAGGTTGGAACAATTGAAAATGAAGGCTATGCAACCCTTGAACTTTCCAATTCCAAAATTGAGAATATGGCTTATGCAGGATTGTTTGCCATGAAGTCAAAAATAACGGGCTATAACAATGTTATCGCCAATTGCGGCTTTTATGCAGCAGCGCTGCTTGTTGGTGGCGAATATGAGTTTGTTCACACCACGATTGCCAACTACTGGGGCGGATACTCAAGCAAAATCAGAAAAACCGCCTCGCTTGTACTTTCCAATGCGCTTGTCATTAAAAAATCTGACGGCTCGGAAGTTACCTATACCGGTGATTTGAATAAAGCATATTTCGGGAATAGTATTATTTATGGGAATAATCCCATGGAACTTGAATTGGGCAAAAATGAAGAAAGCACCTTCAAATACTTTTTTGATCATTGCATCATTCAGGTTCCCGACACTTTCAATACAGCGAGCAAAGATAATTACAGGAATGTGTGGAAAGGACCAAAGTTTGATCCCCTTTTTGTAGATCCCTACAATAAGTATAACTATGCACTCGATACGCTGTCTGCTGCAAAAGATATTGGTGATTTGGATATTGCCAAACTGTTTCCCATGGATATTCTGAACAAGGACCGCCTTTCCGATGCCGGACCTGATTTAGGCGCTTACGAGCGGATTGAAAAGAAGAATGAAAAATAGACTTTTACTGCTGCTGTTTTTATTTCTCCATTGTTTAGTTGCATTCCCGCAAAGCACACCCGGCGAAATATCCCTTATGTTCTATAATGTGGAGAATCTTTTTGACACAAAAGATGACCCACTCACCAACGATGATGAATTTACCCCGCAGGGCACCCGCAGGTGGACTTATAAGCGGCTCAGCAAGAAGTTGAATGACATTGCAAAGGTTATTCTGAGTGCTTCCGGCTGGGAAGCACCGCAACTTGTTGCACTTTGTGAAATTGAAAACCACTATGTGCTTGACAGGCTCCGTAAGAGCACACCCCTTCAGAAAATTCCCTATAAAATCATCCATAAAGATTCACCCGATTTTCGCGGGATTGATGTTGCTTTTCTATACAATGAAGAGTCTTTCTATCCATTGAAATATCAATATTTTCCGCTGACAGATGCAGACGGCGAAACATTGAATACACGTGAAATACTTTATGTTTCTGGCATAGTTGGCAACTCCGATACCATTCATCTGTTTGCTAATCACTGGCCTTCGAGATATTCAGGGCTGCTTGAAAGCAAAGACCTCAGAAAACTGGCTGCTGAAACTTTGCGGAAACAGGTTGAAGAAATTCAAAAACTCTTTACAAACCCAAAAATAATTATTGTCGGTGATTTTAATGACCAGCCAAACGACGACAGTGTTTTCATTCATTTGGGAGCGGCAAAAGTGCCTGAATCCGCTGATTCATGGGAAAGGCATAAACTTTATAACCTTTCCTATGACTGGATAAATGATAAAACAGGAACATTAAAGTTTCAGACCCAATGGTCGGTTTTTGACCAGATTATTGTTTCGGGAGAATTATTACACCCGGAAAACGGACTTTATACCAAACCTGAATGGGCGCAAATTGTAAAACTTCCGTTCCTGTTTGAAAAGGATGAACGATATGGCGGGCAGCGACTAAATCGCACTTATTACGGTTTCAGATATCAGGGCGGTTTTAGTGATCATTTGCCCGTGCTTCTGAAACTCCGGTTTAATCCTTAGTGATGGGATTCAGATTAAGCTCTTCTGCTTTTTTCAGCATAAAAGCGTGTGCTTCTTCATACTTATTACCGATAATTCCATCCAGAATTGCTTCCTTAATTGCGTCTTTAATGATTCCCACTTCGCGACTTGGCCCGATACCGAAGGTCTCCATAATAATTTCGCCCGAAACCGGCGGTTGAAAATTCCGGACAGCATCTTTCTCTTCAATCTCTTTCAGTTTATGTCTGACGATTTCGAAATTTCTCATGTAACGCTTCACTTTTCCAGGATTTTTTGAAGTGATATCCGCTTCACAAAGTGTCATTAAATCATCTATGTCATCACCCGCTTCAAACAGTAATCTGCGCACTGCAGAGTCTGTTACTTCATCCTCAGAAAGGATAATCGGGCGCATGTGGAGCATAACCATTTTCTGAACATACTTCATTTTTTCATTCATGGGAAGTTTCAGCCGTTTGAAAATTCCCGGAACCATTTTCATGCCCACAAAATTGTGTGCGTGAAAAGTCCATCCCTGACCTTCAACATATTTTTTTGTTGCCGGTTTGGCAATGTCGTGCAGCAATGCCGACCAGCGCAGCCAGAGATTATCCGTGTGCGGCGCTATGCGGTCCAAGACTTCAAGGGTATGGTAGAAATTGTCTTTATGCCCGGTATTGTTAATAATGTCAATTCCTTTAAGGTTTTGCATTTCAGGGAAAATTATTTCAAGCAGACCCGAAATTTCCATAAGTTTAAAACCTGTTGAGGGCTTTTCAGCGAGTATGATTTTATTCAGTTCGTCAGAAATCCGTTCGGCAGAAACAATTTTAATCCGTTCTCGGTTTTCAGCTATTGCCCGGAAGGTGTTCTCTTCGATTTTAAAATTCAATTGGGTTGAAAAGCGAATTGCCCGCATCATCCGCAGCGGATCGTCAGAGAACGTCACCGAAGGATCGAGCGGCGTGCGCAGTATTTTATTTTTAAGGTCTTCCAGCCCGCTGAACGGGTCAATAAGCTCACCGTAGTTTTTCCGGTTCAGGCTTACGGCAAGAGTGTTTATTGTGAAATCACGGCGGTTTTGATCTTCTTCAAGAGAGCCGTTCTCAACGATGGGTTTACGTGAATCGCTGCGGTAGGACTCTTTCCGCGCACCAACGAATTCAACAAC
This sequence comes from Mariniphaga sp., assembly GCA_040772505.1. GTDB lineage: Bacteria > Bacteroidota > Bacteroidia > Bacteroidales > Prolixibacteraceae > Mariniphaga. The sequence goes on along the minus strand of JAXGYA010000003.1, from coordinate 300,920 downwards.
ATAGTCATCATATTCAAGATGTGCAGTGCCAAATTTTTTAAAATAACTGACAGATGGAGTGGGGTCTAGACGCAGAGCAACATTTTTTGCCATGTCGATGCCGCTTCCCAAAGTAACAATGTCAATATCTTTCGATAGCCTTCCTAACAGGAAGTCGCGAACATAACCACCTATCACACAGGTTTCCTGCTGCATTTCAGCAGCAGCATCTGCAATACTCTTAAATACTATATTATCCGGTAGATTAATCATTAACCAATATATCAGATTAAAAATATCCTGACATGTCAGGCGAAAACGTGACAAAATTACAATTATTTAAATAAAACCCGGCTTGTATAGTGCCTGTAAGAATATGGTATTATCTTTGCACACAAGTATCAATTAATTTAGATATATAAATTTTTAAATATTAGTGATATGTTGGAGCATTTGACAATTGAGACATTTAAAGAAAAAGTTTTCAATTTTGAAGAAAATAAAGAGTGGAAATATGAAGGTTCAGTGCCTTGTTTGATAGATTTTTATGCCGACTGGTGCGGTCCATGTAAAATGGTTGCACCGGTTTTGGAAGAGTTGCAGAAAGAGTATGGTGACAAAATTGTTATTTATAAAGTAGATACTGAGCAGGAACGCGAGCTGGCAGGTATGTTTGGTATTCAGAGCATACCGTCGCTGCTTTTTGTGCCTGTGGATGAACAGCCGCAAATGGCAATGGGCGCTTTGCCTAAGGCTACATTTGAGAAAGCAATTTCCGATGTACTAAAAGTTGAGAAACCTATAGTAGTCTAAAAGATTTCAAGTACTTTTTCCAGTTGCATTCCGCGTGATCCTTTTATGAGAATCGTGCCGGAATTTACTGGATTTTGTTTTAGAAATCTGCATAATTCGCCAACATTATCAAATGTTGGGAAACCAAAATTTCCGGCTGCTTTTTTAAAAGCCGGGCCGGCAAGAAGCACCCTTTCAAAGTGGTGCTTCTTGATTTGCCGGAGTATGGTAATGTGCTCTTCAAGAGAGTATTCCCCAAGTTCAAGCATATCTCCCAAAATGAGATGCCGGGGTGGATTAAATAATTTCACAAAGCTCTCAATGGCTGCTTTCATGTTTGTCGGATTGGCATTGTAGGCATCAACAATTATTTTGAGATTTCCTTTTTCAATCAGCTGCGAGCGGTGGTTTTGTGGCATGTAGTTTTGGATAGCTGATTGAATTTGTGCTGGTTCAATTTTGAAATAATTCCCCACACAGGCGGCAGCCATAATGTTTTCGAAATTATAGCTTCCTGTCAGTTGAGTTTCAGCTATTAGTGCACCACCCGGGAAATTTATCTTCACATGAAGATAGGGAGGAGATAAGAGCTGAGAGCCGGAAAAACAGGTGCTCTCATCGCCGTAGCTCACCCGGTTGGGATAGTCGCCAACCAGCTCTTGCAGAACCGGATTGTTGCCATTGTAGAAAATAATACCTTGTTTATTCTTTATGTGTGTATATAATTCAGCTTTTGTTCTTTTGATGGTTTCAAATGAGCCAAAACCTTGAAGATGAGCCAATCCAATATTTGTGATAATTCCGTAATCCGGGTCGGCAATAGCGCACAGCTCCCCGATTTCAAAAGGGTGATTGGCGCCCATTTCAATTACTCCGATTTCGGTGGAGTTGTTCATTTGCAGAAGGGTGAGCGGAACGCCAATGTGGTTATTTAAGTTCCCTTTGGTAAACGAAACGTTGAAACGTGTGTCCAAAACCGCTGAAATGAGCTCCTTGGTTGTGGTTTTACCATTTGTGCCGGTGATCGCCACAATCGGAATTTTTAATTTCCTTCGATGTAAAGCTGCCAGTTCCTGTAGCACTTTAAGCACGTTTTCAACAAAAATGGTTTTCTCAGAGGATTTGAATTCCTTTTCATCAATTATTGCAAAGGCAGCGCCTTTTTGCAGCGCTTCGGAGGCAAAGTGATTTCCGTTAAAATTTTCTCCCTTCAGGGCAAAAAAAAGTGAATCTCCGGAAATATTTCTGCTGTCTGTTTCAATTTTCGGATGAGCAAGAAAAAGTTTGTAAATCTCTTCAACAGTCATACCCAATTTGTTTATGAAATAGTCCAGCCATTTGTGGTTTTATGCCGATGTAACAGTTGTTTAAACCAATAAGACTGGTATATTACAAATATACTATCGGTATCATTTTTTCAAACAAAAAAAGGCTGATAATTAATCGTCAGCCTTTCATATAACATTTTTCTTAATTCAATTTAAAAGCCTTCCGGGCTTCCCACTCTGGTCATTGCACAGCGGAACCCCAGGTCATTCTGCGCTTTGGTCTGCTCCAGATATCTTCTTGTTCCTGGCACCAGCCAGTAGGGTCTGTCTTTCCATGAACCACCCTTATAAACCCTCACTTCATCGGTGATGAGTGAAGAGAAAAAGCCGGGGCGGTCATCCTGTATGTACATATTGCTTGTTTCCGCACCTTCTTCAAGGTTCCAGTCGCCGGTATCAATGATTTGGGATTCAACATCTCCGTCACGGAAATTCCGATAATCGGCGATGGTGTCCTGAATTAATTGTCCGTATTGGTCGCGCATCAGTTCACCGTTGGTGTCGCGGCGGTATTCTGTTATCACATTCCCCCTGAAGGGCTGAAACTCTTCAACGTCAAGAAAGGAGAGCGGGCGATAAACATCGGCAACCCATTCGTTCACGTTTCCTGCCATGCAGTATAGTCCGTAATCGTTTGGCTCGTAGGAAAATATGGGTGCAGAAATGTCGGCATTATCATTCAGTGCGCCGGCCATTCCCATCATGTCGCCTCTGCCTCTGACAAAGTTAGCCCTCATCTGACCTTTTCCCTTGCGGGAATCTTTTCGCAGATAAGCGCCATTCCATGGATAGAGCCTGCGGTCAGTCAGAAGCTCGCCATCGGTATTGCCAATGAGTCCGTAAGCTGCATATTCCCATTCTGCTTCTGTTGGCAGCCGGTAGCTTGGCAGCATCAATCCGTCTTCCCATCTGACCCTGCGGTTTGTGCCGTCGCTGTTTTGCTGTGGCCTGTTTCCTTCGGTGCCCTGATACATCCCGGCAAGATAGGTGTCGGTGGTAAAGATATTTTCACCGGACTGGGTATTGTCATGCGTGAGAATTCCTTTACTAACAAGAATCTGCTCGTTTACGCGGTCGGTGCGCCAGGCAGAGTAGGCATTTGCCTGCTCCCACGTAACTCCCACAACGGGATAATCACTGTAGGCAGGATGCCTGAAGTAGTTTTGGATGTAGGGCTCATTGTATGCAAGCTCACTGCGCCACAATGTGGTGTCGGGCAAAGCGGAATTGATTTTTTGCTGATCGCCGGGATAAACCCGCTGGAGCCAGTAAGTAAATTCGCGGTAATCCTGATTGGAAATCTCGGTTTCATCCATATAAAAAGATGCAACGGTTACTCTTCGCGGGAAATTGTCCCATTTTTGCATCACATCTTCTTCCACGCGTCCCATCACAAACGTTCCGCCCTGAATAAATACCATACCGGGCCCAGCTTTCTGATCATATCCTGAAAGATAAGGGATATTGCCTGTTTCTTCAGAATTATATGCCCAGCCTGTTGTCCGGGAAACGCCGCCTTTGCCTCCGCGTTTGAATAAACCACATCCGGAAATGGATGCAGCTAAAAATATTAAAAGCAATGTCCTTAGTCTCATTAAATTAGTGTTTTTTTATTTTTCTAATTGACACAAATATAACTGATTTGTTTAATTCTTATTGTACTGGATAGTGATAATTTTTCTTTAAAGTGAAACCAACCAATTATCTTTGCCTGCAAAACTACAAAATAACTCTATCATCCGATGCCAATTTAAATTGCAATATTTACTTTCGTTTGTCGTTTTTTTAAAATAGATTAACTTTTATCACATGAAAATATATCTCTTGCTGCTGTTGTTTATTCTTGCGGGGTTTATGTCAACCGATGTGCAGAAAGAAATATATACTATCGACTGGCAGATTTCGGCGGATCAGGAAAATATTTTAGGATACACTTTTTCAGATTTAGAGTATTTTGACAAAGATTCCCATTTACCGTTTTTCTGTAAAGTTTTCCAGTTTAAAAAAGATGAAAGCACTTTTCAGTTTGCTTTAGATAATGCTGTTTTTGAGGAGTTTGGAAATGAAAAGTTAAATGAATATGCATATCAATTCCCCGGGGAAGCGGAGTTGAAAACAAACCGGTTTAAATCCGGAGACATTGATTTGACTGAAATTCGTATTCCTGCTGTAATCCGTAAAAATGACAAATTTTATCGGTTGAAAAAATTTGGATTGAAGCAGATTCCTGTAAGACAAAAATCGGCTGTTACGGTTCCGGATTTTGATTGGAAAACTGAGTCTGCACTAAAAGATGGCAATTGGGTTAAAATCAGTACTAAAGAGAAAGGAGTTTATAAAATTCCCTATTCAAAACTGACAAGCTGGGGATTTTCAACTCCTTCGCAGGTGAAAGTTTTTGGCGCGGGAGGTACCATTTTGCCTGAGGGAGCGGGTGATATTAAATATGATGATGTTCCACAGATTCCGGTATGGCACGGTAAAAGCAACGGCGCCGACTGTATTTTTTTCTATGCTCCGGGCGTAACAGAATGGAGATTTAATAAGAATAACAACCGTTTTGAACATCGCTTAAATCCATACGCAACCCGTGGATACTTCTTTTTGACCGACAAACCCGGAAACTCCATGCAAATTGAAATTTCTCAGAGTCCGACAGAGCCATCCTCGCATTCAACCTCTTATTTTGATGAGTTTATTCTTTATAAAACCGAACGGTTTAACTTAATCCAGTCCGGGAAACAGTGGTTTAGCGAACGTTTTTCAAACGGCGCATCGCGAAATTACACCTTTACGGTTACTGAGCCGGAAGCATCATCTTCGGTTTCGGTTAAAGTAAATACGGCTGCACGCTCTTCTGTTGTCTCAGAAATGACGGTTTCATCCGGGCAGTTAAGTTCCAAAAAGATTAGTTTTGCTGGTGTAAACACATCTTCAAACGCCGGAAATTACGCAAGTGAAGGGGCGTTGTTATACACTATTCCAGCTTCACCGGGAAAAATCGATTTGACTTTGAAATACTCCGGAAGCGGCTCGCTTGCAGAAGCATGGCTGGATTTCATCGAACTGAACTATCGCCGCAAGCTTAAGCTGACAGAGCACACGCTATTCTTTAGGGATGTTACATCGGTCGGGAATGGAAATATTGTGGAGTTTTCCATCGAAACCACATCTTTAGATGTTAAAGTATGGGATGTAACCGATTTGTTCAGGGTAGAAGAAGTGCCGCTGAATATTTCCGGGAATAAAGCGAACGGGAAACAACCGGCTCAGGAGCTGCGGGAATATGTTGCATTCACCCCCAATGGAAATCTTCCCGAACCGGAATTTGTGGAAAATGTGGAGAATCAAAACCTGCACGGAATCAGTACGCCCGCTTTTTTAATTATTACACACCCGAATTTTTTGGAGCAGGCAAATGATCTGGCTAATTTTCACCGGACGTATGATAATATGCAGGTGGAGGTTGTTTCCACAAATAAAATCTATAATGAATTCAGCAGCGGCAACAGAGATGCTACCGGAATCCGCAATTTTATTAAAATGCTTTATGACCGAAAGCAGGGATTAAAGTATGTGCTGCTATTGGGCGATGGCAGTTATGACAATAAGGGAATTATAGCCGGCAGCAACAATTTTATTCCCACTTTTCAGTCTGAAAATTCCCTGAGCGGTGTGGACTCTTTTGTGTCTGACGATTATTTTGTGATTTTGGACGATGGCGAAAATGTGTTTAGCGGTGCCATTGATTTGGGAATTGGAAGAATTCCGGTGTCAACGGTTTTTCAGGCTGAATTGTCAGTGAAAAAAGTGCGCGACTATCATGGGCAGCAGGCGCTTGGCAATTGGAGAAATGTGGTTTGTTTTATCGCCGATGACAAGGATGCAAATCTGCACATGGCAGATTCCGAACGGCTCGCAAATCAGATAAATGGCAGTCATGGCGAGTTTATCACCAATAAGATATATTTTGATGCCTACCAGCAGATTTCAGGGCCCGGCGGGCAGATGTATCCTGAAGTTACGGATGCCATAAATGAACAGGTTAAAGACGGTGTGCTGATTTTAAACTATATCGGACATGCCAACGACAGGTTTCTGGCAGATGAGAAAGTCTTGGAAATAAACCATATAAATGCCTGGTCAAATGCGCAGAAACTGCTGATTTTTATGACCGCAACCTGTGAGTTCAGCCGTTTTGATGCCGATGATATGTCGGCAGGAGAGTATGTTCTTTTTAATCCAAACGGCGGAGGAATTGGTCTTTTTTCAACCACACGATTAGTCTATTCTACGTATAACTATCAGCTCAGCCGCAATTTTTACAATTATGTGTTTGAAAAAGATGACCAGGGGCAACACTATAGGATGGGCGATATTATGCGCCTTGCAAAAATCAACACCAGCGGAGTAATCAACAAACGGAATTTCAGCTTGCTGGCAAATCCCGCACTTCGGCTTGCATATCCCCAGTATCGTGTTTACACCACTAAAATTAACGGACACGATGCAGAAGCTTCCCCCGACACCATTGGCGCCTTACAAAAAATAACCATTTCAGGATTTGTGGGTGATGAACTGGGAAGTAAACTTACCGGTTTTTCAGGAACACTGACGCCTACAGTGTTTGATAAGCCCATAATGATGTTAACCAAAGGAAACGGGGGAGAAACACCCATGAATTTTAAAGTGCAGAACAGCATTATTTATAAAGGTACTACCCGGGTAACCAACGGCGAATTTTCATTCAGTTTTGTCATTCCAAAGGATATTTCCTACAGTTTGGGTGAAGGTAAAATTATGTATTATGCCGAAAATGGTGAAACGGATGCGCATGGCGCTTTCAGTAATTTTTATATTGGCGGTGCCGGTTCGCAGATTGAAGATAATAAAGGACCGGAAATAGAGCTGTATTTAGACAATCCCGATTTTAAATCGGGCGACAGGGTCAGCAACAATCCGGTTCTGTTTGCATATCTTTCCGATGAAAACGGAATAAATACCGCCGGCTCGGGAATCGGGCATGACATTACCGCCACACTCGATGATGATTATTCCAGTGTCATGGTGCTCAACAACTATTTTCAGGCAGATACCGGCGATTACACGAAAGGCATGATTCGCTATCAGTTGAAAAACCTTTTACCGGGCAGGCATAAGCTCAGGCTGAAAGCGTGGGATGTGGCAAATAACTCTTCCGAAGCTGAAATAGAGTTTGAAGTGACCGGTGAATTTTTTATTTCAACGGTAACCAACTATCCCAATCCTGTTCGTGATCACACCTATTTTACCTTTGAACACAATCAGGCGGATGCTTCCTTTGATGTATTATTCGAGATACTGGACATTGAAGGAAGGCGGATTGATAATTTTAAAACGCGAATCAGTTCTGCCGGAACTGTCAGCAACCCGGTGCGCTGGGATTTGTCGGAAGCCGAAATCAGATTGCGCGATGGCATTTATTTGTACAGGATAATTGCTCAAAGCCCGGATGGATTAATCACTTCCAAAACGGGAAAAATGTCAATTATACGTTAATATTTAAAATTAACTGTACTTTTTTATGGAATCATTCGTTCTCTGTTTTTGTGCTAAACGTTACTTTAATTACAATTTATATATTTGAAGCGCTTAATTTTTTAGAAAGATTATGATTAGATTTTTTCGTTCACTTTTTGTTTTGATGCTTATTCTGTCGTCTGTTAATTTTGCACACGCACAGGCAACTATTTCAGGAGCCAACATCGTTACCACAGCGGTTCCGTTTCTTTCCATCACTCCCGACTCGAGAGCCGGCGGGATGGGTGATGCAGGTGTGGGAACCACTCCCGATTTGAGCGCTCAGCACTGGAATCCGGCGAAGTACGTATTTATGAGCAGTGATATGGGAGTCAGCCTTTCCTACTCTCCGTGGCTGCGCGCACTGGTTGACGATATGAATCTTGCCTATTTGGTTGGTTACAAGAAAATTGACGATGTACAGACCGTCAGCAGCTCGCTTCGCTACTTTTCCCTTGGCGATATTGTTTTCACAAGTGAATTTGGCACTTTTGAAGGACAGCAAAGTCCGAACGAATTTGCTATTGACTTAGGCTATTCCCGCTTGCTTTCAGAAACTTTTTCCGGCTCGGTGGCTATCCGTTATATCCGGTCGGATTTAACCGGCGGACAGTTGATTGGAGGCGTTGAATCCAGACCCGGAAATTCCTATGCTGCCGATGTCGCTTTTTACTATTATAATGAGTTCAGGGCAAACCGGAAAGACAATATCTTTTCCGCAGGAATAAATATTCAGAATATTGGTGCAAAAATTTCTTATACAGAAGGTGTGGCAAAAGATTTTATTCCCACAATGATGAAACTTGGCGCTGCCTACACTACTCAGCTTGATGATTACAACACATTCGGTTTTTCTCTGGAAGCAAATAAACTTTTAGTGCCCACTCCTCCCGCTGATAGTACCATTTATGAGCAAGGTGCAGTGATTTATCATGGAATTAATTCTGATAAATCAGTAATCGGCGGAATTTTTTCATCCTTTACAGATGCGCCCGGGGGTTTTAAGGAAGAGTTGCAGGAAATAAACCTGTCGGCAGGTGTTGAATATTGGTATAATAACCAGTTTGCACTTCGGGCTGGTTACTTCTGGGAGCACGAAAACAAGGGGAACCGCAAATTCCTCACTGCCGGCGCAGGGTTCAGAATGAATGTTTTTGCACTTGACTTTGCATATCTGCTGCCTACCCAGCGAAATCATCCGCTAGAAAACACTCTGAGATTTACCCTCTCTTTTGACGTGGATGCATTTGGAAATCAGCGCTGACCATGTATCGGATTGGACAGGGATATGATGTGCACCGCATGGAAGAGGGAGAAACCCTATGGCTTGGCGGAATTGTGATTCCACACAACAAGGGAACAGTTGCCTATTCCGATGGCGATGTGCTGCTCCATGCTGTTTGCGATGCGCTGCTTGGGGCTGTAAGTCTGGGCGACATAGGAACACATTTTCCCAACACTTCTCCCGAATTTAAAGATGTTGACAGCAAAATACTGCTGAAGGAAACCTATTCATTAGTGAAAAACAGCGGGTTTGAAATTGTGAATATTGATAGCACCATCAGCGCACAGCTGCCAAAACTGAATCCGCATATCCCTGAAATGAAGACAGTTATAGCCGGTATACTTGAGGTTGACACCGAAAAAATTTCTATAAAAGCTACAACTACCGAAAAATTAGGCTTTGAAGGACGCGAGGAAGGAATTTCAGCGCTTGCAGTGGTGTTGCTGAAAAAAATCAGATAAATTCAATAACTCCGAAAATGAATTTTTCATTTTCCGGTTTGCCGGATTTTTGTCGTAATCGGACGATACATTTCTTACTTTCCCCGAATTTTTGAGCAGAATCTCATTTATTTTGAGAATATTTGAAAGTTAAATTAATTCATCACATTATGAAACGACCATGTAGAAATGCTTCACAAACAAGCATAATTAAAATGAGGGAGTTACCTGCCTACCGGACAGGCAGGCATCCAATACCTTTGAAAACTTTTAATTTTAATTGGATGAAAAAAGGATTACTTATAGTTTTTGCAGCCTTTGCAGGATTTTTCCTTTCGAGCTGCGGATATAATAAAATGGTTGAACTGGATGAGCAGGTCTCTTCCCAGTGGTCGCAGGTTGAAAACGTTTATCAGCGCCGCGCCGATCTGATTCCCAATCTGGTGAACACCGTTAAGGGATATGCCCAGCATGAGCAGGAAACGCTGACCGGCGTAATTGAAGCCCGTTCCAAAGCCACTTCTGTTAATGTTGACTCCAAAAATCTGACACCGGAATCTTTGGAACAGTTTAACCAGGCACAGGAAGGGCTCACCTCTTCGTTGAGCAGGCTAATGCTGGTTGTTGAGCGCTATCCCGACCTGAAAGCCAATGAGAACTTTCTGGATTTGCAGGCGCAGCTGGAAGGAACGGAAAACAGAATTGCGGTTGAACGAAGAAAGTTCAATGAAGTGACTCAATCCTACAATGCGTATATCCGTAAGTTTCCGCAGCTAATTTATGCAGGGATGCTTGGATTTGACAAGAAAATTTATTTTGAGGCGCGCCAGGGAGCTGATCAGCCGCCTGTTGTGGAGTTTTAGAAAGCAAAATGAATATTCAGAAATATTTTTCTGAAGATGAAAAACTTCAGATAATCAATGCTATCCGGGAAGCTGAAACCAATACCTCCGGAGAAATTCGGGTGCACATTGAGAAGCATTGCAAAAATAGTGTGCTTGACAGGGCTGCTTATGTTTTCAAAGCGCTGGAAATGCATAAAACCCGGCTGAGAAACGGAGTGCTCTTTTATCTTGCAGTTGAAGAGCAAAAATTTGCCATTCTGGGCGATGCAGGGATAAATCAAAAAGTGCCGGAAAATTTTTGGGAAGATATCAAAAAGGAGATGGCTGCTTATTTTCAGAATGGAAAAATTCCCGAAGGATTATCGGCTGGGATTCTTAGGGCAGGGGAGCAGTTGAAACAACATTTCCCGTGGCAGGAAGACGATGTGAATGAGTTGTCCGATGAAATTTCTTATGATGAACTAATGGAAGAGATATGAGGAAAATTTTGATACTTCTTCTGTTTTTAGTCGGCGTTTCCGGTCTGAAAGCTGAAATTCCCGAACGGCCTGTTCCGCCAAAGCTGGTAAATGATTTTGCCGGGATTTTGTCGGAAACTGAATACAGCTTGCTTACGGAAAAACTCGAAGGGTTTGCCCGTGAAACTTCCACACAAATTGTTGTTGTAACCGTTAAGGACCTGGAAGGGTACGACCCCGGTGATTATGCTTTCAGAATTGGCGACAAGTGGGGTGTAGGTCAGAAAGGGAAAGAAAACGGAATAGTTATTTTGGTGAAACCAAAATACGGGAACGATCGCGGCAGAATCTTTATAGCCACCGGATACGGACTTGAAGGCGTTCTCCCGGATGCTACGGTTAACGGAACCATTGTTAACAAGGAGATAATTCCAGAGTTTAAAAACAATAATTATTATCGTGGATTGGATAATGGAATTACTGTAATCATGGATATTACGCGCGGTGAATATACTGCCGAATATTATGACGAGACCTATGGTGCTGAGGATGGTGTTGTAGCATTAATCATAATTCTGATTTTCATTTTTATTACCATCCCATGGCTAAGGCACAGAAAGCGCAGGTTTTATTCTCCTGGAAAAAACTACCCGTTCTGGACAACCATGGGAATGCCGTCAGGAGGCAAGCATAGTGGCACATTTGGAAGTTTTTCTTCCGGGAGTGGGAGCTTTGGAGGTGGAGGATTTGGTGGTTTTGGCGGTGGCAGCTTCGGTGGCGGAGGAGCCGGAGGAAGCTGGTAGCCCCACCGGGAATTAAAATTTAAAGCTCTGCCCCACACCAAAAAGCCGCTTTAACTGAATACACATTCCCGTTTTTTCTGAAATATCATGCGGAATCAGAATATCGTGGTCATATACCACATCGGTTAACAGGTTATCCGACAGATAATCGTGAATTTCCCGGATACCGGTCTTTTTATTCTGCATCAATAACGCTGATATCCTCGTCAACAAGAATTCGCCCGCAATATTCACACACAATAATTTTTTTGCGGCTGGCAATATCGAGCTGCCGCTGTGGCGGAATTTTATTGAAACAGCCTCCGCAGGCGTCGCGCTGAATAGTAACCACCGCCAGCCCGTTTCGTGCATTTTTACGAATTCGCTTAAAGGCAGTCAGTAAGCGTGGTTCGATAAAAACCTCAATTTTCTCGGCTTTACCTTTGAGTTTTTCCTCCTCAATTTTTGTCTCCTGGGTTATATCGTCGAGCTCGCTTTTTTTTCTGCTCAATTCCTCTTCATGCTCTTTCAGCGCTTGTTTGGATGCTTCAATGGTCAATTTCTTTTCTGCCATCTCGGCAGTAAATTCCTTGATTCTCTTTTCGGAAAGCTCAATTTCAAGATTTTGAAATTCAATCTCTTTTGAAAGTGAATCAAATTCTCTGTTATTCCTGACATTGTTTTGCTGCTCGGTATATCGGGCAATCAGAGCCTGGGAGTCTTTAATTGAAATTTTCCGGTTATTGAGCGAGGTCTCAAGGACTTTCATTTCGTCTTCCAGGTTTAACAGCCTGGTTTTTATTCCGGTAATATCATCTTCAAGATCCTGAACTTCCAGTGGCAATTCGCCCCTCAGAGTTTTAATCTTGTCAATTTCGGAAACTACGGTTTGCAGCTCATATAACGCACGCAATCTCTCCTCGATGGAAATGTCCATCTCTTCCTGCTTTATATTTGTTGTACTCATTACTTTATACTTTTAATTCATTAACTATTATAATAAAAAACCGGATTGGTATTTACCTCCGAAAATCGGACTGCAAAATTAGTGAATTTTTTTGTAAGCAGTTCATAAAAAATTTCTTTAGTAAATTGCTCACTCTCATAATGCCCGATATCTGCAATTACGATTTTGTTTTCGGCATCAAAAAACTGATGGTATTTAACATCTGCCGTAACAAAGAAATCTGCATTTGCTGCAATGGCGTCCGAAATTAAAAATGAGCCAGAGCCTCCGCAAATAGCTACTTTGGCCACTTGTTTGTTGCGTAGTGCAGTGTGTCTGATACATCCGGTTTGCAGCCTTTTTTCCAGCATGGCAAGAAAATCGGTTTCTGCCATTGGCTCAGCCAACTCCCCAATCATGCCCATGCCGGCTTTTTCATAAGAATTTTCCAAAGGATAGATATCGTAGGCAACTTCTTCATAGGGATGTGAGCCGATTAAAGCAGTGATGATTTTATCCTGTTTCCATAGGGGGAAAATTGTCTCAAACCTGATCTCCTTTTCATAATGAACTTCTCCCTTTTTTCCAACGTATGGATTTGAGCTTTCGCCGCCTCTGAAGCTTCCTGTTCCTTCAATATTGTAACCGCAGGAGTCGTAATTTCCAATGCTTCCGGCTCCGGCACTAAAAACTGCTTCCCTGACCTTGTCGGCAGCTTCATAAGGAATAAATGTTACCAGTTTTCTCAGACTCCCGTGGACGGGTTGCAAAAACCTGCAATTGAGGAGCCCCAGTTTTTCACAAATCTTTGAATTTACCCCTCCCGATATCGCATCCAGATTAGTGTGTGCAGCATAAATTGCAATGTCGTTTTTAATTGCTTTTATAACAGTACGCTCCACATAGTTTCTGCCGGTCAGTTTTTTTAGTCCCGAAAAAATCACCGGATGATGGGCAATTATTATTCCGGCATTTTTGGCAATGGCTTCTTCAACCACTTCTTCGGTAACGTCAATCGTCACAAGTGCCGATGATACTTTAGCTGAAAGATCACCCACTATCACTCCTGCATTGTCATAAGATTCCTGCAGTGCAAGCGGGGCAACAGTTTCAAGATATTCTGCTATCTCTTTAATCTGAATCATAAGAGTCCTCCAGTTCTTTTAAAATGTCTTGCAACTCATTTTTAATTGTTTGCAGTTGTTTTACAATTTCCCATTTTTCAAGCGATTGCTGCTTGTTTAGTTTAAGTTTTTGTCTTACTCCCTTGGTTGTCAAACCGCAATCCTGAACCAGGTAGTTGATAAACCGGATAGTTTCAATATCCTCCTGCTTATACATGCGGGTTCCTTTGGAGCTTTTTGCCGGTTTCAGTTCATTAAAACAGCTCTCCCAGTAGCGGATTGTAGGCGGGGAAACATCAACCATAGCGGAGACTTCTCCGATAGAGAAAAAAACCTTTTCTATTTTTGGGTTTTCGGTGGACACGCCTAATCGAGTGATTGTCCGATATTCGATGAGATGGAGATCATTCTTTCAAATTCCTGAGGTGTAAGGTCTTTGAAATAATAGTGTTGCGGATTAACCGGAGAACCGTTGCGGTGAACTTCATAGTGCAGATGAGGAGCGGTTGAGCCTCCGGAATTTCCCACATATCCAATGACGTCACCACGCCTGACTTCCTGTCCCAATCTAACGCTAAAGGAGTTCATGTGTGCATAAAGGGTTTCATAGCCAAAGCCATGGTCAATTTTGGCATATAGCCCGAAACTGACTTTGGTTTGCCTTGAGCCGGCAAGTTCAACAACTTTTCCGTCGCCGGTTGCATAAATCGGCGTACCAACTGGCGCGGTAAAGTCCATTCCGTAATGCATTTTTCTCACCTTGTAAATAGGATGGATGCGGTAGCCCCAGCCACTGGCAGTTCGTTTTAAATCTTCGTTGGCAACTGGCATTATTGCCGGAATGCTGGCAAGCATTTTCTCTTTGTTTAAAGCCATTTTCAATACTTCGTCATAGGACTTTGATTGAATGTAGGCTTCCTTCCCGATGATATCCAGCTTTTTTGCAGTTTCAATAATGAGCTTTGAATTGCTGAGATTATCCAGATGCGAATACTTGTCAACACCTCCAAAACCGGCTTTCCGGATAGAGGAGGGAATCGGGTCTGCTTCAAAAATAATGCGGTAAATATTGTCGTCGCGTTGCTGCAAATCGGCTAACACATTTTCGATGCGACCAAGGTCGCGCTGCATCAATTCATACTGGCTGAGCAATCGCTGATTTTCCCGGCGCAATGCTTTTGTTCGTGGTGTTTCATAAAAGCTCAGAAAAGCAAATACCATAATCAGCGCAATAGCAAGGCTGGTTGATATATATGCTGTTATTTTTCCAGCTTTCTCTTTGAAAGATATTCCTACGCGTTCATAGCTCAGGGTATCGGAGTTAAATTTGTATTTCTTTTTCGTCATAATTTTAATGTACCGGCAATAAATTTACTGTTTCAAACAATATAAATTAAAACCTTTAACTTTGTAGGAATTTTTAAAATTAATTATTGCAATGGCGCAAAAATAAAAAAATAACTGTTACAAAGAAAATGTGGCAGAGCGCTTTGGGAATTTTTAACAAAAATTAGAATATAAATTTTGGGATGAAGAAGACTTCTGCAGAAATACGTAACGCTTTTTTGGAATTTTTTAAGGAAAAGAATCACCGGATAGTTGAGTCGGCACCAATAGTGGTGAAGAATGATCCAACACTCATGTTTACAAATGCCGGAATGAACCAGTTTAAGGATCAGTTTCTGGGAAATGAACCGGTGAAATATCCGAGGGTGGCAAATACGCAAAAGTGTTTGCGTGTTTCAGGCAAGCATAACGATTTGGAGGAGGTGGGGTTTGATACCTATCACCACACGATGTTTGAAATGCTTGGTAACTGGTCATTTGGTGATTACTTTAAGGAAGAAGCCATTGACTGGGCGTGGGAATTTCTGGTTGACCGCATGGGATTGCCGGCAGAACGGTTTTATGCAACCATTTTTGAAGGCAGCAGTGAGGATAATCTTCAGCGTGATGACGAAGCTGCCGGCTACTGGGCAAAGCATTTGCCCAAAGAACGCATACTCGACGGCAATAAAAAGGATAACTTCTGGGAGATGGGGGACACCGGTCCGTGTGGTCCCTGCTCGGAAATTCATATCGATTTGCGCCCTGAAAGCGAATTGACTCAGTTGCCTGGTGCAGAGCTGGTGAATAGAGACCATCCGCTTGTAATCGAAATATGGAACCTGGTTTTTATTCAGTTTAACCGGAGAGCCGACGGAAGTCTGCTTGAGCTTCCGGCAAAACATGTGGACACCGGAATGGGATTTGAACGCCTTTGCATGGCATTGCAGGGGGTAACCTCGAATTACGACACCGATATTTTTCAAAATATTATTCACGAAATTGAAAAGCTGAGCGGTTTAAAATATGGGGAAAACGAAGGGTCTGATATTGCCATGCGTGTGGTGGCAGACCATTTGCGGGCAGTTGCCTTTTCAATAGCCGACGGACAGTTGCCTTCAAATAATAAAGCAGGATACGTAATCCGGCGTATTTTGAGACGTGCCGTACGGTACGGCTACACTTTCCTCTCCTTTAAAGAACCTTTTGTTTACCGGCTTGTGGAAGAGCTTAAAAACACTATGGGTGAAGCGTTTTCCGAACTGGAAGCCCAGCAGCAGCTAATCGAAAGAGTGATTAGGGAAGAGGAGGTCTCTTTCCTGCATACACTGTCAACCGGAATAAAACTGCTGGATAATATCGTCTCAAAAGTTCAGAAGGAGAAGAAGGGCATCATATCCGGGAAGGATGTTTTTGTTTTGTATGATACTTATGGTTTTCCGGTTGACCTCACCGCACTTATTGCACGCGAAAGCGGACTTGAAATAGACGAAAAAGGTTTTGAGGCGGAGATGAAAATCCAGAAAGAGCGTTCAAGGAATGCCGCTCAACTCGAAACCGGAGACTGGGTTGAGCTCCGGAAAATTGACCGGACTCTGTTTTTAGGATACGATACCACTGAGGCAGAAGTTCGTATTGCACGTTATCAGAGAGTGATACGACAAAAAGAGTCATACTATCAGCTGGTGTTCGACCAGACACCGTTTTACGGAGAATCGGGCGGACAGGTCGGTGATTCGGGCTACATCGAGTTTGAAGGAGAGAAAACCTTGATTTTCGATACCCGCAAGGAAAATAATCTTATCGTACATCTTACCAAAAAACTGCCTGAAAATTTGGAGTCGGTTTTTCGTGCGGTAGTGAACAGCGATAAACGGCTAAAAACAGCTAACAATCATACTGCCACCCATTTGCTTCATGCTGCGCTTCGCGAAATTTTAGGAACTCATGTTGAACAAAAGGGGTCTCTGGTAAGTCCTGAGCATCTTCGTTTCGACTTTTCTCATTTCGGAAAAATGAGCGATGAGGAGATTGCACAGACAGAAGCTTTGGTCAATAAAAGAATCAGAGAAAATTCGCCGCAGGAAGAGGAGAGGGAAATGCCGTTGCAGCAGGCTAAGGAAATTGGCGCAATGATGCTGTTTGGTGAAAAATACGGAGATTCCGTCCGGGTGATTCGCTTTGGTGAATCTGTCGAGCTGTGTGGCGGAACACACGTAAAGGCTACCGGGCAAATCGGTCTGTTTAAAATTGTATCGGAGAGCGCAATAGCTGCCGGAGTTCGCCGGATTGAAGCAATTACCGGAGAGAGTGCCGAACAGTTTGTAGATGAACAGATTGCTGTTTTGAAAAGCATTAAAAAACTGGTTAAAAGTCCCAATGATGTTATTGGTAGTGTTGAAAGCCTGATTAAGGAAAATAGCGAACTCACCAAAAAAGCCGAATTTTTTGGACGCGAAAGGGTAAAGCAGATAAAAACCGGGCTGAAGAGTAAAATAATCAGTGAAGGTGGAATAAACAGAATAGCTGCCCGGGTTGATGTTGAAGATGCAGGAATGCTGAAAGACCTGGCTTTCAGCTTAAAGGGTGAGGTGGAAAATCTATTTCTTGTTTTGGGGGCTGACATTGACGGGAAGCCCAATCTCACCGTAATGATTTCAGAAAATCTTGTGAAGGAGCGGGCACTCAATGCCGGACAAATTGTTCGCGAAGCAGGGCGCGAGATTGAGGGCGGAGGCGGAGGGCAGCCCTTTTATGCCACAGCCGGTGGAAAAAATGTTGCCGGCATTGAAAAGGCTATTGAAAAAGCACTTTCGTTTATACGCTAATCCAACAATTCAGAAAGCGTTTCGAACAGCTCCTTGTCGCGTTTGTTCTTGGCAACAATTTTTCCGTTTCTGTCAACTATCAAGCTGGAAGGGATGGAATTCACTGCATAGAGTTGTGCAGCGGCATTGTTCCAGTATGCCAGGTCGGAAACATGAAGCCATGTAAGCTTATCGTCATCAATGGCTTTCAGCCAGGCATCGCGATCGCGGTCGAGCGAAACACCGAATACGCCAAATCCTTTCTCTTTATATTGGTTGAATGCAGCTACAATATTTGGGTTTTCGGCTCTGCAGGGCGGACACCATGCTGCCCAGAAATCGAGTAGCGTATATTCGTTTTGTTTATAAACATCGGAAAATTTCACAGGTTTGCCATCGGCGTCGTTCATGGTGAAGTCAGGAGCAATTTTCCCGACAGAAACAGATTTGAGCTTTTCAACTCTTTCCTTCAAAAGCACAATTGAAGGCACTTTTGCCAGCGACGGGTCAAGAGCGGTAATCAAATTGTCTAACTCATCGGGCTCCATCCCGTGCTGAATCCGGCTCAAAAAATAGGGCGCAGCAAAGGAACCCGGATTCTCCTGAACAAATTCCTTTTGAAGGGTATTGGTGCTTTCGTACTTCTCTTCAACCTGCTGCATCAGCGCGGAAGCCTTTTCTTCATTTCCGGAACTGGCTGCCTCGCGTGCCTGCTGGTATAATGACATATATTCTTCCCCAATCTTTTGAATCTGACTGTTGACACGGGTATATTCATCATGGGTCTTGGAGCCGGTTACAACTACCTGTTCCAGTTTATTGGCATCTCCTTTCACGGACATATTTTCATTTTCCACAAAAAGGATGGTCTTTGGCTGCTGACCAAAAACTGACAAATAATAATCTTCCGGAAATTCTGCCTTCCCCTTAAGTACTGCAACTCCGTCAACTATTGCTGCGGTGTCAACCGGTATCCATTGAGAGTTGATTCTTTTTTCCAGTAATATATGTCCCTTTGCTCCTTCAAGATTCACTGTAATTTCAAATCCTTTTTCCTGCCGGCTGCATGCAAAAAGTGCTGCAATTGCCGTGAAAATCATCAGTTTTCTCATTCCTTTTTCCATTAAAGTTTTTCAAAATCAGGCGAAAGATAGAAAATCATTAAAAAACAAAAAAATATAACGTTTGCCGTGTTGGCATTATTAATGATTATTATTTTTACTGTATTAAAAAACTCAACGTTTCAATCAGTGTTGATTGATTTTGAGTTGTTTACAATTCCGGCTTAAGTCTTGGAATCTATTTTACAAGTTTGGAAATTGCTTTAAATCCGGCTGCTTCCGAACTTCGGGTGAGCTCAAACAGGATGGCTTCTGCCGAGGTCATCACAATTTTTTCATGGCGAAAGCGCTCTTTTGCAAGTTCAATACTTCCCGCTTCGCGTGAAGAAACGCAGTCCATGACAACCACCGGATTGTATCCGGATTCTTTCAGGTCAATTGCTGTTTGCAGCACACAAACATGAGATTCAATTCCGCAGATGATGATATTCTTTGCCTGAAGTTCTGCCAGTTTCATTTGCACCGAAGGCTCATCACAGCAGCTGAATGCTCTCTTTTCGATATAGTGCATGTCCGGTAAAATTGCCTGAATCTCCGGAATGGTTTCACCCAGTCCTTTGGTATATTGCTGGGTAGCAACAATAGGCAGGCACAATTCCCTCATCCCCTGAATGAGAATTCGGGTGTTTTTCAGAAATTTTTCCTTTTCCCACATCACAGGATAGAGGCGCTCCTGAATGTCGATAACCAATCCCACACTGTTTTGTCTTGCAATTCTCATAATTAAAAAAATGACAATTTGCTACAAAATTAAACGAAAAATCGGGGTTTTCTAAAAAATCAGGAGCTTCAGCTTTCAGTTTGTAGTTTTTTAAGCGATTGACCGATTTGAATAACTCTTCCATACAGCGATATTATCATCAAAAGAATCAGATTGATAGCTTCCGATTGATAAACATTTGGTATTTTTGTCCGTTATAATCACATCAAATATATCTATTAAAAGCATGAAGATTCACGAATATCAAGCCAGGGATTTATTTAAAAAACATGGAATTCCTGTGCCGGATGGGGTTGTTTGCCATTCGGTTGAAGAAGTTGAGAACACCATTCCCGATGACGACAAACTGCGAGTGGTTAAAGCGCAGGTTCATGTTGGCGGAAGGGGCAAAGCCGGCGGAGTAAAACTTGCTAAGACAAAAAGCGAAACTGTGCAGTATGCCAAGCAGATTCTGGGCATGAATATTAAAGGGCTGACTGTAGAAAAAGTGCTGGTTGCAGACGCCGTGAATATAGAAAGGGAGTTTTATGTGGGGTTTATCAATGACCGTAATTCCAAATCGGTGATCCTGATGGCAAGCGTTGAGGGCGGAGTGGAAATTGAAGAAGTTGCCCGCAAAACTCCTGAGAAGATTGTTAAACTGCAAATTGACCCGGTATTGGGCATGATGGACTGGCAGGCGCGGCAGGTTGCGCTTAATCTGGTCAGCAGTCCGGGCGAAATGCGCCAGGTAGCAGCTATCCTAATGAAGCTGTACCGTCTCTATGTGGAAACCGATTCTTCACTGGCAGAAATAAACCCGCTGGTGGTTACTCCCGAAAAGCAGGTGGTGGCAATTGACGGGAAAATGAATTTTGACGAAAATGCCCTTTTCCGTCAGCCTGAAATTCTTAAAATGCGTGAAGCAACCGAAGATGAGATGAAAGAAATTGATGCCCAGGAAAAAGGGCTTTCCTACATTAAACTGGATGGCAATATCGGTTGTATGGTTAATGGAGCGGGACTTGCCATGGCAACAATGGATATGATAAAGCTCTATGGCGGTGAGCCGGCAAACTTTCTTGATATTGGCGGTTCATCCAGTCCCCAGAAGGTGATTGAAGCAATGAATATTCTGCTGAGTGACAGCAATGTGGAAGCTGTGATGATTAATATTTTTGGCGGAATCACCCGGTGTGATGACGTGGCGCGCGGACTTGTAACTGCACTGGAAGAGATTAAAACGAAAGTTCCCGTGGTCATTCGCCTGTCGGGAACCAATGCCCGCGAAGGACTGGAAATCATTCGGGAATATGGACTACCCACTGTTTCAACCATGAGCGAAGCTGCTCAAAAAGCCATTGAGTTAAGTAAAAAGAAAAAAAACCAAAAGCAATGAGTATTCTGATAAATAAAGAGACAAAAGTTCTTGTACAGGGAATTACAGGACGTGACGGAGCTTTCCATACAGCAAAAATGAAAGACTATGGTACAAACATCGTAGGTGGAGTTTCTCCCGGGAAAGGGGGAAGCGACGTGGGCGGCATACATGTTTTTGATACTGTTGAAGATGCAGTGAATGCCACTGGCGCCGATGCATCCGTTATTTTTGTTCCGGCTCCCTTTGCCACCGATGCAATCATTGAAGCCAGCTATGCCGGCGTGAAACTGGTCGTTTGTATCACCGAGGGCATACCGGTTCAGGACATGATGAAAGTATCGCATGTGCTGAAACAAAACGGCACCAATATGATTGGCGCCAATTGTCCCGGACTGATAACACCGGACGAGTGCCTGATAGGTATTCTTCCCGGAATGATTTTCAAAAAGGGAAATATAGGATTGATTTCACGCTCGGGAACGCTCACCTATGAAGTGGTTAACCTGCTCACGGAAAGCGGGCTTGGGCAGTCAACCTGTGTGGGAATAGGCGGCGATCCTGTTTCCGGATTATATTTTATAGACCTGCTGGAAATGTATGAAAACGACCCGGAAACCGATGCTGTTGTGCTCATCGGAGAGATTGGAGGAGATGCCGAAGAGCAGGCTGCCGCATATATCAAGGAAAACATGACCAAGCCGGTGGTTGCATTCATTGCCGGGCAGTCAGCTCCTCCCGGAAAACGCATGGGGCACGCCGGAGCAATTATTTCCAGCGGATCGGGCACGGCAGAAGAAAAAATAAAAGCATTTAGTGAAGCGGGAGTACCGGTTGCAAACGAGCCCGGAAAAATACCGCAGCTGGTTAAAGAAAAACTGGGAATCTAACCCGGAAATATTTCTGTGCTTTTCAACTGTTTTTTAAAATCCTTGACGCTTTACTTATTTTACGAATAAAAGAGTATTATGAAAAAATTGCCAAAATTCGTTCAGGATGATATGTGGCTTATGCCCTATTCTGAAGCGATAATTAACCGTGTTCAGGCTGCCGCAGAGAAAGAAAAAAAGTTAGTCGGAGAAAGTTCTTTGTATGAATTTGCCGGCGGGTATCTCTATTTTGGGCTGCATAAAACAGAAAATGGCTGGGTTATACGCGAATGGGCACCCAATGCCACTTCTATTTATCTGATAGGAACCTTCAACAATTGGGAAGAACATAAAAACTACGCATTTCATTCTCTTGAAAATGGAATCTGGGAATTGCAGCTTGCCGAAAACGATTTGAAACATGGTGATCTATATGCTCTTTCCATGCACTGGGCGATAGATTATGGCAAACGGGTTCCGGCATGGGCAAATTACGTAACACAGGATCCGGAAACCCACATTTTCAATGCGCAGGTTTGGAATCCGCCAATTCCCTATCAATGGGAAAACAACAATTTTGCAGGAACCATAGAGTCGCCTCTCATCTATGAGGCGCATATCGGCATGTCGGGCGAAGAGGAGAGGGTGCACACCTATAATGAATTTCGTAAGAAAATGCTGCCCAGAATAAAGGATAACGGATACAATACCTTGCAGCTGATGGCTATTCCGGAGCATCCTTACTACGGAAGTTTCGGATACCACGTTTCTGGATTTTTTGCACCCTCTTCAAGGTTTGGAACACCTGATGAGCTGAAGCAGCTGGTTGACGAAGCGCATGGCATGGGAATGGCGGTGATTATGGATATTGTTCATTCACATGCAGTGAAAAATGAGGTGGAAGGGCTTGGTAAATATGATGGTACCCGCTATCAGTTTTTTCACGAAGGCGGAAAAGGCGAACATCCGGCATGGGATTCCTATTGTTTTAATTATGGCAAAAATGAAGTACTTCATTTTTTGCTTTCAAATGTCAGATTCTGGCTTGAAGAATTTCGCTTCGATGGCTTCCGGTTCGACGGAGTAACCAGTATGCTCTATTTCGACCACGGTTTGGGAAAAGCCTTTACCAGCTACGATGACTATTTTGATGCCAATGTGGACACAGATGCAACAACATATTTTACGCTTGCAAACAAACTGATGAAGCAGGTGAAGCCGCATTCTGTTTCAATTGCCGAAGATATGAGCGGAATGCCGGGACTTGCTGTTCCAATATCACACGGCGGAATGGGTTTTGACTATCGCATGGCAATGGGCGTTCCCGACTACTGGATAAAACTCATTAAGGAAAAAAGAGATGAAGAGTGGCAGGTAGGCGACATCTTTTATAATCTCACTTCCAAAAGATTGGACGAAAAGGTGGTGAGCTATGCCGAATCACACGACCAGGCGCTGGTGGGGGACAAGACCATCATTTTCAGGCTTATCGATAAAGAGATGTATTTCAACATGCGAAAAGATCAGCCAAATTTGATCGTTGACAGAGGTATTGCACTGCATAAAATGATCCGGCTGATTACTGCTACTACCGCCGGAGGCGCCTATCTGAATTTTATGGGAAATGAGTTTGGGCATCCCGAATGGATTGATTTTCCGAGAGAGGGAAACAACTGGTCCTACAAACATTGCCGGAGACTCTGGAGCATTGCCGATGACCCCGAGCTAAAATACCACTGGCTCTATGATTTTGATAAAGAGATGATTCGTTTTATTAACGATCATAAATTGCTTACCGTACCATCGGTGGATTTTGTGTCAGAGAATATTCCGGATAAAGTGCTGGCATACCACCGGGGTCTGTTTTTGTTTGTTTTCAATTTTCACCCAACCCAATCGTTTACCGATTATGGAATTCCGTTAGGCCCAGGAAAATATACCATTGAACTGAATACCGATTCCGGGAAATTTGGTGGCTATGACCGCATTCAGGAAGATATTCCGTACTACACACTCCCCAGTGGCGGGTTAAACAGTCAGCACTACCTGAAACTTTACCTTCCTGCACGAACGGCAGTTGTTCTGAAAAGAGTTGATTTCCCTAAAGTCAGGTAAAAATGAGCGCAAAGTTCCGGACAGAAGTAAGAATTCCTGACTTCAGACGGAAGACAGGATACCGGAGCCCCAGTATGTTTATTGGCTCATGTTTTACTGAAAATATTGGCGGGAAAATGTCTGCACTCAAATACCCGGTGGATATTAATCCGTTTGGAAATTTGTATAATCCGGTTTCGGTTGCCAGCGGAATCCGTTTTTTGATGCGGAACAAGAAATTTAGCAAATCTGATTTGATAAAACATAACGGGTTGTGGCATAGTTTCTATCATCACAGCCGTTTTTCTTCTGTAAACGCTGACCAATCGCTGGAAACCATAAATGAGCGGCTGTGTGCATCACAGGAATTTCTTAAAAATGCAGATTTCCTGTTTGTAACATTTGGAACAGCATGGGTGTATGAATATAAACCTACCGGACAAATCGTATCCAACTGCCATAAAATTCCCGAAAAGGAATTTAGTCGTTATCGGCTGAAAACCGGTAAAATCGTCGAAGAATTAACTGATTTGCTATCTGAACTGCGAAATTTTAATCCCGGTCTGGAAGTTGTTTTTACAGTTAGCCCTATCCGGCACCTGAGAGATGGCGCCGTTGAGAATCAGCGAAGCAAGTCTGTCTTGTTGCTGGCTGTTGATCAGCTTGTTGAGGATTTGGGAGAAGAGCATTGTAGCTATTTTCCGGCTTACGAAATTGTAATGGACGAGCTGAGGGATTACAGGTTTTATGACGAAGATATGACCCATCTTTCCTCTGCTGCCGTGAACCATATCTGGGAGAAGTTTCAGAACTCCCTGATTGAAGAAGAGAGTCTGAAAATTTCAGCGGAGGTAAAAAAAATCATATCAGCAATTGAACATAAACCTTTCAACAGGGTTACAAAAGAACATCTGCGCTTTCTTCAAAAAAGCTTACAAAAAACCTGCTCACTTGAAGCTGAATTTTTGTATATTAATCTCGAATTTGAAAAGGTCTTCTTCTCAAAGCAAATTGCTGATATAGAAAATAGATTAAAAGAATTGGAATCCTGATTATGAGTTACCTGAAATTTGATAAGGAACAGTTGATAAATCTTGAGTATTCACTCAATCGCGAAACTTTAAGATCGAATCGTGGCGGATCATATATTAGTACTACCATTAACGGCTGCAATACGCGAAAATACCATGGGCTGCTGGTTTGTCCGATTAGTAATTTCGGAGGCGAAAAGCATGTGCTTCTTTCATCACTTGATGTTTCTGTCGTTCAGGGAGAAGAGGAATTCAGGCTGGGAATTCACAGATACAAGGGAGGCGTTTATGACCCAAAGGGGCATAAATATATTCAGGACATTGAATTTGCGCAAATTCCCAAAATAACCTATCGCATAGGCAACACTGTTCTGGTTATGGAAAGGGTGCTGAATGAGCATAAAGAAGAGATATTGATCCGTTATACTCTGGAAGAGTCTCCCGAACCGGTTACTTTGCGCTTTCAGCCGTTTTTGGCATTTCGGAATTTTCACAGCCTGAGCAAGGCTAACCTTTTTGTGAACCGAAAGTTCACTCCGTTAAAAAACGGAATCAGTGTCAGGTTATATGAAGGATATCCCGATTTATACATGCAATTCAGCAAAAAGAATGAATTTATTCCTGTTCCGGACTGGTATTATAATATTGAGTACCTGCAAGAGCTGAACCGCGGATACGAATATCTTGAAGATTTATTTGTTCCCGGTTATTTTGAGCTGACTATGAAGCCGGGTGAAATCATCATTTTTTCAGCCGGAACCGGACTTGCGGCTCCTGTTGCACTGAAACAGCGGTTTACCAAGGAGATGAACAAGAGAGTGCAGCGTTACACTTTTCTCAACACATTGAAAAATGCAGCCGATCAGTTTATTTTCAAGAAGGGCACAGAAACCGGCATTATTGCGGGATTTCCCTGGTATGATGGTATAACCCGGCAGACATTCATATCCCTGCCCGGGCTGGTTGCCGGAACCGGCAAAAAGCAGCTTTTCCCGGAGGTGCTGAGCACCTACAGAAAATATTTGAAAAACGGACTCTTCCCGGATAATATTCATAGTAAAGAGCCGTCTTACACCTCTGCCGATTCTTCCCTGTGGTTTATCTGGGCAGTTCAGCAATATGCAAAAACCCAGCGCTCACCCAGAGGCGTGTGGCTGAACTACAGCGTTGCTGTGAAGGAGATTCTTGAAGCATACCGGAAGTCCAAACCGGAGTTTATCCATCTGACAGCTGACAGTCTCATTTATGCAGAAAAGGAAAATAGAGCGCTGACATGGATGGATTCCTACAGCCAAGGGAAACCGGTGGTTCAGCGTGCCGGGCTGGCTGTTGAGGTAAATGCACTCTGGTATAATGCCATTGTTTTTGCTCTGAAAATGGCGAAATTAACCGACGATACGCGGTTTGTAAAGCGATGGGAGAAAATGCCCGGAAAAATTCAGGCGGCATTTTTGAAAACATTTTGGAGCGATTTGCGCGAACATCTCGCAGATGTGGTAAAAGAGGAGGTTGCCGACTGGTCGGTGAGACCCAATATGGTAATTGCTGCCGCACTTGAAAATTCACCTCTATCCCCGCAGCAGAAAATGCATATTCTGGCTCGTGCTGAACAAAAGCTGGTAACAAAACGCGGACTTCGTACCCTTTCACCCAACCATTTAAGGTATGAAGGGGTTGTGGCTGGTTCACAGGACCAGCGTGAAGCAGCGATACACATGGGTGCAGTATTTCCCTGGCTCTTACAGTTTTTTGCTGAAGCCTATCTGGATATTCATGGCAGAAGCGGACTGCCGTATATAAAACAGCTGATCGAAGGATTTGAAGAAACCATAACAGAGCATAGCGTGGGAACACTCTCGGAAATGTATGAGGGCGATCCGCCACACAAAGCTAAAGGCGCAATTTCGCAGGCATGCAATGTGGCAGGCATTATTTATACATTGCATTTAGTACACAATTTAAAATTCTGATTATGAAAGTGTTGATGTTCGGGTGGGAATTTCCACCACATATTTCCGGAGGTTTGGGAACAGCCTGTTACGGGCTTACCAATGGACTTGCAGGCTTGGATGATGTTCGGGTTCTTTTTGTGGTGCCGAAAGCTTTTGGAGACGAAGATCAATCTGTGGTTCAGCTCATTGGAGCAAACAGAGTGCCTGTTTCGCAGAAAGAGTTTATTTTCAGGGAAGAACAGGCAAAAATGGATTATATTGAGGTTCAGTCTGAAATTGTTCCTTATATGAGTGAAGAAGAGTTCTGGGAGCTTAAAAAGCAGAATTTCTCCTCTGAGCCGCGTTTTCTTAAGACCACCGAAGGGTTTTATGTTAATTTCAGCGGCTCTTACGGATCGGGACTGATGGATGAGATAAGAAATTATGCCCTGATAGCAGAGCTTATTGCAGCTCAAAATGATTTTGACGTGATACATGCTCATGACTGGCTGACTTTCCCGGCTGGAATTGCTGCTAAAAGGATAAAAGGGAAACCACTTATAGTCCATGTTCACGCCACCGAATTTGACCGGAGCGGTGAAAATGTAAATCCCAGAATTTATGCCATTGAGCGGCACGGAATGGAGGAAGCCGATAAAATTATTGCCGTAAGCAACTTTACCCGGCAAATAATTATTGAAAAATACGGAATCGCACCGGAGAAAATCACAACAGTTTATAATGCTGTTAATCACGATTCTGGCGAAAAAAAAGCAGAAATCAAAAAAGGCATAAACGAGAAACTGGTCACCTTTTTAGGCAGAATCACCATCCAAAAAGGGCCTGAATATTTTATTGAGGCTGCCTATCTGGTTTTGAAAAAGATGGATAATGTGCGCTTTGTCATGGCTGGCAGCGGCGATAAAATGAATGAGATGATAACCCGGGTTGCCCAGTTGGGAATGGCCGATAAGTTTTACTTCACAGGATTTCTGAAAGGCACCGATGTGGACAGAATGTTTCAGCTGACAGACGTTTTTGTGATGCCTTCGGTTTCAGAACCTTTCGGAATTGTTCCCCTTGAGGCAATGCTTGCCGATGTGCCGGTTATTATTTCAAACCAGTCGGGAGTTTCCGAGATTCTGAACCACGCCATAAAAGTGGATTTTTGGGATACCTACGCTATGGCTGATTCTATCTACGGATTGCTGAATTATCCGGCTTTGTCGGAATTTCTGAAAGAGTCAGGGAAAAAAGAGGTACGTGCGATGAACTGGGAGCAGTCAGCCCGAAAAGTCAGGGAAGTTTATTACAACCTGACAGCTTAATGTTGTAAATCTAAGAGAAATATATGAAGTCGATCTGTTTGTTTTTTCAAGTGCACCAACCGTTCAGGCACCGGCGCTACAGATTTTTTGATATCGGGAATGATCATTATTACTATGACGATTATGCCAATGCAACCAGTGTCAGGGAAATTGTGGAGAAATCCTATCTGCCGGCAAACAAATTGTTGCTGAAACTGATTAAAAAGATGGCTGGGAAATTCAGGGTCTCATTTTCTATCACCGGCACAGCTCTGGATCAGTTTGAACTCTACGCTCCCAAAGTCATTGAATCTTTTCAAAAACTTGCAGCGACTTCACATGTGGAGTTTTTCACAGAAACCTATTCACATTCACTCTCTTCATTGAAAAACAGACAAACTTTTGAAAATCAGGTCAGGCTGCACGAAAAGAAGATTTTTGAACTTTTCGGGCAAAAGCCAAAAGTATTCCGAAACACCGAGATGATATACTCAGATGAAATTGGGGCACAGATTTTCCAGATGGGCTACAAGGCAATGCTCACCGAGGGCGCACGCCATGTTTTAGGCTGGAAAAGTCCTAACTTTCTCTATGTCAGTGCCCAAAATCCGCGACTCAAAGTGCTGATGCGTAATTTTAAGCTAAGCGATGATCTCGCTTTACGGTTTTCCAATCCCGCCTGGTCGGAATATCCGCTCACTGCCGGCAAGTTTACCGGATGGCTGAATGGGCTTGATGACAGGGAAGAGGTTGTGAACCTGTTTTTAGGATACGACTCATTGGGGAAACGCCATCCCGAAGAAAGCGGAATTTTTGAATTCATGGAACATTGGGTTCCGGATGTGTTAAAACAAAAAAACTTCAAGTTCAGCACTCCGTCTCAGGTAATTGAAGAATTGCAGCCCGTTTCGGTAGTGAGTGTGCCAAATCCAATCTCATGGGTTGATGAGGAGAGAGACCTCACCGCATGGTTGGGTAATGATATGCAAAGAGAAGCCTTCGGGAAACTTTACGACCTGAGTGAGCGTATTTCGCAATGTGTCAATTCCGAACTGCTGAAAGACTGGAATTACCTTCAGTCCAGCGACCATTTTCACTATATGTCCACAAAGTTTTTCTCACACGGCGAATCGGTCAATCATTTTAATCCCTTTGAATCTCCTTTCGAGGCATTTATTAATTACATGAATGTGTTGAGCGATTTTAAATTGCGGCTGAAGGCTGTTGTTCCGGAAAGTAAACTTGAATATGAACTTGCCGGATTGCACAAGCTGGTTGAAGAAAAAGAGAATAGAATAAAGAAGCTGGAAGGAGAATTGCATAGGCTTCAAAAACACAGGGCACAAACAAAATCTGTTAAAAGGAAATAGCGGGATATGTTATTTCAGCACCCTTAAACTTCAAATTAACCATTAAAAAATCGGGCATGTCGTCAGAAAGTCTATTTTTGTGATTTGCTATATTAAAAGTCAACTGAAAGTCAACTGAAAAAAGATGAAGAAAAATGAGAATAAGCAGGTGAAATTGCTTGAAAATGTCCAGCCGGACTGGAAAAGAATTGTTGTTGAATCCGATATACCCCAATCCCTTAATCCACTGCGTGAATTGTCCAAAAACTTATGGTGGGCATGGAATGCAAGAGCTTCTGCTCTGTTTAGTTACATTGACAATGAATTGTGGGAAGAAAATGCACACAATCCGGTTGTGCTGCTCGACGAAGTGAGCTATAAACGCTATAAGGAGCTTTGTGAAGACAGCTATTTCCTTTCGGAAATGGAACAGGTATATAGCGAGTTCCGTCAATATATGAAAGAGAGGGAAAACCCCAATTCTCCAAAAATTGCATATTTCAGCATGGAATACGGATTGCACGATTCCCTGAAAATTTTTTCGGGCGGATTGGGAATGCTTGCCGGAGACTATCTAAAAGAAGCAAGCGACATGAAGGTTAATCTTGTTGCTGTTGGTTTGCTTTATCGCTATGGCTATTTTAAACAAAACCTTAACCTGCACGGTGAGCAAATGACCAGTTATGAATTTCAGGATTTTTCAAAAATCCCGATTCATCCGTTACTTGACGAAAATGGAAATTTTGTGATTATTGATGTGGATTTGCCCGGGCGCAAACTTTATGCCCGTGTTTGGCAGGTCGATGTGGGTGCTGTTAAGCTTTTTCTATTGGATGCCGACATTTCGGAAAATCAGGAACAGGACCGCTCAATCACCCACCATTTGTATGGCGGCGATAACGAAAACCGCTTAAAGCAAGAGATTCTTTTAGGGTTTGGAGGAATAAGAGTTCTGAACAAACTGGGACAATGCTCCGAGCTTTTTCACTGCAATGAAGGGCATTCCGCTTTCATCGGACTCGAGCGTCTGGCAGAACTTATGGAAAATCAAAAACTGAATTTCAGGGAAGCCAAGGAGGTGGTCAGGGCATCAACGGTTTTCACCACTCACACTCCTGTTCCCGCCGGTCACGACTCTTTCCATGACGATATGTTCAGATATTATCTGGAACCCTATTCCCAAAGACTTGGTCTCGACTGGAATGCTTTTATCCGATTAGGAAAAGCAGAAGCCAATGAAGACCACTTCAATATGAGCTATCTGGCTTCAAACCTGTCCCAGGGTATTAACGGCGTAAGTAAGCTTCACGGAGAGGTCAGCAAAGCGGTGCTGAAGTCACTTTACAAAGGATATCTGGAAGAGGAGATCAGTATCGGATATGTAACTAATGGAGTGCACTATTCAACATGGACGGCTCAGGAATGGAAGAAAATTCACAAAGAGTATTTTGGTGAACATTTTCCCCTTAATCAACTCGATTTCGATGTCTGGAAGAATATTTACAACGTTCCGGATAAAAGAATCTGGGAGCTTAAAAATGGCTTGCGCGAAAAGTTAATCAATCATATAAAACAACGTTTTTCAGATAACTGGATAAAACGCAATGAGAACCCGAAATTGATTTCGGAAGTTTTGTCAAAGCTGAATCCCGAAGCCCTCACCATAGGTTTTGCCCGCCGCTTTGCAACATACAAGCGGGGCTACTTGCTTTTTAGTGATTTGGAAAAACTGTTAAAAATTGTAAATAATCCCAATCGTCCTGTTCAGTTTCTTTTTGCAGGGAAAGCGCATCCGGCAGACAGAGCAGGGCAGGATTTAATAAAACGCATTGTCGAAATTTCTAAGCTGCCCGAGTTCAGAGGAAAAATACTATTCATTCAAAATTATGATATCAATCTTGCCAAAATGATGCTACAGGGAGTTGATGTCTGGCTGAACACACCAACCCGTCCTCTTGAAGCATCCGGCACAAGCGGCATGAAAGGAGTGATGAACGGCACCCTGCACTTTTCCGTTCTGGACGGATGGTGGGTTGAGGGATACCATGAAAATGCCGGATGGGCATTGACTTCTGAACGCACATATGATGTTCAGGATTTTCAGGACGAATTGGATGCCGAAACTATCTATTCAATCCTTGAGGATGAAATCATTAAGTCATTCTATGAAAGAAATAACGAAGGGATTCCTGTTGAATGGATTGACATGATTAAAAATACCATCGCTCTGGTTGGTCCCAACTTTACAACAGGGCGCATGATGCAAGATTATATGGACAGATATTACTTGCCTCAGATTGAGCGAAGCAGAAGTATTATCAGTGACAATTATCAAAAAGCCAGGGAGATGGCAGTGTGGAAACAGAAGATTGTTGAAGCATGGGATTCCATTCAGTTGATAAAAACGGAGGTCAACGATGGAATTAACAATATTCTGAAAATCGGGAACGAATATCCGCTTCGGGTTGAAATTGACTTGAAAGGACTTGATTGCAATGATGTGGGACTGGAGTTTATTGTAGTAGAATTTGGCGAAAAAAACAATTCACCTTTAATTGTTGAAAAGCTTGAATGTGAAGTGGAAAAACGCGAAGGCACTGTTTGTTGTTTTAAGCTGAATTACAATCCGGAACATCCGGGTTCATTTAATTACGGAATCAGACTTTATCCGAAAAACCCGGGATTACCGCACAGGCAGGATTTCAAATATGTGAAATGGTTGTAAAATGTGGCAATTATGGTTGTTAACAATCCCGGAAAAAAAATCAAAGAATTTCGCGAATTCAGACAAATCACCCGTGATGACCTGGCGCTAAAAGCCAATCTCGATAAAGCCCAGATGAAAAAAATCGAAGAGATGGGCGTTATGCCCTCGCTGGGTCATTTGATTAAAATATCCCGTGCACTTGGTGTGCGGGTGGGAACATTCCTTGATGACCAGGAATATATCGGGCCCGTGCTGGTTAGAAAAGGAGAGGAGAAATCATTTCTTAGCTTCTCCACCAAAGATGAAACCTCACGCGAACATCTCAACTTCTTTTCCTTGGCTCAGGATAAAACCGGACGACACATGGAGCCCTTTATTGTGGAAATAGAACCTTCCAAAGAATCGGATTACAAACTCTCCTCCCATGAGGGAGAGGAGTTTATCTATGTGCTGGAAGGCAGTGTTGAAATTAACTACGGGAAAGATGTCTATCTTCTCAACAATGGCGACTCAATCTATATCGATTCAGTGGTGCTCCATAATGTACATGCAGCGGGTGACAAGTCTGCAAAAATTTTAGCCGTTGTTTACAGTCCGGTTTAATTTTAAAAAAACTGAAGATTAGAATCAAACTACATGCAGCTTCTCAATTACACATTAGGGGGAATCCTGGAAAAATGGGACTTTGAAACACCCGGCAAAGAGTTTATCGTTTATCCCGACAGGGACTTGCGGTTCACATACCGTCAGTTTAACAGGCGGGTGGATGCTCTGGCAAAAGGGATGCTCTACATTGGAATTAAACCGGGTGACAAAGTGGGAATTTGGGCAAAAAATGTTCCCGACTGGACAACGGTAATGTTTGCCACTGCCAAAATCGGTGCGGTTCTGGTAACAATCAACACCAACTACAAACTTGCTGAACTGGAATACCTGCTTAAGGATTCCGATATAAGTACCATTTTTCTTGTTGAGGGATATCGCGACAGCGATTATGTAGGAATGATGTTTCATTTGGTTCCGGAAATGAAGGAACAAGCGAGGGGAGAGCTGAAAAGCAAAGATTTTCCGTTGCTGAAAAATGTTGTTTTTATCGGTCAGCAAAAACACAGGGGAATGTTTAATATTTCAGAATTAATCTTATTGGGAAGCCATGTGGATGACTTTGAACTGGAAAGTATTAAGGAAACGCTGGACTGTCAGGATGTCGTCAACATGCAGTACACATCGGGAACCACAGGTTTTCCTAAAGGTGTGATGCTGACCCATCACAACATTCTGAACAACGGATTTGCAACCGGAGAGTGTATGAATTTCAATTCCGATGAGCGGCTGTTGGTTTGTGTTCCACTGTTTCACTGCTTCGGGTGTGTGCTGGCATTGTGTGCAGTAATTACCCACGGAGCAACAATGGTGCTCACCGAAGATTTTGATCCGCTGATGGTTTTGGCTTCTGTTCAGAAGGAGAAATGCACGGCGCTCTATGGGGTGCCCACCATGTTTATTGCAGAGCTGAATCATCCCATGTTTGACATGTTCGACCTGAGCTCATTGCGAACGGGAATTATGGCCGGTGCGCCCTGTCCCATAGAAACCATGAACCAGGTGATGACCAAAATGAACATGAAAGACATCATTATCGTTTACGGACAAACGGAATCTTCGCCGGGAATAACCGCAACCCGCACCAGTAATTCACCCGAGATAAGGGCAACAACCGTGGGTTTTGAATATCCAAATGTGGAGGTGAAGATTGTTGATCCCGAAACTGGAGTGGAGTTCGGAGTTGGAGAGCAGGGAGAAATTTGTTGCCGCGGCTATAACGTGATGCGTGGTTACTATAAAAAGCCGGAAGCTACTCAAAAGGCTATTGACAGTGAAGGCTGGCTTCACACCGGAGACCTTGCCGTTAAAACCAGCGATGGGTTCTATCGAATCACCGGGCGGATTAACGACATGATTATTCGTGGCGGTGAAAATATCTATCCTCGCGAAATTGAGAATTTCCTATACAGAATGCCGCAGATTAAGGAAGTTGAAGTTGCAGGAATTCCCAGTCCGAAATATGGGGAGGCAGTTGGTGCTTTCATAAAGGTAAAGGAGGATCAGACACTCACCGAAGCAGAGGTTACTGATTTTTGCCGGGGAAATATTTCCCGCTATAAAATTCCGAAATATGTTTTTTTCGTCGATGATTTTCCAATGACCGCAAGCGGAAAAATTCAGAAATATAAATTAAGCCGCTTAGGTAAAAAGTGGTGTGATGAAGCAGGAATTGAAATTATTTAAACCTTCAGGATTATGACAAAATATAAACGGATTCTTCTAAAACTGAGCGGCGAATCGCTGGTGGGTGAGCAAAATTATGGCATTGATGAAAACCGCCTGCAGGAATATGCAGAACAGATCTTAGAAATTGTACGGATGGGTGTTCAGGTTGGTATCGTCATTGGCGGTGGAAATATCTTTCGTGGACTGAGTGGTACAGGCAGAGGATTTGACAGAGTGAAAGGCGATCAGATGGGAATGCTTGCCACTGTGATTAACAGTCTGGCTTTGAGTTCATCCTTAGAAGCTCTTGGTGTGAAATCCCGCGTTTTTACAGCAATTCGCATGGAACCGGTGGGTGAATACTATTCAAAACAAAAAGCGATTGATGCGCTTGAAAAAGGTGAAGTGGTCATAATTTCCGGGGGAACCGGAAATCCCTACTTTACAACCGACACGGCAAGCGCTTTGCGGGCAGTGGAAATTGAAGCGGAAATCATGATGAAAGGTACGCGCGTAGATGGTGTTTACACCTCCGACCCTGAAAAAAATCCCGATGCTGTCAAATTTGAAAAGATAAGTTTTGATGAGGTTTAT
This sequence comes from Mariniphaga sp., assembly GCA_040772505.1. GTDB lineage: Bacteria > Bacteroidota > Bacteroidia > Bacteroidales > Prolixibacteraceae > Mariniphaga. Next base: position 265,897 of record JAXGYA010000003.1, on the reverse strand, counting down.
GCCAAAAATCTGAGGATAATGGACCTTACCGCAACTGCCTTATGCAAGGAGAATTTGCTCCATGTACTGGTTTTCAATATGGATAAACCGGGAAATTTTAAAAAAATTATTTCGGGCGAAAACATCGGAACCATTGTGCATCCCTGAAGTTTTCCGGCTAAAAGAAAAGACAAAAAATTTTAAAAAATTTTACTGTTATCATATTTTTTCTATATTTGCTTGCTTTCAGCAACCAAATAGATTACTTGACCAATGGAAGAGGAGGTTTTTTTTGTTTTAGAAAATTGCAGGGAAAAGATGGAGGGAGCAATTAAGCATCTCGAGAGAGAGCTGCTTCATATCCGTGCTGGAAAAGCGTCACCTGTTATGTTAGACAAAGTGTTTGTCGATTATTACGGAACATCTACTCCGCTCAATCAGGTTTCAAATATCGGAACACCCGACGCACGCACCATTTCTGTTCAGCCGTGGGAAAAGAGTATGATTCCGGTTATAGAGAAAGCCATTCTGGCTGCCAATCTGGGATTCAACCCCGACAATAACGGTGAAATCATTCGCATTAATATTCCCGTTTTGACTGAAGAGAGGAGAAAGCAACTGGTGAAACAGGTGAGCCAGGTGGGCGAAAATGCCAAAGTGAGTATCCGGGCAGCCAGAAAAGATGCCAATGACAGTCTGAGAAAATTACAAAAAGATGGTTTGTCGGAGGATATTCAGAAAAACACTGAAAATGAAGTCCAGATATTTACTGACGATTTTGTGAAAAAAGTTGATGCACTTGTTGAGGCTAAGGAAAAAGATATTATGACCATATAATTATTTAGTTTTCTGTTTTCTGAACATTGTTTAATTGTTTTCATGGCTAAAAGGCAGCTTGCAAAAGCTGCCTTTTTCAATTCCCATTCAACGTGATGCTTCCCGGGCAATGATTGCCCTTTTGATGTCAATACCCCAGCGATAACCGCCCATTTTCCCGTCTGTACGAATAACCCTGTGGCAGGGAATTATGAAAGCAACGGGATTTTGCCCCACTGCTGTACCCACTGCCCGGGATGCACCGGGATTGCCAATTTTACGGGCAATATCTCCGTATGTATTCAGTCTGCCTGTTGGGATTTTGAGCAATTCATTCCACACAATAAGCTGAAATGGTGTCGCTTTCAGATGCAGTTTTATTTGAAAAGTCTCTTTTGTTCCTTGTTTAAATGTTCTGCGAACTCCATCAAAATGAGGGGATTGCTGTCGCATGTATTTTGCCTTTGGAAAATGCTGAAGCAGTTCTCTTTTTAGCTCTTCTTCACTTTTGCCAAAAGCCAGAAAGCAGACTCCTTTCCCGGTGGCTGCAACAATAGAAAGCCCGAAAGGATAAGTCTGAAATTCATATGCAACTGAGAGTCGCTCTCCTCCGTTCTCAATCTCCTCTGGTGTCATCTTCTCAATGACCACAGAAAACTCATTCTCTTTTATTAAGTCAGACATATTGTGTTTTTCTATCGTGTCTGTTGTGGTTTGTTCTTTTTTTGAACCACATCAGGCACACAAGGCACACAGTTTTTTATTTTTTCTTCTTTTTCAATAAGAAAAAAACAACTGCAGCAACCACAACCACTGCAACAATAATAATAATCAGCGTGCTGTTGCCGGAGCTGCTGCTTTGTGTTCCTTCTGCCAATAGATCCATCTCCATATAGGAGCTGTCCTGCACCCCCAGATTGTCAATGTAAGTTCCCTGATCCTGTGCTGCAGCAATAAAGGGGAGACTTAAAATTCCGCCAACGAGAGTTGCAATAAAATTTTTCAATGTTTTCATTTTTCTAATTTTTAAATTTTACTTGTTTGTTTTGTTCAATATTTCTTTCACGTCTTTATAGAGTTGTTTCGCAGGTAGATATCGCGGATTTATTTCAAAAAGTTCATTCAGTTTCCGGAATGATTCTTCGTAATTCTCGAACATATAAAAATACTTTGCTTCAAGCAAATATAACGGTTCGTAGCGTGGATGTATCTCTTTTCCTTTTTTTAATATCTCCGGGAAACCGGTAAAATCACCCAAAGCTAATTTTGCCTGCAGCAAATTTACAAACAACCAGACATTTTTCGGGTCATTTTTGATAGCATCTTCAAGTAATTCTATTCCCCTTGCAAAATTGGCACGCTTAATTTCAGAAATTCCCTCATAATCGGTTTTGCTCTTCCGTTCAATCAGCACGGCAACCGGATTTCCTTTGTGATAATAGGTCTCAATAATATTTTCGGGCTGCCAGAGATTATTTTTCAACAAAAAGGGATGAATGTAGTCAATCCCCAAAACTGCATAATCCCACTCCACCGAACTGCGCTCCAGATAGCGGGTATATACATAGTTAATGTTTGGATAATTCTCGAAATAGTTTGACAGATTACAGTTCATGGCAACCGTAATTTCCCTTTTATCTGCCAATTTAATCAAATCTTCAGCGGGCTGTTTTACACTGTGAAAATAGTAGTCGTATTCATAATTGCCCCATGCTTTTTTATTCCCAATCAGAGGATTGAAATAGATATAATCTGCCGGAAATGTTTGAATCTGATGTTTTGCAGGCAAAACGAGCAGCCCCAGAAACAGAGCTGAAACACCGGTTTTGAGAGTTTTTCTGTGCTTCCCAAAATAAGAAATAAACCGGCTGACTCCCAAAACCGAAAGAATTGCAAGCGGCGGCATGGTAAACAGCATTTGACGCACACCACTGTAGAGATTTGACTTGATGGCAATCACATAAATCGTCGGAAAAATAAAGGCAAACAGGATAAACCCCTCAAAAAACTGTTTTTCTGCTGCTTGGTTTTTCCGGGAAAAATCCCGGAAATAATAAATGAGAAACATAACAAACCCTGTCAATACAAAAGGAGTAGTGGAATACAATAACCACTTTGGCAAATAATACCATGGCAACTGAACACTCCAGTACATTTCTCCCTCAAAAATCTGCCGGATTCCCACTTTGTAATGTTCCATGATGTGCAGGCTTTCCATGGGATTCGAAAAAACATTTTGCAATGCGTAGGGCCAGAAAAGCAATCCTCCAAAATAACCGGTTAGGAGAATTACAATTCCCTGACTCAGCAACCTTATTAATACTGACTTTTTTGAAAATATCTGTTTGAAAAGTAAGGGCTTTAAAATCGGTAAAGCAATAATTCCAAGTGCTAAATATGCAAAAAGCACAAAGCCTCCTACCCGCACAGAAACTGTGAACGCAATGGCAATACCAAGCAAGGTTGCCGTTTTCCAGTGCGGACGGGGCATCTCCTTCAGAAATTGAACAATCAGCAGCAAACCGGCAGTGTAGCCAGCGGTGAACGGAATATCTTTCAGGTTGCCAAATGCCTGGCCTGCAAGGCGTGGCATGAAAACCAGCGAAAGCACGGTGATTGTTGCCACTTTCCACGAACCGCTTAAGTTTTGTGCCAGTAACCCTGAAAAAAGCAGAAGCAGCCAGAAGAAGAGCGCACCCGTAAAATGCCTCACCAAAAACTCATTTTCGACCAGAAAAATCCGGTTAAAAAGTGCTGTGAAGTTGTCAACCGACTGCCCGTAATATTTCAGATTTGTTTTCGGCGTGTCGAGGCAGCTTGTATCTTTCCCTCCGGTAAAATACCAGTTAACTACCTTTTTGGCATGGGGATAATGCAGCTGCTCATCCACATTAACTGCCGATTTTGGCGCCAGAACTATCAGGACGGCGGCAATAATGAAAAGAGCGTAGAAAAAATTTCTTTTCGGAGTGAATATGCGCCGCGTTTCAATCATAAATATCCCGTATGAAATAGAGCGGACGATTTTGTACTTCCTTGAAAATCCGGTAGATATATTCACCTATTAACCCTAAGAACGTGAGCTGAACCGAACCAAAAAAGCTGATGGCCAAAAAAGTTGATGACCAGCCGATTGGTGCCAATCCCAGCAGTTTTGAAGCCACTGCATAAACAATAGCAGCAAAAAAGATAAGAATTCCCGATAAGCCTAAATAGAGGCAGAATTTTATAGGCCATTTTGAGAAGGAGTAGATGGCATCGGCAGCCAGCAAAAACAGTTTGCGCCGGCTCATCTTTGCTTTCCCCTCTGGCCTGTCCGGCCTGTCGTAGAGTATAAATTCATGTTTGAAACCGATGAAATTGCGTATGCCGGGAAAGTAACGGTTTTGCTCTGAAAACCTGAGAATTGCCCGGTGTGCCTTTGCATTGAAAATACTGAAATTGCCGGTTTGTTCAACCTGATGGGCGCCCGTCAGTCTGCCAAAAATACGATGGAAAATATTGATGTAAACCCTTTTACCGAGCTTTTCATTCCGGGCTTCCCGAACTGCAGAAACGATGTCGGCGCCGGTAGCTTTGATTTTTTCAATCAGCACAGGAACAAGCTCCGGGGGATCCTGAAAATCACCGTCCATGATAACCACATAATCGCCTTTTGCATAATTGATTCCGGCAGACAAAGCAGCCTGCAGTCCAAAATTACGCGAAAGGGACAGAACTTTCAGACGGTTATCCTTTTCACGAAATTTCAACAGTTTTTGCAATGTAGTGTCAGTGCTTCCGTCGTCCACACAGATTACCTCAAACTCTTCGCCTCCGTTTTCCAGTGCTTCAAAAAGCGAAAGGAGCAGACGCTCAATCAGTTGTTCTTCATTCAGAAAAGGAATTACAACAGCAATCATAATTCAACCCTTTAAGCTTTGTGTTGTGTTCCTGCAAGCGGAGTAGGAAACTCCATGTTTACGGGTCCCATTTCATAGGTGGAGGGACCAAGTCTTTCAGTAGAATTGAGCATATCTTCCCAGGTAACCTTTTGTCCGGTGTAAGCGGCAGTTCTTCCCATGATTGCCGTGAGTGTTGAGATAGCGGTGCGTTCGGCTTCAACCACAGGCTTATTTGTCCGTATTGCCGTCACCAAATCAATGTGTTCCTGAACGTAAGGCGATACTTCCACAATTCCGGTAGATTTGCCTTCATTGCTTCTGGGGTATTCGTATTGCCACTTTATGCTTCCGTCAGGATTGAAAATGGTGTTTTTGCAGTTTGAATACCCTTTGGTTCCCACAACCAGCTCTCCCAAGGTGTTTGCACAACCGTCAATCTGGCGCGACATGCTGTGTGAGAAAACCCCGTTTCCAAAATCAAAATCGATACTGAAGAAATCGTACTGATCGCCGGTGAGCCGCCTCACACGTCCTCCGAAACCGATGGCACTTTCAGGGTGTTTTCCTATAAACCAGTTAATTACATCAATGTTGTGTACGTGAGTATCGAGAATGTGGTCGCCGCAAAGCCAGCAGAAGTTGTTCCAGTTGCGGAGCATATACTCCATGTCGCTCCAGCCCTCTTCTCGTGTGCGAAACCACACATGGGACTGTAGCCACCATGCTTTGGCAGCGGTAATTTCCCCGATGGCACCTGAGGCAACCTGCCGGTAAGTTTCGAGATAATCGCGCTGATGCCTGCGCTGTGTTCCGGTGATTACCGTCAGACCCATACTTTCCGCTTTCTTTGAAGTTGCCATTATCTGTCTTGCGCCAACTGCGTCAACCGACAGTGGTTTCTCCATAAATACATGCTTTTTTGCCTGAATTGCCGCATCAAAATGTTCCGGTCTGAAATGTGGCGGTGTCACAAGAATTACTACATCCAAATCAATATCCAGGACTCTTTTGTATGCATCAAAACCCCAGAAGCAGTTGTTTCTGGGAATTTCCACTTTCTGTTTTTCAAGCTTGCTGTAGCAATCCCATACCTTATCTTCAAATACATCGGCAAGAGCTACCAGTTCCACATCGTTGCCGGCTGCCAGAAAGTTGAGCGCTGCGCCGGTTCCGCGATTTCCGCACCCTATCAGTCCGGCGCGAAGCTTCACCCCGTCGGGCGCTTTGTTCAAAAGCGGCGGGAAATCATAATCAACACCTTTGGCTCCTTTGCTGCAGGAGCTCAGAGCGCTGATTCCGGCTATTCCGGCCACACCTGCAAGTGCCGACTTTTCTAAAAAATTTCTTCGTGAGAGTTGATTCTTTTTCATTATATTTTTTTATTTCTGTTCCTGAGCCAATGAATCCGGGTCATATTCACATACAACTCTGAACCCTACGTGGGTGCAGTCTGAATACCACCAGATACTTTTGGGAATTTGAGGGTCTGTTTCAAGCCACTCCCTGGTTCGGGTAAAGTCGCGGCGTGCAACTCTCAAATCCTTTGCTGTATTTTTAAATGAGCCGCCCCGGATTACGTGCTCCATCCCATCGCGTGGTCCCCGTGGATTGTTTACCACTCCCGGCGGATACTTTGCATAAACCTGCGGGTCGTAAAAATCGAGACAAAACTCTGCTACATTGCCGAGCATGTTTTTCAGTCCGAAAGGATTTGCCCGGACAAATTCCGGGGTCTGTGTCCGGTGCGGACTGTTTTCCTGATAGGTTGCATAGGAATTGATTATTGTGGTATCCGGCCCGAAGAGTTTGTTCCAGAGTCCCTCTTTTTCAAAACTTTTTGGCGAACCCTCAAAAAAGTATGCCCCTTCCGTTCCGCCGCGTGCTGCATATTCCCATTCCGCCTCTGTGGGCAGTCGGTATTTTTTTCCGGTAACGCTGCTAAGCCAGCGGCAGTAGGTTTGCGCTCCATGGTGCGTCATGGTAATTGCCGGGCGTCTTCCCATTCCCCAGCCCTGATCGGGCGCACCCCACGGCGGCGTGGCGCCTGTAATGCCGTCTGTCTCTTCATCAGAATTATCGGCTTCCGCTTCTTTTCTTCCCTGTGAGCCGGTGGCATTGAAAAATGCAATATACTCATTCCATGTCACTTCCACTTCAGCCATCCAAAAATTGTTAATTTCCACTTCGCGCACCGGACCTTCGTCAGCACGACGGTAGGGCTCTTCCGGCGGACTGCCCATGTGAAATTTTCCACCGGGAATAGCTTTCATTTCAAAGGAAACTGCCGTTCCCGGTATTTTTTCAATGAAATCCTCGAAGGCGGTTACTGTTGCCGGCTCCTGAAACAGTTCGTCGGGTGATGCGGCGGTCTCTTCTATAACAAGAGTTGTTTCACCGCGGTAATGTCCTACATCAAGATGGCATTTTACGCAGGAATTGTTTTCCGGGTCAAGCTGATATTTCAGGTGCGATTCAGCGCCTGTAGCATCAAGAGTGGAAGGAAACAGATTGGTATGGCATTTCTTGCAGCCATCTTCATACACAAAGCGCTTTGCAGCCTCATCTGTTCGTTTCGCTTCCCAGTCAATCTCGTCCAAATCCTTTGTCACTAAAACAAATAAATCATGAAATCCGTGATATGCTTTCCTTGTGAGAAACTTAAAAGTCTGATCTTCAGGCGGAAGGTGGCAATCGGTGCATTTAGGGGAAAACCCCGAGCGGTTGCTGTTGTGAACAGACAATTTAAACGTTGCATCAGCATGGGGATGAGCATGGCATAATGCACAAAATTCATCAGTCGAAGTATAATCAACAGCTTTATTGAACAGTGCCAAAAAAAGAATAACAGTCAGACCACCTGATATGAAAATTATAAAGTGCCTGCGCTTAAATGTCTTGTCAGTCATTTCTGTGAATGTTTTAAACAATATTAAGCATTGTAAATTAGCTGCTTCTTAACTGAAGTTATAATTCCTTCTTATCCGCGAATTAATTAAACATTAATTAATGCCCGAATCATTTGGTGTATAATTATTTAATAAAAAATGGAAAAAGTTTTAATCTTCATAAAAAAGTCTATTTTTGGTTGAAAAATAATGAGGAATTAAGTTAGAAAACAGGATTGACAGAAATGAAGCACCGATATAATTCTACAATTTACAAACTATTTTTTGTTCTTGTCACGATTATTTTGCTTTCCACTGTAAGGGTTTTTGCAAAAGACTTTACGGAGACCTCTTTCACCATAGCAAGAGTGAATCCGTTATTGTTGGAAAGCAAAAAATTCATTGATTTCATGGAATCAAACAACCGGTTGGGGATTGAAGTCACTGTTTTTGAGAAAAACAGGCAGGTGTTTTTCACAACCGGAAATCGGGAATTTAATTTTTTGGCACACTGGCTGAATGAGTGCATAAAAAAGGACTCCACCCGGATTGTTCCCGTTTTTCTCAATTATTCCGGTTTGCTTTCTGTGCTTGATTCTGTTATTGCCAATTCCGAAATTTCATCCTCTGTTTTTTTTCTTCCTCATGGCGAAACATGGCCACCGTTAGAGCATCTGATTGATGCGAATCGCCGCATCCTGTTTTTTGTTTCGGGAGAGACTGAACTTCCCGGGAAGAATGTGCACCGGACGGTTGATTACATTCATCGTATTTCTGCTGTTCCGGGTAGCCGCTATGATAATAAATCAAATCTGGAACTGTTGGCTGTTTTAGATTTTGACAGGCTGCCGGTATCCGCTTCCACAACCGGAAATTTCAGAAATTTAGTGCCGGATTATATCAATTTCCTACTTCAATCCTGGACAAAATACGGGAAACGACCCAATTTTATTTTTGTGGGCGAAGATTTTCAGAAGTTTGATTTCATTCTTCCCCAGCTCAGCTCATTCACATGGATTAACGGCATTATCAGAGGTTTGGGCAAAACCCTGGAAAGAGTTTACTGGCGAAATCCCGAAATCTCAATCACCGGCGGAAAGTTCAGTTTTCCCTATCGCGGAGGTGATGAGCTGACATTGACCCCTTTTGTGCCGGGCTACGGCATGACCCCTGAGCAGATTATTGTTACCGGTGAGATGGAAGTGCCGGAGAGTTATCACATCATTGCGGAACCATTGGAAATTGATGATGGTTTGACCGGAAGTTTCTATTTTGATGAAACCATCAGGAATAACATTTCGCCTTCAAAGCAATATGAAGGAGAAAACTTTTCGTTCATTCGGGATATTGAACGGGAAATGGTTTTGAAGCTCCCCGAAAACTCGAGTGTCAATCTTGGTTCACCGGAGCTTTATGGCTTGCGCAACAGCAGTTTTACGGTGAGCTGCTTTGTGAAGTTTTATGAGATTCTCGAATCGGGTGACAATGCGATTTTAGGAAATTTTGAAACCGAATATCGCCGCGGTCTGCATTTAATTTTGCGCTCAGGGCATCCCTACTTCGGACTTTGGGAAAACGATTTTGTTTCCGAAGAAAAACTTCAGCCAAATGTTTGGTATCATCTGGTTTGGAGATACATTATTGAAACCGGCGAACAGGCAATATTCCTTAATGGTCAGAATATCGGAAGCTCCGACGGACATCCCCCTTTTTCGGGAACCGGTGAGATTCATTTAGGCAGCGCTCTTTTGCAGGGTGCGAATCTTCACGGATATATCGATAATCTTTATATCTGGAGCCGCCCGCTGGGTGTTGATGAAATAGTGCGTCTTGCTATGGATGAGCCGGTTGTGGTTGAATCTGTGAGTGAGCCGGTTTCCGGTGTGAAAAAACCAATTTTCAGTTCTGAGCTTTTGATAGTTTTTGCATTTGTTACTCTTATTATCGCTGCATTGCTGCTTTTTATTTTCAGAAAAAGCCGGAAGCCGGAACATCCGGCGCCGGTTCATATTTCTCCGGCAGGTAATTTTAACCGGATAAATTTTTTTGGTGGTTTTCAGGCTTTTGACCGGGAAGGAAACGACATATCTGCACGATTCACTCCCAAAGTGAAGGAGCTTTTACTTTTCATATTTCTGGCAACCCTGAAAAACAAACAGGGAGCAGTAGTTTCCGATGTTGACCGCCAGCTCTGGTTTGGGCTTCCTGCAAAAAAAATTATTAACAACAGGGCGGTAACACTAAATAAACTAAGGAATATTCTGCAATTAATGGATGGAATACAAATTTCCACGCTTGAGGGCTTTTTGCAGGCACAGATGCAGGAACCATTTTCATGTGATTATGCTGAAGTTTACCGGTTGTGCAATATTCCGGGCGGAATGAATAAAAAGCAGCTGGAAACTTTTTATGAGTTAACCCGAAAAGGAGCTTTTCTTCAGGGATTGAACTGGGAATGGTTAGATGAAATACTTGGTTTCACCGAAACTTTGGTTATTGACAATCTTCTCAAACTTGCACTATTTTTTAAAAGCGAAGGGAAAATAGCAGAAATTGACAATCTTGCCAAAAGAATTCTGGAATATGACGAGATGAATGAAGAGGCAGTCTGGCTGCAGGTGTGGGTATTGAGACAAACAAATAATGCACATCAGGCAAGATTTAGGTTTGAGTCCTTTGCCTCACGATACAAGGAAAACTTAAATGAGGATTATCCTTATGATTTCGACGAGTTTAACCGGCAGTTTTCCGACATTCTATAAAATCTTAGCTCCCGGAATGTTTCAGCAACACTATCTGTCCGGCAGATGATAAACAACACCAAACCGAAATCGGGGCTCACCGGTTTTCAACATCGGACAATTTTTCAGCAATAAAATGGCTATTTTTGGCACAAAAAATTGAAAAAGAATGCTTGAAATATGTGCAATTGCATCGGGAAGTAACGGAAACTGTTACTATATAGGAAATGAGCGTGGTTCAGTGCTGGTTGATGCCGGAATTTCCTGCAAACAGATTTTGCAAAGAATGGATGAAAGGGGATTAAATCCTGCCCGAATACAGGCTGTCTTCATTTCTCATGAACACATTGATCATCTTCGCGGCGCACGCGTTCTGGCAAAAAAACTTCATGTTCCCGTATATTTCTCGCCAAAAACATTCTATGCCGCAAACCGCTCGCTTCGTCCGGCTTATCCCCGTTTTTTCAATCCCGGTGAAAGTATTGTTGTTGATGAATTTACCATCCATTCGTTTCTGAAAAAGCACGATGCATCAGAGCCATGTTCATTCCGGATTGAACATGGGGGCAGAAATATTGGTGTTTTTACCGATATTGGCGAGCCCTGCGAAAACGTGACTTCTAATCTCGGTTTTTGCGATGCTGTGTTTATGGAATCAAACTATGATGATGAAATGCTGCAAACAGGTTCTTATCCGTTTTATCTGAAACAGCGTATTTCTTCTTCTGTGGGGCATCTGTCTAACGTGCAGTCTTTTCGGTTGCTGCAAGAAAATGCAGGCTCACACTTGAGATGTGTTTTTCTGAGCCATCTTTCAGCTGAAAATAATACGCCAGACCTGGCATTAAATGCACATTTGCCGTTGGCTGAAAAGTTTGAAATCCGGCTTACTTCAAGAAGTTCAGCGGCAGATATTTTTGTGCTTTCTACCTGAATCTTGCCTAAAACATGAAAGTTGCCCCACTGTGGAGTAACTGAAAATTTCCATTCAAAATTTCCGATAAAATCTTTTGGGCTCTTAGTCCGGTGCAATGCCCGGTGATTAATTGCATGCCGGGATAGATACGAAGAATTGTTTTCCCGATTTCAGAAATTTCTGCATCCGATTCATAAATATTGACAGAATTGCTGTCAATCAGGTGTGTGCCGCCAATGCATGCAGAGATTTGCTCATTCCCAAAATAAGCTGAGCTGCTATTCAGAATATTTAAGACTCCATTGTGCGAACATCCGGAAAACACCACAATTCCACTTTCCGTATTTACTGCTATTGCCATTTCATGTCTAAGATCATCAGGTTGTTCACCCTTAGAATCAACCATAAGCAATTTGCTGTTTCCTTTCGGGGAGTTATAAATTTTTGGAATATTGCAGATTATGCCAACCTGTTTGCTGACCTGAAAATCATCTTTAATCAAAGTGAAACGTTCCGGATTTTGAGCAACAATGTTATGATCCATAGTGATATCCCGTTTTGAAGATCTACGCGTCGAAATGAAAATTTTATTTTCAACATGGGCAGACAGAAAAACTTTTGCTTTTTTATTGGCATTTAAAAAATAGTCCAGTCCGCCGGCGTGGTCAGAGTGCCCGTGCGACAAAATCAGATAGTCAACATTCCCGATATTAATTCCAAGCTTTTGAGCATTTGTGAGAAATTGCCCGGAGGCGCCAACATCCAAAAGCCACTTGAAGCCATCAGCCTCAAAATAGATACTGAGCCCGTGCTCTGTGAGCAAATTTTGTTCAGGGTGCGGATTATTGTCAATAAGAACAGTGATTTTCATGGAATTCATTTTAAATATTTGAAGTGCAAAGATAATTAACAGAAAAATTAATTTTTCAAAAACTAAAGGTTTTCATTGTATGTTCACTATTTCAGATATTAATTTTACCGGTAGTGAATTTCAGCTTTTGAAATAAAACCCCACGATATTGTAACTTTGTGTTTTAAAAAAGAAAAAGGGAATGAACAAGGATTTGATTTTAAGAGAAAAACTGGCAATCCAGCGAACTCACCTTGCTAACCAAACCACATTGCTCTCATATCTCAGAACGGCGCTCTACTTTTTTGTTGCCGGATTGAGTATTGAACAGTTCTTCAATATGCAATATTCCATCATCAGCATTTCTTTCTTTAGTATTGCTATAATCATTGCTGTTTATGGCATTTTTAATTTTTTCGTACAACGAAAAACCATCGACTTAAGTAAAAAGAACATCGGTGATTATAAGCTTGAATACCTGAATGACGGAAGTTTGTAACTGTGATTTTCTGTTAATTTATCTTCCAGATGCATGCGCCCATTTCAAAATCTGAAAATTTTGCTTCAAATGATGAGTTCAGCGGACTGCATGCATAAACACCGATTCCGGCATTATTTGTTTGTTGATGAAGATGTAAAATCCGCATTTGTTTGAACTCCTTGTTTTTTTCTGCATATTCGATAAAGACATCCTGCCCCTTAAGGCTCAGCCGATATACCATTTGGTTAACCGGGAAGGGGATATCCGTAGTTGCCCAGTCGGAATAGCCCAGATTGGTGACCACCGAGCCCAAACGGGCAAATTGATCATTTTCGTGCTCCACAGAAACTTTCACCCAGTTGTTGTCATCAATAAAAAATAAAACCCCACACTGATCATATTTTGCCCGGGTGTTGAAAACACTCTTTACACTGAATGTGAAATCGCCTGCGATTTTTGTCAGAAGCCCCGGGGCGTCTGCCTTCATAAAGCCATAATGAGTTCGCTGCCAAAGATCTGTTCCGGGTTCGGTTTCAATTTTCAAAACATTATTTTCAGTTGAGTATTTTTTAGGCTTGTTAATCCAGTAAAAATTCTTCAGATTTATTTCCATCTTATTCCATTTTAAAACCAAATGACAAATTAATTGAATTTAAAGGTATTTAAAAACTTAGTTGTGTGAATTCCAGTTTTTTCTTTGGTTCAACTTTAATGGATATTGAGTTGTTACTTTATTGGTGCTTTCTACTTCACATTTTTTGTTTGGCAATTTTTCATCTTTTGAATCATCGGGCACTAAAGGTATAATTTGAAATTCATGTTTAAAAAATAAAATAACTTATTATGGAACAAATAGTTAGAATAATTTCCAGCGAACATCTCACCCATGATGTTCTAAGACTTGTTGTAGAAAAACCGGGCGGACTTACTTTTATCCCGGGGCAGGCAGTAGATATTTCCATCAATAATCCGGAGTGGAAAGATGTTCTCAGACCTTTCACGTTCACTTCATTACCTGAAGATAATCATCTTGAATTTACCATTAAAACTTATCCTTCCCGCAATGGAGTTACCAATCAGCTTCTTTCGCTTGGTAAAGGAGATGAACTGATTATTCATAAACCATTTGGCGATATCCACTATAAAGGAGAAGGGATTTTTATTGCCGGTGGAGCAGGAGTTACCCCATTCATTGCCATTTTTAAAAATCTGGAAAAGAATAATAAAATTGGAAACAGCAAACTGATTTTTGCCAACAAAGCCAAAGAGGATATTATACTTGAGGAAAAATTTAGTAAACTTCTCGGGAAGAATTTCATCAATATTCTGTCGGATGAGGAGCGGGCGGGGTATGCACACGGTTATATTACTGCCGAATTTTTAAAAAAGCATATTGACAACAATCTCAGTTACTATTATTTATGTGGCCCCGATCCCATGATGGATGCCGTAGAAAAACAGCTGGCATCGTTAGGTGTTGCAGAATCTTCAATTGTGAAAGAGGGTTTTTGATTTTTCAATAGAAATTCTCATCAGAAACCAGTTCCCTGAAATTTTGGAAAAATGGAGAAAATTAAAATTGTTGTAGCCGGAATTGGTGGAGTGGGAGGCTACTTCGGTGGGTTGCTCGCCAAACAGTTTCAAATGCATGAAAAGGTGGAAATCAGTTTTTTAGCCCGAGGGGAACATTTAAAAGCCATTCAGGAGAGCGGGCTGAGAGTGATTAAGGGCAATAGTGAATTTATTTGCAATCCAAGAATTGCAACCGATAATCCGATGGAAATCGGGACAGTTGATTATGCAATCATCTCCACGAAAAGTTATGATTTAGAGTCTGTACTTTTGCAGTTGCAGCCGTGCATAAATCGGGAAACTGTTATTCTTCCATTACTAAATGGAGTAGATATTCGGGAAAAAATCGAGAAGATTTATCCCGATAACCTTGTGACGGACGGCTGTGTATATATTGTTTCGCGCATAAAAGAACCCGGGGTAGTGGAAAACAGCGGAAGTGTTGAGAAACTCTATTTCGGTCTAAATAATTATGACGATGAAAAACTGAAAATTCTTGATTCTCTTTTTAAAGAAGCAAATATTGAATCCCATTTGTCGAAAAACATCTCAACAGATATTTGGAAAAAATATATTTTTCTGTCATCTCTTGCAACCCTCACATCTGCCTGTGATAAAACGGCAGGAGAAATTGTTGCTGATGAGAAAAATTTCCGGACATTAAAAAATCTGGTTGAAGAAGTGAAGCAGCTGGCATTGGCAAAGCGGGTCACTCTTCCGGAAAATATTGCCGAAAAAACAATTGCAACAATGCAGGCGCTGAAGTTTGAAACCACCACTTCAATGCACTCCGACTACAAAAATAAAAAACCCGAAACCGAGCTGGAAACGTTAACCGGTTATGTGATAAATGAAGGAAAAAAATATAATGTAAAGACCCCGGTTTATGCTGAAATGTATGAAATACTTCTGAAGAAGCATGACCGTAACAATTAAAAGGCTTAAAGCTAAAAGGTTTAAAGCCGTTCTTTAAGTTTAAAATCGCTGGTTTAAGATTCTTTATTTTTCAGTCAGGCGACAGGAAAGATGCAGCTGTCAAAAAAATTCCTATTTTTATTTCACGAAATGAAAGACTACAGGCAAATATTGTTGCAATACTGGGGATTTGACGATTTCCGTCCGCTGCAACTGGAGATTATTGAATCTGTTGCTGCCGGCAAAGATACGCTGGGATTGATGCCAACCGGTGGTGGAAAATCAGTTACCTTTCAGGTCTATTCTCTTTCACAGGAGGGGATTTGCATTGTTATTACACCGCTCATTGCACTGATGAAAGATCAGGTAGAAAATCTCCGCCGCAAGGGAATCCGGGCGTTAAAGATTCACAGCGGCATGTCTCCCATGGAGATAAAAGTGACTATGGACAATGCAGTGTGGGGCGATTACAAATTTCTATATATCTCTCCCGAACGGCTCAATGTGGAATATTTTCGGGAGCGGCTTCAAAAAATGAATGTAAACCTGATTACTGTGGATGAGGCACACTGTATTTCGCAGTGGGGTTATGATTTTCGTCCAAGTTATCTGAATATTATCCGCTTGCGCGAATTGTTGCCCGGGGTGAATTTTCTGGCATTAACTGCTACGGCAACACCAAAGGTTGCAACCGATATTCAGGATAAGCTGGGATTTCAAGAACCGAATCTGCTGAAAATGTCTTTTCATCGCGATAACCTGAGCTATCTGGTACGTTTCCGCGAAGATAAAACTGGCTATCTGCTGGAAACGCTGAAAAAGACAAAAGGCTCGGGGATTGTATATTCACGAAGCAGAAAAGGAACCCGAGAAATTGCGGCAGAAATGCGTAAGAATGGAATTTCAGCAGATTTTTACCATGCCGGGCTGAGCACCATTGTCCGTCATCAGAAACAGGATGAGTGGCTTTCCGGAAAAACCAGAGTTATTGTGGCTACCAATGCTTTTGGAATGGGAATCGATAAGTCCAATGTCCGGTTTGTTGTGCACTTTGACCCGCCCGATTCGCTGGAAGCCTATTTTCAGGAAGCCGGAAGAGCTGGGCGCGACGGACAGAAAGCGGCAGCGGTGCTTTTGTTTAACAATCCGGACAAAACCAAACTAAAAAAACATATCTCGGTAGCTTTTCCTGCAATCGAAAATATAAAACGGATTTATCAGTCGTTGTGCAATTATCTTGAAATTGCCGAAGGTTTCGGCAAAGGGCAGTCCTACGGATTCAGCCTTCAGGAATTTTCACAGGCATTCAAATTTCAGCAGACAATGGTTTACAACAGCCTGAAAATTTTACAGCAGGAAGGCTATCTCGAATTTACTGAAGAAGCTGACAGTCCTTCGCGTGTTTATTTTATCGTTTCGCGCGATGACCTCTATAAATTTCAGGTGGCAAATGCAACTTTCGATGTGTTTATTAAGTTGATCCTACGATCATATACCGGACTTTTCAATGGATATGTTTATATCAGCGAGGAGTTGCTGGCAAAACGCGCAGGGATCGATCTGGAAACGGTATATAATTTCCTGAAACATCTTCGCAAATCAAAAATTATTGATTATGTGCCAAGAAACCAAAATCCGTATATTTATTTCAGTAAAGAACGAATTAACATAAACCGCCTGAAAATTTCCAGAAAAAACTACGATTTCAGGAAAAATGATTTTCAGGAAAAGGTAGATGCGGTGATTCATTATGCCACAGAAAAAATAACCTGCCGAAGTCAGTTGCTCCTCAACTATTTTGGAGAAACAGATTCACCCGAATGTGGCATTTGCGATGTGTGCCGGGCAATGCATAAAATCGGGCTGAGCGCCTTTGAATTCAAGGCTATCAGTCAGGATGTGAAAAAGCTTCTGGAAACTCCCCGTACTTATGAAAGTGTGCTGCTCAAACTGAAAGGCGACCGCGAAAAAGCAATGGAGGTATTGAAATGGCTGCTCGATAACCGGAATATTCTGCTGCGTGTTGACCAGAAATTGGAGTGGAAAAATTGATGTTTCAAAATCAGATGCAGGCAGCAACTCCAAAAATCTTTATTACTTTTACCTCAATTTTGATTTTACGAGTTTATGAATGACGGGGATTTACATTCGATTGTGTATAGCAAAAATGTGGTGGAGTTTGTTACGGTTGCCAATGAATTTTGCGGATTGATTGAGAATGTCAGCCGCTTTTCGGCAAAGCAAAATTTGAAAACACTCCAGAAAATGCTCCCTCTGCTTTATCTAAAAGCTGTAATGCTTCCCGAAACGGAAATGTATCTGGAAGAAGAATTGGAAAAGTACGTAACAGAACTTGACTACAATGTGTTGCATCAGCGATGGCTGGTGTTGCTGGGAGAGTATGACAGCTATTACGAAGTTTTTGATCCGGATATTCAGTTTGGTGAAGAAACCGTGACGGCTGGTATTTCCGAAAGTTTGCTTGATATTTATCAGGATTTGAAAGATTTTTTAATAGCTTATAGTTTAGGCAATGAAGAGATAATGAACGATGCTTTGTACGTCTGTTCGCTTAATTTTGAGGAGTTTTGGGGACAACGTCTGGTGAATGTGCTGCGTCCTGTTCATAAGCTGATTATTGACAGAACAGAGTTCCCGGAAGAGAGACAAGGCAATAATGAAATAAAACCCGGAGAGGGAAACCCTAAATGGCTGGACAATTTTTGGGGCACTTTTTCCGACGAAGATGAAGATAAGAATGATGTTTAAAGAAAATATAACGGACAAGGAGTTGATAAAGCTCCCCTTGAAATGGTTCAAGGGGGATATTTATGTGATTGACAGGGTGGATGATGTGGCTGACGTGGCTGAATTTTTATCGATGCAGCAGGTTATCGGATTTGATACCGAAACCAGGCCCTCTTTCAAAAAAGGAGTGGTGAATAAAGTGGCGTTGCTTCAGTTGTCAACATTGAAAGAGGCGTTTTTAATCCGGATAAACAAAATCGGATTACCCAAATCTTTGCAAAAAATTTTAACCAATCCCGGAATTATAAAGCCGGGTGTTGCCATTCGTGATGACCTGAAAGGGCTTCAGGAATTTGCACAATTTAATCCGAATGGCTTTGTGGAGTTGCAGGATTATGCAAAGGAACTTGGAATTCACGATTTCAGCCTGAAGAAAATGACAGCTATTGTGATGGGATTTCGTATTTCCAAATCGCAGCAGCTCTCCAACTGGGAAGCCGACACTTTGTCGGAAGCTCAAAAAAAATATGCAGCCACAGACGCTTGGGCTGCCCTGCAAATTTATCAACACCTGCCGGATTATTAGGAAAATGAGCAGGAATTATATAAAGGTTGTGCTGAAATCGGGGAAGGACCAATCTTTGAAACGCTTTCATCCCTGGGTTTTTTCGGGAGCCATCAAGAAAATATATGACGAGGTTGCCGAAGGCGACCTGGTTGCTGTCTATTCCAACAAAGATGAGTTTTTGGGAATCGGACATTATCAGATTGGCTCCATTGCAGTGCGGGAGAATATCTGAAAGAGCTGGTGCTTTATGTTGAATGAAAAATATTTTATTTCTCATCGGTTGATGAAAGAAAATTATATAAAATGGAAGGAAAAATCAGAGCAGAACAGTTACATTCCGAATTGGAAGGAAAATCAATTCTTGAAAAAATTGAATTCCTGGTGAAAAATTATCCCGGGAAAGTTGTGTTTACCACAAGTTTTGGGTATGAAGACCAGGTGATAACCGACATGATTTTCAGAAATGATCTGCCGGTGGAGGTAATTACCATTGACACTGCCCGGATGTTTGAAGAGACCTATAAGGTGTTTCGCAGCACCCGGGAAAAATATGGCAAAACCATAAAAGTTTATTTTCCGCCAACAGCAGAAGTTGAAAAACTGATGACTGAAAAGGGCCCGTTTAGTTTTTACGAATCGGTGGAAAACCGGAAGGAGTGCTGCCACATCCGAAAAGTGATTCCATTAAAGCGTGCTTTAAAGGGACATGAAATCTGGATTACCGGATTGCGTGCCCAGCAATCGCAAGTGCGTAGCCATTTGCACGATTTTGAATGGGATGAAGGCAACCATATTTTGAAATATAATCCGCTCCTTGAATGGAGTCTCGATGAGGTGAAAAAATATGTGAAAGAGAATAATGTTCCCTACAATGTGCTGCACGACAGGGGATTTGTCAGCATCGGATGCGAACCGTGCACACGTGCCATTAAGCCCGGAGAAGATTTTCGCGCCGGGCGCTGGTGGTGGGAACGCAATACCGGTAAGGAGTGCGGGCTTCACGAAAGTACATAGATTTCAGAATTACTTCGTTTTTTCAGCATTGGCAAGGTATTCACCAAGTTCCTGTGCAGCATTTTCGAGACTTTCCACAACCCCCTCAATCAGAAATGGAACTCTTTTTAAACGGTTGGTTTTTGAAAGTATCTGGATTTCATTTAGTTTTTGCCCGGTTTCTTCCATCATAAACACCAAAACCGACGATTTCATTGTGTGCGCCTCCTTGGCAAGATTTTCATTATCACCGTCAGTGAAAAATTTATTGAGGTTAGAGATAAATTCCGGTATTTGGTTTAAAAAAATTTCAATCAAATGTTTTTTAAATGATAAATCACCATCTGAAATATTTTCAACATATTGCAGGTTTACATATTTGAGTTGATTTTTCATCTTTAAAATTAAAAGTGGTGAAATTAACAAAATTTCCATAGTTTTTTGAGCAGGTTAAATTACCGGTTTTTAACGTGCCGGATCTATTTTTTTGTCAGCAGGCTCAAAGCAAAAGCACCTGCTGAGCCGGCAAATACAGAATAATCCAATGGCGCTTTCACACTTAATGAAAAAGCCATGGCAAGTCCGAAGATTAGCAACAGGAAACCTGCTCCTTTTGCAATTAATGAAGTTCTGAAGTTTGTTAACAAAACTATTCCAAAAAGAATTTCGAGAAGTGTGGCAAATCCGCCAACAATATTTATCAGAGAGCCAGGAGCCCAGGGATTAAGCTTTTGGGTGTAGGCAATAAAATTCTCCCAGTTTCCCCATGCAGAAACCTCTTTGCCCCACAGTCCGAACCTGTCCGCCACAGCTGAAAGAAATCCAAGGCTTAGTGCGATTCTTAAAAACCATTCCACAATTTTCTGTTCTGTTGTTTTCATGTTTTCTTATTTTGAGAAACCAAAATTGAATATTTCAAACAGTTAAGGCATGAGTCCGCTCCGGAAAGTGTTTTTATTGCAAAAGACAAAAATACTAAGAATTACCAAGAGATTCAATTTTTCAGCCTCATCGCGCTTCCATTTTTCCTAAAAATTATTTGGCAGCAATTTATTTTCTGTCAATGATAAAATTCATTTTTGATAATGCCTATAATCCTTAACTTTGTCGTATTAACAAATTGCATAATTATGAAAAAAACAGCATTAAACCAGGTGCACAGAGATGCAGGGGCAAAAATGGTAGAGTTTGCCGACTATGAAATGCCGGTTGAATACAGCGGTATTAAAGATGAACACATGACTGTGCGTAATGCCGCCGGAGTTTTTGACGTTTCCCACATGGGAGAGTTTTGGGTTAAAGGTCCGGGTGCGTTGGATTTACTCAGGAAAATTTCGTCAAATGATCCATCGGTTTTGCAGTCCGGACAGGTACAATACACCTGTTTTCCAAACGGACAGGGAGGCATTGTGGATGATTTGTTGGTTTACTGTTTTGATTCCGAAAAATATTTACTGGTGGTTAATGCCTCCAACACCAACAAGGACTGGGAATGGATCAAAATTCAGAATGAATTTGATGCTGCTCTTGAAAACGCAACAGAGCAGTTCAGTTTATTGGCTGTTCAGGGGCCCCTCGCAGAAAAAGCATTGCAAAAGCTCACGGATATTCGTTTGCAGGAGATAAAAAATTATCGCTTTGTAACAGGAATCATTGCCGGAATTGAGGACGTAATCATTTCGGCAACTGGATATACCGGTGCGGGAGGTTTCGAATTGTATTGCAGCAATGAAGATGCTGTGAACCTGTGGAATGCAGTTTTGGAAGCTGGGGAAGAGTACGGTATCAAACCTGTTGGTTTGGGCGCACGCGATACCCTTCGGCTCGAAATGGGATACTGCCTGTATGGTAACGATATTGATGACACCACCTCGCCAATTGAAGCCGGACTTGGCTGGATTGTAAAATTCAGTGACAACCGCTGGTTTATCGACCGCGATTTTCTCATGCTGCAAAAGAAGCAGGGAGTTATGAGGCATCTTCGCGGATTTGTGCTCAAAGAGAGAGGAATCCCGCGGCAGGGCTATGAACTGGTTGACGCTCAGAGCAAGGTGATTGGAAAAGTAACTTCGGGAACACTTTCGCCTGTTTTAAATCAGGGAATAGGTTTGGGATATGTGGCAAAAGAGCATTCTGCTGCCGGAATGGAAATTTTTGTTAAAATCAGAAATAAAATAATCCCCGCTCACATTGTAAAGCTGCCATTTATTTAAAAGATTTATAAATTCACCAAAAATTTTTTTAAGAATGAAGAAACATAATTTTTACGCAGGACCTTCAATTCTGCCTGAGTTTACGAAAAGAGAAACAGCTGAGGCTGTGTTAAATTTTGCCGGAACCGGCCTTTCGGTGATGGAGGTTTCGCATCGCAGCAAAGAGTTTATTGCTGTAATTGAAGAGGCACGGTCGCTGGTTAAAGAGCTGCTTCAGGTGCCCGGAGGATACTCTGTACTCTTTCTTCAGGGTGGCGCCAGCCTGCAATTCTTAATGGCTCCCTACAATTTGATGGGGAAAAAGTCAGCTTATCTGAATACCGGGGCTTGGGCTACCAAAGCGATGAAAGAGGCTAAGATTTTTGGTGAAGTGGTGGAAGTTGCTTCATCGAAGGATGCTAATTTCAACTATATCCCAAAAGAATATGAAGTGCCGGCTGATGCCGATTATCTGCATATTACTACCAACAACACCATTTTTGGAACAGAGATGCTCTCAGACCCTGATGTGGCTGTTCCGCTGGTAGGCGATATGTCTTCCGATATTTTAAGCCGTCCGGTTGATGTGGCAAAATATAACCTCATCTATGCCGGTGCGCAAAAAAATTTAGGCCCCTCGGGAGCAACCCTTGTAATAGTTAAAGACGATGCATTAGGGAAAGTGGATCGTCCCATCCCGACAATGCTGAACTACAAAACTCATATTGACGCCGGTTCCATGTTTAATACCCCGGCAACCCTTCCGGTTTTTTCATGTCTTCAAACATTGCGGTGGCTGAAAGAAAATGGAGGAGTGGAAGCTATTGAAAAGATAAATATTGAAAAGGCAAACCTGCTTTACAATGAGCTGGACAGAAACAAACTCTTCGTTCCAACAGTAGCCAATCCTGAAGATCGCTCACGTATGAACGTAACCTTTGTGATGAGTCCCGAATATGCTGAACTGGAAAAAGAGTTCCTTGATTTTACCATCTCCAAGGGAATGGTCGGACTTAAAGGGCACCGCTCAGTTGGCGGTTTCAGGGCTTCCATTTATAACGCAATGCCTGTTGAGAGTGTGAAGTTGCTGGTGGAAACCATGCAGGATTTTGAAAAAAACAGATAAAAAGAGTGCAGGATTCCCCTTCACTCTTCAAATAAAATTTTATGGCAGATATAAGACCTTTTAGGGGATTGAGGCCTCCAAAGGAGATTGTGAGTGAGCTGGCTTGTCTCCCCTATGATGTGATGAATTCCGAAGAAGCAGCTCAAATGGCAAAAGGGAAAGAGAAATCACTGCTGCGGATCACCCGTGCCGAAATTGAACTTCCCGGGATTGAGGATATTCATTCAGATGAAGTTTACGGCAGAGCGCTGAAGAATTTTAATACTTTTCAGGAAAAAGGGTGGTTGCTGCAGGATGATGAGCCTAAATACTATATCTATGCCCAAACCATGAGCGGACGCACCCAGTATGGCATTGTGGGCGGCGCTTCGTGTGTCGACTATGAAAAAGGGCTGATAAAAAAACATGAGCTCACACGGCCAGACAAAGAAGAAGACCGGATGGTGCTCACCCGCCGGCTGAATGCCAATATTGAGCCCGTGTTTTTTACTTACAAAGCTGTGCCGGAAATTGACGAAATTGTAAAAAAGTGGGTCGATTCCAATGAGCCCGACTACGATTTTGTTGCTGAAGATGGTTTTGGACACCATTTCTGGACAATTAATGATGCAGAAGTCAATGATAAGATTCAGAAGTTGTTCGCAACCAAAGTGCCCTGTACATACATTGCCGATGGGCATCATCGGACTGCTGCCGCGGCACGTATCGGTATGGAAAGAAAAGCACAAAATCCAAACCATACGGGTAACGAGGAATACAACTATTTCATGGCAGTACATTTTCCTGACAATCAGCTGCAAATCATAGACTACAACCGGGTGGTAACCGATTTGAACGGACTTTCGGAAGAAAGTTTTCTGTCGGAACTAAACAAAGCTTTCGTTGTTGAAAATATTGATGTCCAATTATTTAAGCCTGTCCGGCTTCATGAATTTGGTCTTTACCTGGGAGGTAGCTGGTTTAAGCTGACCTCCAAACCAGGGACATACAACGATGACGATCCTATCGGTATTCTGGATGTAACTATTTTGTCGGAGCAAATTTTGGAGCCGTTGCTTGGCATTACGGATCTGCGCACTTCCCGGCGAATTGACTTTGTCGGGGGAATCCGCGGAGTAGGTGAATTGAAGAGAAGAGTTGATTCCGGAGAGATGAAAGCTGCATTTGCTCTGTTTCCGGTCTCCATGCAGCAGCTCATAAATATAGCCGACAGCGGAAATATCATGCCTCCGAAAACGACATGGTTCGAACCAAAGCTTCGTTCAGGATTGGTGATTCGCAAATTAGATTAACCCGTTTCCTGAATTTTAGCATCACCTTTTAAGGTTGAAAACCCAAGAGCATGAATATTGAAAAATATCCGTCGAAACTGCTGGAAACAGCGGTTAATGAATTTTCCAGGTTGCCAGGGATTGGTAGAAAAAGTGCGCTTCGCATGGTTTTACACCTGCTCAGGCAAAGTGAGGAGGCAGTAACTGCCTTTGGAGATAGCATCATTCGGTTGCGAAGTGAAATTAAACACTGCACGATATGTCACAACATTTCCGATTCCGAAATATGTAATATTTGCGCAAACCCTGCTCGTAATAGTTCTGTAATCTGTGTGGTGGAGAATATCCGCGATGTGATGTTGCTTGAAAACACACACCAGTACAACGGGCTGTATCACGTGCTGAATGGCATTATTTCACCGATGGATGGTGTCGGTCCCAATGAGCTGGAAATCAGTTCGCTGATAGATAGAGTGGAGCATTCCGAAATTGTGGAGATTATTTTTGCACTGCCAACTACGATGGAGGGAGACACCACAAATTTTTATATTTTTCGGAAACTGAAAGACAAGCCTGTGAGGCTAACCACGCTGGCACGTGGCGTAGCCGTGGGAGACGATCTGGAATATACCGATGAAATCACCCTTGGCCGTTCGCTTGTCAACCGGGTTCCCTATGAAAGTTCTTTGGGAAAATAATCTTTTTTAGCCGGGTAAAGTCCGGCTTTTCTTTATCCCGCAGAAATTGTACTTTTGAGAAAAAATTGAGCATTCTGAATAAATGGAGCTATCGGTAATCATTGTCAACTACAACGTGAAACACTTTTTGGAGCAGTGCCTTCATTCCGTATTGAAGGCATCCGAAGGTTTTTCCGTTGAAATCATTGTGGTTGACAACAACTCGGTTGATGGGTCAGCGCGGCTTGTTCGTGAGAAGTTCCCCGATATAATCTTCATTGAAAATAAGGAAAATGCAGGATTTTCAAAAGCCAACAATCAGGCAATTCGGATTGCAAAGGGGAAATATATTTTGTTGCTGAATCCGGACACTGTGGTTGAAGAGGATACTTTTTCCAAAGTGATTGGTTTTATGGATGAAAACCCGCAAGCCGGTGGCTTAGGTGTGAAAATGATAGACGGAAAAGGAAATTTCCTTCCTGAATCCAAACGTGGTCTTCCTACTCCGTGGGTTGCCTTTTGCAAAATGTCAGGCTTGGCGAAGCTGTTTCCCCATTCAAGAAAATTTGGAAAATATCACCTCTCCTATCTGGATAAAAATGAAATTCACGAGGTGGAAGTTCTGTCCGGTGCATTTATGTTGCTGCGAAAGGAAGTGCTCAATAAAATAGGCTTGCTGGATGAAGCTTTTTTTATGTATGGTGAAGACATTGACCTTTCCCTGCGCATCATTCAGGGCGGATACAAAAATTACTATTTCCCGGAGACTACGATAATTCACTATAAAGGGGAGAGCACAAAGAAAGGCTCTTTGAACTATGTGAAGGTCTTTTACAAAGCCATGATAATTTTCACCCAAAAACATTTTTCGGGCGGAAGGGCAGGAGTTTTTTCCCTTATGCTTCACATTGCAATTTGGTTTCGGGCACTACTTTCGGTTTTCCGAAGGATTTTTGAACGGTTTCTTTTGCCTTCCCTCGATGCGGCACTGATTTTTTCGGGATTTTTGCTGTTTACACCGCTTTGGGAAAAAATCCGCTACGGGCCCGGCTACTACCCATCGGAGTTTATGCACTGGGTAGTACCTGTTTATATCCTTTTTTGGCTGACGGCTGTTTTCTTCTCCGGCGGATATAAAAAATCATTCCGCCTGTGGCATGTCATTCGTGGAGTTCTGTGGGGAACTATTGCGATTTTGCTGGTATATTCATTAGTGAGTGAAGAATATCGCTTTTCCAGGGCTTTAATTCTTTTGGGGACGCTCTGGGCAACGATACTGCTTTCGGGCTACAGGCTTATCTTTCATTTGTTGAACTGGAAAATTTTTGGCTCCGGCATCAGGCGAACCAAAAAAATTGCAATTGCCGGGCATCCGGCGGAAGCGGCACGCGTGCGGGAAATTCTGTTTCAGACACCTGCAAAATCTGAATTTTCCGGGTTTATTTCCATTGACGAGAGTGACAGGGGAGAATTTTACCTTGGCTCAATAGACCAGCTGGATGAAATTGTACGCATCAACCGGATTGATGAAATTATTTTTTGTGCGGAAAATATCAGTTCGGCAGAAATTATTCAGGCTATGCTGGAACTTGCCACACTGGATATTGATTTTAAAATTGCACCGCCGGAAAGTGTCAGTATCATCGGAAGCAATTCCATTCACACTGCCGGCGATTTGTACGTTGTGCATATCAATGCCATATCCAGACCGAAAAACCGAAGAAAAAAACGAATTTTTGATTTCTCCGCAGCAACCCTATTTCTTGTTTTGACTCCGGTTTTTATTTGGTTTTTCAGAAATAAAGGGAAGTGTATCAAAAATATTTTTCAGGTTTTAACAGGGAAAAAATCGTGGGTAGGCTATGCCGGGACAACTGAAAGCCTCTCCGGACTTCCAGAAATCAAGCCGGGAATTTATTCGCCGGCTGATATGTTTGGCGGCAATCTGTCCGATGAAAGAAAGAAGAATCGGCTGAATGTGCTGTATGCACGGAATTACAGCCTGATGACCGATACCGAAATTCTGCTTAAAGGTTTGAAGAGGAGGAACAAATAATCAAAAAAATAAAATGAGTAAATTACTACATCACGGAAAAATAAGCCTTCGTCCGCTGGAGCCGGAGGATGTTGGTCTGCTCTACCGGTGGGAAAATAATATGGAAATCTGGGAGCTGAGCAATACCCGCACACCATATTCAAAGTATGTTTTGAATGAATACATAAAAAATTCAGTCAGAGATATTTATGAAACCAAGCAAATGCGTTTTATCATTGAAAACTGGGAAAGACGGGCTGTGGGCGCAATAGATTTATTTGATTTTGAACCCTATCATCAAAGGGCAGGAATTGGAATTTTAATTCATGACATTGAAGACCGCAACCGGGGTTATGCCGCCGATGCGATTGAGGCGCTCACTGAATATGCAGTTGCAGGGCTTGGGCTGAAACAGCTCTATGCCAACATCTCTGAAGATAATATATACAGTATAAAGTTATTTGAGAAATCCGGGTTTGTAAAGGTCGGCGTAAAAAAGAGCTGGTTGAAAACAATTTCAGGCTGGAAAGCTGAAATACTCTATCAGAAAATATTAAGTTGATAAAAAACAGGGGGAACATTTTTCAGGTTAAAAACAAATTTCTAAATTGCAACACAGTAAAAACCTGAATTTCAGGTATTATTTATAAAAGTCAAAAATCAATTTTAATTTTAATATATAAAAGTATGGCTAACAGATTAATAGGCAGGTTACCCAAGGTTGGGATTCGTCCGGTAATTGACGGACGGGAAAGAGGCGTTCGTGAATCGCTGGAAGAGCAAACTATGAATATGGCGAGGGCTGCTGCCCGGCTCATCGAAGAGAACCTTCGGTTTGCCAGCGGAGAAGAGGTTGAATGTGTGATTTCAGAGACAACAATTGGCGGTGTTGCCGAAGCGGCAATGTGTGCCGATCAGTTTGAACGCGAAGGGGTTCAGGTTTCTTTGACCGTTACTCCCTGCTGGTGCTACGGAACGGAAGTCATGGACTCCAATCCATGGATTCCAAAAGCAGTCTGGGGCTTTAACGGCACCGAGCGTCCGGGCGCAGTATATCTGGCTGCCGCTCTTGCGGGCTATACCCAAAAAGGGATGCCCGCATTTGGGATCTATGGTCGTGAAGTACAGGATTCAGACGATACTTCAATTCCTGCGGATGTTCAGGAGAAAATCTTGAGATTTGTCAATGCAGGGCTTGCCGTGGCGCAGATGAGAGGGAAATCTTATCTCTCACTTGGCTACACATCAATGGGGATTGTGGGGTCTATGGTGAACCCCGATTTCTTTCAGGATTATCTGGGTATGCGCACCGAATTCGTGGATATGGTCGAAGTGAAACGTCGCATCGACGAAGAGATTTATGATAAGGAAGAGTATGAAAAAGCATTGGAATGGACCCGCGAAAACTGCATTGAAGGCGAAGACAGAAATCCTGAAAAATGGCAGGGAGACCGGGCACGAAAGGATTGGGAATGGGAGATAGTGGTTAAAATGACTCTGATTTTCCGCGATCTGATGATTGGTAATCCGAAACTGAAAGAAGCCGGGTTTGGCGAAGAATCTCATGGGAGAAATGCCATTGCCGGTGGCTTTCAGGGGCAGCGCCAGTGGACAGATTATTACCCTAACGGCGACTTTTCGGAAGCGATTCTCAACACCTCCTTTGACTGGAACGGCATTCGCGAAGCATTTGTTTTTGCAACCGAAAACGACAGTCTGAATGCCGTGCCCATGCTGTTTGGGCATCTTCTGACAGGCACAGCCCAGATTTTCTCCGATGTGCGCACTTTCTGGAGTGCCGAATCGGTGAAGCGTGTTACCGGAAAAGAGCTGACCGGCATTGCCAAAGACGGTATTATCCATTTACTGAATTCAGGAGCAACTACCCTTGACGCTACCGGACAGCAGTTTGATGCTGATGGAAATTCAGTGATGAAACCTTTCTGGGATATTACGAATGAAGATGTGGAGCGCTGCCTGGAAAATACCCGCTTTTGCGCGGCAAGTAAGGGATATTTCAGAGGAGGCGGCTATTCCAGCCAATTCAAAACAAGAGGTGAGTTCCCGGTAACCATGTCCAGGATTAATCTGGTGAAAGGGCAGGGGCCTGTGTTGCAGATTGCAGAAGGATACACCGCCGATATTCCAATGGATATCCATAAAGTGCTGAATGAACGTACCGATCCCACATGGCCTACAACCTGGTTTGTACCACGGATTACCGGAAAGGGAGCTTTTAAGGATGTCTATTCCGTGATGGCAAACTGGGGCTCAAACCACGGAGCAATTTCATACGGACACATCGGGGCAGATTTGATAACGCTCGCTTCCATCCTGAGAATACCGGTTTGTATGCACAATGTGAACGAAGATAAAATTTTCAGACCAAGCGCGTGGAATGCCTTTGGTGAAGACAAGGAGAGCTCCGATTATCGTGCCTGCCAAAACTTCGGCCCGATATACGGATAAAAACCTATATGAAATTTTGAGTCATATCTGCTTAAATTAAGCAGATATGACTTTTTTGTTTCAGTTAATACCCGTACATTCGCAGCTTTAAATTTTTTTAATAACGAACAACAGTTTATAATGAGAGTAGCAATTATTTTAGTTCTGATTTTATCTTTTATGGGATGTAAAAATTGGAGAAAAAAGGAAAAACCTTATGAGGTTATTTACATAGAATCTGAAAAAGAGAAGGAAGAACCACTGGATCATTATGAAAAAGGAACTTATGGTTATGATGTGAAGTTTTTGCGTGAATACCCCAACAATGTTGAATTAAAAAACGGAGACTCAAAGCTTATTATTTCCATGAAATATCAGTCACGTGTTATGACCAGCACTTCCAATGGCTATGGCGGCAGAAGCTACGGCTGGATAAATTATGATCTAATCAGCTCCGGTGAAATTCTGCCCCAGTTTAATCCGGTTGGTGGCGAGGAGCGTTTTTGGGTTGGACCGGAGGGCGGCCAGTTTGGACTCTTTTTTAAGCCGGGCAGCTCATTCGATTTTGAAAACTGGCAGGTACCTTCCTGCATAGATACCGATTCGTTTCGAAGTTTCGTCTCTACCGATTCGATTGCTGTTTTCATCAGAGATATGGAAGTTGAAAACTATAATAATTTTAATTTCCGTTTTAACATGACACGTAAAATAGATTTGATGGGTGCTGGCAGAATTTCCGATAGACTGGGAATCCATATTCCTGAAGATGTTAAATATGTGGGATATGAAACTACTAATTATGTAAAAAACACTTCAGAAGAAGACTGGACAAAAGAAAAAGGGCTGCTCTCCATCTGGTTGTTGGGAATGTTCAAGCCTTCGCCGGGTGTCACTATGGTGCTTCCCTACAATACAAATGTTACTTCGGGTTACATCGTAAAAGATGATTATTTCGGAAAAATTCCGAAGGACAGGCTCAAAATAGAAGATGGAATAATTTACTTCAAAGGAGATGGAAAGCATCGCGGTAAGATTGGGATTCCACCACGCCGGGCAAAGGAGATTATTGGGAGCTACGATTCGGAGAATAAGGTGCTTACCCTTTTAAAGGTAGAACTCCCAAAAGGTGCTGTGGACTATGTGAACTCTGCATGGGAGCACCAAAGATTTCCCTATCGTGGCGATGCGATTAATGCATACAACGATGGGCCACTGGAAGATGGCGGACAATTAGGCCCGTTTTATGAGCTGGAATCTTCTTCACCGGCTCTTGCACTGCAGCGGGATTCAACCAAAACTTACACACAGTCAACCTATCATTTTGAAGGAGAAGAAGCGGTGCTGGACACAATTTGCAGGCAGGTTTTTAATGTTCCTTTAGAGAAAATTAAAAGTGCTTTTAATTAATTCTTGCCGGAGATTGAAAGCTTTTGGCTTTTCTCGCGTCCAAAACCTGTAATTTCAATGAAGTCATCGGAAAGGGTAATCACCGAAAATGCATTTTCACTTTCGGTTTCAACCATCCCTTTGAGGTTGACAAAATGAACTCCATGATGGAAAGCATAATTTCCCGCATGATTGTGCCCGTTTAGCCAGAGCTTAACACAGTTATAGTTTTCAATCACAGAGATAATTTCCGCCTGATTCCACAACGTATGGCTTTCATAGGGAAGAAGCGGGAAGTGGCAGAAAACGGCAACTTTCCTGTTCTGGTTTTCTGCTTGCCGTAACTGATTGTCAAACCATTGCAGCTGCTCTTCGCCAATGGCTCCGTTCCAGTTGTGATGATTGGGCTTCCCTTCGCTTTTTAATTGAGCGGACATGGTTTCTGCCAGTTTAACTTTTCCTTCGTCAGCGGAGGAGAAAGAGATGTCATTCCCGTCAAGAATAATAAATTTCCACCCTTTTTCACTGAATGAATAATAGGTTTTATCAAGACCAAGTTGTTTCGGAACCTCTGATAAATATTGCGGCTCAACTGAAAAATCGTGGTTGCCTAAAATGTGAAAAATCGGGTTTTCCGATTTTTCCAGCAGAGACATCACCGACGCAAAGCTTTCAAAGCCGTTGTCAATCAGGTCGCCCAGATTTACAATAAAATCCATATTTTTCACTTCATTAAAATGATTAATGGCGGATTTTAGCTTTTCATATGCATTCCGGTAGTAGCGGGTTCCGTGCGTCTCGCAGTCGCAATACTGGCAGTCTGCAAATGCACCAAAGGTGATGTTTCCATCCTGTGCATGAATTGTTTGGGGGCTTGTCAATAATAAAAATAACATAAATAAAATCATCGTGCTACATTTTTCAATCAAATGTTTTAAAAGCTTACCTTTACACTTTTTTAGAATTAAAAACCAAAAATTTTCATAAATTTATAAAATTGCAAGATGGAATAAATTTTAGAATTATTTCATTTAAAAATCGATAAAAAATTATCTGGGATGGATAAAAAATATTTTTTGGCATTTGATCTGGGTGCTTCAAGCGGCAGGGCAATTCTTGGGAAATTTGAAAACGGAAAATTAAACCTTCAGGAGATACACCGTTTTAAAAATCAGATGATTTGTATTCACGGCACTTTTTTCTGGAATATTTATTCGTTGTTTGATGAGTTGAAAACCGGTCTGAAAAAGTGTATTTCAGAATTTGGCGTTCAGCCCGATTCGATTGGCATTGACACGTGGGGAGTGGATTATGCGCTCGTTACAGCCAACGGGCGGTTTGCAGGACTTCCGTTTGCATACCGTGATCACCGAACCGACAATGCCATGGAAGAGTTTTTTATGCGCATTCCAAGAAACGAAACGTATATGCTTTCCGGAATTCAGTTTATGCAGTTTAATACACTATTTCAACTGTTTGCATCCGTGACGCAAAATGACGAAGAGCTAAAAATCGCAAAAAAATTACTTTTTACGCCCGATGCGCTCAACTACCTGTTCACCGGGGTGATGAAAAATGAATATACCATCGCCAGCACCTCTCAGATGCTGAAGCCTGGCAAAGCGGAGTGGGAGTTCAGGCTTTTTGATGTCGCAGGAATCGACAGGGAGCTTGGTGCAGAAATTATTCCACCGGGAACTCTATTGGGGAATATTTTGCCGGGGATACAGGAAGAGACAGGATGCGGCAGCATTCCATGTGTTGCAGTGGCGTCGCACGATACCGCTTCGGCAGTGGTCTCCGTTCCGGCAGGGGAAGGAAACTGGGCATTTATCAGCTCAGGAACCTGGTCATTGTTAGGCATAGAAAGTACCAATCCGATAATCTCCACAAAAACCATGGAGATGAATTTCACAAATGAAGGTGGAGTGGAGAGTACTACCCGATTTTTGAAAAACATAATGGGCATGTGGCTTATTCAGGAGTGTAAACGTATCTGGGATCAGGAAAAAGGCGCCGAGTTGACTTGGCGGGAGATTGTTGACCAAAGCATGAAAGTCAAACCCTTTCAGTGTTTTATCAATCCCGACGATTCTGTTTTTCTGAATCCGGGAAATATGCCGGAAGCCATTCAGGAGTTTTGTCGAAAAACGAAACAGCACGTTCCTGAAAATATTGGCGAAATTGCCCGTTGCATATATGAGAGTCTGGTGCTTAAGTATAAACACACCTTGCTTCAGATTGAATCTGTTACAGGGGAAAGGATTGAAAAACTTCATATTATCGGTGGCGGCGCCCACAACGAGATGCTCAACCAGTTTACGGCAAATGCAACCGGAATCGAGATTGTTGCCGGTCCAACGGAAGCCACTGCAATCGGAAATATTCTGATGCAGGCAAAAGCGGTTGGAGCTGTCGGTTCATTGAGCGAAATCCGTGAAGTTGTGCGAAATTCATTTGATGTAAACTCTTTCTATCCCGAATTTAATGCAGGGTGGGAAAAATCG
Organism: Mariniphaga sp.; assembly: GCA_040772505.1. GTDB lineage: Bacteria > Bacteroidota > Bacteroidia > Bacteroidales > Prolixibacteraceae > Mariniphaga. The sequence goes on along the minus strand of JAXGYA010000003.1, from coordinate 232,907 downwards.
TACGAGAAATTCAGCATGCTTCTGTAGTTTAGATTGTTTAGTATGTATTAAAATCAGATAATAACTTATTAATTTTTTTGAAAAATGGAATTTAGAATTGAAAAAGACACCATGGGGGAGGTGAGAGTGCCCGCCGATAAATACTGGGGAGCACAAACAGAGCGTTCTTTAAACAATTTTAAAATAGGTCCGCAGGCATCCATGCCCAAAGAGATTATTTACGGATTTGCTTATCTGAAGAAGGCAGCAGCACATGCCAACTTTGAGCTGGGCGTTTTGCCGGGAGAGAAGAAAGAGCTGATAAGCAAGGTTTGTGATGAGATTTTAGAAGGAAAACTGGACGATCAGTTTCCTTTGGTGATATGGCAAACCGGCTCGGGAACCCAGAGCAATATGAATGTTAATGAAGTTATTGCAAACAGGGCACAGGAACTGGCAGGAAGAAAAATCGGTGAAGGGGAAATGGCGATTCAGCCAAACGATGACGTAAATAAGTCGCAGTCATCAAACGACACCTTCCCAACGGGAATGCACATTGCCTGCTACAAAGCGGTGGTGGAAAAAACCATTCCCGGGGTGAAGAAACTCAGAGATACGCTCAGAGAAAAGTCGGAAGCATTCAAAGATGTGGTGAAAATTGGGCGAACACACCTTATGGATGCCACACCACTCACTCTGGGACAGGAGTTTTCGGGTTATGTTGCCCAGTTGAACCACGGATTGAAAGCGCTGGAAAACACACTCCCACATTTGTCGGAACTGGCGCTAGGCGGTACGGCAGTTGGCACTGGACTGAATACGCCTAAAGGTTATGATGTGCTGGTTGCCAAAAAAATTGCAGAATTCACAGGTTTGCCGTTTGTTACTGCCGAAAATAAGTTTGAGGCTTTGGCTGCTCATGACGCACTGGTTGAAACCCATGGTGCATTGAAACAGCTTGCTGTTTCCCTGAATAAGATTGCAAACGATATCCGGATGATGGCATCAGGCCCGCGCTCCGGAATCGGCGAACTGATTATTCCTGCAAATGAGCCGGGCTCTTCCATCATGCCCGGAAAAGTGAATCCCACCCAGAGCGAGGCGTTAACTATGGTGTGCGCACAGGTGATGGGCAACGATGTTGCCATAACGATTGGCGGCACACAGGGGCACTTTGAACTGAATGTCTTTAAACCGATGATGGCGTACAATCTGTTGCAGAGTGCTGAGCTGCTGGGCGATGCGTGTGTCTCGTTTAACGATAATTGTGCTGTGGGCATTGAGCCAAATTATCCAGTGATTGAAAAATTGCTGAATAGCTCTTTGATGCTGGTTACGGCGCTGAACACAAAAATCGGATATTATAAAGCAGCAGAAATTGCAAACACTGCCCACAAAAACGGCACAACCCTGAAAGAGGAAGCTGTCCGTTTGGGATATGTTACCGAAGAACAATATGATGAATGGGTGCGCCCCGAGGATATGACGGGAAGCTTGAGATAGAAAATTCATAAAAATAGTGAAACACCGGCTGGCTATCACCCATGATTACGGTGGTAAAACTGGCACTTTAACAGGTTACCACCCGGGGAGGAAATTCAACCCAAAATTTTTGTTGCCCCATCCACCATTCTGAAAAGGAATGGCAAAATAAGGTTCCAGAATCAAGGCTCCCAACACGTTTACCCGTAGTGACACACCTGCACTGAACACCGGGACTCGTTGGTCGAATGCAGCTTTCGCCCATGTAATTTTTGGCTTATCGCCTTTACTCCAGGCTAAACCACCATCAAAAAACAAATTAAAATCTGTCAGGAAATACTTAGAACCAATTAGCGCAAGTCGTTTGGGTCCGGTCAGCGGCAGTCGAAACTCAGCATTTGCCACCAATATCCTGCTGCCACTCAAATGCGAATAGTTAAGCGAGTTAAATCCAACGGTATTGTTGCCCCAGTTTCCATAAAACGATAAATTCTCATAACCTCTGATTAACCAGGGATATCCAAGATAAATGGGTGAAACAATGTCAGTTTCGGAGCCACCTCCATATCTCCCGTAATGGTAAAACCGGAATGCAAAGGTTGTCGGATTTACAAAGAGGTACTGACGGTAATCCAGCAGCCCGGTAAGAAAATTAACAGCTCCGAAGTACTTTTCAATTTGGTAACGTGCGCGCTGTCCCCGCATTGGTGCTGTCATTCCGAAAAAAGAGTTATCAGTTACATAAGCCAAATCAATTTTTTGATAGTTGCCTCCGTCGGGAGCTGGCATTCGTTCTTTACTGTAGGCAACGGGGAACCCAAAATCGTCGTAATAATTGTGATACCGGTCAATGCGATAATAATACCATGCCGTTGATGCACCAGCTTCTATTCTTCGGGTTTGCGAAAGAGCATGGTAGGTAAAAAACGAGATATTGTCTTCAAACATCCTGATATAATCCAGAACCAGATCGGTAACCGGCACTTCATATTTCTCGTCACTCTTCTTATCTCTGAACTTTAGCGTGTCGCGCCGGAAAAACATGTCTCCGGCACGATAAGGAATATGCGAGGCTGTTACTCCCCAGTTAAATTTCCGGGTTTGATTTACATAGGCAACCTGCCCGCCAAAATCGTAAATTTCACCATTTAGCGCCAAAACAGAATACAACTGATTATTACCCACAATATCGCTGAAAATCATACTTACACTGCCTGCCATATTGCTGTTATTATAACGCCCTCCTGTGGAAATTCCAATGCCGGCAGTGTTTGAAATATAATCGAGTTTAAACTGTGGCCTGTACGGTACTTCCTGAACTGAATCGGGATCTAAAACCAAATCTTCCGCCCATCTTTGGTAAAGAGCCGCATCCACAATGTTGCTGTAGTTGTGGTTTAGCGGAGGCAAAGTGCCCGGTTCAAAATCAACTGCTGATTTATCCACTTGTTCATAACGGAAATTGGACGAAGTGGCTGTATAAATTTCGTAACTGTTTTTATTGTAGTAGGTGTAAGCAACCAAATCTTTATCAAGGGCAGCGCTCATTGCCGGGGAATAGGGAGTTAACCCACTTATTCCGGTTTTAAAACGGGTGAGCCTGAACACTTTTCCTGAAACCATATCATAAGTAAACAAATTTCTGAAACCATCGGAATTGGACAGAAAATAGATTGTCTCTCCATCGTGAGAAAACCGAGGATTCAGGTTGTCGGCTCCTGGAAAAACATTCAAATTTTGGATGGTGTTGGTTCGTATATCAATGATCTTTAATTCGGTACTGAATTTTTTTGCCTGCCGGTTTGTATTTATTACTTCATCTACATACACAATCAGGTTGCCGTCAGGCGACCACGAAGGATGAATTTTGGAAGAAAAGCCGTCTGTCAGTTTTTTGATCTTTCCCGTCCGGTTATCATAGGTGTACAAATTGCCGATGCCTTCCACCAAACCCGAAAAAACAATGTATCTCCCATCGGGCGACCATTCAGGATTGAAAAAGGAGGGAATATTTTCAAACTCAAGCTCTTCAGTGATTTTTGCACGTCTTACATCCACAACGGCAAGCTTATTTTTCCCTTTCTGAAACACCACAAATGCAAATTTTTTGCTGTCGGGCGACCAGGTGCCTGCCGATTCATTAAAACTGAAATCGTCAATTTCGTGGTTGCGGGTTATGCTCGAAAGTTTTTTAATGATTTTTCCTGTTTCAGCATCGGCGAGGTACAAATCGAGGGTAAACAGATCTTTTTCAGAAAAAAATGCAAGGTATTTCCCGTCGGGGCTAAGCGAGGGCGACAGGTTCATTCGCCCCGAATTATTTTCGGAAATAATTTTTCTGCCCGCAATGTAGGTGGCTGAATCGTCAATAAATTTATTGTAGTAGGTCTCCATGGCATTTTTCCACAATCCGGAAAGTGTTTCAGATTTAAATCCCAGAAGCGAATCCAACGCATTGTCCAGTCCGTAGCGGGCAGTTTGCGTAAAAATGGGAATAATTAGTGAGTCGCCCCATGTTTTCCCAATCATTGCCCAAAAGGCATGTCCATACCGGTAGGGAAAATACTTCGGTTCGGTTGACAACTGCTTCAACGTGGGAAAGTCATTATTTACCAGCGCATCGCGCATCCACATTGCTGTATTTGGGTCCACACTGCCAATGGAAAGATATTCAGCCATCCCTTCAATCATCCACAACGGAATATTATTGAGTGATGAACCGCGTATTGAATCGGATCGAAGCAACTTATTAAACTGAAATGCATGAACCAATTCGTGTCCCAGCACATGGTCGGTTTGTGCAAGGGTTGGGGCAACCGGCATTACTACCCTGTTTTTTAAAGCCTCGGTAACGCCTCCCGTGGTGGTGCCAATCATTCCGCTTATTGCAGTTGTTTGCTGAAAGTCAGAATGGTTTGTATAAAGAATTAGCGGATTTTTCTCTGGAAAGGTATCCTTGAAAATTTGCTGATGAATGGAATACCACTCTTCAGCCCAGGCAGTAAATTTTGCAATGAATGTGTCGTTCTTTAAATAATGGTATATTTCGAAATTGGGGGTGTGTAATGCGTCGTATTTAAAAGTTTTATATCCTGGTTTGTTTCTGCCAAAATACTGAGAATAGGTAATTTCAGGAAAAATATGCAGAAACAAAATGGTCAGGATCATCATTTTTAATCCTGGTGTTTTCATTGCTCATTCCTCCATGTGTAGTTGCCTGCCTATTTTTAATGTAAAACTGACAGGTTAAATCTTCCTATTTAACATTTAAATTTTCAAAAAAGTTTTTGTCAAATTGTATGCCAACTGATTAGGGGAGGCTTTTTAATGTTATTTTTTATTTTTCTGGTATTGTTGATGAGTTAAAGCGAACTAATTTTTCCCAGTTAATCTCCCCACTTTCTTTACAGAATTCATTCGCAAATTCTTTGGTAAATCTGTTAATTATTTGAGAATATGATTTTGTAAAACTATCATTTTTTTCTTTTGCCTTATGTGTAAGAGGTTCAATGATTTCAGTATATAAATTTTCATTTTCTGAAATAAATTCCCAAAATCTTTGACCACAATATTTAAAATAATCGCCCTTGTCTGGGCGGTTGTCTCGCCCATAACAACAACCATTTACGGCAATTACATTAAGATTTGAATTACTTGTTCTTAACGTTCTTTTTGCTGTTTTAAAATCAGAAATCATTTTTTTGATTTGCGAGCTATTCCCCCAATTTGGTCCAGATTTGATGTTGACAATGTAACGCCGTCCATCTTTATCAAATTCAAGATCAATTCCGGGTATTCCAGATTTTTTGCCACCATAAACTTTTTCATTTATATGTATGGCAAGTCCTTCGAGCCAGTCTCCAAATAAACCTTCTTCGCTTGATGAAAGATGAGCGTCAACAATTCCACGTACAATTTCTTCAGCAGTTAAAATATATTTTGCTTTGAATAAATATGGATTCTTTCTTTTGATAACCTGTGAGAGCTTAAGTCTATTAAGATTTTGTATTCTTTTTTCATGAAAAAAACCAATATTTTCTTCTACGTATTGAACTACGTCGTTAAGATTTATTTCTTTCATATTCTATTTCAGATTCAAATAAATAAAGTTCAACCGGCTGGAGTTGACTTTTTACCATTTCGTAATATTCTTGAACAATATCGATCCCAATGGAATTGCGTCTCATTCTGTTAGCCACAAATAATGTTGTGCCGGAACCCATAAAAGGATCCAAAACTGTATCTTTTTCTTTTGTGAAAAGTTTTATAAACCATTCTGGTAGTTCCTCGGGAAATGCAGCACTATGGTTTTTATTATTACATTCGGTTGCTAAGTGCAATACATTTGTAGGATATGCCTTATCTCTGTTTAACCAGTTTGAAATATTTTTTCCAAAGCCACTTCCTACCTTCGAATTATCACGTATTTTATCTGTTTCAGAAAGATTTTTTAATCTGTTTTTAGCCCAATCCCCCATAGGAACCATAACTTCTTCCTGATACATATTAAATTTTTTTTCTTTGTTAAATTGAAGAAGCCTTTCCCATGAATCGCGAAAGCGGTTAGGCCATTTTCCGGGGTAAGAATTCTTTTTATGCCAAATAAATTCTTCAGTCCACAACCAGCCTTGTTTTCGCATTGCTATAATTAGTTCCATAACATAAGTGCTTCGCTCACCATTTACAACTTTTTCCTTTATGTTTAATATAAAAGTACCTCTTGGTTTAAGCACTCGAAGTAACTGTTTTGAAATTGGTAAAAACCATTCGACATATTTATCCGGATGAATTCCACCATAAGTATTTTTTCTTTGATCTGCATATGGTGGAGATGTCATAATTAAATCAACAGAATTGTCGGGAAGCAATTTTAGTTTTTCTTTACTATCACCCAAATATATATCTGTCAATATTTTCATGAATTTCTTTTTATTTTCACAAATTTATAAAATATAATGACTTTAACTTATTTTATTACTGTTGAAAAGCCAAAGATTTTTTGAATTTCTTTTCCATTATAGAGATTGAATTTTTCTAATTCGTTATTTTGCAGCAATCTAATTCCAGCCAATCAACAACGAAAAGAAATAATTTCTTGGATTCCCCGGATAATAATAGCGCGGCTGTGCAGAACCGGCAGCCGGTGCATTCACAAGCAGCATTCCGGCATAGTTGACATCGAAAATATTCTGAATTCCGGATTTTACTTCAATTTGGAGTGTTTTGGCTTTTGCCTTAAACTTTGCTTCCAGATTTGCAAGCCCGTAAGCATCCGAAAAAGTGGAGTTGGCATCATTCACAGGCATCTTTCCCACAAACCGGTTCCAGACCCTGAGTCCGATATTTTCCACAGGTTGAAAATCTCCGGCTAACAACCATGTGGTGCGGGCGGTTCCCGGCAGAAGATTCCCCGAGAAATTATTATCACCATCCACAAAATCGCGAAAATGGTAGTTCGCAAGGGTTACGTTTCCGTTCACAACCAGAGACGGGTAGCTGCCGGGTTTCAAAACATACCATTTCATTTCCGCTTCCATTCCCGGATGCAGCGATTCGCCGGCATTTACGCCAACATAGGCATCTTCGCCCGTACGCCGTGCTACCAAAAGATTTTTGATATAAATGCGGTAGTAACTTACGGTTGCCTGCAACCTGCTTCCAAAATTTGCCCTTGCACCCGTTTCAAAATTCCAGCCGCTCTCAGGCTTAATTTCAGCATTGATAGTGCCTTCGGGCAACAATGTCTCTTCAAATGTGGGTGTAGAAAATCCGTGACTTACGTTTCCAAAAAGGGAAAGCGAATGCGCTATTTTATAGTTGATTCCAACGCGCGGAGAAAAGACCGGGTTATACGAGCGTTTCCCTGATTTGTCACCGTCTGCCGGGTGATTGTCAATGTAGTCAAAGAGCGTATGATTGATATTTATTCCGGCAGAGAGGAAAATTTTTCTTCGGAATTCTGATTCAGTCTGTGCAAACAGGTTCTGGTAAGTTCTGTGCTCCCGATTGTCGGAAAGGGTTTTGGACGGAGTGTCATACGTGTGGGTGGACCAGTTGTATTTTTCTCTGAACAGTTCAAATCCTGTGGTGAAAGTAATTTTTGCAGCATTGCTATCTCTTGTTTTCTGAAAATATCCGCGGCTGCCGGCATAATTGGAGTTTTCAAGCAAAAGATTAAAAGGGCGCGGTTCGTCGGCATCTCTGAAATTTCCGAAAGCTGCCAGCGATATTTTACTGTGTGCACCCGTTAAATAATTGAGTGAAATTCCTGCCTGCCCTTTAGTGTAGGCTTCATAACCCTGCATACTCTTCCAGTTTCCGGCAGCTTTCTGCGGACTGTTTTTAAAAGTTTCCAAATCGATGGAACTGGGAATAAAACCTTTCATTTTTGTCAGTGAAACCAAAGTTTCGAGATTTAGCTTTTTGTTGAATGAGTAGCTGCCGCGAATCGTGAGGTTTGCACGGTTGGTCATGTTGTTTTCCCTGAACCCCTTGCTGTTTAATATTGAACCCAGCAGGAATAAATCCAGTTTTTCTTGCTTGATCCCGGCTGATAATGTGTTTTTATAGGTGTCAAATGAAGAAACTGTTGTTTGATAGCGTGCAAAATCTTGCTGTATCTCTCTTGCATGAAAAAGAATTGTTCCGCCCAATCCCGCTCCATACAGACTCGATGATGGGCCCTTGATAACTTCAATGCGCTGAATTGAAGCGTTCTCCAAGTCTTCCAAAACGGTTTCGCCATCGCCGCCGGTGAGTGGTATCTCTCCCAAATAGGCTTTTATTTTGTTGGTTGCGTAGGGTGTGCGAGAACCTATTCCGCGGATGGTGAGCCGGTTGGTGGATAAGGTTCCGTGATGCATTAGGACTCCGGGCACTTGATTGAGCGCTTCAACCGGCGTTAGAGCGTTTCCGGTTTCCAGTTGTGCGGAGGTGATTAAATTAACCGGTGCAGGAATATTGAAAATATTGTAGGGTGTGCGAAAGGCGGTAACGGTTACTTCACCAATTTTTTCTGAAAACGAAATGTTGCTTTGTACTGTATCTGTTAGCGAATAAGCAGAATAAATTTCCTGGGATTTGATTCTTGCTGAAAGCAACAACAGAAAAAGCAGTAATACTGACTGAAAGGATATCTTCATTTTAAAATTATTTGATTAATGGAAAATTAACAACACAGAATTTGACCTACCTGAAATCAAAATAGTAAAATGGATATGCCGGCTGTTTTGTTCAAAGAAATTTTATTTATCGCACTACTCTGTGGTTAGTTATTTTTGAACCACATAGGCACAATAGGGCAGATAGTGTTTTCATTCTTCTATTGTGTTATAATTTCCATTGTGGTTTTTTCTTTTTGAAAAACAGCCGAAAATCTCTCCGATTTCCTATTTTAGCCTGAGATTACTGAGATTTTGTTATCCTGAAGATCAAAAAAATGAGAGTGAATTACTTTGTTGTGTTGTTTGGTTTGGTGTTCCTATTATTCGGGTGTGAGCTGGAAAAAGCTTCCTGGCCCGAGCCAATCCGTGAGTCGAAACCGTGGACACGCTGGTGGTGGCCCGGCAATGCTGTTGACCACGAAAACATTAGCCGCGAATTGCAGGAAATGGCTGATGCAGGTATTGGCGGCGTAGAGATTACCTCCATATATGGTGTTCGTGGAGAGGAAGGGCGTTTTATTGAATATTTGTCGCCGCAATTTTCCGAAATGCTGAAATTTACGGTTGAAGAAGCCGAAAAATTGGGAATGGGAGTGGACCTGCCGCCCGGCAGCGGCTGGCGATGCGGTGGTCCCTTTGTGCAGCGGGAAAATGGACTTTGGTCATTGAAAATGCACAGTTTTGAACTTACCCGGGGGGAGCAGCTGAAAATAGAGGATGATTTTGAAATTGTGGCAGCCGTCTCTTTTGTGGATAAGCAGGGAAATGTAATCATTCCAGAAACAAATAAACCGTTTTATGCACCGGCTGAAGGGAAGGTTTATGTGGCAGAGCGTATTAAAAATTCCGATCAGGTGAAGCGGGCTTCCGATGGTGGAAAAGGCTGGGCAATAGATACTTTCAATGAGGAAATTACCAAATGGTATCTCAATGAATTTTGGGAAAGACTGAATTTAGATGAAGGAATGTTTCGCAGCTTCTTTCACGATTCGTTTGAATATTCGGGAGATTTCACCACAAATTTTATGAATGAGTTCAGCAATCGACGCGGGTATGACCTGACTGAATTTTTGCATGTGTTGGCGGGAGATTGTGAAAATACCGAAATTGTAGCCCGTGTGAAATCTGATTACCGTGAAACCTTGTCCGATTTGGTGCTGGAATCCTTTATTCAGCCAATGACAGAATGGGCAAACCGCCACGGTAGCCTGAACCGCAATCAGGCGCATGGTTCTCCCGCGAATATTCTTGACTTGTATGCTGCGTGTGATATTCCCGAAACGGAAATTTACAAAACCGGCAACAGATCGGGAGTTCACATTTTGGTAAACAAATTTGCTTCATCGGCAGCGCATGTCACTGGGAAAAATCTTGTCTCTTCAGAAAGTTTTACCTGGCTTGGCGAGCACTGGAACGTAACCCCCGATGATATGATTCGCGCTACTAACCGCCTGTTCCTTGCCGGCGTGAACCACCTGTTTTTTCACGGAACCTGTTATTCGCCAGCCGATGCAGAATGGCCCGGCTGGCTCTTCTACGCTTCAGTTCAGATGAATAACCGAAACCCGTTGTGGCGTGAGATGCCGACACTTCTTAAATATATTGAACGCTCGCAATCTATTCTTCAAAATGCCCGGCTGCAAAATGACCTGCTTGTTTACTGGCCGTTTTATGATTTTGCAGCAACTGAAGGGAGGCTTTTCAACAGTACAAACATTGATCGCGGTGATAATTCTCCGTGGTTTATAAATTCTGCATTTGCAGATTTTGTGAAAAAACTAACTGAAGCAGGCTACTCTTTCGATTATATTTCAGATAAACAATTGCTGAATTCCAAATTAGTCAGCGGGAAAATTGAAACTGAAGGGAAAGCACTCTACCACGCTGTTTTGCTTCCGGAAACAAAATTTATTCCAGTCGAGACCATGAAAAAACTTGCAGCATTTGCCGCTGATGGCGGCAAAGTGTTTTTTGACAGTCACTTGCCAGTAAGCGTTCCCGGAATGTTCAATCTGGAAAATAGGGAAAAAGAGCTAGCAGAAGTTACAAGCTCTGTGGATATTAAAAAGCATGTGGGAAATGCATTGAGGTTGTTGAAGCAAAGCGGGATAAAAGCTGAAATTCCGATTGAACACAACGGATTTCATTATCTAAAATTGAGAAAGGGGAGTGAAGATTGGTACATGCTTTTTAATTTAAGCGAAAAAGTGCTTGACGATTGGATTGAAATTGACTCTCCGGCGAAGCAATACCTGTTCTATTTTCCGGAAACCGGTGAAATTTCCAGGGTAGAGAAACGTGCAAATTCAATCCGGTTGCAACTCCCTCCGGAAAGAGCTGTTTTTGTTCGCTGTGCTCGCAATAAAACCGATGCTCCTGCTTTCAATTATGCAGATTTTGATTCGGTACCGATTGAAATCGCGGGAGAATGGAAAATTAATTTTGTTGAAGGCGGACCGGTCTTGCCGGATAGTTTCACTGTAGAAAAACTGATTCCCTGGACAGAAACAGAAAATGAGGAGTTGAAACGATTTTCCGGAACAGCGTGCTATTCCATTGAGTTTGATTGGAATAGAGATTTTAACTCCGGGATTCTGTCGTTTGAGCAGGTGAAGGATTGTGCGCGTATAAGACTGAATGGTAAAGAGTTGGGAACTCTTCTCGGTCCTTCGTTTACACTTAAGGCAGACAATTTGAAAAACGGGAAAAACCTTTTGGAAGTTGAGGTTACGAATGTGGCAGCCAACCGTATTCGCGACTTGGATATACGGGGAGTAAACTGGAAAAAATTTTATGACATCAATTTTATCAGTATCGAAAACAGAATTTTTGATGCATCGGAATGGAGTGTGAAAGATGCCGGATTGTGGGGTAAAGTTGAAATTATACCTGTTAAACCGGATTGATTTATGAAATGACCTTTATTGAAAGATTTGTTTTAATTTTAACTTTTGTTTAAAAACAGAAACATGCGCAAACTGCTGATAATTTTACTTTTTGTGCCTTTGCTTTCAGACGGGCAACAGGATTTTTTTAAATATTTCATTGAAAAATCCCTTCGGTTCGATTTTTTATTAGGTGGAAATGTTGAAGAAACAACTGTGTTTCCGCAGCAAATGAAGCAGGAGCCCTATTGGGCAGGTTCACTCAAAAACCTCACAGACCCTTTTGACTATGGAACGTATCGTTTTAGGGTCAATGACTTTGCAACGGGAAAGTTGCTGTATTCAAAGGGATTTTGCAATCTGTTTCAGGAGTGGCAGAGTACGGCTGAAGCAGAAAAAGTCAGCAAAACATTTTACCAGGCAGTGATTTTTCCTTTTCCGCGCGAAAAAGTAATGCTCAGCATTGATGCCCGGGAATGGGAAGGCGATTTCAAAACGGTTTTTGAAACAGAAATTGATCCGAAAGACTACTTTATTCTGAAAGAAACTACGGCGCCCTATGAATCGGTAAATATCCTTCAAAACGGAAAACCCTCCGAAAAGGTGGATCTGGTCATTCTTGCCGAAGGTTATGCTCAAAACGGAATGGAGAAATTTCTTGCCGATGCCCGCCGGGTTACAAACTATCTGTTTGATGAGGAGCCATTTAAGTCGGAGAAAGACAAGTTTAATGTAACAGCAGTTTTAACTCCGTCTGTTGAGTCGGGAACCGATATTCCCGGAGAGGGAATTTACAAAAACACAATTTTCAATTCCACTTTCTACACCTTTGATACCGACCGCTATCTCACAACAAGCGACATGCGAACTGTCTATGATGCAGCTGCTTCCGTACCATACGATCACATTTATGTTCTGGTGAATTCCGACAAATACGGGGGTGGAGGGTTTTATAACTTTCTGAGTGTTTGCACATCCGATAATTATTTAACCAAAGAGGTTTTTGTCCACGAGTTTGGGCATGGATTTGCCGGGCTGGCAGATGAATATTATACATCATCGGTTGCCTACCAGGATTTTTACAATCTGGATGTTGAGCCCTGGGAGCCCAACATTACCACACTTGTCGATTTTGGAAAAAAATGGGAAAATATGCTGAAGAAACAGACACCTGTCCCCACTCCGCGTAAAGACGAATTCAAAAACACAACCGGTGTTTTTGAAGGAGGCGGATATCTTGAAAAAGGAATTTACAGCCCTTTTATGGATTGCCGCATGAAAAGCAACAATGCCGGAAAATTTTGCCCGGTCTGCACAAAAGCGATTAAGCGTACCATTGACTATCATTGCAAATGAACAAATCACCCTGTTTCTAAGTTATGGTTCCTGTTTGGATGAAGGGAAAGTTTTCCTTAAGTTTTTTTTCAAACCGATTTTTAGAAGAGTTAAAGAGTTGTCTTTCTGAAAAAAGGACAATCTTTGTATAGATTAATAAAAAAGAGTGAAATGGAATTGGAAAATTCAAATGTATATGAGCGCATAGATTTTTATGATGAGGAGGTTACCGACCTGCTATCAAATTTCTATTCAAGAATGATAAGTGCTTTGGGTGAGGATGTTACCAGAGAAGGTTTGGATAAAACACCTGAGCGCGCTGCCAAAGCGATGCAGTTTTTATTGCAGGGATACAGAAACGACCCGGTTGAGATTTTAAAATCCGCAATGTTTAAGGAGGATTACCGGCAGATGGTTATTGTGAAGGATATTGAAATTTATTCGTTATGTGAGCATCATATCCTGCCGTTTTATGGTAAGGCGCATGTGGCATACATTCCTAACGGAACAATTACCGGATTGAGTAAAATTGCACGCGTTGTTGATGTTTTTGCACGTCGTCTGCAGGTTCAGGAAAGACTCACCACCCAGATAAAGGAATGTATTCAGAGCACTTTAAATCCTTTGGGTGTTGCAGTTGTTATTGAAGCGCATCATTTATGCATGCAGATGCGCGGAATCCAGAAACAGCACTCTATAACCACAACTTCTGATTTCACCGGCGCATTTCAGAAAGATGCAACTCGTTCAGAATTTATTAAACTGATCAGCACAAGATTTAGTTAGGCAGAAGTTATAAAAATTCAAGACAGACAGGAGCCGGCAACTTGAGCTCAAAACCGGTCAGTTCAGGAACGCCGCTTTTTTCGTTTATCTTAAAAACCACAATATTTCCACTGTTCTGGTTTGCTACCAATAAGAATTTTCCGTCGGGACTCAATGTGAAATGCCTTGGCCATTCTCCTTCGGTAGATACCGTTGTCAGCAGGTTCAGTTTATGCGAAACCGGATCGACATTTAGAACTGAAATGGAATTGTGTCCCCTGTTTGAGGCATAAACGTACCTACCGTCGTTTGACACACGCACTTCAGCACAATAAGTTGTGCCAGTGAAATATTTCGGTGTTGTGGAAACCGTTTGAATAACCTCAAGGTTCTTTCCTTTTTTCTGCAAAACACTAACTGTGGAAATCAGCTCATTAACAACATAAATTATTGAAGACCCGGGGTGATAGTCAAAATGCCTCGGTCCAGAGCCAGGTGGAAGAGAAACAAACTGTTGCTTTGCCGGCTGAAGTTTTCCTCTTTTCAGATTGAATATATTGAGTTTGTCTGTGCCGAGGTCGGCGCTGAAAAGCTGTTTCCCATCGGGTGAAAACCGGATGGAGTGGGCATGAGGCGATTTTTGCCTTGAAAGATTTGGTCCCGAACCTTTATTAACGATAACGGAGCTTGCTGGATTCAGGCTGCCATCTTCGTTTGTGCGGTATAGTGAAGTTGAGCCGCTGCCATAATTGGCGACCGCAACAAATTTGCCATCGGCTGAAACATCAACATAGCAGGGGTCGGAACCGTTGGACGATTGACTATTTAACAACTGCAGTTCCCCGTCCTGAAGAATGGCGTAAGCATTCACATATCCCTCCGGTTTTCCGGAATTTTTTTGCAGGCGGGTTACGGCATACAGTTTTTTCCTATCGGGTGAAATTTTCAAAAACGAGGGATTTTCAATGCCGGCAAAGGTTTTTAACAGTGAGATTTCACCTGTCTCACTGTTGAAACTGCAAAGATAAATTCCTTCAGCTCCCCCTGATGTGAAGGTTCCTACATAGAATTTCTCCGGAGAGGCTGCTTTCAGCGACAAGTGCGGAAAGAAGAAAAATATCAGGTAAAAAAGAATAAAAAATTGTTTCATTGCCTTTAAAGTTTGAGTTGTTTCAGTGATGATAAATGTCATAAAGCCTATTTTGAGAGATTTGTAAAAGTATAAAAATAAAATACATAAGAATCAGTAATTTCGTTTAAAATACTCTTTGCCTGCATTGCATACAGGGCATTTATAGTCATCGGGCAAATCTGCAAATGGTATTCCCGGCGGAATCCCGGAACCCGGTTCTCCCTCTTCCGGGTCGTATTGGTATCCGCAAATTGAGCAGGTGTAAATGTCCATATTTTTTTCAGCTCTTTCTTCTACTTTTGTATCATCTGTTGCTTTTGAACTTTTCTGTTCACTTGCCGGTTTTTCCTGTTCCAGCCGCTCTTTTTCAATATAGGTCGGCGAGTTTTTAGGTGAAAGCATTTTATATTTCTCACGGTAAAAAGCGTAGGTCAGTGGTTCTTGATCTGAAATTACATCACTGTCCAGCACTTCGCCGATAATCAGAAAATGTGAACCGACATCCAGTGTTGATACCACTTTACAGTCGAACCAGGCAATTGCCGAATCCAGCACGATGGGAGCGCCGGTTTGCGAAGTTATGGTTTTAAGATTTTTGAATTTGTTGACATCACTCCCCGACATAAACCCAAACTCACCAATGAGCGAGGTGCTTGCATTTATACCTAAAACGGAAACGGAAAAAATCATGCTCTCAAGTATTTTTTCAACCGAAGAGTTTTTCTTATGACAACTGATTGCAATTTGTGCCGGATCGGATGTTACCTGAAAAACTGTGTTGCCAATATATCCGGCATTCTTATCATTGTGCCGTGTGGCGACGATATATAACCCATACGACATTTTGTGAAATGCTCTGTATTTCATTTACTTCAATTTTTTTAAGTGGTTTTCAATTTTCCCTTACCGGGATTTATTTCATAAAAATAATTACTCAGGGACTAAACATGCCAAAATTTTCCGTGTTAATAAAGAATTATAACAAAAAACACATTGTTTCCTAGTAATTTTCATCTGTAAATTGAGCATAAACAAAATTGAAATTTCACAATTTTTAACTGTTTTGAACTATTCTTTCTGAATTTTGTTTCAAAAAGGGAAAAAATTCAAAAAATATTCCTAAATTGGGACAGATTTTGCGTAAATGGACGTACGCTAAAATTTATTATTTAATTATGGAAAAGTCAAAACGTGTGAAAAGCTACAAGATTTTCGTTGTTGAAGACAATGTTCTTTATGCACAAATAATTAAAAAGCAACTCCTGGATAATGACTATCAAGTAAAGGTTTTTTACAATGGAAAAGATTGTATTGACAACCTTGCCGACATGCCGGATGTTATAACCCTTGACTACACTTTACCGGACATGACAGGACATGAAGTATTAAATGAAATCCTGAAAAGGCTGCCCGATGTGTATGTAATTGTAATTTCTGCACAGGAAAACATTAACACTGCCATTGAACTGATGAAAGCAGGGGCTTATGACTACATTATGAAAGGGCCCGATACCCGTGAGAAATTAACCTACATTATTAAGAACATCTACGAGTCTGATCAGATTAAAAAGGAAAATATTATCCTGAAAAGTGCAATCAAAGACCACTACAATTACAGGAAATTAATCAAGGGAAACAGCCGCGAGATTGATTTGGTTTTTGATTTAATGGACAAGGCAGTCCAGACCAACATTTCAGTATCTATTTATGGCGAAACAGGAACCGGCAAAGAGCTGGTTGCCCAGGGAATCCACTACAACTCATCGAGAAGTAACAAGTCCTTTATTGCAGTAAATGTTTCTGCAATTCCTGAAGGATTGGTTGAAAGTGAACTCTTCGGGCATGAAAGAGGAGCTTTCACGGGCGCCGATTTTTTAAAATTAGGAAAGTTTGAGCAAGCCAATCACGGGACGCTCTTTTTGGATGAAATTGCTGATTTGGATTTGAATGTGCAGGCAAAACTGTTGCGTGTAATTCAGGAGCGTGAATTGGTCCGTTTAGGCGGAGCTGAGGTGATTCCCCTGGATGTACGGATAATTACGGCAACTCATAAAAATCTTCCAGCCTTGGTGAATGCAGGAAAATTCAGGCAGGATTTGTATTACAGACTGTTAGGATTGCCCATTGAGCTGCCTCCTCTGCGGCAACGGGGGAATGACATTATCCTGTTAGCCAAATATTTTGTAGATGAGTTTTGTAAGGAAAATAAGCTGAATCCGAAAAATATTACAGATGAAGCAAAAAAAATCCTTCGTAAATACCATTATCCTGGAAACATCAGAGAGCTTAAAGCAGTTATGGAACTTGCCTGTGTTATGACCAATACCAATTATATCAAGCCAATTCACTTAAACATGAGTGTGGACGATAGTATGCATAACCTTTTGGCTAGTGAAAAATCACTCGAAGAGTATAGTCTGGATATTGTAGAGCATTTTTTGAATAAATATAACCAGAATGTACGGCTCGTGGCAAAAAAGCTTGGAATCGGAAAGTCAACTGTTTACAGAATGTTGCAGAAAAAAGAGTTCACTTTAAACTAAAGCAACAAAAAAGCAGGGAATAAAAAAGTTCCTGCTTTTCTAATATCTCAAAGTTTATATTACTTTCTGATATTTGCCTGAGCTGCAGCTACCCGTGCAATGGGAACGCGGAAAGGTGAGCAGCTCACGTAATCCATTCCCACACTGTCACAAAACATCACTGAAGATGGTTCGCCGCCATGCTCCCCGCAAATTCCGATTTTCAGTTCAGGATCAACTGAACGCCCTTTGTCAACTCCCATTTTAACTAGCTGCCCAACGCCCTCCTGATCCAAAATCTGGAAAGGATCATTTTTCAGAATTCCCTTTTCGATATACACATCGAGGAATTTACCTGCATCATCACGCGAGAAGCCTAATGTCATCTGGGTGAGGTCATTAGTGCCGAAAGAGAAGAACTGTGCTTCTTTGGCAACCTGGTCGGCAGTTAAGGTAGCACGCGGGACTTCAATCATGGTTCCCACAAGGTAGTCTATTTTCGTTCCCTTTTCTTCAAACACTTTCCTGGCAGTTTCGTGAATAATATCTGCCTGGAGTTTATATTCCTTCACGTTTCCGATAAGCGGAACCATGATTTCAGGATAGGTTTTAACGCCTCTTTGTTTCAGGTTTACGGCAGCTTCAATGATTGCTCTTGCCTGCATTTCCGTAATTTCAGGATAAGTATTTCCCAATCGGCAACCACGATGCCCTAACATAGGGTTGAATTCATGGAGACTCTCCACCAAAGCCTTCACTTCATCCAATGAAATTCCCATCTCATCAGCCATATCCTTCTGGTTGGCTTCTTCGTGCGGAACAAACTCATGGAGTGGAGGGTCAAGCAGGCGGATGGTTACCCCATAGCCCTGCATGGCTTCGAGGATACCTTCAAAATCTGCTCTTTGATAGGGGAGCAGTTTGTCCAAAGCTTTACGTCTGCCCTTTTCGGTTGTTGAAAGAATCATTTCGCGCATGGCTTTTATCCTTTCGCCTTCAAAGAACATGTGTTCCGTGCGGCAAAGTCCGATACCCTTTGCCCCAAACTGGCGTGCAATAGTTGCATCATTGGGAGAGTCGGCATTTGTTCGCACACTCATCCGGGTATATTTTTCGGCAAGGTCCATGATTTTTGCAAAGTCACCGCTCATTTCCGGGTCTTTGGTTAAAATTTTTCCTTCATAGACTTTTCCGGTAGAACCATCCAATGAAATCCAGTCGCCCTCTTTAATCTCTTTCCCGTCAACATTCATCACGCGCGCTCTGTAGTTTATCTTCACAGCACCGGCACCGGAAACGCAACATTTGCCCATTCCCCTTGCTACAACGGCTGCATGAGAGGTCATTCCACCGCGTGCAGTGAGAATTCCTTTTGCAATATGCATTCCTTCAAGGTCTTCGGGAGAGGTTTCCACGCGCACCAAAATGGATTTGGGATATTTAGCCGCTTCATCGGCAAAAAAGACAACCTGCCCTGTTGCAGCGCCGGGAGAAGCTGGTAGTCCGTGTGCAATTTCTTCTGCACTTTTCAAAGCAGAAGCATCAAAAACCGGATGTAGCAGTTCGTCCAGCTTGTTTGCATCAATGCGGTTCAATGCAGTTTTTTCATCAATAACACCCTGCTCCATCAGGTCAACGGCTATTTTCACCATTGCAGCGCCGGTGCGCTTCCCGTTTCGGGTTTGCAGCATCCACAATTTACCTTCCTGAATTGTGAACTCTACATCCTGCATATCTTTATAATGGTCTTCCAGTTTTTGCTGGGTATCATCCAACTGTTTGTATATTTCCGGCATAGCCTCTTCCAGTGAAGGAAATTTTGAAGCGCGTTCTTCTTCACTCACTCCCTGAAGCTTAGCCCATCTTCTTGAACCGGAAAGGGTAATTTCCAGTGGTGTGCGGATTCCGGCAACCACGTCTTCGCCTTGTGCGTTAAACAGGTATTCACCGTTAAAAACATCTTCACCGGTTGCAGCATCGCGGGTAAAAGCAACTCCTGTGGCTGAACTCTGACCCATGTTTCCGAAAACCATAGCCTGAACATTCACTGCTGTTCCCCAGTCATCCGGAATTTGCTCAATGCGGCGGTAATAGGTTGCACGCGGATTGTTCCAGCTTTTGAAAACAGCGGAAATTGAGCCCCAGAGCTGATCCCAAGGATTGGTTGGAAAATCCTGTCCGGTTGTTTTTCTAATAGCCGCTTTAAATCTGCTAACCATTTCCTGAAGATCTTCGGCAGTGAGGTCGGTGTCAAGTTCAACACCTTTTTCCTGCTTCAACTCATCAATAATCTCCTCGAATGGGTCATGCTCCTCTTTGCTATTGGGCTTCATGCCCATCACAACATCGCCATACATCTGAATAAAACGCCGGTATGAATCCCATGCAAAACGGGGATTTCCGCTCTTTCTCGAAAGACTTTCAACAGTCACGTCATTCATTCCGAGATTCAGAACTGTGTCCATCATGCCCGGCATGGAAGCACGCGCTCCCGAGCGAACAGAAAGTAAACAGGGATTCTCTTTATCGCCAAAACCGGTTCCGGTGAGCTCTTCAACCAATGCAACTGCTGCTTCAACTTCGGGTCTGATCAATTCAAATGTTTTTTCCCTGCCAATTTCGTTGTACATGGTGCACACTTCGGTGGTAATGGTAAATCCCGGAGGAACCGGTACTCCGATGAGATTCATTTCTGCAAGGTTGGCACCTTTGCCGCCCAGCAAATTTTTCATATCAGCTTTACCTTCAGCTTTCCCGGCTCCAAAAGTATAAACATGTTTTGCCATAAATAATGAATTTTTATAATTTTAGAAAAAAGAAATCTTTGCTAATTTTTGGTGTGCTAATTTATACTTATTTTTTCAAAAAATCACCCGAAAACAAATAAAACCATCCGAAATTCCCGTTGTTCTACTATTTAATTTATCTTTTTGATTATTAAGTGTTAACATTTGTTAACTTTCATTGAAGCCTGTTAACACAATTAATTTTTAAGTTTGTAACTTCATTTGGTTTAAAGGTGATTTTTTCATAGTTTGCAAGTTTAGTTAGGGTGAAAAAGCAGGGGTGTAGCACATTCCTGCTTTTTTAATTTTATACAATTTTATTACCCTTCTTCATCCCGATGATATTCGTATAAATCGAGAACTACAATTTGCCATCGGAAAAGACAATTTGCCTCTGCTAAAAAAGGAAATTAGAGTTGAAATTGCACTTTTTGGTTTTTTCAGACGAATTAAATAGACGGATTATTATGTTTTCTGAAATGAGTAAACCTTCGATTTGATTTTGGTTTTGAAAGCCGAAGCCGTCTGTTAAATCGGATGCAAATGCTATCTTTGTAAATCATAAAAAGGAAAAATCAACATTGATGGAAAAGAACTGGGAGTTTAAAAAACAGGGTGATCCCATAGAAATCAAGCACCTTTCGGTTGCGCTTAATGTCAGTATGACGTTGGCGCGGTTGCTGGTGCAGCGTGGGATTACCACATTTAATGAAGCTAAGGCTTTTTTCCGTCCGCGGTTGAGCGATCTTCACGATCCCTTCCTGATGAAAGACATGGACAAAGCGGTTGAACGCCTTGAACAGGCAATAGCCAATCAGGAGAAAGTGATGATTTACGGGGATTATGATGTGGACGGAACAACCTCTGTTGCCATGGTCTATACATTTTTAAGACAGCGGTTTGACCATATTGAGTATTATATTCCTGATAGATATAGTGAAGGTTACGGGATTTCACCCAAAAGTATAGATTATGCCGTTGAGAATGATTTTTCGCTGATAATTGCATTGGATTGTGGAATTAAAGCGGTCGAGAAAATTGCGGATGCGCGTGATCGCGGTCTTGATTTCATCATTTGCGACCATCACAATCCCGACGAAGAGGTTCCGCCGGCAGTGGCAGTTCTCGACCCCAAGCAGCCCGATTGCAACTATCCCTATAAGGAGCTTTCCGGTTGTGGAGTGGGATTCAAGCTATTACAGGGTTTTTGCCAGAAGAATAATATTGATTTGGAGGAAATATATGATTTGTTGGATCTGGTCGTCGTGAGCATAGCGTCCGATATCGTCCCCATCACCGGCGAAAACCGGGTGCTGGCATATTACGGTTTGAAAAAACTGAATTCCAACCCGGGAATGGGATTGCAAACCATTATTAACCTTGCCGGAATAACCGGAAGTGAAATTACCATAAACGACATTGTGTTTAAAATCGGACCACGCCTGAATGCTTCCGGGCGAATTGAACACGGGAAAAAATCAGTTCAGATCCTGATTTCCAACGATGAAGACAAATCGGACATTCTTGGCGAAGAGATCGATTCCTTTAATGAAATCCGGAAAACACTTGATCGTGACATCACCATGGATGCACTCTATATGATTGAGAACGACCCTGAGCTGAAGAACATGAACAGCACGGTTCTGTATAACCGCGACTGGCATAAGGGTGTTGTCGGAATTGTTGCCTCACGTGTTACCGAACAATTTTACCGCCCCACCATAATTTTAACCGAATCGAATGGCATGGCAACAGGTTCGGCGCGCTCGGTCAGGGATTTTGATTTATATGAAGCCATCGGGCAATGCAGCGATTTGCTGGAATCCTACGGCGGACACATGTACGCTGCCGGACTGACTATCAAAATTGAAAATATTCCCGAATTCAGAAGAAGGTTTGAAGAAATTGTTACAAATCAGCTGACAGACTCCTCTCAGATGCAAACCATAGAGGTGGACGCTAAAATTACGCTAAGTGAGATAAATCCCCGCTTCTACCGGATATTAAAGCAATTTGCTCCGTTTGGGCCACATAACCTGACACCGGTTTTTGTGACTGAAGATGTGTTTGATGCCGGCACAAGCAAGCTTGTGGGTAAAAATCAGGAACACCTGAAACTGGATCTGGTGGAGCCTGATGTGAATTCCGGGATTTTCTCAGGCATAGCGTTCGGTCAATCCGATAAATTTGACTTGATTACCTCAGGCTTGCCCTTTGATGTATGTTATTCAATCACCGAAAATGAATATCGGGGAAAAACCAGTCTGCAACTCTTCATCCGCGACATTAAAAAAAGGGATATTTTCTGAATGAATTTATCTGAGATTTCCGTGTGCTTTTATATATGTCAGATTATTACAGGCTCATTTGTCATAAATTCACCGTATTCATTTTGTTAATCACTGGGTTGGCATATATTTTCAGGAATCTTTCCTGAATGTCGGTTATGGGAAAGTCGATAAAAATCATTGCCTGCTGGAGCATGGTTTTGAAGTTTCTTTTTTCTTCCGACGAATACTTGTGCTTAAATTTAGACTCGGGCATGAGCATGTCATAGGCAATATAATTGTTGGGCCAGAGTTTGAAGTTTGCATAAATCTGTGTGTCGATCTCTTCTGCAACCCTTCTGATTCTGTGATTATTTTGTTCGTTGATGTCCTGTTCGCCAACTTTTATCATCTCGCCAAACGAAAAACGCATTCTGCCTTTGGGATTAAAAATGCCCATGGACATGCTTTTTAAATCATCTCTACTGGTTTTCGTTTGTCCGTATCGCTCTTTTTTTATGAGCTCTTTCATTTTTGCCAGCCCGCAGGGCTCAATTTCGTATGAAATGGAAACCGGCACGATATTCAGCTCGTTAAACCCTTCGGAAAAACTTTTCTTGTTGCTCATGTTCAGCATTTTAAGTACGCTCTCCTGAGTTTTGTCGGCTCCGTCCTTTGTGCGCCCTTCGCGCTGGGCAATCCAAACCGACAGGTTATCTTCAGTGATGGATTTTCGGATAAATGATGAAACTTTTTGTGAAGCATTCAGCAATTCACGGGGTGGAAGGTTTCTTTTGATAATAAAAGCGCGGTTCAGTTTAACGGTATGCTCGATCCACTCATAGAGTAAAAGATTATTTCCGATGGCAATCTGTGTGGTGTTCATACCCTTTTCAAAAATGAGATAGTTGAGCAGGGCTGCATCCAAAATAATGTCGCGGTGGTTTGAAATAAAAAGATAAGGTTTGGTTTTGTCTAACTTTTCAATCCCTGTGCAGGACAAGCCGTCCGAAGTTTTGTTGATGATCCAGTTTAACAAGTCGTAAATAAAAGTTCCCTGCAGTTCCTCAATGGTTTGAATTGTTTTTAACTGCTTTTTCACCATTTCAATTTTTGGGCGGGCTTTATAAAGATGCATAAGCACCCTGTCAAAAACGGGGTCATCAACCACCATCTTAATCTTTTCATTTGCCTCTTCGTTGGTGTATGGACGAATGTCATCGAAATTAAATTCCATATTAAAATCATTTTTATTACGTGGCAAAGTAACGAATTCAGAATCACATTTTCAACCTCAGCTGAAATTTCACCTCTGTTTTGTGTGGTCCGGTTATTTCATTATATCCGGAACTGATTGATTCTGCGCCATTTTGCCAGGTGTTTGCCATTTTAAACCAAATTTCCGTCTTTTCGGAAATTTTATACTTTAGATTCAAATAGTTGCGTAATCCTTTGCCAAAAAAAGCAGGAACAGAAAATGTGTAGAGCAGATCATTCTCATATGCGTAAATTCTGGAGCTGTAGCTTTCGGTATTAAACCATGCAATGCGCGCCGAAAGATTGAGCGGGAAACTTCTCGGTGAATACTGAATGTCCTGAAAAATCATCCAGCCGTTTTCTTTTTCCAATCCTTTGTAGAAGACATGCTCTGCCCGGGTTTTCAGTGTTATTACCTCTGAAAAATTGTACTGAAAATGCAGTCTCGATTTTCTGAACTGTTCAGGATGGTCTTCATACTTTTCCTCAATTCTGAACTTTTGTTCTTTCTCTTCGTTTTTGTATCTCAGATAAAAATTTACTTTTCGCGAAGGACGGAAATCTGCCTGTGCAAAAACATCCCATCCCCGTGATGGCCCCGTTGTGGTGAAATTTATCCACTCCGAACGATACATGTCGGAATAGGCAGAGAGTGAGACAAATTTTACTGGTAAGATGCGTGTGCCAAAATAGAGCCCTGTTTCGTTGGCAGCCGAACTCCCTTCTGCAAAAGGATTTGCCCACATGGCATGGTAGTTTTTGTCAAAATGGCGAAACAGTGAGGAGATCTGAATCTGGTCGTGCAGGTGTGCGGTTGCACCTTGCAATATTGCTTTGCCATTGGATTTGGAAACGGCTGCCTCACCAAACAGCTGATATTTTCCTTTGCTGAAAAGATAGTCGATACTTGTGGCATGGTTCTCTTTTCCTTGAAAACGGAACTGGTTATAAAGCTGATTGCTCCGGATAAACGGCATATTGAATTGCCGGTAAAGTAGAGTAGTACCAATTTTGAAGTTTTGGTATTGCCATGAAACAACAGCTCCCGCATTCAGGTCATTAACACTGTTTTTGTCTTCGATTTCGCTTGCCGTTCGATGATATCCTGAAGTTTGCAGGCTGGTGAAATAATTTGCCAAAGAGTCTGAAAAAGCCAGGTTCCCATCCCGGTTTTTTTGAGAATAAAATAAACTCAACCGAATTTCTCCCAGCTTTAGAGAAGTGGAAATACCTCTGAAAAACTGATTTTCATCGGTGGAGGTATATGGTCTGACACCCTGATTAGTTTTGGAAATGTTCAGCGTGTTCACCGATTTATTGAATGAATATCCCTGCCATAGCACAAGTCCCTGTCCGCTCCGTACCACAAAATCTCCAACGGTAATTTTTTCAAACACCGGACTGACCTTGAAACTTAAGTGAGCAGAATAGAAGTCGAAACCGTATTTGTTGGAACCTGCGAAAAATGCCTCTCCCGGGTCTTTTTCGGCAGTAATTCCCGCTGAAATATTTTCGCCCGATTGGTACCTGTATCGGGTGTAATACCTTAGACGATTCCCTTCATAGTGAGTTGTCCCGTCATCTTTTTCCTTATATCCGCGCGCTTTTTGAACCGTTCCCAATGTGCGCAGCATCAGTTCATGCCGACCATATTTTAACATTTCGCCCATTGTCTGCGCTTTTTTTTCAGCTTCTCCAAATCGGATGAAAGGCTCCATTTTCATCAGCAGCTCCGGACTGAAACCATCAATGGTGTTCAATTCATAAATAGTTATTGCCGGACCGAATGTTTTAAGGTATTCTAAAAGTTTTTGAATTTGGATATCGTCAAGAAGATGCAGCCGTGATAACTGCTCACGGGTAGCAGTATTGATATTCAAAGGGTTTGCGGCAAACTCCTCAATGTCTTCGATGATAAGGGCAGCATCTGCCTCTTCACCTAACTGCTCAATTATGGATTCAATAATTGTTTCAATCTGAGTTTCAGCTCCTCCGTTTTGTGCGAGCGCTATTTTCGAAATAGCTGCCAGCAGGACAGGAATTGTATATTTGAGCAAACGTTTCATCAGAGCTGAAATTGAATGGAAACCGATGGAGTAGTACCCAGATTTGCATGATAACCAAATCCTATGTCAGCCGAAATTTTCTCCGTTTTATAGCCAAATCCTGCGGTGTATTTGAATGGTCTGCCTGAAGCGCCAATTCGCAAAAACAGGTTTTCTGCTGGCAAAAACTCTATGCCCGCCTTCACAAGTGCCGGATTTTTATTCTCTTTTTCAGCTTCAAAAGCAAACAATACCATTTCGCCAAAACAGTAATTGCCGCCGGCGCGGAAAACTACAGGCATATCCTGTTTGCCGGCAACTGTTTGAATTCCGCCCTTCACCGGGTTGAACAGATGTGCGCCAAAATGTAATTTATCTGCTGGCCGGTAAATCACTCCCGTTTCAAAGGTTGCAAATCCTTTGTGCCGTACATTTTCAGGAAAAACGCCGGCAATGTAATCCAATTGGATTCCGGCACTCCATTTTTCCGATAGTTGAAGCGCATAAGCCACTCCTAATTTGTTTTCCTTGTATGATTTTTTTCCAAACTGAAAGAAACTTACTCCAAACGCTCCATTTCCCGAAGGAAGCACAACCGAACCGGCAGAGAGGGAGAGGAGGTCAATGCCGAACCTTGATTCGTAAAAGAAACCTGCTGAAAACTCGCTCACAGCAGCAATTCCTGCCTGATTGTGGAATGTAGCCCACAAGTCAGAGAATGAAACGGAAGCGTGAGAAAGAGCTGATGAACGTGCACCGGCAGGATGATTTTCAATAGCAAATGAAAACTTTCCAATTCCCTGGAAGAGAATTACAATTAACAGTTTTAAAAATCCGGTTTTAAAATGGTTTTGTTTCATTGCGCTTGGTTATGTTAACTGAAGATCAGTTGGTTTTAAACCTGTATTTCACTTCTGAAAGCTCATCGTTTGCTTTCACGATTTTCTGTTTCAGACTCTCTTTATAATCAATAATCTTTTTCATCAGGTTTTCATCTCCGGTGGCAATCATTTGCACTGCAAGAATTGCTGCGTTCATTGCGCCGTTGACGGCAACAGTGGCTACCGGAATCCCAGGTGGCATCTGCAAAATAGAGAGGATAGAATCAAATCCTTCGAGAGAAACTTTGATGGGAACTCCGATAACAGGCAGCGGAGTCATTGCGGCAATCACTCCGGGCAAATGGGCAGCCATTCCGGCGCCGGCAATAATCACCTTTATTCCGCGCTCTTTAGCATTTTTTGCAAACCTTTCCACCTCATCAGGAGTACGGTGTGCCGACAGCGCATTCATCTCAAAAGGAATTTCAAATTCGTCCAGAATCTGTGCTGCTTTAGCCATAACATCCAAATCGGATGTGCTGCCCATGATAATACTTACTTTAGATTTCATTTTTTACAATTTTATATTTCCGGTTAACCGTTTTGTTTTGTTAATTTGCCAAAAAACAATTTTCTGACGAAAATAGCGCATAAAAGGCACTTGTAAAAATAAACTTTCGTTGATGAAACAAATAAAAATTCACGATAAAACCTTTCGACTTTACATTTCTTATGAGCAGATTACCTCTGTTGTTGAAAACATGGCAGAAAAAATGAATCTTGACCTGGCAGGAAAAAACCCGTTGTTTATCTGTATTCTCAATGGCGCCTTTATGTTTGCAGCCGAGCTGTTTAAGCGCATAAACCTGATGGAAGCTGAAATCTCTTTTGTTAAACTTGCTTCCTATCAGGGAGATAAAACATCCGGACAAGTTAAGCAACTCATCGGATTAAATGAAAATATTGAGGGACGAACAGTAGTTGTTCTTGAAGATATAGTGGATAGCGGACTGACTATTTCCAGTATTAATGAAGTTTTGCAAAAGCAAAATCCGCATGAAGTGCTGTTTGCTTCTCTGCTCATAAAGCCAGATTCAATTAAAGAAAAAGTAAACCTGGACTATGTAGGTATGGAAATTCCGAATGATTTTATCTTAGGTTACGGTTTGGACTATAACGGACATGGGCGTAATCTCACTGATATTTATTCAGAAATTAATTAATGAATAATAATTAACTCATGTTAAATCTGATATTATTTGGAGCACCCGGAGCAGGAAAGGGTACTCAGGCCGAACTGTTAATTAAAACGTTCGGATTGATTCACATTTCAACCGGTGAGCTGTTGCGAGCGGAAATAAAGAATGGAACTGAACTTGGCAAAAAAGCCAAAAAGTTTATGGACAAGGGCAATCTTGTGCCGGATGAGCTTGTGATTGATGTTATAAAAAACAAGCTGAATTCTTGTCAGAACGTGAAGGGCTTCGTTTTTGACGGCTTTCCCCGCACGGTTGCTCAGGCAGAAGCGCTGGATGAATTGCTCTGTAAAAACTGTATGTCAATTTCAGGAATGTTAAGTCTTGAAGTTGAAAAACAAGAGCTTATTCGCCGTCTGATAGGCAGGGGACTAAAATATGGACGTATCGATGACCAGGAACAGTCTGTTATTGAGTACCGTATCAATGTGTATAACGAAAAAACTTTGCCGCTCATTGAATATTATAAAAAACAGGGGAAACACTACGGAATAAGTGGAAAGGGAACCATACAGGATATAGCAGACCGGCTGAAAGCTGTTGTTGAAAAACTTTAAAGTTTTTTAAAGTTTAGTTAAATTTCGGGCAGGTTAGAAATTGGAAAGGAGAAATATGGCAGAATCGAACTTCATTGACTATATAAAGATTTTTTGCAAATCCGGAAAGGGAGGAGCAGGCTCTGCCCATTTGCGCCGCGAAAAATTTGTGCCGAAGGGCGGACCCGACGGCGGCGACGGAGGGAGGGGAGGTCATGTTATTCTGAAAGGCAACCGGAATAAATGGACACTTCTTCATCTGAAATTTCAAAAACACATATTGGCAGGAAATGGCGTGCAGGGAAGTTCCCAGAATAAAACCGGCGCCGACGGAAAAGATGTAATCATTGAAGTGCCCCTGGGAACCATTGTGCGGGATGATGAAACCGGTGAACAAATTTTTGAAATCACTGATCACGATGAGCAAAAGATATTGATGCGCGGTGGTCGCGGTGGGTTGGGAAATGTCCACTTTAAATCATCAGTGAATCAGACACCGCGATATGCCCAGCCCGGAGAGGAGGGTGAAGAGGGCTGGAAAATTTTAGAGTTGAAATTATTGGCTGATGTTGGACTTGTAGGTTTTCCCAGCGCCGGAAAATCAACCCTGTTGTCGGTGGTCTCTGCCGCAAAACCCAAAATTGCTGACTATCCTTTTACAACCCTTGCTCCAAATCTGGGAATTGTGGAATATCGTGAACATAATTCCTTTGTGATGGCAGATATCCCAGGAATTATTGAAGGTGCACACGAAGGGAAAGGGCTTGGATTGAGATTTCTCAGACACATCGAACGCAATTCCATGCTGCTGTTCATTGTGCCTGCCGACAGCGCCAACCACCTGAATGAATACAGAATTCTTTTGAACGAACTGGAAAAATACAATCCCGAGCTGCTTGACAAGCAGCGGTATCTGGCTGTGAGTAAAGCCGATTTGCTGGATGAGGAGCTGATGAAGGAGATAAGCAAAGAGCTGAAAGGTATTCCTCACCTGTTCTTTTCATCGCTGACCGGCTTGAATATTCCTCAGCTAAAGGATAAAATCTGGCAAATACTGAATGAATAATGGACTTTTTTCAAAAAATACTGGAATACGATACAGAGCTGTTTTTAAACCTGAACAGTTATCACAATGATTTCTGGGATACCATTATGCTTATGATTACCCGGAAAGAGACCTGGATTCCCTTTTTTGCAGCCATTCTCTATTTTGTTTTAAAAAACCACAGGGGCAGACGATGGATGGTAGTTCTGTTTATCGCACTCACTATTCTGCTTTCCGATCAGATTTCGGTTTTGCTGAAAGAGACCATTCAGCGGCTGAGACCGGTTTATAATCCGGAAATTGAAAGTATGGTTCACAACGTTTTGCGAAAAGGAGGATTGTACGGATTTGTCTCTTCTCATGCGGCAAACTCCTTTGCACTACTTGCTTTCATGGCAAAACTTTTTAAAAACAGAAGTTTTAATCTCTTATTTCTGTTTTGGACAATAATTTTTTGTTACTCGCGGATATACTGCGGAGTTCATTATCCACTTGATATTCTGGGAGGCGCTGTTCTGGGTTTTGCCATTGGAACAGGCACCTTTGCACTCATGCTTTTTGTGGAAAAACGATTTATTTCACCCGGGAAATCATGGATAAAAAAGGCAAAACTGACCTCACCACAATCGGGTATGATTTTTCTGGTATTTGCTGTGCTTTCGGCAACCGTTCTGATTATGGCTTCTATCCTACATAAGTACAATTATTTATGACAAAAGCTGGCAATTTCAGAAACGGAAGCGTTAAATGTGTGTTGTCAAAAATTCAGTTACCGCAATTTCAATTCGCTGTTTAATCTTTGCTGTGTTTGATTTTTCAAAACTTCTGCCGGTAATATTTTCAAAGAGTTCGATATAGCGGTCAGAAACCGAATTCACAAACTCTTCGGACATTTCCGGAACCGATTGTCCCTCTTTGCCCTGAAAGCCGTTGGCAATGAGCCACTGACGCACAAACTCCTTGGAGAGTTGCTTTTGTGGTTCGTCTGCCGCAAGGCGCTGTTCATAGCCGTCTGCATAAAAATAACGCGATGAATCCGGGGTATGGATTTCATCTATCAGATAGATTTTCCCCTCCTTTTTGCCAAACTCATATTTTGTGTCCACAAGAATAAGTCCTTTGCTGGCTGCCATTTCCGTTCCGCGCTGAAACAGTTTGCGGGTATAATCTTCTAGCATTTCATATTCTTCCCGGATAACTAATCCCTGTGCAATAATTTCCTCCCTGGAAATGTCCTCATCATGCCCTTTGTGGGCTTTGGTGGTGGGGGTGATGATTGGCTCGGAAAATTTCTGATTTTCTTTTAGTCCTTCCGGAAGCGGAACACCGCAAAGCGTGCGTTTTCCTGATTTGTATTCCCTCCAGGCGTGCCCCGTGAGGTAGCCGCGGATTACCATCTCCACCTGAAAGGGCTCACACAAATGACCAATGGTTACATTAGGGTCGGGGGATGCAATTTTCCAGTTGGGAACAATATCGGCGGTAGCGTCTAAAAATTGTTCCGCTATCTGGTTTAATACCTGTCCTTTATAGGGAATTCCTTTGGGGAGCACCACGTCGAATGCCGAAATACGATCGGTGGCAATCATCACAAGCAGGTGGTTGTCAATATTATAAACATCACGCACTTTGCCATGATATACGTTTCTCTGTCCCGGAAACTGAAAATCTGTTTTTATTAATGCATTGCTCATTGTTGTAAAATTTATTTCTCTGAATTTTCTTTATCGCTTCTGTTTTCTTCTTTTTTATCTGCCAGTTCGTCGTAATAGTTTTGATAGGCATCTACAATATCCCGCACCAGCCGGTGGCGCACAATGTCGTTGGTGTTAAACTGCACAATAGATATAGATTTAATGTTTTGTAGCAGTTTCATAGCGAATATCAATCCCGAATTGCTGCGCCTAGGCAAGTCAATCTGGGTTATGTCGCCGGTGATAATGAATTTTGCATTTAACCCCATGCGGGTCAAAAACATCCTCAATTGGTTTATGGTGGAGTTCTGTGCCTCGTCTAACACCACAAAGGCGTTACTGAGTGTCCGTCCGCGCATAAATGCCAGCGGCGCAATTTCAATGGTTCCGTCGCGCAGGAAATCTTCCAGCTTTCGTGGCGGAATCATATCCTGAAGTGCATCAAAGAGCGGTTGCAGATAGGGGTCAATTTTTTCCTTCAGATCGCCGGGCAAAAAGCCCAGATTTTCTCCAGCTTCCACTGCCGGACGGCTCAGAATGATTTTTTTTATTTCTCTGTTTTTCAGCGCCCTGACGGCTAAAGCAATTGCTGTGTAAGTTTTTCCTGTTCCTGCCGGACCAATGGCAAAAATCAAATCGTTTTTCATACTTTCCTCAACCAGCACCCGCTGGTTTGGAGTCCGTGCCCGAACAGGCTTACCGCTATTCCCAAAAACAATGATGTCTTTGTCCATGTAACCGTTTTCCTGCAAGGCAGTAATACCTGTTGCCAGAATTTGAACAATAATGTCTTCGGAGATATTATTGAACTGAAAATAGTGATCTAAAAGTGTTGCAAATTTTCTCTCAAACTCTTTGAGCTCTTTTGCCTCACCTTTGATATGCATCAAATGACCGCGGGTTGTGATTTTAATCCTGGGAAAAAACGACTCTATAAGATTCATTTTAACATTGTTAAATCCAAAAAACTCCAGCGGATCAATCCCCTCCAAATGAATTTGTTTCTCCAATCTTAATAATATAATTTGTGAATATCTGCTCAAATTTACAAAATAAATCCAATTTTAATTCTTGTAAATTAAACACGAAAAATCTGGTGCAAGTTTTACAGAATGGTTACTTTCGTTAAAATTTTTATGCAATGGAAAGAAAAATCAAGGCATTTGTGCATCTATTGGAAATTATGGATGAACTTCGTAAAAAATGCCCGTGGGACAGGGAACAAACCCTGGAGTCACTTAGGAAACTAACCATTGAAGAAACCTATGAACTGAGCGATGCCATTTTGAAAAATGACCTGCAGGGTATAGAAAAAGAACTTGGTGATTTGATGCTGCATATAGTTTTTTACGCAAAAATAGGTTCTGAAAAAAATGCGTTTGACATGGCTGATGTGCTGGAAGGGATTAATGAAAAACTGATTTTTCGCCATCCGCATGTGTTTGGAGAGGTGGATGTTGCCGGTTCATCAAAAAAGGTGGAAGAAAACTGGGAAGCGCTGAAACTGAAAGAAAAGGGGGGAAACAGACGTGTTTTGGAAGGAGTTCCCACCGCTTTACCCTCTTTGGTGAAAGCCAACCGGATTCAGGAAAAAGCCAGCGGAGTGGGTTTCGACTGGGAATACCGGGAGCAGGTTTGGGAAAAGGTAAAGGAAGAAGTGAACGAGCTGAGCCACGAAATCGACAAAGTCGATAAAGAAAAAACTGAAGCTGAATTTGGGGATCTGTTTTTTGCAATGGTTAATGCTGCACGCCTGTATGGGGTTGACCCTGAGGCTGCACTTGAACGCACAAATCTAAAATTTATCAAAAGGTTTAACTATCTGGAAGACCGCACACTTCTGAAAGGAAAAAATCTCCACGACATGACTTTGGCTGAAATGGATGAAATCTGGGAGGAGGCAAAAAACGAAGAGTGAGGGTTCCTTCACCTGAAATTAACGCTGCCACAGAATGAGATTGGTTTCCAGTGGAACGGAAATTCCGGGAAAATCAGGAATTACCCGTGGCGTATAATCTGATGCAGGCCGCCCGGAATCTACCGATGCAGCATAAATGTACCCATTGCCGGCACTTTCCACTTTTTTTCCACGGTCCATTTTGGTTATAATCGGGTCTTTTCCGTTCATTCCGTCGGCGAATAATTCAACCTTCACAGTATCCGGGTTAATGACATTGAAATAAACCCTTACTGAAAATTCGTGATGTTTTGCGGTGGTTGTTATACTTATTTCACCAAAATGTATTTTACTCCAATGTTGTTTTAACGTGTGCAACAGGTTTGCAATTTGCCTCCCTTTTTTACCTTTTTTGTCAGCTCGCTCCATGTAGGCTATTGCAGCAGGCAGATAGTGCTTTTCTGTATAGTCTTTCACTGTTCTGTCGGCAGAGAAGCGAGGCGTTAATTGTACCATGCTTTCGCGCATGCGCGCCACCCAGTCAGTAGGAATCCCCTTTTCGTTGCGGTTATAGAATTCGGGTATTATTTCGTTTTCCAGCAAATTAAACAGCTGTTCCGCCTCTTTGGCGTCATAAGCAGGGTCATCGCCATGCTCTTTGCCATCGCCAATTGCCCATCCCACTTCGGGCGTATAGGCTTCTGCCCACCACCCATCCAGTGTGGAAAGGTTGATGCCGCCGTTTACAAGCACTTTCATGCCGCTGGTTCCGCTGGCTTCCCATGGACGGCGCGGCGTATTAATCCACACATCAACACCCTGCACCAGGTTTTCTCCTATATGCATATCGTAGTCGCTTAAGAAAATAACAGGAGTGTGGGCGCCATTTTGCCGGATAAATTCAATCCACTTTTTAATCAGGTCCCGTCCCGGCCCGTCTGCTGGGTGGGCTTTGCCTGCAATGATGAGTTGTACGGGATAGTTTGGATTTGTTAACAGGCGGAGCAGGCGCTCAGGATCGTGCAGCAACAAATTGGGTCGTTTATAGGTGGCAAAACGCCGGGCAAAGCCTATAGTTAAAACATTGGGGTTAAACAGGTGTTTTGCTTTTTCCACCGAATCGGGCGAATGCCCGGAGCCCAGCAACTGTCTCGCAAAATGCTTACGGGCAAAGCTAATAAGCGCTTTGTTGGCGTTGGTGCGCATCTCCCAAAGCCGTTCATCGGAAACTTTGCGGATTTCTTCCAGGTTTTTATTCATGCCCAGCCACCGGTCTTTGCCGCAAGCGTTTGTCCAAATTTCGTCTGCCTCTTTTGAATCCCAGGTGGGCATGTGCACGCCATTGGTTATATGTGCAACAGGCACTTCGGCTGCAGGCCATTTTGGAAACAGGGGCCCAAAGATGTTACGGCTGACCTCTCCATGCAGGCGGCTTACACCATTCACGGCACCGCTTCCGCGAATGGCGAGATATGCCATGTTAAAAGGTTCGGAATTGTCGTCGGGGTTTTTACGACCCAAACCCAACAGTTGTTGGGGTGTAATGCCAAGCATCTCTTCTGCATAGCTGCCCAGATATTGTTCAATCATAGCTGGCGGAAACAGATCGAAGCCGGCAGGCACCGCCGTGTGGGTAGTAAAGAGGTTGCCGGCTCTTGTAATCGTTAGGGCAACGTCGAAAGGTTGTCCTGTTTTCTCCATAAAACTGCGGGCACGTTCCAGAATGGCCAAAGCCGCGTGCCCTTCATTAAGATGGCAAACCTGAGGTTCGATGCCAAGCTCTTCGAGCAAACGCCATCCACCAATTCCCAATATCATCTCTTGTTTAAACCTGAGTTCGGTTCCCCCTCCGTAAAGCTCGCTTGTTGTTCCGCGATGAACAGGGAAATTTGCCGGGTCGTTGCTGTCTAACAGGTACAGTTTTATCCGGCCCACCTGTGCCTGCCATACCCGAAGCCACTGAGGATATCCGGGAAGGTTCATTTTTAACCGCAACCATTCGCCGTTTGACTGGCGCAAAGGGGAAATGGGTAACTGCCCGGGGTCGTTATAGGGATAGAGGGCTTGTTGCTCGCCATCGATATCAATTTTTTGACGGAAATAACCTTGTTGATAAAGCAGTCCGATGCCTACCACGGGCACACCCAAATCGCTTGCGGTCTTCATTTGATCACCCGCAACGTTTCCCAAACCCCCTGAATAGATCGGAAGCGCCTCGGTAAGCATAAACTCCATGCAAAAATAGGCTACCCCGGTTAACGGGGAATTGGGGTGGTGCTTTTGAAACCAGGCCGGCGACTGGTTGCTTTCATTTCTGGACTTCACCAAAAACTCTATCTTTTCGCGAAACAGGGGGTCGTTGGACAACTCCTTGAATCGATCTCTTGAAACGGTTTGCAGAACTGCCCAAGGGCTGTGGGTAATATCCCAAAGCACGGGATCGAGTTGTCGCCAGACTTCATCCGCGGAGTGATCCCACGACCACCTCAAATCGAGTGCAAGCTCATAAAGTGCATTAACTTCTTTTTGTTCGGAAGGCAAAAAGCTATAAACCGGTTTTTTGAATTCGATATTTTTTTCCATGGTATTTCCGTTCTAAATTGATGATTCATACAAATATATAACTTTTATCATACCATTCGATTATTTTAATTCAAATTAACAAGAATGAAATTGATTGATTTTGAACATTTTTATTTTGAATGAATAATTATCTTTGCACCTCTTTGAAAATAACATAAAAGAATGGTAAAAATTACACTTCCTGATAATAGTGTTAAAGAGTATCCCTCGCCGGTTACCGGGATGGAAATTGCCAAATCCATATCTCCGCGCCTGGCAAAAGAGGTTTTGTCGGTTTCGGTTAACGGGGAAATTTGGGACTTATCCCGAGAGATTGCAGAAAATGCAAAAGTAAAACTTCACACGTGGGACGATCGTGAGGGCAAGGAGGCATTCTGGCACTCATCGGCACATCTTATGGCTGAAGCCATTGAATACTTCTATCCCGGAACTAAGTTTGGCATTGGTCCCGCTGTGGATACCGGTTTTTACTACGATATCGCTTTGCCCGGCGGGCAACAGCTTACGGAAAAAGATCTGGAGAAGGTGGAGAAAAAAATGGTTGAACTGGCACGCGAGAAAAACGATATCGTCAGACAGGAAATTTCCAAAAAAGATGCGATGGAGATCTTCACTGAAAAAGATGATGAACTGAAACAGGAACTCATCAGCGAACTTGAAGACGGAACCATTACCCTCTATAATCAGGGAAATTTTACCGATTTGTGCCGTGGTCCTCATCTGCCCAACACCGGATATATCAAGGCAATCAAGCTCACTTCCATTGCCGGTGCTTACTGGCGTGGGAATGAGAAAAATCAGATGCTAACACGAGTTTACGGAGTGACTTTCCCAAAACAAAAAATGTTGGATGAGTATCTGGTGATGCTCGAAGAAGCCAAAAAGCGTGACCATCGGAAAATAGGGAAAGAGATGGAGCTTTTCACGTTTTCCGAAGCGGTGGGGCAGGGGCTGCCGTTGTGGCTTCCCAAGGGAACCCAGCTGCGGATGCAGCTTGAGGATTTTCTGAAAAAAGTTCAGAAAAAGTATGGTTACGAACAGGTAATCACTCCGCACATCGGCGATGTGAAGCTTTATAAAATGTCGGGACACTATGAAAAATACGGGAAAGACTCCTTTCAGCCCATTGCCACACCAGTTGAAGGCGAAGAGTATCTGCTGAAACCGATGAACTGCCCGCATCACTGTGAAATTTACAAGGCAAAGCCTCATTCCTACAAGGATTTGCCCATACGTATGGCTGAATTTGGAACGGTTTATCGCTACGAACAGAGCGGCGAACTGCACGGATTAACCCGTGTGCGCGGCTTTACGCAGGATGATGCCCACATTTTCTGCCGCCCTGATCAGCTGAAAGACGAATTTAAGAAAGTGATAGATATTATTTTCATTATTTTCAAGGCATTGGGATTTGATGATTACACTGCACAAATTTCGCTTCGCGACCCCGATAATCCTGCAAAATATATTGGAACAGCCGAAAACTGGGATAAAGCGGAGCAGGCAATCATTGAAGCTTGTGAAGAGGAAGGATTAAAAACGGTTACAGTAATGGGGGAGGCTGCATTTTACGGGCCGAAACTCGATTTCATGATAAAGGATGCTTTGGGAAGAAGCTGGCAACTGGGAACCATCCAGGTGGACTACAATTTGCCCGACCGTTTTAATCTGGAATATATCGGCGCTGATGATAACCGGCACAGGCCCGTGATGATTCATCGGGCGCCATTCGGTTCAATGGAACGTTTTGTTGCAGTGCTTATTGAACACACCGCCGGTAAATTTCCTCTCTGGCTTGCCCCGGAACAGGCTGTTGTTTTACCAATTAGTGAAAAATACAATGAATTTGCGAAAAATATTTCAGATTTCTTAAATAATTCCGATATTCGCACTTTCGTTGACGAACGTAATGAAAAGATTGGTAGAAAGATACGTGACAATGAGCTGAGAAAAGTACCTTATTTACTGATTGTTGGCGAAAATGAGCAGACAAACGGAACGGTTTCGGTTCGCCGGCAGGGAGAAGGGGATAAGGGCATCAAGCAAATCAGCGAGTTTGCGGATATGATTAACGAAGAGGTGAATAATCAATTATCAGGAATTTATAACTAGCTAAATAATAGGAGGTTTTAACAATAGCAATCAAAGGTAGAAGACCACAGAACCCATATAGAAGAAGGGATACGGGACCGCAGCACAGGATAAACAGGTTTATCACTTCACCACAGGTGCGGGTGGTTGGCGAAAATATTGAAAATCCTGGGATTTATCCTTTAAGAGAAGCTCTGCAAATGGCTGAAAATTTGGAACTTGACCTGGTCGAGATTTCACCAAAAGCCGAACCGCCGGTTTGCAGAATAATTGATTACTCAAAGTTTCTTTATCAGCAGAAAAAGAAACAGAGAGAGATTAAAGCCAAGGCGGTAAGGATAGTAGTAAAAGAAATTCGTTTCGGACCTCAGACTGATGATCACGATTTTGAGTTTAAACTCAGACATGCCGAGAAATTTCTCAAAGACGGAGCAAAAGTAAAAGCCTACGTGTTTTTTAAGGGAAGATCAATTCTGTTTAAAGAACAGGGGGAAATACTTCTTCTCAGGCTTGCCACCGAACTTGAAGACATCGGAACCGTGGAGCAGTTGCCCAGGTTGGAAGGAAAACGAATGACAATGATGATTTCACCTAAAAAGAAATAATACAGTTCTTTGATAACAATTTAAGAAAGTAGGAATATGCCAAAAATGAAGACAAATTCCGGCGCCAAAAAACGTTTTAGGCTCACCGGGACAGGGAAAATTAAAAGGAAACAAGCCAACAAAAGCCACATTTTGACAAAAAAAAGTAAAAAACGTAAGCGTAATCTCACCAAATGGACTATCATTGATAAGAGTAATGAGAAGGGTGTGAAGCTTTTGTTGAACATGAAATAAAATCCTTTTATTAGTTAAAAAAAGTAATTAACCAGGTTATTGCGCCATTAAGCTTTTTTGCTTTTGCAGGAAACGCCGGTAACCAAAAAATGTAAAAGTATGCCAAGAAGTGTAAATCATGCAGCATCACGTGCCCGAAGAAAAAAAATACTGAAAAGAACAAAAGGTTATTTCGGAGCGCGTAAAAATGTGTGGACCGTTGCAAAACACACATGGGAAAAAGGGCAGCAGTATGCCTACCGCGACAGGAAAACCAAAAAACGCAATTTCCGTGCATTGTGGATTCAGCGCATTAATGCAGCAGCCCGTTTGGAAGGGTTGTCCTATTCACAGTTTATGGGGTTGCTCAAGAAAAACGATATTGAAATCAACAGGAAAGTATTGGCTGATTTGGCCATGAACCAGCCTGAAGTATTCAAAGCAATCGTTTCAAAAGTAAAATAACAGACTGTATTTTTTAGGTGTAATAGATATAAACCCGGGTATCCCCGGGTTTTTTATTGCATACCTTTGAGCATTCCGCCGTCAACTGTTAAACTTGCACCTGTAATATATGATGCTGCATCAGATAAAAGAAAAGCGCCCGCTTTTCCAAACTCCTCAATGGTGCCGTAGCGGCGCAGCGGTATGGTAGATTCGTGCTGTTGTTTCACTTTTTCTGAAGGCACACCATGCTTTTCTGCAAGATTCCTGTCCAGCGCCTTCACACGGTCAGTGTCAATCCGTCCGGGAATGAGATTATTCACCCGGATGTTTTCCGCAGCAAGCTGATTGGCAAGACTTTTTACCAGACTGGCAACTCCGGAGCGGAAAACATTGGACAACAGCAGACTGGTGATTGGCTCCTTCACTGAAAGTGAGGTAATGGCAACAATGGAACCGCCGCCGCCCGAACGCATGTGTGGCAAAACTCCCCGAATTAAACGCACTGCGCTCATCAGCGTCAGCTCAAACGCCGACTGCCACGCTGCATCTGAAAAATCATCAAAATTTCCGGGAGGCGGCCCGCCGGCATTCACCACCAACCCGTCAATGCGCTCAAAAGCATTTGCTGTTTCATCAACCCATTTAGTGATTGATTCCGGATCGGAAGCATCAAAAACCGATGCGAGAACGGTTGCCCCTGTCTCTTTTCGTAAATTTTCAGCGGCTGATTCTACTTCATCTTTTGTGCGGCTGGCAATGCAAACTGTTGCTCCGTTCAAGGCAAGCTCCCTGGCAATTCCAAATCCGAGTCCCTTGCTGGAAGCTGCCACCATAAACACTTTTTCTTCAATATTTAATTCCATGATGATGCGTTTTATCTGTTGCGAAACAATTAATTTTTACCGAAAATACAAATTTATTTTTGCCATTAATAGCGCAAAGGCTCTCATCTATTTTAAATTCTGCAATCTGGGTCTTATTATTCTGTTAAATGGGTGGTAAGAACATAATTACCTCTGGATATTCAAATACCCACCTAACCAATCTGGGCAAGGGGATGCCCTATCAGGGGTTCGAAATCCTTCATTATGAAGTATTTGCTTCGGAAAAGAGTATCTGCAATTTCATGGATAAAGTCAGTAAATTCACGCCCGCAATCAGGGATACAATTGTAATTATTATACTGACGGAACTGAACTTCTTCCCCAATTTCAAGGTTGGAGTCCATTTTCCAATCTGTAAAACCTGCGCCCCCATTCAATTGAACATTGAACACAATTTTTTTCAGAGACACCAAAGAATAATCGAATTTCAACCCTATCTGGTGTGCTTTAACATACTGGTCAAACGAATAAATTCCTGAATAATCTTTCGTTCCCAGGCGCGATCCTGTATAACGATATTCGTATGCCGGGCCTATGTAAAAGTGGCTGAAAAGTTCATATTGCGCGTAGCCCCCAAAGAAAAATACGGGGTCAAAATTATCGATGATTTGGGATTCAAACGGGAGTTGTGATAGAATTTCCCGGTTTACAGATTTTAAATCATCCTGCTGATAAAAAGCATAACCTGCCATAACCCCTAATTTTATCTTCTCGGGATTTAATTGTGCCGACAATTGCCAGGAAAACAGAATAACTCCCATGCATTTGAAGCATTTCGAAAACTTCTATCTTCTTAAACTTTTTTATAATGAAATCGTTAATTCCGTTCCATATTTAACACCTCTTACTTCACAAGCCATCCTGATAATTTTCTCAATACTGGTTTTGCTGTAATTTAAACCGAGCCACCAACCAGGGAGGAACTCAACTGCATTACTTGATTGTTCAGCTAAATCAGTTCTGTCTGGATATAAATCATATTTATTTTTTGCAAGAAATCTCCGTTTTTTGCCATGCTCAGGCAATAGAGTAAATCTTTCTAAAAAAGTATTGTCCTCTTTAGCAAAAATCTTAAAAATATTAATCATTACATCACGGGCGTTTCTTGCATTGAAATTTTTCATTTTATATGTGAAGCCTGGCTGTTTGTTTTTATTTTGGTCAAATACAACCTTATCTTTCAGTCTTTTCTTTCTAATAATTCGCTTATCAATATTTCTTACAGGCTGTTCCACAATTGGGTATGATAAATTTTCAAGAAAATTTTCAACAAGCTCAAATTCTGGTTTATATCCACATAAGCTTTCCACCTTATCAGCCAATAGCTCCAATAATAATTCTTCTTTTTCATCAATAAGTTTCCGCCAAGCTATTGGTAAAGTATCTTTAATTTCGCGTTGTTTTGAAACATTTCGGTAATCATCCCTGGCTGAATCAATTGCCAATCCATTTGCAACTCTTTCGTGATCTAAATAACGAGTAAATCTGTTATAACTTTCATCTAAATCACGCTCCAGAATATCAAGTTTGTAAACCCTTCTTTCCTGATAAAGCCCCTGCTCTCCGGGAAGGAAAAAGTGCCATTCCTGACCATCGGTTAATATTGCAAAAGGAATTCCTTGATGAAATGCATACTCAAAAAGTTGTTTCTCGAATCCTTCTGCATTGCCAACCTGTTTAACTTCAATTAATACCATCGGTTTGTTCCGGGGATGACACAATGCAAAATCTACCCTTTTACCGAAAATGGAGTATTCAGGAATAACTATTTCAGCATCAAAAATATCCCATCCTAAAACGCTCAGCAAACGCAAAACAATTCCCTGGGAAACAGATGCTTCACTTGTAAAACGTCCATGTTTGATATCGCTTGCAATTGATTTAATTGTGTTTTTAATATCCATAGTCAAATAAAATTTTGATAGTTTTAGCCAAGTAGTATCCCAAAAAGTGAGTAATTGCTATCTCGATTCAATACAAAGTTAAACATATTTAAATACTTTTCAATCCTCTCCCCCTTCATTTGTAACGGGGTAGTTGGAATAATTACTTACGCAGATTATGCGATATTTCGAAATTTTTACCTTTTAGAATGAACTCTAAGTCTCAGAAAAATATATATTTAATTGTTTGTTGAACCCTCACAGGAGTCAGATGTTATAATTCATAATTTTGAATTTATTTATTCAATGAGATATCTGATTTCGTTTTCACTGATAATTTTCCTGAACTTTTCGTGTAACCGCACGGAGAAATTTCCGGCTCCAGAAACATTACCGGTTTATAGCGTTAATTTTGATCATTTGCAATGGAAATCTTCTGATTCTGACGCGTTAGAGGGAGACAATCCTGCTATTTCTGCCGGGTTGAAGTCCTTGTTTTCATTCAGGGAATTCTATTTCCAAAAGGATGAACGGTTTGATCTGAAGAAATTCAGGGAGTTGTGGGATGAATTAAGGAAAAACACCGAAAGCATTCAACTGACTGAAGAAAATGCCCTGGCTTGGTTTCATGCAACCGGATTTTTGTTTGAACTCACCGGCGACCCGGATGTTGCAGAGGAGATGGAACGGATTTCTGCCCTTCATCTTGGAGAAATTCGTCCCGGTTTGCGTGATTCGGTTATCTCACCTTATGTTATCACCAAAAATGTTGATCAGATTTGGGTAAATTTATTTTTGCCTGCAAAAATACAATATACCCATTCAATGGGCGGAGAGGTAAGTATGGCTTTGAAACCGGATTTTGATAAAAATGGTATAATACACTTGGAATTTGGCATGGAGAAAAAACGGTTTATAGAGGTACTTATTCGTATTCCATCATGGGCTTCAAATGTGTCGGTTGAAGTAAAAGGAGTGAAATATGTTGCAAAGCCGGGCAGTTATTGCTTGATTGCCAAAAAGTGGAAGGAAGGGGATTTGATTGACGTACAGTTTTCCACAGAAAACTTTCCGGGAAATTACAATGAGTTTTTATCAGGTAACTGATTCATAAAACTGGTAAAAAGTGTTTCCTTTATATAAAACATTGGCTTTTGCCATTTGAATTTGTAATTTTGATGTTTAAACTTTGTATTATTCATTTCGCAAAGAATAAAAACTTAAAATTCAATTTTTATGAAACATTTTCACCTGATTTTGATTATTATTGCTGCCCTTGCATGCAGTCAGAAAACCCAAAAAGAAATTGATATGCCCTATTCAAAAGCAGACTTTGAACGTGTAGTTGACGGAAAGCCAACTTCATTGTTTACGATGAAAAATGAAAACGGTATGGTGGTTACGCTCACCAACTACGGTGCTAAAATTGTCTCCATTTATGTTCCCGATAAAAATGGAGATTTCGCAGATGTTATGTTGGGTTTTAACTCACTTGAAAAATACCGGGAGTGGGGCGCCAGTCATGGTGCGGTGGTGGGCCCTTTTGCCAACCGGATTGCAAACGCTCAATTCACAATCGGCGAAGAGACATATCAGCTGCCAGTAAATAATGGTGAGGCTTGCCTGCATTCAGGACCTGACAGTTGGTATCGCA
This sequence comes from Mariniphaga sp., assembly GCA_040772505.1. GTDB lineage: Bacteria > Bacteroidota > Bacteroidia > Bacteroidales > Prolixibacteraceae > Mariniphaga. The sequence goes on along the minus strand of JAXGYA010000003.1, from coordinate 189,680 downwards.
AGGTGTGGGATTATGAGCAGAATGGTAATTCCACAGTTTTCACCCTCGAAAGTCCCGATGGCGAATTTGGCTTTCCGGGGAATAAAAAGGTAAAAGTTACCTACACGCTCACCGAAAATAATGAGCTGAAAATTGATTATGAAGTCACTACGGATAAAGCAACGCACATCAATCTGACCAATCACAGCTATTTTAATCTGAGAGGAGAGGGGAACGGCGATATTCTAAATCATGTGCTGGTTATCAATGCAGACAAGTCCACTCCGGTTGTTGACGAAAGTATGATTCCCACAGGGGAGATTGTTGATATCAGAGGCACCGATCTTGATTTTACTACTCCGCACGCCATTGGCGAGCGCATAGACAATGATAATCCTCAGCTTGTATTTGGGGCGGGTTACGATTTTAACTACGTCCTAAACAAGGAATCCAATGAGCTGTCGTTTGCCGCAAGCGCCTTTGAGCCCGAAAGCGGACGGTATATGGAAGTTTTCACTACCGAGCCGGGAGTTCAGCTGTATAGTGGAAACCATCTGAATGGAAAGGAGATCGGGAAAGGCGGAAAACCCTATACCGCACGCACCGGATTTTGTCTGGAAACTCAGCATTTTCCCGATAGCCCGAATCAGCCCGGATTTCCGTCAACGCTGTTAAATCCCGGAGAAACTTACCGGTCAACAACTGTTTTTAAATTTTCCGTCAGGGAATGAGCGCACACTTGTCACAAATGTGTTGATTTTCAAGTGATTTTAAACTTCTAACAATTTCTATAAAAACATACCATGCCCAATAAAGTAGTGGTCATCACGGGCGCTTCTTCAGGAATCGGAAAAGCCCTTGCAGAAAAATATGCTGCAGAAGGCTGGAATTTAGTGCTGGCTGCCCGTAGGGAGGAGCTGCTTTCAGAGATTCAGGGTAAGCTAAAAAATGTGGAAGTCCTCACGGTGAAAACCGATGTAACTGTTGAAGATGACTGTAAGAATCTCATGGAGAGAGCCATTGAGAAGTTTGGTAAAATTGATGTTCTGATTAACAATGCCGGAATTTCCATGCGCGCCCTTTTCAATGATGTTGACTTAGATGTTTTGCGCAGGCTGATGGATGTTAACTTCTGGGGAACAGTATATTGCACAAAATATGCACTGCCCCATCTTTTAAAAACCAAGGGTTCGGTGGTGGGCATTATTTCCGTTGGCGGGCACATCGGACTTCCCGGACGGACGGGCTACTCGGCTTCTAAGTTTGCAGTGCGCGGTTTTTTACAAACCATTCGGGTGGAAAACCTGAAAACCGGACTTCATGTGCTTATCGTTGCGCCGGGATTTACCTCCTCCGAAATAAGAAAATCAGCCTTAAACGCACAAGGAGGCAAGCAGGGAGAAACCCCACGGAATGAAAGCGGAATGATGTCGGCGGAGGAGTGTGCAGCCCATATTTACAAAGCGGTCAGAAAACGGAAAAGAGAGCTGGTGCTCACTTTTGTAGAAGGAAAACTGACTGTTTTTCTGGCAAAACATTTCCCGGGATTTGTGGAAAAAATGTCATATAAGCTGTTTGCAAAAGAACCGGACTCCCCGTTTAAGTAATTCTCAGAAAAAGAGGGTATAGATAAGGGAACCCGTTATTATCAGGAGGATGGAACCACCGGTTATCCTGTTGATGGCGATACACACCTTGTGTGTGAATTTATCTTTGAACCTGCTGACTATTCCTGTGATTGAAAACCACCAGGCAACGGCGCCAAACATAAATCCCGACATGACAATCGTCGTATGAACAGGGTCGTTCAGGCTCAATACTATTCCCAGTGCAGTAAATAGGGCCATATAAAGAAAAATCACCAATGGGTTTGCTGCTGTAAGTATAAATGCAGAGAGAAACCGCTTCAGATAGCTTCCTTTACTTGCAGGTGTAGCCACAGGGTTTTCTTTCGGTTTTGAAAACAGAATAAAAACACCGATTACTGCTAACACAACAGAGACAATTATTTTGAACAGTACACCGTATTCTCTGATTATCTGAAAAACGAAAGCTACACTAAATCCGGCTAAAATTGCATAGAGCGTGTCAGAAAGAACTACACCCAATCCTGAAAAAAATCCCTCAAGCCTGCTTTTACTTATAGTTTGCTGTATAACCATAATGTTTACAGGCCCCACCGGCAGTGAAATGAGAACTCCAATTAAAATTCCTTGTAAAAATAGATACACTAACATGGATGCAAATGTAAAAAAATCTTTTTAAACAATCATTTTTAAAAACTGTAATCTGCAACGGATAAACTTTTTTCCTTTTATCTTTACATTTTTACTTTACAATCAGAAATATATAATGAGAAGAATATTGTTTTTATCAGTTCTGACTATAGTGTTCTCGGTAGCTAAGGCTCAGGACTTTAAGCTGGAAGTGTGGCCTGATGGCGCACCCAATCATAACGGTATGGACAAACCCGAGGAGACCTACAATGTTACCCATGTTCGTAATGTTTCGGAGGCTGAAATGTATGTTTACCTTCCCGAAAAAGAGAAAAACACCGGCGCTGCGGTAGTTATCTGCCCGGGCGGCGGCTACTGGGTTGAGGCTATGGGGCATGAAGGCTATGACATTGCTGAGTGGCTGAAAGAAAGAGGCATTGCAGGCATTGTTTTGAAATACCGGCTACCCTACGGGCATCACGAAATACCTTCGGGAGATGTTCGGCAGACTATGCGGATTGTCCGGAAAAATGCTTCAAAATGGGGAATTGACCCTCTGAAAGTTGGTATAGCAGGATCTTCAGCAGGCGGACATCTTGCAGCAACCGCTGGTACCCGCTTTGATTACGGAAACCCGGCAAGCGAAAACCCACTGAAAAAAATCAGCAGCCGACCTGATTTTATGCTTTTGCTCTATCCGGTTATTTCATTCAGGGAGGAGTTCGGACACATGGGCTCAAGAAAAAATCTCATTGGCGAGGGCAACGACTGGAAACTTGTGGAGCAGTATTCCAACGAACTGCATGTTACTCCCGACACTCCGCCAACCTTTCTGGTTCTTGCCGATGATGATAAAGTGGTGGTTCCCCGTAATTCAATTGAGTTTTATATGGCGCTCAAAGAAAATAATATACCTGCCGAAATGCATATTTTCGCCAAAGGAGGCCACGGTTTTGGCATGAAGAATAACAAGCTGCCGGCTGACCAGTGGCCCGAATTGTTTTATAACTGGCTTAAAGCCATTGATGTAATACAGTAATGCAGCCCACTCATCCTTTTCATACCCTTAAATTTTGTCCAAAGTGCGGTTCGCCCGGATTTGAAGTTTCCGGAACAAGTTCCTTGGAATGCAGCGCCTGCGGCTTTCATTTTTTTATAAACTCAGCAGCAGCAGTGGCTGCACTAATAGAAGACGAACAAGGCAAATTGCTTCTGACCACCCGCGGGATAGAGCCTGATTACGGAAAACTGGACTTGCCGGGCGGATTTGCAGACCCCGGCGAAACAGCCGAAGAAGCCGTGGAACGCGAATTGCGGGAGGAGTTGGGCATGAAAGTAAAGTCACTGGAATATTTTGCATCTGCCCCAAATGAGTATATCTATTCGGAGTATAGCGTCTTCACACTTGATTTTGCCTTCCGGGTTATCCCCGAATCATTCACAGATTTGAAAGCTATGGATGACATTCTCGGCTTTCGGTTTTATGCCCCGGAAGAAATTGATTTTTCAAAGGTTGCCTCTCCGTCAATAACTGGTTTTATACAACAATTTTTCAGAAAATGAATCAGATTTGTCAACGCATTAAAAATCTCAGAATTGAGTTGCTCAAACGCAATCTTGATGCCTGGTATATTTCTGGAACAGACCCGCATGCCAGTGAGTACCTGCCCGCCCGCTGGCAGACCCGTGCATTCATCTCCGGATTTACAGGTTCCTATGGAAATGTTGTCATAACCCATGAAGAAGCCGGCTTATGGACAGATTCGCGCTATTTTATTCAGGCAGAAGAGCAGTTGAAGGGAACCGGTATTAAAATGTATAAACTGAGAATACCCGGCGCTGTTTCCCCTGAAATGTGGATAGCCCGCAAGCTTCCTTCCGGAAGCAAGGTCGGATTTGATCCGCAGACCCTTACGGTTACCGGATTCAGAAATCTGAACAATACGCTGAAAAAAGCCGGTATCAGTATGATAGGGACACCCGATTTTTTTGAAAATATCTGGGAAAACCGCCCGGAGCTTCCCAAAGAAAAAGTTTTTGAACTTAAACGCACTTTAACCGGATTGACCGGCAGGGAAAAAAGAAATTTACTGATAGACGTGCTGAAAGGATACGGTGCAGATTTTCAGGTAATCACCGCATTGGATGAGCTGGCGTGGCTTTTTAATCTGCGGGGCAGCGATATTCCTTACAATCCTCTTTTTACTGGATATGGCGTTGCAGGAAAAAACAACACTTTTCTTTTTGTAAATCCTGAGAAGCTAACACAGGACATTAAAGATTCCCTCCAAAGGGAAGATATTATCCTCAAGACATACGAACAGTTTGAGGAGTGGCTGAAAACTGTGAAAGGGAATAAAGTTTTGATTGATCCGAATTCTGCCAATTATGCGGTGTTCAATGTTCTTCAGGCTAAAAATACAATTGCAGAGGCTATTTCCCCGGTTGCATTGTTGAAATCCCAAAAGAATGAAACTGAACTTGCCGGTTTTCGTGCAGCCATGAAAAAAGATGGTGTTGCCCTGCTCGAATTTTTCTTCTGGCTCACTGAAAATGCTGGTAAAGAAGGCGTTACTGAATACATTGCCGGAAAAAAACTTGCGGAATTTCGTGCACAGCAGCCATATTATATGGGTGAAAGTTTTCCGCCCATTGTTGGCTACAAAGCGCATGGCGCCATTGTTCACCTGAATGTTTCTGAAGAAGATGCCCTGCCGCTAAAGAGGGAAGGTGTTTTACTGATAGATTCCGGCGGGCAATATTTACATGGCACTACCGATATTACGCGTACAGTAGCGCTGGGAGATGTTACGAAAATGCAAAAAACAGACTACACGCTGGTTCTCAAAGGAATGATTGCGCTCACAACTGCACAGTTTCCGGAAGGAACCAAGGGATGCAATCTCGACATACTTGCCAGAAAAGCGCTATGGGAACGGGGACTGAATTATGGACACGGAACCGGACATGGAGTCGGTCATTTTCTCAATGTGCACGAGGGACCTGTGTCTATCAGGCAGGAATGCAGCGAAACTCCTGTTTTGCCCGGAATGGTTTTGTCCAATGAACCCGGAATCTACCGCGAGGGTGAATACGGTATCCGCATTGAAAACCTGCTGGTGTGCGTGGAAAAAAAGACAACCGGATTTGGGAGATTTCTCAGTTTTGAAACGCTCACACTTTGTCCTGTTGATACAAAACTTATTGATATTGAATTGCTTTCAGAAGAGGAGCGCACCTGGCTTAACAGTTACCACCAGCGGGTGCGACAAGAGCTTAAGCCCCTGGTGCGGAATGAACTGCAGAATTTTCTGGAAGAATTGACACGCGAAGTCTGATGAACCTTCAATAAATTATTAGAAATTTAGTGGTTTGGAAAATATCCGGAAAATAATTCACATCGACATGGATGCCTTTTACGCTTCGGTGGAGCAGTTAGACAATCCGTCGTTAAGGGGAAAGCCCGTTGCTGTTGGCGGCTCGCGCGAAAGGGGAGTAGTGGCTGCTGCCAGCTACGAAGCCCGGAAGTTTGGCGTGCATTCAGCCATGCCCTCAAAAGTGGCTAAACGGAAATGCCCGGATCTGATATTTGTGAAACCCCGCTTTTCCCGCTACAAGGAGATTTCAAACCAAGTCAGTGCAATTTTCTATGAATATACCGATCTGGTGGAACCGCTTTCGCTTGATGAAGCCTATCTCGATGTTACCTATGCGAAGAAAGGAAAGCCTTCGGCTACACTTATTGCTAAGGAAATCCGAAAACGGATTTTTGAGGAGATTAAACTCACCGCCTCGGCCGGAATTTCTTATAACAAGTTTCTGGCAAAAATGGCTTCTGATGTAAATAAGCCGGATGGTTATTTTGTAATAACACCGGATAAGGCACAAGGGTTTATTGACAGCCTGGAAGTTCGGAAATTTTTTGGAATCGGAAAGGTTACAGCCGAAAAACTCAATAAAATGGGTATTTGGTTTGGGCGCGACCTGAAGAGAATTGAACGCTTTGAACTGGTCAGACTTTTTGGGAAATCGGGGAATTACTATTATGAAATTTGTCGCGGAATTGACGACCGGCAAGTTGAACCTGCACGTGAAAGAAAATCGGTTGGAGCCGAGCAAACTTTTTCAGCCGATCTGTTCCGGCACAGCGAGATGGAAACCGAACTGCTTGAAATTGCCGGTATAGTGTGGGAACGCTATGAACGCACAAAAGCAAAAGCCAAAACACTGACTCTGAAATATAAATACAGTGATTTTCAGCAGCACACCCGAAGCAAAACAGTTGCCGGATACATATATTCAAAAAAAGATATGATTGCTGAGGCGCTGGCTCTGCTGAATGCAGAATCTTTCACAAAAGGTGTGCGTTTGCTGGGACTGACTCTTTCCAACTTTCTGCAGGAAGAGAGGCAGATAGCTGTGCAACTGACAATTGAGTTTTAAGCAATTATGTTTAATATTGATAATAAGTAAGATATGAATAAAATAAAACGTATTCTTTTATTATTGCTGCTGGTTTTGGTGGCAGGATATCTCTTGGGCCCCAAACCGCCAAAGCCGGAACTGAGTATGGATTTGCCCTCACTGCCCGCAAGTATTAACACCCTTGAGTCGTATATCAGCAGTCAGGAGGCAAATTTTCAAATCAGGCCCGATAATGAATCGAGGATTTTCTGGGTAAACGATTCGGTTAAGGAGCGAACCGATTTCTGCTTGCTCTATCTGCATGGTTTTTCAGCATCATGGTATGAGGGTTATCCGGCACATGTTGAATTTGCCCTGCATTTTGGAATGAATGCCTATATCCCGCGTCTGGCTTCGCATGGTTTGGAAACCGAAGATGCGCTGATTGACATGACCCCGGATAAATTGTGGGAGTCGGCAAAAGAAGCGCTAATGGTTGCGCGCAGTCTCGGCAAACATGTTGTTGTCATGGGCACTTCCACCGGAGGAACACTCGGATTGCAACTGGCAGCCATCTTCCCCGAATATGTGGATGCCCTGATATTGTATTCGCCAAACATCAGGATTAACAACAACGCCGCATTTTTACTTTCAAAACCGTGGGGATTGCAGATTGGCAGAAAGGCTGAGGGTGGGAACTACCGGATCACAAATCCCGATTTCGATTCAAAAGAGTGTCAGTACTGGTATTGTAAATACCGAATTGAAGGTGTGGTTTTTCTTCAGCAGCTTATTGATGCAACCATGAAGAAAGAGATCTATGAAAGGGTAACTGCTCCGGTTTTCATAGGATATTATTATAAAGACAAAAACCATCAGGATGAGACGGTAAAAGTGGGACCGATGCTGAAAATGTTCGATCAGTTGGGAACTTCTGAAGACCAAAAAGTGAAAGTGGCTTTCCCCGAAGCAGGCGACCACGTGATTGGCTGTGAACTCACCTCCGGCTCGGTGGATCAGGTAATCAGCGAAACCATAAGTTTCGGAGAAAAAATAGTCGGATTAAAACCGGTCAGGTGATTTTTGATGCGGCAGGTTCATCAAGAAACCAGATGAGCACGCCGTGTTTAGGGTTGATGTAGTTTGCCGGAAGCTTTTTTGCGGCTTCTTCATTGTTCATGATTTCCGAAACTCGCAATGATTTGTTCTCTCCTGTCAGTAAGAAAAACACGCGGGTTGCATTATTCAGCACTTTTCCGGTGAGTGTGATTCGTTTTTGAGCAGTTATCGGATGCTTCGCAACCGCAACAATCCGGGAATCTTCAAGGATATCCATCCTGTCGGGAAAAATGGAAGCCGTGTGCCCGTCATCGCCTAATCCCAGCAAAATTAGATCAAATGCCGGAAATCCACCCCGGCTGAGCAGATTTTTGGAAATTTCTGCTGCATAACGCTCCGCTTCTTCTTCAGGGCGGTTTTCACCTTTTATCCGGTGAATGTTTTTTGAAGGAACAGGAACCTGAGTGAAAAGGAGATCATTAGCCATTTTGAAGTTGCTTTCGTCGCTGGTCGGCGACACGCAACGTTCATCACCCCACCAGAAATGGATACGCTCCCAGTGGATTTTATCTTTATACTGTTTTGCCAGAATTTTAAACAATTTTTTAGGTGTATTCCCTCCGGAAAGGGCTATGTGAAATTGCTGCTGCAAGGAGTGTTGTGTTATTTTATGAATCTCTTCTGCCACTGCCTTACCCACCTTCTTTGGTCCGGGATAAATTTTCACTTCAATTGAAACTGCCATAATTTCAGTATTTAATGGCTAAATATATGAAATTTTAGAGAGAAGCAAAGTAGGGTAATCCCAAAAATCTCAAAGCTCATAGCATTTTTCATCATCAGTAAGGCTTTTGCATGGATAATGCCACTGTCCTTTCTGGATCAACCTCTGCGCACTTTCCGGTCCCCATGTTCCGGCAGGATAGCCGTAAACCGGTATTCTCGGATCATTTTCCCATGCATCCATGATGGGCTGTACAAATTTCCATGCTTCTTCAACAGCATCCCTTCGTGAATAGAGGGTGGCGTCGCCTAACATGCAATCCAGCAGCAGGCGCTCATAAGCCGAAGGCAAATGCACGTTGGCAAGGTCGGTGTAGAGGAAATCCATGTCTACCGTTTGTGCGTGAAATCCTGCACCGGGAGTTTTCATTTTGAATTGCAGTAAGATTCCCTCATTGGGCTGAATACGGATAATCAGCCGGTTATTCTCCGAGCCCGAAATTCCGGAATGGTTGAAGAGATGATGGGGAACCTGCTTGAAGTGAATTACGATTTCGGTAATTCTTGCCGGCAGCTTTTTGCCGGTGCGAATATAAAACGGAATACCTGCCCAGCGCCAGTTGTCGATGAAGAACCTCATGGCAGCAAAGGTCTCCGTCCGCGAATCGGGACGGACTCCGGGTTCTTCACGGTATCCTCTCACATGCTCTCCCTGAATTACTGACGCAACATATTGCCCCCTAACTACCGATTTAGCCACCTCTCCGCCGGTTATCGGGCGAACTGACTGAAAAACCTTCACGATTTCGTTACGTATGGCATCGGCTTCAATGACTACGGGAGGCTCCATCGCAACAAAACCCACAAGCTGAAGCAGGTGGTTTTGCAGCATATCGCGCAAGGCGCCTGCCTGCTCATAGTATCCGCTGCGGCCTTCCACGCCTATCTCTTCAGCTGATGTCACCTCAATTCGTTCAATAAAATTCCTGTTCCACAACGGTTCGAATATGCCATTGGCAAAACGGGTAACCAGCAGATTCTGAACACTCTCTTTTCCTAAGTAATGGTCAATCCGGTAAATTTGGTTTTCGGCAAAGGAAACCAGCAGGCTTTTGTTAAGCGATCTGGCAGATTCGAGGTTCGTTCCAAATGGTTTCTCCACAACTAATCTTCTGAAGTGATTTTCAGACCGCTCCATCCCCTGCTTTTCGAGGTTCCGGGATATGGTTTCATAAACCAGGGGAGGCGTTGAGAGATAGAAAATATAATTAGGCGGAATATTTCGTTCCTTGCAAAGACTTTCAAGGCGCGAGTCCAGCTTTTTGAAATCTTCGGATTCGGTTGGTGATACCGGTTCATAGAAGAGAAGTTTTTTGAACTCATCAATTTCTTTTCCGTCGGATAAAAATTCACCTGCTTTCTTTCTGAAATCTTCATCGGAGAGTGGTGTCCGTGATGCGCCAAGCACTGCAAAATTTTTTGGCAGCAATTTTCTTTGGAAAAGTGAAAAGAGGGCGGGTATCAGCTTTCGCCGGGTTAAATCGCCCGAAGCGCCAAAAATTACAAGAATATGATCTTCCGGTTTCTTCATTTTTCAAACTTACTCTCTTCTTCAACACAGCAGACAATCACATTGTTTTGAAAAAATAGGTAATGAAAGGCTAAAATTGTTGGCGGGGCTTTTTTGCACAAAATGCCGCTGAATTTGCCCCCCTCCGGATTGAGTTCAAAGGGATGAATGACAATATGTTCTTTAAATTCAATTTCCGGGACATCGGAAAACTTGAATGCAGCTTCCTTTGCACTCCAGTATAAAACCTGCAAAACCGAAGGGTTTGGTGAGTTTTGAATGCAGTTTAATTCCTTTACGGAAAGAAATCTTGTGGCTACCCTTTCGGTATTCCGGTCAGTTTTTTCCACATCTGCGCCAATGTTTTTTTCAGACAGCAGCACTATCGCCATGTCCGCAGAATGGGAGATACTGATCTTTAAGGGGTAGTTTTTCAGCAAAGGTTTTCCGTTTTGAGAGTATTCGATTTTAACTTTTTTGCCTAACATGGCTTCAACCAGTATGCGTACAGCGAGATACTCCCTGCGCCGGGTTTCGTTTTTCAGTGATTGAAATTCTCTTTTCTCCATTTCCGAAAAGTGGAAATTCCCGGCTAAGTAATCCGAAGATTCTGTTAACATGCGGATTCCCAGTTTCCCGGCTTCAGTTTCAAGAATAGTGCAGCCAGATATTATTTCCATGTTGCAGTTTCAATAAGATGAATAACATCGTGCTCTAAAAAATCGATTACCGGCTTTAGGGAGTCGATATCAGGTGTTGCTCTGATATAGAGTGCACCGCGCAGAAAATGGCGGGTGCTGTCGGTTAAAAAGAACTGCATGGGCGAAGCGGCATTGCCTTTGATTTGATATACCGTTCCAAATACCTTTTCTTCCCGGTTGACGTAAATTCGCTCTTCAATGGCATCCGCCTTGATGGAATGTTTGTAGGCAAGTTCGCGCGCCTCTTCCATCAGCTCCGAAAGCAGTATGCGCGGCGGTTTTGCGCGGGTTTCAAGATTGTAGTAAGAGATATGTATTTCCGCTTTATTCTCAGGCACCTCAAGATTAATCCACAAAGGTTGACCGGGATTCTCCCTGTCGGGAGAAACCTTCACATAACCGGGGATTTCAAACCGGTAGGGGAAATTATTATTCAGGGGATGATAAATTTTTTCCGGAAAATCGATTCGATAAAATCCCCGCGGACGGGGAGAAAATTTCTCCCTGCATCCGCTAACCAGCAGAAGCAGAACCACGACAACCACTCTGCAATCCATATTTAGTTTTTGGAATTTCACCACGCAAAAATAAGGCTTTGTGGTGAATAAACGGTGTTGTTATTATAAAACTATTTGGGCGAAATACCAGACCGGCATTGTTAACCTTGGGCAATATAACTGCTTTTTGGTATTTCCTGTACCCTAAATCCTAATTTTAAGGGATTGCAGGGGTTTTGGCTTTAAAGTTTATTTGCTGCTGAGTAATTTAAAGTTTAAAACATTAAAATAATGCCTAAAAGATTTTTATCAATAATAATATGCCTGTTTATATTTGAATGTCCTGTTTTTTCACAAATGAAAAACAGTCTTGTAGGTACGGTAACTGGTGAAGAGAGAGGGAAACTGCGTGGAGCAACGGTATTTTTCGAAGATTTGGGTATCGGCAGCGACACGGATTATGCAGGAGATTTTTTTCTTAGCAATATTCCTGACGGAAAGCATACTGTAATTGTCAGTTATGTAGGATTTCGCCCCGTTTTAAAGGAGATTAGCTTCAGGGAAGGTCAACAAAAAGAGGAGGATTTTTATCTGCTTCAGGAAGATAAAGTGTTGGAAGAGATTGAAGTATTTGGTGTGCGCAGGGAACGCCCGGAAAAGATGGAAGCACTGACCCGTATCCCGCTGCGGTTGGATGAACAGGTGCAGAGTGTATCTGTGGTATCGCAAAAAATGATTGCCGAGCAGGGCGCTTTGTCATTGAACGATGCAGTGCGCAATGTTCCCGGACTGGGAACTTTTGCCACCTATGGAAATACCTCCGAAAGTATTATTTCGCGTGGTTATCGTGGAATACCGGTGGTGAAGAATGGAGTTCGTGTGCATTCGGATTTTCGGGGCGCCGGATTTCTTTCCGACATGCAGGGCGTTGAAACCATTCAGGTGCTGCGCGGTTCGGCATCCATTGCCCAAGGAATTGGGAATGACCTTGGCTCTGGCGGAGGGGTTGTAAACATTGCAACTAAAACTCCCCGGTTTGTCAACTCGGGCAACATTGGCATTCGGGGAGGTAGCTGGAACCAGATTCGTCCCACTTTTGACATTCAGTTTGTTGCAGATGCCATGTCGAGAACAGCTTTTCGCATTAACGGAGCGTTTGAAACAAACGACAACTATCGGATTTTTGTTTCAAAAGACCGGTTTTATATTAATCCTTCCTTTGCCTGGCGCCCCGACAAAAAAACAAAAATTATGCTGGAGATGGATTATCTGCACGATTCGCGCACACCCGATCAGGGAACGGTAAATTTAAGTGCTGATAGCGTAAACAACATTTATGAAATGCCCTACGATAAATTTTTGGGATTTTCTTCTGACCGGCAAAATAATAACACATTAACCTACATGGTTCGACTGAACCGTGACCTGGGAAAAGGTTTCGCCATGAGAATTGCTTATGCCGGTGCCGGTTTAAAAATAAACAGCGTGAAAGGGCATGCATCACCGCTGAAAAATGCTGCAAAAACCGGAGAATATAATCTTCGTTCAAGAAACTACAGCGGAAGCGTGCGGACTGATAAAAATGGTGTTTTCCAGATAGACTTAACAGGGAAAGATATTCAGACAGGAGTGGTGAAACATACTTTCAATGCCGGATTTGACTTTCGCTGGTCGGATGTTGCAACCAGCACAACAAACGCCATAACGGTTGATACGATTGATGTTTTAAAAACTATTTCCAACATAGCGCCACAGTCAAGCCTAATTTTCGGAAATCCGGTAACTTCAAGGGAATATGCCTATGGTTTGTTGATGCAGGAGGTGATGACGCTTAGCAGATACCTGAAAGTGTCCATAGGTCTGCGTTATAGTCAGGTGAGCGGAATGAGCAACAATGTGGTTTCCGCAACGGGTGGTGATGTGATTGACCCGCTGTTCGGAGTTATCGTTACACCTTTTGGTGACTTTAATCTTTTTGCTTCCTATACTACAACAACTTCGCTGCGCGGAGCAGGCAACCTGCTGGAAGATAAAATCACATCAGTTGGTCCAACCCGTGAAAAACAGTTTGAAACAGGTTTCAAAAGCGAGTGGTTTGAGAACCATCTCAGGTTCAACGCTACATATTTTCACACAATGAACAATAATCTGACTTACGCGGCACTGGATGATACAGGAAATAATACGGGATATTACATAAAGGCAGGAAACCTTAAAAGAGAGGGGCTTGAACTGGAACTGACCGGAAAGCCGGTTAAAAACCTGGATGCCGTGCTGGGATATTCCTATCTGGATGCTTCTTATCACGACAGTCCTTATTACCATGAAGGTTCATCTCCCATGAACACGGCTAACCATACCGCCAACGGCTGGCTAAACTATGCAGTGAGCAGGGGTGCACTCCGTAATCTCTCCTTCGGATTGGGAGTATATTATGTGGGAGAGCGTCCCTTTGCAGAATATACCTATGCCGTGTTGCCCGGACACAATATACAGGTTAATACCCCGCCTTTTATGGCAGACCCTTACACAACAGTGAATGCACAGGCAGGCTACCGGATTGACAAATATCAGATTAAGCTGTTTTTGAACAACCTGCTCGATGTAACCGGCTATACTGCATACTATCGTGGCGGATACTTAAACCCCACCGATCCCCGTAATTTTGCTATTTCAATCAATTATCAGTTTTAAAGATTTCAACATTAAGCCACAATGCTGTCAAGGAAGAAACTTCAAGAATCTGCACATTCGCAGAATTACGATTTTTGCAAATCGATATCTTCTATGGAAATGATTTTTTTTGAGATGGCATAGATTGTTAAACCTGGCTGGCTTCTGATTCCGGTTTTTGCCGTAATGTTCTTCCGGTGGGTTATTACCGTGTGAATGCTGATATTCAGTGAATCCGCAATCTCCTTGTTTGAAAGCCCGTGAACCAGCCGCGTGAGTACTTCAATCTCCCTCTCAGTCAGATTATCATCATTAGCCTTGCTTTTCTGCTCGGTGTTGTTTCCAGCTTTTTGCAGTTTATGCATAACATTTTCAACGGAGTCGAATATTGTGAAAGAAGAGTCTAAAAGAGAGAGCAAATCGGTGTCAATAACACCAAGATTAATTCCGACAACCGAAAGATCAGGATAGTTCCGGCGGATTTTTCTCAGTTCCTTTTCCCGGTTTACCAGCTGCATCGGGTTGGTGATAAGTATGTCAATATTTTTGGAATGAAGAATATGTTCCAAATCATCGAGTGAATCTACCTTGCACATTAAGCAGTCCATATCCGATTGAGAAATAATATTATGCAATCCTTCATATATGATATGTGAATACACCATTATTGCTATATGTAATCTATGTTTGTCCATGTTTTTTTTCTGTGCTGTATCCAAAAGGAATTAAAATTGTTTCTTCAATTAGTGAATGGATATATAAATCATACTCCAGTTCATAAAGAGAAAAAAGTAATTTGCGCCGCAGATTCAGGTCATTGTCGATGATTACATATTTTAGCAACAGATTTTTAATGTCTTTGAGTTTCAGCTCAATATCAGTGTGATGCTCACTGTATTCCAGCGCTGAATAAGCTTCGCTATTACTCTCATTTTCGCTACTGACAAGTTTCTCAAAATAGGGGAAAGCCACATTGTCCTCATAGTCAAGGTGCTCTATAACCTCATCAAAGTATTCGTTGAAAAACTTATCAAGAAGTTCCAGCTCCTTGCAGGGATGTTTTTCCTGCAGCTGTCTGATGTATTCACTAATTTGAGGATATTTATCGTGACGATAATAGTCATGGCTCCTTCTTAGAAATTCCACAACAATCAATACATCTTCCTTTGACTCAATGGGATTCTCTTTTGGCCGGAAGCCGTTATAAATATTGGACATTGAAACAAAAAGCTTTTCACTGATTCCTTTTTCCATGCACAATTGCCCAACTGACAAATCACCAACTTTGAAATCAAAGTCAAAATGCTGCATCATCAGCAGGAGTGTGGGATTATCTTCGATAAGATCAAACATCTTCATCCCGGGTTTTACGTATATTGGGGAAACGTGTAGCATAAGAATAATTTTAACTATACAAAGGTAATCAATTTGTTTAGAATTGTTCTAATTAAAAAATTTCTATATTTGCAAAAAATATGAAGGATGATTAATCTGGTCAAAATGTTTTTTTTGTTTCTTGCCAATACAATCATATTGGTTCACTCCTTCATTCCCCATTATGATACCACAAATGGGGTTCATTGCTGTACTGCCGAACATCATTTTCAGACAGAAAGTTTACAGGATTTTCATCTGAGTGGTCTTTTGTTTCCGGCGGAAACAAAAGAAAATCATGGAGGTATAAGCTTTGAAGATTGTTTGCTGGACAGGATTTATGTACGGTTTGATAAGGATAACCCTACCCTTCAGTCAAGTGATTTAGAAATTGGGTTTCTGCTTGCTTATCAGTTTTTGAGCTCGGATTATACCGAATTGGCAAGCCCTGTTTCGGATATTTTTTCTTCACTTCAAAAACCTTACATCAATACTTCCTACACAAATGAAATTGCCAGGTCATCCGGACTGAGAGCCCCTCCCTTTTGCTGAATATTCATGTTTTTATTTGATTGCACCGGGTTCATCCGTCTGCAATTAAACATTATTGAATTTATCTCTTCTGTTTCATTAAGAAATAGTTGAGAGATAAAATATTTCATTAAAAACAGTCCGCAACTCAAATTATAAAATTTCTAAGTCCATGTTTTATTATAAAATTTCACAGTCAAAAAACATGAAAATATCATATTTAATTTTGACACTTTTTTTTACAGTTTCACTCATGTCGTGCTCCCGTCATCATGCACCGGAGCATGACCACGACCATGAAGATGTGCTTCAACTAACAGCATATAGTGATGAGTTTGAGGTTTTCATTGAAGCAACTCCTTTTGCGGTTGGTGAAGGGAGTGAAGTTTTGGCACATTTCACCAATCTGAATGATTTTAAACCACTTGCCGGTGTGAAAGTTGCCGCATCTCTGGAAGTTGGCTCTTTAAATAGTGCACAAACAGTTGAAGGGCTTGTGGAGGAGGGAATCTGGAAGTTTGAAATCACGCCCGCAGCAGCCGGCAATGGGGAACTGATTTTTGAAATACAAGCTTCAGAAGGAGCTTCCCGGCTTGTTGTTGAAGGCATTGAGGTTTTTGAAGATGAGCATGATGCCCGGCATGCCGCCCATGAAGCACACGTTTCGGAAAGTAACGCCATTGTTTTTACGAAAGAGCAAAGCTGGAAAGTTGATTTTGCCACTGAAAAAGTTAAACGGGCAACATTCAGCAAGATAATCAGAACCACCGCACAAATTCTACCTGCGCAAATTGATGAAAAAGTTGTTGTTGCCAAAGCAGGGGGCACGGTTATGTTTTCGGGGAACGAAATTGTAGAAGGAAAGGCAGTTCGGGCAGCGCAGACGCTCTTTTCAATTGAGAGTAAAGAGTTTGCCGACAATAATCTTGAAGTGAAATACGTCGAAGCGGTTTCTGAATATAACCGGGCAAAAGCAGATTACAATCGGAAAAAAGAGCTTTTTAAAGAGCTGATTGTATCAGAAAGGGATTTGTTGGAAGCAGAAACAGCATTTAAAAATGCTGAAGTTGTTTACAATAATTTAAACCGGAACTTTTCTTCAGGTAGCCAGACTGTCAGCTCTCCTATAAACGGATTTATAAAGCAGCTTCTGGTTCGTAACGGTGAATTTGCCGAAACAGGACAACCGGTTCTCGTTGTTTCAAAAAACACCGACTTACTGGTGAAAGCCGATTTGCAGCCAAAGTATCATCAAATTCTCAGTACAATCTCTTCTGCAAACCTGAAAGTGATGGGTGGAGAAATAACTTACTCGCTTGAAGAGCTGGACGGAAAACTGGTTTCCTACGGGAAAACGGCAGATTTGGCTAACCCACTGATACCTGTTGTTTTTCAGGTTAAAAACAATATTGGATTGCTTCCCGGCAGTTTTGTTGAAATGTATATTAAACTGCTCTCCGGGGAGAATGAAATTTCCGTACCTAACAACGCCATTGTTGAAGAGATGGGGGCATTTTTTGTTTTTGTTCAGATTACGCCTGAATTATTTGAAAAACGTCCGGTAAAAAAAGGAGCAACTGATGGGTTTCGTACCCAAATCATTGAAGGGATATCTGAAAATGAACGTATTGTAAGCAAAGGAGCTGTTTTGGTTAAACTTGCACAGGCAGCAGGAGCACTTGATATCCACTCCGGTCATGTGCATTAATTTTTTGAAAAGATGATAAACAGAATAATAAAATTCTCGCTTAACAACAAGCTTTTCATATTGCTGGGAGCTGTTTTGCTGATTGTTGCAGGATTATACATATCGCGCATCATGGATATTGATGTATTTCCCGACCTCACAGCGCCAACGGTTGTTGTTATGACCGATGCTCATGGCATGGCTTCAGAGGAGGTGGAGCGGCTGGTGACCTTCCCCATTGAAACTGCCGTTAACGGTGCTTCGCAGGTTCGTCGTGTCCGCTCAGCTTCTATGTATGGATTTTCTTTCGTCTGGGTTGAGTTTGACTGGGGTGCTGATATTTTTAAAGCGCGGCAAGTGGTCAGCGAAAAAATGGTCACCCTTGCCAACTCACTGCCCGGGCATGTTACGCCTGTGCTTGCCCCGCAGTCAAGTATTATGGGTGAAATTCTCTTTATCGGATTACAGGCTGATTCCACTTCCATGATGGAGCTTCGCACCTTGGCTGAATGGGTGGTTAAACCGGCAATCCTTGCTACCGGCGGCGTGTCGCAGGTCACAATTATTGGCGGTGACTACAAACAGTATCAGATTCTTGCCGATCCGCAAAAAATGGGTGTTTATGGAGTGACAATGAGTGAACTTGAAAAAGTGGGAAGGACAATGAGCAACAATTCAACGGGCGGGGTAGTGCGTGAGTTTGGTAATGAATATGCACTGCGTGGAATGGCGCGCACCAATAATCCCGAAGAATTGGGCAATACATATATTAAAACCGTAAACGGCAGACCTGTCGTTGTTTCTGATGTTGCTGAAGTGATTATCGGCAGTGCCGTGAAAATGGGGTATGCCTCTCAAAATGCATCACGTGCAGTAATCTTGTCTGTGTCTAAACAACCGAATGTCAACACTCTAAGAGTTACGGAAAATATTGAGGACAATCTAAATGAAATTAAAAAATCCCTGCCATCCGATATACGAATGGATACCAAAATCTTCCGTCAGGCAGATTTTATTCAGGCTTCGGTAAATAACGTAGGACGCGCACTTATCGAAGGTGCAATATTTGTTGTAATCATTCTGTTTCTATTTTTGGCAAGCTTACGCACAACACTAATCTCGCTTATAGCAATTCCGCTCTCTTTGCTTGGAACCGTTATAGTTCTCCATTTGCTTGGAATGAATATCAATACCATGACACTTGGTGGAATGGCCATTGCCATTGGGTCGCTTGTGGATGATGCGATTATTGATGTGGAAAATGTTTACAAGCGATTGCGCCAAAACCATATGAAACCAATTGGAGAACAGCAGCCTGTTATCAACGTGGTTTTCAACGCTTCCGTTGAAATCCGGGCATCTATTTTGAATGCAACATTGATTATAATTGTAGCTTTTGTCCCACTGTTTTTTCTTTCGGGAATGGAGGGGCGAATGCTTAAGCCTCTTGGAGTAGCCTACATTGTTGCGCTTTTTATCTCGTTGATTGTGGCAATGACCATCACACCATTGATGTGCCGCATTATGCTTACTGATGAAAAATACCTTACAAAACAGAACAAAGAGAGCTGGCTCACCCGTCATGTATTGAAAAATTATCAACAATCGTTAGACTGGGTTTTAAATCATAAATTGTGGGTGTTGACGCCGACCGTTTTTGCTTTTGTTTTGGCTGTTATTGTTTTTTTTATGATGGGGCAGGGTTTTCTTCCCGATTTCCATGAAGGTGCATTAACCATTACCGCTGTGGCAAAACCGGGAGTTTCTCTGGAAGAAACCAACCGTTTGGGAAATCTGATAGAAACTGAACTGCTCAAAATCCCCGAGGTGACAAGTACAGCAAGGCGCACGGGAAGGGGAGAGCTTGACGAACACTCACAGGCTACAAACAGTGCAGAAATTGACGTAAATTATCAATTGAAAGAGAGAAAAAGCTCAGCGTTTTTGACGGATGTTCGTGAAACCTTATCCGGAATTCCTGGGATAGCCTCGACAGTTGGGCAACCTTTAGAACACCGCATTGACCACATGCTCTCGGGAACCAGCGCCAACATTGCAATCAAGTTGTTTGGCACAGATTTAAGCCACCTGTTTCTTCTGGGAAACAAAATCCAAAGTTCCATTCAGGGAATTAAAGGGCTTGTGGATGTTGCTGTGGAGCAGCAAACCGAAACACCGCAGTTGCAAATTCGTGCCAACAGGGGAATGCTTGCACGCTACGGCATTTCAATTGAGGACTTCAATAGGTTTGTGGAGCTGGCGTTTGCCGGCGAGAAACTTTCCGATATCTACGAAGGACAGCGAAGTTTTGATTTGATTCTACGCTTGAATAAAAATTACACGGAAACAATTGATCAGATAAAATCTGCTTTGATTGATACTGAAAACGGCAGGAAAATACCACTTGAGGAAGTTGCGGAAATTGTTTCGGTCAGCGGACCAAACTCAATCAGCCGCGAAAATGTACAACGCAAAATCGTTGTTTCAGCCAACGTTTCAGGCAGAGATTTAAAAGGAGTGGTTGACGATATCAAAACAAGGATAAATGACGACATCACATTACCCGAAGGATACAGAATAGAATATGGCGGACAGTATGAGAGCGCCGAAGCGGCATCCCGTATTTTGCTGATTACTTCAATCCTGGCTGTTTTTGTGATTTTTCTTTTGCTTTATGGCGAATTTCGAAACATTACGCTTTCTGCCATTGTTCTGGTCAATCTTCCGTTTGCGCTGATAGGTGGTGTTTTAGCAGTATTTTTCACTTCAGGGATAGTGAGCATACCTTCAATTATCGGGTTCATCACCCTGTTTGGAATTGCAACCCGAAACGGCATTTTGCTGATTTCAAGGTATCAGCACATGCAGCAGGATGGTAAATCTTTGCACGAAACCGTATTAAGCGGCTCGGCTGACAGGCTGAATCCTATTCTGATGACTGCCCTAACATCTGCTCTTGCGCTCATTCCGCTTGTAATCGGCGGCGCCAAGGCGGGAAACGAGATTCAAAGCCCGATGGCTGTGGTTGTGCTTGGCGGTTTAATAACGTCCACTTTACTCAATATTTACATCGTTCCCGTTGTTTATGAATTGTTGTTTAAAAGAAAACATGAAAATGAAACGAGATAAAGGAAGAGAAGCAATCACCGGGATTTTTAAAATTGAAATTCCGTGTTTTAGGAGAATTAGTAATTGCATAAGCATGAAAATACTAATAGTCAGCATTCTGTTTGTTGTGTCCACGCTTCCTTCGGCAGCGCAAAGCGAGGTTGATGCGGTATTGAAGGAAATTGAGCAAAACAATTCAACGCTCAGTGCTCTGCGTGAGCAAATGGAAGCCCGGAAAATTGGCAATCGCACCGAAATATTCCTGCACGATCCTGAAGTTGAATTCAATTACCTGTGGGGTTATCCTTCGGCAATTGGCAGCCGGACGGATGTCGCTGTCAGCCAGTCTTTTGATTTTCCAACCGCATACGGACACCGGCGAAATATTGCAGATTTAAAAAACGTGAATGCTGAACTTGCCTATAAGTCTGAAAGAATCAACCTGTTGCTTTCAGCAAAGCGAACCTGTATCGATCTGGTGTATTACAACGGGCTGATCAAAGAGTTTTCGCAAAGGCTGGATAATGCCCATAAAATTGCTGAAACCTATAAAATCAGGTTAGACCAAGGTGATGCAAATATTTTGGAATATAACAAGGCACGGCTGAATCTTGCTTCTATGCAGGCAGAGCTCACATCAATTGAGGCAGAGCGCGTGCTATTGCAGGCAGAGCTTCGGAGGATGAACAACGGAAAGGATATTGAATTTCCAGCCTATGAATTTTCATATGTAGCTCTTCCCACCGATTTTGAGGAATGGTATTCCGGAATGGAATCAATAAATTCAATACTTCAGTATGTCAGGGGTGAGGTTGAAATTGGAAAGGAGCAGGTGAAACTGAGCCGCGCTTTGTCGCTTCCTAAATTTGCTACCGGTTATATGAGCGAAAAGGTTGTTGGTGAGCATTTTCAGGGAGTTATGTTTGGTGTTTCCATTCCGCTTTGGGAAAATAAAAATAAACAGAAATATGCCGAGGCGCAGGTCGAGGCATCACTGCTGGTGCTTGAGGACAGCAAAGTGCAGTTCTACAATCGTTTGAGAAGCCTTTATCTAAAGGCATCGGTAATGCAGCAAAACATTGCACAGTATCGCCGTGAAATTGAAGCAAGCAGAAACGATCTGTTATTGCAGAAAGCGCTCGACAGCGGAGAGATATCATTGTTAAGCTATTTGTTGGAGATTGGATATTATTATGATGCTTTGGTGAAAGCGCTGGAAAATGAACGGGAATATCAGCTAGTTCTTGCCGAATTGAACGCTGTAGCACTTTGAGATTAAATTGATCACTTTTCCTGAATTATTTTCAACATTTTATTTTGCCGGCTGTTTATTCACTTGAAACTTAATATTGTTAAAAATGAAAGCAATGATTTATACACTTGGGATTTTTTTCTTTTTATCCTGCGGACAGGCAAATAAAAAGGCAAGCGAGAAGAGTGAAACAGCCTCTTCGTCAGAATTAACGGAAGTCACCCTGCACATTGGCGGAATGACCTGTGCAATGTGTGTTGCCTCCATTGAAAAAGGGGTTGGCGAGGTAAAGGGAGTTGAGTATGTGAAAGTTGTTTTGAATGATTCCACCGCCGTTGTCCGCTACAGCGACGCCAAAACAGGCATGGATGAAATCAAGAAAGCTGTTGAAAAACGCGGTTATACCGTCAAAGAGTATTGACCCGAAAAAGCGGATATAACGATAGCACATCCGTAATATATCAGTTTTATTGGCATAAATTATCCGGTATTTAGTGTTTGTGGTATATTTTTTGTTTGTCTTTGGCTTTTCAAATTAATGCAGAAGACAATCAAAATGGACTACAATAACAGGAGAATTCAGAGACAGACTGCCTGGAAACCGGTGATTTGGAATATAAAAGTCGGACTTTATTCGAGCTCAAATTCGGAGCCGGCAGATTCGATAAAAAAATATTGGAAGTTAAAGGTAGTGCTTAATTAACAGGGCTAACGCCGCACGGCGTTAGCCTTTCCAATATTCCTACGGTTAGATTCTTTGCAGAATCAGTATTTATCCCAGCTTTTTATACTCAAATCCTTCAGATCATATTTGCAAATTGCATAAACAAATGCGCTGGCAACCCGTGAGTTCGTGATCAGGGGCACATTAAAATCAATGGAATTTCTTCTGATTTTATACCCGTTTTTCAACTCCCTTTTCGTGTAGTTTTTAGGTATATTAATCACTAAGTCAATCTTTTTGTTTTTAATGTGCTCAATGGTATTTGGCTGTCTGTCTTCCTCGTCGGGCCAGTGCAGAAGCGTATTTTTCACTCCGTTGTCCATGAAGAAGCGGTGTGTTCCCTCGGTTGCAAACAAATTATAGCCTCTTTCGACCAGCATTTTGGCGCTGGTGAGCAGCTCTGCTTTTGAGCGTGAGGGTCCCGAAGAGATTAATATATTTTTCACAGGAATTCTATAACCTACGGAAAGCATTGCTTTGAGAATCGCCTCGTAGTAATTCTCGCCAATGCAGCCTACCTCGCCTGTGGAGGACATGTCAACTCCAAGCACCGGGTCGGCATTCAGTAACCGGGCGAAAGAGAACTGGGGCGCCTTCACACCAACGTAATCCAGCTCAAACAGTGATCTGTCAGGCTTTTCAACTGGCACCCCGAGCATCACCCTAGTGGCAATTTCAATAAGATTCAGACGCATCACTTTGGAAACAAACGGAAAACTTCTGGATGCCCGAAGATTACACTCAATAACTTTGATGTTATTCTCTTTTGCAAGGAACTGCATATTAAAAGGACCGGTAATTTCAAGGCTTTCAGCTATTTGTTTCGCTATGCGCTTAACCCTTCTGATGGTTTCCACGTAAAGTTTCTGCGGCGGGAAAACAATGGTGGCATCGCCCGAATGCACTCCGGCAAACTCAACATGCTCGGAAATTGCATAGGCAACGATTTCACCGTTGCGGGCTACTGCATCAAATTCAATTTCCTTTGCTTCTTCAATAAATTCGGAGACCACTACCGGATGCTCCTTTGAAACATTAGCCGCCATTTGCAGAAAAAATTCCAACTGGTCTGAATTGGAAACCACATTCATGGCAGCGCCAGAAAGTACGTAGGATGGGCGAATCAAAACAGGATAGCCAACCTCTTCAATGAACTTGTAGATCTCTTCAAATGTGGAGAGCCGTGCCCAGCGCGGCTGATCGATTTTCAAATCATCCAGAAGTGATGAGAATTTCTCCCGGTCTTCTGCATTGTCAATTTTAACCGGAGAAGTACCCAAAACGGGAACTTTCTGATTGTAGAGTTTCATAGCCAGGTTATTGGGGATTTGTCCGCCCATCGAAAGAACAACCCCGTGGGGATTTTCCAGCTCCACAATGTCCATCACCCGTTCAAAGGTGAGCTCGTCAAAATAGAGCCTGTCGCAAATATCGTAGTCTGTACTTACAGTTTCCGGGTTGTAGTTTATCATTACTGTCCGGAAATTATCCTTTTTTATGGTTTCAATGGCATTGACGCTGCACCAGTCAAACTCTACCGAACTCCCAATTCTGTAAGCTCCTGAACCCAAAACAATCACTGATCTTTTGTCATTCAGATACTGCACGTCATTTTCACTTCCGTTGTAAGTCAGGTAAAGGTAATTTTCCTGAGCGGGATACTCCCCTGCAAGGGTATCAATCTGTTTTACAACCGGAACAACACCGTTTTTTTTCCGGAATTCGCGTATTCTGAGCAAATCGTCGTGAATGCGGTTATTTGGGCTGTTGAAAATTATTCTCGCCAGCTGGAAATCTGAAAAGCCTGCTTTTTTTGCCAATCTGAGCAGATTCAGCGGCAGTTCTTCAAGCTCATCGATTTTTGTCAGTTCACGCTTGATATTATCTATGTTTTTGAGGCGGTATAAAAACCACCGGTCAATTTTTGTCTTCTCGTAAATATCATCAATGGTATAGCCCCGCTGAAAAGCTTCGGCAATGGCAAAGATTCTCCGGTCGGTGGGATTAACCAGCTCTTCTTCAATTTGCTCAATATTTATTTCTTCCCTGTTCCCCACAAATCCGTGCATCCCCAGTCCAACCATCCGTATCCCTTTCTGAATCGCCTCTTCAAAGGTTCGTCCGATTGCCATAATTTCACCGACACTTTTCATGGAGCTTCCTATAATTTTTGAGACGCCGTAAAATTTGTTCAAATCCCAGCGTGGGATTTTTACCACACAGTAGTCCAGAGCAGGTTCAAAGGCTGCAGTGGTTACTTTTGTTATGGAGTTTTTCAGTTGGTGCAATCCATATCCCAAACCCAGTTTTGCAGCCACAAATGCCAGCGGATAGCCCGTTGCCTTTGACGCCAGCGCCGATGAGCGCGACAAACGGGCGTTTACTTCAATCACACGGTAATCCTCAGAGTGCGTGTCTAATGCAAACTGAACATTGCATTCACCCACAATTTCCACCCGGCGAATGATTTTTATGGCAATCTCGCGTAGTTTGTGAAATTCAGAGCTGGTGAGTGTTTGCGAGGGGGCTACAACAATGCTTTCGCCTGTGTGAATTCCCAATGGATCGAAGTTTTCCATATTGCAAACTGTGATGCAGTTGTCATATCGGTCGCGCATCACTTCATATTCCACTTCTTTCCATCCTTTTATCGACTCTTCAACTAAAATTTGCGGTGAATAGGAAAAGGCTTTGGAAGCCAGTGCCTCCAGCTCTTGTTCGTTTTGGCAAAAACCGCTGCCCAAACCGCCTAAAGTGTATGCAGCCCGTATGATGATGGGAAAACCAATTTTTTCGGCTGCTTTTTTGGCTTCCTGCATGCTTGATGCAGCAATGCTCTTGGGAGTTTTGACATGAATCTCATCAAGCATTTTTCGGAAAATATCCCGGTCTTCGGTGTCAATTATCGCCTGAACAGGAGTTCCAACCACCTGAACATTGTATTTTTCAAGCACCCCTGACTTGTACAGCTCTACGCCACAGTTCAGGGCGGTCTGTCCGCCAAAAGCGAGCAAAATGCCATGGGGTTTTTCCTTCTTTATTACCTCTTCCACAAAAAAAGGAGTAACAGGCAGGAAATAAATTTTGTCTGCAATTTCCTCTGAAGTCTGGATGGTGGCGATGTTAGGATTGATGAGAATAGTTTCAATACCTTCCTCTTTCAGCGCTTTCAGCGCTTGTGACCCTGAATAGTCGAATTCGCCGGCTTCTCCGATTTTTAATGCTCCCGAACCCAGAACAATTGCTTTTTTTATTGTTGTATTAATCATTTCCACTTAATAAATTCGGTGTTCTTAATCATTTTTCATTGTCCTAAACTCCTTGATTTTTTGGAAAAAATCATCGATCAGGAATTGAGTGTCTCCGGGTCCGCAGTTAACTTCGGGACAGAACTGTGCGCCAAAAAAAGGTTTGGTTTTGTGCCGTATTCCTTCAATTGTGCTGTCATTTGCGTTGGTGAACAGCACTTCCCAATCAGCGGGCAATGATTCCGGCACAACTGCATAGCTGTGGTTTTGTGAGGTGATGAAGCAGCGATTGGTTCCTTTCATCAGGACCGGCTGGTTTTGGCTGCGGTGCCCGCTCTTCAGCTTAAAGGTTTCTGCGCCGGAGGCGCGCGCAAGCAGCAGGTTTCCTATACAGACACCCATAATAGGTCTGTTGCCGTTTAATACCTTTTTGATGTTTTGAATGGTCGCATCACACAATTCAGGATTCCCCGGACCGTTGGAAATAAATACCCCGTCAAAATCCTCTGAGCTAAAATCATAGTCCCATGGTACGCGAATTACTGTTGCTCCGCGGTTTAGCAAACATGGTATAGTGTTGGTTTTTACACCGCAATCAACCAGCACTACACGATAATCTCCATCTCCGTAAACCTCTCGCTCAAGACAGCTCACTCTTTTTACAAGATTTTCTTGGTCAGGATGCAAAAAGTCAATGGTTTCGTCTCCAAATTCAATTTTCCCGGACATGGAACCTTTGTCACGTAAAATTTTCGTTAAGGCTCGTGTGTCCACATCAAAAATTCCAGGAATGTTGTATTCTTTCAGCCATTCCGACAAGCTTTTTTCAGCGCTCCAGTGACTAAATTCAAAAGAATAGTCTGAAATTACCAGACCGCTGATGTGAAGTTTTCGGGAGCTGAAAAAGTTTTGAAACCCGCGGTTATTGTTTTCAAAAGGGACGCCGTAGTTTCCAATCATGGGGTAGGTGGAAACTAATATTTGCCCTGTGAAAGAGGGGTCGGAAAGGTTCTCGGGATAGCCCGTCATGGCTGTGTGAAAAACAACTTCACCTGTTGCCGGCTTCTCGCTTCCAAACGATTTTCCTTCAAAAACAGTTCCGTCCTCAAGTGTGAGTATTGCTTGTTTAACGTGCAGCATTTTTTATTACCAGTTAAAAAAAATGCGCTTGCCCGACAATTGGTTCAAACGCATTTCATATTATTCATTATTATTATTCCTCTCTTGTTTCTCATGAACTTTACACTTAGTGAAGTTTCTGTTAAAAACCTGCCAAAAGTAATAAATTTTCTGTTTACATGAATGTTTTATCAGATGAATGTATAATTTTGCACACTGAACGCATATTTATACAGGATGAAAAACCGTGTACGACGTCAGCTTGAGATTCGGCGTATAATTAGTAAAGGAAATGTGAGTAGTCAGGAAGAGATACTGACTGCGCTCAGGACAAAGGGGTATGAGATTACCCAGGCAACGCTGTCGCGTGATTTAAAATTTTTGCAGGTTGCAAAAATTCATCATCCGCTCAGTGGATATGTTTATGCTGTGCCCGGTGAACTACAGCAACCCCTGAGACCGGGCAGGGCAGCAGATTCTTTTTTAGTTGATGGGTTTAAGGGTCTGGAATATTCAGGAAATCTGGCTGTGATGCGAACGCTTCCCGGATATGCCAGCACCATAGCCGCAGTTATCGACGGTGCGAGGCAATGGGAAATCCTAGGAACCATTGCCGGTGATGATACTATATTGATTATCAGGCGTGAAGGGACAAGTGTAGCGGATTTAAACAATGCTCTGGTTTCCATTATTCCAAAACTGAAAAACAGATTGTAGAATTTGAAAATTGAAAACATTGAAAAATTTAAAAATATTTAATGCCGGCAAAGAGCATTTGAAATATGTTGATGAAATCAACGATGCAATTGATCTTGCAGCCAAACAGCGCGGAACCGGAATAGCGCGAAGGACACACGAATATCTTTCGGCGAAGATTGAGGAAGGTAAAGCAATTATCGCTTTGGACGGTGATATCTTTGCAGGGTTTTGCTATATCGAAACCTGGGGGACCAAGGATTTTGTAGCCAACTCAGGGCTGATTGTGGTGCCGGAGTATCGCGGATACGGGCTGGCAAAGCAAATTAAGCAGAAAGCATTTCAGTTGTCTCGTGAAAGATATCCCGATGCCAAAATATTTGGGTTGACTACCGGT
Source organism: Mariniphaga sp. (assembly GCA_040772505.1). Lineage (GTDB taxonomy): Bacteria > Bacteroidota > Bacteroidia > Bacteroidales > Prolixibacteraceae > Mariniphaga. The sequence goes on along the minus strand of JAXGYA010000003.1, from coordinate 161,722 downwards.
CTTGCCGTAATGAAAATTAATCACGAACTGGGATATAAACCGGTAACCTATTCAGAGCTGACAACGGATGATCAATTTTGGGGTGGTTGTAAAAGCTGTGTGAATTACGATATTCTTCAGCGTATGAATCGCACTAAATGCCTTTGTACGGCAATGATTTATGATCCCAACTGGGAAAAAGCTCCCAAAAACGGAAACGGCATCCGTAAAAGAAGCCTGATGGATGTGATTAAAAAGCTGAATCCAAAAAACGGCTTCAACAGCAAAAAGCTGGATTTTATGAATAAAAAGAAAAATCTAAAGAGTGACGGAGCGCTTTAATAATGAATTAAACAGCATTATTGGCATAGTTTACTGAAATATTTAAAATTATTTGCACTGCTGTCACTTTTTAATTAAACATATTATGGTAAAAAAAATTGTATTGGCTTTTAGCGGGGGACTTGACACCTCGTTTTGCGTTAAGTATCTGAAAGAAGAAAAAGGATTTGAGGTATATACAGCAATCGCTAATACCGGTGGATTCAGCGAGGCTGATTTAAAGGCAATTGAAGAAAAAGCCTTCCGGCTTGGAGCAAAAGAGCATGTAACTTTGGATGTTACTGGTGAATATTATGAAAAGTGCATAAAATATATGGTTTACGGGAATATTTTAAGGAATAACACCTATCCTGTCTCCGTGAGTTCAGAACGGGTTTTTCAGGCAATTGCCACCATTGATTATGCAAAAAAGATTGGAGCACAGTATGTTGCTCACGGAAGCACCGGTGCCGGAAACGATCAGGTGCGCTTCGATCTGACTTTTCAGGTTTTGGCTCCTGAAATTGAAATTATCACCCCAATTCGTGATTTGATGTTAAGCCGCCAGGAAGAGATCGATTTTCTGAAGAAACATGGCGTTGAAGACGATTTTGAGAAGATGCACTATTCAATAAATCAGGGAATCTGGGGAACCAGTGTCGGAGGCAAGGAGACACTGACATCAAACAAGGGGCTGCCTGAGGATGCTTTCCCGAGTCAGCTGAAAGCTGAAGGCGAAACGCTTGTTCAACTGGGCTTTGAAAAAGGTGAACTGAAGACCATCGACGGGAAAACGTTTGAAAACGGAGCGGCAGCTATTCAGGCGCTGGAGAAAATTGCCTCACCCTATGCCATAGGGCGCGATGTGCATGTGGGCGACACGATTATCGGGATTAAGGGGCGCGTTGGTTTTGAAGCAGCAGCGCCGATGATTATTATTAAAGCTCATCATCTTCTTGAAAAACATACGCTTACAAAATGGCAGGCATACTGGAAGGAGCAATTGGCAAACTGGTACGGAATGTTCTTGCATGAAGCTATGTACCATGAACCGGTGATGCGAAACATTGAAACCTTCCTTGAAGCCACACAGGAGAATGTTACCGGAAAAGTATTTCTGAAATTGAAGCCTTACCGCTTTGAATTGCAGGGAATTGAGTCTGAACACGACCTGATGAATTCCGGTTTTGGCGAATACGGTGAAACCGTAAAGGCGTGGACAGCCGACGATGTGAAAGGATTTACAAAAATATTGTCCAACTCTCTGAAAGTATATCACATGGTGAACAAGAAAATTTGAAGAAATGATAAAAGTTGGAATTGTTGGAGGCGCAGGATATACTGCCGGGGAGCTAATCCGGATTTTACTTTATCATCCGCAGACTGAACTTGCTTTTATACACAGTTCGAGCAATGCCGGGAATCCGGTTTCAGATGTTCACGACGATTTGATTGGCGAAACGGATTTGAAGTTCAGCCACACTCATCCGCTGGAAGAGGCGGATGTTGTTTTTCTCTGTATGGGACACGGAAAATCAAAGGAATTTGTGGAGCAAAACGCACTGCCCCCGGGATTGAAAGTTGTGGATCTGAGCCATGATTTCCGAATCAAGCAAAAGAATAACGATTTTATATACGGGCTGCCCGAACTGAACCGCGAAAAAATCAGAAAATCATCAAAAATTGCCAATCCGGGTTGCTTTGCAACAGGCATTCAGCTTGCATTGCTTCCATTAGCTGCCGGCGGAATGCTGACTGATGAGATTCATGTGCAGGCAATTACAGGCTCCACCGGTGCAGGACAAAAACCAACCGAGGCTTCACACTTCAGCTGGAGAAACAATAACCTCTCTGCATATAATATTTTTGAACATCGCCACCAGGCGGAAATTTTGCAGAGCTTATTACAATTGCAGCCCGGTTTCAACAAGGAGTTTAATTTTATTCCCATACGGGGAAATCATACACGCGGAATTTATGTTTCTGCATACACCCGTTTCGGAGGCTCATGGAAAGAAGCAAGGAGTTTATATGAGAAATTTTACAGCGAACATCCTTTTGTTGCTTTGTCTGATAAAAATCCGGCGATGAAACAGGTGGTGAACACAAATAAAGCCATCCTTTATCTGGAAAAGCATAAGGATAAGCTGGTCATTATCAGTTTGACCGATAATCTTATCAAAGGTGCTTCCGGACAGGCAGTGCAAAATATGAACCTGATGTTTGGTATTAAAGAAACCACCGGGCTCTATTTAAAACCCGTTGCATTTTAATAATTATGAAACTATTTGACGTTTATTCGCTTTATGATATTGCTCTTGTGAAGGCAGAGGGCTGTCATGTCTGGGATTTGCAGGGAAAAAAGTATCTCGATCTGTATGGCGGTCATGCCGTAATTTCCATCGGGCACAGCCATCCCCATTATGTTTCCCTTATCACCGAACAGTTGGGTAAAATTGGTTTCTACAGCAATTCCATCTACAACCCGTTGCAGCAGGAACTTGCCGACAAACTGGGGAATCTCTCCGGATATGCTGATTACCAGCTTTTTTTGTGCAATTCGGGCGCCGAAGCCAATGAAAATGCCATCAAGCTGGCTTCATTTACAACCGGAAGGAAAAAAATTATCAGCTACAAAAAAGGTTTTCACGGACGCACTTCTGCCGCAGTTGCAATTACCGACAATCCAAAGATTATTGCACCCGTGAACGAAACTGAAAATGCTGTAATTCTGCCGTTTAATGATTTGAATGCTACGGAAACCCAATTGAAAACGGGGAAAGTGGCAGCAGTTATCATTGAAGGAATCCAGGGAGTTGGCGGCATTAACATTCCTGACGAGCAATTTATTACTGACTTGAAACAACTGACCGAAAAATATGGGAGCTTGTTGATTCTGGATGAAATTCAATCGGGATACGGACGAACCGGACGCTTTTTTGCCCATCAGTTTACTTCGGTCAATCCGGATATGATTACTGTTGCTAAAGGAATGGGCAACGGCTTTCCGATGGGTGGTGTGCTCATTCAGCCTGAAATTAAGCCCTGGCGTGGGATGCTGGGAACCACTTTTGGCGGAAATCATTTGGCATGTGCCGCAGGGCTTGCTGTTCTTGAAGTATTGGAAAAGGAAAAACTGATTGAAAATGCCCGAAAAACAGGAAATTACCTGATGACGCAGTTGCAGAAAACGAATCAAATTGAGGTGCGCGGAAAAGGACTGATGATTGGTATAGAACTGCCCTTTCCGGTTGCTGAATTAAGAAAAAAACTACTTTTTGAGTATAATATTTTCACCGGTTTTTCAGGACAGAACATGATTCGGATTCTGCCTCCGTTATCTTTAAGTATGGAAGAGACAGACCAATTTCTGAATGCTTTTTCAAAAGCATTTACAGAAGTTTCTGCATCTTTGGGAGACAATTAACGGAATAAAATTATGGAAAAGAGAAAAATAGGAGTTATCGGAGCTGGAAATATGGGAGGTGCAATTGTGGAAGGTCTGTTAAATTCAGTATTTGCAGCTGCATCAGATATCTATGTTTCAGACAGCCGCGAGAGTGTTTTGAAAGCGATGAAAACCAAAGGTTTAAATGTAAGTCAGGATAATCTCTTTGTTGCACGTCAGGCTGATGTAGTCATCATTGCCGTGAAACCCTATTATGCTCAGCAGGTTTTGCAGGAAATTAAACCGGAACTGAATTCTTCAAAAATTTTGATTTCCATTGTTGCCGGTGTTAAAATAAAAGAGCTTGAAAAATTTGCCGGGAATGAGCTTCCAATTTTCCGGGCAATACCCAACACTGCCATTTCCATTCAGGAATCGCTGACCTGTGTCTCTTTTGGCGAAAAAGCTTCCGAACACCGTAGGTTTGTTCTCAGGCTCTTCAATGCATTGGGGAAAGCAGTTGAGATTCCCGAAGAGCAGATGGCAGCGGCAACTGTTTTGGCATCCTCCGGGATTGCATTTGCACTGCGGTATATCCGGGCATCCATGCAGGCGGGCATTGAGATGGGATTTGGTTCTGAAGTTTCTCAATTCATCACGGCACAAACTCTGAGAGGCGCTGCCGGGTTAATTTTGCAAACCGGCAACCATCCTGAAAAGGAAATTGATAAGGTGACAACGCCGGGAGGCATCACCATAACAGGGCTGAATGAGATGGAAGACCAGGGATTCAGCGCCTCATTGATTCAGGGAATGTTGGCTTCGTTTGAAAAAATAAATCATTGAAAATAAATTCTGTGCAATTCAGGTATCATAAAATAACGGTAAAAGTAGGTAGCAATGTTCTGGCAAACCCGGACGGAACGCTGAATGTTTCACGGATAGCACATCTTGTTGATCAGATTGCTTTTCTGCACCAAAACGGTGTGGAGGTGATTTTGGTTTCATCAGGTGCTGTTGCAGCCGGGCGTGCTGTGCTGGAACCGTCGCGAAAAACCGATTCGGTTTCAAAAAGACAGCTATGGTCTGCATTGGGTCAGGTGAAACTGATCAGCCGCTATTCGGACTTTTTTAGTGAACACGGATTAATTTGCGCCCAGGTGCTGACTACCAAAGAGAATTTTTCGAGCCGGAGACATTATCTGAACATGAAAAACTGCATGTGCACTCTTCTCGAAAATAAGGTAATACCCATTGTAAACGAGAATGATACCATTTCAATAAATGAATTGATGTTCACTGATAATGATGAGCTTTCGGGCTTGATTGCATCCATGGTAAACTCAGAAGCGCTCATCATTTTGAGTAATGTGGACGGAGTTTATACAGCGCATCCCGAAAGCGAAAATGCAAAGTTGATTCAGAAAGTAGGCATTAGTGACGGATATCGGGAGATTGCATTTTCCGCGAATCATTCTGAATTTGGACGTGGCGGAATGCTCACCAAATTCCGGATTGCAAAAAAACTGGCAAATGACGGTATCGGTGTGCACTTAGCCAACGGTTTCAGGGAAAATATTTTGACCGATATTCTTTCTGAAGGAATATCAGTAACTCACACATGGTTTCAACCGGCAAAAAAATCTACAAGCGGCGTAAAAAAATGGATTGCATATTCCGATGGGTTTGCAAAAGGGAGGGTAGTCATAAACAAGGGAGCCGCTGATGCGTTAAAATCAGTGAACGCAGTGAGTTTGCTTCCCGTGGGAGTTGTGACCGTTGAAAGTGAATTTAAAAGGGGAGATTTAATCCGCATTGTGGATGAAGAAGGAAATAGTGTCGGATTAGGAAAGGCGCAGTATGGTTCCGACAGGGTTGAAACCGAAAAAAAGTCGGAAAAGCAAAAAGCACTGGTGCATTACGATTATTTATACATGGAAAAATAGGAGGATTTAAATATGAAGATTGAAAAAACATTGCAACAGGTTTTAAGTGCTTCCCGGAAGTTAAATCTGGTTGAAGAGGAAACCATCAACAAGGTGCTTCTTGAGCTGGCTGATGAAGCAGAAAAAAACATTCCCTTTATTATTGAGGAAAACAGGAAAGACCTTGAGAGGATGGATGCCGGTGATCCCAAATATGATCGTTTGGAACTAACCGCCTCACGCATAAGGGGCATTGCTTCCGATATTCGGAATGTGGCAGCGCTGAACAGTCCGGTCGGAAAAGTACTGAAAGAGAACATACGCCCCAACGGACTGAGAATAAAAAAGGTAACGGTGCCGTTTGGAGTGATTGGCATAATTTACGAAGCGCGCCCCAATGTTACGTTTGATGTTTTTTCACTGTGCTTGAAATCGGGGAATGCTTGTGTTTTAAAGGGAGGGAGCGATGCCATCTATTCCAATACAGCCATCGTTTCCATTATTCGCAATGTACTTAAAAAGAATCATCTCGATGAGAATACGGTTGCATTGCTGCCTGCCGGACGCGAAGAAACCAACGAAATGCTGCGTGCACGCGGATACATTGACCTGATTATTCCGCGCGGCGGACAGGGACTTATTAATTTTGTGCGCGAAAATGCAACAATTCCGGTGATTGAAACCGGCGCAGGCATTTGCCACACCTATTTTGATGAATATGGCGATGCAGAAAAGGGACGTGAAATTATTTACAACGCAAAAACCCGCCGCCCTTCGGTATGCAATGCGCTTGACTGCCTGGTTATTCACCGTTCACGAATTGGGGAACTGCCTTTATTCACTGAAAAGCTCTCCAAAGACGGGGTAATCATTTATGCCGATGAAGACTCATACAAAAAGCTGGAAGGAAATTATCCTGAGAATCTTCTCTTTCACGCCACGAAGGAATCTTTTGGCACCGAATTCCTTTCACTGAAAATGGCCGTTAAAACGGTTGACAGCTTTGATGAGGCAATTGAACAAATCAACAGCAATTCGTCAAAACACAGCGAAGCCATTATTTCTGAAAATCAGGAAAGAATTGAAACTTTCAGGAAACTCATTGATGCCTCTTCGGTCTATTCCAATGTGTCCACGGCTTTCACCGATGGCGCACAGTTTGGATTAGGCGCTGAAATTGGAATCAGCACGCAGAAGCTGCACGCCCGCGGCCCAATGGCACTGGAAGAACTTACCAGCTACAAATGGATCATCGAAGGGGAAGGGCAAGTGAGACCAAAATAGACAGAAGAAAAGAGTTTTCCTTTGAATGGGAAGGTGGATGAAGTGAATTAAAAGAAAGGATTTTGAAAGAGTTAAAAATTTTAGAAAAGTAAAGTTTATAAATTGAGTCATTTACATGAAAAACTTCACATCTGTAAAAGATATTCCCGATTTAAGCAAAGCAGTTCACACTGCTTTAGAGATTAAAAAAAACCGGTTTGCCCATCAGCATCTTGGAAAAAATAAAACCATGGTTTTGATTTTTTTCAATCCCAGTCTGCGCACGCGGTTAAGTACCCAAAAAGCAGCCATGAATCTGGGAATGAACACTATGGTGATGAACGTGAGTGAGGATGGCTGGCAGCTTGAGTCTGAGTTGGGCGTAGTTATGGACGGCGACAAACCGGAGCACCTGAGGGAGGCAATACCGGTTATCGGTAAGTATTGTGAGGTTATTGGCGTTCGGGCATTTGCGCGACTGAAAAATAAAGAAGATGACTATTCCGAAAAAATCCTGAATCAGTTTCTCAGCTATGCCGGCGTGCCGGTTGTCAGTATGGAAGCTGCCACGCGCCATCCGCTACAAAGTTTTGCTGATTTAGTTACCATCGAGGAGTTTAAAACAAAGGAGAGGGCTAAGGTAGTACTGACCTGGGCTCCCCATCCGCGCGCACTGCCTCATGCTGTGCCAAACTCATTTGTGGAGTGGATGTGCCGGACAAATTATGAACTGGTGGTAACCCATCCTGAAGGATATGAGCTGGCACCGGAATTCATGGGTGATGTAAAAGTGGAATATGACCAAAAAAAGGCATTTGAAGGCGCCGATTTTATCTATGCAAAAAACTGGTCATCCTATACCGATTACGGGAAAATTTTATCAAAAGATTTTGCATGGACAGTGAATGAAGAAAAAATGGCATTGACCAACAATGCAAAGTTTATGCACTGTCTGCCGGTTAGAAGGAATGTGGTGGTAACTGACGGCGTGCTGGACAGCCCGGCCTCCATCGTTGTGGAACAGGCTGCAAACCGGGAGGTTACGGCACAAGCCGTGCTGAAAATGATTCTGGAAGAAGCACAGAGCTGATGCGAAAGTTATATCTACTGATTAAAGGGAAAAATGACAAAAAAAATTGAAATAGTTCCGGCTATTGATATCATTGACGGAAAATGTGTTCGTCTTTCACAGGGTGATTATGAGCGTAAAACCGTTTACAATGAAGACCCACTGGAAGTTGCCCGGATGTTTGAAGATGCCGGAATCAGGCGGCTGCATCTGGTGGATTTGGACGGAGCGCGGGCAAATCATATCATCAATTACAAAGTTTTGGAGCAAATTGCGACAAAAACAGATTTGGTTATCGACTTTGGAGGAGGGCTGAAATCAGACAATGATCTGGAAATTGCTTTTAACTCTGGTGCAGACATGGTTACCGGAGGCAGTATTGCCGTGAAAGAACCGGAAACCTTTTTGCGCTGGCTTGAAAAATATGGGAGCGAAAAAATTATTCTTGGCGCCGATGCAAAAGAGGGCAAAATTGCCGTGAGCGGATGGACTGAAACCACCGAACTTACCGTAATAGAGTTTATTGCCGGATTTCACACCAAAGGTGTTTATAGGGTAATTTCCACCGATATTGCCCGTGACGGAATGCTCACCGGGCCTGCATTTAATCTATATGCCGAAATCATGGAAACACTGCCCGATGTGGAAGTTACAGCCAGCGGCGGCATCGCCTCAATGAGTGATATTCATAAATTGGCAGAAATGGGCGTTCCCGCAGTAATAACCGGGAAAGCGATTTATGAGGGAAAAATTTCATTGAAAGAAATAGAAGGATATATAAAAGCCCCCTCCAACTCCCCCGAGGGGGAGAGTAAGAAATAGCCTGAAAGTTATGTGCTTTTTATTCGTTAATTTCAGTATAGCCGATATTGATTATACTTTAAAATAATTAGCGTTTTTATTTAGGAATTAAAATTACATATAATCACAAAACAAACTCCCTCCCTTTTGGGGAGGGCTGGGGAGGGGCTTCTTATGTTAGCAAAAAGAATTATACCGTGTCTTGATATTCAGAACGGTAAAACCGTTAAGGGGATAAATTTTGTGAATATCAGGGAAGTGGGCGATCCGGTGGCAATGGCGGCAAAGTATGAAGCCGACGGCGCCGATGAATTGGTTTTGCTGGATATTGCCGCTACCGTTGAAGGGCGTAAAACCTTTGTGGATCTGGTGAAAAAAGTAGCTGCAAATCTGAACATTCCGTTTGCCGTTGGCGGCGGAATCAGCGAGCCGGGGGATGTGGAGAAACTGCTAAACGCCGGAGCTGCTAAAGTATCCATAAACTCGGCAGCAGTAAAGAATCCGCAGCTCATCAATGAGCTTGCAAAACAGTTTGGAAGTTCTGTTGTGGTAGTTGCCATTGATGCCAGAAGTGATGATGATAGCCATTGGGCAGTGACCGTCAGCGGTGGAAATGTTACCACAGACAAAGAACTGTTTTCCTGGGCAAAAGAGGTAGAAGAGCGTGGGGCAGGAGAGATTTTGTTTACATCCATGAACCACGATGGCACCAAAAAAGGATTTGCCTACCGGGAACTTGCCCGCTTGGCCGGTTTGCTCACCATTCCGGTAATCGCTTCAGGCGGTGCCGGCACAAAAGAGCATTTTCTGGATGCTTTTGTTAAAGGCAAAGCAGATGCTGCACTGGCAGCAAGTGTGTTTCACTATAATGAAATTCCGATTCCGGATTTGAAAAACTATTTGAGGAATCACGGAATTTTGGTGCGGTAAATTACAAATTGTTAAATTCGCACCAAATTGTATGCAATGAATCCATTTACAGGAATTGAACAAATTGACTTTGGCAAGCTGAACGGACTGGTTCCGGCAGTGATTCAGGATAACTCCACCCGGAAAGTTTTGATGCTGGGATTTATGAACAGTGAATCTCTTCAGAAAACCGCAGAAACCGGTAAGGTGACTTTTTTCAGCCGCACCAAAAACCGTTTGTGGACAAAAGGTGAAGAGTCGGGTAATTTTCTGCATGTAGTTTCCATTTTAATTGATTGCGACAGCGACACACTTTTAATAAAAGCTAATCCGGCCGGACCGGTTTGCCACACCGGCGCCGATACCTGCTTTTTTGAAACCAACAAAGATTCAGGGGTTGCCTTTTTAGAGCATTTGCAGGATTTTATCGATCAGCGTAAAATAGAGATGCCCGAGGGCTCGTACACCACTTCGCTTTTTAAGGAAGGAACTCCAAAAATTGCCCAGAAAGTGGGAGAGGAGGCAGTGGAAACCATTATTGGCGCTATGAAAAACGATGATGAAAACTTCATTTATGAGGCCGCCGACCTGATTTATCATCTTATCGTTTTGCTTTCCCACAAAGGATACCGGATGGAGAATGTTGCTGCCGAGTTGAAAAAAAGACACGGACGGGCAACTCCATCAGCTTGAAAACTGCCCTGTAACATAGCTGTAAAACATACTAATTTCATGAACATTTGTCTGAAAATTTCCAATTAATTTGGTAGCTTTGTAATACTGCCAATTTTTAAAAATTGTATCATGGAAACCGTAATAGAATGTCCGGCAAATGCAGCAACAATCCTTGCCTGCCGGAAAATAGCAAAGTCATTCAGGGAAAATATTTACGAGCTGTACCGGATCAGGGAACAGTGGAATCCGGCTTATGCAACGTCATTAAAATCCCGCATTGATGACGCGTTCAGGAAATATTATTTGAAAGATTTTAGTGCCATTTCCGATGAAAAGTATCATGAGTGGCACGAAGTGATGGCTTCCGGACTGCAGAATTTGAAGGTGTTGCGTGCTGCCCTGAAAGTCGATTTTAAAGAGGATAAACAGTTTTTAAATGAGACTTTTAAAAAATTGGGTTACAGTGAATATTTCGAAGATGCCAAAAGCGGGGATTATCTGAGCTTTTATAAATTGCTTTCCACTTTTTCAGAGAATCTTGATGCAGAAACCAGGAATAAAATCACCGCAAAAGGAATACCTCACTTTTTAATTGATAAAGTTTGTATGGCTGCCGAAAAAATTGAAGATTACCGGTGCTGCATGGAGTCACTGATCAGTGAGAGCAACCTGAAAACGGACGCACAGCAGGAGATAACCGGTATTTATGAAACCATCCGGGATATTTGCACCATTGCCCGAGCCTATTATCAGTTTGACCCCGTGAAACGGGATAAATTTGACTTTTATAAGGTAATGGTTAAGTTGAAACCTTCTGACAATTAACTTTATATAAGCCGCCTGCCGGGTTTCCCGGCAGGCGGTTGCATTTTTGGCTTAATCTCTTCTGAATAGAGGGTCGGAACCAATTGTTCCGGTCAATTCATTCAAATAATCATCAGACGATACATGGTTAAGCTGATTCTTAACCTTTTCCAGCCTTTCGTGCAGATTCATCTGTTCAACCAACATTTGATTGTTGGGTTCAGCCATAAAATTTTCCAAATATTCCATCCGGTTTTTTAGAAAGCTCACATCGTTTTCCTGTTTCAGCCTCAATCGGTCGCGATACCAGGATGACTTTATAACATGCTCGCGGTCAAACTCTCTGCGAAGTTCCGGATCTTTCAGTTCTTTCCCTTCGTAATGGCCGTATGCCATGATGTTCAGCAGGATTTTCAGAGGCGGAATAGCCGCATCAACGCTTCCTTCTTCAAAATAGTTCAGCGCCACCTTTTTTTGTGCCTCAACAATGTTCTTTATGCCGTCAACATAATCTTCCATACTTTGCAGCTCCGGTTTTAGCATTTTTTCGTTAAAAACCTCCATGGGTTCATCAAACAGCTTATTCATGCACCTGAACCCGAAATTTTTGGTTATCCGGTAGCCCAATCTGCTTGCCAGTATCTTTTCGCCATTGTAATCAAAATCATCAATTTTTTCCAAACATTGATGATAAATGAGATTCTTTGCATCCCTGTCTTCCGGCTCCAGCCGCGCCCATATTTCGGGAATCAGGATGCTGATGTCGTGGTCGAACCGTTTGTTTGGGCCGATATGTCCGGCTGCCGATGTAAATCCCTGATATTCCGAAAGGATATAGGAGAGTAAAGCATTGTTGAGATCGGTGGTGGGAACAAGCATGTTGAAAGGCCCCTTTGTGAGCGCACCTTCCGAGCCGGCACCGGTTGTGGAAGGCGATTTTCCGGTCAGGCTACAGATGAAATCCATAAACAGCTCAGGAATTTCCTGATAGTGGATTGGATTGTAAACACTCAGCGGACGAATGCCTTTATCCCTTTCGGCAGGATTGTTCCGGCGCCCGGGAAGCACTGCATTCACCGGAAAGTGAACCGGCATGTTGTGACTGATTTTTCGGAATAGCCGAGCCCCAACCTTTGCCAGATAGCTCTCCTGGTTTTCGTTTTTAAACAGGTTGCGCTGCAAGTATCGCGGGTTGTTGGTGGGAACGCCATCCACAATCCGCGGATGGGAGGGAGTAACAAAATAGCACTCTCTGTTTCCCGTAGCCACTTTTTTAATCAGCTCCTGCACGGGCTCTGTGTATTGGTCAAAGCGAATGGAATCCTCAAAGAGTTCAACTGCATCTTTCCGTGTCAGCGGTTCATAATTGGTCAGGAATGTGTTGTTTTGAACAATGTCGCTTTCTGCGTCTTTGTCATATCCTCTGATAATCGCATCATCAGGACGCTGAAATAGATAGCTTTCGCAGTTGACAACCAGTTTGACACTCTTATTGGAAAACTCCGGATTCAGGTTGTTAAGCCTGGTGGCAGGAAGTGTAATGGATGCCGTTATGTCGTCTTCCATCTGAATTTTTCGGCTTGGAATAAAATCAGAGCGCAGTTTGTGCAAAAACCACTTTCCTTCAGGGCTGAATCCGATGCGCACATAGCTGGCCATGATTTTATTGTGCCGGTAGCGCAGCGAATTCCCGTTGCGTCCGTTCACAATTTCCACGTTCAGGTATTGTTTCCACGGCCCCTTGTCCATGTGGCTTCGGTGCATACGCTTGATATAGAGCGTGAGTATTTTTACGTGCGTTGGGATATTTTCCAAAAATTGGTTGTATTCATCGGTATAATTGTCAGACGGTGTAAGCAGCTTCACCGCCGAGCCCAGCGTCCGGTGGGGACTTAGCAGCGGGCGCGAAGCCCGTGCATCAGGATGAATGATTTTCCAGCGATTTGAATAGTCATAGTTAATGAGCATGTCTATCATTTCGGAGTCTTTCTCCAGATCCTGAATGTAAAACGGGCCATATTTAATGGCATTTTGCATGGATTTGGAGATTTCCGATTTCCCGCCGCCGGAAACAGTGCTCGGCTTGTGGCAGAAAATCCCTTCGGGAGCAGTGTCCACAATCCGCCAGAGCTTTTGCTCCGGGTGCCTCACCAGTTGAAATTTGTGCCCGGTGGGATGAACATAGATTTTTTCAGGCGAAAGTCTCAGTTTTTGTTCTTTGCCATTATGTTGCCATGATACTGTTCCTTTTTCCGTTTCAAGGTCGGCGTGCTCGTGGATATAGATGATGTTCGGGTATTTTTTGTCGATGGCATAATTTTCAGGCATCACCTCAATTCGGTCGCCCAAAAGTTTTTTTACCTCTTCAAAAGAGTATGTATGGTTAAATTTTCCTGAGAACGGTTCTCCGAAAAGGTTGTCTCCCATATTGCCACAGCGGAATGCAATGGCTCCGCCAGCGTGTTCTTCCTCCACAAGTCCGTACAGATTAGCCGAATAGCTGATTTGGGTTTTAATCTCCTTTTTCGAATAGCCGTAATAGTTGTCGGCAATGAGGGTTACCACCACTCCACGTTCATCGCGACAGGTGATTTTAAAGGCATTCCCGCCATTGTACAACTCGTTTTCATCACTCCAGCACATGCCGTCCCGGCGCTGCCTTTCAGTGGCATCGTTGAAGTGGGGCAGACCAATGTCCTTCTTTTTCAGCGAAGTGAGTTGCGGCGCTAAAATAATGCATCCGGTGTGGCCTGTCCAATGCTCGATGTCCAGCGCAGCATCGTTAACAGCGAGATTGTGATCGCCGGCATTCCCGAAAATGGTTTCCACAAAATCCAGATTGCTGACCAGACTTCCGGGCGCAAAAAAGCGGATTTCCATACTTTTCTCGCTAATCACCCCTTTTACTTCAGGACAAACCACCGGACGAAGCAGCAGAGAAACCATGATTTTCGCCTTCTCCTTTTGATTTGCGGTAAACGGAAGAATATTTAGCTCATCGGAAGGGTGCAGCGCTTCGTGGAGCATGTGTGCAAAAGCAATTTTTGGAACCTCCTTTTTGTCTATGGCAACCGGAAGCCCGCCATCCACAATGTGGAAGGTTCCTTCGGTGGTTCTTTTGTCGGAAGCCGGATTGTTCAGAATGCCCTGCTCCAGCCGGTAGGAAGTCAAGAGCTTACTTTTGAAAATGTCTCCGTTCGCCGGCAAGCTCACCTCCCGCGCCATTCCCGGTTGATTAAGCACCAGGGTCGCATCGGGTAAACGGCAGGGTTTGTCAAAATGAAGGTCTTTTAAATTGTCGTCAATAAAATTTTGAATGCGTGTATCTACTGGGGAAAGATGCCCGGTGAGCAACCTCGATTTTTCCCTGAAACTGCTTATCAGCCCTTCGGTTAGCGACATGAACCGCGCACCGGCAAGTTTGGCGCCTTCTTCAGTTTCATCAATAAAAAGCGGCTGTCCTAACGAAGCCAGCTGTATATTGACATACTGAATCATCTCCCGCCTTTGTCTTTTCGCAGTTTTTGTGTCGGTTTTTTCGTTATGTTTTGTCATTATTGAATGGAATTGAAATTCAACAGCAAAAATACGACATTTTGTTGTAATTATTTTGCCTGATTAAGGTAGTAAAATGTCTTTTAAGAATTATCAGAACGTAAACTTGGTTACTAATGATTTTTAACGTAGTTGACATGAAAAAAGGAATAAAACGAATAATCATGTAATAATTAACCACAGATAGCGCAGATTATAACAGAGTTAAGAAATTAATCTGTGTTCATCTGAGTAATCTATGTTTGAAAGAGAAAGAAAAATAAGACTATGACAATAGGCAGAGTCATATTTTTTCAAGTAAGAACTTTTCGATGACTTCAGGAAAATGAATATACTCTAACTGATGAACCCTTTTTGCAATATCTTGCGGTGAATCTTCCGGGAGCACGGGGCATTTTGCCTGAAATAAAAGCTTGCCTTCATCATAATGTGGATTAACCACATGAATGGAAATGCCGGTTTCTGTTTCATTATTCTCTAAAACTGCCTGATGGACTTTCATGCCATACATACCTTTCCCTCCATATTTTGGAAGGAGCGAAGGATGGATATTGATAATTTTAAATTTTTCAATCAGATTTTCAGGAACAAGCCATAAAAAACCGGCAAGCACAATTAAGTCAATATTTCTCTCTGTCAACATATCAGCTATTTCCTGCGTTTCATAAAACTGATGGCGACTAAATGTAAATGTGTTAACCGCCATTTCCCTGGCACGGGTCAATACATATGCATCTGCTTTGTTACTCCACACGGAGTCAATCATAATGTGCTTGCTGTCAGAGAAATACTCCATTATGTTTTGAGCATTTGTTCCTGAGCCCGAGGCAAATAAAGCTATTTTCTTAACATTCATTTCAAATTGGTTCTATTCGTTGGAATTATTGAATAATATGTTCAAATTTAGAGTATTAGACGTATAGTATATCTTATCAGAAACATCTTTTTGTATTTTAAATTTGAAATATAACGCTTAAATGTATTACTTTGCGCCGAATTATTTAAACTCAAAATTATTATTAACTCAAATTTTAGCATTATGTCTGACATTGCAGCAAAAGTAAAAGCAATTATTGTTGATAAACTGGGAGTTGATGAGAGTGAAGTTACCAACGAAGCATCGTTTACCAATGATTTGGGAGCTGACTCACTTGATACAGTTGAACTGATTATGGAATTTGAAAAAGAGTTCGATTTGGCAATCCCGGATGATCAGGCTGAGAAAATTTCAACTGTTGGCGAGGCCATTTCTCATATTGAAGAAGCGGTAAGCAAGTAAACAGAAGATTCATTTATGAATTTCAGAAGGGTAGTAATTACCGGAGTAGGCACTGTTAACCCTCTTGGGAATACGGTTAGTGATTTTTGGAGTAATCTGAAAAAGGGGGTTAGTGGTGCCGCACCCATCACCAAATTCGATGCTTCAAAGCAAAAAACTCAATTTGCCTGTGAAGTCAGGAATTTTGATGTTGAAGAGTACATGGAGCGGAAAGAAGCACGCAAATATGATTTATATACTCAGTTTGCGCTGGCTACTTCATCCCAGGCTATGGCTGATTCAAAACTTGACCTTGATGAAGTTGACCATGACAGGGCAGGTGTGATTTGGGGTGCCGGTATCGGCGGTTTGCAAACTTTTTTTGATGAGGCGCGCAGCTATCAGCCCGAGAATCCCCGGTTTTCACCTTTTTTTATTCCCAAAATGATAGCCAACATAGCGGGTGGTCTTATTTCTATTAAATATAGATTCAGGGGGCCGAATTTTACTACTGTTACAGCTTGTGCATCAGCTTCCCATGCAATGATTGAAGCCATGAATATGATTCGTCTCGGAAAAGCAGATATTATGATTACGGGCGGCTCGGAGGCGGCGATTAATGAAGCAGGAGTTGCAGGATTCAATTCCATGCGGGCTATTTCTACACGGAATGACGATCCTAAAACAGCATCCAGACCTTTTGACAAAGACCGGGATGGCTTTGTGATAGGAGAAGGCTCGGCGGCTTTTATTTTCGAAGAATATGAAATGGCAAAAAAGCGGGGAGCTAAAATTTATGCTGAAATAGCGGGCGGAGGCATGTCTGCCGATGCATACCACATGACAGCCCCCGATCCTGAAAGCAGAGGAGCAATTCTGGTGATGAAGTCGGCAATTGAAGACAGCGGTATAAAGCCTGAAGATGTGGACTATATAAATGTTCATGGTACTTCAACCCCGCTTGGTGATATTGCCGAATCCAACGCCATTCTCAAAACCTTTGGAAGTCATGCTTATAAAACAAGTATCAGTGCAACAAAGTCAATGACCGGGCATTTGTTAGGTGCTGCCGGAGCAGTGGAAGGGCTTGCCACAATTTTAGCGATTAACCACAGCATTATCCCGCCAACAATCAACCATTTTACAGACGACCCTGAAATTGACAACAACCTCGACTTCACTTTTAATGTGGCAAGAGAAAGAGAAGTCAATGTTGCCATAAGCAATACTTTTGGCTTTG
The DNA here is from genome assembly GCA_040772505.1 of Mariniphaga sp. Lineage (GTDB taxonomy): Bacteria > Bacteroidota > Bacteroidia > Bacteroidales > Prolixibacteraceae > Mariniphaga. The sequence continues at coordinate 144,535 of JAXGYA010000003.1, read as the reverse complement.
GCGGACATAACGCAACTGTGGTTTTCAGAAAAATTTAGTAATCAGTGATAAAAAAAATAAAACAAAGATTAGAGCTCTTTTCATCTCCCCGGAAAGAGTTTTATTTGTTTTTGAGAAAACTATTAGGTTTTTATCCGACAAATCTGAAGCTTTACGATCTGGCATTTATTCATAAATCATCGTCAATTTTCGATTCCCAGGGGAATCAGGTAAATAATGAAAGGCTTGAGTTTTTGGGAGATGCAATTCTGGGAGCGATAATAACAGAATTCCTATACAACCGTTTCCCAAAACAGGATGAGGGATTTCTTACAAAAACCCGGTCAAAACTGGTAAACCGCACTTTTCTTACCCGGCTTGCTTTTCACATGAAGCTTGATATGTATATCAGATCCAATACCACAAAAAATATTGACTCAAGCCACATATACGGCGATGCGGTTGAAGCGCTGATCGGTGCCATTTATCTTGATACCGACTACCAGACAACTAAATATTTTGTTACTAAAAGGATACTTTCTCAGTTTGTTAACCTGAACGAGATTGAGCGAAAGGATACAAACTTTAAAAGTAAGCTCATTGAATGGAGTCAAAAAAACAAAAAAGAGATTTTGTTTGAAACCACTGAGGAGCCTGTCTCAGATAAGCAGAAACAGCCTCGTTTTATTTCTAAAGTCATCCTCGATGGAAGGGGATTGGGCAGTGGCAGCGGCACATCAAAGAAAGAAGCGCAGCAAAATGCTGCCCGCGAATCTTTGAAAAAACTGGATACATAATTACCTCATCCATTCAGGCACATCCATAATTGCTATATTTACATCCGAAAATTCCAGATGAATGTTTTTTTAATATATGGATTGGGTTTTTTATCCCAGATACTTTTTTTTGCAAGAAACATTGCCCAGTGGTTTTTATCGGAGAAAGAGGGCAAAGTTATTTCGCCTGCCATCTATTGGCAAATTAGCCTGGCTGCCTCGGTTCTCATGTTTATTTACGGAGTGCTTCGCAACGATTTTGCCATTGTGTTGGGGCAGATGATCGTATATGCCATATACATTCGAAATCTTCAGCTGAAAAGAGTTTGGGGGAAAATGCATTTGGCTACCCGGCTGCTTGCAATGGTAATTCCATTATTGTGCATAGGGTGGCTGTTTTTTGGAGATATGCATAATTTAAAATCCATTATTAAAAATGAAGATGTTCCTTTGTTTATTATGATCTGGGGTTCGGCAGGGCAGATAATTTTCACCTTTCGGTTTATCTATCAATGGATTTACTCGGAAAAACGAAGTGATTCATTTTTGCCCCTTGGCTTTTGGATAATAAGCACAGTTGGCTCGCTTATGATTTTTTCCTATGCAATTTACCGGCTTGACCCGGTTCTGTTTGCTGCTCACAGCATTGGAATTTTTGTATATGTCCGCAATATTTTACTTCATGCCGGAAGACAAAGCATCTTCTCAAAAATTGACAAAATTCCTGTTGTCCATAAACTCATCAAAAATATTTCAGAAAAGATGAAATAATATTTTGTTACATCTTCAGGTAATTTCCATCTTTGCAGATGAATTGTCATTCCTGCTTTAATTTGCCGACCTTGTATTGATCTTTAATTAAATGTCTGATAAAAAAAAATATATAAACCGTGAGGGCTGGATTTCAATTATCGCGAATTTACTGCTGTTTGGATTCAAGTACTGGGCAGGAATTGTCACCGGCTCACTTGCTTTGGTAGCCGATGCCTGGCATACTCTTTCCGATTCCGTTTCTTCGATTGTTGTATTAATTGGCGGAAAAGTTTCACGCAAGCCTGCAGATGAGGAACATCCGTTTGGGCATGGACGTGCAGAGCATATTGCAGCAATCATTATCGGAGTTCTGCTTGCAATCATTGCTTTTGAATTTATTGTAAACGCAATAGGAAAATTCAGTAAACACGAGCAGACAGTTTTTGGTACAATAGCATGGGTAGCAGTTATTTTATCAATTGTTGTAAAGGAAGCGTTGGCACAATATGCCTTTTGGGCGGCAAAAAAGAGTGACTCTTCTGTCTTGGCAGCTGATGGATGGCACCATCGCAGCGATGCCCTCTCTTCAGTGGTAATATTGATTGGAATCTCTTTAGGGGGCTCACTCTGGTGGACTGACGCTGTTTTGAGCTTCATCGTTGCCCTTATGATTGGCTGGGCAAGCTATAAGATTCTTGCCACTGAATTTAAGTCACTTCTGGGAGAAAGTCCTTCGGAAGAGCTTGTGAATGCCATTAAAAAATCAACACAAAATGAGTTTGACAAGCCACTCTATCTGCATCACATTCACATTCACAAATATGGAGAGCACACAGAGCTGATTTGCCATATAAAGCTATCTCCTGATTTGTCCCTACATGAAGCCCACGAGATTTGCACAAAGGTTGAGACGATAATATTCAGAGAATTTGGTTTTGTTTCAACAGTCCATCCTGAGCCGGTAGAGTAGTGAGTCCTTAGCGTTTAGCAAGTTCCAATTTGCGTTAAAAAAAATCCTCCCCGGCTAATAATTACCGGGAAGGATTTTTTTTAAGTTGTTTCGTGACAAACCCTAAGGCAGTTCAATTATTTTCAGATTTCTGAAATGAATTTCTGCCCCTTCTGCCTCAAGACAAATGTATCCCTTCTTTTGGGAAGACTTACTGATTCCATTTACAAATTTTCCGTTCACTGACAGTTTGATTGTTCCGTCAACACAAACTACATCGTAAGTATTCCACTCGCCTTTCCCTTTGCATCTGTTCTCTATGGATTTACTTCGTTTTCCGCGTGGATTGTCAGGTTCAATTTCAACTCCCCCAACCCCGAAGAGTTCACCGTGAACGTAAGCAATTGGTGGTTTTACTCCATCCCGGATATTTTGGTTGACCCAGTCAAGCTCTAACATCTGAACCTCCACTCCGTCCGGAAGCCGATTACTGCCGGGTTCAGCTTTGCTCCATACAAATGTCCCGGAGTTTCCGCCGGCTTCCATGTGTCGCCATTCGATGTGCATGATAAAGTTCTCATACTCTTTTTCGCTTCGGATAACGCCAATGGGCAAACCTGTGTCAATAAGGATATCGCCTTCAACTCTCCATGTGTCGGGTTCTGTATTTACCTGAATCCACTGAATTGGTTTTCCGGTAGCTTTCTTACCATCAATGACATCTTGCCATTGAACTTCCTGGCCAAATGTAGCAACTACCTCCTGCGCATTCAGCTTTAGAGAAAGAAAACATAAAATAACGCCTGTTGTGAGCAGAATATTACGCATAATTTTAATTATAATTTGCAACTAATTTTTCTAATAATCCATGTTTCAGGCTATGTTTGGAACACCGGCTATTGGAATTTCTTCAGGAATATTGGGCACAGGACCAAAAACGTAAGTTTTGGGGCCCAGATATAAGTCGGAATTGAGCATTTCTTCCCAGGTAACGTCCTTACCTGTATATGCTGAAATTCTACCCATTATCGTTATTAGAGTGGAATTCACCTGAGCTTCGGCATCGCTGATGGGCTTGCCGGTGCGGATTGCTGTAACCAGATTTATGTGCTCCTGAACAAAAGGATTGGTTACTTTCCATTTGGAATCGGTATCTCCTTCTTCGGGATGCGGGTATTCCCACAATAAATTACCATTCAAATCGTAAATTTTACCGGCGGCATTTGCATAGCCTTTGGTTCCGTTAATTTGTTCCACTTTTCCGTTGGTGCAGCCGTTAATTTGTCTGGCAGCACAGTGGGTACGCATTCCGTTGTCATAAACGTATTCAATACTGAAAAAGTCATACTGGTCGCCGGTAACTCTGCGCTGGCGGCCTCCCCAGCCCGTTGCACGGACAGGATTCTTCCCCACATGCCAGTTCATCACATCAATTTCATGGATGAATTGCTCGGTGATGTGGTCGCCGGAAAGCCAGCAAAAGTTAACCCAGTTGCGCAACATATATTCCAGGTCTGTCCATTCCGGCTGACGGGTTCTGTACCAAAGGGCACCTCCATTGCGGATTATGTTTGCCCCGGTGATTTCCCCGATTTCACCATTGGCAACCCTTCGATGGGTTTCCATATAGTCTTTCTGAACCCTTCTGATTGTGCCGCTCACCATGCTCAGTCCGGCAGCTTCAGCTTTTTTGGCAGAGGCCATTACCGACCTTGCCCCAACCGGGTCCACAGCAATTGGTTTTTCCATGAAAATGTGCTTTCTGGCGTTCACAGCTGCTTCTACATGTGCCGGCCGAAAATGTGGAGGTGTGCACAGCAAAACTACATCAACACCGGAGTCGATGACTTTCTCATAGCTATCGAACCCGATAAAACAGTTTTCGTCAGCAATTTCTACATTGCGCTCCTGCTTCAGTTTTGCACGACAATTATCAATTTTGTCTTGAAAAACATCACCTAAAGCGGTGATTTGGAGATTTGGGCCGGCATCCAAAAAGTTGATGGCAGCTCCGGTTCCCCTGCCTCCGCATCCAATAAGCCCGGCTTTAATTACTTTTCCGTCAGGCGCCTGATCAAGTAATTCAGGAAGCAGAATTTCTTCCTTTTTTGTTGATGGTCCTGCACAGGAAGATAAAATTCCTGCAACACCCAGGGAGCCTAAAGCTGTGGTTGTGATAAAGTTGCGGCGATCAATACCCGATTTTAATTTCATGATATAAAAATATTACAGATGATTAGAAATTTAAAAAACAAAATGTGGGTGCTAATTTATCAAATAATTGTAATTTTACCACAATAAAAAGATACAATGGGAACAGTTCACCTAAAAATACGCACCAATACAAAAAGAGGAAAATACCTTTTGGGATTATTGCGCGAAATGGCAAAAACCGGCCGGGACATTGAATTTGAAAATATCCCGAATGATGAAACCATTAAGGCAATTAATGATGCCAGGGCAAAAAAAGGAATGAAAGCCAAAAATGTTGACGACCTGTTTGCTCAACTCGACAAATAATCCGAATGTTTGAAATTCACTATACAACTTAATTCAAAAAGGATTATAAAACCATTACCCGCAGGGGTTACCGGATTGAGCTTTTGAAAGATGTTATCCGACGGCTGGCAGAAACCGGAACTTTGCCCAAAAAATTTTTACCTCACAAACTTAGTGGTCAATATAAAGATAATTGGGAGTGCCACATAGAGCCAGACTGGCTGCTAATATGGAATATTGATGACCAGACAAATGAAATTTGGTTGGTACGTACCGGCACTCACTCCGATTTGTTTTAATTTTTTCAATCACTTTCCTCAAATCTTCTCATTCCGGTCGGTTTTCTCAACCAGTTTTCAGGAGGAACTACAATAAAACGCTTGCAGACATCCTGCTTTATAAACGAATGATGCGTGCATTAAAACAAAAATAACTCGCTGATAATCAGCGAGTTATTTAGCAGTAAGGCTCCCCAGGTAGGACTTGAACCTACGACCTACGGATTAACAGTCCGCCGCTCTAACCGACTGAGCTACTAGGGAATATCAATCTATTAAGAACGTTCTTATTTTTAAAGGCGTTGCAAAAATAACAGCTTTTCGGGAAAGAAAAAATTTTTTTCAAAGAATTATAAATTCATGCACAAAAGTATTAAAACAGTCTTTTCCTTTTTACCAGATAGGTGAGCAAAACCTCCTTAAACTCTTTGTTTATGTCTGCTTCAGCAAGATCAATCTGGTATTGACCACATTTAACTTTCAGGTCGTTGAAATACGAGTTTACAGTGGACACGTAGTGATTTTTAACCTCCCAGGGGTTAAATTTTATCACCTCTCCACTTTCCATATCAACAAATTTATGGGGACGGTTGCTGTATTGAAATTCCCGTTCATGTTTGTGGTCGGTAACATGAAACAGCAGGACTTCGTGTTTGTTATATCTCAGATGCTGCAAAGCCGAAAAGAGCTCGTCGGTTTGTCTGTGGTCAATCATGTCGCTGAATATGATGACCAGAGAGCGCTTGTATATACTCTCTGCAATTAAATGAAGTGCATCGGTTGTATTTGTCTTTTTTCTCAGATGCGCATTTTCGGGCTTAATCAATTCTGCAAGTTTCCCGTACATCATTTCAGCATTAATTGATGAGAGTCGCGGAGCAGTGTGAAATTCGATATCTTCGGAGAAAAGGGTGAGACCGACAGCATCGCGTTGCTTGCGGAGCAGGTGGATAAGCGCTGCTGCGGTGTAAACCGAAAAAGCCAGTTTGTTTTGCAGTCGCCGGCTTCCTTTATGGTATGGAAATAACATGGAGGAAGAGGTGTCAATCACTATCTGGCAACGCAGGTTAGTCTCTTCTTCAAATTGTTTGACGAAAAGCTTATCCGTCCGGGCATAAAGCTTCCAGTCAATATGCTTGGTTGATTCCCCTTGATTATATTGGCGATGCTCGGCAAATTCCACAGAGAATCCATGGAAAGGACTTTGGTGCAAGCCTGTGATGAAACCTTCCACCACCTCACGTGCAATCAGTCCAAGATTATCAAACTGATGAAGCTGTTCAATGTCAAAAATATCCCTCAAAATAGGATTGTTTAAAAACGAAAGTGGCTTCAGAAATTCAGATGCTACCTCGTTAAATTAATATCTTTGGATAGAGTTTATAATAAGGCGTCCAGTTTTGCAGTGAAAATTTTCTTCGGAGCTGCACCAATTTGCCTGTCAACTACTTCGCCGTTCTTCACAAAAAGAACGGTGGGGATATTTCGTATTCCAAACTTGACTGAGACACCCGGATTGGAATCCACATCCACTTTGCCAATCACTGCTTTTCCATCATATTCTTTGGACATCTCTTCCACAATCGGGGCAATCAAGCGACACGGGCCACACCATACAGCCCAAAAGTCAATCATTACCGGTTTATCTGATTGGATAACCAATTCTTCAAAATTGGCATCGGTTATTTCTACTGCCATTGTTTCGTATTGTTAATATTATATTTAATAATTATTTGCCATAAAATTTTGTGAGGTTACTCACTTCCTTCAAGCATGAGATTTATTTATTTTACTTATACTCTCTTGTTTTGCAAAAATAGCTAATTAATTTTAAACCCGATATCCGGCTTATCCCCAATATACTTGAGAAAACTGTTTGTCAGTTCAATCCTGAAGTTTCGGGAAAAAAGTTTAACATACATGTTGTTTTCCGGGTCATAAACATTAAATTTTAACAATGCTGAACCTTTATTGTTTTTTGCCAGCCGCTCAATTTCCTCAATAGTTGATTCATTTATTCTATTTAGAGGCAGGTTAATGGTAAGGCTTTTCACATGATTTTTTCTTGTTTCGGAGAGAAGTTCAATATGTGATACCTTAAATTCAAATATGTCGTTTTGGTTATATCTTGGCTTGACAGCTCCTTTGATAAGAATAAATAGACCGGTTTTGCAGTATTTGTGAAAATTAACGAAGTCTTGCCCAAAAAAGAAAAACTCCATCGCATCCGTATAGTCGGAAAGTGTCAGGGTACTGTATGGTTTCCCCGTTCTTGAGGTTCCTTCGCGTGAGGCAGTAACCATGCCGCCAAAAGCTAATTCGCGGTCTTTGTAGCTTACCATGTTGTTTTTTAGATCTTTAAGGGAGATGTTTTGTGAGCAGAAATTTTCGATTTCAAATTTATAGTCGTCTAACGGATGTGCAGTAAGGTAAATCCCGATAAGATTTTTTTCCTTCTCAAGCAGATGCAGTTTTGGCCACTCTTCAACATCCGGGACAGCAGGCTTTTGAATGGCGGCGCTTCCTCCCATGTCGCCAAACAATGTCTGCTGCATGCTTTGGCTTTCGGTTTGAACTTTATTCCCGTAGCGAATCAGTTTCTCAATAAATGTAGTGCTGTCTTTTTCATTTTCTCCGGCAAAAAAACTGCTTCGCTTCAATTCTCCCAGGCTGTCAAATGCGCCTGCCGTTGCAAGGGCTTCCATGTTCTTTTTGTTTACGCTCTGAAGATTAACTTTTTCAACAAAATCGTAAATTGATGTGAAATTTCCACTCTTTTTCCTCGCTTCAATGATGTCATTTGCTGCTCCGCCGCCAACTCCCTTGATGGCTGCCATTCCAAAACGGATATCTCCATTCTTGTTGGTTATGAATTTTGAGAAACTTTCATTTACGTCTGGTCCAAGAACGCTAAGCTTCATACTGCTGCACTCTGTCATCAGTTTGGTGATTTCTGTGATGTTGTTGAGGTTGCGGCTGAGGTTAGCTGCCATAAATTCACCCGGGAAATGCGCCTTAAGATAACCGGTCTGATAAGCTATGTGAGCATAACACACTGAATGGGATTTGTTGAATGCATAAGAAGCAAAGGCAGTCCAGTCTTTCCATATTTTTTCAATCACATCATCTGCACTTTTACTTACCAGCTTGCATTCATCTAAAAAGTTAAAATTTGCTTTACACCCGCTTACGAATTTCACTTTCAGCTGCTCCATCAAAACAGTATCTTTTTTGCCCATTGCCTTGCGGAGTGTGTCGGAGTCGCCGCGGGTGAAATTTGCAAGTAGTCGCGAAAGTAGCATAACCTGTTCTTGAAAAACGGTAATCCCGTAGGTTTCACTCAGGTATTTCTCCATCATGGGCAGGTCATATTCCACTTTTTGGCGTCCATGTTTCCGGGCAATATAAGCCGGGATATAGTCCATGGGTCCGGGACGATAGAGGGCATTCATGGCAACTAGGTCTTCAAACCGGTTGGGTTTAAGCTCTCTCAGGTGTTTTCTCATTCCTTCCGATTCAAACTGAAAAACGGCAGTAGTTTCACCCCTGCTAAACAACTCAAAGGTTTTGGGGTCGTTCCACGGGATTTTATCTATGTCTATTTCTATGTCTTTGGAGAGTTTTATGTTTTCGAGGGTCTCCCTAATGATAGAAAGCGTTTTTAAGCCTAAAAAATCCATTTTTAAAAGACCTATTTGCTCCACAAATCTCCCGTCAAACTGTGTGGTGAGCAATCTCTCTTCATCTTTGGTGGGCATTAATGGCAGATGATCGGTAAGCGGATCGCGGCTGATAATTATGCCACAGGCGTGAACGCCTGTCTGCCGGACTGACCCCTCAAGGGTCTCTGCAAATTTTATAGTTTTTGCGATGAGCGGATTTTCCGAGGATTTTTCTTTTCTCAAATCGGGGCTCTCCTTAAATGCCTTTTTAAAGGTCATTTTGGGCGTTTCCGGAACCAGCTTTGCCAGTCGGTCTGCCTCAGGCAGCGGAAGCCTAAGCACACGCGCAACATCGCGGATAGCCATTTTGGGCGCCATAGTGCCAAATGTGCAGATGTGTGCTACTTTGTCCTGCCCGTATTTGTTTGTTACATATTCCAATACCAGCTGCCGTCCGTCATCATCAAAATCGATGTCCACGTCGGGCAGTGAAATCCGGTCGGGATTGAGGAAACGCTCAAAAAGCAGGTTGTGTTTTATGGGGTCTATATTTGTTATTCCGGTGCAGTAGGAGACAACGGAGCCTGCCGCTGAGCCTCGCCCCGGACCAACAAGAACACCCATTTTGCGGGCAGCATTTATAAAATCCTGAACAATCAGGAAATATCCGGGATAACCCATTTGCTTAATGGTGTCCAGCTCAAAATCTATGCGGCTGACAACCTCTTCGGGCACCGGACTGCCATATCGCTCTTTTACCCCTTTATAGGTCAGATGCCGAAGATATTCGGACTCCTGCTTTACACGCAAAACTTTTTCATAACCTCCCATGCGCTTGAAGTTTATTTCGCCAAACTCCTGAATCAGTTTTGCTTCCGGGTAGTCCTTTTTGAAATTTTCCATTGAGCCAAATGATTCGGGTATTGGAAAAAATGGCATAATGGGCTCCGAGTTCAGTTGATAGTTTTCAACTTTATCAACAATTTCAGCTGTGTTTTCAATTGCTTCAGGTATATCGGAAAACAGTTCATTCATCTCCTCCTGAGTTTTAAACCACTCCTGCTTAGTGTAGCGCATGCGGGTTGGGTCATCCACATCTTTCCCGGTGTTCAGGCAGATGAGCAAGTCGTGTGCATCTGCATCCTCGGCATTGGTGAAGTGCACATCGTTGGTTGCAATAAGTTTGACGTTATGTTTTTTTGCAAGTTCAATCAGTAGTTTGTTCACTTCAACTTGCTTTTCATAAACATCTTCGCGCTGAGCCGGCTCTTCAGCCGGATGGCGCATCAACTCAAGATAATAGTCGTCTCCAAAAATCTTTTTGTACCACAAAATTGCTTCATCTGCTTCTTCAAACCGGTTTTTCATTAGAAGCTGCGGAATTTCACCACCAAGACATGCAGAGGAGACAATCAGTCCCTCACTGTGTTTTTCTAAAATCTCTTTGTCGATCCTTGGTTTATAGTAAAAACCTTCAGTGCTGGCAATGGAGATTAACTTCACCAGATTTTGATAACCAATCTTGTTTTTTGCAAGAAGAATCAGATGGTGTCCGTAGCGGTCAACCACATCCGTTTTTTCAGATAAGCTGCGCTCGGCAACATAGGTTTCACAACCGATTATGGGTTTTATTTTTGCTTTTAAGCATTTTTCATGAAATTCTTTAACACCAAACATGGTTCCGTGGTCAGTAAGTGCCAAAGCAGGCATGCTGCTGCTTTTTGCTTTGTTTACCAGATCGTCAATACTGGCGGCACCATCTAAAATAGAGTATTGGGAGTGAACATGTAAGTGTGTAAATGGAATCATTTTCTATAATCTTTTTTGTAAAGTGGCTAAAAAAGCTGCATAAAGTTACAGTTTTTTGAGGGGTTAAAAGGGATTGTTGATAACTCCCTAACAAAAAAAATCCGGTTTGGTTGCCGGATTTGTTTTATCTATTCTGCTATTTTTTAAAATTCCGAAGCTATTTTTTTCCTGATATCTTCAAATTCATCGGCACTTAATTTCAATTTTTTCGAGAAATTCAGAATGTCGGCTTCACTTTGCATAGGAACCAGGTGGATATGTGCATGGGGAACATCAAGTCCTAATACAAGCGAGCCAATTTTTACGCATGGAATTGCTTTTTTTAGGGCTGCTGCAACTTTTTTTGCGAAAAGATGAAGCCCGGTGTATAACTCATCATCCATTTCATATAAATAGTCCACTTCCTTTTTGGGGATAACCAGAGTGTGTCCTCTGGTTAGTGGTGAAATGTCGAGGAAGGCAAGAAAGTGTTCATCTTCGGCAACTTTATATGCCGGGATTTCCCCATTGACAATTTTTGTAAAAATACTTGGCATAGCTCTATTAAATTGAGATTTCAATAATTTCAAACGGAATAATTCCTGAAGGAACTTTTATTTCCACAATTTCGCCAACCTTTTTTCCCATTAGTCCTTTGGCAATAGGGGTAGCTGCGGAAATTTTTCCCTCTTTAAGATTGGCTTCCCCTTCAGGCACTATCATGTATTGCATCACGGTGTTATTATTTTTGTTTTTAATCTTCACTTTATTCAGAATTGAAACACGAGAAGTTCCGATTTTGGTTTTGTCCAATATGCGTGCTTTTGCTATTTTAGATTGTATTTCAACAATTTTAGCCTCAAGCATGCCTTGTGCATCCTTGGCGGCATCATATTCTGCGTTTTCAGAAATATCTCCTTTATCAATGGCTTCTCCAATCATTTTTGAAATAGCCGGCCTTTCGACATTGAGCATTCTGTCAAGCTCCTTTTTTAAATTGTCTAAGCCCTCTTTTGTTAAATATACTATCCGTGACATTTTAAATCCTCCTGATTTACTTTAGCTATAAAAAAATAGAAAGAATTCCGGTTCTTCCGAAACTCTTCCTTTTCGGCAAATGTAGATAATTTATCTCAAATCAAAATAACTTTCCACAGAAATATTTTCAGGGAATTGAGTATTAGTGGTTAAGTGTATTTTCTGTTGAGAATTTCGCTATAAATTACTGCCTGCTTCAATGAAAATTGTTTTGTAAAAAGAATTTCCTCTTGAATTGGCTTTTTTTGAGTTTGTTCGCTCTTTTCAAAAATTGTTCTTTCACCTTCATGCTCGGGCGAAAAAGAGTACTCGGTTTCCGGTTTTTCTACATTTTCGTCGAATAACCATTCTGGTGCCCCGACATTAACCGTAGTTACTGCTTCACCCCAATCGTCATCTGCATCGCCTTGAGGAGCCGGTGGTTGCGGTATTTGCTTTTTTTTCATCTGCTCCAACAAGCTAACAATTATGAAAATCACGACAACTATCAATATGAATATATCTTTCATTTTATTTGTTTTACTTTATTTTCTTTTCAAAATTACGGATATTTGTGAAAATAAAAAAATGCGACAAATTTTAATAATATATAACAGAAGTCTATTTTGGATTTTATTCCTTATGTTAGGGATTCTCTCCTGCGATAAGGTTGAGTATCCAATTCCTGAAGTTTATGTTTCATTCACAGTAAACCTGAATATTGTGAATGAACTGAATGCTGCGGGCAATTCTGTTTTTTTTCCCAATGTGGGATTTGGAGGCGTAATTATTTATTGCGAGGAGCCGGGAAAATGGTATGCATTTGATGCTTCGTGTAGCGTTGAAGCAAGCCGTGCCTGCATTGTGAAAAACGATGGGGTACTTGCAGAATGCCCCTGCTGTAAGTCACAGTATGTACTTTTAAGCGGTGGATATCCTGCCAGGTTGCCTGCAACCATTCCGCTTAAGCAATATCATGTCTCTTTAATGAATAACTTTACCCTTAGAGTTTATAATTAGATTAAATCCGAATGTGATATTATCTATTTATGAAATTGAATAAAAAGGTCTTTTTGTAGTCTGGGTTAAATGCTTATTTTTGCCAAAGAGATCAGATTATTTCTGATTCAGTATATTTCAAAGCGATTAATTAATTTGGAGTAAAGATGAAAACTATAGGAATAATTGGCGGTTTGGGGCCGGAAGCTACAATAGATTACTACAAGGAGATTATTCAACAGGTAAATCTCACAGACAAAAGCCTGAATTATCCGGAAATTATAATTTACAGCGTTACCATGAGTAAGTTCATCGGGATGCTGAAAAACAAGGATTATAGCGGTGCAGCAGGCTACATTACCGAATGTGTGTTGAAGCTTGAGGCAGCAGGTGCTGATTTTGCCGCCATCAGTGCAAATACGCCCCACCTTTTTTTCGACGAAATTCAGAAAAGTGTCTCTGTTCCGCTTATCAGCATCGTTGAGGTAAGCAGAATTAGGGCAAAGCAGCTTGGTTTGAAACGTTGTGGTTTGTTTGGTACAAAATTTACGATGAATGCTTCTTTCTTTTCCGATGTTTTTGCAAAAGACAATATTGAGGTTATTTCCCCGGAAGAAAATGATGTGGAAAGAATAAACGAACTGCTTTTTACCGAACTCGAATTGGGCATTTTTAAGGAGAGCACTAAAAGAGAGTTGCTTCAAATTGTTCAGAAAATGATTGATGAACAGCAGATTGATTCGTTAATACTGGGTTGCACCGAGTTCCCGATTATGTTTACCCAAGAAGAATATCTGGGAATTCCCTTTCTCAATACCACCCGAATTCATGTTGAAGCTATTCTTGCGCAAGCAATGATTTAGGATAAGATGGCATAAATAATTCAAAAAGCTTAGTGATGGAAAATAATGGTTTAAATGAAAAGATAAATGCTTTGCGCAAAGAGAAAAATGCAGTGATTTTAGCGCATTATTATCAGGTTGCCGAGATACAGGACATTGCTGACTTCGTGGGGGACAGCCTGGACCTTTCCCGGAAATCCGCTGAAACAGACGCCGATGTCATTGTTTTTGCGGGTGTTCATTTTATGGCAGAAACAGCTAAAATTCTATCGCCACAAAAGAGAGTACTGCTGCCCGACTTAAGAGCCGGCTGCTCTTTGGCAGATTCCTGCCCGGTGGCTGAGTTTAAAGTTTTCAGGGAGCAACACCCCGAACATGTTGTTGTTTCGTATGTGAATACTACTGCTGAAATAAAAGCTTTAACAGATATAACATGTACTTCCACCAATGCTTTGAAAATAATCAGCTCCATTCCGAAGAGTCAGCCCATAATTTTTGCACCTGACCGCAACCTGGGGAATTACCTGAACAGTATAACGGGAAGAAACATGCTGCTTTGGGATGGGGCATGTCATGTTCACGAAGAGTTTTCTCTCGAGAAAATTATGGATATCCTCAATCAAAATCCCGATGCAAAGTTGATTGCACATCCGGAATGTACAAAACCGGTTCAGATTGCTGCAGATTTCATAGGTTCAACATCGGCATTGCTCAAATTTGTTACACAGGACGACAGCAGGAAATTTATCGTAGCCACCGAATCGGGGATTCTTCATCAGATGAGAAAACAAAATCCCGAAAAAACATTTATTCCCGCTCCGCCCATTGACTCCACATGCGGATGCAACGATTGCAGATTTATGAAAATGCACACCCTGCAAAAAGTGTATGAAAGCCTGCGCGACGATAAATTTGAAATCAAACTCGATGCAGAAATTATCAAAAAAGCAGTTATGCCCATTCATAGAATGCTGGAATTGTCAAATTGAATCGGTTTTTGCCCGGGAAACTTGTTGTTTTAAAATGGTTTGGTTTCAAATTCACACATCATTATTTAGAAGATGAGAGCTGTCTTCAAAAATAAATTTGCCCCAATTTCGATTGCACTCTTTTTAGCCATTTTTATCTGGTTATTCTTCATTTTTCCCGGTAAATCCAATCGGAAAATCAATAGGCAGACTATGCAGAAACCGGTTTTTGTTGGCAGCGGAGCGTGCAAAGAGTGCCATGAATCAGAATATGAAGCGTGGAAGCTCTCCGACCATTACAAGTCAATGCAGGTAGCCGGAAAGCAGACAGTTCTTGGCGATTTCAACAATGTTGTTTTTGAGAGTAAAGGTTTTACCAACAAGATGTTTAAAGCGGACAGCATATTTTACATGATTTTGGAAAACCACAGTGGAAAACCCGATACATTTGAGGTGAAATATACATTTGGGCACTTCCCTTTGCAGCAATATATTATCGAATTTCCGGATGGCCATTACCAGTGCACGCATGTGGCGTGGGACAGCCGCGAAAACAAATGGTTTGACCTTTATCCCGATTTGGAAATTCACCACAGTGAATGGCTCCACTGGAGCGGCGGAGCGCAAACATGGAATAATATGTGCGCCGACTGTCACTCCACAAATCTTCAAAAAAATTATCATGCAGAATCTGACAGTTACCATACAACATGGGATGAGATAAATGTTTCGTGCGAAGCCTGCCACGGACCCGGGGGCGAACATGTCAGACTTGCAAAAATGGATGCCAAACCGGAATTAATCAATTCATCAGTTTTTTTGGGAGCATTCTCTTCACAACAGGAGCAGATGCAGTTTTGTGCAAGGTGTCATTCACGCAGAGGTCAGCTGACCAACAGTTTTGATTTTAGCGAACACTGGATGCAACAATACAGCCCTGAAATTTTGCGCCCGGGATTATATTTTGCTGATGGACAGATTCTTGATGAGGTTTATGTCTGGGGCTCTTTTACCCAAAGCAAGATGTACAGGGAGGGCGTTCGCTGTATCGATTGTCACGATCCGCACACTTATAAGCGTAAAATAGAGGGGAATCAGCTCTGTCTGCAATGTCACGATATTCGCGTATATGATAACAAAACCCACCATTTTCATGAACCCGGCAGTCAGGGAGCACAATGTGAAAGCTGCCACATGCCAGGGCGCCACTATATGGTAAACGACTATCGTCCGGACCACAGTTTTCGTGTTCCACGCCCTGACTTGAGCGTAAAATACGACGTGCCCAATGCTTGCAATAAATGCCACGAAGAGCAGTCGGCACAGTGGGCTTCAGATTGGGTAAATACCTGGTATGGCGATAAGCGGGAGTTTCATTTTTCTGAAATTTTGCTCAAGGCTGCGCATCTGGAGTCATCTCCCAGAGAGATAGCGCACTTTGTGAATATTGATACCATTCCGGATATTGCAAGAGCAACTGCTCTGTTTCATCTGGAAAATTATGCAGGACGGGAAGCTTTGCAGGTGCTGCTGGACTGTTTGCAACATCCTTCGGCGCTGGTGCGGCGCACGGCGATTGAAGGGTTGGGATTGTACAATTCGGAAGAATTCAAAACCAACATGGTGAAATCGCTTTTTGACACGGAAAAAATGGTGCGGATTGCTGCCTATAATGCATTGTCGGGCGTGGATATCTCTTTTGCTTCGGCTGGCGATATCGCTCAATATAATCGGGTTGGCGAAGAGTTCTTTGAAACAAGTACTCTGAACTCCGATTTTCCATCCGGAAAATTGTATCTGGGACACTATTTTCAGCGCGCAGGAGAGGTAACTATGGCTCAGCACTATTATGAAATGGCGCTCAGGGATGACAATTATCAGAATATGGCGAGAATGAACCTCTCTTTGATATACAATTCCCAAAATCAGAATCAAAAAGCTGCCGGGTTGTTGAAAAAAGTGATTGAGCAGGAACCTGAATATGAGCATGCTTATTATTCTTTGGGGCTGTTGTATGCTGAGATGAACAAGGCAGATTCTGCAATTATCTTTTTGGAGAAAAGCATCGAAAAAAACCTTCAAAATGCTGCTGCATACTATAATCTGGGGTTGTTATACCAACAGCAAAATCAGGCAGCAAAAGCAGAAAGCACCTTCCTCAAAGGATTAAAAAACATACCCGGAAATGAGCGGTTACTTTATGCCTCAGCATACTTTTATCTTCAGGAAAAAAACAGAGAACAGGCAAATCGGTATGCCCTTGAACTGAACAGATTGTTCCCCGGAAGGCAGGAATACATACGGTTGCTGGAAATGAGCAAAGAATAGTGACTAACTTATGCAGGCGGAAAGCTGTTTATCATAAAAATCAGTTGATTTTCTTTGAATACTCTAAATCTTAAGTTATATTTGTGAACACTAACACAAATATGTATACGGGATGCGTGCAGAAAAATTAAATTTTGCAAAGCTTGTAATTAAAACCAGGTATTTCCGTAAACATTATTTACCCTGGATAGGGGTTGTTGTGCTTTTTTTGCTTTTCGTTACCGGTTTGACTATCTGGCAGTTTGCCTTTGTCAAAAAGGAGCTGCGGAAAAATCTGATTAACAAAATAGAGATTTTAGGAGATGCTATCAGCACGAATTCTCTCAGGAGAATTTCTGAATCCCAAAAGCTATCTGACAACTTAGTTGAACAATTGAATATTTATCAGAATTATCTGGGTGGGGGGAAAATCTTTTTTATCCGTGCAGAGACTGACGGCGGGCGGATAGTGCTGGCAGACGATTCGGAAAATTCAAATTATAAATTTGGAGAGATATATTCTGACCCCGCAAAGCTTTATCAAAAGGTGATTAGGCACAAGCAGACACAAATTTCTGATATTTACTCTATGAACAATCAAAAAAGGATAACTGTTCTTCATCCTTTTCTGGTTGGGAAAGATAGCGAAACAGAGCTGTTGGGCGGGATTGATTATCCTGCTGAGGAGTATATTTCCAGATTGAAAAAAGTGAGAAGAGACAATGTTGTTGTCATTCTCTCTCTTTCTCTGCTTTACTTATTTATAATTACATCAATTATCTGGCGCGATAAGCAATCAATTGCAATCAGGCAGAAGTTCAGACACATTGAAACTTTTGCTGTTCTGTTAACCGGTTTGTTTTTAACCGGTGCAGCATTGCATGTCAATGAAGGGATCAGCAGGCAGGAGAGAGATTTGTCTTTTAAATATACTGCCGGAACTCAGCAAATAAACTTACAGCAAACTTTTTTGAATATTGAAAAGAATTTGAGTTTGTTGGCTTCTTTTATCCGGAATCAGGATAGTGTTGAATATGAGAAATTTGTTGATTTTATTGTCTCTTTGGTTGATTTGAATCTCACGGATGCAGTATTGATGTTTGAACCGCAGGATAACAGCGGTGAAATTTCAGATGGTTTTATTGAAAAACAGATGATGCCGGATAACAAATTCCTTAACCTTAAATATGTCTTTAGTCCTGAAGATGAAGAGTTTGAAAAGCGTATCAGTTCAGAGAATTCAATTGCTATTAAACAAGTTGTAACCAATGCTGTTGTGAAAAAGGGTGTTGCGACATCCGGAATTACTATGAATGGAATTTCGCAAGCAGACGAAAATTTCATTGCAGTTGCATATCCGTTTTCAAAAAATAACACAAATGATAATTATGTTGGAAACAACCAATTTGGCGGAGTAATTCTTGCAATTCTGGAGCCGCAAAAGGTGATTAATAAACTCTTGTCCAAATCAAACAACTTCGGAGAGTTGGTGAACCTTGGCTTTTGGGAAATTAAGGATTCGAATAGTTATAAATGTTTGGCTACCTATCCCTTTAATCACCTTGGGATGCATCAGCAAGAATCACTTTCTTCACACCTGAAAGATTATGTTCATGAACAGAACATTCCGCTCTTTATGTTCAACAATATATACATAATTGAAGCACATAGCACAAAGAAGTTTGAGTCGCAATACACTATGTTTCGCAAATACACCATCATTTTTGTCGGTTTGATTTTTACTCTTGTAGTTGTTGTTTTGGTTGCCATTGCGCGTAATCGCTGGGTTTTAATGGAAAAATCCATCTATTGCGGGACAAAGAATCTAAACCGTAAAGTTAAAGATCTTGTCTGCTTAAGAGAGATAAATGAGGAGAGGCATAAAAAGCACAGCCCTGACACGTTTTTGCCTGCTGTTGTTAACATTATTAAGAGAAATTACCCGGACGAAATCAAGGCTGTTTCTTTGAAATACAATAATCAGGAGTACGGAGATACGCTGAAAAGAACTGAAAATCTCAAGACTCAGGACTTAAAATTTAAGATTTCAGGTAACAACAGAGGTGTTATTCGTATTGCAGTTTCGCAGGAATACACTTTTTCAAAAAGCGATGAAAAGCAGCTAAGACAAATTGCCGATAAAATTGAAATTTGGCTCGCTCACTATACAGCTTCCCTGAATTTTGAGGTGAGCGAAAATAGATTCCAGACTTTTATTGATAATGCTACTGATGGCATCTACCTGCTGAGGGGCAAGCAATTTATTTATGTCAATAAATCCTATCAGGAAATGCTGGGATATACCAAAAAAGAGCTGCTTTCAAAGTCATTTGATATAAATGTACTGTTGACAGAAAAGAGCAGGGAGATTTTTAATAACCGTTATAAAGCACGCGTTCAGGGGAAGAAACTGCCGCCAACATACGAGTCTCAGTACAAAACAAAATCAGGACAGGTTCGTGATGCCGAAGTAAATGTTGTTTCATTGCCTGATTATGACAGGCTTACGGTAATGGGAATCTTAAAAGATATAACCGACAAAAAGGAAGCTAAAAAAGCGTTAATTGAAAGTCAGCGTAAAATGCAGGAGCAAAACACTGAGCTGCTCAGGCTGAACGAAGAGTTGCTGAAAATCAATAACCGCACATGGAAACTTAATCAGGAACTAACTTTTGCACGTTTGAAGGCTGAGGCAGGTAGCCGGATTAAATCCGCCTTTTTAAATAATATTTCACATGAAGTGAGAACTCCTCTGAATGGAATTGTTGTTGCCTCTGCTCTGATTGGCGAAGCAGATATTTCTGATTCAGAGCGGCAGGAGCTGATTGAAATTATCCATAAAAGCAGCAGCCGGCTGCTTGCAACCATTACGAATTATATGGATATATCGCTGTTGCAGTCAGGTGAAATGCCACTTCGTTTGAAATCCTTTAATTTGAGTGAACTGATACTGTCACTTGAAGAACGGTATAAACATGAAGCACGGGTGAAAAAACTGCAGTTTAACATAGTCTCAGAAATTAATCCTGAATTAAAGTATATATATTCTGATAAGGAGTTGATTTATAAGACGTTGTCGCTTATTCTTGACAATGCCTTCAAATTTACACAGCGGGGCAGTATTGATTTTATCATCAGAAGTGATTATCCATATATTTCTTTTGAAATACGTGATACAGGAATTGGTATTGAGCCGGAATTCTATAATCAGGTTTTCAATTTTTTCATGCAGGAGGATATCGGGAATACGCGTAAATATGAGGGTAGCGGACTGGGATTAGCCATTTGCAAAGGGCTGGTAAATCTTCTTGGCGGAAAGATATCCTTTTCATCCCAAAAAAATATCGGAACAAATTTCTGCATTCAGATTCCTGTTCAGAAAAAGAAAGTGCCTGATCTTTCTCCCGAAACAGCAGACTCTTCTTATGAAATCCGGAGAGACTCCGGTCCTGTTATTCTCATAGCAGAGGATGAGGAGCTGAGCTTCAGTATCATAAATAAATTTTTACAAAAAAAGATTAATGCCGTCATCATCAGGGCTTCAAACGGCAGGGAAGCTGTTGATCATGTAAAGCAAAACAATGATATTTCACTGGTGCTCATGGATTTAAAAATGCCTGTCATGGATGGGTATGAGGCAACCCGGATTATCAAAGCCTTCAGGCCGACTCTGCCGGTGATTGCCATCACCACCTATGGGCTGACAGGAGATGAAACCAAAGCCATTGATGCGGGATGTGACGACTATCTTGCAAAACCTGTGGATACTGTTGATTTATTGGAGAAAATTGAAAAGCATTTATCAAAAGAATATCTAAAAAAAGCAAGAAATATACAGAATAAATATAGAGAATGATTTTTATGGTGAAACTTTTAATAAAAAATAATTTTAGGCGATGAATAACCATGGAGATTTGGTTTTTTTGATTGTAGAAGATGAGGAATCCAATATCATCGTACTACGGATGTTATTGCAAAAAAAATACAATGCAGAAGTGCTTTGCGCACGTAACGGGCAGCAGGGGGTAGAAATAGTTGAAAAACGGCCGGATATTGATTTGGTTTTTATGGATATGAAAATGCCTGTCATGGACGGTTATACGGCTACCGGAATTATAAAAAAAATGCGAAGCGACCTTCCGGTAACTGCAGTTACAGCCTATGGGCTGAACGGACAGGAAAATGAAATTCTGAATGCAGGATGCGACGACTATCTTGCAAAACCCATTCAGGCGATGCAAATATTTGATAAGGTTAAAACATTTCTTAAGTTGCCGGACTTATAGTTTGTTAGCATTAATATTAAGCAATTTCAAAAGTTTGTCTGATGATAATACCTCCATATTTGAAACCTGATGATAAAATTCAGATTGTTTCACCTGCCGGGAAAGTGGATGAAAAATATATTCATCAGGCGGCTGAATGGCTTACTGAGCAAGGCTACCGGGCAGAATTGGGGAAACATGTTTTCAGCAACCATTTCCGGTTTGCAGGAGCCGACTCGCAGCGACTTGAAGACCTTCAGGCAGCCTTTGACGATCCGGATGTGTCGGCAATTATTTGTTCCCGTGGCGGTTACGGAACCGCGCGCATAATTGACAAATTGAAGTCAGACGGATTTTTCAGGCACCCAAAATGGGTGGTAGGGTTTAGTGATATTACCATTTTGCATCTGTCTCTTAACCATAACCGCGTTGCCTCAATCCACGGGGCAATGCCGCGGTTTTTCTTTAATGAAAACGGTCAGCCCGCTGAGAATCTGAAGTCGCTGATGCAATTGCTTACCGGAGAGGATCTGCTCTACAATGTGGCGCCTGTGAAGGAGAACCGTCAGGGAACAGCCACCGGGGAACTGATTGGCGGAAACCTGTCGGTGATTTCCGCAATGCAGGGAACGCCCTGGGAGTTGGAGAGTAACGGTAAAATCCTTTTTCTGGAAGAAACGGATGAGTACCTGTATCATATCGACCGGATGATACTTCAGCTTAAACTGAGCGGGAAATTTGAAAAACTTGCCGGTTTGGTTGTTGGAGATTTTACGGATATAAAAGATAATGAACAACCCTTTGGGTTAACCGTTAATGAAATTATTGCACAGGCAGTTGAAGAGTATGACTTTCCGGTCTGTTTTGGATTTCCGGCAGGACATGGCGAGAAAAATCTGGCGCTGACTTTTGGCAAAATCTGGGAGCTTGATGTGAGTGAAAATAGCAGCAGGCTAAAGCAGTTGCCTCTACCACTTCCTGTGTCTTGAAAATAAAAAATTCATTACAAAATGGTTTCAGCAAAAGAGATTGGAAGAATTGCCGAAGGACATGCCCGGCAGCATATTTTGGGATTAGGGTATAAAATACTGGATACCAACTGGTATTACGGGCATCTTGAACTGGATATAATTGCACAGGAGGGCAACCAGCTGGTTGTTGTTGAGGTGAAATCGAGAAACGGAATCCGTTATGAACATCCTTCAGAAGCGATTACCAATGCCAAAATAAGAAATATTGTGGAAGCTACCGAAGCATATATTTTTGAAAAAGACCTCCACATGGATACCCGGTTTGATGTTATTACCGTCATTTTTTTCAAGGATAATAAATTTGAACTGGAGCATTTCCCGGATGCATTTTATCCTACTCTGTAGCAATGAATTTTGGCGCTAAGACAAGAAAATCAATCAATCCGGAGCGCCGGAAGTGAAATTTTCAACCAAAAGATTTTGTTTTGAAATTTCCAGAGCTTTCTGCAGTGTATTGTCAATTTTGCTGATAATCGGATAGAAACCCTCTTCACCAATGATGTTGCGGGTAATATATGCCTTTATCTGCGTGTTCAATATTTTGCCCGACTCTGCTAACCCTTTCCTGTCTTTTGGGATTCCCTTTTCCTCCGCATAAGCGGTGAATTCTTCAAGTATGTTTTGTTTATCAAGGTAATTTTCAAATTCGCCGGCAGAGCCAAGCGTTGAGAGTTTATCGCGGTGCTTGTCGGAATATGCATAAGCAAAGGTGTAAATCAGTCCCTTACGGTATATTTTGTTAAAATAATCTGAGCCTCCTGTGGTGTCCAGGGGAACAAAGATGTCGGGCATAATTCCGCCTCCGCCATAGACTGTTCTTCCTGATTTTGTCTGATATTTCAGAGAATCGTTAAAATGGATACTGTCGGCAAACAGCTGTTCCTGATGGCTGAAACGGGTGTATAAATCGTGAAAATACTCTTCATTGCCATTTTCGTATGATTTTTGAATACAGCGTCCGCTGGGGGTGTAGAATCTTGCTACCGTAAGCCGCAGCGATGAGCCGTCCATCAGCGGAATCTGTTCCTGCACCAGACCTTTTCCGAATGAACGCCTGCCAATAATCAATGCCCGGTCATTATCTTGCAGGGCACCGGCAAATATTTCGCTTGCTGAGGCTGAAAATTCATCAATAAGCACATATATTTTTTTATCCTTCCACCGGTTTTTGCCGGAAGCATTGAACGTTTTCCGTGGCTGATTAAGTCCTTCGGTATAGAGAATCGGTTCACCTTTCACAAGAAATTCATCCACAATCTGTAATACGCTTGCCAATGAACCGCCGGGGTTTTGTCTTAAATCAACGATCACTTTTTCAGCGCCTGCTTTGTTGAGTTTTTGCATCCCTTCCATAAACTCCTGATAGGTTTTTTCTGAAAAGCGGGAAACTTTTATGAAGCCGGTTTCACTGTCAATCATATAAGAAACATCAACGCTGATAATGGGAATGTCATCTCTTGTAATTTCAAATTCCAGCGGTGATTTGTTGCCCTTTCGGATGATTCCAACGACCACTTTTGTGTTTTTTTCACCCCGGAGCAGGTTTAAAACACTGCTGTTCTGAATGTCCACTCCGGCAATAACTGAGTCGTTTACGGTTACTATCCGGTCTCCGGGCAGAATTCCGACCTGGTTTGAAGGTCCGCCCGGAATAACTTCGATAACACGTACCGTATCTTCCTGAATGGAGAACTGCACGCCAATTCCCGAAAAGTTTCCCTGTATCTCTTCCTGTACCTCTTTCATGTTTTTTGCAGGAATGTATGCAGTGTGCGGATCAAGGTTTTCAAGAATTCCGGGAATTGCCTTTTCGATGATGTCGCTGCTGTTTACACTATCCACATAGCCGCTCTCAATGAGTTTCAGGATGGTAGTGAGCTTATTTGGCCTCGATTGCCCAATGGGATAATGAACAGGCTGACTGTTCCGCATGAGCAGATTGCCGATGATTATTCCGGCAGCCACCGAAATTGCCAACAATAAAGGGAGTAATATTTTTGTTTTTTTGTTCATTTACAGCTCTTCTAAAGTATTCAAATCTACCTGTTTTACATCAATTTTTGCCCGCTTCAGCAGGTTTATCCCATCTTCCAGCCGATAGCTCTCGGTAAAGACAACCCGTTTTATCCCGGCCTGAATGATTAGCTTTGAGCATTCAAGGCAGGGTGATGAGGTGACATAAAGTGTTGCCCCATCGCTGCTATTTCCCGATTTTGCCACTTTGGTAATCGCATTTGCTTCGGCATGTAAAACGTATGGTTTGGTGTTGTTGTTCTCGTCTTCGCAAATATTTTCGAATCCTGAAGGTGTACCATTGTATCCGTCAGAAATAATCATTTTGTCTTTTACAATCAGAGCACCCACTTTTCTTCGCTTGCAATAGGAATTTTGTGACCAAATCATAGCCATTTTCAAGTATCTCTGATCCAGTAATCTCTGTTTTGTTTCCCGTTCCATTATTTAGTGTTTTCTATAAATACGCTTTGCAAATGTACTACTCATTTTTTAAAATATGGTTTAAATCGGGAACAGGCTTAAACTCAGGGGTATAAAAAAAGCCGCAAATTGCGGCTTTTCGTGGTTTAATCTCTTCTGTATCAATCTTTGATAAGCAGCCACACATCTGAATACTCAGGATATGACTGGCGAATTTGAGAAATCCGTGCACGGGCTTCGCCTTCATGCTGATAGGAATTCACACAAACGCGGTAATATCCGGTTTCACTGTGCAGAATAATGGGCGTAAAACCTTTACCTAAAAGAGTTTCCCTGTAATTTTTTGCATTGTCGAGCTGACTGAATGAACCTAAAATAACAAAAAAGTTATTGGTTTCATTCCGGGCTTTATCTTCCTGTTGGGTAAATGTAATCTGCTCTTTACGCATGGAAACCTGATCATTTGCAGCAGGAGTCGTCTGTTGAACGGTTTGCGGCTGTGGTTGCGGTTCGCTTGCCGGAACGGTGAATACTTTTGGCTGCGTGGAAGGATCGGTAGTGTAGGGCGATTGTGTCAACTGTTTTTTTGATTTACAGCCTGAAAAAGCTATAATTAAAACTCCAACGATTACAAGTATCTTTTTCATTTTTTTAAATTTTCATGTTTCGGCACAAATATATGTAATTTCGGGGCATCTTTTTGTGTTTTTTTCATGAAGTTTTGCACATCCAATTGTTTGCAACCGTGGTGAGTAGTTAATAACCCTCATTTTATTGTTGTTTTAAATGCCAGCCCAGTGCTGAAAGCTCATTCAGGGCGGACTCCACAAATGAGCAAAAAGAGTTTTACCTCCTTTCCAGCAACACAACATTTTCAACATGATGCGTGTGTGGAAACATATCAACAGGCTGAACTCTTGTAATCTTGTATTTTTCGTTCAGAATAGAAATATCCCTTGCCTGAGTTGCCGGATTACAGCTCACATATACAATTTTTTCGGGGGATATGTTCAATATTGTACGGGTTACATCTGCATGCATTCCTGCACGGGGCGGATCAGTGATGATGATGTCCGGTGAGCCGTTTTCCTTGACAAAACCGGGGGTGAGTATATTTTTGATGTCTCCGGTAAAAAACTTTGTGTTTGTAATTTGATTTATTGCTGCATTCTCAATGGCATCGCCGATAGCTTCAGGAATATACTCAATTCCAATTACCTTTTTTGCATGACGGGAAATAAAATTTGCAATCGTACCGGTTCCGGTGTAAAGGTCATAAACCGTTTCGCTGCCCGTTAGTCCGGCAAATTGCAAAGCAATTTTATAGAGTTGATAAGCTTGTTCCGAATTGGTTTGGTAGAAGCTTTTAGGGCTGATTTTAAATCTCAAATCTTCCATCTCTTCATAGATAAAAGCCCTTCCCGAATGTAGAATAATTTCCTGGTCGGTAATGGTGTCGTTCCCTTTTTGGTTTATAACATACTGAAGGGAAGTTATTTCAGGAAATTTATCTCTTATCGCATTTAGCAGATTTTTTATTTCGGTGTCATGTTTCCTGAAAAAAGAGAGAATAACCATAACCTCTCCCGATGAAGATGTTCGTATGATTAAGGTGCGCAAAAAACCGGTTTGCTGCCTGATGTCGAAAAATTGCAAATGGTTTTCCAGGGCATAGCTGTAAATAAAATTTCGGATTGCATTGGAAGGTTCGGGTTGAAGCCAGCATTTTTCAATCCGGAGAACTTTGTCGAACATTCCGGGCACATGAAATCCCAGAGCGTTGGTGTCGGTTATTTCACGCTTTTCGTCAATTTCCTGTTGTAAAAGCCATCTTTTGTTGGAAAATGTGAATTCCAGCTTGTTGCGGTAAAACCTGTTTTGCGCTGAGCCAATAATTGGAGATATTTCGGGAAGCTCAATCTTTCCAATTCTCGTCAACTGATCTGCAACCTGTTTTTGCTTATATTCCAGTTGTTTGGAGTAGGGGAGGAACTGCCACTTGCAACCTCCGCAAACCCCGAAGTGGCTGCAAAATGGTTCGATCCGGTCTTCGGAATAGTGATGCACTTTTGTAACAACAGCTTCCTGAAAATTTTTTCTCTTCTTTATTACCTGCAAATCAACAATGTCTCCGGGGATAACCTGAGTTGTGAATACAACCAAGCCGTTTATCCTGGACAGCGATTTGCCATCTGCTCCGATTTCCTCAATCCGAACTTTTTCGTAAAATGGTTTCAATTTTCTGCGTTTCATTCTGCAAAGATAACGTTTATAGATAAATGCAGTGATTTCAGCATCTTTTTGCTTGTCCCAGAATAGAACTCATTTTCCCATTTTGGGAAAACATGACGCTTTTTGGTCAAAGTGGTGATTTTTGTTTGATAAAAGCTTTCAGGTTGGGTTTGCTTATGGTTATATTTGCTGTTGATTTAATGTTTGGTTTTATTTTTAGCAATAGAACGTAAAGGGGAAAGCATCTTCTGTATTTATGATTGATTTTGTGTTAGGGGTTTGTAAATCATCTTCAAAGAGCGTCTATAGCTTTCCCCTTTTTTCTTTTGCTTCGGGCGCAAGAAATTCACATAACAAAATCTTTTTATTCTCATTAAAGAATTTATTTTAATGCTATTCGACTGAACTCGTTCCTCAATTCCTCGGAACTTCCCACTCTCACTAATGTTTCCAACCGCGAATTTGCCAACTGCCAATTGCCAACTGCACACTGCCAACCGCGAATTTGCCAACTGCCAATTGCCAACTGCCAACTGCCAACTGCCAACTGCCAATTGCCAACTGCACACTGCCAACTGCCAATTGCCAATTGCCAATTGCCAATTGCCAACTGCACACTGCCAATTGCCAACTGCACACTGCCAACTGCCAATTGCCAACTCTGTGACCTTTTATTTTTGCTAACAGTGTAGCACAGTGTTTTACACAGTGTAACTCAGTGAACTATCTCCGTGTAACACTGTGACCTTTTCTTCTTTCAGCTTTTAAAACAAAAATATCCAATATTCAACAACCAATAACGAACATTTGCTGAAAGTAATTTCGGTAAGCCTGAGAGGGGCTCATCAGCGCTGAACGGTAAAAGTAAACTTCTTTGCGTGAAATTTTGAGAGGTAAAAAAGTAAACAGTAAAAGTAAACGTAAACAGTAAAAAATTCACGAATTGACTTTGCGTTAAAACTTTTTTGAGTGAACTTTGAACTTTTTTGATTTGAGCTGATGGCTGATAGCTGAGAAGTGAACAGTAAACAGTAAGAATGCTGTCAGTGGCGAAGAGAGAAATGATGAATGAAGAATACAACGAAAGGATGTTGAATAAAGAGAGAGATGAGATGAGAGATGAGAATATAATATCGGTGCGCTGCACCTTTGATTTTAATCGCATTTTTTCTGCTACAAAGGTTATCGGTGCTACGCACCTAAGATTCTGAACTTCAGGTACTGCCATCAAATAAAAGAGCGGCAGCGCCGCGAAATCTTTGTAGCTTCGGTTACCGCCCATTAGATATGAAGGTGCATAGCACCGAAATATTAAGCCGGAATAAGAAATAAAGAAGCAGAAGATTACTGAGCAGAAAATGGAATAAATATCTCCTCTATTTGTTGTTATCCAAGAAAAAGCTATATTTGATGTTAATTATTCATGGATAAGTTATGATAGAAAGAGCTATTGAAAATCGTTTTTCAGATTATTTATCTCTTTTCCCGGTTACAGGGCTAATAGGACCTCGCCAGGTAGGTAAAACTACTCTTGCCAAGCAATTGACAAAAAACACTGGCATTTCTGTACTTAGATTTGGAGAGGCAAGTCGAACGCGATAAACTTGAAGAAGACCCTGCTTTTTTTCTTTCCCAATTTTCCGACAGAACTGTTATATTAGATGAAATTCAGTTTATGCCCCAACTTTTTTCTGAACTGAGAGGTTTGGTTGATGAAAATCGTAAACCGGGGAGATTTATAATTTTAGGTTCAGCTTCTCCTGATATTATTCGCGGAAGTTCAGAAACCTTAGCCGGACGAATTGGCTATTTGCAACTTACCCCTTTTTTACTTTTAGAAGTAAGTCATGATATTGAAGGTTTGTGGGTAAAGGCGGCTTTCCCGAATCCTACCTCGCCAAATCGGAGAGGGACAGCAATTTATGGAGAGTAAATTTTATTCAAACCTATATCCAAAGAGATTTGGGTTTGTTGGGTTTACAGACAAATGTTCAGCTTATGGAACGATTTTGGCGGATGTTGGCTGGCAGTCAGGGTGCCTTTTTAAATTCCCAGCGCTTGGGCCGCTCATTGGGAGTGAGTAATGCAACCATCATGCGATATACTG
Organism: Mariniphaga sp.; assembly: GCA_040772505.1. Taxonomy (GTDB): domain Bacteria; phylum Bacteroidota; class Bacteroidia; order Bacteroidales; family Prolixibacteraceae; genus Mariniphaga. Next base: position 115,647 of record JAXGYA010000003.1, on the reverse strand, counting down.
ATTTTTTGGAAGGTGCATTTATGTTGAGAGTTTTACGTCCGTGGTTTAAAAATCAATCCAAACGTCTGGTGAAATCTCCTAAAATATATATTAGAGACAGCGGTTTACTGCACAGTTTACTTGGATTGACAAATTTAGACGATTTATTGAATAATGTGCATGTGGGAGCATCATGGGAAGGATTTGTCATTGAGCAGATTATTAACCATTCTTCCGATGATTTGCGTTTTTACTTTTACCGCACCCACCAGGGAGCAGAATGCGATCTTTTAATTGAAAAAAATGGGAGGGTAAAAGCCATTTGTGAAATTAAACTGGGAACAAGTCCGAAAGTAAACAGAGGTTTCAGAATTTCCATGGGAGATACAAATGCTCTTCAAGGTTACATAATTGGGAATAATGAAGAAACTTATAAAGTTGATGAAAATATTACCATTACTAACCTTGAATACTTTTTAGAAAAAATTATTGTCCAATTATGAAGATGCAGATTACTGGCTTCAGGCGCAAATTCCTGCCTGCCGGCAGACAGGCGCGAATTCACGAATTTACAAATTCACGATTAATTCAACATAACCTTATTGGCCTATTGACAAACATGATTCAGTTTTACACAGTTGAACCCCTTTGGGGGTTCTTGGTAAAGATAGGATACATTTTCCCCGGATTGCACCTACGGCTTATCCGGGGTTATTCATATTATGCCCCTACGGGGCATGCTTTTGATGTACGCAACCAGTGGCATAAGTAACCAACAACCAACAGCGTACAGCCAACAGCTAAACGGAGAATTTAGGGGAGTTTCAAGGATTTTAGCTGGCAAACGTAGTTTTTAGAGAACATTTTTCTCTTTACCTGTCATTTTCAATGTCTTTCTTCCCGACTTTTTATTTTCCTTGTCGTATTCCTGACCATATCCATACCCGTACCCGTACCCGTATCCATAACCATATCCATACCCGTACCCGTATCCATACCCTTTTCCGAAGCCGTAGTTTCGTTTGCCTAACCGGATACCGTTTATGATAATTCCTACCCCTTTTAACTGAAATTTTTCAACTTCCTCAAGTGCTATTTTCAGTGCCTGCTTATGGGTGAATTTGTGTCTGACAATAAATGTATTGGCATCAATCAAATCCCTGAGCTGATACATGTCTGCCACATAAGCAACAGGGGGAGTATCCAAAATTACCACATCATATTTCTCTTTAAGTATTTCAATTAGTTTCAGCAGCTTGTCACTGGTGAGCATTTCTGCGGGATTTGGCGGAATCGGTCCGGCAGGTATAAGATGAAGCCTCGGATGTTTTGTCTGGAAAACAATTTCATCGGGAGTGGCTTCCCCAATGATATAATTCACTAAGCCAATGTCTGAATTCAATGCGAACTGATTTGCAAGCGTTGAATTTCGCAAATCCAAATCCAGAAGAACAACCGATTTGTTGGCTAATGCAATGGCTGATGCAATATTAACTGCATTGTAGGATTTTCCCTCCTTTGGGAAAGTGGAAGTAATAGCAATTATCGGGTTTCTTTTCCCTTTTGTAATCAAATTCAGTTTTGTGCGGATAGCCCGGAAAGGCTCACTTGCAGGAGAATTGGGTTTGTCTAACACAAGGGTGTGGCTTGAAAATTCATTTTGATTGAGAAAAACGTGCCCGATGATTGGTATGTTGGTGATGTTTTCAATATCTTCCTGCGAATTGACTTTCGTGTTGAAAAAGTCTTTCAAAAATATAATTCCAACCGGAAAAGCAAGTCCAATGAGCAGGGCAGCAACATAAATTATCATCTTTTTGGGTTCCACAGGTCCCGTTCCAGCAATTTGCGCTTCTTCAATCACCTGACTGTCTGAAACATTGGAAGCTTTTGCGATTTGTGCTTCAGAAAGTTTTTGTAACAGGAAAGTATAGGTTTCATTATTGAGCTTATACTTTCTTTCGATATTTACAAAGTTTCTTTCGGTGGCGGGAAGTCGCCTGATCTGTGCTTCAAAACCACGTATTCGCTTATTCAGGTTATCCAGAGCCATGTCGGACTGGGATATAATATTTTCCACATTTTCCCGCAATGACCTTTTAACACTTTCGGTTTGAGCATTCAACCTGACAATGGTGGGATGCTGTGAGCTTTGGCGGATTGATGTCTGCCCTGATTTTTCCGTAATCAGTTCATTCAACTGCAGAATAAGGCTGTTCAGCAGCGGGTCTTGAATTCCCATTGCGGAAGGAGCAATCACAGTTTCTGTTTCCTGCCCGGTGCCTTTTTGAATATAATCACGCAGATAGTGATAGTATTTATTTTGCGTTTCAAGGGCAACCCGCTCCTTGTCCAGCTCCTTCATCTGCTCAAGCAATTGCTGTGACTGAATGGAAATGTCAAGCAGCTGATGTTCGCTTTGGAAAGATTCCATCCGGGTTTCGGAAATGCTCAGAGAATCGGAAATGTTTTGCAATTGTGAGCTGATAAACTGGATTGTCCGGTTGGCGTTTTCGTTCTTTTTCAACAGGTTGTCAAATTGAAACACTTCTGTGAGCTTATTCAGAAAATCAACCCCTTTTCCCACATTGTAATCACGAATTTTCAGCACCAAGATGGAAGCGTCTTTGTTGAGCAACGAAACTTCCAGTTTTTCCCGGTATTTTTTTATCAGAGAGCCTGTAGAATGAAATTTGAATTTATAGTTGTTTGCAGATTTGGGATTAAAATGCTCATTGAGCAATATGGTAAATGAGAAATTATCTGAAACAATTTTCACTCCGGGTTCAATATCCTTAGAGAATGAGAAGTTATTGATTTGTTTAATTTTTTCGTTTTCCTGATAGCTGTAAACCGTGGCGTCCTGTTCAGCCATTTTTAAGTGGAGCTGCCCGTCTGATGAGATATTCAGCTCAAAATCTGCATCAATAATCTGGGGATGGTCATGCTGCCAAATCACCTGAAAGGGCACGTCCTTGTATTGCTCACTGGCAATTATCCTCCCAACAGCATAATAGCTCACTTCAAAATCAAGTTCCTGCAGCGTTCGCGTAATAATCGGGGTGGATTTTAGTATAGCTATCTGATTGTTAATGTTTCGCATACTGTTCATGATGCCAAGTCCCTGAAAAACATTGCCGGTTCCGCCTGTAAACGAGGAACTGGTTTTTTCTTCTTCAACCAAAATGGTAGAACTGATTTCATATATCGGGGGAGTGTAACGGTTATACAGATAAGCAGCGGCAAACGCCAGCAACAGCGCCAAAACAAACCAGTACCAGTTATACAGGTATTTAAAAATAATTCTTTTTATATCAACCGTTTCGTCGTGTGTGTTTTGCAGATTTTCTGAGTTATTCATGTAGTTGAAATTATGTCAATATCATTTTAGGAAAAGATTTAGAATCAGCAGTCCGATGGAAACAACTGAGGCAGTTATGCTTAGTGGAGCTGCATAAGCCAGGTTTTTAGCGCCATAAATTTTTGTGCGGTGCTCCACATAAATAATATCATGCGGAAGGATATAATAATAGGGGGAAGTTACAATCTCCGGGCTGGTAAGATCCAGCTCGGCAACATGTTTTCCTTCGGGATATTCCCGGATAAGTTTCACATTTTTCATGTTCCCGTAATCAGAAATGTCTCCGGCAGTGCCCAGTGCTTCAAAAATGGTAAGTTGATTTTTCACCATCAGTTTTTGTCCGGGGTTTCTGACTTCGCCCAAAACTGTAATATTGCGGTTCACCAGTTTCACAAACACCGAGGCGCTTTCCAGGTAGTTATCCACTTTTTCCTGAAGAATTGTGCGTATTTCAGCAGTTGTCAATCCTCCAACACTGATGTCGCCCAGTTGCGGATATGAAATACTCCCATGCTCATCCACCAGATAGGTGATGAGCTCAAGGCTTCCGGAGCTGCTCCCTATTGTGCCATAGGTGCTTTGTGTATTGGTAAGGTTCAGGAATGCAGCATTTGCAGGATTATCGCTGATTACCTGAATAAAGAGCTGATCGTTGGGTTTGATACGGTATTCCCCGGGGAGCGGTCCCTGAGGATAGATCATGCCTGTTTTAATTCCGTTCATGTAGGTAACTTCTTGAAGGGGCGTAGTGCAGGAAACAGCAATGAAAAAAACAGAAATAAAAAATAATACTATGCCTCTAATCCAAAAGATATTTCTTCGCATAATCTTTTTTTTAATATAATGCAAATTTACACTATTTATCTTACACCATTAAATTTAATTTTCCAACAGTGCCTGAATGTTTGTTTATGCTAAATGAGATTTCTTTAATTTATTTGGTTGTTTTGAATATAAAGAATTTTTTGAAATATATTCAGGAACAAACCGCATCAATTCATCAACCAACTGGTCATTTTCAATTTCATTGATGGTGTTTAGTATCGATAAAATCTGATTGTTTACTTTATTGTAGTCATACATTCTCATTTTCCCGATCATTATTTTTTTGTTGTGAGTTGGCATCATGCCTTCTTTCTTATCCATGAGTTCTTCGAATAATTTTTCTCCGGGGCGGAGTTTTGTTATTTTAATATCGATATCTTTTCCGGGAGTTAATCCGGCTAATGAAATCATTTTTTTAGCCATGTCATAAATTCTGACCGGTTCACCCATGTCAAACACAAAAATTTCACCGCCATCTCCCATAAATCCGGCTTCAAGAACCAGCTGGCAAGCTTCAGGAATTGTCATAAAATAACGGGTAATCTCTTTGTGAGTTACCGTAACCGGGCCACCTTTTTCTATCTGTTTTTTAAACAGCGGCACAACCGAGCCGTTGGAGCCTAAAACATTTCCGAAACGGGTAGTTATAAATTTTGTGGAAATATCTTCCAGGCAGGCGAGCGACTGAATGTAAATCTCGCTGATTCTCTTGGTTGCGCCCATCACATTGGTTGGATTCACAGCCTTATCGGTGGAGATAAAGACAAATTTTTCAACTCCGAACTCTATTGATAAATCCGCAAGAATTTTTGTTCCGCCAACGTTGACATGAAATGCTTCATTGGGAAATTCCTCCATAAGCGGCACATGCTTATAAGCCGCCGCATTGAAAACGATGGAGGGTGCATATTTTTCAAAAACTTTCCTGACGCTTGCCGGATTGGTAACATCTCCAACAAAAACTTCAAAATCGGCATTGCTTTTTTCCAGCACGATTTCCTGCTGTAAATCATATAATCCCGATTCTGCCTTGTCGAACAAAATCACTTTTTTAACTCCGAAGGCAATGAGTTGCCGGACTATTTCCGAACCAATTGAGCCGGCAGCGCCTGTAACCAGTACAACCGACTCCTTCAACCCGTTTTCAATCTTATCGGTATTTAAGTGAATGGTTTCTCTTCCCAAAAGATCCTCAATTTTTATATTCTTTATATCCTGCACCTTAAGTTTCCGGTCCAGCCAGTAGGAAAAATGTGGAACTTCCTTCACAACAATGTCAAGTTTCTGGCAAATGTCTGTTATTTCCCATAATCGCTGACGGGAAATATTCCCCGAATTGATGGCTATGATGATCTCCTTAACCCCATTTTTAGGTATGATTTTCTCAAATGCAGTTTTAGGAGAGTATATGGGAGCGCCAGAGACTGTTTTGTTTTGAAGCGAAGGGCTGTCGTCGATGAAACCAATCAATTTATAATTTGAAGAGGAGTCCATCAGCAAAGCCTGCTTTGTAATTTCTCCCAGATTGCCTGCGCCAAAAATCATTACATGAACAGTTTTCCCGGAATCTGCCAAAAGGGTCCTGAATATTAATTTTGCCATAAGTCTGGAAAAACTCAGGAGTATTGTGGTTATCAGGCACATGATGATGATGACAGAATAGGGGATAACAAAGGCATTTAACACCTCGGACAACCTGAAGGCAAAAGAGAGAATAAACAGTAAAGTTGCTGCTATCGTAACGGAAACAATAATCTGCAAGATATCTTTAGAAGTGCTTCGCCGCAAAATCCCGGCATAGGTTCTTGTTTTAAGAAAACTCACCAAAAAAACAGGATAAATGAGGATTAGGTGATTGAGGTTCATGTTTTCGGCAACTTGAGGAGGGCTAAAGTCAAACCTTAACATAATTGCAAATATCCATGCAATCAGTATAATCGACAGGTCTAATAGCAAAACAAGCCAACGTGGTAGAAAACGTTTTGAAAAGTAACCCAAAATACGATTCATGTTGCAGTTTAATTTAGTGCTTCTTACATTCCATAATGTAAAAACTGATTTAATATTTAATTTAACACAAAACTAAGCAATATTATTGAAATAGTGTTCATAAGTTTTGTTTTTTAGCCACATCGTAACTCAGTGAACTATCTCCGTGTAACACAGTGACCTTTTCTTTTAGTCTTTAGAACTAAAAAATAATCAATAATCAATAATCAATAACCATTTGCCTACTGCCCACTGCCAATAACCAAAGGCTCTCTCAATACATCAACCCAAAATGCCAAAGTGGAATTGTATTCAAATACCCAATTTCTATATCATCTTTTACCACATAACCACTATCTATGGTTTTTATCTGTTTTTTGTCCTTTTTCTTACCTCCAATTTCAAAATTTAATCCCTCAACACAAAAGTCAGTTGTGGAAGACGAGCTCACAATATGTTTTACACGAGTTTGATTAAGAAAAAATGTTTCTCTAATGTTTCCTTTATTCGGAACATCATCTGCCAAAGCGAAAATAAGATTTGTATTGTCTAAGTAAATTTTATCTATTTTCCCCAAACCACGAATTCCCTTAGTGTCATCTCTCAGTTGAGCAATTAATCCTGCTTCTTCAATATACATAAGATAATCTGCCATATTATTACGACTGATACTCAACATTCCTGCAATTTTACTCATATTCGGTTTAAAAGGAACGCTTTTAGAAATAATGCTCAATAACTGTTTCAGTTTTCGTCCTGTAGCCACATTCATATTCGCATAAAGCGGAATATCGCTTTCTAATGTCTGATTGATGATCTGACGCAAACGTATATCAAAATCATCTTCCTTTGCAAAAGGATAATAACCCCTTTGAAGATAATCGGCGAAAAGTGGCAACGGATGATTCACAGCAGGCAATACAACTTGATGTTTTATAATTTCATCTAACGAAAACACTTCTGCATCAACACCATGAAACAATGATAAAAATTCTCTGAACGATAATCCTTGCATAGTATATACTACAGCTCTGCGACTCAAATCGGCACTTCCTTTTTTTATATCAAGTACTGAAGAGCCAGTAAACACTATATTTAAACCCGGGTGGTAATCGTATATCAATTTAAGTTCTTTTGCCCAATCGGGATATTTATGTACCTCATCGATAAACAAATATTTTCCGCCAAATTTTGCAAACTTATCAGCTAAGTCTGTCAATCGGTTGCCCGCAAAATAAAAATCTTCTGCTGTTACATATAATGTTTCAGCAGGATTGAGCTGTTGACGAATGTGCTGTAGAACCAATGTTGTTTTTCCTACACCACGAGGTCCTACCAATCCTAAGAGTCTGTTGTTCCAATTGATTTCATTGTACATGTATCTGGTAAAAGTTACATCTACTTCTTTTATCAGTTTATTGGAATATTCAAATAATCTATCCATTACTATGTTTTGAACGCAAAGATAAACAATTTTGCACTATTAGGATGCAATTATTGTGCTTATTTGCACTATTATAGTGCGTATTATGATATGTTTTGCACTATCTGAGGGAATATAGCCGTTCTTTCAGCCTTTAGATCTAAGAAATATCCAACTGCCATTTGCCAACTTTATGAACTTTTCTTTTTTGCTCACAGTGTAGCACAGTGTTTTTCACAGTGTAACTCAGTGAACTATCTCCGTGTAACACTGTGACCTTTTCTTCTTTCAGCTTTTAAACCAAATAATCAATAATCAATTATCAATAACCATTTGACAACTGCCCACTGCCTACTGCCTACTTTATGAACTTTTCTTTTTTGGTCACAGAGTATCACAGTGTTTTTCACAGTGTAACTCAGTGAACTATCTCCGTGTAACACTGTGACCTTTTCTTTTGCCTTTAGCTTTCAGCCTTTAGAACAAGAAAATAATCAATAACCATTTGACAACTGCCCACTGCCTACTTCCCACTTTTTGATTTTCTATTTTTCTTCTCTATATTTCCCCGGGGTTACTCCTTCTTTCTCTTTGAATACTCTGTAAAATGCACTCAAACTTGAGAAACCCGACATTTCGGCAATTTCTAACAGCGATAAGTGGTTGAAATCCGGATCTTCCATTGTTTCTTTCACATACTCGATGCGAAAACTATTCACCCAGTCGCAGAAATTAGTTTTCATTTCCTCATTCACAATACGTGAAACATAAGTTCGGTTTGTTGCTAACATCAACGCAAGGTCGGTAATTCGTAATTCGGGGTTTTTATAAAGTTCATTTTCAACAACTAAATCATAGAGTTGCTTCTTTGTTATTATATTTTCCAACGTAGATTGCTTTATCTCTTTAGCGATTTGTAACTTTTTCTTGTAATCATTTACATCATCGAAGAAATTTGCTACAGTAAAATTTTGATGATACCCTACATATCCGATAAAAAATAAAAAAAGCGAATGAGTAAGAGACGGGATGGCAATCAAAAATCCTTTATCTATAAAAAAATCCTTTTCAAGTACACCGGATGCAAGAGAAATAAATGAAGCAAGCAGAAAGGCTAAAAGAACCAATTTTAGTGGACTAAGGTCTTTGCCACCTGTGTTTGAATAAAATTCCCTCACCTCTTTATTGTATTGAGCAATAAGCCGATATCCAAAATATACCGATGCGATTACTTGTATTAGAAAGATAGACTTAAAGAGTAGTGTGCGAAAAATCTGTAGATTAACTAATTGTGAATAAGGTTTGGTGTATCCTTGCTCGTGATACATGATTCCATGAATAAAAACATCTAATTCTTCGGGTGACATGGCAAAATAAACCACAAACGAAAAAACTGATAAAGTTAACGAGGGCAGTAAAATCCAACTCCAACGCAAGTCAATCTTTACATCGCGTGTAAGAAGCCGGACATAATAATAATAAAGCGGGTATGCTGAAAGTGAAGTGAAAACCCATATATTATCCATAAAAGCAAACAAGCTGTATTCCCGGTTAAAGAAAGCTGCATGCACGAAATAATTAATTGCAGTTAAAGAGAAGAAAAAAGCAAGATAATTTTTCGACAAGTTCCGGTTACTATCTATCAAAAGTAGCATAACCCAAAACAGGGATACAAACATGGGCATTAGCGATAGGATTCGATGAAGTAACATATAGATGCTGTTTTTACAAAAAAAAGCATTTTTACGCATTAAGAAAAACTTTCTTTATGATTTAGGAAATTTTTTTTTTACGATTTGGGAGAGAAGTTTTACCTTTCAGTAAAAGTATATAAGTATGTATTCGTAAATTTACAATCGAAAGTAGATAAAGTTATTAGATAAGAGTTAAGAGGATAGGAGTTAAGAGCTAATGTCTTGTGTCCTGAAATAGGTATACATTTATGATGTGGGTTCAACGTAATAGAAAAAAGAGTATCGTGGCAGGCACTATCCTGTTATTTGTCGTAAGTTTTATGGCAATGTATATCTCATTTCTTTTCCCCGGGAAACTAAAATTAGCAGATAGGGTGCGTACCGAACTGATGAAAAGCACAATAAACGCTTTGGAAGAAATAGAAAAGACCGGACAAAGACTTACGCTTGCAAATTTTCACAACAAGGAAATTAGCACGTTATCCTATGACGATTTGGTTCCGTATTTACACAGTATCGAATCGGGAACTGTATTTTTCACCTCACACGGTAAAATAGTGTCGAACTTTATTCCCGGAAACTGGACACACACTGGATTTTACTTAGGCACACAGAAACAATTGCAGGATAAATTTGGGTCATCATCCACAATCTATAAATCAGTCGAGAATTTTTATCGAACAGGAGAAGAGCATTTAATTATTGATAGTTCATTGAGAAGGGGTTGTGCAGTGCGGGACATAATGGAAATGGCTGCACTGGGATCGAAATCAACGCTTCGCTCTATTTTATGTTTCGAACCTAAAATAAGCCCTGCGCAATTGCAGCATGTTTTGCAAAACTCGTTGGCCGAAACCGGTAAGAAGTACGATTTAAGTTTTTCTATGGACGATAAATCAAAAATATATTGCACAGAGTTAATATACGATGCATTCCAGTTGTTTGGAATAACTATCAACCAGAGAACACCTATATTTTTTCGGAATATTTTGCTGCCGGAAGATATGGTTGACGAGATTATTGAAAAACACATGAATGAATTTAATCTCAAGCTTTGTTTAGTAAAGAATAATAACCAGATACAAGATCTCGATTATACAGAAATCCTAAGCTTGGTTGCTGGAATTTTATTGAAAAAGACAAATTGAAAATAAGTTATTAAATTAAAGACAAGAATTATGAAAATCAAATTTTTGGTATTTGCTGTAATTACAGCTATGATTTTTGCATCATGCAAAGATGAAATTGATGAAATTGGTGGAGATACTGATTTGGAAAACAATAGGGTAGGTCACACTTATAACCTAAAAGGCACCTTTGCCGGGGCGAATGTCGGCACAGGTTTTAAAGCAACTGTTACCGAAAACACCGGAGGTATAGTAGAAATAAAACTGGAGGGTAAAGTTGTCGATAAGTTTGCTTCAAATTTTCCTTCTCCTCACATTGGAAAAAACGGAAACGTAAGTATAAGCGGTAAGTTTATTAATAGTTCCGATGGGGTGGCTTATGTTAATTCAAAGGGCGAGCAAACCGTTTTGGCGAAATACAATGCAAAAGTTGGCGACAAATGGAGCTACACCACTCTCGGTGGGAAAAAAATTACGCGTGAGGTAAAATCAGTTTCTAAAGAGAATGATTATTACTGGAGTGGAATGTACATTAAAGTTATTACAATTGAACAAAACTTACCCTATCCCGGCTTTAAAAAGGCTGTATATTATGCAAACCACAGGTTTGGGCTGGTTGGTGTGGATATTACTTTGGAAGATGGAACTGTAGTTTACTCGGCTATACAATAAGCTTTTCTAAACGCGCTTTGTGTCAGAAATAAAAATATTGAATTGGTTACCACCGTGGTGCAGGTTTGTAGGCGGGGTTTTTATGCTTTTCGGGCTTTTTGCCACCTATTATTTTGTCTATTTGAGCATAAAACCCGATTGGCTTCAGTTTAATGTGTTTACGGTGTATTCCCAATATTTGGAAACGACAACATTTTCATTCATAAATAATAACCAGGGCGACGAGATAGCGGTTTCTATCTATCTCGTCGGCTTTTTGGTTTTCCTGTTTTCTTCTGGCAAAAATCAATCTGAAACTTATACTTTGCTCAAAGTTAAAGCTTTAGTGAATACAGTAATTGTACTAACATCTTCATTTACGGTAATTTACTTTTTCATTCATGGTATGGTGGTGTTATATTTGGTGGTATTGTTTGCCTATTCATTCCCATTAGTTTATGTGTTGATATTTTATTTACTGCGGATGGTAAAATTTTATAGTCTCCAAAAAGAGAGGAAAAAAGATTAAAACAATGTTAGAATAAAAGGGATGAGAGAATCACTGATTTTTTTGCGCGAAAATTTTCATTGGTTGCATTATGTATTGGTTGAGTACAAGCTGCTCTACCTCGATTTATGGTCGATAGTGCATTTTTGGTCCGGGGGTTTATTGTTTGCTCTTTTATCCGCTTTTAATTGTAAGAATCGTTGGAAATGGTTATTTATAATTGTTACAGGTTTTGAAATACTTGAAGCCACGTTCTTTATTGGGGTTTTAAAATTATTTATGCCCGAAAAAATACCAGATGTGTTTATGGATATTATCTTAGGAATGGCTGGTGGATATTGGGTGTTTTTAATGTTTGAAAAAGGTAAAATAAACGAAAAGATTAAACAGCACATTTTAATTCTAATTACAACCGCGGTAATAGCCTTTTTCTGGACTGGATTTTATTCCTATCAACTGAATATTCATTCCGAACCTGCTGTATCGCTTAATGGCACAGTAGTTTTATTCTGGTGGTTCACGGGATATCTCCTTCTTCTCATATTCCGAAAACTTCAAACGAAGTTTAACAATGGATTTTATTCGATGTTGGCAATATCTGTCTTGTTTTACGTGTTTCTAATCCCTTTTTATTTTCTTATTTCCGAAGTTTTAAACATTCGTGAAATATCACATGAGCACAACGTTGTAATAGGCTCATTAATATCTCTTAATTCATCATTAATCAATTTCTATCTCATTTTTCCCATACTGTTGGTTTCCGTTTACAGTTGGTTTTCTCATTTATCTCGAAAAATGACGCTTACAATAACATCCTATGACAAAAAGAGTAGTGTACATTTTAATTATAGTGCTTCTTGTTCCACTCGTTTTGATTCGCTTCGATAGGTATATAGCTCAAAAAAGCAGATATAAGAACGATGATCCGGCTCATGTGGAAGTTGGTGATATATTGTTTAGGTCATACTCTTATGCTCTGGCAAGCAGTAGTTTATATAAATATAGTGGAATGCCAGGGCATATGGCAATTATTATCACTGAAGGTGAGTTTCTGCCCGGCGAAGCATCATACTCATCCATTAAAGTAGTTGAAGCCAGATATCGCGATCGTTCTAAAAAACAGAAAAGCGGTCAGGTTGGCATCAATTCGGCAGACGAAAACTTTGGTGAACAATATAAGGGTCGACGCTTTTTACTCAAAACGCATTTGAATGAGAAGGAGAAAGTGAAACTAATAGAGTATGCAAATTCGCAGATTGGGAAACCCTATTTTTTATTTGCTGACAAACAAGATACTCTACAGTTTAATTGCGCTACTTTTGTACGACACGCTTTACGTTTCGCTGCCAAAATTGATATCGATTCCGGTGCGGGGAGTGTGTTTTTTCCAAACGATATTTTTGATTATCCTCTTTTTTTGAAAATAAATAATAGAATTCGTTATTAGATTTAAACATGAATATACGTCTTAGAAATAGAGGAAAACCATATCAATTGTTTACTGAGAAAAATGACTTAACCAGTTTCAATTGCGCAACTTTTGTATGGAGCGCATTTAAATATAGTGCAAACATATACTTGGATGAAAACGGAGGAAATATGGTTTTTCCCACTGACATTTTGAAGTATTTTATGAAAAAAGAAAGATTTGAAATTATAAAATTATAGAACAGTAAAGCAACACCTGATACATTGCAAACCCTAAAAAAGGATGTGTAACTCAGTGTTCTACACAGTGTAACACGGTGGACTTTTCTTTTAGAAGTTAGAGGTTAGACCTTGCGTTAGAAACGCTAAACCATGTACCCCTCGTTACAAACGAAAGGGAGTGTGGTCTCCGACCTCTGCACTCAAAACTTCTCAGTTAAAAAATTCCGTATTGAAACATGCTCAATTCCTTTATAGTTGCCTGTAGCGGTTTCATCCATACTTACCACCAGTTTTTTGCAATTGTCAGGAATCGCCAACAAGTTTCCAAATTCCCGTTCATGCGTTTTTTCATCGGCAATCAGATAAGCAACCTGAACATACATCTTACTGTCCTTTTTTACAGCTACAAAATCAATCTCTTTATCGCCATGTTTTCCTACAAAAACCTGATGGTTGTTTACAACAAGCTGATGGTAAACCAGGTTTTCGAGTACTTTCCCAATATCTTTTTGCTGATATGGAACAATGGCATGCCGCATACCGATATCTTCGAAATAAAACTTTTCTCCGATTTGAAAAATCTTTCTTCCTTCAATTTCCGAACGTTTAACCCGGTCTATCAGGTAAACCGATTCCAGATACGTGAGGTATTCAAGCACTAGTTTGGGCGACAGGTTTATTCGTTGCGATTTTAAATAATCACTGATTCGTTTGGCGGATAAAACACTCCCGATAATATCGGCCAGATAGTGAATGAGATCTTGTAAGAACCTGACATTTCTTACGTTGAACCGTTCCACAATATCGCGTAAAATAATGGTATTGTGAATATTCCTAAGATACTCAAAAATCACTGCATCTTCCATGGGCAGATGAATCAGGTGTGGCATGCCGCCCCAGCGAATATATTTAAGAAATGTATCAGCACTCTCGGGTAACTGATGAAACTGCATAAATTCAACATACGATAAAGCATGAACAGAAAATTGAATATATCTGCCGCTCAAGTAAGTGGCAAGTTCACCCGATAACAGGGTTGCATTGCTGCCCGTTATGTAAATATCCCAGCCATCTACAGACAACAGGCTGCGCAGAGCCACTTCAAAACCGGAAATATCCTGCACTTCGTCGATGAAAAGATAATGATTCGCTTTACCGGAACGATATACTTTCAGGTATTCCATCAGGTGAGTGTGGTTTTTTATGGAATCGAACTGGTAATCTTCTTTATTAATGCTGATGATGACACCATTAGGATCGCGTTCGCGTATTTCGTCCATCACCTGCAACAGCACGTAGCTTTTTCCAACACGGCGCTGGCCTGTGAGTACCTTAATGAGCTTTGAGCCGATGAATGGCTTTATTTTATTAAGATATAACGGACGTGGTATCTGTTTTTTATTCCTCATGTGTATTTCGTATAAGTAAAACTTTCTGCAAATGTAGCAATTCTTTTACTTATAAGTAAATGTTTTGGAACCAAAAGTCGGAGGTTAGAGATTAGAAGTTAGAAGTAAGAGATTAGAGATTAATGCGAATAGCCAACTTTATGAACTTTTCTTTTTTGGTCACAGTGCAGCACAGTGTTTTTCACAGTGTAACACTGTGACCTATCTCCGTGTAACACTGTGACCTTTTCTTCTTTCAGCTTTTAAACCAAATAATCAATAATCAATAATCAATAATCATTTGCCTACTGCCCACCAACTTTTTGAACTTTTTTGCTCACAGTGTAACTCAGCACACAGTGTAACACCGTGGACTTTGCTTTTACAGTTAGAGGTTAGAGATTAATGCGAATAGCCAACTTTTTGAACTTTTCTTTTTTGCTCACAGTGCAGCACAGTTTGTGTAACTCAGTGAACTATCTCCGTGTAACACTGTGACCTTTTCTTCTTTCAGCTTTTAAACCAAATAATCAATAATCAATTATCAATAACCATTTGACAACTGCCCACTGCCCACTGCCCACTTTTTGAACTTTTTTTGCTCACAGTGTAACTCAGTGTTCTACACAGTGTAACACCGTGGACTTTGCTTTTAGAAGTTAGAGATTAGGAGTTAGAGGTTAGAAGTTAGAAGTAAGCGGTGGCAGTACGTTTCGCTGTTTATTTTCACTGTTCACTGTTTACCGTTCACTTTTTACCACTCACCGCTCACCGCTCACCGCTCATCGCTCATCACTCACCGTTCACTGTTTACTGTTCACTGTTTACTGTTTACCGTTCACTTTTTACCGCTCACCGCTCACCGCTCATCATTTAAATAGATCGACATAGTCTTTAAAAATATAGATACGTCCTCTTTGCCCTCCCGTTATTTCTTTTAAAATACCTATGGCTTCCAATTCAGCAATGAGCTTGTATGCTGAAGCAGGCGACTTGCCAATTAGCTTCTCCACTTTAGCAGCATTAATAATTGGACTCTTATACAATTCATCAATTACTATACGAGCATCTGCAACACGGCTACCCAAAGGCTTTAGGTCCAAATCAAGTGATTTTTGAATTTGCAAAATACTATCAAAAGTAGCTACTCCACTTTTTGCTGTTTCTATAATACCTGTAAGAAAAAATTTAAACCACTGATTAACCCTGAAAGAAAGGTTTTACTCATTGTGTTCAGATTTAATTTCTTCACAAATGTAATAAAATATAGAATAAGACTGATCCTTATTTTAGTATTTAATAGAAATCTAAAATAAGGAGGACTGTTGTTATAGATTTGCACAATGGTCAAATTCACCACATTTCTCTGTGTTCTTTGCGCCTTCTTTGCGTCCTCTGTGGTTAAACACATTTCAATTATTTCTCGCAGATAAAACGCAGATAAATCAAATCGCAAATCGACGCAGATAATAAAAATCCGCGTTCATCAGCGCATTAAATCAGCGCAAATCAGCTAAAAATGTATTCGCATTCCATTCGTAATTCTCTTTATGGATAGCATTGTTATTCAAGTCGCCAAGTCGCAAAGACAATTCGTGAATTTTCCTTACCGCTCACCGCTTACCGCCCACCGCTCATCGCTCACCGCTCACCGCTCATCGCTCACCGCTCATCGCTCACCGCTCACTGTTTACTGTTTACCGTTCACTTTTTACCGCTCACCGCTCACTGTTCACCGTTCACTGTTCACTGTTTACTGTTTACCGTTCACTTTTTACCGCTCACCGCTCACCGCTCATCGCTCATCGCTCACTGTTTACTGTTTACTGTTTACCGTTCACTTTTTACCGCTCATCGCTCACCGCTCACTCTTCCTCTTCACCCTATCCCCCTGTCCCTTTCCTCCAACTGTAGCAAAAATGTACTTAAAATAGTCAGCTGTTGAGAAGTCCGCAAGCATCTCCGCATCTTTCTCGGCAAGCAATTGTGGTGTGGACATATCTATATCGTTTATTTGTGCCAATCCGGTAATTCCCGGCACTACATTATAGACTCCTCTTTTGTCTCGTTCCTCTATCAATTCAGTTTGATTGAACAGATTGGGACGAGGACCCACCAAACTCATATCCCCTTTCAACACATTAATCAATTGTGGCAACTCATCCAACTTGGTTTTTCTGAGGAAACCTCCATGCTTAGTTATGGATGACTGATTAGCCAGATGCGAAGCAACCGATTCTGTATCAACTTTCATTGTGCGAAACTTATACAGCTTGAAAGGCTTTTTGTTTTTGCCTACACGCTCTTGCACAAAAACAGGCTTGCCTGTATCAAACAAGCCTATTACATAGAGGATAACTCCGACAGGCCATAAAAATAAGAGTCCAATAAACGAAAATAAAAAGTCAAATAAACGAATCATTATATCTGGTTTTTAAATAGATTTTATCCTACATACTTTCTATTGCTCTATATTTTTGATCAGGATGCGTAATCATCTCCGTTATGGTATATGTGACCATTTTATCATCCATAAGAGGTTTTAAATAATTTGTTTTAATATACTTTTCGTTCCTACCCAAAATAGCTGCAAGTTCAGCAATAGATAACGCACGCCACGAACAAAGTTTCAAAATTGTTTCTCGCATTAAATCCGGGTTTTGAGAGCGCTTTCCTAAGCTCTTAACGAGCTCTTCAATTTCATCCGGCAAGTGGCTTTTAATGTCTTCTATTAATTTCTCCCTGTTCGCTGCACTTTTCTTATCTACCATGGCATTTTCACTATCTACCATGGCACGTCCGTTATCTACCATGGCAACACGCTTATCTACCAAGGTGGATAAGAACAGATCAGAAGGTAAATAGTAGGTTGATTTTCCGGCACTTTTGTGTTTTATCAATTCCTTTTTTCTTAAATCTCGCAAATCGGTTCCCGCTTGTTCTCTATTTGCACCTGTCAACTGACGATAAGAAAAGTTATCAATTGCTCCAACTTCCCTTAAAAAAACCAGAGCCAACTTCTGATTTTCATTCAATTTGTTCTCACTAAAACGAGTTAACCATGCAATATCGTTTTTATCCAATAAATTGTGAAATAACAATCGCAACGTGAACGTGTTTTTCTCACGATTACTTTCAAAAGTTGGTGGCATCATTTGTGATGTTTTCATCAGAGCTTGCATCGTCCTAAATCCGGTACCTTTTGTTTCAGCCAAATTGGTGTCATGAAAAATTGCTGCAATAAACGCATTCCTGTTTACAGAGCCCGGTTCACCAATACTCTCTTCCGGCTTTAATGAATAGCCTGCATTTATAATTTCAATACGATTTGAATAACGAAGTATTTGAATAGGTTGATTCACCCGATAGGTTCGGTGGATAAACGCGTTAACAATTGCCTCTCTTAACACTCTAACCGGCAGCAGCGATTTACTTTTGGCCTGAATGGACCCTTCCGATAATAAAAACCCCTTGGGAAGATCGTCAGCAATTGTAGCAACTGTACGTGCCACCAATTCTATAATGGGACCTCTCAAATCCAATGTTTCTTCAAAACGTTCATCCGGATTTTCAACCCATACTTTTCCGGGCAAACGAATATAGTCAACCCTAACCATTGGCATCAATCTCCGAAGCGCCATTTTTGAGCCAAAAACAATCAACCCGGCATTGGTAAGTTTCCACACACCCTCATCTTTTTTTATGCAATTTAAAGCCCTTAAAAGGTTATTATCGTTATAATTAAGCTCCTCAGCAGTTTTATTAACATTTGCTCTAAACCGCCTGTACAAATCAAGCGCTTCATAGCTTATATCATCAAGTCCCGAGTCTTTTATTACAGAACTGTCAAACCTATCTTCTTTTCCATAAAAAAAATACAAGTCATCTTCCGTACACCGTTGGTCGGTTGTCCCTATTCTTCTATATGCTCCTTGTGGCAAGCCCTGTTTCTTAAAATATAGAGGTTTTTGTTCGTTAGCCAATTCCGGTACATCTATAAGTAGTACATTTTTGTTATCGATTGTTTCAACGGTTATTTTCGGACGTACAGGTATGTTAAACATATTTGCGCATTGCGTAGCCAAGTCTTTTTGCAACTTATCAGGGTTGTCAACTCCAACTATATTGTAGGATGGAAAAAGTGACTCCGCCGCCTCATTTACACCCAATATTATATATCCACCTCCTAAATCGGGTTCGTTGCTAAAAGCGCAAACTGTCTCTAATATAGAACGGTCAATAGCTCTACCCTGCTTTGCCTCCAGGTTGACGAGTTCATCCGAGTTGTTAAGTTGGTAAATTATCTTCTTTATATTCATTACAATTCATTATCCAAGTTGAAATCAACATTCTACAAACTACGTAACTTTAAAACTTATACAGTTGCTTGTTTTTGCCTACACGCTCTTGCACAAAAACAGGCTTGCCTGTATCAAACAAGCCTATTACATAGAGGATAACTCCGACAGGCCACAAGAACAAAAGACCTACAAAAGAAAATATAAAATCAAAAAATCGTATCATGGTTATTTTGTTTGAAAACTTTTCAATGTTTTAGTTAACCCCTCTTCTGCACTCACTGGCATTTGGGTAATATTAAGTGCTTTCTTCACCTTCTCATTCGAAACCACATAGTTTTCAGTCAGCTTTTGCAAGCGCTCTTTGGTTAAAGGCAAGCGCAATGCCCCTCCAACCGATGCAAAAGTATTCATAAGTGTTTTAGGCAATTTCCATATACGTGGCGATTTGTTTACAGACTGAGCAATCAATGCAATCAATTCATTTGTTGAAAGCGCTTCGTCATCGCACACATGATAGATTCCATTGGGAACATTTTCATTCACAATCAACTGCTCCACTACATACGCTATATTATCAATCGAGCAGAAAGAGCGTCTATTTTCATACGAACCAAGGGGCCAAGGCACACCTTTAGACACCACATTATATAATAAATTTAAATTCCCCTTATTCCCAGGACCATGAATCATGCAGGGACGAACAATATACACCCTCTTCCCCAATCGCTCATATTCTTCGCATTTACTTAATATATACCTCTCTGCCTTGATTTTCGACTCACCATAAGCGCCCACAGGATTTGGCTTTACATCCTCCGTAAGTATATCACCGGGCACATAATCTGCTGCAGCTTTCACCGAACTAAAGAATACAAAAGTCTGCGCCTCCGATGTCAGAAACCAATCAAACACCTTTTTTGTCAATCCCGTGTTAATATCAAAATAAGTCTGTTCATCGCTCTTGCGGTGTGTATCATGGGCTTTGCCTGCCAGATGTACTATTGCATCTGCTTTCGGAATATCCTGCAACTCATCCCAACCGTAGGTGTGAACAACACCTTCTACATTAGGTTGACGAATGTCTAATCCATAAAGTGTGTGTTTGTTGCTCCATTTTTTAGTGAAGTTAGAGCCTACGAAGCCGTTAATACCGGTGATTAATATTGATTTCATTTCTTAATTATTCAATTCTTCATATATTTCCATATGCTTGTCAACAACATTCCTGACATCAAATTCAGCTTCTGCTTTTTTACGAGAAGCATCACCCATCTGTTTAATCATTTCAGGATTTTCAAATAAAGTTTCCAATGCACCTGCTAATTCCTTAACACTATGCACAGGCACTTTTAATCCATTTACTCCTTCATCCACACACTCTCTGCAACCAATTGCATCAGTTGTAACAATAGCTCTGCCCACAGCACAAGCTTCAATCAATGTTTTTGGCATCCCTTCTCTGTAGTAGGATGGAAGAACAACAATATGTGAATCGTTATATACCTGCACCATATCTTTTTGATACCCTATCCATTTCACATATTCTCCATCTTGCCATTCATTCAGATAATTAGCAGGTACACCTGCTTTGTTATCTTCGTCGGCCATTCCAGCCAATATAAATTGCACTCTGTCTTTATATTTATTCTTTAATAGCTCTGTTGCATCGTGTAACTCTTTCGTTCCTTTGTCCCAAAGCATTCTAGTAGGAAAAAGTACTTTTACTCTGTCAAACGCAGGCATTTCTGATTGTTTAAACTTTTCTAGATCAACGCCCGAACCTTTAATAAGTACAACTTTGTTATTGGTCTGCACCACACCCAAATCGGTCATTTCTTTCTGATCATCTCCGTTTTGAAATATAACTGTCAAGTTGTCTTTTTTGAAGCCATAGCGCATCATTTTGATCATCACTTTCGCGACCAAACCCTGCCTACCACTCGTAAAGTTATACCCCAATCCACTCACTGCATTCACAACCCCTTTTACTTTTAGCATTTTGGCTGTCAATGAACCATAGATAACAGGCTTCAGCGTAATATGATGAACCACATCAGGCTTGATCTCTTTGTACAGCTTTCTAAAGTTACGCAACGTCTCTATTTCTTCAAATGGATTAGTACCTGACCGTGAGAATTTAAAGTCTATAAAAGTTATTCCATTCACAGCTATCTCACACCCTCTTCCGGTATCTTCTGCTGCCACATATACTTTCCAGCCCTTACTGATTGCTTCTTGTGCAATCACTAAACGATGTGAAATAAAGAACCAATCCACATTTGTTATCATAAGAAGAGTTTTCATTTTTCCTAAAGCTATATATTCTACATGTTTAATCATTAGCAAAATCACCCATGTTTGCAGAAATAAAGTTATATTTATTTTTAAGCACTTAAAAGTGGGTTATTATTTCTTTCAGTTGTCTTCTGATATTTGAGATCTCCCGCCTTGGGTGTGTGCGAATGCACAATAGTAGGTTTTTCTCTCCTGCACAATCGATAAAACTGCCATAGCGATTTCAAATCTTTTAAAGGCGATAGTGTGCGTGTCATTTCCACCGCTTCTGTGCGTATTCCTTCCGATTTACTCACTTCTTCCAGATCTTTGCCCGATGATGATACACCTACTACTTCAAAACCTTGTTGGGTCATGAAGCGGTGTTGACCGCGTATCAATCCTGCAAGGGAGACGGGAACGGTGGTAATGCGGATGAGTTTGGGGAAGGAAATTATTCCCTGGTTACTTGTTGTGTAGTGTTTGAATGACATATTTTAATATTAACTCACAATAATACTTGGATTTTACTGAAGCCTCAACCTAGCTTAGAATAACAATTGTGTAAAAACAGATTAACTTTACTCACTTCTTTTTATAACTTAAATAACCCATGCTCTTCAGCCTCTATTTCTACTTTATTTATCTTATACCGATTAACCTCTGCACACTCCATAATATTCTGGTCAAAAATTACATAATTGTTTCCTTCGGTATGTAATGAGCTCTTAAATTTTATTCCATCCACACCGGTGAATGTTTTTAAGAATTCACAGATAAATTGAGTTGGTATATAGTCCAACTCTGAGTCATATCTTCTCATCGGTTTAGATAAGTCATAACTGATTCTTTTTTTCAAAAGAGTCGATTTTTTTTTCCTGTTAATGACATAATAATTTTATTCAGCTCCAAGAAACACAATGGGTTTCTCAGTAAAGTCTGAAATTCGAATAGTCTTGCTTAATCCTTCTTTCAAATGGAATGTGCCAATAGATACTTCATCAAGATAAGATGCCCTAATCTCATAGGGCACGGTTTTTATATTATCGCACAAGTAAAGGAATGGAATTCCAGGGGGATTTGCCCTCCCCGCTGAAGCCATATCTTTAGGCGGGCTGTACATTTCATCTTTGCTAAATGGGGCTGAGTCGGCTCTGTTTTGCAATCTTCCTCTATAAAATGAATCCGTTGGTTGAATAACAACTTCACTTTCAAAAAAACCATCCCACCCAAGCTCATCCTCTGTCAGATAGTTTATATTCGTAATGTATCTACTTTTCCACTTAAGCTGATCTTTTAAGGTGTTCCAAAACCCAACGTTATATTCAATGTCATCACTAAACATAACCGGAGTATCGACATCTTTTATAGGCGAATCAATAACTTTCAATATTTCAAAAAGGATCTTATTTCCTATTTCTTCACTTCTAAAAAAACTCCAATGCTGTTGAATAAGCTTTACTAATGGCGTGGTAGTACTATGCTCATCTACCTGAAAATTACTCAACAAACTTTTTACAAAATCAAGTATCTCATCAATGTCAATAATAAAAGTTTCTCGACTCTCGCAAGCATCACAGCTACCGGTTTGATTTTGAGATACGATAAAACCCTTTAACTCCACATCATCAAAGCACTCAACACATATCTTCATATTACCTTAGATTTAAGAAAGCTTCAATGATTAACAAATGATTTTTAATTGATATTTTCTTAACAACACCTAAGCCCGGATAATGATGCCTAGTAAAGTAGTCTTTAAGTTCCATAGCGGCACTATTTGTTATGTTTTCTGCGTCAATAAACTCAACCGCTTTTTCAGCTGCCTCAGCAAACTTTCCCTGCACGTTGGCTATTGAATCGTTTGAAATGGATGTAAAATGACGAATCCAAATATTTTGTTCATCTATCTCATTTATGTATGTAAAATGAATAACAACAGCCCTCGGTGCGCTACCACCATCAATAAACTCACGAGGCAAGACTGTAAAATCTCCAAAACCATGAAAGTCTTCAGATGAAAAATAGCGATGTTCTTCAGAAAATTTTCGTGCCGGTCTTTCCAAATACGCTGCATTTTGTGGCTCTTTTTCAAAAGGGTCATCAAGCCTAATATAAGATTTACCTGATAGTGTTTTCATAAACCTATGAAGCCCTCTATTTCGCACTGGAT
This sequence comes from Mariniphaga sp., assembly GCA_040772505.1. Taxonomy (GTDB): domain Bacteria; phylum Bacteroidota; class Bacteroidia; order Bacteroidales; family Prolixibacteraceae; genus Mariniphaga. The sequence goes on along the minus strand of JAXGYA010000003.1, from coordinate 92,304 downwards.
CTAGCAACATTATATGCGTCACTGATGAATTAATGCACAACTCTTTTAGTTGGTCTTCATCTGTATAGTTATCCAATCCAACGACCATACAGTTGGTAAGATTGTATTTTTCTATAGATGATTCGATATATCCTTTATTATCATTAAAATGGAAAGCAACCTGAAAGCTTGTGTCTTCTAATTTGGCCAAGAACTCTAAAAAGAGTTCTGAGTCTCCCTTACTATCACCCTCAAGTGGATTTACCAACAAATAGGGCTTAAAACCTTGCTCACAAAACACTTTATTAGCTAATAGTAAATTATTAAATCGATTGCTCAAGGGCTCAAGTACCGGAACAACATTATTTGTGGCTCCTTCTAATGCCAGCTCTCTAAGTGCAATCAGTTCAAATTGACGAGCTCTCAAGTATGGGTAATACATGTTGTATCTGATTTAAGTTATTGTTTTTCTCAAATTTGAAATCATATTGTCTCTTTCTTCTTTTTTAAGATTCATAGATAGGCAAACCTGATTAAACTCACTATTAATCTTATTAAAAAAGAGATTGTTGACATTTCTCTTCTTCATTGTTTCAACGAATATCTCGTTAAGAAGATCAGCAGATAAAGTAGAAATTATTTTTTTAGAAACTTCAAACTGATTGAAAGCATTTATGTCATTGGGCAATTCAAAATTGTTGGCAATTATTTCCAAGTACTCTTTTGAATGCAACACCTCCATCACAATGTCAACATCCATATTCAAGTTTCTGCCTGCTTCTCTTTGCACCTCAAACTCATTATGAGTTTGATTGTAGGTTATAATCCCTACATCAATATCGTAAGTATCATACCTCTCTAACTGCTCGATAGGAACAATGATATAGACATAGTTGAAAATTTTTTTATATTCTGCCAGTTGTGAGTCAAGTCTGTACTCTTGGTCTAAAATGGTTTTAATTTCAAACACCTTAGAGTCACCATTAAACAATACTAAATCAGCAATAGCTTTTCCAACTCTAAACTCATTAAAAACCACGGATTTGTTAGTTCCAAGCAACTCTTTAATTCTCTGACCTAGAAATTCATTTTTAACAACGTATTCATTTGGATAATGCTGCGCAATAGTCTTATACGTATTTCTTAAAACCTGTAAGTAGGTTTTGCCTTTGTTTTTCTCTAAAAGATTATATCGTTTAAGCTTTATATCAATAGACTCAAAATCACTTTTCAGCCAACGATTGACTTCACTTCTCATAAAAAGTGATGACATATCTCTTAATTGATTTGTGCTAACTGTCATAATAATACTTCTGAATGGTGATACTACAAATATATGAATAATCAAATAGAAAACCTTGCTCTCTACATTCTTATTTATCTAATTGGAAGCCTATTTATGGTGATAGTGTCCGTATCATTTCCACCGCTTCTGTGCGTATTCCTTCCGATTTACTCACTTCTTCCAGATCTTTGCCCGATGATGATACACCTACTACTTCAAAACCATGTTGTGTCATGTAGCGGTGTTGGCCTCGTATCAGTACTGCAAGGGAAACGGGAACTGTGGTGATGCGGATGAGTTTTGGGTTAATATTCATATTTTTTTATATGTTTTTTAAAATACCCATTCTTTTCTTACGTATTCTTTCCATTACAAATGCAGGGATAAACGCCTTTACCAAATCAGGTAATGCATAGCAAAAAGCATTTTTAATGCCTAAATCTTTCATTACTTTCCTTTTAACAATAAACCCATTCCACCTACTCCTAAATGTCCTCCTCCCCATTGCATCCCTATCGTCCCTCATTTTATACAATGGTTCTTGCAAATTATACCCCTTATATCCTGCTTTATAAATTTTATACCACAGATAATAGTCTTGACCTCGTTCTAAATATTTGCTTACAGTATATCCACCAACTTCTTTCATAACAGCAGTACGCACCATGCTGGGAGCATGATTATGTGGAGTTCCTTTTCTAAAACTCTTCTTATTGGGTGTAGGGTTTGCAGTACCTTCTCCCCAATCACCTGTTTCGTCGAAATGAATCATGGGTGTACTTACAACTGCATATTCGGGATGATTATCCAAAAACTCAATTTGTTTTTCAAATCTTGTAGGTAAGGATATATCATCGCCATCCATACGTGCTATATATTCAGTATCGGCATGTTCAAGACACCTGTTTAATGTAGCTGCTAACTTTATATTCTCTTTGTTTTGCAAGAGTATTATATTATCATGCTTATCAGCATACGCTTTCGCTACTTCGTAAGTATTATCAGTTGACCCATCATCACAAAGAATGAGTTTAAAGCCTTGGTAAGTTTGAGCATATAATGAATCTAATGCTTCGGGTAGAGTATCCGCACAGTTGTAGATACCCATTAACACAGAGATGCCTGGTTTCAATCTCATAATTTTAGTTTTTTAATTTAAGTAGCTGTCTTAATTATAACTAGCTGGTTATAAAATCAACAAGTTTCAGTGCAATATTATTTGCTTTATATTTATGCCTCGATTTTATGCCTTCTCGCATAAATTTCTCTCTTAATCTTTCAGAATCAATTAGCATATTTAATTTATTTATAAAAATATCTTGATTTCCTAGAGGGATTAGAAAACCATTTTCACCATCCTCTATCAAGTCGGAAACACCTGCCGGACAATCGTATGCTATAGATGCAAGTGGTGTTGCTATTGCTTCACTTAATGCATTTGGAAAACCTTCTGACAAAGAGGTATATATATATATAGACCCTTTATTTAACCAAAATTCAATATCATTCTGTTTGCCGACAAAGTTTACCTTCTCACTAATACCTAGTAATTTTGCTTTTTTTTCTAACTTTATTTTTTGGGATCCATCACCAATTATAATAAGCTTCCAATCATCTCTAACTACTTTGCTAAATATATCCAAGAGTTCCCCCTGGTTTTTTGAAATTTCTAACCTTCCAGAAGTTATAATATACTTCTTAGTTGGATCAATCTTAGAATCTCTAAATTCAATTAAAGGATTTGGTATTACACATATATTCTTATTGAACTTTTTCTTTAAAAATGTATTCTTCGCTAAGTCAGTTTGTGCTATAATTCCATCAGAGAAAGGATATAAAACCGTGCGAGAAATTCTATCCCGAAGTTTATGTCTCATTAAAGGATTGCTCCTATCTGATATGAAAACCTTTAATTTATTAAGCTTTGAGACTAAAATCGTAAGGGGATTAAAAACTTCACTGAAGCCAATAACAACATCAGGAGTTATACTACGAAGCAATTTATACAATGAGAAAAATACTTTAATAATGTTTCCATCCCATTTATCGTTAATGTGAATAATCTTTATCTTATCATCAAAAGCATATTCGACATGATTATTTATTAAGGTTATAATTATCACCTCATGAATATTAGAAACTTCTTTAGTCATAATTGACAAAAACCGTTCCATCCCACCTTTACCAAGATTAGGAGTAATAAAGCAAATTTTCATTTTATCTCCTTGCATTATAAGTAATTAATTTATAAATTATCGTTGAGAAAAATAGAGGTTGAAGAATCGTGAAAAGAGGCGCTCTATTTAATGTAATTGCTGACATTGTAAAAATCATATATACAATTAATATGTAAATATTATCTTGATACATAGAAAAGAAACTTAACCTGCAAATCAATCCTCCAAAAAATATCATTATTATTATTATACCATATATACCAAGATTAATGTATAAATCAGCAATTATTTCACTTCCCTCGCCCCATGTTGGATAATTTCCCTGGCCGATGAATGTGAAAAAATGAGAAGAAGATAAATATATTTTAGGAACATTGAAAACTTGAGTTAATGTTCTAGCTCCAAATGGAACAGCGCTTATAATATTACTCAATATTGTGGATCCATATAAATATGGATGATTATTTGGGACCACATCAATTGCACGGTATAAAATTCTATTGGATGAGGCTAACTCCAAAGTAGGATTAAATTCATCTTTATCAGAAAAATTTTTATATCCTTCTGAAATAATATTTGATTCAGTTCTATTAGAAATATCACGCCCTCGACCCATTTCTAAGATTGACATAGTAATAATTGAAAAAAGAATTAGCAAAAGAAATGTTACCCCCTTAATTCTTATTTGGGTAATAGAATACATAAAAGTGAAAACAATAGCTGTTTCTATAACGGGTCCTCTATCTCCAGCTAATAAAAAAATCAAAAAATATAAAAGAAGAATAGTTGCAAAAATTTTGTTTTTAAAAAATACAGACTTTACATTTTTAAATGTAGTAATTTGATTTTTATAATGAACAAAGAATATAATTATATATATAACTACAATGCTACGCAAAGTTATATAAACATAGCTTGCACCAGGTCCCCAATTGTCACCACCATCATATGCACCTGAAAGAAAATCACTCCCAACTAAATAGACAAATGAAATAAATAGAATTAACAATACAAACTTCAAACGATTTAATACTTTAAGTAAATTCAATTTTCCAGAATCATATTTGTTTCTTTTGTTTTTCCGATTAATAAATATGTATCCAAAAAATAAAAAACCAAATATCCAAAAAAGCAAAGAAATAAGACTTAACCAAGTTGCATAGTTTACAACATTTTTATTTATCCAAATAAATCCTGGGTCATTAGGTTCCCATCCTAAACTTGCAGTAAAAGGTATTTGAAAATGAACTATTAAATAGCCAATTAAAAATAATATTTCGAATCTTATCCAATGATTATTTATAGATGAAGAGGTTTTCCAGAATACTCAAGAGTATATTTGTAAAAGCTATAATAGATAAAACAATATTAAGCGATGAAGAGAAAACTTCATTCTTTAATGGCATCAAAAGCATAGCTAGTATTAATGACAATACTACAAAAATAGAGTTATATTTGAATTTAAGTTTCATCATTTAAAAATATAATGTCCACTACACATCTATCTAATCTCATAATAATGAAAAAACATTTTAAAAGTAGATTTTATATTATCTGGAGCACCTTCTAAAATATCAATAAATTCACTGTCATAAAAAAATTCTTCTTCAAATACTTTCACGTAATAAGAATAAGAACTACTATCTAATATTGGATGAGGTGAGGTTAATTTATTATTTCGAAAAATGCCTAGGTGTATTCCATGATGAGGCCTAAATTCTAATCTTTGAGTATCATTAAAGTCCAGCATATTAGTAGAATTCTTTTGCAATCCAAGTTTTGAGATATCTATATCTAAGCTTTCTACTATACTAGCTAATAATGCCTCATCATTTGGATACATTACATATTTTAAATAATTATCCGTATAAATATCTTCTTTAAATTTATCTCGCAACTCTTGAGTAAAAATAGAATAGTATTTTTTTATATCTACAAAATGCAAACCTGTCAAACGCGTTATTTTTTTATCATTTAAAAAAAACTGGAAAATAGATTTAAATCTTGCATGTAATATACGATATGCAAGAGTTTTTATATTAAATGGATTATATGAAAACTCTCTTCGTAAATTACTTATAGGTAGTCCTATATAATCCATATGTTGTATATGTTGAATATGAAGTGGAATCGGTTCTCTAATATATAACATATCGATGTCTACTGTATATAAAAAATCATAATTATTAAATATATTATCCCATACAACCCATCTTAAAGCTTGACTTTTTCTTGGGTTCATATCTGGACAATCATGAAAATGATTTTCATGAATAATTATTTTATTCTTTAAATCTAAATTATCTATCTGTCCTTTTATCTTTTCATCTAATTTATCATACAAGAAAATGACAACATCATATTCTGGGTATGCTTTATAACATGAGTACAGTAAAAAAGGAATATAGCTTTGATATCGCACTCCATATATAAAGGTAGTCAAGCAAACTTTAGAATTGTTTTTCATAATCATTGCTATTTATATATTAATATTTTTCATTTTTCTCATCATTTGATATGCTTTATTTTTCACGAAATATTTTTCTTCCCTTGTAATACCCACAAACCAAATTGCTACTGTAGTAGATATAACAGAAACAATTGAAACAAAGAAAAACTGAACTGTGATTCCTTTTATCATATATAGCATTAATAAAGGCAAGGGCAATGATACTAACGTTACAAGAAAAATTCTCAATAGCACCTCCTTAGAATATTCAATTACAGGAAAGGAAATCTGAGTTTTCAAAATTATTAAACGCGCAATTAAACTCAATAAAGACATAGCAATCATTATTATAAATGCATAATAACTAGGATAACCTAATTTAAAAAACAAATAAGAGAGAACAAAAACGAACATGAAACTTAAGCTAACAATAAGTTGATAAGATTTTATTTTCCCTGTAGCTTGAGAAACTGTGGTTATTGATGTAAATAATACAGTGAAGAACAAATCAATTATTATTAGCTTAGTAAAAACAACAGCATGAGTTGGAACAATTTTCAACCACCATTGTAAAACGGTTTCAGTAAGTAATAAAACAGGCAAGGAAATATAAAACAACAAATAATATGAAAACTTTGATCCTGTAAAAACTAAACTATACATTTCTTTAAAGTTTTTTTGCGCATAACTCTTAATTATTTGAGGTCTTACCGCTATCATAAAATTAACTACAAAAGAATGAACTGCACCTTGTATTTGATAAGCTATACCACGTGCCGCATTAACAGTAACACCGAAGAACATGTTCATTAGCATGTTAACTCCTTGTCCACTTAGCATTTGAGCACTTGTCCCAAAAAGCATCCATCCAACATGGTTAAAGAGCTGTTTGAATAAATCGGTATTCCAATAAAATCTAAATTTACTTTCTTTGAATTTTTTATTACAATAAACTCCATAAATCATCCGTATAATTAATGCAACACTGAAAATTAATACTGCGTAGAATTTAAGTTTGTCAAAACCAAACCATTGTAGCATAAATACAATTAGCAGCTTCAAGCTTACTTCAATTATACTAATACCGGCAAAAACGTGCATCCGTTCATAAGCCACAATAATAGAAGTGTATGGAACACTTATTATATTTACCATTAAAGTCAATATAGAAAATTGATAGACCCAATGAGCTGCAATTATTCGTTCAGCTGGTATTTTCAATTGAGTATTTAAAAACCATAAGCCAACAGTTTGTGCTAAAAGAAAAATTGCAAATGCAATAATAAAATGAATATTAAGACTCATGCTTAATACGTTGCGTATCCCATCTGAATCCTTTCTACCAATTTCAAAAGATAGAAAACGCTGCGTAGCAGAGGTCATAGCACTATTCATAAAACCAAACATCGCAACAAACCCACCTACTACATTATATATACCATAATCTTCAACACCAAGCGTATTTAACACAATACGCGAAGTATATAGCGAAACTGACATTGTTAGCAGCATTCGAATATACAACATCATTGTATTTTTAGCAATACGTTTATTTGAAGATGAAGCTGTTTCCAATTTATTCAATTAAAGTTTAGCATCAACATCATTATCTTTCAATATCCCCTTCACATCATATACCACACACACATCTTTTTTGAGAGAGTCGAGATCCATGTGTAAAAACTCATTGTGGGCTACACCGAGCACGATAGCGTCGTATTTGTGGTCTGCGGTATGTGTTGTGGGTTGTGGGTTGCCGTGATTGTTACGTATTGCGTTGATGTCATTAAGTGGTGTAATCCCATATTCATGAAATACTTCATCGGGGTTTGCCCATGGGTCGTACACACATACGTTTACACCATAATCCTCAAGGGCGCGAATGACATCCACAATTTTAGTGTTTCGCACATCGGGTGTGTTCTCTTTGAAAGTGATGCCCAGCATCAACACATGCGAGTTGTTTACATTGATACCTTTGCGGATCATTGTTTTCACCACTTGCGAGGCTACATATCCAGCCATGCTATCGTTGAGGCGGCGTCCTGCCAAAATGATTTCGGGATGGTAGCCAACTTCTTGTGCTTTTTGTGCCAAGTAGTAGGGGTCGATGCCAATGCAATGTCCTCCCACCAAACCGGGTTTGAAGTTGAGGAAGTTCCATTTGGTTCCTGCTGCTTCCAACACGTCTTGTGTGTCAATCTGCAATATATTAAATATTTTCGCCAATTCGTTTACAAACGCAATGTTGATATCGCGCTGTGCATTTTCGATTACTTTTGCAGCTTCTGCCACCTTAATAGTAGGCGCCAAGTGCGTACCGGCAGTAATGACCGATTTATATAGTTCATTCACTCGTTCTCCTATCTGGGGAGTAGAGCCTGATGTTACTTTCAATATTTTTTCTACTGTGTGTTCTTTGTCACCCGGATTGATTCGCTCGGGCGAATAGCCAGCAAAGAAATCTTGGTTGAACACCAATCCTGATACTCTTTCTAATACAGGTACACATTCATCTTCTGTAGCTCCTGGATAGACCGTTGATTCGTAAATAACAATATCGCCTTTTTTCAATACTTTGCCTACTGTTTCACTTGCTCGGAAAAGTGGGGTGAGGTCGGGTTTGTTGTGCTTATCTACTGGGGTTGGCACGGTGATGACGTAGATGTTGGCGTCAGCAATGTCGCTTAGATCTGCTGAACAATATAAACCAGGTGTGGGGTGTGGGGTGTGGGTTATGGGGTTGCTATCTATTAGAACTGATTGCAATACTTCATCTGAAACTTCTAGGGTGCTATCGTGACCAGCGTTAAGTGCTGCTATACGAGGTTTGTTTATATCAAAACCTACTACAGGGTATTTTGTTGCGAAGAGACGGGCGAGGGGGAGGCCTACGTAGCCGAGGCCGATGAGGGCTATTTTGTTTGTTTGAATCATTGTATATATATATTATTTCTTTTTCTTAAATACTAATAGGAACTAATTTAAACGAATGGAACGAATGGGTTTACACAAGCTTGTCAATATTAGGATTGATGATCCGTTTGTACAATACTCGAGGTGCTCCAAAAGCAACAATAATACCTAGTTTAAATTTAGTTGCCATAAGATAGTTCATAAGTTGATCTTCATAATTTTTTGTGATAAAAGGCGAATTCTTCAACTCAACCACTATAGAATCGTAACAAACGAAGTCCGCACGAAAGTGTTTTTTCAATTTAACGTCACCATAATATGTTTCTAACTTTTTCTCTTGCTCATAAGGTATGCCTAAATTATCGAACTCAATACTTAATGCTTCGGAATAAACTGATTCAAGAAAACCTCTACCCATTTTATTGTGAACATTAAAGAGGGCACCTGTTATCTTGTAAGATTCCTCCTTATAAATAATCTGTGGGCTGCCCCTATTCGTCATATTCGTTTCCATTCGTATTATTCGTTACTCTAAATTTAACCAGTACCAAGCAACCGCTTCCTTCAACCCCTTCCTAATATCATGTGTCGGCACATACCCCAACATTCTCTTCGCCTTTTCTATACTCGCCAACGAATGCGGAATATCCCCTTCCCTATTTGGTCCGTGCTTAATTTCTATATTTGCTATTCCCGGATCGTACACACTTAATGTTTTGCGCAACAAAGATACTAATTCATTCAACGTTGTTCTATCTCCCACGGCAGTGTTATAGACTGTGTTCAGAGCATTGGGATTGGTGGTGAGCATTGCCAGTTCGTTCATCTGAATGACATTGTCTATATAGGTGAAGTCACGAGAATAGTCGCCTGTACCATTGATGATGGGGCTTTGGTGATTCATAAATTGCTTTACGAACAAAGGAATAACGGCTGCGTAAGCACCATTGGGGTCTTGACGACGACCAAAGACATTGAAGTAACGCAAGCCGATGGTTTCCAGTCCGTAAGTGGAGCTGAATATATCAGCGTATAGTTCGTTTACGTATTTGGTAATGGCATAAGGCGACAATGGTTTGCCAATCACCTCTTCCACTTTGGGCAACGACTCGCTATCGCCATACGTACTTGAACTGGCTGCATATACAAATCGTTTCACATTGGCATCGCGTGCTGCTACCAACATATTCAAGAATCCAGAGATGTTGACATCATTGGTAGTAACAGGGTCTTTTATCGACCGTGGCACACTGCCCAATGCTGCCTGATGCAACACATAGTCCATTCCATCCACTGCATGTGCACAATCTTGGGGGTTGCGAATGTCACCTTCTATGAGTTCGTAATTGTCATTCTGTAGGAATGGCTCTATATTATAATGGTGTCCTGTTGCAAAATTGTCTAAGCAACGAACGTGGTGTCCTTTATTGAGGAAGTGCTCGGTGAGGTTGGAGCCGATGAAGCCGGCGGCGCCGGTGAGGAGGATTTTCATAATATTCTAAGTGCTAAAAGTCGTGAGTTCCCTTCGTCGCAAGCTCCTCGGGAAGTCCTGCCACGAATGTTTAATAAGGAAAGAATTCTTATTCCAATGCATGTTAGGTGCAGGATTCCGCGAGGCGACGCAGGAGCCGCGGCGGTCTTATGTATGTTGCTGCTACGCTTGTTCAGAACGTCCCCTTTCTTATGGGCTATGTGCTAAAAGTCGGGAGTTCCCTTCGTCGTCAACTCCTCGCAGAGTCGTGAGTTTGCCGCGGTCGCTGTGCTCCCTCGCAAAGTCGTACCACGAATGTTGTTTTGTACGGGGATATCCGTGCACAAAATAGGTGCAGGATTCCGCGAGGCGACGCAGGAGCCGCGGCGGTCTTATGCCCCTTGCATGTTAGGTGCAGGAATCCACGAGGGAGGAACGACCGAAGTGGTCTTACCCGGCTTGCACGTTAAAGTGTGCAGAACTCCGCGAGGCGACGCAGGAGCCGCGGCGGTTTTACGCCCCTTCTTCCCCAAAGAATTATTGTGCCTCGCCTATCGCAAAATACTTAAATCCTATATCAGTCATGGTTTTCCCATCTAACAATTTACGCCCATCAAACACAAAAGCGGGTTTAACAACCGATTTATATATTCTCTCCCAGTCGTACTCCTTAAACTCATCCCACTCTGTGAGGATTGCAATAGCATGAGTTTCTGTGCAAGCTTCGTAAGGATTTTTCATCACTTCCACTCTTTTCCGGTTCTCTTCCGGGCTGCGTGTTTTTAAAAAATCCAGATCGGCGTAAATCCTCTCTTTTGAAACTTTGGGGTCATACACTGCTATTTCTGCCTGTTCATTCAATAGTGCATCGGCTACATATATAGCAGCAGATTCGCGGGTGTCGTTCGTATCTTTTTTAAATGCCCAGCCTAAAAATGTAATTTTCTTCCCTGAAACCGTATTATATAACGCAGATACAATATTTTCGGAGAATCGCCTCTTCTGGTGGTCGTTCATTATGATGACTTGCTCCCAATAGTCGGCAACTTCATTTAAACCATACGTTTTGGCAATATAGACCAGGTTTAGAATATCTTTCTGAAAGCATGAACCGCCAAAACCTACAGAAGCTTTTAAGAATTTAGGACCAATCCTGCTATCCATTCCTATAGCTCTGGCAACCTCATCCACATCAGCCCCTGTTACTTCACAAAGTTCGGAAATAGCATTTATTGATGAAATACGCTGCGCCAAAAATGCATTGGCAACCAGTTTTGATAGCTCGGAAGACCAGACATTGGTGGTGATGATTTTTTCTTTCGGTATCCATGAGGCATATATATCTACTAAAGCCTGTATAGCTTCTCTGCCTTCATCGCTTTCTTCCCCGCCAATCAATACCCGGTCGGGATTAATTAAATCATTAATGGCAGTGCCTTCTGCTAAAAACTCAGGATTGGAGAGCACCTGGAATTTTACACCATTTCCTGTATTATCCAGAATATCCTTTATGGCTTGTGCTGTTCTTACCGGAAGGGTTGATTTTTCAACAACAATTTTAGCAGATTTGGAAGCGCGTGCAATCTGGCGTGCACTCAGTTCAACATATTTTAAATCTGCAGCCATCCCCTTGCCTTTTCCATAGGTTTTGGTAGGGGTATTTACAGACATAAATATCATTTCAGCCTCATCAATCGCTTTATCTATATCTGTGCTGAAAAACAAATTCCTGCCTCTTGCCTCCCGAACAACTTCCTTTAATCCGGGTTCGTATATAGGCAAACCATCTAAATCAGGATTATTCCACGCTGCAATTTTCTCTTTGTTAATATCAACAACAGTTACTTTAATATGCGGATTTTTTTGTGCCAACACTGACATGGTTGGTCCTCCAACATATCCGGCTCCGATACAGCAAATATTTTTTATTTTCATTTTATTAAAATTAAAAGTTTTCAAAGGTATAGTATGCCTGCCTGACAGCAGACAGGGAACTCCCTCATTTTAATTATGCTTGTTTGTGAAGCATTTCTACATGGTCGTTTCATCCGTAAATAATTTATAAGTTTTCAAAGGTATAGTATGCCTGCCTGACGGCAGACAGGGAACTCGAATGTATTTTAATCATCACCATGGGTGTAAGTGTTTTATATGCTCGTTTCATTTTTATTTTATTATTTCCCAATGTCCGCCTTTTGGGGGGCCAATGCGTTCTATAATGCCATATTCTTTCAGTTTTGCCATGTTTTCTTTAATTTTTCTTTGGGATATGCCAACAATTTCGGCTAAATCCGATGTAGTTACCTTATTGTTTTCTTTTATTGCAAGAATTATTGTTTGCTGATTATCGGTGACCCTATCGGTGACCCTATCGGTGACCTTATCGGTGACCTTATCGGTGGCATTTGTTTTCATAGTTACCCAAAAAGAATCGGAGAATTCGAAATTAACCTCATTACCATTTTCAACACAAGCATTGGTAACGCGTTTAATACCAGTACCTGCTTTTTCCATAAAATCGGTTCGTGCCAGTAAATCCACCAGCAACCTGTTTCTTGCCTCGCTTTTTTTTCCAAACTCGTTTTCGGGGAAAAGTAGTTCTCCCTTGTTATTGATAACGATACTGTTTTTTAGCTTTTCAATGGCGATGGTGTCACCCAAATAGTAGTCGAAGTGAATCACTGCATTTACAATATCTTCGCGGTATGCCTCGATGGGATATTCCGGGAATTCATCTCTTTTGAGGTTTTTGATTTCAAACCTTACAGGTATGCGTTCTTTCAGGTATGCAATGGCAAATTCGATATTTCCGATGATTCCGCGGTCCACTTCTTTTTTATCGAGGATATCAACCCGTATATCGTCGTTGAAATGGATGCACCTGATTTTTGAGCTGATGATATATTTGTATGGTTTTTTGGCAAAATAGAGCACGCCGGCATTGGTAAATCCATCGCTGGTAAGTACCCGCAGGTTTCTCAGTATTTCTTGGCGCGGCATATTTTTCGAAATGCGGGCGAGTGTCAGGTAATAATCAAATTTCTCATCGTCGAAGTCTTTCCAGTCAAAATCGTTACAAATTTGCTCATCGTAGCGAATTTTTCCAGTTTTTATTGCCAGTGACAGGATTTCGTCGCGGTTCATTTTTTGAGAATTGGCGCCCATCCGCATAAAAAAACCGGAAGCACAGGAGTAGGGTTTATTAACGCCTTCTTTTACTTCGATGGACAGCACATTGTTAATCTGAGTCAGAAGCACTGCAACAGGCGGATCGCAGTTTCTGGCCATATCCTGAATCTGCGATTTTAGTTTATTTGTTACCTCAATTCCCTTTATTGTGCCCCAATTGGTAACCCCCAGATATACAACTCCACCAGAGGCATTTGCGAATGCAACCATCTCTTTTGGCAAGCTTTTGTCGAGCGATTCTTTAAACTCGATAAACTGTCCTTCGCCAAGTTCCAAATCTTTTTCCAGATTGTGTATGTATTTTGTTTTATTCACCTTTTATTATTCGGACAACAAAATTAATGTTTTTCAGGTTTAAACCCGGATAAATAGGACTGGGGTACTGTCTATCTTAGTCACCCCTTTGGGGGACGGGGGTATTGTGCTTCTTGTTTACCCCTAAATCCCTTACCCCTAAATCCCCTACCCCTAAATCCCTTACCCCTAAATCCCCTACCCCTAAATCCCCTAAAGGGGACTTGGGGGTATTGTTTTTAAACGTTTGTTGCATTCGTGAATTATTTCTTTTTTTACATTTTCGAAATCGTTATAAATTTGTTGGTTTGTAAATCGAATTACATCGATACCATGTTTCTGTAGTTCTGCTGTACGTCTGATATCGTATTCTTTCTGGTCAATGTTTTTATGAATTCCTCCGTCTATTTCAATTATTAATTTTATTGGATGGCAATAGAAGTCAGCAATAAAAATGTCAACCGGATGTTGAGCTCTGAAACGTAAACCTAAAACCTTTTTATTCCTAAGAAAATCCCATACTTTAAGTTCAGCTGTAGTCATGTTTTTTCGAAGGTTTTTTGCCTTTTCAAAAATATGAGGTTTTGCGTTATAAAACATAGATACTTGTTCGCTAATGGACATAAAGTAATTGTTTTACTATTATAATTTCAAAGATAATAAACTTCTTTTGTTTTTATCCATATATCCTTTACCCCTAAATCCCTTACCTCTATGTCCCCTGAAGGGGACTTTTGCCGGGCGGGGGTATTGTGCTTCTTGTTTACCCCTATGTCCCCTGAAGGGGACTTTTGGGGCTTGGGGGTATTGTGCTTCTTGTTTACCCCTATGTCCCCTGAAGGGGACTTTTGGGGCTTGGGAATATTGTGCTTCTTGTTTACCCCTATGTCCCCTGAAGGGGACTTTTGGGGCTTGGGGGTATTGTCTGTTTGAATGGTAAAAGCAGTCCAAGCAGGTAAACACTTACGTTTTTTGAATTAAAGCTTTGCATCCACTCCATCTCCCAATATTCCTTTCACATCATACACTACACTTATATCTTTCCTGAGAGGGTTGAGGTTCATGTTTAAGAACTCTTTGTGGGCAACTCCGAGGACGACTGCGTCGTAGAGTGTTTTTTTGTTTTTTCGTGATTTTGCAATTTCGTTTTTTCGTTTTTTTGTTTTTTTGTTATTCTGTTTCTGCAAAATTACAAAATTATCTTACTTCAAATTCTTAAAACGGATTTTACTTTAACAACACACAGATATTCAGCAACATAAGCTGATATTTTTTCGATTTTGTTGCTACAAATTTTTTTCTAAGTCTGTTTTCTTCATCTTAAAAAGTTTTAAAATCTGTTGCTGTAACTCGTTGAGTTCTGTAATTTTAATGCTTTCAACATTTCTTCCTAAATTTAATACTACCAGTTTAATATCCTTGAGTTCCTCCAATATGTCGAAAAACGACAGCTTGCTTTTTGTTTTTTTGTTCCATGATATCAGAAAAGGAAAAATTTTGTCTTCCATCTCTTTGACAATGGCGTAAGAGAACATGGAAAGCAAGACATGCCCGCGGGTTTGGGCTTCGTTGCGGTGATAGACCGGGCGTATCTGGATATTGTCGCTCTTGAAATCGCGGAACGCATGTTCAACATGTTGTAAATTTTTGTACTGCTGCCTGACCTCTGTTTTTTCCATTTGCCCTTTTTCAACGTTGGTGCACACAACGTATTTTCCGGCAAGCTGTTTTGCCTGCTGGTACTTTTCTGCCTTTAAATCAACCACAAATGCATGGTTGCTTATTCTGTAATTTCATAGTATTGCTTCATACCACGTTTCGAGAGTATCCTTTCGACGCGCAATTTGTAGTTGTCAAGTTTCTTTTCGCTAAAACTTGTAACTAATTTTTTGTTTTTATGCCCTTCGTTTAATTTTTGGATGTTTTCGGTGTTCTGCCTGTGGCGTTTCTCCCACGATGCTTTTACTTCTGCTATCTCATCATCGGCAATCCCGCGCATAGTTTTCAGGTAAGTCAGCTCCTGCTCCTGGAGCGCCGCGTTGACCGACAGCACGTACCGTTCCCCTTCGTATTCCACTTCTGCCAGTTCGTTGCTGAACAGCTTTAACTGTATGATATCGTTATCCAACAGGTTTCTTATTTCCTGGTTGGTCAGCCCCGTTATGTAGTGAACCCCCTGCTTGTCTGCCTCATCCAGCCCTTCTAAATTATAGCGGATTTTCATCCCCCTGTCTCCTACAAAAATAACCTGGCTGGTATTAAATTCTTCCTTTATGCTTTTTATTTGCTCCAGTACAGTGGTGTAATCGCTGGTATTCCCTTCAAAAACCTCAACCTTTAAAGGGAACCCCCCGCTATCGGTAATTAACCCGATGTTGATTTGCATTTTCCCTTTCTTCTTGTCGCGGTTGTAGCCAAATTCGGCAAGCTCGTTTTGTGTACCTTCAAAATAGGTGCTGGTTATATCGTACAAATAGACTTCCTTGTGTTTGGCTTTATGGTATAAAAACCACTTGCGCTCTATTGTTTGCTGCACATTGCTGGCTTGTCCCAGCGCAGAGTACAGATGGTCAACCTTTATGTTTCTAATGTCAATTCCAAGTTGTGAGCAAATGTTTTTGTTGCGCCCAAGCCAATTGTAAATGCCCAGTTTGCTGCCTCTTGTAATTATTTTTCCGATAACAATTGCTTTTAAGAGTGCAGCCTGCTGCGTGGGAAGTACTTTTTCGAGGGTTTGGCTAATCCGCAATTTATCCATAAGGTGTATCAGCAGGTACGCCAACCCGAAGTCAATGGCGCTTTCTGCGACAATGTCTTTGGCTGCAGTCAATGCACCTTTGCCGTGTTTGAGCACATTCTCAATGGTCAGAACAAGTTCCTCCGGCATACGCGAGAGGTTTGCCTCGACTTTTGTCTTTATTTTCCCGTCCTAGGTACTTGGTACACAGCAGGGTGGAAGTGTACACCTTGCCGTTTTTACCTGTTGATTTATTCCTTTGCACATACATGCCGCAAAGATAATAATAGTTCCTACATTAAAGTAACATTTATGCAATCTAATTAATTAATTAATAAACATTTGATTGTTAATAAGAATTGCATATTGGTTGCTACAAATGTCAAGAAATATGAAGCTTTTGGCTGATAGACAGAAAGTTGTATAAGTAAAATCCGTTAAAATACCACTCACATGCTTTTGCAAAGCCTTCCTCATCCGAATATTGCGGGTTATAGTTGAGAATGGTTTTGGCTTTCAAAATACTTGCCTGCAAATGAGGGATGTCGCCTTCCATTACCGACCGCCGGATTCTGGAAGTGAAAGACGGGAAAGTGCGTTTTTCGTGGAAAGATTACCGCACAAGCAGGTTCCGGCAAATGAAACTTGATGTAGATGAGTTCATTCGCCGGTTTTGTTGCATGTGCATGGACAGCCAAAACCGGGCGGTTTTCGGCTGAACGGAAAAAGTATGTCCGGTTGGCTATTTCGGTTCGATTTGTGCCATTCACGGTGTGCCTTTGAGTCACGCCGTGAATAAGCGTGAATTTTGATGATAACTACCCATGAAACGACCATGAAGAAATGCTTCACAAACAAGCATAATTAAAATGAGGGAGTTACCTGCCTACCGGACAGGCAGGCATCCAATACCTTTGAAAACTTTTAATTTTAATTGGATGAAAAAAGGCAGCAGGAAAATCATCCTACTGCCTTTTTTCAGGGCTCAACTGTGCCTTAATTCCTAAATTGTAACTCAGTGAACTATCTCCGTGTAACACTGTGACCTTTTCTTCTTTTAGCTTTTAAAACAAAAAAATATCCAATATTCAATAACCAATAACAAATAATTACTGAGGTAAATTTCTGCTATTTTTGAGCCAGCAGGGCTTCATCAGCGCTCGTCCCCCTTGGCGAAGGGGGACTCAGGGGGATTGATTTCCGGGAGCCGTAAATTCGTGAATTCGCAAATTCGCAAATTCGTGATTAATTCAACATAACCTTATTGGCTTTAGGTAAAAGCACGAAATGACAATTCCTGCATTTCATACTTGACATGACACTCGATCGGCATTAATAGTCCAAATGTTCATGCAGTAATTCTTTCAGCTTATTCCGGGTGAAAAATATACGGCTTTTCACTGTTCCAAGAGGAATATCAAGTTCTTCAGCAATTTCTTTGTATTTGTATCCTTCAATAAACATAGTGAACGTAATGCGTTGTTCATCTTCCAGTTCATCAATGGTTTTGAGAATTTCCTTTGTGTTGTAGAATGAATCCGGTGCCGGGAAAACCTTGTCTTTGGAGAACAACAGATGAAAATCATTGTTTGAGTCGTCAAACGTGTTCCATATTTTTACATTCCTGCGGTAATCATTAATGAATGTGTTTTTCATTATTGTATATAACCAGGCTTTAAAGTTTATGTTCTGCGTGAATTTATCACGATAGGTGAGTGCTTTCAGCATGGTTTCCTGAAGCAGATCATTTGCGTGTTCAGAATCGGATGTTAAACGGAGTGCATAAAAATACAGCTGGTCACTTAAATTAAGTAGTTCGTTATTAAATTGAATTTTGGTCATGGCTTTTTTGTCTTTTTAAAATATTAATCATAAATGAATTCCACAAGAATAGGCTATTCTGCAGGTTTGCTCATTACACAATTTTATTAAAGATTTACATAATTCACACATTTTTTAAAAAAAAACCGCACTCTAATATTGGGGTGGGGTGATGCAGCTTTTTAATACCGGCAATAGCGTTTTACTGATACAAAAGCTTATATATTTCCTGCAAGTCAGGCGAAAGGATAATTTCAGTCCTGCGGTTTCCTGCCCGTCCTTCAACTGATGTATTCAGGTTGACCGGATGAAACTCGCCTTTACCCGAAGCTGTGATACGCGCGGCATCAAAACCATAATCTTTTGTAAGAATGCGGACGATAGATGAAGCCCGGGCGGTACTAAGATCCCAATTGTCTTTGAACCTTTGGGTTTTAATAGGTACATCATCTGTGTGCCCTTCAATGTCCACGGTGAAATCGCTGGTGCTGTTCAGTACATTTGCCAGCGATTTTAGCGCTTCTTTTCCTTTCGGATCAACCACATCGCTGCCCGATTTAAACAACAATTTTTCTTCGAGCGAAACATAAACCTTTTTGTCCTGCTGGTAAACATTCAGTTCGTCTGTTTTGTAATTTAACAGTGCTTTTGAAATTGAATTTTTCAGACTGGTGGTTTTGTCATTTTGAGATTGTATGATATCCTGAAGTTCTTTTAACCGCCCGGCCTGATCCCTGATCGTCATATTTGATTCGGCTGAGAGCAACATCAGGTCATTTTGAAGGGAATTATATTCTTTTTGAAACGTATCTTTTTCCTTTTGAAGGGATGCCATTTCATCTTTCAACTTCATTGATTGCATTTTGCTTTCATTCAGTTGGTTATGGATTGTTGCATTTTCCTTTTGCAGCTTATCAGCCCTGGCTTCCGAAGCTGTAAATTTTTTGCCCGATACGCAGGATGTAAACACCAAACCAACTATCAGGGCAATCAAAGTAAGATGGTAAATTGATTTTTTCATTTTAATCATTTTAAGTGAACAATTACACCGATTATGAAAAACATTGAGACATAAGTTCGTTTTCTCACTATGCCTGTGGTTTTCTATACCGGCATTATCCAAAACGGGATAATAGAAGCAAGTTGGGAACATTTTGAATATAAAATGTTACATAATTTTGGATACAAGTTACATCATTCACACATTTGCAAGCCGGAAATGACAATTGACAAATAAATTTGAAAATTATTTTTCGGGCTAAAAAGGATATCCGATAGCCACATTAAGTATCAGGTTGTCTTTTCGCCAGGCAGAACTGCCAAAGTCTATCTGTTTGGGAACCCAGCGGTGGTTATCTTCGAGCCAGGGTTTTCTCAGCGGAAAGGCCAAATCGAACCGTAAAAGGAAGAAGGAAACATCGAACCGGATACCTGTACCGGCACCTACAGCCATTTCATTCATAAACTTCGAAAACACAAACGGGCTTCCAATGCCTGCGGGGTTAGACTTATGTAACCACACATTTCCGGCATCGGCAAACAGGGCACCTTTAAAAAACCGGTAAATAGTAAAGCGGTATTCTCCGTTTAGTTCGAGCTTAATATCGCCACCCAATTGCAGAAAACCCCTGGTACTTCCATCCTGGAAGTGAGTTCCCGGCCCCACAGAGTTGATCTGAAACGCACGGAGGCTATTGGCGCCACCACTGAAAAACTGCTTTGAATAGGGCAATATGGAAGAATTTCCGTAGGGTTTGGCAACACCGGCAAAAAATCGCATAGCCAGTTTATTGTTCACATCAATAGTATAATAACTGCGAAAATCTGCACTCAGTTTGGCAAACTGAGAATATATGGATCCTGCTATTGAAGACGGATTACCGGAAGAGGGCTTTGTCCCGCCAATTATCTTTACCAGCGAAAGTGCATTTCCTGCGGTTTCTGCTGTGCCCTGAAAAAAGAACTGCATTCTTTTCAACGGGACAACCTGCTCGTTATAGGTGAAAGAATAAACGGCACCGGCAATAAACTGTTCTTCGTAGCTCTTCTTCAGAAATGGATTGGCTGCCAGCAACTCTTTGAAAACATTAGATTCGTTGGTCAGTGAGGTAAAGCTCAACCCAACCGGACTAAAATCATGTTGTTTCCTGATATTTTCTTTCCACCGGTAGCCGAAACCCAACTGAAAAGTCTGCATGTCGAAATAGTTAACCCTTTTCAGATAGTTGTAGGAAAGTGAGAGCCGTGTTGTGGGTGTAAAGATGCTGTTTTTAATGCCTGGATTAAAAGGAACAAGCAGTTGAGGGAAAGTCAGTTCGAGCTGAGGATTAAAGGAATAGGAATATAAATTTTCGGATTTCCCGCTCAGTTGTGCTTCATATGATCCTCCCATGTTCAGGTTTAACAATTCGGCACCTCTGAATGTATTCCTGTTGAGCAAGCTGAGGTTTATCCTTGGGCCTGCAAAATTGTTTGATTTTGACACGATATCCATTTCTGCTCTGAAGGTTCTGCGGGGCATGGTGGTCATTAAAATGTCCACATCCAGCAAACCAGCGGTGGAAGTATTGTTTTCGGCAAATTTTACCTGAACAAATTTGAAATTACCCATCGACATCAACCGGTTAAGGGTTATGTTATGATTTTGCCTTGAATAGATTTCGCCATTCCGGAGATAAACCGATTTTAATATGACCCGTGGTCTGATGTTTTGTTTTGATTTTGAGTCGCGAAACACGTAATTGCGATAATGCAGTGTGTCTCTATTTTTGTCAGAAAATTCCTTCGTTAAAGTGTAATCCTGATCAATGAAAACACGATTGATGCTGTAAACTGTCAGTGCATTATTGGGAACACTGTCTTTTAATGTAAGTTGGAATGATACGACGCGGTCGGCTGAGGATGTGTCGGCTTTAAAAAGCAAATAGTCGGGATTGAAATAGTAGTACCCTTTGTTTTTCAGCACAGCATCAATACGGTTTCTTTCGGCGCGTAAAATTTCGAGGTTATAATCTCTGCCAGGTTTTACCAGGGTTTTTTCTTTTTCTGAAAGAATCGTCTGTTCTAAACTGTCATCAGCAATGGCATAAGTTAGTTCACCAAAAGTATAAGGTTTATGAATATAACTGGTGTATATTATTTTGCCCGTGTGCTCTTTTTCAACAATTTCGTAACTGGTAGTCCCATTAAAAATGCCAATATTAAACAACCGGGCATCTATGATTCCGGCAGTTGCTGTGGGTTTAACACTGCTCAGATACACAGGGGCTTTCCCTCTTTTTCTGAGCCATTTTCCCAACCATGTATGGGGGTTGTCGCCGGTTACCATATACAACCACAACCGGGGGCGCATTCCCAGAAAACTTTTATTCGGATGAGGGCGAATGCCGGCTTCAGCAACCTTCTCAATAAATCGTTTTTTATTTTTTTTAAGATTTTCGTTGTATTCCTGCTTAACCTCGGCGCCGGTATAAAGCTTTTCGCCGGAAGGCAAATACTTTATTCCGCTGCATGCTGTAAGCAGCAAACAGGCAAAAATAAAAATGCTGATATATCGGATGCATCGTGTCATGGCTGTTTTTCGATTTGGGTTGAATCACTTTTCTTTTTCAGTTTTCTGAAAAAATTCATCCAACGGTTGAAATCGCGGACATAAACGATTCCTACTCCGGTTTCAACCAACTGCCCTTCGATAACCCCTTCGTACTGGTTATGCCTGAACCCTTTAAGCCGGAACCGACCATCTTTTGTTAACCGGTATTCTAACAGGATATCGCTTGCAATATCGGTTGCCTGGTTATTCCTTGCCCTTTTCCCTTCTACATCAATGGCGCCTCCGAGCTGAAACGAAAGCCGTTCGTCAAAAAGTTGCTTCCTGAGCCCGATTTCAACTTGTGTGCGTCCTTCTGCATGGCCCGATTGATAATCTTCGTAAGATTGAATGTCAAAGTTTAACTCTATGCCGGGTATTACTTTAGAAGTCAGTTGATTTAATTGAGCAGATAAAAATTTCCCTACCGTTGAACGCACTAAAGTTGAAGTACCGCCCGAAGCAGTGAGCAATGGATTTTCCTGAATAAAGCGGCCCAGCACCAAAAGGGCAAAAACCTGTTTATTCAGTGCTGATTCATCTTCGTTCAGCAAGTTCAGTTTTTGGTTTACAGCGCCACCTAATATTCCTTTTTCATCAGGCGGCAGTTGTATTTCGAAACTGATAACAGGTTGCAGAATCTCTCCCCTCAGCTTTAACAACACCCAGAACGGGTATTGTTGTTTGTAGCCCCCGCTTTCAGCGGCAGTCATTCCCGACATCTGAAAAGCTACAAGGTCGTAAGGGGCAGCTCTTACATCATATCTTGCATTAATAGAAATTACTGCATCCAAAGGGTCGCCATTCCAGATGATGGTACTTCCGGTCAAAATATCAAATTTGCGTTTAACCACCGATTCGAGCGACACCAGATAACTGCCTTCGTCTAAATTATATGCACCGGTAAGGCTCATTTTTCCACTTCTGTCAATCGAAAAACTTAAAGCAGCTTCGCCTCTTACCACCAGTGAATCGGTGGATGTCGGGTCCATTAAAAGCCGCAAAGTAGCCTGTTTATCAATTTCAACAATGGTGGACAGGTCAAATCCTGTAAAACCTGTTGCATGCACTTCGGGTTTCTCGTCGCGGTAAAGAATGGGGCTCAAGGTTTCAGGCCTATTGAATTCAACCTCATCTTCGCCCCTATCGGTGGTGAGCCTCTCTTCCGGGACAACAAAAGTGAAATTGGATCCTCGTTTAATCCGCATTCTTCCGTTAATAACCGATTGTTCCATGGGTCCGTTTACATTGATTCTGCTGTCGATAATCATGCGTCCGTAATAATTTTTATTGTCGCGCGAAGTGGTGTTGAGCAACAAAAAGTCGGTTGCCTCTACCTGCAAGTCAAAAACAAAATCACTGAATTTTTTCATCTGTACAGAACCATTGATGGTTGCTTTATTCTGACCGGAATCGGAGAGGGTAAACGAATTGAACCAGATACCTCCTGGCTTAAACTGAATGGTTTCGTTATTCAGGTGCAGCCGGTTATTCAGCACTGCCGGATTTACATACACGTCATTGAATACCAGCTCGCCGGTAATATCAGGAGTACTGACGGATCCCTGAATGGTTAAGTTTCCAGACAAAGTTCCCGAAGATTCGGATATTTGTCCCATCGAAAATGCTTCGATGGTTTTCATCGAAAGCGACTGAACATCTGTTCTTACATTAACTGAATTGCCGCCATCGCCGGCTATAAAATAACCCACAGCCGAAAGGTTGTTATCAGCCCCCGACAAATTCACATCCAGGTCAAATCTTCCGGTTTCGGGGTTGGTTGCTTTTATAGTTACATCGCCCACCGGAACCTCACTGACCAACAAATTGCTGATTTTTGCATCTGCAATTACACCATAGGTATTGTTTACCCGCTTTAGTATTGCATTCCCATCAACCGTTCCTTTTACGAAACTTGTATCTTTTTCGATAATCCGGAAAACATCGTCCAGTTTGAAATTATTTAGTTCAATATTCAGATCATCATTAAACTGCTGATTTTCAGAAAAAATTCTGACCTGGCTTACCGCATTTTTAATAAACAGGTTATGAATTAATAAACCGTCGTAACCAAATTCTATATAGTTTTCCGGGTCTATGTCCCATTGATTATACATCAGGAAGAAATCGTCAGGGTTGAACGCCAGTTTTAAGTTGCCTTCCTCTTTTGTTATTTGCGAACGGATTACAAACTTTTTCCTTTTGTCGTCATCAATTGATGAAAAGTCGGCAAGCAGAGTATTATCTGCCAGTTTGCCATCAATAAGGAAGTTTTCCAGTTTTACCAGGTCATTTGAAACCGCACTGCTCGATATGGAATAATCCAGTTCAGAAGCATCAGACTTTACATCTATGACCAGGTCTGCAATTTCTGTGGTGCCATATACAATCCTGTTCATAATTGCGTGTAGTTTTAGGTCGCTGCTTTCACTGTTATAACTTCCCTTAATGATTCCCGGCTGAAACACATTTAACTGTGGAATAAGAATTTGTGAAAGGATGGGGTGGGGGTGAAGCTGAATCTCGAAATTAAAATCAGCTGGCTTGTTTTCTGTGGCCATCTCAACTTTATCGGTTACCGGGAAATAGTGGTTGATAAAACGCGTAAGTTCCGATGAAATATCTACCGGTGATATGTTGCCCGAGTATTTGGCATCAACCAGCGGGCTGCTGATGATAAATTCACTTTTACCCGGTTCATTTACTGAAGAGAAAAGAAGTGAGTCAAGTTTATAAACCCGTTCATTCTGAGCCACTGTAAGGTTTGTAATTCCACCTTTTCCATAAAGTTTATCAACCGTTCTGCCTTCAAAATTTGCCGTTACAACCAACCCGACCCGTATATCTTCTTTCGTTATATTGAGTTTTTGAAGGTCTGCCCCCGGCACATCCATCCTGAACTGATAGAATTCTTCTCCGGGCTTCAAACCCACAAAACCTTCAAAATTGAATACTGCATTCTCATCATTCAGATTTATTTTTCCCGAAAAATTTTGTCCGGTGAGAGTTCCATCCAGTGTCAGGTTCTGGTATGTATATCTGTTAAGGTATAGCTGTGTTACTTCGCCTTTGATATCGGCAATTACTTTCTCTCTGTCCAGCCCCTGTCCCAATACTTCGGCGGTTAAGGAAACAGGCCCGTAAAGAACAGTATCTTTGAGAAGCCTGCCGGCATCAAATTGGTTTACACTTATAATCCCACTGAAATTTTCATCCTTGTCAATCCCTGCATCAAGTTTTATGGCTCCAAAACTGCTGTTGATGTCAACAGTTGATTCGAATGCCGTGATTTTCCCTTTGAAAACAACTTCTGAATTCAAATTTTCAGGCAGTTCGATATTTTCCGGAATTGACGGACCTGCCAGCATTTCAAGATCATTTTTACCTGAGATTATTTTCAGGTTTGGAAAATCATAAAAAGCTTCTTTAACATCGGGTAACCCGGCAATAGTGAAATCGGTTTCCAGTTTGGTATTTTCACCGGTTCTGACAACCAGGTCCCTGCCGGTCAGATTGTTTAACGGGCCGCTCAGTGTTCCGCTCGCGGAAGTGGTGTTCGTCAGGTTTGTAAAAAATGGCAGATTGATCAGGTCATTACTGAAATAGAGTGCATCCTGATTTTTAAAGTTCACATTTCGCATGACCAGATTCAGGTTACTGAATTCATAATCCCTGGTAAACGATTCGAGTGAAGAGTATTGAATGTAAAAATCGGCATCGATGGTTGAATTTGGGGTTTTTAACTTTAGTTTATTTGTAGTGATTGAAGTTTCATCCATACTAAAATTTGTTGCCAGACTGTTGATTACAAATCCATTCTGATCAGTAGCGCTGAGTTTTTCTACAGCTATTTTAACAAGGTTCTTATCATAAAAGAAATCATTTGCGTCAATGGTCAGGTGTTCAAATTTTAAATAACCGGGGTTAAATTCATTTTTCGCCTCAACAACATCTCCCACCCGGTAAATAAAATGATTATCTGCCATGTTCATACTGTTTACTGTAACTTTCCAATTATTTCCGGAAGACGAAAGGGTATCTGCAGTTAGCGAACCGATTAAAAATTCCGGCTCAAAATTGTGGTAACGTATATCGCTATTCGCTAAGGTTAAACGGTCAAAAACCAAAAATTCCTCTTGTATGTCAATCAAAGCATCTGTAAGTCCTAATTCATCTATTACCGAAATAACTGACAGATAATTAACTGAGTCGGAATAAGTTACCGAAGAATTGCCTATCTGAAGTTTTTTTGCGGATACTTTTGGCAGAGTTTTTTCCTGATTTATTGTTTGTTGGTTTACTGGTTCATTTCTCTGTACATCTACGGTTAGTCCGTTTAATAACAATTCATTAAACGCATATAACGATTTTTTGGGAGCGATTTCATTAACTCTGACATCCGAATTTGCTATTGCTGCGAACACTCTCATCCCGCCATAAACATCATTATAGGTGAACTTTACGTTTGTCAGGTTTGCCTTATCGATGCTGAATGTCCATTTGGAAGGGGCAGATGGTTTTTTATCCTCCTGTTTTGTGGTATCACTGAATGTTGTTATCAGAAAATTGTAGTTGAACAACGGATCGGTCTGAGTGCTGTAAAGCTTGATGGTTGCGTCTTCAAGAGCAATGGAGCCTATGTTTATCTTACTTGAAAACAGGTCGTAAAGCGCAATATTAACTTTCATCCTTCCGGCATAAATCAACGTGTCGGATTGGGTATCTTCCAAATAAATTCCTTCCAAAACTATTGCATTGGGAAATGAGATGCCTGCATTTTTAATTTCCACCCTTGTATGGGTTTTACTGCTTACAAAAGAAGAGGCATATCTGACAATTTTATTTTGAACGGAAGGAATTTGGATAAGCAAGGCAACCAAAATAAAAAGCAATACAAAACCCAGGGTCACCCATAATGCCACCCTTATTATTCGTTTTATAATTATACCCGACTTACTCATCTTGAAAATGACATAGAAAAAAATTAGAATTATAATATCTACTAAACTTTAGAATGGCAGCACACTGTTTCATATTTCCGTCTCCATTTTGGAAGTGTATTCTCCCCGGCGAGCTGCATAATTGCATTTGCTCCTGTGTCAACTTTAATTCCGGGAATTATTCCTGCATCGGAAAGAACTTTAATCATAAGCCTACCGTCATTTGTTTTCATTGGATCGTTATTAATTTTTACAAATTTATTCAAAATCTCAATTGTTTTACATCTTTTCCACTTTTCGATTTTCAAAAAATGCCCTTATCACTGAAAAATTACCGATCCCGGTTTTCCAATCTCAAAATCACGGAAGCCGAAATCGGTCGTTTGAAAAGAGTTCATTTTGAGAATATTATTCCCTTTGCCGGGGATTGAGGGATAAAAGGAGATGGATAATTGAAAAGCATTCATAACCAGGTTGTCGTTTTTTATTAAAACGCCCAATCCTATTTGTGAATACACCTTGGCGGACCGAAAGCCCTTTGCTGCATTGCCAAGCATTCCCAGCGAGAAGTTTAAATAGGGACCAAAATTAAATCCGATAAAATCCCATGGAGCATAAGATTGTGTTTGCGCTGTAAACAACAACCTGCTGGTGCCCGACAATATAGGGCTGTTGAATCCTCTTAGCCCGTATTCGTTGTTAATGGTTAAACTATCGTAACTGGTGCGCTGGATGCCAATAATTACCTGCGGTTTAACAAACTGCCTGAATTTCCATTGTCCGATTTCAATCAGGTTTGTAAAATAATTTGCTCCGGCTCTGAAAACGCCCTGCCCCGCCTGCGCTGAACGGAGAAATGTACCAAATTCGATATTGGAACTCAGGTATCCCCACGAAAAATAATTGCCCGAAGAAAAACGCGATCCTACATAGAAACGTCCCAAGCTGTTTTTTTCCTGATAACCGCCGGTCAAACCAATCACTTTTCCAACCGGAACATCTTCTGTTATTCCAAATTTGAAAATATACTTGTCTTTTACATACAACCGTGTTGTTACGCCTATGCTTGCGAGGTAAAAATTCTCGTCGTTGTAAAACCTTAATGTATCAATAGTTTCAGCGGGTTTTTCGGTAAAACGGATGCGGATAAAACGCGCGGTAGAAACAAACCGGGTTGTACGGCTGTATTCTGAATTTCCCTTAAAAACAGGCATAGCACTTCCCACCCAGTAATCCTGCGCTGTGTATTTAAAAGGTATCGTGTTGATTGTCCATATAGAATCTTTGTGCAGGTGTTGCGAAAGATTTACGCCAGCAGCCCACTTGGTCAAAGGGGAAAAAAACGGTCGGTCCACAGCAAAACTTTTTATAAAATTACCGTACTCATCGGTGCCGTATTGCAGGGTGGAATTGATATAGGTGTTGCGGATATTTGGTACGAAGTATTTCATCCGGTAAGCAAAGTCGCCAGTTGAATGGTTCCAGATGATTCCATTTTGGAAGGTATGCCCCAAGCCAATAAAATTGTTTTCCCGCAGTTTAAAGTTAAGGAGCGAAGCTGAAAATGAGCCATCGGGAATCAGGCTCCAGCTATCCAGTTCGCGAATGAAAATATCTACAGAGTCAGAGTTTTCAGATGCAACCTGAACAAAAAATGAGACATCGGTAATGTAGTTCATGCTACGTACCAGCCGTTCCGATTCTTTGACCAGCAACGAATCGAAGGGTTGATTTTTACGCACCAGCAAAAGATTACGAATGGTGTTGGGTTGGGATTTTAAATGAAACTTGTTTCCGGTTTTGGATAAAAAGTTGAGCGATGCCGTAATGGTGTCGCCAATGGAATATCCAAACGGGTCGAGTGTTATAATATCGATTTTCCTGATAATTTTTCCTTCAAAGAAGCTGTAAGGTTTCTGTATCAGCCGCTTATTCAGTATTTTTTGTGCCGGGGAAACCGGTTTGAAGAACAACCGGAACATAAATTTGGTAAACCGGGTGCGTTCAGTATACGTTTCGATGTTCTCGTAAAGATGGGTTGAATCTTTTTGGGCTATAGCATCCTGTGCAAATGCGAAATCATTTGTAATCAGTAAAACAAAAAATAATATTGCCAAACTTTTTATCCACATTTTCAGTCTTTAAAACATATTTAAAGGAAGGGATGCCATCCTTTGCTCTCTGCCTTCTCATTTGTTTCCCACTTGCATTATCGTATCTGCTTTCAATCGCAATTTTTCTTTCTCTTTTGCCTGCTTTCTGAAATACCCTCTGAAAAGGAAATTGTGTTTTAGCGCTTCCATGTTTTCATTCAGCCCTATACTGCTTTCTTTCAGGTTGATAATGGTTTCATCAATGTTATTAACGATAGACGTATCCTTGAGTAACATTCCAATAGTTCCTTCGCCACTGTTTATTTTTGTCATAATTTCACCGAGTTCATTGGAAGCAACTTCAGTTTTTGAGGCAGTTTTTTGCAGGCTCTCCATAAAAGCAAACACATTTTCTTTGGTAACTTCTATGGTTTCATCGAGCCCTTCGGAACTCTTTTTGAAGTTTTCAATGGTCTGATTGATATTTTCTGCAATTGTAGAATCCTGGATTAACCTGCCCAGTGTTCCCTGTCCGCTGTTAATGTTCATCATTATTTCGGCAAGTTGCAGCGTAATCACTTCGGCACTCTCTGCACTGGTTTTTAAACTTTTTATAATATTATCGGTTTCAACCGGTTCTTTTGACAAAATATGCTCTCCGTCTTTTGCAATAGGTGAGTTATTGCTTCCCTGGGTAATAATAATAATCCGGTCGCCAATAATTCCTGAGGAACTAATGCTTGCATAACTGTCTGCCTTTATAAACTGCTGCATATCTTTTCTTACAAGCATGTCAACCTGCACGGTTGAATCATTGATAATTTTAATGTTATCGACAATGCCAACGTCGATTCCCGAGAACCTGATATTATTTCCGGCCTGCAGCCCGCTCACATTGTGAAAGTTGGTTGTAATTTTAAACACAGGATTAAATAAATTCTGTTGTTTGCCAATAATAAAAATGGCCATTACAAAAAAGGCAATTCCTCCTGCAATAAAAGTTCCTAAACGCGCTTTAAACCGTGGTGTATGTTTTTCCATTTTTTATGTTTTTTGTTTAAAAAAAGATTGGATTACCTCATCGGTTGAATTTTCAAAATCATCGATGTTGCCTTCCATGTAAATTTCGCCGTCTTTTAACATGATAATTCTGTCAGCAGTGGCGCGGGCACATTCAATATCGTGCGTGATGATGATGGATGAAGTTTTATATTTTTTTTGAACCTCATTAATCAGTGCACTTATTCCGTCAGAAGTTACCGGATCGAGTCCGGTTGTTGGTTCATCGTACAGCATAATCATCGGATCTACAACTATGGTACGCGCGAGGCTTGCCCGTTTCCGCATTCCGCCCGAAAGCTCGGAGGGCATTTTGTGCAACGTGTCGGCTAATCCTACATTTTCTAAAACTTCTTCAATTTTTTCATTCCTTTCCTTTTTGGTAAGATCTTTTTTAATTCTGCGTAAAGGAAATTCAAGATTTTGTTTAATGGTCATGGAGTCGTAGAGCGCGCCGCTTTGGAAAAGGAACCCGATTTTTTCTCTCACCTTTGCTAATTCCTTGTTTTTTAATTCACTCACATTCTGGCCCAAAACTAAAATTGTTCCCTGGTCGGGGTTTAGCAAGCGAACAATACATTTAATAAGAACCGATTTTCCGGAGCCTGATTTTCCGAGTACAACCAGGTTTTCGCCATCGTAAAGTTTTAACGACAGGTTTTTTAACACCTGCAAATCGTCAAAACCTTTACTGAGGTTAGTGATTTCAATAACCAGTTCAGGCATTTTTGTACTTTCCGGTATAACCGTTTCATTTTTAACCATTTCTTATTTTTTTACTATGTAAGCATATCGGTTATCTGAACAGCAATCAAATCGATAATTATCACGAGCAGAGAAGCAAGCACAACGGCAGAATTGGCTGCTTTGCCCACACTTTCTGTTCCGCGTCCTGTGGAATAACCTTTGTAACACCCCACGAAACCGATTACGGCGCCAAAAAAGAACGTTTTAATTACGGCGGGAAAAAAATCCATAAAATTAACTACCCTGAATGCCTGATTGAAAAACAACACAAAACTGACGCTTCCTTTGATGTTTACACCGGCCCAGCTTCCCAAAATTCCAAGTGCATCGGCATATAAAACCAAAATGGGAATCATTAGCGTGGCAGCCAAAACCCTTGTGACCACCAAAAAACGTATGGGACGGGTGGATGAAACTTCCATGGCATCAATTTGTTCCGACACCTTCATTGAGCCCAGCTCAGCCCCCATGCCCGAACCTATTTTCCCTGCACAGATTAATGCGGTAATAACCGGCCCTATTTCCCGAATGATTGATAAAGTTACCATTCCGGGAAGCATGGATACTGCACCGAAATCGGCCAATACCGGCCGTGTCTGTATGGTGAGAACCAACCCCATTATGAAGCCGGTTACCGAAATAAGCGGTAATGTTTTGTACCCGATTTGATAGCACTGACGCAGGAATTCCTTAAATTCAAAATTCAGTGAAAATGTTTCATTTACAGTTTGCCAAAGAAATAAAAAGAATTCGCCTATCCCTGAAAAGAAAACATTGGCTTCCTGGGTTTTTTCAACCGTTTTTTCACCAAGCTTAATAACTTGCTTTTTTACATCGGGAAGTTTTCTAACCGTTTTTATTACAGGATCAATAATTTTCACTATTTATTCATTTTATAAAGTTTTAATTTTAACCGAATTATCACTTTACAAAGGTTTATGGATTTAACCAATAATACATTACATAATTCCAAAGAATAGTTACATCATTCACACATTTACAGGTGAACCTAACTGGAAACCACTGCTTCAGCAGCATTATTAATATTCGTTTGCCCCAGGCTTCCGGAAATAAGTGTTAAAAGAAATACGGTTCTTTCTTCAGTTGTTAAAGTGTAGGATTCTTTTTCATCAAACGTAAAAACTTCACCCCGCCTCAAAGTCAATGATTTTCCAGGAGTATGAAACCTTAATTTTCCCCAAACAACCTGAAGTACTATTAAATCATTCGACTGGAATGAATTAATTTCTATTCCCTTATCAAATGTAGTAAGCACAATCTGCTTTTCGGGACAATTTAAAAGAATCATTGAATGTAAATCTCCATTAGACAAGGTTGGTTTATGATTCATCTTTTCAATCAGATTTAACAAACTGAAAGAGCTCAATGAAGCCATAAACGACTTGTTAATTTCTCGTGGAGATTCTATTTTCAATAATTCTTTCAACATACTCTCAATTTAACTTTTCGGAATGTTCACACTATTCTGAAAATTTTCCTACTCAACAACTGTTTTTGCTTCTTTCTCGGGTTTTTCCATTTTGCCCTTTTTTTTATCGGCATAATCGGAAACATCATCTTTTACTTTTTCAATTTTTTCAGTGCAAGCATTCAGCAATTCGTTAAAAGTATCCTTTAACGCATTAATATAGTCCTCACCCTTCCGTGTTATTTCTTTACGGGTTTTCGATCCTTTTTCAGGGGCAAATAAAATCCCCGCCAACGCGCCGGCGGCTACTCCGGCCAATACGCCCAAAAAAACTTTTCCTGATCTCATAATATTAATTGTTATTGATTAAAAAATTTATACTTACAAAGATCATCCATACTACACTGAATATTGTTACACAATTCCTGAAATAATTTACATCATTCACATGTTTATTTTGCCTGATTGTAGTATTTCATGGCTTCGGGCATAAATTGTTTCAGCTTTCTTATTCTTGTCTCATCGGAAGGGTGTGTGCTTAAAAATTCAGGAGGGCTTTCTCCGCCTGCATTTGACATTCTTTCCCAAAAGGGAATTGCTTCCTGCGGGTTGTAACCGGCCATGGCTGCAAATATTAACCCATACTGGTCAGCTTCCGTTTCCTGCTGCCTCGACCATGGCAGTACAGCTCCAATCTGGCTTCCAACGCCATAGGCCTGCATAAACAAATTTTGGGTTTCCTGTGGTTTTTGAGATAAAGCAACCTGTAGAGCCATACCTCCCAACTGCTGCATCATGGCCTGGCTCATTCGTTCGCTGCCATGTTTTGCAATGGCATGGGCAATTTCGTGTCCAACTACTATGGCAAGTGCTGCTTCGGTTTGCGTAATAGGCAATAAGCCTGTGTAAACAACCACTTTTCCGCCGGGCATACACCAGGCATTAGCGGCTTTGTCCTCTATGGTATTAAACTCCCATTTGTATCCCTCAATAACCGATTGTTGTCCCTGACCATTGTAATATTTCGTAATTGCATTGGAAATACGCGCACCTACGCGGTCAACCATTGCAGCCTGTTTATTGCCAGAACTTAACACTTTGTGTTCAGCCAAAAAAGCACTATACTGGCTGGTAGCCATTAATTGCAATTCCGATTCGGAAACTAAACTCAACTGGTTGCGGCCTGTTACCAGGTTCAGCGCACATCCTGCCAGCAAAGCGGAAATCAGAATCAAAGCCAGATGTTTTCTGACCTGAAAGCCAATTCCGGTTGGCCTGTTCTTAACTGATGTTTTCATTTTATTATTTTTTACATTACTATCTGCTCTTGTTTCTCAATCCATCGCAATAGGTGCGTGAAACTCCGGAATGAATCAGGATATTTGGGATATACCAAATATTCATAATTTTCTTCTTTAGAGGTTATAAAAAAAACTTAAATGCAGGTCGGAAAGGCCCTTTTATTTCTTCGACCCCTGCCACACAAAAACACCACCAACAGCCATTACCCCGATGCCGATAAGTGGCGACCACCTGAAAACATGCGGTTTGTTGACGGTAACTTTTAAATCCCCTATTTTAACTATATCCTCTCTGGTGAAGAAAGAAATAGTAGTAAAAATGGTCAGTAACAATCCGACAAGTATGATTATTGCTCCAATTTTTTTCATATTCATTTATTCTTTATTTTTTGGAAAGATAAAAAACAAAGAGTGGATGATTGTTATACAATTCCTGAATAAACTTACATAATTCACACATTGTTGACCCAATCACTTTTCAATTAATTTTTTCAGAATGGGATTAATTTTAAATGTTGTTGGCATAGTGTCGCCCAATAAAAATCCCCAGGGTTGCAGTGGCTCAACATGGTCGAATATAAGTTTAGCAATGGCCGTAAGCGGAATGGCTATTAACATTCCCGGGATTCCCCACAAAGCGGCAAATGCCACTACGGCAATGATAGAAGCAAGCGCATTGAGTTTTACTTTTGAACCAACAATTTTTGGGGTGATGAAATTGTTGTCGATGAATTGTGTGACAACATAGAGCGCCAAAACCAACAAAGCAAACCAGGGCGACGATTTTGTTACCACGGCAACTATCATCGGCATTGATGCTGCAATGATGGAACCAAGATAGGGAATGAGGTTAAGAAAAGCACCCATTATGCCAAGAATGATTGCATATTCTATACCGAGTATCAAAAGTCCGACGGAGTACATGGTAGCAATTATGGCTACTTGTATAAGTAAGCCGATGAGATAGCTTTGAATGAGTGTTTTTATCAAATTAATCACCTTGCTTACCTTGCTGCGGTTACTTTTACCAAAAACCCGGCGGAAAAACTCAATTAGCAGTGGCTGGTAAAACAATATCATAAATACATATACCGGAATCAGGACGAAAAAAGCCAGCGAGCTGCCTACGTTTGCTATGGTTCGCCCAATTTGCAGACTACCTACGAGTTCATTTTTTGTTTGTGTAGTCCATTCCGTAATTTCGTTATTGCTTAGGTTGAAATGCCCCGAAATATAAACAATCGTTTGATTGAGGATCCCGGTAAACTTATCCACCAAAAGTGGCAGCGATTCGGCAAACCGATTTGCCTGTGAATACAGAAGGAGACCCAGGGATGCAAAAAACAGAAAAGTCAGGAATAAAGTAATGATAATGCCAATAACCCGGTTTATCCTCATCCGGACAAACACGTTAACAACAGGATGTAAAACAATGGCGATTATGGTTGCAATAATAAGAGGAACAATAACAACTTTAGCAATGTACAACACTGTAAAAAAGGCAAGCAAGCCGATTAAAACGAGCGGAGCCTTTACGCTTATGGGAATTTTGATTTCGTTACTTGTTTCGGGTTGCATGATTTATTTCTCCTTATGGAAAGTGCGTTGAGCAAGTAAGCTTGTAATACCAAATTGCAGAACAATTCCTAAAAACCTCCTGAGCTTACTGTTTGACCGGCCTGTAATCGCTTTTTTTGAAAGAAAACCGGTGGCCACTCCAACGACAATGTTTAAAATAATATTGTTTAGGTAGGGAGAAGCGGTAAATTCTTTCAGCCTTCTTTTGATTCTTTTAACCGGGTTCAAACCTTCATTGATCAGGTAAAATTGTTTCTTCACCAATTTCAACTTGACATCCCGCTCTGCTTCCAACATTCGGATAACAAACTGAAGTTCGGCATAGGAAGCTATATTTGCCATTGGATTTTATTTAAATGCCTGTTTAATGATATAATCTAAAATTCTCTTTTTAATCTGACCACGCATAAAGGAATGCACCATAAGTGCCATAATCCCATAAAATGCAGCGACTGCAAAAAAACCGTAAAATAGGTTCCCCGAGATGTTACCCAACCACAAGGCCACACCCAAATTGAGAAAAAGCAGGAAGGTCATCAGAATTAAAAAAACAATAGCACTAGGAATTAAAGAGGAAACCACATTGAAGGTTTGATCAATTGTTTTAAGTTTCGCAAGTTCGTAGCTTGTTTTGCCATAATCGGCTGCGCTTTCCAGCAGCGATTCAATTGAATCCACAATGTTTTCCATAGCTTCGTGCATGATACTATTGTTTTCTGACAGATTTCTACACTGCGGATTTTTTTGGTTTTTTTTCAGTTTCTTGCTGTTGAGATATTTCCGTTTCTGCGTAATTGGAAGCACCTTTCTTAGCCTTTTCGAATTTTTCGGTAACGGTGTCGCGCAACTCATCAAATTTATCCTTTACCGTATCCGCATAATCCTCGCCTTTCTTTAAAATCCTTTTTCTTGTTTTCCAACCTTTGGCGGGGGCTAATAAAATTCCTGCCAATGCACCGGCGACAGCGCCGGTAAGTACTCCTAATACAACTTTTACCGATTTCATAATTATTTTATTAAATGATTAAACTAAACTGTTACAAAGTTTCACCAACTTTCGCTGTTGCGTGTTACACAATTCCAAATAAGAGTTACATCATTCACACATTTATAGAGATTCGACCATAATGTCGCCCTTACAGGGCTTTGGAATTGTTTGTTGATTCATTCTACCATAATATCGCCCGTACCGGGCTTTGGATTTTCAAGCTCCGTAGGAGCGATACTATGGTAACACGCAGAAAACATTTCAACAAAGCTCCATAGGAGCGGCACTATGGTAGAATTTTTAAAACGGAAGTTTGAAAATTATTGCTAACTGGTTATAATCAAATGTATTACGCATAGTATAATCAACCGATAGATTTTTGCTGATAAACGGGAGCTGCGCACCCAATATTACATTGTAATTTCCACGAAATACTCTGTTAATCGTTCCAAAACCCAAACCGGCTCCAACATAAGGAAGGACTTTTTCATTGTTTATGGAAAAAGGATAAACGAGATTCCCGGAAATCCCAAAGGAAGCAGGGCTTCCCGGTCCGATATAAATTTCAGGCATAAATTCCAGAGGCAGATTACGAATATCATAATGTAACCTTACTCCTAAATTCATAGTGGTTTTGCCACCAGCATTCACTCCCAACAGTAAGGATGTGTTTCTATAATTTAAGGATTGAGAGCTTGATGTCACTTTTTGAGTGCTAATTGTCTTTCCTTCATCATCACGTAAAGTAATGTAAGTATCAGCCTTTTGTTTTTCTGGCGGAGTCACAACAATCGTCGGCATTTTTTTACTTTCCTCTTCCAAACGATATGAAATGCTTTCTATTTTTTTATTTATCTCGTTAATCTCATCTAAAATCTTTCCCGAAAGTTCAGTATCTTTCCCTGTATCAACATGCTCCTCGGTGATAGGACTCACAATTTGCACTCCACTTTCTTTTTGAGCATTAATTTCGATTAGCAATTTTTCTAAAAAGTCCAATCGTTTATTCATGGCATCAATCTGTTGTTGCAAACCACTTGAATCCGCGGGCAAAGCTTCAACTTTTCGCGTGGTTTCTATGCCGGTTTCTTCACGGGCTGCTTTCAATATATTTACGACCAGTGATTCAAATTCGGCAGGAGTCATTTGAATGCTATTAGCTGTTTTTGAAGGTGTTTTCACCAGTAATTCCTCTTGTATCGCTGACTTTTTAGTTGCAATTGTCTCTTCATGAATTTTCTCAAGCGTTTCAACTTCATTCAATGCTTTTTGTGCTTTTTCTTTCTCTTTGATCAAATCAACTGCTTTATCCACATCTTTTTCATCGGTGGCATTTTTGAGTTCTACTTCGAGTTCAGCAATGTTCTTTTGGTACTCAATCTTCATCTGCTGTAATTTCCGGTTATTTTCAGCCATTCGATATTCTACATCACGACTTAAATTATCCTGATAGATTGCATCTGTTGATTTAGATTTCCTGCCTAAGCTGACTTTTATTCCGGCATTGTACATCATGTGCGTTTGAAGGTCACCAGGCAATTCAATATCTTCAATATTATCGGAAGAAGTTAACATCGCCTTTGCACCTCCTGTAAGCATTACACGTTTTCCAAGCGGAATATTTAATCCTAAACCACCTGATGCAAATTCATTTCCCTTAACCAGAGCACCGTCTTTTCCCAGGTAATTGTTTTGAGGATCAATATAACCACCTCCCAATGAAATGTAAGGAGTAATTCCTGTTGATGCGTTTAGCCTGGCCTGAAATTCCACTCCATACATGGATAGTTTTTCGAAATCAGTAGATAATTTCATGCTTTCCACCGCCTGAAAATAAAATCCTCGTAATCCGATGTATTTGTTAAAATCCAACCCGGCATATCCGCCAACGAACCAGGTATCCCTGAAAAGTGAATTTTTGTCGAAGGCAATATAAGCTGCACCGGGTTCAATCGTAAATTGAAGTCCTCTTAAGCCACCTCTGAATTGGTTCAGGTAGGCCAGGTCGAGTTCGCTTAACGTACCCGGTTCTCTTCCACCTAAGTAAATTTGCAGAGCGCCCTGAACTGCCCAGTTGCTTAGCCGGTCGTTTGAAAAATCAGCAGCGGTAACACCAAATGCGGTTTTGTCGGCACTTGTAAGCAGATGAGCAGCGGAATTGAAGTTATACATCGTATTTTTACCTTCTACTAAAAATACAACTCGTTCGGAGAGGTTTAATTTTAACCCTAAGCCAAAGCTCGCGAAAATTTGCTTCAGCTTATCGTTGTTATAAACTTCAATACTTTGAACTCCGGTGCCCAGCGTTAAATATGGTTTTAGCCCGCGGGTACCAATATTTGCTTTGAATTCTCCGCCCCAACGGGTAAGGGTAACATCCTGCGGCGAAAAGATGTCATGGTTGTAATTTGGCAGCCCGTAATTTTCGAAGTTTGTTTTTAAATCAAGAGATTGGAGATAAGTACCCCTGAGTTCTATAAATTCCCCAAACCCAAATCCTATCTTTCCTCCAACGAGAAATCCATCTTCAAGACCTGCTTTATTGTCCCAAAAGCTATATTCGCCAATGGGTGAAAATGTCACACTAATATCTTTTACTTGTGCGTTTCCTAAAAACCCTACCACAAGCAATAGGATTGTCATCCTAATTGTTTTCATTTTATTTATTATTTTATGTTAATGTAGTTGAGTCTATACCCGAGCTTTATTCAGCTTTTTCGGATTTTATCTTTTCCCTTTCAACGTGGTCGATTACATCCGATTTCACTTGTTCAAACTGTTTCGTGATAATCTTAAGTAATCCGTCAAATTTTTCTTTCAACACATCGTCATAATCTTCTCCCGCTATCATTAACCCTTTTTCGGTTTTTGATCCTTTTTCAGGTGCGAATAGCATTCCTGTCAATGCACCTACGGTAAAACCCGTTAGTAATCCTAAAAATACTTTTACTGTTTTCACGGTATTCATTTTTTAATGTTTATTTATATCTTTAGATTCAAAGAATTCTTCTTCCCTGAATTACCCGGATTATAATTGCAATTAGTGCAATGACCAGCAGAACGTGAATAAGTCCACCGGCACTGTACCCAATAAATCCGATTGCCCATCCAATAATCAGGATTACTGCGATGATGTAAAGTAAATTTCCCATGACATTAATTTTTAATTGTTTTATTTTTTGTTATTAACAGTGAAATCGGAAAATGCTTTTCCCAATTCATCCATATCGTGCTTAAACTCCAGCTTAAATGCTTTCCACTGGTCGGTTTCATCTTCTTCGTATTCGGCCAGTTTAATTTTAAGTTCATTGTTTCTTTTCTCTAGTACAGACAGCTTTTTCCCAAATTGAACCTTGTTTTTCTGGCTCGCATCTGCAATGCTTAATTTTAATCCGGCAATCTTTTTTTCATTGGAACTGATCAGATTTTGAAAATCTGTTTTGAATTGCTGAAATTCGTTGACTGAGTCTTGGCGTGCCTGGGTTAAATCGATTTTTGCATCTATAACGGCCTCTTTTGCATCCAGCACTTTATCCTCGGCATTTTTAATTTTTCGGGAAGATGAATTGCAACTTGTAAAAAGAACGCCGGCGATTAAAGCTGTTGCAGCAAGAGTGAATACTATTTTTTTCATGGTTTTGAATATTAATTGCGTAATTACATTATTATACTTTCAAAGGTATTTTTCTTTAGCCTTGAAACTGTTACATAACTTTGAGAATGATGTAAATCATTCTCACATTTTGCCTATTTCACAGAAAAATTTTCGGTGGTTAGTACAACCTGTTTCCCCGGATATTGCACATTTATACCGTCTTCCGTTGTAATAAATATTTTGACCGGTTTATAAGAAGATACCGTTTCCAAAGATGCAGTGTGCCGTTTTGACAAGAAGCTGGTAGAGCTTTTTAACTGCCCCAGGTTTTCAGCATTGCCCTCATCGGTTTCCATCCAAACCACATATGTGGTTTTAGAAGCATTAACCAGTTCAACTTTTGCCAAATCCGATACTTCCACTTTAAGAATATAATTCTTGTTATTGTCCTTTTTCATTTTAACATAACCAATTGCTCCAGGAACTACAGATGAGTTAATAAAATTGAACTTCTTTGCGCATGATGTGAATGGAATTATCATCACAAACATAAAAGATATCAAAAGGGTGTTTTTTACCAGACGATTCATTTTTTTCGTTTTCATAATCTGTATGTATTAAATTTCCGCAACTGGCGGAACAGTTGTGAATAAATTTTCACTATGTCAAGATCTCGCTTTTAGAGTTAAAAAGCATTACACAATTATGAGTAATATTTACATCTTTCACACATTTGGCCAAAATTTGCCTGATGTTTAAACAGTGAAGACATACCCTCCGGGTGACAAAGC
This sequence comes from Mariniphaga sp., assembly GCA_040772505.1. GTDB lineage: Bacteria > Bacteroidota > Bacteroidia > Bacteroidales > Prolixibacteraceae > Mariniphaga. The sequence goes on along the minus strand of JAXGYA010000003.1, from coordinate 51,876 downwards.
GCCACTAAATTCTTACGTTTTGCAAACTGTCCAAAACACCAAATACCTTCAGCAGCCAAATCACCAAAATAATAATGACAACTGCATTCAGAATTCCTTTTATGGTGCGTTGCATGGGAATGTAGCTGTTTATCAGCCAAAGGAGAACCCCAACAACCAGGATGACAATAATGATAGTTAAAACAGGCATACCAATAAATTTAAATTAATTATTAAATCATACGACACAAAGATCGGGTTCCCTGCTACAAAAAGTATTACACAATTCTGAATAAATGTTACATCATTCACACATTTTGCCTGTTAAATTCTTCAATTTGAATTCAGCTTTCCCTTGCTGAATGAGTCGAGTGAAAAAACAAAGCGAATTCTGTTTTTGAATGATCCGCCGGCTGCATTCATGTTTTTGGAAACGAGCAGTGGAACATAAATTTCGAAAATATTACGGATACCCGTTTTTAATCCTGCCTCAAAGAAAACGGGCGAATCGTTTTCATTGCTGAACCCATTATCGTTTAAAAGCAAATTAACAAAAGGCTTCACAGGCAGCCGGCTTGTTTTGCCTGGCAAACTGCTTGTAAATGAAAGTGAAACAAGCCATCGGCTGTAGCCCAGACTATCGTTTACCGGCGACACCAAACCTCCTTCGGAAAGGCTCATTTGCCGCGACCAGAAACTGGCTGGAAAAACGGCAAAGCGGTCGGGGTAAGTTCCCTCGAAAAGATACAGCTTGCCGCCACTTCTTCCTCCCGGTGAAAACGAGTAAAAAGGAATTTTCGAATTCTCCTTTAGCATGGTTCCGGCAAATAACCTGACATCCATGCCATTGTCCTGCCCGGAGTAGCTCAGCCTGTAATTAAATTCCACCGATGTTTTCCGGTATGATATTCCGGATTCAAAACCTGCCTGCAGGGCAAACGGATTTATCATACTGTTCTTCTCCATCCGGTAGCCAAATTGGTAATAGGAATTCATTTTCGCTTTCTCCTGAAGTTCAATCTGATAAAGGCTGGAAGCGGCAATGTAATTCCCAAATATTTTTTGAGTTAACGGGGAAGTCATGTCCCGGTTTCTGAAATACAACTCCACACCGGTTTTTACCTTTTGGTAGTTTTGATTGCCCGGTGCGCCGAATTGGGTTCCTTCCAAAGAAATGGCAGCCAGCCTGATGAATTGATTGTATGGCGTAATGTTATATGTTATCCTTCCAAACCCTGCCAAATCGTTATTGCCGAATGCATAAAACGGCATTACAAAATATTCCACTGGTTTAGGAATGATAAAGCCGTTGTGAAACGCTAAACCCGCCATAAACCCGTTTTCCCGTGTCCAGTTTATTACCGGCAAATATATCAGTGTGTGTTTTTCGGGGTCCTCGATGGTAAAGAGGAGTTGGGTTTTTATGGGATCTGCTTTCGGGAAAGGGCCTGTTTTTTGAATATTGTTGTTCATTCTATAAATTTCGGGCATAATATGTCCGGGGTCGATTTTTATTTTTGTATAATCGCCCTCGGGCAGTTCAATCCATTTTCGCCCCTGAAAACCATCCACCCATTTTTCAAAAAAGATGGAATCTCCGGCTATTCCGGCAATGATTAGTGGCGAAACTAGTTCTCCCTTATTTTTAACAAGCAGTTGCTTGTTCTCCACACGAATTATTTTATAGTCCAGACGTTTGGTCGTTCCAATTAAATCATCAAAGAACCAACTTAAATCTTTGTTTGTATGGTTTTCAAATACAGTGCGCAAATCATCGGGTTGGGGATGCCTGAAAATCCAGTTGCGGTAATACTTGCGCATGGCCGCATCAAAAAGCGAATCTCCGAGGTATGCCCGTAGATAATTAAAGGCTATTGTGGCTTTATTGTATAGGATAATGCCATAATTTAAATCGCTGTATCCGGTTGCCGGCAGGTTCATTGGCTGTTCGAGGTTGCTTCGGGCTTGTACAAGCCATTCCAGCTCCTGCATCCGTTCCACAGGCAATTGGTCGAAATTTAAAAAGCGGGCCATTTTCCAGTTTTTAAAATAAATCTGCCAAAATTTTTTCAGAGGGTATTTTTCCTTTATATATCGTGCTGTATATGCGCTTGTTAACCCTTCGTCCATAAACGGAACTTTTCGCTCATTGGACGCCAGTGCCGCGTAAAACCAGTTGTGAAAAATTTCGTGGACAAGCACTTCGTCAAGTGAGTAAGCATCTTCAACAATGCCAATAACCGTAATGCCCGGGTATTCCATTCCGTAACCGGCGCTCAGTGCGCTTTGAACTGCTGTGAAACTTTCATACGGATAATCGCCAATTTTTTTTGAAGCCCATAAAATCACGTCATTCAGGTAATCCGGTGCCTCCTTCCAAAGGTTTGACTGCCTGTTGGTAAACATCACCCAGGTAGGTACCTCCCTACCTGAACCGGGAAGTATCACACTTCCCTTTATTACATTAAACCGTTTATCGGCAAACCAGGCAAAATCGTGAACCTGCCTGGCAGTATAGTGAAGAGTTTTCAACTGTTCTGATGAAACCGGGAAAGGAACTTTTCCGATGTGTGAGGCTTTTAACCATGAGGTGTCGGCAGCAAGTTTTTCAAGCCAATCAATTTCGTGCTGGTTTTGCAGGTTTCCGGTTGCTCCCACAATATAATTATCAGGTAATGTGATGCTTACATCGAAACGACCAAATTCAGAGTAAAATTCACCCCGATCGAGATACGACATTGGATGCCAGCCATCCTGATCATAAACTGCCGGTTTGGGATACCACTGCGAAATTTGATAGGATTCGCCGATATGGCCTAACCGGGATGTTACGCCTTTTGGGATTTTTACGCGGAAGGGAGTAGTAATAAGTATTGTGTCGCCGGCTTTTAGGGGTTCGTACAGGTCAATCCGGCAAATGTCGGGCTGCCCGGGCAATAAGTTCCATTGAACCTGCCGGCCATTTACTTTAAAGTCCAGTGAGTCAATAAATCCGCTCAATTCCGGATTGTCGAAAAGCTTTGACTTCCCGTTCACCCGGAATACCTGTTTAGCTAATGGAGTGCGGTTGTTTGAATAGGCATTGGGCCACAGATGGAACCAGATGAAATGAAGCGTATCGGGAGAATGGTTGATGTACTCCATTTTTTCGAATGCACGTAGTTCATGAAGCGTATCGTTAAGCGAAACATTGATTTTATAATTTACTTCCTGCTGAAAATATTTCTGGGATAAAGCATCGAAGAAAAACAAGGTAACAATCATATAAATAAATAATAACCTCCGGGCAATCCAGGTGAAGGGATATATTTTCAGGTTATTTTTTGTTGAATGGATTTCTGACATGATTTTTTATTTAGCAAAGCGGAAAATCTCAAATTTCCAGCCTGCAACTTCTGTATGTTTCATTTAACCTGACAACTTTCCCAATGACTATTCAGCAGTTTCATAATTGCTAATAACCAACAATCTAACGATTGGTATAAAACATCCGTTTCCAAGTGAAAAATATCAACCAAAGAGGGGACTCGTTCCGATGATCTTCATCCTATATCTCAATGAACTTCAACTAAGTTTAGATGATTGGGTGAAGAGATTAATTAGTTATTCTTTCACTTGGCTGATAATTTCCAGGATAAAACAAAAAAATTTGTGCAACCTTAAAGCAGTATTGCACAAATTTTAAACTACCTCGATTAAACCAATATGAGTATCAGGATGATTATCAAAAGAAGAGTAGCACCACCAATGTAAATCGTTCCGCCAGCTTTTTTTACATCTTTTTTCATTTCTTTCAGCTCACTTTTCAGTTCACTTTTTTCTTCAGACGTCAAATCGCTTTTATCCATTTTATGGATTTCTTCAACGCGCGTAGTAATTCTTTCAATTTCTTCATCAGACAATTTGTTTTCCGTTTTTACGGGAACAGTCAATTTATCTGAATCAGCAGTTTTCTCTTTTTTACTGGCAAAAGCTATTGTTGAGCTAAAAACAAACACCAATGCAAGCAGGAAAAAAATAATTTTTTTCATTTTGTGATTTTTTAATATTAATACTCCCAAAGGTAGGGGATAAAATCACCTTATTTATTACACAATTCTGAATAATATTTACATCATTCACACATTTGGGTGTCTTAACAATTACATTTGCGTATTTTTTTGTCAATTGTTATTTCGGGTTTGTCGGGATTAGGTTATTTATCCTGTTTTGATTTTTTCAATTCATTTAAAAGTTCACGCAAATTAACTGTGGCATAGGTGGATGAAAAGTCCGACATGGCGTAGGGTATTACCAATTCTTCATTATTAATCATCGATCCGCAGGAATAAACCACATTAGGAACATATCCTTCCCGCTCTAGGGCATTGGGAACCAGCAGCGGAGATTTTAACCTCCCAATTTCTTTTTCCGGGTTATTGAGGTCGAACAACGAAGCACCCAGGGTGTATTCGCGCATGGGTCCAACTCCATGTGTTATTACCAGCCAGCCTTTCGGTGTTTCAAGAGGCGAACCTCCATTTCCAATTTGAATAAATTCCCAGGGAAATTTAGGCTGTTGCAACAGTTTAGCTTCGCGCCAGATGTTGATATTATCAGAATAAGAAATGTAATTATTGTACCCATCCAACCGGCACAGCATGGCATATTTCCCGTTCACTTTCCGGGGGAAAAGCGCCATGCCCTTGTTTTTGGCAATTTCGCCATGAAGCGGAAATATCTTAAAATGATAAAAATCACGGGTTTCAAGCATTTTTGGTAATATGGTGGTTCCATCATAAGCCGTGTAGGTGGCGTAATAAATGGTTTCACCATTCTCTTCCGTAAATTTCACGAAACGGGCATCTTCAATCCCGTTTTTCTCATTTATCGAAACCGGGAATATTACTCTTTCGGAAATATTGGAATCCAACGAGAATTCCAGTTCATAATGCAATGAAGCCACCCAGATGAGTTGATTAAACAGCATTTCTTTCTCCTCGGTAAGGTGCAACGATTTTCGAGCTTCCTTAATACAATCCCGAAGTTCGCCATAAGTAAATGTATCGTTTAACTTGTCGAGTACTAAACCGGACGGGATAATGGAATGAATGTCTTTCATCTCGTCTAACTTCTTTTTAAAAGACATTTTATCGTAAACGTACCGCCTGATACGCTCTGCTTCTGCCAACATTTTCCCAACCGGCTCAATAGAAAGATTGTTATTTTTATCAAGAATCCCGGTTCTGAAAACAATGGATGAAATATGTCCTTCCCCGGTGGCTCTGAAACTCAAAATAACACGTCTTTCATCTATACTGGTCTCTGATTGATCGGGGTGTTCAACAATTGACGGGTTAAAAAAAGCAGTCGATTCAATCGAGTACTCCATGGTAAAATAGGAACCGATCAAAATTTTTTGAGCATAGTCAAGCGAATCAGAATCAATATCCAACTGCTTTAACAAATGGGAGATTTTATTAAAATGTTTTTCGAAAATTTTGGAGATATTTCTGTGTCGCAAAGAAAAATCTCTCAGAACTGGGCTTAATGCCTGCGATGCCGATTGCTCAGTCATGTTTAACACAGAACGTATTGTATTTAGCGCTCTGTCGTCACCGGTATAAAGAAACCGGGCAATTATTCTGGACGCATCGGGTAGAAATGTAATATCTTTCCTATTTACTAAAACCTTCATTTAATATTTGGATTTAAACTCCCTAAAGGTAATGCATAAAGTGGATTAATTTGATTTGAAGTAAAATTGTAATTTTTTATCTGGCTAAGATAGAAAAAGAATAGTTGTTTTTTATGAATGAGCCCAGTTTAAAAACGTATTAATTTTAAAGTTTGCATCAGTGGCCTATTTGAATAAAATTCTTGTTTGGTAAAAATATTCGCGTTAAAACCGGCGAACAAAGAAAATTGTGAACAAAAATTTCAGTTTTACACCATAAATGCGATAAATTTATTTACAATTTTCTGAATTCTACCCTTCTGTTACGAGCCTTGTTTTCCGGATTGTTGTTTTCAGCAATGGGCTGGGAAGATCCATATCCTTTTGTGGTCAATCGGTCTGCATGAATGCCTGAGTTTACCATGACAGCCTTTACAGCATCGGCACGTTCCTGCGAAAGGACGTCATTCCGTTGGGCGGTTCCATCGCTGTCTGTATGTCCGCCAACTTCAAACTTTAAATCCTGATTTTCTTTCATCATTTTTACAAATTCGTTGATTGTACCCATGGATTCGGGTTTAAGGGTAGCTTTATTTACATCAAATTGAATTCCGTAAGCGATGAATTTTCCTTCTGTAATCACCTTGTTGTATGAATCAGAACCGCCGGCAGCTATACGAAAGTTTTTAAACATGACGGGATGTTCAGGACTGTTCACTTCTATATCCAACTGAGCAGGTGCTCCCGGTTCTATCTGGTTTGAAATGCCAATCCTGTGTTGATCTACATACAGTTTTCCAATATTTTTATTTACATAAACCGCTACGCGGCGCCAGTTATTTTGTGTGGTATTAACAGCCTCGGGTGCAAACCTCTTGCTACCGCCGCCAGACCAGTCGTCGTTTTTGAAAACGCCAAGTTCATAATGAGCATCGCCCGACAGGCCGGAAAGGCTTATTTTTATCGGAGCGGTTGCGCTGCCGTATGCCCCGACGGTTTCATCTTTTCCGCGAAAATAAAGGGTAATTTCAGAAGCGTCTGTCGAGCTGCCGACTCCACCGTTTGACAAGACATCAAACTCTAACGTAAACTGTTCGGGCAAGTATGCTTTTTCTTCCATAAGAGGATTAAAGTACACTTCGGAATAACCGGGTATAAACAAAACTTTTTCTCCGTTGTACGTTTGTATTTCAGCATTGCCCTCATCAATCAGCATTCTGCCGGGTATTTCAGCGTCGGTTTCACCGGCCATATCATAAAAATAAATGATCTTATCGCCGGCCACAAAATCGTAGTTTTTAAAGCTCTGCAGCGTGTTGGGAATATCGGTCTTTTGCGATACAACCATAGTGCCTTCTGTGTCTGTTTCACCCTTTTCATGCGCAAGATTCATATTATCTGCTTCTTCCTCTGCATCTTGCTGCTTTTTATCTTTCTTAACTGCTTCTTCAGTTTTGTCGAGTGCCCTGTCTGTTGCTTCTTCTGCTTTGTCAACTACTCTGTCATCGATCTTTTGTGTAACTCTTTCCTTGACCCGATTTAAGATTTGTCCTTGTGCCGGAACTTTAGCGATTGCAACCAAAAGGGCTGCAACTAAAATTGAATTTAAAAAAAATATTTTCATATCCTGGAGATTAAATGAATTATCAGGCAAACGTATGCGGTTGCCAAACGATTTCATTGGAAAAAAATCCCATTATTGATTTTCAGAAGTGTCTCCGGAGAATAATTTTACAGTTTTCAGATTGCGATTGAAAAAATATCCCGGCGTTTCGCCAATAATTGATTTAAAATCATTAATGAAATGAGCCTGGTCAAAATAGTTTCCTTCAAAGATTAGTCTCTGATAGTCAATGACTTTTTCATTTATTATTTTTCTCCACAGATAGTCTAACCGAACAATTCTTGCAAGCGTTTTTGGAGTTGTTCCGGCACGTTTTGTAAATTTCCGATGGAGTGAACTCTTACTTTCGTAGCACTCCTGCATAATAGTTTTTAGCGGCGTGAAAATGCTGTTTTTTATGATTTTATCACAATAGTAATCGATGGCATCCGGAATATAAGGTGAGGATTGTATGGTGTTGATAAAATCGGAAAAGCATTCGATTCGCTCGGCTGTAGTGTTCTGAGTTGACATTTTTTCCCATAAAGGAAGAAAAAGATTGTGGGGGAGTGTGATGCTGCGCTCATCGGTCAATGACATGTCGAGTCCCAGAATGCGGGATATAACTGTTGATTTGCAGTGGATTGCAAATGTGTCAATATCTCCTTGAAATCTTAAAGGAATAGCTTGCGAAATTACAGGTGCTATAAAAAATGGCTTCAGCACAATTGGATTTTCATCCTGAATGATAGGTTGTTCTTTAAAATGAAAAATGATTGAAGTAACAGGACGCGGAAAAAACTTATCTTCAAAAGAAGAGTCGTTGAAGCGGTATGCCTCAAAACAATAAACCAGCCAGTTATTGCTGATGTCGCTTTCAAATGTTTCAACACTTCTCATCCCGGATTTGACTTTTTGTGATTGTGTACTTTGTTTACCCAATTTTACCGGGTTATATATCACATAAACAGAGAACAACAATGAAGCTTTAAAAGTTTAAATTTCAAACTTAGGGGTCGTTGGGGAAAAACTTGAGGTTTACATAAAAAACTGAAACTTTATTTTGTCTGGCATAAAATGTATGCCTTTAAAATCAGTCACAGCCTTAATTTGGTGTATTTTTTCCGGAGGTACAATAAAGGCATCTCCTTGTTTCAGGATTTTTTCTTCATTGTTTATTGTTAATATACATTCTCCTTCATGTATGAAAAGTACAGACTCAACATTTGCGAGGTGTTTTGGCAGTAAATCTCCTGCGTTTGCCTGCATTTGCTTGGCTATTAGTTCCTTTCCGGAAGCAAGAGTCTTAACTTTCGGCTTTGTTACTTTATCCATAATTATAAAATTTACTCTCTCTTTTAATTCCAATTCCAGCCAGCGGGTTGGCATCTTGCACCGGTCAGGGCAAATAATCCAACACTTCAATTACAATTAACAAAATTATGCCCAATATGTTAATCGTCTTCTTCTCGTGCATATAGAAAATTCATAAAGTTTGATAAAAAAGAACCTGTCATACTGCTTCAGAATATCCGGCGATTGGCTCTTTAAATGGAATTCTTTGCAGAGTTCTATTGTGTTCTATTGTGTCTATTGTGGTTTGTCTTTTCTTGAACCACATAAGGCACAATAGAGCACATAAGTTTTCCTTATTATCTGTGTTTATCTGTGGTAAATTTCTCTTGAATCACTTAGTCACATAGGGTTTGCAATTTGAAAAATCAAGAAAACAGTGTTAATACAATCTTCCGGCATCCGCCGTAATCCCGGAATTCACAAAAATAGATGCCTTGCCATGTTCCCAGATTCAAGCGGTGGTTGGTGACGGGAATAGTTATTTCGGCACCAATGACCGATGATTTCAGGTGAGCCGGCATGTCGTCCGGGCCCTCGTAGGTATGCACATAAACCGGGTCATTTTCAGGAATCATCTTGTTGATGAATGATTCAAAATCGGTGCGCACCGACGGGTCGGCATTTTCGTTGATGGTTATTCCTGCCGATGTGTGCTTAACCAAAATGTGCACCAGCCCTTTTTCGGGCAATTCAGGCAATCGCTTTTCAATAATTGACGTAATGAGATGGTAGCCCCGCTTCATGGGGGGCAATGTGAATTCAACCTGTTGTATCATGTTATCCTCCAAATCGTTTTCCCCACCACTGCTGCAACCGCTCCAAAATTTTCATTTCTGCCGGATTCTTTTGGGGGTGGTAAATTCGTTCGTTTTTAATCTCTTTGGGAAGAAAATCCTGTTCTGCAAAACTTCCTTCGTAGGAGTGGGCGTATTTATAATTTTTTCCGTAGCCAATCTCTTTCATCAGCTTGGTTGGTGCATTTCGTATATGCAGCGGAACAGAGAGATTTCCCGTTCTTCTAACCAGCGCCTGCGCTTCGTCAATTGCCAAATAGGCAGAATTGCTTTTGGGCGAAGTGGCTAAGTAGATGGTGCATTCGGAGAGAATAATCCGCGATTCGGGATAGCCGATCTGGTGCACTGCATCGAAGGTGCTTTGCGCCAGCAGCAGTGCATTTGGATTTGCCAGACCAATATCTTCGGCTGCCAGAATTAGTAACCTGCGGGCAATAAACTTCACGTCTTCACCTCCTTCAATCATTCGCGCCAGCCAGTAAACCGCCGCATCGGGGTCGCTCCCCCGGATGCTTTTTATGAATGCCGAAATAATATCGTAGTGCATCTCCCCCTGTTTATCATATCTTGTCAGATTTTTTTGCAGGCAGGAAGTGACTTTTTCGTCGGTAATTTCAATGTTTTCATCAGTTTCGGAAAGAACGGACAGCTCTAATGCATTGAGCAGTTTTCGTGCATCTCCCCCAGAAAACCGGAACAGAGCGTTGTACTCCTTAATGGTTATTTTTTTTTGCTTCAGCTCTGAATCCTTTTGAATTGCGGAGTCCACAATTTCCTGAAGCTCATCTTTGCTCAGCGGTTCCAAAATATACACCTGACAGCGGGAGAGCAGGGGAGAGATGACCTCAAACGACGGGTTTTCGGTGGTGGCGCCAATAAGGGTGATGGTGCCGTCTTCTACCGCACCTAAAAGTGAATCCTGCTGGGACTTGCTGAACCGGTGGATTTCGTCGATGAATAGAATCGGATTCGGACGGTTGAAAAACTGTTGTTTTTTCGCTTTTTCTATCACCTCGCGCACATCTTTCACTCCGGAGCTCACAGCGCTCAGCGTATAAAAAGGGCGTTCCAGAGTGTTGGCAATAATCCGGGCAAGGGTGGTTTTTCCCACTCCCGGCGGTCCCCACAAAATGAGCGAAGAGAGATTGCCCGATTCAATCATTTTGCGCAAAACAGCACCTTCGCCCACAAGATGCTTTTGTCCGGTGTAATCGTCAAGATTCACAGGACGCATGCGTTCGGCCAATGGACGGTTTGCGGACATTTCTTTTCTTTTTTCTTATTTGTTTAACCGATTTTAATGTCGGCATCAAAGGTAGGATTATTTTTTTTGATGGCTCTCATTCGCTTGGTCTGAGAAAAATGGTAACCGCCATATTCCTGATTTGCGCTATATTTGACCAAATTTATTTTTTGATGATTCGTTTTCTTGAAAATTGGGCACTGAAACCGTACAACACCTTTGGCGTGGAGGCGCGTGCCCGCTATTTTTTTGAATTTACCGAACCCGAAGACCTGGAATATTTTGTTCAGGACAGTCTGTTTCGTGAAGAATTGCCGCTATTTATTTTGGGTGGTGGCAGCAATGTGTTGTTTCTGAATGACTTTGATGGATTGGTATTGTATCCTAAAATTCCGGGAATTACGAAAATTGACGAAAACCGGCAACATGTCTGGCTTGATGTGGGGGCAGGCGAAGTATGGGATCAATTTGTGGAATTTTGCGTGAATAATGAATGGGGCGGAATTGAAAATTTGTCGCTGATTCCGGGAAGTGTGGGAGCTGCACCTGTACAAAATATTGGTGCTTACGGACAGGAAGCAGGCGATGCCGTTGAGCGGGTGAAAGGATACGATTTGCAGCAGAAAAAGCGAATGGAATTTTTGACGGATAGCTGTGGCTTTGGCTATCGCGACAGCGTTTTCAAACGGGAACTGAAAAACCGGTTCGTCATCACTTCCGTGGTTTTCAGGCTTGAAAAATTTCCGGAATATAATCTCAGTTACGGGCGCTTGGAGGAGAAGGTAAAATCGTTTGGCGAGGTGAATATGCAAAATATCAGAAAAGCTGTAATCGATATTCGTAATTCCAAACTGCCCGATGTCAGGGATTTGGCTAACGGTGGCAGTTTTTTTAAAAATCCGGTAGTAGATATAGGTTTTGCAGAAACATTGCGTAAGAAATTCCCGGATGTACCGGTTTATTCGCTGCCCGGTGAAAAAGCCAAGCTTTCCGCAGCCTGGCTTATTGACAAGGCGGGCTGGAAAGGCAGGCGCGAAGGCGATATAGGGGTCTATGAAAAACAGCCACTGGTGCTGGTAAATTACGGTAATGCAACCGGAAAGGATATTTTTGAATTTTCTGAGAAAATCAAAAATTCGGTTTTTGAGAAATTTAAAGTGAGCCTTGAACGAGAAGTCAATTGCGTTGCTTAATGCAATATAACAGTTGTTCCTTTCGTTTTTATTAAAATTTTAAAATTGTTTATTATGAAACGACCATGTAGAAATGCTTCACAAACAAGCATAATTAAAATGAGGGAGTTACCTGCCTACCGGACAGGCAGGCATCCAATACCTTTGAAAACTTTTAATTTTAATTGGATGAAAAAATTATTTGTTTCAATTCTCTTTCTGTTTTCAGCAACACTATTATTTGCTCAGCCGCAGATGGAAATAGGAATAAAAGCGGGTTTGAACAATTCAAAAATTACTTTTAATAAGAGTCAATATTCCTCGGAATCCATTGTGAAAGCTCATTATGGAGTTTATGGCCGTTTCGGGTTTGGCAGGATTTATATTCAGCCCGAACTCTATTTTAGTGCAAAGGGCGGAGAGGTTTTTGGTGCAGACACTGAGATAAGGGAAAGATTAGAACTGTTTGACTATAATAATTTGGATATCCCGTTGCTTTTGGGGTTTAAGGTTTTCGACGGTAAATCTTCCAATATCCATATTGTTGGCGGCCCGGTATTCAGTTTGATGACCGATAAAACAATTAAAGAACAAAAGGTTTTTTCTAAAGATTATCTGAAGGACAACACTTTAGGATTTCAGTATGGAGTCGGATTTGATATCTGGCGCATTTTTCTGGAAGCACGTATGGAACATGGAGCTAATAATTTGTATGTTTCGCCAAATGACGACGTTAACGGAAAAAACAGAACATTTATGCTCACTTTGGGATTCCGGATTTTTTAACCCGATATTTATTTTTGTGAAACAAATGCCTGCAATGCGGGCATTTTTTATTTTTAGCAGTACCTTTGAAAATTAACCATTTTGAACATATATGTACGGAACAATTTTTTGGATAATCATTGCTATTCTCTTATTTGATTTTTTAATTGAAAACTACCTCGATTATCTGAATATTAAACGGATGGGCAGCAAGATTCCCCGGGAGCTTGAAGGAATTTACGACAAAGATGAATATGCTAAACAACAGGCATATCAGCGTGAAAATCATCGTCTTGGGATTTACTCCGGAACATTAAGTTTTCTGATTACGCTGGCAATGTTTGTCTTTTTTGGATTTGCAATTGTTGATTCCATTGCCTGGAGTATCACATCCCATGCTATATTGGCGGCGCTTCTGTTTTTTGGAATCATCATGCTTGCATCCAATATTCTCGGAATCCCTTTTTCGGTTTACGATACTTTTGTGATCGAAGAGAAATTTGGTTTCAATAAAACTACGCCCAAAATTTTCATTTCCGATCAGTTGAAAGGGTTGCTGTTAGGTGCTGTCGTCGGTGGAGGGTTACTGGCGCTCATTATTTTTATTTATCAGAAAACCCAAAATTTGTTCTGGATTTATGCATGGATTGCCGTTTCTCTGTTCAGTATTTTTATGGCGATGTTCTATTCCAACCTCATTGTGCCGCTTTTCAATAAACAGACACTGCTCGAAGAAGGCGAACTGCGAAATGCAATCAGGAATTTTGCTGAAAAGGTGGGGTTCAGGCTGGATAATATTTTTGTGATAAACGGCTCAAAACGCACCACAAAAGCGAATGCCTATTTCACAGGTTTTGGCGCCAAAAAACGGATTGTTTTGTATGATACCCTAATTGATGAAATGAATACCGATGAAATCGTTGCTGTGCTGGCGCACGAAATCGGACACTATAAGAAGAAACATGTTTTGCAGGGATTGCTCATTTCACTTTTGCAAATGGGAATTTTGCTGTACATCTTCTCTTTACTGATTGACAGCAGTTCTCTCAGCCGGGCGCTCGGGGTTGAAACTCCGAATTTTCATATCGGCATGGTTGCCTTCGGAATTTTGTATGCTCCGGTATCGTTTATTCTGGGCATTTTTATGAATATGCTTTCCCGGAAAAATGAGTATCAGGCTGATGCTTTTGCGGCACAACATTATAATCCTGATGCTTTGGCTTCGGCACTGAAAAAACTTTCGCAAAAAAACCTGAGCAATCTGACGCCCCATCCGCTCTATGTGTTTTTTAACTATTCTCATCCGCCGCTGTTTGAAAGGCTGAAGCATCTGGAAACCTTCGGACAGCGTGATGCAGAGTTCAGTGCAGATGACTCGGTGAGTGAAGTTTAAGTCTAGTAAAATAGAGAGATGAAAGCCGAAATTATAACTATTGGAGATGAGATACTAATCGGGCAGATTGTGGATACTAATTCGGCATGGATTGCTGAACATTTTAACCGGGCAGGAATCGAAATCTGCCAGATAACCTCAGTCCACGACAACACCGAACATATTATTGGTGCACTCCGTCAGGCAACAGGAAAGCGAGACCTGGTCATTTTGACCGGCGGTCTTGGTCCCACAAAAGATGACATAACAAAACCAGCACTTTGCCGTTTTTTTAACACGAAGCTTGTATTCCATCAGGAGATTTTTGAGCAAATTCTGGAGCGGTTTAAGCACCGGAACATCCGCATGAATCAGCTGAACCGCGATCAGGCGATGCTCCCCGAATCCTGTCTGGTTCTGCCCAACAAAGTGGGTACGGCATCGGGAATGTGGTTTGAGAAAGATGATACCATTTTTGTCTCCGTGCCGGGCGTTCCGTTTGAAATGCAATATCTTGTGGAAAATGAAATTATTCCCCGGCTTCGGAATAACGGGAAACTCAGGGCAATTTATCATAAGACAGTATTGACACAGGGTCTTCCGGAATCTATTCTGGCAGAGCGCATTGAAAGTTGGGAAAGTGCACTGCCAGAAAATATTCGTTTAGCCTACCTTCCCAATCCCATGTCAGTAAGATTAAGGTTGTCAGCTATCGGCGATGACAGTAATGTTCTGAAAGGGGAGGTTGAACGGGAAATCGAACGTTTAAAACAGATTATTCCTGAACATATTTTTGGATATGATGATGATACCCTTGCCGGTGCAGTTGGCAGCTTGCTGCTGGAAAAGAAACAGACCCTTGCCGTTGCAGAAAGCTGCACGGGCGGCTATATTTCCCATTTGATTACGTCGGTGCAAGGGAGTTCAGGATGGTATAATGGCGGCATTATAGCCTATTCCAACGAAATCAAACAGAATTTGCTTGGTGTTTCTCTTGAATCTATTCTGAAGTATGGTGCTGTGAGTGAGCAGGTTGTGCGTGAAATGGCTGAAGGTGCCCGGAAAGTGCTTAATACTCAATATGCAGTTGCCACTTCAGGCATCGCCGGACCCGCAGGCGGAACTGATGAAAAACCAGTGGGAACCGTCTGGATAGCTATTGCCACTCCTCAAGAAATTGTGGCTGAAAAATTTGTATTCGGCAACAACCGTGAGCGGAACATTATCCGGTCAGCCCAGACTGCCCTCCAGCTTTTGAGAAGACTGCTGATTTCGGGGTGAGCCAATTTCTGTCACTCCGAAACTTTATCCTGATCAATCAGGTGTCAGATGAAAACGATATGGCGGATCCGTTGCTGGTAGTATAATTGAAGGATTTTGTGATTGGGACACTTTTGAAGTATGTTCTGTTTTACAACTACTGTCATGTCAATGATTAATTGACGGATACAACCTTCTTAGTTTTACTCTGGCATCCTCTGTTTTGAATTGCCAATTAATTGTTGCCTCGACCGTATTTCTGTGTTCTGCCCATGCATTTACTTGCTCTATCACAGTCTCAATATCCGCTATTCTTCTATCCAAGCATTGGCTGGTTAGAACATTTAATTCGATTTCAGCCATATTAATGGTTCGTTTGCCATAAATATATTGCAGACCCCGTTTCGTTTGTATTCATAATCCTCTTTTCTTTTTTGTCCAACTTTCATAGGAATTGCTATTCTTGTTTCTCCGATAAGCTGTTATAACTGGATTTTGATAATCATAAGGACGTTTATAAACGTCTAAAACCTTTTCCATATTCGCCACAAATTCGCCGTTCTGATCTGGTGGAATAACCCAACCTTTTACTTTCCGATATGAGCTTCAATTCGTTTTTTTCTTATACAACCGTGTTGAGGGTCTGCCATTTAACGCGATTTCAAACCCATCTTCTACAAAGGCTTTCTTTATCCGATCTATTGTCCGCATCCCGATTTTCAGAACATTGCTAATTTGTTCATTTGTCTGCTTGTCTTCCGAGTACTCACCTGTATCGCAGTTTAATAAAACCAGTGCGTTACGCATTTTTGATGATTTATGTGAGCCTTTTTTGATTATGGAAAGAAGAATTTCTCTTTCCTCTTGGGTCAATGTTACAATATATCTTGCCATAGTTTTTTTGACAAAAATAATAACATATTACGTCATTTCAAAATTGACATGACACTAGTTCATTTTCGGGTAGAATGTTTTTATGACGGACAATTTCAATCCAGTCGATATATTTCAGCCACTTTGTCGGGAGACTTTTAGCACCGGGGATATGTCCTCCCCGGGTTTCATTATGTAATTTCCAGCCGTTATAAGCATCAACCGGGCGAACATCAATAATTTTAAATTGTGGAGGTGAAGATCCCTTCTCAACTCCTAAATAGGAGGTCCCTTTCAATGCGGACATAATGGTAATTAACTCTTTTGTTGTTGTTTCATTGTACATTGCTATCTGGATTTTAGTCTTTAACAATTTTGACATCTTTCCAAAACACCAAACATTTGATAAATCTTTTCGTATAAGCCACTTAGTTACGGATTATAACAAATGACTGTTGGTTGTTGTTTCCCATCAACTTTCAGATTATCAATACAAACCTATCATTATGGTGTTTTATTTTAGGAGCCAACAGAATTTTTAATTTGGTTCAATATATTGCATCCCTTGTTGGTTTCTTTGAAAATGGGACAATCACTCAGATTGAAACCAATTTGCCTAAATGTGAAGAGGAAATTGACCTCGGGGGCAAACTTGTTTTGCCTCCTTACGTAGATCCACATTTACATTTGGATTATGTTAATATCTAAATTTCAACTACCGTTTTATTTTGTGGGTCCCACTTGAGATATTTCCGGTTGCGCATTGATTGAACACCCATCATACATGCCACGACTCCATAAAAGCCAAGGTTATGATCGCATTTTAAGGGTTCATTTTTCCTTATTGCAGCCTGTAAGTTCCTATGGTGTAGTGTTATGTCTTCAGCACCGGTTTTAATATGGGTAAATTGTTTATTTCCTCCCAGAGATTCACCTGTACCACTAATTATTGCCTGTTTTGATTGTTTCTGTGGGGTAATTGTAAATCCTTCTCTGGTGAATTCCAGTGTTGCTTCGTGCCCTCTGATAACGTGCCTTATTGGCATATCATTAGCCAGAGACGAAACAAGCATGACGGTGATTTTTTCAGGATAATCCAACATCATGTTAAAAGTATCAGGTATCTCTGCCACACTGTCAACAAAATTCCAGGTGCCACCGGTCCCTACAACATAATCCGGGAACTGTAGTCCTACAGCTTTAATAATCCTTGTCACGCGATGAATAAACAGATCTGTGGCAATTCCTCCGGAGTAATCCCAGTACCGTCTCCATTGAAAATACCTTCTTGGATCCCACGGACGTTTTGGGGCAGGACCAAGCCATGCTTCCCAATCGAGGTTAACACCGGGTTTAGCGTCAGCATCAATTTCATATGCCCAGAAATCGTCTTGATAATTCCTTGAATAATCGATATGAGCCATAACAACTTTTCCAAGTGCCCCTTCCTGGATCATTTTATGTGCAGTTTCATACGAATCGTCTGACATCCCTTGTACCCCAACCTGCAATTTGAGTTGCGATGCTGCAATTTTTTCAGTTATATCTTTAGCCTGTTCAATAGTGTGAGTCATTGGCTTTTCAACATAAATGTGTTTCCCTGCACTAATAGCATCAACGGTCATTTGATAATGCCAGTGCTCAGGTGTGCCTATGAGCACATAATCAATATTTTTATTTTCCAGAATATCCTGGTAATTCTTGAAAGCCTGGGCTTTTGTTAATTCTTTTGCCTGATCCAGCCTCTTTGTGTAAACATCACAGACAGCAGTAATATCAATATTGTCTGATTTTTTCATTTGCAATAAAGCTTTCATGTGTGCATTGGACATGCCACCGCATCCAATGACTCCGATATTCAGCCTCTCATTTGCTCCGACGATGCGGGAATAACTTGCAGCTGACATCCCCAGACTGCTTCCGAATACGGCAATTCCGGCAGTACTACCTGCGACTCTTTGAACAAACTTCCTTCTAGAAATATTAGTGTTTTCCATTTTGAAATTATTTTAAATTGGTTTGGCAATGTAATGATTTTGTTTCAAAACGTATAAATATTGCCTTTAAAAAAGTGTCCAAGAACATAACTGGCACTACTCCCAGCTGATTCGGGGATTCCCTCCCCTCCTCCTAAGTCCCACTTTATAAACTGGGATGCATTGCCATTCATAAATAGGTGCCATTTCATAAATTAGGTCGCACAGCCTTGAGTTTGTCCCTACGTTTGCCCTCAGAGAAACAAATAGTGATTAGTGAAATTTAAAAAATAAAAGAAATGAAAAATTTAAAAGAAATCAAAACAGTGAGGTTTCAGTTGGAAACCCTAACCTGTCCAAGTTGTATTACAAGGATTGAAGGCGTTCTAAATAAAGAACCAGGAGTCGAAAAAGCTAAGGTGCTTTTCAACTCCAGCAAAGTTAAAGTAGAATACAATGAAGATAAGGTGTCTGCGAAACGATTGGCTGAGGTCATTGAAAAAGTAGGCTATCCGGTACTATCTTCTTAACGAATAAATATTGAAAAACAATGAGATCTAAGCAAGTCAATCAAATCATGTATGCAGCAGGAACTTTGCTTATTGCTGCATTTGCAGTCTATTTATTCAAGTGGGATAGAATCTTCCTGAATACACTTTTAATCATAGCCACCATAGTGGCAGGGGTACCCACCTTTATAAGAGCCTGGAGAGCTTCACGACTGAAGATGTTCAGTATTGAGCTTTTGGTGACCATAGCCGTTATTGGCGCTCTGATCATCGGAGAGTATGTAGAGTCGGCAGCTGTTACTTTCTTATTCCTGTTTGGGGCATTTTTAGAAGGGCGTTCCTTGGAAAAAGCTCGTGCATCTTTAAAATCCTTAATGGAAATGGCACCCTTGGAAGCTACCGTGATCCGGGATGGTCTGCGCTCTTCCATCATGGCAGAAGAGGTTGTTAAAAACGATTTGGTCATTATTCAAACGGGTGAAAAAATCCCTATCGATGGCCGGGTGATCTCCGGGAAAGCCTCCGTCAATGAAGCAGCCATTACGGGGGAGTCCGTCCCTGCAAGCAAGGGTATTGATGATCAGGTATTCAGTGGCAGCATTTTGGACAGCGGATATTTGGAGGTTATAGCAGAAAATGTTGGGGAGGATACCACCTTTTCAAAAATCATCGAATTGGTGGAAGAGGCTCAGGAAGGTAAAGCAAAGACCCAGCGATTTTTAGAAAAGTTTGCCGCGATATATACGCCAGGGATTATGGTTCTTTCGGTTCTGGTATGGCTCATCACACAGGATGTACATCTGGCACTTACCTTTTTGGTGATCGCCTGTCCCGGTGCCCTGGTCATCTCTGCTCCGGTGTCTATCGTTGCCGGAATTGGTAATGGTGCCCGAAATGGCATTTTGATCAAAGGCGGAGAGGTCATGGAAAACCTGGCAAAATTAAACGCTTTTGTCTTTGATAAAACAGGGACTCTGACAAAAGGCAAACCCGAGGTTACCGATGTTAAAGCATATGGTATAACTGAGGAAGAATTGTTGCTTATGACTGCCGAGGCAGAAGTGATCTCAGAACATCACCTGGGCAGAGCCATTGTAAATGAAGCGGAAAGAACCGGATTAAAGCTTTTGAATCAGCCTACAGAAGTGAATGTACTTAAAGGTCGGGGAATTGAAGTTAAACTCAATGGAAAGCTGCTCTATATCGGCAATCGAAAAGGACTTTTCCAGAATGATATTCCTATAGAAACTGAAGTGGAATCCTATGCTACAGAACAGGAGAGAGCCGGAAATACTGCCGTCTTTGTTGCCGGGGATAAAAAGGTTTTGGGAATTATTTCAATCGCTGATACCATAAGAGACAAGGCGGAGGATACTATGAATAATCTTCGGAGAGCGGGGATTAAAAGATTGGTCATGCTCACCGGTGACAATAAACATACCGCTCATTTAGTAGATGAGCGACTTGGAATGGACCGAATATATGCCGAACTTCTACCCGAAGACAAGGCTATAAAAGTCAAAGATTGTATGGGGAAAGGTGTAAACCTCGCCATGCTGGGTGATGGAGTAAACGATGCTCCTGCGATCGCTTCTGCAGACGTGGGAATCGCTATGGGCGTTGCAGGCACCGATATTGCAATGGAAACCGCTGATGTGGTATTGATGGCCGACAATCTCGACAAATTAACCCACACTATAAGACTTTCCAAAGCAACGGTACGCAATATGAAGCAAAATATGTTTATTGCAGTCGGAACAGTTGCCCTGTTATTGGGCGGAGTACTTACTAAAAACGTGAACTTAGCCTCCGGAATGTTGATTCATGAACTGAGCGTGCTTCTGGTAATTCTAAATGCTATTCGTTTGGTTCGACTTAAACCTTCCGCCCGCTTTAAGCGACCCGCTCTTTCAGGAGAAGGGCGGGTTTATGTGGCAGCAACACAACTTGCTAAGGAATATTAATAGATATAAAATCAATCTAAAGTCTTTTTAGCAAAAATGGAAACGAATGCCTGAAAATGGTGGTCTTAAACAATGACTTGTATGAAGAGATAGTTTGTAGAAAATAAAACAACTTAGAGCAACCTAAATTGAGCGGTACAATTCAAACCCCTCTGAGGAAGTGTGAATAATGCAACTTTTAGATGGAATTGTGTAACACATATATGTTTATAAAGGTATTAATTTGTATTCATAATATTCGTCCTTGTTTCCTTTTGTGAATTTCCCTAAATGAAACCAGGCATCCTGGTGAACCCAAACGCCCTGGTCTTCTTTATTAGTAGGGGAAAGAATCTAATAAAATTCATTTTCCTTTTCAATGTCTTTTAGTGAAATCTGGTCGTATCTTGGTGTTACATTTTTTTCATTCGGAAATACCCAAATCTGAAGAAACTTCACTGATGCGGCCAGTTTGAGCATTTTATCGCTTATGGAAAACAGCCAAGGGTCAAAATGAAGATAGCCTTTAATAAAACTGACTATCATCACCGATATTGCAGAAAAAAGAATGCCGAATTTTTTATGTCTAAAACTACCACTGACGTTACTCGGCAAACTCCAAAAGGCACCGAAGCTGAGAGCCAACCCAATTTCCAAATAACCCAGATTGTATGCCCATTACTATGGGTAGGGTAACCGCAATACCGACCCGAATGGCTCTTGAAAAACTGACGCTTTTCAAGAACTGTTGCAGCTCCTTAAAATGCTCGGAAATAAAAAGTGTTATAGTGCTCAAAATAGAAGAATTCATAAGCAAAGATAGGATTTATTGCAAAACTGATTTTATTTCTCCTTTATCAAGATATAAACATTCTATCTATCTTACTTTAAGATAATTAATTTCTTTGTGATGATGCTGCTCCGCCTTGCGGTCAAAATTTTAATGTTGACACGTGGAATTGATAAATTTTCAACATTATCCGGAGACGACCCCATACAGTTTCCTGACCCAGTTGCTGTAGGCGCAACGGCATCATTGGCACTTACCGTTTTCTCCAAAGTGTTTTGTTCAATTCTTTTGATTTCGGGATTGGTCATACGTTTAGTTGCCATTTCGTTGTTTATAAATATGTTAGTAGCAGCTTTTATATTTCATACAAATGATGGATTCGGAAAACAGGAATTGCCTCTGCTTTATACAACAATTTGCTTTATTATTGCAATAGCAGGAGCAGGTTTATTTTCAATTGATAATTGGATATTCGTAAAAATAAACCCAACGTAAAAGGAAAGAGCTGCCAGCATTGGAAAGTTTATGAAAATTGAAACCTGAAACCAATTGTAGAAATAAATTCTTAATCTGATGAATAAATCAAATTCAAGTCGGTGGTTTATCGCAATTATGGGAACGCTTCTCCAAGTCGTGTTGGGAACCGTTTATGCATGGAGTTTTTTCCAAAAGCCAATCATTGCTGAGTATGGATGGAGCAACGTCCAAACCATGTGGATATTTAGTTTGTCAATTCTGTTTCTTGGTTTATCCGCCGCTGTCGGAGGGATGATACTTCCAAAATATGGCCCTCGTAAATTGGCTTCCATTGGCGCTATGCTGTATGGCGCAGGTTATTTGATTAGTGCTTACGCCATGCATATCAGTAGTTTATCTCTTTTTTATATCGGTTTTGGAGTGATTGGCGGAATCGGTTTGGGATTAGGTTATGTAACTCCGGTGGCGACCGCCTCAAAGTGGTTTCCCGACAAAAAAGGATTTATCACCGGAATGGTTGTTATGGGTTTTGGACTGGGAGCACTGCTCATGTCAAAAATTATTGCTCCACTATTTGTGAGCATTACGAATGGCAATATGGTACAAGTGTTTTTCTACATCGCTATAGTGCTGATGGCCATTGGAATTCCCGCTGGTTTAAGCATGAAAAATCCACCAAAAGGATTTATGCCTGAAGGCTATTCACCTCCCGTAAAAAGTGCAGACACTCAAGGTCACGAAGATAGTTTAACGGTTAAAACGAGTTTGCTCTCCACAAAGTTCCTGGGCATGTGGCTTATTTTCTTCCTGAATATTTCGGCAGGAATAATGTTTATTGGATTGCAGTCGCCCATGATTCAGGATTTATTCAGAATACAAGATACCAGCATGAGTACCGAAGCCCTAGCAATAGCGGGTGCTACGCTAATTGCCATCAGTTCATTATTTAATGGCGCTGGGCGGTTCTTTTGGGGCGGAATCTCTGATAAAATTGGTCGCATTCAGGTTTTTCGATTGATTCTGGGTTCTCAGATTCTGGTTTTTATCCTTATGATGTTTACCGCTAACCCCTGGGTCTTTGGCATTTTGGTATGTTACGTACTGCTGTGCTACGGCGGCGGATTTGGTGCCATGCCATCTTATGTGCTGGATGTTTTTCATGCCAAGCTAATGCCTGTTATTTACGGTGTTATCCTTACCGCATGGTCAATAGGCGGTATTGTCGGCCCTCAGCTTGCGGCTTTTATTCGTGATTTTTACGCGAATAACCCGGAGATGATTGGCCCCAGAACTTATTTGGCCGGCACGATTCTGTTGGGAATTGGTTTATTGGTAAGCCTGACACTTTCAAATAAATCTATTACAGAAGAAAAAGAGCGCTTTTTCAGCAAGGGGGTGGAGCATAATTGAAAGCAACAATATTGAATATAAGGTTATTACTGTTATAACCTTAAACGGATTTTACTTTAACAACACACAGGATGACGGGCAGTTGCAATTGGAGTTCGATTTTTGTTAACATAAATTAACAGGCACTACTGTTGACTAACAGGAAACAATTGCCTAAATTGCCATAGGATGAATGTTTGAAATCAAATAGCTTTTGTTCATACCCACGCAAATTTATTGTATAAAACGCTACAAACCTACCGATGGTTTGGTTCAATATTAGATTGTTAACAAATTCTAAGGTTATTGTTTTCGCATCTCCTCAAAAAATGGAGTTCTTTTTTCTTCCACACACTTTGCGGCATAGAGATACATTGAAGCGCTCCAGGTTTGCCAATCCTGACCCATGGGTTTTCCATTCTGCGCTTTAATCCATTCATTAAATCCAAACTCAAGGTTTTCTGAACGTGTTAATTTGACACATTGAGTAAGAGCAACCAGTTTTTCAGAGGCGAGTTTATACCGTTTGGCAGCAACTAATGCAGCAATATAAAATCCACTTATAAAAGGCCAGATCCCTCCATTGTGGTAATTGCCCGGATTATTATATTGGGCATATCTATCGTGCCAATCCGGGTCGTCAGGTTTTGTAAAAGGGAAGAAATTGGGTGGCAAGTCGCCGGTTAGTTCATCTCTTTTCCGCATTTCCGCGCACTCCTTCTCAATCCATGAGATCATTTCATCGGCTCGTGAAGGGGAAGCGATCCCGGCGAGAATGGCAAGGCTGTTTCCAAGCAGATCGAAGCGCTCACTGCTAAATATTTTGTAAGACCAAAAAGCATAATAGGGCTTATGTTTCACAACCAGGCCTTCATGAACATGGTGGTGAATAGTGCCCCCGGTAATAGTAAAACGGCTCATTGCATGGCGCATATTTTCTGCTGGTTCGTGTTTGCCGAGAATTTTTAGACAACTGTAAACCAACGTATTTACATATAAACCGTATCCAATAACCCATTGTTCATCGCGCCAGTCGCTGGTTGGTTGTTGAGCAATTAAATATTTGTCCGACGGGCTTTGATAACTCTGCCAAACCAGAGCTTTTTCAACTGCCCCTTTAAGAAAATCATCCTCACCCGTAACTTTTCTGAAAATTCCGGCAGCCAGCAAAAAGAGTGGGGTAGTATCACTGGCGCCGCGATCGTTGTTGTCGTGCACCAGCGATGGAATATGACCATGTTTGGTTTGGTTTTTTGCCAGTGTTTCCAGTACTTTTCGAATACTGTTCAGAAGATTTTGATTTCCTGAAGCGGTAATCCCCAGAATAGAAATCATCAGATCCCTTGTGTAAGGTTCCGGATATCCCCAACCTGCTGTACGGGGTAACCCGTGATACGGTCCGTGGGCGTTGTGAAGTAAAACTTCCAGTGCTGCTTTTTTTGCTTGTTCAATCTCTTTCTCGTTATTGACTTGCATGATCTTGTCTTGTTAACTTATTTAACCATCATCCTTCATAAAGCCCAAGCCTGTTTTTAAGCGCAATAATCTCATTCTGAAGGTTTTCTATTCGCTGCAATAAATAGGTTATAGCCTCAATCCCTTCGAGGTTAATATCCAGGTCATAATAGAAACGAACAAATTTTTCAAGTTTAGGAAGTTGCTCCTTTTCAACAAAGTACTTTGACTCTATGGTTTTGATTTCAATTAATCCGTTTTGCTGCAAAAGGGTTATAAATGAAATCTCGATATGGTGATTGACACAGAATTCATATACCGCTATTAAATCATCCATTTGTGTTGTTTTTATAGTAAAACATTAAGATTTTGATAATTCAGCAAATAATTTTTTTTGTTTTTCAGTTAAATGGGTTGGGATTTTAACCGTGTAGGTTATGTATAAGTCTCCGAACTGCCCTTCTTTTTTATAAACAGGAAATCCTTTCCCTTTGAGTCTTACCTTGCTTCCATTTTGCGTTTCGGGCTTTACTTTTAGTTTCACTGTTCCACTCAGGGCATCGAGGGTAATTTCGCCACCCAGCACCGCTGTGTATAAGTCTATATCAGCATTAACATATAAATCATTTCCCAGCCTTTTGATGCCGGGATGATTGGCTATTGAAAATGTAATATACAAATCACCGTTCGGCCCGCCATTTATTCCCGCTCCCCCATGTCCTGCAATTTTAATGGTTTGCCCGTTTTCAATGCCGGCTGGGATGGTTATTCTTATGTTTTTACCATTTACAGAAAGGGTTTGTTTGTGGGTATTATAAGCATCTGTAAGGTTGAGTTGTAATTGCGCGTAATAATCTTCGCCTCTGAATTTTACCTGCCTGCTTCTGCCTGCATTTGCTGAACCACCAAACATGGATTGGAAAAAATCGGAAAAATCCGTGCCGGATTGTGCCCATGAATACTTTTGGCCACTAAAATCTGAAGATTGTTTCTGATACTGTTTTGCATTTTCAAACTGTTCAGCATGTTGCCAATCTTTTCCGTATTTATCGTATTTCTTTCTTTTTTCGGGATCACTAAGTACTTCATTGGCTTCATTGATTTGCTGAAAATTCTTTTTCGCATCTGCATCGTTGGGATTCAGATCGGGGTGATATTTTCTTGCCTGTTTACGGTAGGCCTTTTTAATGTCACTTGCAGTGGCCTTTTTGTCTATCCCTAATATTTTGTAATAATCGATGAAATTCATTTGTTTTCCCTTTTTAAATCTGCGGTTTCAATATCCGATTGTGAACTTACAGAAACATATTCTCCGACAGCCATTGACAAAGCTCCCGCAACCAGATCTGCCAGTTTGATTGATTCTCCAAAAATTACATCAATGTATTCCTAATCTATCGTTGATGATTTGCACAAATCTTTTGGCAACCACCCGGTAGTCAAAATTCTTCTCAACTCTCTCCCTGCCCGCTTTGCCCATTTTATCACGGAGGGCAGAATCTTTCATGAGTTTTAACAGGTACTTTGCAATATCCTGTACATTTGCCCGGTAATCCACTGTTCTGGGCACATTGAAAATTATTTTACGCTGATTTTCATATCCCGATTCTTCACCGATCACAACTTCGCTTACTTCAATTTTTTGTGCAATTTTTGCCAGGAATGCTGTTTTCCCATGGACGAGTGTATCTAACATTCCCATTGCTTTTAAGCTAACCACCGGTTTTCCGCATGCCCCGGCTTCTACCTGTGGCATTCCGAAACCTTCCAGGCGCGAAGGAGCTGCATAAATATCGCAAGCACCAATCAGATAAGGCATAAAATTCCGTGAAATTGTGTTGGTGGCATACGTTACGTTTTTTTCTATCCCCAAATCAGAAGCCAATTGCAAATCGGCAAGGTTTTGTGTTTTGGTTCGTGGTTGTGGCCAAACTTTGCACACATATTTCCAGTCGGGGGCTATAGTATCGATAATGGCAAGTGCCTGCATTACCTCCTGAGCACCTTTTGAAGCTGCATCGCCGCCAACGGTGAGAATCATTAACTGTTCGGGAGAAATACCCAGCGCTTCACGCACGGCCAGAATTTTCGGATCGTTTTTTTGAAAAGGAATAAATGTATCTGTATTACAACCCACAGGAAGCACTTCAATTTTACTGCCATCAATCCCATCTCGGACATACATTTCCTTTACCCAGTTTGAAGTAACAAGAATTAAAGGGAGTGCATTCAAAACTTCCTGGTAGTTGGCTATGTAACCATCTGCAA
This sequence comes from Mariniphaga sp., assembly GCA_040772505.1. Lineage (GTDB taxonomy): Bacteria > Bacteroidota > Bacteroidia > Bacteroidales > Prolixibacteraceae > Mariniphaga. The sequence continues at coordinate 24,996 of JAXGYA010000003.1, read as the reverse complement.
CCAGCCAGGGAATAGGTTGTGCACCATATCGTTGCGGGTGAAGCACCAGTTGGGGTGTGTGCCCCCAATAGCCTACGCCAACAACAATGTCGGGTTCAAACCAACGGTAATACCATTCCTTTTCCTGTGCCGATTCAAAATGCACCGGGTGGGCGTCAATTCCCATTTCAACAAGTCCTTTGTATAAAAGATCTCCCTGTGTTGCAAGTCCTCCGGGCGAGGGAGGATAATCATATAAAACCAATACTTTCATCTGTGAATCCCTCCGTTATTTAGCCATTTCCTTGCAAGAAACGGATTGGTGAATTGCCAGAAAGCTTCTTCCCGCGGAGTTGTAAGTACTTCCCAACTGTCTTTTTCAAAACCGTAAATTTCCCTCAGAATGCTGTATTTTCTAAGCCAGATCCGTTTTGTAAGCGGCCGGTAAATTGCCGCATTTACAATTGCCCGCGGATAGTATTCTTTTTGACCATCTTCGTAAGCAAAAGTCCTAAGTTCATCGGCAGCAATTTTACTGTTGTTCCAGAGCGTAATAACTGCTTTACTTACCTCTTCGTGCCGGATATGGCGGGTATATTCCCCGTTAGGATTGTGGGAAAAAACCAGATCGTAATATTTTTCGGGCAGCAAATTCAAAATAGTTTGTTCAACTTCCTCTTCGTCCAGCGGATTTTGCTCTGTACCGTCATCCAGATTTCCCATAATTCCTTCCGATTTCAGCACTTTTAATGCATCATAAAATTTTGACGCACGCTCAGTATCATCTCTCCGGCAAAGCGAAACAATAAAACAATTCCAGGAAGGGTGGCTCAAAATTGTACCGCCGGCCCATAACGTTTCATCGTCGGGGTGAGCAACAATTACGGCAACATTTTTTGGTTTTATTTCATCCATTTTTCTTTCTTTCGAGAGGTATAATTACTGCCATTTCCTCAATAATATTGTCCAAAAGAAGGTGGTCAACAACAGGAATAATCCTGTGAAACCCGGGGTTCGCAAGTTTCTTATATTTTCCAAGCCGTTCAATAAGGCCACGGTGAGTGTCCCTTACAATTCTGATTCCCAACAGCAAAAAAATTACCACATGAATGATTAAATACAAATAGTTCATTTTAAATTTTTATAGTAATACCAAACTTTCCTCCCGAGAAGGCATTACCTCCTCCAAATTCCAGATTTACACCCACTCTATTGCTAAAATAGTACCTGCCACCAATTTGTGCACCAAGCCCAATTCCCGATGTATGTGAACCTTCATAATCCTTTGGGGAACTCCAGCTATAGAAACCAAGATTAAGTCCGGCGTAAAAATCCCAGGGAGAAGGAATGTTCAATATAGTGTTAAAATGATAATTTGCATTCCCCTGAATTCCAATGACTGTGTGCCTGTACTTATTATTGCGCCAGTTGTCGTTATACGAACGGAAAGATGCTTCGGCACCCAGGGTTATATCGGGGTGAACTCCATAATCAAATCCAATATAGACGGGAACGCCCCACGATGAAAGTCCAACACCTAAATTAATTTGCGATTCTCCTTTTGAAACAGGACTTTGAGCAAAAACAAAGCTGGCAATTAAAACCAGAATAAAAGTCAAAACTTGTTTTTTCATTTTTATTATTTTTTATATGATTATTATTGGAACTTCTCTTTTAAAGCTCTATTTTGGTATAAAAGTACTGTATATATTACTGGAAAGTATTACACAATTCAGTGAAAGAGTTACATCATTCACACATTTGAGAACTTTGAAAGATCGACTACCGGGAACATGCATTTTTGATCCTGATCCTCGTTGCAAACGGGTTAGTTGGGTTTAAATGTCGTTACAAACGACAAGAAGTTTACCCCTCGTTGCAAACGAGGGGTAGCGGGTAGGCGGGATATAATTGAAATATATTTTGGTATAAGCCGTTTAAAAAGAAATAATAAATTACTTTTAGCGCATGCGAATAAAGAAAATTGGTTTGGTTTTTTTGTCGTTGATTCTGGTTTCTTCTGTTAGTGAGTGGAGTGGTGCTTCCAACAACAGGGAGAATAACTCACCTTTGCTGATTGAAAAATTCAAACAAACAATCTCAGAAAACCCTTCAGAGCTACCTGCCACAGACTTGCTTCAAACTGCACTTTCAGGTTACGAATTACTTAAAAAGGAGCAAACTATCAATCGTCCGGAAGTGATAACCATCATCGATTTCAGTCTGCCGTCGAATCAGGAAAGGCTTTGGGTGTTAGACCTTATTGAGTCGAAAGTTTTGTATCATTGCCTGGTTTCCCACGGAAGAAATTCGGGCGAAGTTATGGCCGAAAAATTTTCCAATAAACTAGGTTCCTATGCTAGCAGTCCCGGATTTTACACTACGGGTGAAACCTATTTTGGAAAACATGGCTTTTCCCTACGGCTCAATGGTATTGAAAACGGGATAAACGATAAAGCACGGGAACGAGCCATTGTCATTCATGGGGCAGATTATGTATCTTCTGAATTCATTGAAAAAAACGGCAGACTTGGCCGAAGTCTGGGTTGTCCGGCTGTTCCCGAGGAGCTGAGCACGGAAATTATTGAAACCATAAAAGACGGCACATGCCTGTTTGTTTATGCACCCACAGACAGCTACCTTTCAGAATCACTGGTTATTAGTAAAATTATCTCTTCTAAAAAGGGATAACCTTTATTTTTTCTGTTTTCGGTTTCTGATTTAGGGCTTTTACTATCAATTCATCCCACATATAAATATCTTTTCTGAACTGTACACGTCCGTTTCCACCGGTCCATGAAGTTAGGTATAGCAACAACACTTCCACAGGGGTTTTAAGACTTGCCGTTTGCCCCCTGTTTTGCTGCATTGCAGTATGTATTTTTTCGGGCGGCCACTCCGGTGAATCTGCCAGTAACAATTCAGCCAGTTCAAAAGGTTTCTCAATTCTTATACAACCCGAGCTCATGGCCCGGTCGTCGCGGGCAAAATATCCCCGCGAAGGAGTGTCATGTATATAAACGTTATAACTATTTGGAAACATAAATTTCACTTTGCCCAGCGCATTTTCAGGCCCGGGATTTTGGCGTACCATATAGGGAAAATTATTCCTTGATATTTTAGTCCAGTCAATTTCGCTGTATGCTATTTCTGACCCATCGTACCTGAGCAGCTTCATATTCTTTTTTTTCAGATATTCAGGGCCTTTTAGCAGTTCGGGAATCACATCGTTCTTCAAAATGGTGGGTGGAACCGTCCAACTCGGACCAAAAACAATGTAAGTCATAAGTGCGTTAAAAACAGGCGTTTCTCTGTAATCCTTTCCCACTATTGCCCGCATGGAAATCAGCGTGTCAACTCCTTCAATTAATACAAGGTCAAAACTTGCAATATTTACCATCAGGTACTTTCGGGGTTCATGTAACGGAAGCCACCTGAACCTCTCCATATTAACTTTTAATCGGTTAATGAGCATCTCCGGCCTGGTATTTAGCGCAAGCAACGTTCCCTTTCCTATTACGCCGTCGGCATTTAAACCCCAGTCTTTTTGAAAGTTCTTCAGTTGCTTTTCAAGTTCTGTGTCATAAGTTACAGAAATACTGTCTGATAACGAATATCTCAGTTTTATAAGTCTTCTTCTGATTTTTGGGAGCAACTGGTTTGACTGGGCTGGATTAATTGTGGTATCTGAAATTATTGCAGGCCAAGGTTCATTTTCGAGTTCAAGAAAAAATGCCAAATCTTCTTTCATCATCCAGTAGGAGCGGTACCTTGGTGCAAGCAGATTCAAACCATTGGTAATATCACCGGCGGTCAGCGCCTCTTCTAATTTCCGGTTTAACTGCAATTCCGGTTTTTTGCGTTGTATGGTCCAGTTTTCGCCCTCTTTTTCTGAATCAACCTTGCCGTAATACAGATGCAACCCCAGCAATAGATAAGCATCGGTAAGCAAAACATCCAGTTTCATCATATCCTCCGTGTCCATTGCCATAAACAATTTTGTTTTGTCAACGTACTTTTCGAGCAGGAATAAATGGTAATCGGACGGGTTCAGTCCGTGCCTGGCTATCTGTCGAATATAATCCAAAAGCACATAGCCATTTTTTCCAAGCACATTGGAATTAATCCAGACAGGGATGTCGGATTTAATCCAGGCGGGAGAATCTGAATTCATCCGAACCGGCGAAGAAGCGTTAATCCATGGGGGAATGTTCGAATTTATCCATACCGGGGCTTTGGAGTTAATCCATGCGGGGGCATAGTTTCGGTTTCGATAAAAATTCTGGATTGCCTTAACTGAATAGAGGTTTTCCTGATCCATTACATAAGATAAATCTGCAGGTTTATTATTTATGAATTGGCTGATGGATTCTGAAAGTTCATCAGCTCCTGAAATAGAAGCCAATGACCAAATTAATGCTGTAAAAATAATTTTTTTCATATGTAAGCCGAATGAAAAATCATCGTTCTCAAAGGTAATCTTAAACTGTCTCGGCTTTTTACACAATTCAGGGAAAGAGTTACATCATTCACATATTTAAGAACTTTGAGAGATTGACGACCGACAACAGGCATTTTTGTTCGTCCTCAGTAACTACACCTTCCATATACACCTTGCTAAGAGGCTTATTGTTATATCCAAGCAATACCACGCACGATTCTTTTGAATTGTTGGTATATACTTTACTGAAAAAATCATTAAAAACAGTTCTTGATTCTTCTGAGACAAAGAGTTTAAAATTGCTGTCTGTCAGGCTAAATCGTCTGTCTCCAAGCAGTTCTGCAGCGGTAAAGTTCAGGTCGCAAATTGTTCCGTCTGAATCAAGAGTGAGATATCCAACCAGAGATAGCTCATATACCATGATGTATTTTTTCAGTGCAGTTTCTGCTGTTTCGTATGCCTGCCGAAGCTCATCGTACTGCATTTCCAACTCTATCTGGTGTACTTGCAATTCGTGCAGAAGTTTATTGCCATTGGTTACTTTATTTTTATCGTTCTGTTCTTTCTGCTTCTCAGTCAGTCGCTTTTCAGCTTTCTTACGCAACATTTTGGGATCGGTGAAATCCATTTCTTCGTAAATCATATTTTAACTATTATTTGTGATTATAATTATTTCTGAAGGTTGTTCAAGGTGATTAAATAAAACATTAACCGACCATTCTGTAACAAGTTCTTTTTCCCCGGCTGCAATTACCTTCATTTTAAACTCGTAATTTCCAGGTTTTGTTAACAGTTTGGTCATCTGTTGTTCTGTCTTTTTTCGGATAGGCTCTGGTATAAATAATTCCATAAAATTCTGACCTGTAACATCTTCGCGTTTTTTGCCGAAAAATGTTTCTGCCATCGGATTAAATTCCAAAATTTGCCAGTTGGCTGATGTTTTCAGGATTACCCTGGAAGAAGAATCAAAAAGCAGCAGGTTCTCCCGGTTCATTTTTTGCAATTTTTCTTCCACCAGTTTCAATTCCGAAATATCGATAAATGTAATAACCAGTCCGTCAATCCGGTCGTCGAAGGTGCGGTAGGGCATAATTCGGATAGAAAACCACCTCCCGTCTTTGGTTGGAATTTGCTTCTCAATAAAAATGAGCGTTCTCAGAACTTCTGTTGCATCTTCGGGCAGGTTAGGGTAAATAAGTTGTGAAACCTGGTCAGTGAAAGGGCGACCAATATCACTTTTTATGAGTTTAAATATTTTTGTTGCCCGGTTGGTGTAACGGCGGATATTAAATTCCTTGTCGAGAAACAAGGTAGCAATATTGGTGCTGTTGAGCAGGTTTTTCATATCGTTGTTTACCTGCGTATAATCATCCACCTTTGCCATCAGTTCTGCATTTACGGTTTGGAGTTCCTCGTTCAGACTTTGCATTTCTTCCTTAGAGGTGGTGAGTTCTTCGTTGGTTGATTGCAACTCTTCGTTGGTTGACTGCAACTCTTCCTGCGAAGTTTGCATCTCTTCCATTATGCTTTGTATTTCTTCACGGGTATGCTGTAACTCTTGCTCTAATTCGGCTTCCCTGATGCTGGCTGTTGATTTTTCACCTTTTTTCTGCGGTAGTGTGGTTTCAGCAGGTTGCGGAACTTCAGTAAAAATTATCATCAGTTTGCCCAATAAAAGTTCCGGCTTGCTAATCCACTGAATATTTACATTTAAGGTGATTGTGCCTCCGTTTGTGCCGATTTTAACGTGGTGCAACACCACGGATTCCTTGTTCATTACTGCTTTACGAAATGCAATGGTAAAGTCGTTCTCAAAGCCTGGTCGCAGCATGGAGAAAATATTCATATTTGCCTTTCCCACAGCAGGTTCAAGGTATTTTCCCGTTCGTCCGCTGACATAGAGGATGTCACCATTTTCGTTTACTAAAACTCCGGGAGGTGAAAATTGCTGCAGCAGCAATTGGTCGGCAAGTGTTTGAATGTTAGCCATTGGTTTGTCAGATTCAGTGTTTTCAATAATGCCCGATTTGCTCCGGGTAAATGAAGAAGGAAAATCGACTAATTGCGGGTTTAAGTTGGCATCAGACCGTTTAAAAATTTTCAGGGCAGAATTAACCGGAGTAAAAAGATGGCTTTGCTCCCCAAGTGTTTCAGACGTTCCAAGTATCAAAATCCCTTCGTGGTTAAGGCTGTAATAAAACAGTCTGAATAATTTTTGTTGTAATTCCGGATCCATGTATATCAGCAGATTCCTGCATGAGATAATGTCTAAATTGGTAAATGGCGGATGCATAATAATGTTGTGTTGCGCAAATACAATCATTTCCCTTATTTCTGTATTAATGCGAAACATGTCATCGACTTTGGTAAAGAAACGGCTCAGCCTTTTGGACGATACGTCGTTGGCAATATTATCCGGAAACAGTCCCTTACGGGCAGTATCAATGGCATCTTTATCCAAATCGGAAGCAAAAATCTGCAATGTTATTCCTGCATTAGGTCTAATTTTTTCCAGCGTTTCTTTAAAAATAATTGCCAGTGAATACGCTTCCTCGCCTGTAGAGCAACCGGGCACCCATGCTCTCAATTGCGAATTGGGTTTCATTTTTTCAATCAGCGCGGGAAATCCTTCTTTTTTCAGTTTTTCCCAAACCGGTGCATCACGAAAAAAATTGGTTACACCAATCATTAACTCTTTGAACAGAATCTGCACTTCCTTTGGATTTTCCTGTAAAAAGTGTACATACGAGAATATTTTATCAATTTTATGGACGCTCATTCGTCTTTCGATGCGCCTGTAAATTGTGTTCTTTTTATACAACGAAAAATCATTTCCTGTTTGTGTCCGAAGTAAAATAATAATTTTCTCAAGCGCGCTTTTATCTTTCACTTCAATATTAAGGTTTGATTTAACTACAGGAATTTGTTTCAGGAAATTTATAAGTTCCGAAGGTAATTTTTCAGGTGGAGCCACAATATCAACCAGTCCGGAGTCGATGGCATTTCGTGGCATGCTGTCAAATTTTGCAGTATCAGGTTCCTGCACCAGCACAATTCCGTTCTTTTCTTTTATTAACCGAATTCCGCTGCTTCCATCGGAGCCCATCCCCGATAGAATAATTCCAACAGCATACTCCTCCTGATCATCGGCCAGGGTGCGCAGAAAAAAATCGACGGGAAGGCGAAGTCCCCGAGCTTCAACAGGCTCAAACAGGTGAAGCACCCCTTTGAAAATGGACATGGTTTTGTTTGGAGGAATTACATAGACACAGTCAGGCTTTACTTTCATCAGGTCTTCAACCTGAAAAACCTTCATTTTGGAGATTCGCTGGAGCAATTCAGGAAGCATCCCCTTTTGCGTTGGATCCAAATGCTGAACAACCACATAGGCCATTCCGCTTTTGTCAGGTACATTTTTTAAAAATTGCTCCAGGGCTTCCAATCCACCAGCCGATGCGCCAATCCCGACGATTGGGAACTTTCCGGATTTTACATCAGGTCTCTTTCCTTTCAGAGTACTTTCCTTTTCTTTCTTTTTTGTGTTCAATTATCAGTTTTTTTTTAAAATCCCGGTCAATAAATATCAAAAATATACATTAATACAATATAAGGCAGTCCTTTTAAATAAAATTTTGTTCTCATCCTCTCCTTTTAAAAAATGCGAAATTTAGCAAGCATGAATATTTTACAAGCTATATAATTCTTTGAAAAAGTTACATAATTCCCACTTTTTTAACGAACACAGCCGGAATGTGTGAATGATGTAACTATTATTGAAAATTGTGTAACATTTCACTGTTATTATGAGCTTACCTTTACAGAAAATAAAGAGATGTTTTAAAATTAAAAATATTGGAAATGAAAAATTTAAGAATGGGTTTACTCGTGGTTTTAAGCACAGTGTTCCTTTTTACGGGCTGTGCTTCGTGGAATAAAACACAAAAAGGAGCAGCTATCGGAACTGTATCAGGCGGAGCTGCCGGTGCAGTAATAGGTCGTGCTTCGGGCAATATTGCCCTTGGGGCAATCATTGGAGCTGCTGTTGGCGGCGGCGCAGGCGCTATAATTGGCCGTCAAATGGACAAACAGGCTGAAGAAATTGCAAAAAATGTACCCGACGCAAAAGTTGAACGCGTAGGCGAAGGTATTGTGGTAGAATTCAGCAGCAACATTTTGTTTGGTTTCGATGAATCGAACCTTTCAAATGAAGCCAAAATAAATCTGGACAAACTGGTTACCGTACTGAATAGTTATGCGGATACCGATATCGAAGTTCAGGGACATACAGACAGTAAAGGAAGTGAATCGTACAACCAAACCTTATCAGAACAACGGGCAGGAGTAGTGAGAAACTATCTCGTAAGCAATGGTATCAATCAGCGCCGTTTTTCCATTAAAGGTTTTGGCGAAACATTGCCCAAGTATGAAAACGATACAGCTTATGGGCGTACTCAAAACCGCAGGGTTGAATTTATGATTACTGCCAATGAAAAAATGAGAGCTGAAGCTGAAAAAGAAGCATCGAATTAATTTTTAACACGTTACAAATAATATTATAATGAAAACAAAACTATTTTCCTTGATTTTGATTTTTGCACTTTCAGGTTCTATGGCATTTGCCCAGAGAACGGCTGGTTCAAAAACTTCTTTTGCGATTCTTGGTGGAGTTAATTTACAAAACCTGAACGGAAAGGACATGAGTGGCGACAAACTTGAAAATGACATGCTCACCGGCTTTCATGCCGGAGTCAATGTTCAGCTTCCTGTTGCTCCACAGTTTTACTTCCAGCCGGGGTTGATGTTTAGTACTAAAGGAGCCAAAAACACACATGATGTATTAACAAATACATACAAGTGGCGATTTCGGTCTGACCATGCCAGCCTTTTCGGTTGAAACGGTGCCACTCTAAAAGATGCACAATTATACAAAAAATTTAGTTCACATTTTTTAAAATTCCCTTTCTCATCGATTCTCCTTTCAGGTCAATCCGGTGCGAAGAGTTGACAATTCTGTCCAGGATTGCGTCTGCAATTGTTCCTTCCCCGATGATGTCATACCAAACAGAAACCGGAATCTGCGACACGATGATTGTGGATGCCTGATTATACCTGTCGTCAATAATATCCATCAGTGCTTCCCGGCAGTGGTTATCCAGCGGGTGAAGCCCGAAGTCGTCGAGAATCAGCAAATTTGTTTTTTGAAGTTTTTTTAATTCTTTGAGGTAAGTACCATCTGTTTTTGAGAGCCTTAACCGCGTAAACAAACGGGCAGTGTTTGAGTAAAACACCTTCAATCCATTTAAACAAGCCTGATGCCCGAGTGCCTGTGCCAGATAGCTTTTCCCCACACCCGAAGCACCGGTAGCAATAAGATTCTCTTTGCGTCGGATAAAATCTAGGGTTGCAAGACGTGAGAACATGTTTCTGTCAAGGTTCCGGGCAGGTGAAAAATCCACCTCTTCCACACTTGCCTTTTGCCGGAAAGCTGCCTGTCTTAAAAGCCTTTCGGTTTTTTGGTTTTGCCTGCTTTCCCATTCATGGTCGGTTAGCAGGCCCAGGTACTCATCGGGAGTACAACTGTCCATTGTGTTGTTTTTTACATGCTGCAGGTGCAGTTCGGCCATTGCGCCAATACGCATCTGCCTTAGTTTTTCAACTGTCTGATTGTTGTTCATAAAATAATTTTTAAAATGTTAATTATAAGCTCCTGAGCCACGTATATTAGCGTGCTCCGGAATATGTGGTGTGTTTTCATCTTCAGTGGTTATAGGTTCTTTATCCAGATTGTTTTTAAGAATATTGCTGATGCGTTTATAGGAACTGGTACCAGCATGCAATGCTCTCTGGCAGGCATCGTTCAGCCTTTGGGAACCATACGCCCGGTGGAGTTGGATGATGCCCATAGCCCGCTTATAACCGGTTTCCGGGTAATCACATTCTTTAAGGACATTTTCAACTACTGCCAGAACGTTTTCACCGTGCCGGGATGCCTTGTTCTTAAAATACCCCGGGCTCCAGTCGGAATAGGCTTTGTGGGTGCTGCTTAAATGGTCTTTGTTGGTGTTGTAGCTCCCTGTTGCCGGATTACGTTTGTGCAGGGCAATACGCTGGCGGTTGTAATACACCTCTACCATCGATTTGGTATAGTGAATAAGCGTATGCTGCCCGATATAGCGGTATGGGACACTGTAATAACTTTTGTCGGGGGAGAAATAAACATACCCGATTTTTTGCACCTTCGCTCTGCGGTAATCTTTAAGCTGATAGGTTGTTTCAGGAAGTGGCTTTAAGTAGCCGCGTTCTACTGACTGGAAAAGCTCCCTGCGGCTTGCTTGCCTGCGCTGAAAAAGTAAATTATTATATCCTTCCAGTAACTTTCTTATCTCGCGGTTTAAATCGGCAAGTGAGAAAAAGGTCATGTTCCGCATGGGATAGTAAATACGCTGATAAGCGAGGTGGACGGCATTTTCGACCAGAGCTTTGTCCTGCGGCGAATAGCTGCGCGTGGGGTTGATAACACAACCATAATGGCGGGCAAAGTCTTTGAACGTGCGGTTGATGTCCGGTTCGTATTTGCTTGCCCTGGTTACTGCCGATTTTAAATTGTCGGAAACAATGGCCTTGGGCACACCGCCGAAAAAGGAGAGTGCACCAGCCATACAGGTTACCAAATCCTCGCGTTTCTGGCTCACGCAGGCTTCCACGTATGTGTACTGGCTATTGGGAAGAATAGCAATAAAAACCTCAACCTGAACCAGTTCCCCTGTCTCTCTGTTGGTGATATGCAGCTTTTTACCCGCAAAATCAATATAAACTTCTTTCCCTGCTTCATGCTCCAGTTTCATCGAACCTTCTGCTTTGCTGTACTTGCGGTTGTAATGCTCCATAAACTGGGTGTAGCTGTAGGGGTTGGAAACTTCCTGTCGGTATTCCAGGTAATGGTAACTGAATGTAAAACCGGGATGATTGCGCTGCTGGTTTATACGGTCAAAGTAAACCATTAATTGGTTGTAGCGGTCATTTACAATCGTTGTGTGGGCTGTGAAAAGCTCCTCCAGACTGCTACTGTCCATTGCCAGCAGTTCTTCCGGGCTGTGGTCGCTGCCCATCACCTGTTTGATATAACTGTTGACTGTATTGCGGGATATACCCAGCAACTGGCCAATCTGTCGGTTGCTAACGCCATCTTTGTGCAGTGTAATAATTTGTTTCAAATCCATCGAATCAAGTTTATTTGCCATATCGCTAAAATTTTTGTGCGATATAGTCTTATTTTCCTGATCTCTCAAAGTGGCACAAAACGAACCGTTAATGTAACCGACCGGCCATGAATGGCACAAATCGAACCGGAAAATCTTATACCATTTAATTAAATAATGGCACAGTTTGGACCGGAATCACTGGCACTAACAACTCCGAAAACACTGGCACAAATCGAACCGAAATAGCCAACAAGCTGTCATATGTTGAATTGCCTCTCAATTTTGTTTATAAAGCGCAGGTGGGCAATGGTTATTTTATGCTCGGGTTCGGGCCTTATGTGGCTTATGGAATTGGGGGCAAAGCTATTTACGAAGGTGGAGATGCAAAGATTGAGAGAGATATTGAATTTAAAAATGAGGTGGAGTCGGGCGATCCTATAATGACAACTTATATTAAACCATTTGATGCCGGAGCTAACCTCTTTTTTGGGTACGAATTGCCGGCCGGACTGTTTCTGCAACTCAATACGCAACTTGGGTTGATTGATATCAACCCCACGGACAACCGGATTATCGGTGACAATAAGTCAACACTTAAAAATACGGGTTACGGGATTTCGCTCGGATTCAGGTTTTAATTCTATATACTTCAAATTCACAAAAAAGGCTGTCGTTGTTTTTCAACGGTGGCCTTTTAAAATTAAAATAAGGTTTTTTATTGTGTGTTTTTATCATAGTGAACTGCTCTCACAAAAACAAAAATTTACATCGAAATGGAATCTATTGGATACCATGAACAACACCTGTTTTTTATGTTAAGTATGGGGGGGGAAATTCTTAGTTTTCTAAAAAAGGAAGGTGTCATTCCGGTAAACTTTTTAAACTGGTTCGACAAATGAGCCCCACTACTGTAATGTAATTCAAAAGCAATGTCGTCAATGCTGAGGTCGGTGTAAATGAGCATTTCTTTAACACGTTCTATTCGCTGTTCAAGAATATATTTTTCAATGGTTACACCCTGCATCTTCGAAAAAGTATTGCTAAGGGTGGTGTAACTGAGATTTACTTTTTGACTAAGGAAATCTGAATTGTTAGGTTTAGAAATGTCATGCGTATGATAAACCAAATCATGAATAGCCGCTTTAATTTTTTCAACCAGCTGACGATTTTTATCCTTTAGTATTTCTAATCCGGCACTTCTGAGGGCATTGTCAAGTAACCGTAATTTCTCTTCCGGTAAGTCCTCGCTTAATTCCACTTCGCCCAACTCAACGGTTATATTGTAAACTCCCAGCTTGTTCAATTCATTCTGAACAAAAATTTTACAACTGCTGCTCATCATATTTTTAATTTTCAGAATCATTTCTGACTTTTCCCATACCGGTTTTCAATAATTTTATTTTGCATGATATATGTTTTTAAGCAAGATACAGTATTATCATGTAAAAATAATATATTGTCAGCAAATTTACGAATTCACGATTAATTCAACATAACCTTATTGGCTTATTGCTAAACATGATTCAGTTTTACACAGTTGAACCCCTTTGGGGTTCCCGGTGGAGATGGGGTGCGTTTCGGATTGCACCTACGGCTTATCCGGGGTTGAACTTAACCTCACTGGCGTTCGGTGGTTTTCCAGACCACCGAAAACCAGTATCTTTGAGGCATTTAACCATTTAAATTTCATCCAATTAAATTTAAAAGTTTTCAAAGGTATTGGATGCCTGCCTGTCCGGTAGGCAGGTAACTCGCTCATTTTAATTATTCTCGATTTTCCACGGCAATTATCATTTCATCCTTTAGATCTTTGACTCGCTTTAAGATCCTGTCTAAGTAATCTGCTCCATATTCCGTTTTAATTGCCTCCAATTCTTTCCAGAATATCTGCCATTTATCTTTAGCAGATTTCGGAGTCAAGCGTTCAAAACCTAATCGTCTCAAAGTATATTTAGGCATGGTGTAATAATTACGAATATCTTTATTTAAGGTTTTAATAAACTCCATATTTTCCTCTTTGGAAGCATCAATCATCTTTAGCGCCACTTTTAAATTATCGTGCGCTCTTTTTTCAATAGCTAAGTCACTTTTATTAGAACGTACATTCTCTTTATGATTTTTTATAAGCTCATAAGTTGGCCAAAAGTTTTCTGACAATGGAAGACGCTTGGTTTCAGGCTCACATTCTATATGTTTTATTAGATTTTCAAATGAAAGACTTTCTACTTTTCTCTTTTCATATTGAACTTCAACTATCTGAGAAAACAATGCTAAACCCTTTTTTCTCAAAGTTACAACTTCATTCCTTTCGTATTTCTTAGCAGTTTTAACACGATTAGGGAGCTTGCCGATCCGTTCAATAACTTCAGGATGTAGCCTCCCGATCTCCTCATAACGATTTCTAATTTCTGTAAGTAGGTTCTTTTCCCCTTCCTCTTCCGGATCTTCATTAATGCGATTAAATAATCTACTTGCTGAAGGTTCTTCTTCAGGATCAAAAATCTGAGCGTCTTCTCCTAACGAGCTGTGTATCATAAACATCTTTTGCGAAGCGATCTCTCGGGACTTCACATAATCCGCTCCGGTTTCCGATGGAAAAAAATTGAATAGATATAATTTGTCAAAGACTTTTCTACCAATACGGTTGATACGACCTACACGTTGAATTACTCGAGTTGGATTCCAAGGAATATCATAATTTATAATCGCTCCAGCCCGATTCAGGTTGAATCCCTCTGAAAGTTTATCACTCGTTATGAGAATCTGAAAATCATCTCGTTGAGTTCCTTCATATTGGGCATTAAAATTTTGCTCCAGCGTCCTGGAAAATGTTTTACTCATTCCACCATCACAGATTAATAGTTGGTTGCCGAATTTTTCCCTAAAAAAAGTTTCAAGATGCAAAACCGTATCTGTGTATTCTGTAAACAAGACTACTTTTCGATTAGGTTCTTTTTCAATGATTTGTTTTATTTTCTCGTAAACTACTTCACGTTTAGGGTCATTTTCCACCAAATCTTCAGCCTCTATTTCTGCTCGTATAAGTTTAAATAGATCAAGGTCTTTTTGAATATCTTTTAAAAACTCTTCCTTTTTTTGAAATTCTTTAATCTCATATACCGTTGTGTTTTTCGGCATCTTACGATCTAATAGTCGCTTTTCAAATTTTTCAAGAGTCTCAAAAATATCTTCTTCATCATAATCATAGATCTTTTCAATTAAATCTCGATCTAAAATATATTTGCCATCTGTTTTTTCGATAAAACCCAAAACAGTTTCGTGAACCTTAATAAAACGCTCTATAGATTTTTCAAAAGCTCCAAATGAACTTTCAAATCGTTTCACCAACAAACGCCTCATAAAGTCATATAAGTTGCGCTGTTGTAAAAACCTTCTGTTTTCATCCCGATCCATATCCTCCTCATCCACAGATTTTTCATAACGGGCAGGTTGATAAATAGCTCCGGTAAATATTCCTTCTTCTGAAAAGTACTCTTCTACAATTCGGTCATAAAACAGAGATTGACTCTTGGTGAGATAATAAAACATCTCTTCCGGAGACTCAACTACTGGTAATTCCCCAATCTCTTTACTATATATATGATCTTCTTTTAAATCAATTCGGTTTCTACGAATGACTACAGGTGCAATAATTTCTTTTATAATGTTGGCCAAACGTTTGGTTTCTTGACGGACTTTTTGAACATCTACCGGTGGGATTTCCGCCAAAAAATTGGTGTATAGTTTCTCCGCTCTATCTCTTTTATTAAGGTCTTTGGCATTGAAATTTTTCAAGATATAGGATAACTGTTTAAAACGAAAAGTATAGCTTCTAAACAGTCCTTCCAAGTTATCATCTAAAGTAATGGATGACAATCCAGGAATGATAAATAATTTTAATAACGAAAAAATGTCATTAGGAGTGTTGTTAAATGGCGTTGCTGTCAGCAAAATTACTTGCTTTCCTCTACAGATTTGTGTTAATGCCTCATAGTCCGCAGTATCCTGATTTCTGAAGCTATGAGCCTCATCAATAATTATGGTGTCATATTCATCGCCCACATTTTTTAAATCTTCGGCTATTTGTTGAACACTTCCTCTACTTAAAACTTCCCATCCGTCTAAATCAAAATTCTTTACATATCCCCACCAGCCCGTTTTATCCAGCCGGTCACCCATTAATCCCGGAGGACAAATGATCAGCCCTTTGGTGTCTAAATGTCGTGCTATTAATGATGCAATAACAGATTTCCCCAAGCCCACCACATCGGCTATAATAACACCGTTATTCTCTTCTATAACTCCTAAAGCTTGATTTACCGCATCTATTTGATATTGGAATTTTTTAAATCCATTTTTTTCTAACAATTGTTCTACCTTAGGTTTTAAATGTTTTTGATTTTGCAAATCCAGATAGGTTTTTAACACTAAAGCATACGCTTCAAAAGGAGTAACAATAGCAGCTTGAGAACGATGTAGAATAAATTCTATGAGCTGTTTTTTTCGTTGACCAATTTCACTGATTGGAACGGCACTTTCCCACAACTCTTCAAAATATGCTACTGCTTCCGCATAACCATAATCCTTAATTTCCACGTTAAACTCTTGCTGGCCACGCAATCCGGAACGAGTAAGGTTGCTACTTCCTGTTATAAGGTACCCGTCAAAATTGTGGTTTGTCCGCTCTTCTTCATTCATCTCAAACAGGTAGAGCTTGGCGTGATTGGGCTCTTTGGTTTTGCGAATAATCAATCGCTCTTCTTTAAGCATATTCAAAAAGAAATGAACTTGCTCATAAAAATCCTTAGTGTCTTGATCTTCATTGTTTATGGCAAAGCCAAGCGAAGTCATAAAATCATTAAAATATTCATCACTGCTCAGATCTAAATCTTGAATATCGTGCTCAAATATTTTCGACAGATGATTTCCTACCTGAAGACCAACAAGCAATCGAATTTTTACTTCGGGATTGGATTTAAGACTTTTATATACTTCTTGCCATCCTGTAAAGTAGAAAAAACCTACCAACCAGCGCAGCTCTGTGCTGAATTTGATGATGTTGTTTAATCGTCCGCTTAAAGTTTTTTGTGGACTTTTGTTTGAAATGAAATTATTGGCCATTTATTTTAACTATCTTTTTAATTGGGAATAAGAATATTTAAACTTCAATCTCTATTTCATTTTCGATACGGATAGATTCATATATTGGAATATCTTCTCCTAAAACCTCAATACTAACTGTAAGTGCGTAAGGAATGGGGTCCTTATTTAGATCCCAACCTTTATGACCTTTAACTGCAAAACCAATCTCCCTGGAAAGTTGATAGGACTTAAGAATTACCCAATCTTTCTGTACTGAGCTATTGTTTCGGTTAATATCTTTCACTTCCCCCCAATCACTACGTTCTCTAATTTTCCATTGAATAACTCCATCACTATCAGAATTGTTTTCTAACTCTTTACCATCAAGTTCTCTCAGCATTCTGTTTTTAAAATCTTCCTGAGTCTCCTCCAACTTTGAACTTTCCCAATCTAACCAGGTAGAAAGGTAAGATTTTGTTCTTTGTCGGGTTCTTCGATTTTTCGCAGTATAGGCCAGAGTGACTTCAATTAGAATATCGTACTCCTCTCCCGGATTTCTTAATTCTTCGGGGATTTTTAAAGTGTATATTTGCCCTTCCTCTGCGATAATTTTATTTGTGTTATAAAAAGTAACTCTTCGTTCCGTGTTTTTTGTGACACGTTCTAAAGACGGAATTCCATACCCGAACTGTTCTATAGCCTCTTTGGTCGGATTCAAGAAGTGATTGCCAGGTAGTCTTGCACCTTGTACAATCAATGCTCGAATTAAATTTATATTTTCATCTCCATATAAGTTCTGTAAGATGGCTGCGATGTGTGTCACTTTAGGAGTTGCATACGATGTTCCTACACTTTCCTTATTAACAGCTCTTCCTCCATCCAAAGTAGATCGCACCAGTTCAATTCCTATTTCCTTAACATTAGGTAATTTTGACTTTGAGGCTTTCATACCACCGCCATATTCCACTACGTCAGGTTTTATATGTCCCCATATTCCAGTTCCAGTTTTTGAATAAGCTGCAATATCATCTTTATTGCCAAGGGATTGCCAATAATCATCTTCAAAAGATATATCATTAACCGAACCTACAACCAAAGAATAACTACTTTGTGCGGGATTAGCAATTTTACAATATGGGAAAGATAGATAATCAGGATATGTTTTTCCTGTTTGAATATAACGCCTAATATCTTGAAAGGAAACATTTCCGGTAGAGACAATAAACAATATATCCTTTTCGTGAATTAACTTGTCAAGCATTGCTGCCCAGCTGCTCATATGTTTTTTTCGAAATGGCGCGTTTGAATTAATTGACAGATTGAAAATCCTACAGTCCAAATTTTCTTCTACTATTTTTTGCATCAATTCTGCAGGATATTGTGATTCTTCTAATTTATTATACTTATTTAAAATCCTGATATTTCTTACAAAACAGGGGAGTTGATAAGTATCTTTTATTACTGAAAGCCCTTGAGGATAAAGAACAGCTCCAGCCACTTTAGTACCGTGTCCTCCGTGCGAAACCAGATCGGCAGTAGAGGTGTCATGGATTACATAAGACTTTGAATTTTCGGGTTTTATGGCTTTTTCAAGAAATTTGTGATTTTCCATTATCCCACTGTCTATAATCCCAACTTCTGTGCTGTTCTCTTCTGGGGGAATAACTTCAAATTGAAAGTCTGCAGTGTCACTTTCAATATCATCAGTACCACCAATTTCATCAACTTCGTTAACTTCAAAAACATAGGGGTAATTAACAACCAGATCCTTTAAACCTTTTCCATTAATAGAAATTTGACAACCAAAACTATCTTCTAAACCTATAAAACCACTTTTAAATTCTCCCTTATAGAAGTTTACAAACTCCTCAAAATTAGTTTGCCTTTGCATTAAAAGTTCTTCCCTTTCAATTTGCTGTTGTCTATATTTCTCTAATCTTCGTTCTCCTCCTCGCTTAGATCTATCAGGCTCTTTTCCAATAGGTTTATCAAATGCAATGGCAACTTCTACTTTATAAACTTGCGTATCTTCTATAGTTTTCCATTTTTCTAATAACGCTGGGGATAGAACATGTTGAGGCTTCCATTCTGATCGATTTCCATCAATGATTTTCCATAAATCAGCAATTTTCCCTGTTCCCCATTCTTTTTCAGCAAACCCCTTAATCTTCTCCTCTAAACTTCTTAATTTATCTAATGAGGCTCCTACAATAAAACCATCGTCTTCTTCAGAAATAATTTCAATTCCAAAGCTTTCAAGGTTAAATGCTGCTTGGCTTAATAGGGAGGGATTTATTTGTAGGAAAATAGGTTCTATATCTTCATTTAGAGGGGCAAGATTTAATGCTTCTCTCTCTGCAATATGATTATCCCAATCCTGGTTTAATTTGGAAGTGTTTTCAAACAAACTCTCACTATGCTTTTTTCTTTCTATTTTATTGTGTTTAGTCTTCGCAGATTCCGACCCACCACCATAAAAGCGAGCTTTGCCCACTAAATTACCAGCAAATTTTAAGTGAGGAAATTGCGGCATTTTTTATGAGTTGAATGAAAGGTTTTCTTCCAGAGCATCCTTTAGGTTTTCTACTGAAATTACTTGCTTGGCTTCAATCACTGCTTTTTTAGCTGCCTCATTCGCAATTTTGACAATAATGGCATAAGATAAACCTACCATTTTTTTTGCATAGACCTTTAAGTCGATTGCCTTAGATAATTTTAAAGCTGAAAATGATATTTGAAGAAGTTCTATTATTTCTTTTTCTGAAGGTTTAGGAAGTTCTATGAAGTCATCAAATCTTCTAAAAAGTGCTTTATCTAAACTTCCCTCAAGATTGGTGGTAGCGATTAATATACCCTCTCCATCATACTCTTCCAATAAACCTAAAAGAATATTTACTATCCTATGAATTTCACCCACGTCATTTGCTTGAATATTTCGCTGTTTACCAATAATATCAAATTCATCCAACAACAATACGCATGGATAATCTTCTATACTCTCAAAGAGATTTTGAAGATTGGATGCCGACTCACCTAAGTATGAAGATATAACGGAATCAAATCGCACTTTATAAAAAGGCAATCCTAAATCCCATGCAATACGTTCCGCTGCCATGCTCTTACCACAACCCGATGCTCCGTATAGTAAAATTTTTTTTCGTGGTTTTAATCCGTGATGTGCCAGTCGTTCGCGAGCTAAATATTCTTCTTCTATACGAATTATTTTTTCTTCCACTTCTGCAGAGAGTACCATCTCGTTCCTTAGTTCCTCGTGTTCTACAAAGTTTGCTAAAGGGAGTTTATACCTTCTATCTATTGGAATTTTATAAACATTTTGTTTAAGTTGTTTTAGAGTGTTTCCAGAAGCTTTTGAAGTTTGCAATTTTTCTTGTAGAATGACATTTAATTTCTCAGCTACTTTGTGATGTCCTTTCCTTTTTTCATCTTCAATAATACGAAAGGCAACCTTCATCGTAGGGTCTTCTCGATTGCCCTCGATGGTTTTAAAAAGTCGTTTAAGAAGTGCCTGATTCATTTTGTAGCTTTTAAAAAAAAGATATAGATAATTTTACGTGAAAACATTATTTATTTCATGTTGCTTAATCATCCGCTTAAAGTTTTTTGTAGATAAATTTCAAAACTTGTGTCTCATCCCAAATATGTCGTTTAAATCTATTCATCTGCATAAAACAAGCCCAAATATACTAAATGTTTGTAACAAAGCAAGGGTGGTTTATGTGTTTTTATGTAACGAAATAAGGGTGATTTTCCAGTTGTTTTGTAACAAAATAAACCCAGTTTTAGCTGAATTTTGTAATGAAATAAGGGTGACTTCGATTTGAAAGTGTCTTAAAATGTTCTACAGAATCTAATTAACAAAGGAATCATTGGTTTTATTAATCTCAAATGTCTCATATTCCTCTTTACTCATCCAAAACTCCGGATCCACTATTTTGACCTCCTTATAAGTCAAGTCATACAATTTGTAAACCAACACATCTATCTCGCGCTCTTCAGCGGTAGTGTCTTCGTTGTTTTCTTTTTTGATGAGGATTTGATCAACAATTTCTTCATATGGTTGCATTTCGTTAGTTGATAATTTGGGTACGTGAAACTTATTGAAAAACGTATGTTTCATTCTAACCCCGGTTTTACCTAAACCACCACCACCATAAAAATTCTTAACTCCGTAAAAGAAAAAAGATGAATTTAAAATTGAAATTAAAAACTTTAAATTTTCACCAGTTATGATTCTTGCTGTATCCAAACAGAAAAAATTCATATTTTTATCATACACAAATTGAGGTTCTTGAACCATTTCCTTAAATAATATTTTTTCTTTTTTAAATTCATTTAGAAAATTTTCAGTTGGACTATTATCCAGCTCTATCCAGTGATGGCTGTTGTTTTTTACTTGTCCTCTATTTTTCAACTTTTCATCATATTGCAATAAGTAATTATGAATTATTGGATAATTATTTTCTAATTCTTTAGCAAAACCGCTATGTACAATTATTATCCATTTATTTTTAAACTTTATATCATACTTATTTAAATCTTTTCCTCGTAAAATAGGTTTAATAATATCTGTGTTTTTTGGATCTTTTTTGATAAGATTGTTTCGTGTTTCACCATCAATAACATAAGCTTCATTAAGTCCTGTGATAATTCCACGATAAATATTAATATCCCAGTCTTTCAGTGGCGTACCAATTCGTTCAATTTTTTCTTTTATCGCTATTTCTTCGGGCCTTAGAATAACCCAGCTTTCTTCGGATAATTGATTCATATCCGTCATCTCTTCTTTTGTTAGGGTATGAATTTGTTCTTTCTTTTCCAGTGGAAAGGCTTTAAGGTCATGTTGTTTTACTTTTCTATTCCTGATAATTAGAATGTTTGTATCCACCGTAGCTGCATCAAAAACACCAGGTCCTAAATCTAGTAACAATAAAGGGTTTTTTGTTGAGAAGAATTTCCTCAAAGATTTGCCATATCCGGAACGCATCCATTTGTTGGAAGTGATATAGCACAACAAACCACCCCCTTTTGCCAAGTTTAACCCTTGCTCATAAAATAATGCATAAATGTCGCTGGCTCGTTTGAAGGTTTTATACCCTTCATTTTTATAAAGATCGCCATATTTCAACTCTCCACCATTGGGCAAGGCTCTTTGCAATTGAATATACGGCGGATTCCCAATCACCACATCAAAGCTTTTAGTACCAAACATCCATTCCGGGTCAAACCAATCGCTACGGGCATTTTGGTCAAACGGATCCCATTTTGCAATTTGTTTTGCAGTTTCAGTTGCCCAACCGTCATCTATTAATAAATCAGCAATTTCATCCCTGAGTTCTTTATCCTTAGCTCTGTATTTTCTTTTGGTGGGATAAGATCTGGCACTGAAATATTTCTCTCGAACCTCTGCCAGCTCCTTTTCTTTTTCTTGGATAAATAAATTTTTGATCTGACCATCTTGCCTATCCAAACCTATCAAGGTATTGGCAGCCACAAACTTTGTTTCTAAGTTTGGCAGTGGCTTTACGCCACAGTTCTCTTTATTTTTATCGATTTGTTGTTCTACTAAAAGCGAAATAAAGAACCGCAATTTAGTGATTTGCATAGCAATGGATTGAATATCCACTCCATACAAACAGTTTTGAATTAAGAACAGCTTCCGGGCATAGTCGGGGTCGTTGTACTGATTGGCAAAAACCTCTTCGATATTAGACTGTAATTCATCAAAATTGCTTTTATCAATTGCAAATTGTAACTCTTGCTTTAATTTTTCTTGGAGCTCTTCTTTGTAAAGCTTGTTTTCGGGATCCAACAAATTTAATATTCGCACCATTTGCTGCAGTGCACCCATGGGAAAAGCACCAGATCCACAAGCAGGATCCAAGATTTTAATGTGAGTAAGGTGTTGAACCAACGCTCTTTTTTCTCTTTCTTCCAATTGATCGGCTTTATCACCCTCTAAAAGTAGACGAAGCTTTCCCTCCTCTATATTACTCTTATCTTGCAAATAGTAAAACAGAGACTCCTTTACCATATAATCCACAATAGGACGTGGCGTATAAAATGAACCCGATTCCTTCCGGGCCGTACTTTGTGTTTCGGGGTTATAGCTTGCCAAAAGGTTTTCGAAAACAGTCCCAAGCAATTCCGGGTCCAAAGCCACCTCTTGATCATCAGGCGAGTTTTCGTCGATGGTAAAATCGTATCGGTTCAATAAATCAATCAATCCATCAATCTTGACCTTGCTTTTGCTTTCATCATCCAAAAAGGAAGAGATATCAGCCTCTCGGGTTCCAAAAAACAGATAGTCAGGTACTTTTAGTCTGTTTTCATGTTTTGCATTATCTGAAAAACAGTCTATTCGAATATCTATTTTGGGTAAGTCTTTTTCTTTGTTTTCTACTTCTACAATGTCTAAGTTTTCAAACAATCCCCCATTCAAGAAAGGGATCTTTTGCATTGCATCTAAAAACTGTCGGGCACCAGATTCCGTAAAAAACCGTTGATAACGATAGAAATGTTGAACACCATACGCTTTTGAAGTAACCCATTTTCGTTTTTCTCCCATTTCAGTATTGAGTGTCGCAAAAAAGAGGTTTTGCAGTATGGCTTTATAATAGGTACTCCCGGTTTGGTCTTCATATTTTAAAACATCATCTAAATGTTTTTTATCGAAAACTTCATCTGGAATCAGTCCCTTCTGTTTCATAAACCAGACAAACATCATTCGTGTAATCAATCGAATCATGGCCTGTGAATTCAATTGTCGGGGATTTTCATCAAACTCATTGGGAAATTCAACTTCACTTAAAGAGGCGAAATACCAATGGCTTAATTCTGTATAAAACTCTTTGGACAATGCTTCAACATTAAACGCAGCTTCTATTTCATCAAGAGAAGAAAAATCACACGCTTTTAACTGTTTTTCGAAAGTTTTATTAAGTTTATTTGGTTGAACGTAGTAGGTAAATCGTCTCCAATTGGAATATTTTTGATCTTGTCCATAATACCTGCGAATAAAGCTTAGCCTGAAATTTCCCGATTCATCATAAAAAACAAAAATGGCTCCGTCTTTAAAATCTTCCCTTAGTATCTTTTTGGCAATCTCAAACTGACGCTTTTTAGCACTTCTTTGGGTCAACTCTCCTTTATAAGCGCAGGTAAACACTAACAATTCGTTGCTATCATCCAATTCTGCATGACCTATCTTTTCAGGATTTCCAAAGTTGGAGCCTTCTTCTAAAACATTATAAAATACATCCGCATCGGGCTCAAAAGAGTGTATTTTATTAAAGAAAAAATCTTTTAAATGTTGATTTGAAAAGTTGGTGATTAGTTTTTCAATTAATAATCTGATATTAGTCATTTATAGTGTTTTAAGGGTAAAGATAAAAATCTTTCATTTGATTCCCAATTTTTGAATAAATTTAAATCTATTGTGGATGAGAAAATTTAGCACCTTAATTTTGACCTTCAGTGTATAGTTTAATCAAAGAATAATTTTCTTAGGGGATTCCTATAACGGTTGGCGGTATGAAATCGTTGGGGATTGCGGGCTACTATCCTGTCCAGTTGCACTGAACTTGATGCGTGGCAGAATGTTTGAATAACCACCTAAACCCCAATGTTTTATGCCGCATATTGAACTTAACCTCACTGGCGTTCGGTGGTTTTTTAGGCCACCGAAAACCAGTATCTTTGAGGCATTTAACCATTTAAATTTCAATTATGACAAATTTAAAAAAAGATTTGAACAGGAAACGGTTTTACGCAATTAAAGTAAGAAATACGTGAAAGTTGCTGGAATACCTCTCGCGCTACGTGTTCCGCATTGCCATCACCGACCGCCGGATTCTGGAAGTGAAAGACGGGAAAGTGCGTTTTTCGTGGAAAGATTACCGCACAAGCAGGTTCCGGCAAATGAAACTTGATGTAGATGAGTTCATTCGCCGGTATTTGTTACATGTGCATGGACAGCCAAAACCGGGCGGTTTTCGGCTGAACGGAAAAAGTATGTCCGGTTGGCTATTTCGGTTCGATTTGTGCCATTCACGGTGTGCCTTTGAGTCACGCCGTGAATAAGCGTGAATTTTGATGATAACTACCCATGAAACGACCATGAAGAAATGCTTCACAAACAAGCATAATTAAAATGAGGGAGTTACCTGCCTACCGGACAGGCAGGCATCCAATACCTTTGAAAACTTTTAATTTTAATTGGATGAAAAAAGGCAGCAGGAAAATCATCCTACTGCCTTTTTTCAGGGCTCAACT
>JAXGYA010000002.1:0-620683 GCA_040772505.1 Mariniphaga sp. | reverse complement strand
CGATGCCATTGTTTCCGAAGGGACAAAATCCTTCATTTTTATTTTGGACAATGAAGCTATTGAAGAACAAGGGCACAGCGAAACCGAACATGCCGGACACGATGAGGATAAAGAAGCACAAGTTGAAGAAGGAAATCATGAGGGGCATGAACATGGCGATGCAGACGATGATGATGCAACTCAAGAAAAGATGGCTTTCAGAATGGTAGAGGTCATTCCCGGTTTAAAAGACGAAGGTTATACAGAAATACAACTGATTAACTCCTTACCTGAAAACACACAGGTGGTTTTAAATGCGGCTTACTATCTATTGGCCGATATGAAAAAAGAAGAAACTGAACACGAACATTAAAATTTTATGAGATGAAAAAACTGAAATTAGAAATACCACTCATTTTACCCGAAGTGCCGGACGAAAAAGACCAATGCGTTCAGGAGCTTATCTCAATGCTTCAGGAGCAAAAAGGACTGGAAAAAGTGCACGTATCAGAAGCTGCTGATAATGGTGTACCCCAGCTTTGTTTTCATTACGACCCGGAATTGATTTCCATGGACCGCGTACGTTCAATTGCCCGGCAAACCGGGGCATCCATTACCGAAAAAATCGGGCACAAGCTCATCGGCGTAGAAGGTATCCGCCACCCGCGCCATGCGCGCGGCATCGAGCGTAACCTGCGCGACTTAAACGGTATGATTGAAGTATCGGTTTCTGCCTCGGGAATGGTACGGGCTGAGTTCGACACAAGCCAGATGGATGAAGCGGCAATCGTTAAAGCCTTACGAAAAGAAGACCTCGGAATAACTGATACTGCCTTAAAAGCCGGGGAATATCTTCGCGGCATCAAAGAAACAGAGAAAGCACCGAAAGACAAGAAGCCTGAACACAAAGAAAAAGAAAGAGAAGAACATGAACATACCCATGGCGGCCTGTTTGGTAAAAATACGGAGTTGGTTTTCTCTATCCTTTCGGGAATATTGCTGACCATTGGTTTTGGCCTTTCTTTCGTAGATGCAGTCTCTTCATGGGTAAGCCTATCGTTGTACATCGGAGCTTATTTCTTTGGCGGTTTCTACACTACCAAAGAAGCGTTCGAAGCCGTACGTAAAGGTGGATTTGAAATTGATTTTTTGATGCTGGTTGCCGCTATTGGTGCAGCTATACTGGGTGCATGGGCCGAAGGCGCTTTGCTGCTGTTCTTATTCAGTATGGGCCATGCCCTCGAACAATATGCCATGAACAAAGCCCGTAAATCTATTGCTGCTTTGGCTGAACTTGCCCCTAAAACCGCCTTTCTAAAAAAGAACGGGAGGATTGAAGAAGTAGGTGTTGAAAAACTGTGTATAGGCGATATCATCGTGGTGAAGCCACACAGCAAAATCCCGTCAGATGGCGTCGTGGTTAGCGGCGAAGGCAGTGTGAACCAGGCCCCCATCACGGGCGAAAGTATTCCTGTGGATAAAATACCGGTTGAAGATCCCGAAAAAGACTATTCCAACGAAAAAAACATCAGTGACGAAAACAGGGTTTATTCGGGCACAATCAATGGTAACAACACATTAGATGTTAAGGTTATTAAGGAAGCTAAAGATTCTACCCTCTCCCGTTTGGTAAAGCTTGTAAATGAAGCTCAAACGCAGAAATCACCCACCCAGCGGTTTACCGATAAATTCGAGAAATACTTCGTTCCCGCTGTTTTGGGATTGGTGGTTGTATTGCTCGGTGCTTTTTTGGTCATAGACGAAAATTTTAGCGACAGCTTTTACAGGGCCATGGCAGTCCTGGTAGCCGCCAGCCCTTGTGCTCTGGCCATTTCCACGCCCAGTGCGGTATTGAGCGGGGTGGCCAGGGCCGCAAAAAGCGGGGTGCTTATCAAGGGCGGGCGACCGTTGGAAGACCTGGGGGTTTTGACCGCCCTGGCTTTCGATAAAACCGGGACACTTACCGAAGGCAAACCAAAACTCACTAAAGTAGTTCCGCTGAACAATACCGATGAGAATGAATTGCTGATAATGGCAATTGCCGTGGAAAACCTGAGCGACCACCCCTTGGCAAAGGCGGTGGTAAGGGACGGTAAAAAACGTTTGGAAGGAAATAGTATTCCCGAGGCCACAGATTTGGAAGCCGTTTTGGGTAAAGGCATAAAGGCAGCACTGGGGAATGATAAAGTATATATAGGCAACCTGGAACTGTATGAAGCCCTCGATGATAAAAAACCTTCCAAAAACATTGTAGAAGAAGTAAAAGCCCTCGAAGCCGAAGGGAACACCACCATGCTTATTCGCCGGAATGACGATTATGTAGGCATCATCGCCTTAATGGACACCCCGAGGGCAGAAGCAAAAAGTACGCTGGTGCAATTAAAGAAAATCGGAATCAAACGGATGGTCATGCTCACGGGCGACAACCAGAAAGTGGCCGATGCCGTTGCCAAAGAAATAGGCTTGACCGATGCATGGGGCAGCCTGTTGCCAGAGGAAAAAGTAGATGCCATAAAGAAACTGCAAGAGCAGGAATCGAAGGTGGCAATGGTAGGCGATGGCGTAAACGATGCCCCCGCAATGGCCAATAGCACCGTGGGCATAGCCATGGGCGCGGCCGGTTCTGATGTGGCACTCGAAACCGCTGATATTGCCCTAATGGGCGACAAACTGGAAACCCTTCCCTTTGCTATCGGCCTGAGCAGAAAAGCAACAAGTATTATAAAACAGAACCTCTGGATTAGCCTGGGTATCGTTACTTTACTTATTCCGGCAACCATCTTTGGGCTGGCCGGCATAGGCCTTGCCGTAGTTATTCACGAAGGTTCAACCCTTGTTGTGGTATTTAATGCCTTGAGGTTGTTGGCCTACAAAAAATAACTATATGCAAAAGAGTACATTTCACATTTCCAAAATGGACTGCCCTTCCGAGGAAACCCTTATCAGGATGAAACTCGAAGGGCTTTCCATGATTAAAAGTTTGGTGTTCGATATTGAAAACCGAAAACTTACTGTCTTTCATTCTGAAGAAAGCTCTGAAATTGAGAATCACCTGAAAGAACTCAATTTAGGGTCGCAACTCCAAGAAACAATTGTTGTCCAAGCGGATGAATTCAAGGACAATTCATCGGTACAATCGAAACTCCTTTGGACGGTTTTGATTATCAACTTTGCATTTTTTATTATTGAAATTACCACGGGTTTTATTTCTAAATCTATGGGTTTGGTTGCCGATTCGTTGGATATGCTGGCAGATGCACTTGTTTATGGTCTTAGCCTTTGGGCTGTCGGTTCAACTGTGTTCCGTAAGAAAAAAGTGGCAAAGCTGAGTGGCTATTTTCAACTGGCTTTAGCATTGATTGGGCTTATAGAAGTAATACGCAGATTTATCAGTTTCGAAGCTGTGCCGGATTTCAAAACCATGATTATTGTTTCCATATTGGCATTAATTGCCAATTCCGTTTGCCTTTATTTATTACAAAAATCAAAAAGTGAAGAAGCACACATGAAAGCCACGATGATATTCACATCGAATGATATTATTATCAATACTGGTGTTATCGCAGCAGGAGTATTGGTTTTGTTGACCCAATCAAAGTATCCTGATTTAATCATTGGTGCAATTGTTTTTTTAATTGTGGTCAGGGGGGCTTTCAGGATATTAAAACTTGG
This sequence comes from Mariniphaga sp., assembly GCA_040772505.1. GTDB lineage: Bacteria > Bacteroidota > Bacteroidia > Bacteroidales > Prolixibacteraceae > Mariniphaga. The sequence continues at coordinate 617,032 of JAXGYA010000002.1, read as the reverse complement.
AAAATAGATATGGAAGTAATTTTAGAGTCAATAATAAGCTGTCCAAATTGTGACTTTCAGAAGAAAGAAACCATGCCCATGGATTCTTGCCAATTCTTTTATAAATGTGAAAATTGCCATACCATTCTGAAACCAAAACAGGGAGATTGCTGTGTGTATTGTTCGTATGGTTCGGCAAAATGCCCTTCCATTCAAAAGAATGAAAGTTGCTGCTGATTATTTTTAACAAATGGAAGTACAACTGAGTTCTAACAAAAAGTATTTTCATTATATTTAACATTTAGTTTTACAAACACAAAATCAAGTTGAAAAATAGCAGGTGTAAGTTTGGAAAATGCAATAGTAGAAAGGAAAAATAGACTTGCAAGTAAGGAAAATATTGCAGTACGTTCGGAAAATACAATTCCAAATAAGAAAAGAGAAAATGTGAGTGGGGAAAACGCAATTGTAAAACTGAAAAACAAAATTGTAAAAGCGAAAAAACCAAATGTAATTAATTATAAACCTTTAAAAATTAAATTATGGCATCACGCACAAAACTTACAGACACAGCAACCTTGGAATTGTACCGGGTAGCTTTGGAAAATGCAGAAACCCAACCTGAAATTTCAGCAATCATGGCAGATTTAGGCTATGATTCAACAGTTATCGCAGACGGCAAAGCATTGCTAACAAAAACCCGAACTGCATACGATGCAAACAAAACCGAAGACGATGAAACATCTGCCGCTTACGCCGATTTTTCAAGTAAAAAGGAACAATTGGAGGATACATTCAACATTCACCGCAAGAAAGCAAAAGTTGTATTCCGTAACGATTCATTAACCGCTGACAAATTGGCAATTTCTGGAACAATGCCACGGACTTATATCAAATGGTTAGAAGCTGCAAAGAAATTTTATTCCGTGGCATCAGCCGATACAGCGGTTCAAGGTAAATTATCCCGTTTAAAAATCTCCGTTGACGACTTGACAGCGGCAAACACATTGATTTCTGAATTAGAAACGGCAAGAGCAGTTACCTGAAAGAAAAAGGGGAATCACAAGATGCAACCAAAGGCAAAGATGCAGCATTTGCAAAGATAGATGATTGGATGAGTGAGTTCTATGCCGTAGCAAAGATTGGTTTAGAGGACAATCCACAACTATTAGAAGCATTGGGCAAAACCATAAGAGGATAGTGGAATTGCCCTCCCTATTTGTAAGCACATTGGCAAGCCCCACGAGCCAACGCACGACCAAAACTTGCCAAAGAGCTTACAAAGCCAGCCCAAGTAACCGCCTTTAAGGGCGGTTTTAGGGTTGCCCTCCCACAAAAAAACAAAATAAATTTGCGCTCCGTTGACAGTTTTGTGCAGATTGAAAAGACAATTAAAGAAACCTTAAATGACTGAAAAACAGACTGGAAGAATCAACGCCCAGTTGCTAACAAAGTGTATAAATCATTGGGCGGATAGTGCTAATTTCAAGGGCGTTACATTTAATAAACTTTGTAGCGGTTTGACAGTAAAGTGCTTCGAAATGCCAAACGACACCATACACGTAACCGTTATCGGCAATCTCACAAAAAAAACAAGCATGAAGAAAGTCTTAACAATTTTATTATTTCTAGTAGTCTCAATTTGTTACGGACAGAAAAAAATTTGGCTGATTGGAACTGCACACGAAGAAAAAAATTATATAAATGCTGACTCTTTAACTTATGCACTTAACAAAATAAAACCAGACCTGATTTTAATTGAATTAGAAGAAAAGTATTTTACGGAAGATTATCAATTAAATTTGGAAAAATATCCAGATTTACTTTCTACGAATGAGAATATTGCAAGTTATAAGTACCAACAACTGCATACCGTTGAACTAAGACCTTTCGAAATAGATGGTAGAAATGAATTTTATAAGCGAGAAAATTATTTTGAGAAAGAAAGTCAGATGTTTAACGAAATGCTCAACCTATATGAAAACAATAAACTTTCTGCAAATAGCAAAACTAACTTTGAAATTCTCTTATCCGCTTTAATTAGTTATGCTAATGTTGAGTTTCGCTCATTGACAGAAGCAAATTCAGATGTTGCAACTAAATTTTTTGCTCTGAAGAATAAAATTAACTTTGAACTAATGATATCTATTGTGAAACAAACCGAAGAACTAGAAAAATGGTTAGAATTTTCAGAATTGAGAAAAGATTTTTGGGATAGACGTAATAAAGAAATGTTTGAAAAAATAAGCGGTTATTCAAATGAATATCCAGATAAAAAAATAGTTGTTTTAGTTGGTAACGACCATAAATATTTTTTATTGGAATTACTAAAGCAAAACGAATTCGAAGTGAAAAATTATTATGAATAAAGAGACAGCCGATAACACGCGGTCATAAAACATTGGGGTTCAAGTGGTTATTTAAGCATTCTGCCACGCATCAAGTTCGATGTAACTTGACAAGAATGTAGCCCGCAATCCCCAACGTTTCATACCGCCAACCGTTATGCAATATTATAAAATGAATCGCGAAATTTGTGACATAATAAAGTACGATTCCGAAAGTAGTGGTCTTGATTTTAAGAAAGAGCATTATCAACTTGGAAAGTATTTGAAAAGAAATGATATTTTAAAGGATATTTCTTCTTTTGCAAATCATCCTTCTAATAATCCAAAATATATTTTTGTTGGAATTAAAGAAAAAGGAGGTATTGCTAATGAATTTTTTGATGTGGACGAGACAATTGATGAAGCTACATTTCAGAAATTTGTATTCGACAATATTGAACCAAAAATCAATTTTGATTTTAGATACCTTGAATATGAAGGTAAAAAAATAGGATGTTTTAAAATACAAGGAAATAATGATAGACCATATCTCTTTAAAAAAGATGTCAAGAATCCAATTAATGATAAGTTAGAATTCCGAACTGGAGATGGATTTATCAGAATTGGTACTGCTACTAAAAAAATAGACAGAAAGGATTTGGATGAAATATACAAAGTTAAATTCTTGAATCAAGATAGAAAGGATGATATAACTATAAAACCTTATTTTAAATATTCGGACAATGAATACTTTGCAGAACTTGAACTGAAATGTGTTGATATTGAAATAATAAACAATTCAAATAAATCAATTGATCTTGAAGCAGAAATTAAGGTATTTAAAGGAGATGGCTTTGCACTAATTTCTGAATCAGATTTAGAAAAAGAGTTAAGAAAACAAAAAAGGAAAAACAGCTCTTCATTTATGGGCATTGGTTTTGAGTCTATTCAAACACCGAATTTACATGTTACATATACGGACGAAGATGATTACGTCATTCTAGAGAGAAATAGTTTAGCTAGAAAATCAGCAATTAGTCTAGCTCAACATTCATCCGAAAAAGATGTATTCTACCAATACCTATTTGTTTTAGAAGAAGAACCTCATGAAATTTTTGCTGAGATAATACTTAGAAGTGATGATTTTACTAATGGACCTTTAAAAAAGGAAATTATTTTTAAAAGTGAATAATAGCATTGTATAACATTTTAGGAATTAAGGCACAGTTGGGCCATGAAAAAAGGCAGTGGGATGATTTTCCTGCTGCCTTTTTTCATGGGTAGTTATCATCAAAATTCACGCTCAATTGTGTTTTAATTCATGGCTGCCTGCAGGTTGGGCTTAACCCTTGCAGCTCAGCGAGGAAGCATAAGGGGGTTTAATGCGGCCCCTTGTTTTTCCGACTTATTCACGGCGTGACTTGAAGGCACACCGTGAATGATTCAATGCGCCCCTTGTCTTCCCGACGAATGTGCAATTGGCTATTTCGGTTCGATTTGTGCCAGTGTTTTCGGAGTTGTTAGTGCCAGTGATTCCGGTCCAAACTGTGCCATTATTTAATTAAATGGTATAAGATTTTCCGGTTCGATTTGTGCCATTCATGGCCGGTCGGTTACATTAACGGTTCGTTTTGTGCCACTTTGAGAGATCAGGAAAATAAGACTATATCGCACAAAAATTTTAGCGATATGGCAAATAAACTTGATTCGATGGATTTGAAACAAATTATTACACTGCACAAAGATGGCGTTAGCAACCGACAGATTGGTCAGTTGCTGGGTATATCCCGCAATACAGTCAACAGTTATATCAAACAGGTGATGGGCAGCGACCACAGCCCGGAAGAACTGCTGGCAATGGACAGTAGCAGTCTGGAGGAGCTTTTCACAGCCCACAACGATTGTAAATGACCGCTACAACCAATTAATGGTTTACTTTGACCGTATAAACCAGCAGCGCAATCATCCCGGTTTTACATTCAGTTACCATTACCTGGAATACCGACAGGAAGTTTCCAACCCCTACAGCTACACCCAGTTTATGGAGCATTACAACCGCAAGTACAGCAAAGCAGAAGGTTCGATGAAACTGGAGCATGAAGCAGGGAAAGAAGTTTATATTGATTTTGCGGGTAAAAAGCTGCATATCACCAACAGAGAGACAGGGGAACTGGTTCAGGTTGAGGTTTTTATTGCTATTCTTCCCAATAGCCAGTACACATACGTGGAAGCCTGCGTGAGCCAGAAACGCGAGGATTTGGTAACCTGTATGGCTGGTGCACTCTCCTTTTTCGGCGGTGTGCCCAAGGCCATTGTTTCCGACAATTTAAAATCGGCAGTAACCATGGCAAGCAAATACGAACCGGACATCAACCGCACGTTCAAAGACTTTGCCCGCCATTATGGTTGTGTTATCAACCCCACGCGCAGCTATTCGCCGCAGGACAAAGCTCTGGTCGAAAATGCCGTCCACCTCGCTTATCAGCGTATTTACTATCCCATGCGGAACATGACCTTTTTCTCACTTGCCGATTTAAACCGCGAGATAAGAAAGTTACTGGAAGGATATAATAATTTACTTTTTCAGCGCAGGCAAGCAAGCCGCAGGGAGCTTTTCCAGTCAGTAGAACGCGGCTACTTAAAGCCACTTCCTGAAACAACCTATCAGCTTAAAGATTACCGCAGAGCGAAGGTGCAAAAATCGGGTATGTTTATTTCTCCCCCGACAAAAGTTATTACAGTGTCCCATACCGCTATATCGGGCAGCATACGCTTATTCACTATACCAAATCGATGGTAGAGGTGTATTACAACCGCCAGCGTATTGCCCTGCACAAACGTAATCCGGCAACAGGGAGCTACAACACCAACAAAGACCATTTAAGCAGCACCCACAAAGCCTATTCCGACTGGAGCCCGGGGTATTTTAAGAACAAGGCATCCCGGCACGGTGAAAACGTTCTGGCAGTAGTTGAAAATGTCCTTAAAGAATGTGATTACCCGGAAACCGGTTATAAGCGGGCTATGGGCATCATCCAACTCCACCGGGCGTATGGTTCCCAAAGGCTGAACGATGCCTGCCAGAGAGCATTGCATGCTGGTACCAGTTCCTATAAACGCATCAGCAATATTCTTAAAAACAATCTGGATAAAGAACCTATAACCACTGAAGATGAAAACACACCACATATTCCGGAGCACGCTAATATACGTGGCTCAGGAGCTTATAATTAACATTTTAAAAATTATTTTATGAACAACAATCAGACAGTTGAAAAACTAAGGCAGATGCGTATTGGCGCAATGGCCGAACTGCACCTGCAGCATGTAAAAAACAACACAATGGACAGTTGTACTCCCGATGAGTACCTAATTGCTAACCGACCATGAATGGGAAAGCAGGCAAAACCAAAAAACCGAAAGGCTTTTAAGACAGGCAGCTTTCCGGCAAAAGGCAAGTGTGGAAGAGGTGGATTTTTCACCTGCCCGGAACCTTGACAGAAACATGTTCTCACGTCTTGCAACCCTAGATTTTATCCGACGCAAAGAGAATCTTATTGCTACCGGTGCTTCGGGTGTGGGGAAAAGCTATCTGGCACAGGCACTCGGGCATCAGGCTTGTTTAAATGGATTGAAGGTGTTTTACTCAAACACTGCCCGTTTGTTTACGCGGTTAAGGCTCTCAAAAACAGATGGTACTTACCTCAAAGAATTAAAAAATCAAAAAACAAATTTGCTGATTCTCGACGACTTCGGGCTTCACCCGCTGGATAACCACTGCCGGGAAGCACTGATGGATATTATTGACGACAGGTATAATCAGGCATCCACAATCATCGTGTCGCAGATTCCGGTTTCTGTTTGGTATGACATCATCGGGGAAGGAACAATTGCAGACGCAATCCTGACAGAATTGTCAACTCTTCGCACCAATTGACCTGAAAGGAGAATCGATGAGAAAGGGAATTTTAAAAAATGTGAACTAAATTTTTTGTATAATTGTGCATCTTTTAGAGTGGCACCGTTTCAACCGAAAAGGCTGGCATGGTCAGACCGAAATCGCCACCTCTATCAGCAACTTCACCACTTTGCAATCACCCTGATATTATAGGCAATGACGCTCCATAAGACTTTGGCTCGAAGTGTTCAAAACCTTTCCACGTACAGCGGTCAGGTTGAAGCCGCGCTTGATGTTGGAAATTATGAGCCTCCATGCCACTGCGCCATTTTTTCAGCCTTGTCTCCATGTTCTTGCTGGTGGCGATGTTCGCAAGGCTGCCGACAATCTTATTGAACACGATGTTGATTATCCCTTTTCCTTTGGCATAGGACTGGTTTGCCAAAGAAGCATATCCTCCGTCGGTGGTGCAATCGCGCGGTACTTTGCCATAATTTTCAATCACCGCATCAATGGCTTTAAAACAATTTGCTGTCGGAAGGGTTGCCCCTCAAAACCTGGCAATTTAAGACCAGGTTGCTTTTTCCGCTGCTGAAATCGACTTTGTGCCCAAACTTTATGTCCTGGAACCTTTCACTATTATGTCGGTGTGCCGCTCATAGATGGAATATATTTTCTCTTCGTTGGGCACCTTTTCCCCTTTTATCTCTTTGAGGTAAGCCATATCGTATACCAGCTGCATCACCTCGATATGCTCCTCTAACTGGGTTGCCAATATCGTTGCTTTAATGCCGAAGGACGGCTTTTTTTATCACGTTGGAAACCTGGTTGAAAATTTTCAAGAACAATACCAACTGGTTGCTGAACAGGTCTTTGCGCTTGTCCCCTTTGGTGTTGTTTATTTTGAAATAGGTCTTCTTCCCCTGCTTCGTGTAGTCAAAAGGTATTTTAGCCCGTTCACTTCTTCGCTCAAATGTCCCAGCAGCCGATAGGCTTCTTTTATGCAATCCCAAGTATCGAATTATTGGTCAAGAAAGACATGTTGGTTTCCACTACTGTGCTGTCCTGTCTTATCCTTTCGATGTCCTCGATGCCCGCGATTATCGCTATCTTGTTCAGTTCGACAAGCAGTTTTTGCAGAATTGTCCGCTTTAATCCTCAATGTATTTTTGGTACACCTGAAGCTGTAAGGGCGCAGTTCGTCTATTTTTAAAAATGCCGCACATATCCTTCGAGTCTGTCTGGTGAAATTCCAATTCTCTGTATTCAAGTCCTTTCAGTTCCTTGTAGATTGCAGCCCTGACTATCTGTTCCATACTTGGGGTATCTTTCCGAGCAAATGCACTTGGCTTCTTGCCGATAGTGAATCTTCGGACAAAAGCCCAACAAGGTTGGGTGTTGTTCAAGTATGGTATCTATCAGTCCCAACTCCGACTCCTTGACCAGTCGAGGCTTCCCAAACTTTATCTTAAAATCTTCAAAAAATTCATCGTACTTTTTTCTTAAAATTACTAAGAAAAATAATAACCTGGCTCGAGAGACATTAGTTATCAGCAATTTATAGTTTATAGACAGACTCTAAATACGCTGGTCTTCAAATTAGACTTTTAGCGTTTTGGGACAAAACAGACGGCAATGAAACCTTGGTTTTAGACTCACGGTTTTATTAAAAAGGTTGACAAAGTGCCAAAAAAGGAAATTGACCGGGCAGTAAAAATTAAAAATGAATATTTCGACAATAAATAAAAAGTAAACAAAATGGCAACAAAAAAAATAAAAAGTTATTCCCTTGCCGAAATGAAAGATAAATACATTGGTAAAGTCGGAACAACCGAACGTGACGAATACGAGTACGAACTTCGCATGGATGTTTTGGGGAAAATGATTAAATCCGCAAGGCAAGAACGAAATTTAACTCAAGAAGAACTTGGAAAACTTGTTGGAGTTCAAAAGGCTCAAATCTCAAAACTTGAAAGTAGTGCTAACAGTGCGACAATTGACACTATTTTAAAAGTGTTTAAGGCACACACTATATTGACAGAGAAAGGATAATTGAACTGAAAAATAAAGCCAGCATGTAACATGCGGTAATATTTCAGGCGGCGGGAATGTTTAAGCAATTGGTTTTTAGCTTTCTACAAAGTTTTTAACGGCTGGAAAATTTCAAGTTCCTTTCGCCGCCCGAAAAATATACCGATGCCTGCTCTGCCTAATATTAATAGAGGTGGGCAATTAGAAAAATGAAAAAAGAAGTGGAATGAAAAAATTAAATCAGGAATCACTTGACAAAATAGTTGCAAAGACAGCTGCGAATAAAAACATAAACGGGTCGGTTTTTCACATTGAATCAAGTGACAAGTCGATGAGCCTATTTTCAGCTTCCGGGAACATGTCTCCTGAAAGCCAGTATTACATTGCCAGTATTAATAAGCTAATCATTTCATTTATTACGCTTCGACTTTGTCAAGACAAGACAATTAACCTCAGCGATAAAATTTTAAATTATTTACCAAATGATATACTGAACGGATTATTGGTTCTCGATGGTAAAGACTATTCAAGCGAATTGACAATACGTCATTTAATTTCACATACATCCGGTTTGCCTTGTTACCTGATTGACAAAAGAGCTGACGGCAAAAAGAATATGGACTTGATACTTAACGGGAATGACCAATCCTGGCCGCTAAGCAAGGTGGTTAATGAAGTAAAGAAAATGAAACCGAAATTTCAACCGGGAGCAAAAGGAAAGGCAAGCTATTCTGAAACAAACTTCAGGCTGTTAGACAGGATTTTGGAAGTAGTCACTAATAAAAGTATTCAAGACTTGTTGGCTGCTGTTTTTCACGAATTAGATATGAAAAATACTTTTGTACTGCCTTCTGGTTCAGCCGACAATTGTGCTCCCATATATTTCAAACAAAACATAATTGACATCCAAAGATATTGGAAGTCAACCCATCACGATATTGCAAGCACAGCAACCGACCAGATGAAATTTATCAGAGCATTCTTTGATGGCAAATATTTTCCTGAAGAATTTATTCTTGAACTCAAGAGATGGAACAACATATTCTTCCCCTTTAAATATGGTGTTGGAATCCAGAAATTTTACATTCCGAGATTTTTATCTCCACTTAAAGCTGTTCCTGAATTAATAGGACATAGCGGCTCTATTGGTTCGGCTGCATTTTATGTTCCGGACAAAAGAGTATATATTACCGGCACAGTTAACCAAACAAGCAGTCCAAATATCGTTTTCCAGGCAATGGTTAAAATAGTTAATAAGCTGTGACAGAGAGAAACACCATGCATAATATGCCGCCTGAAAGATATACCGCTGCCCGTTGTAGCCAATGCTCGAAGAAAAAATCACCATCAAAAAATTCGAAAACCTTTGCATTTAGGTAAATAATAATTTACCTTTGCCGTATGCTTAATGAAAAATAATGAAATGCTCTGAGCTATACCGAATATTGACTAAAGATGGTTGGTATCCAATATCACAGAAAGGTTCTCACGTAAAACTAAAACACGATTTGAAGAAAGGTGTGATAATTTTCCCGAATCACGGTAGTCAGGAAATGGGTAAAGGGTTAGAAAAAAAGATTTTAAGGGACGCAGGAATTAATTAGTTGGATTAATAAAAATGTTGGTTATGAAAACGTTAAGAAAAAAAATAACAATGATAGTGGAAAAAACTGACACAGGTTTTTCTGCATTCTCGGAAGAATATCCTATTTACACTACAGGAAAAACGATTACTGAATTAATGAATAATGCATTGGAAGCTGCAAACTTAAACTTTGAAGAAAAGAATCTTACAATCACACAAGAAAACTTGAAATTCGAAGTTGATTTTAAACAGTTTTTCCAATACTATAAAGTTTTGAATGCAAAGTTTTTAGCAGACAAAATCGGAATGAATCCAACACTTTTATCACAATATGTGCAAGGACATAAAAAACCATCTGAAATACAGACAGAGAAAATTTTGGATGGGATTCACCAGATAGGACAAGAACTTTCTGAGATAAATTTGATTTACAGACATTAAAGAAAAAAGCATCCTTCGGTAAGTACATTGCAAATCGCACAGCCCAACACACTATCAAAAATTGCAAAAGAGCTATTTTCTGTCCCACTCGTGTATTTTTACAGGGTTAAGCGTTAAATTTTATTTCTATCCCGGTTTGTTGAATTTCAAATGCAAAAGGATTCAAAATATTAAAATCCTTTTCATTAATTGGATGAGGTTCAATTCTCAGGTCAACTTTTCTTCTTAATCTCATTAACTCCCTTTGGGTAGAGAAGAAATCGGTCATATTATTAATAATTATCGCTACATCAATATCACTCTCTTCCCGTTCATCCCCTTTAGCAAAAGAACCAAAGAGATACACTTTCTTTACCCCGAAATCATTAGGGATAAGCATTAGATAATTCTTAATAGTTTCTATAATTCTTGGATTAACCATTCTCTAATTTTTTCAATTCGTTGAACCCAAACTGATGTAAATTCTTTAGTGCAGAGTTTAAAGAAATCCTGCTTATAATTATCATAACGTGCATTTAGATTAAAAGTTGAGATATTGTCTAACCATTCTTCATATTCACTGGAAACTTCTAATCCACACTTGGTTGATAATCTTAGAAGATCATGGGTAAAAAGGGCGTGTTTTTTTTGAGTTTTAACCCAATGAGCTTTCAAAAGTTTTTCAATAACCAAATGCCCAATAAATAAAGCCCAATTGTAATCCTTTGATTTTAAAAGATTATTCATTGTAGCGTAGTTCTGGTCAGATGATTTTTTCCAGTATTTTATTATCTCCTCAATATTTTCAATTTGTTCTTCCATAAAGGCAAAAATACAACTTTTCTTCAATGTTTCAATTTCGAGGGTTGTCAATCACCATGAACGCCAACAGCCAGATACGAAAACCAAAAATCACTAACTAAATGATATGTAATTAGCTCTTTTTCACTGCAACTTCAGTGGTTTCATATTTTATAATTTTTAAAACTATAAAATTATTTATCTGCAGATTTGAGACATTTAAAAATAAATTTGCTGAAATCATTTGCAATTAATAAAAATAAATACGAACTTGCACTCATCAAACAATAATTATTATAAAGCTATTTTCCTTGGATCTATTTTTAAAAGATATTGCAGATGTAAGTAATGAAGGCAGGCAACATGCTCAAAAGAAAAAAATTGTCTCCATTCTAAACAAAGCAGACCAGGCTTTAACAATTCCTGAGCTGTGTAAAAAGGTGAGGTTAAGTGTTCCTACCGGCACAAGATTAATTAACGAACTTATTGAAGAAAAAATCATTGTTGAGTCAGGGAAAAAGGAAACAGAAAATGGCAGACGTCCCTTTTTATATAGGGTTGATAAAAGCTACGCATACACTATTGGAGTGACTATTTTACTGAGAGGGCTTTCGGTCTCAGTTTACAACCTTGCAATGGAGGAAGAATATGCTGTTGAATTTGAAGGATTTATTCTTGAAAACACACAAAAATGCCTAGATGAGGTGTTAGCTTTTATTAGTCAATCCATTAATCAATCGGGGATTAGCAAAAACAAAATTTTAGGTATGGGGATAGGAATTACCGGCCGGATAAGTTCCAGAACAGGCATTTCATACAGTTATTTTAATTTTTTAGAAAATTCGTTGGCAGCCTATTTTGAAAAATATTTCCATTTCCCGGTTTATCTTGATAATGATTCCCATTTAATAGGACTTGCAGAACAGGTTTTTGGCAAAGCCAAAAATGTAAAAAATGCCTTTGTAGTCAATTTAAGTCAGGGTATGGGACTAACCATGATTGCAAATGGGGAAATTGTAACGGGAGAAGATGGTTTTGCTGGCGAATTTGGGCACATGCAAATTGCCGAATCCAATAAATTATGTTTATGCGGAAAAAGGGGATGCCTGGGAACCGAAGTTTCAGGTTATGCTTTGGAAGAAAATTTTAAAGAACAAATTGAGGCAGGCGAAACTTCATTGTTGGTGCTAAATAGACAAAACCATAAAGTAAGCTTTAAAGAAATTTTAAAAGCTGCCAGTGAGGGTGATGCTTTATCTATTTCCTTAACCCATAGTATTGGTTTTAAACTTGGGCAGGCTCTCGGTAATATCATAAATTTATTGAACCCGGGGATAATCATTATTGGGGGGAAATTTGCACCTGCAAAAAAAATATTATTAGATTCAATCAAGTCAGGAATGATGCACACCTCTCTGTTATTACTCCTCCAGTCTTGTAAACTTACTTTCAGCTCAGTAGGACCTGACGCTGCCATTAAAGGAGCAGGTGCTCTGGCATTAAGAAAAAACAATCTTATATAAAAATAACAGAAACGAAAAATTAAACCATAGAGCATGATAAGAAGCCTTTTAAAAATATCAATTTCAATCATTTTTTGGGGAGTTTTTATGTTAAGCATGACTGCATGTTCATACGGAAACAAGCTGAACGGCGATGATGAGAAGTTAATTTTTAAAGAGGAAACTTCATCTGGAGAATTGAAGCATTATCAAGAGGTACCTAATGACATGGTTCTTATTTATGATGGTGGAGCACATCGGAGCATTAAGTGGAATAAAGAGCATTTTGCACCTTATGTTTCAGCAGAAATGAATGGGAAGGCAAGTTGGCTATTCGACGGGTTTCTCTTTTTGGAAATACATAACGGACAAGGTCGCGGCTTCGCCTCCGGATATCAGGCTTCAGCTGCACGTAAGGTTGAGTGGACGCATTTGCTTGAAAACTATTTTGCAAAAGGAAACGCCATAGATGCACTGAATGAACAAATTGATGATGTCAGGAAAAATGGCCGGATACAGGGTAAATTCAAAAAAAGAAAAATTGTAATAAGTATTCCCGAGCCAATTCCAAATCAAACCGAGTGGGGGCAATTGGATGGCCGTTCGCTCCATTTTTTCAATAAAGGAAACAGGCTTGATGCCTGCAAATGGTATATCGATTATGCCGAACAGCTTTTCCAAAATGCCAGCTTTGAGCATGTTGAGCTCGTTGGCTTTTACTGGTTAGCGGAAGAAGCAACCAACAGCAGGGATCTTGCAAAAGACGTTGCTGACTACCTCTACGAAAAGAAGTACGACTTTTACTGGATTCCCTATTTCAACTCCGACGGCTATTCTGAATGGAGTAATTTGGGATTTAATGTACCCTATTATCAGCCCAACTATTTTTTCAATGAGAATATACCCTATTCCCGTTTGCAGGAAGCTTGCAACAGAGCTAAAAAATTTCAGATGAATATGGAAATTGAATTTGATGACAGAGCTTTGAAAAATATGGGATGGGGATACCGACTGACTGATTATCTGGATGTTTATGAAAATAACAGAGTGTTTGACTCATTAAAAGTAGCCTATTATCAGGGAGGAGATGCTTTTTATAAATTATCTCAATCAGAAGAAGAAACAGACCGGGCATTATATCGCCGGGTCATTAACCTCATAATCCAAAGAGCGGAAAGAAATTAATCATTAGTCAATTTTATGAAAAGAAAAGAAAAGAAAATAGGAAAAGATGAAAATTAAATAAACAAGATTAAATTTTTACAATGAAAATGCAGGTACTCTATTAATTTTTAAACAATAAAAAATAACTCTATGGAATGTAACAAACGATTATTGATGCAGAACAACAGATTCGTACGAAATCTGTTGTTAGTGCTACTGCTTTTCTCGACAAATGTTGCGTTTGCGCAGGTAAATGTAAGAGGAAAAGTTGTTGACCAGACAGGAGAAACACTGATTGGTGTGAATGTAGTGGTAAAAAATACTCATCTGGGTACCATTACAGATGCTAACGGTGAATTTTCTCTTGCTGTGCCAAACTCTAATGCTACACTGATTTTTTCTTATGTGGGTTATTCAAGTCAGGAGATTGCACTTGAAGGAAGAACCTATTTAGATGTTATCCTACAACAGGATACCGAACAGCTTGAGGAAATAATAGTGGTAGGTTATGGAACTCAAAAGAAAGTGAGCGTCACAGGTTCTGTGGCACAGATTGAAAGCAAAGAACTGCTGCAGGCTCCCTCTGGAAATATCTCTTCTGCACTTGCAGGGAAATTACCGGGACTGACTTCACTTCAAACTTCAGGGCAGCCGGGGTATGATGGTTCCTCCATACGTGTGCGGGGGCTTTCTACTTTGGGGAATAGTTCAGCTACTTTGATTGTGGACGGCGTGCAACGCAGTTTTGCACAGTTAGATCCAAACGATATTGATAAAATATCCATTTTGAAAGATGCTTCTGCGGCAGCAGTTTATGGTGTTCAAGGTGCAGGTGGAGTAATTTTGGTTACAACAAAACGTGGATCTTTGCAAGAACCAAAAATAACCTACACAGGGAAAGTTTCATACAACCAGAATACCTTTTTCCCCGAATTTCTCGATGGGCCGGATTTTATAAAATGGTATAACAAGGCTCTTGAAATGGACGGAAAAGAACCGATCTTCACCCAGAGCCTTTATGAAAAAGCCTTAAATGGTGATCCGGAAGGAAAAATTCAAAACACAAATTGGTTTGATGAAATTATGAAGCCGGGTTCCTTTTCAACACATCACAATATTAATGTGAATGGAGGAAATAATTTTGTAAAATACTTCTTGTCGGCAGGTTATCTTTCGCAAGACGGGATTATTGACAACTTTGATTTTCAGCGCTACAATGTGCGCTCCAATATTGATGTGAGTTTGAATCACGGATTTCGGATAGAGTTGGATATGGCAGCTCGTCAGGAGGCTCGTAAATCGGGATATTTCAGTGTGTCAAATCAGGCATGGAACAACCCGGTGATGCTGGCATCAAAAGTATTTCCGTTTCTGCCTCCCACATACGATGGTTTGCCTACGGTTGGTCACTTCAACAAAACCATAACATATAACCCTGTGGTTTATAACAATGTAGGCTACAACAACTCGATTTTGAATGTCCTTCAGACATCTGCAAAATTAGCTTGGGAACTGCCTTGGGTTAAAGGACTTGAATTTGGCATTAAAATGAGTTACGATAAGGACTATACAACACAAAGAGCATGGGCAGCTCCTGAAATGGTAAATAGTTATGACATTGCAACGAATACCTACTCTGAAGTGTTGACCAATTTATCAATAACAGAAAATAACGTAGAAGCCTTCACACATGCAAACAGCCAATTTTACAGGAGAACATTGCAACCGTCAGTCAATTATGAGAATACTTTTGGCAAACACGATATTTCCGCTTTATTCTTATTTGAAGAAGCGTTGCAGGAAGGTGAAAATTTGGGAGCTGTTGCAGTAGATTATGATGTAACTACTCTTCACGAACTTGATATGGGAAATGATATCAAAGATGTAAACGGAAGACCCAATGTGTGGGGGAATAGCAGTATTTTCAGACGCGCCGGCTTTGTTGGTCGAATCAATTATTCCTATGATTATAAATACCTGCTTGAACTGGCAGCTCGTTATGATGGTTCTTCGCGTTTTCCTCCACACAACCGTTGGGGATTCTTTCCTGCTGCATCGGTCGGATGGAGAGTCTCCGAGGAGCCTTTTTTTAGTACTTTGAAAAATAAAATTGCAAATCTGAAGCTTCGTGCTTCTGCCGGAGTTCTCGGTAATGATCTTAATGTGGGGCAATTTGCCTATCTGAATATGATGAGAAGAAATCCGGCAACTATTTATATTGGGGATAAAGAATACATCTCTGTATATACTGCAGGAGAGGTGAACAGAGATATAACCTGGGAGAAAACGGCTACATATAACCTGGGTTTCGAAATGATGCTTGATAAAGGAATATTCGGAATGGAGTTTGACTATTTCTATAAGCATACCCGCGACATCTTAATAGGCGGAGGTAGTCTTTACCCACCGTCATTGGGTGGTAATTACCCTGGAACAGTAAATGGAGGCGAAGTGGCAAACCGGGGATTGGAACTGGTTTTGACACATAATAATAAAATCGGTGAAGTATCTTATAATATAAAAGGAAATTTGGGGTGGTCCCGGAATAAAATTTTGAAAATGAATGAAAGTCCGAATACACCCGCTTATCAAAAACGCACCGGAAGAAAAATGGGTGAAAAAATGGGATTCATTGCCGAAGGCCTTTTCCAGTCGGAAGAGCAAATTATGAATACACCAACGCTTAGCCACCTTCAAAAAATAAGTCAGATTCGCCCCGGCGACATCGTTTACAAAGATTTGAACGGTGATGGAAGGATTGAGAGCGCTCAGGATTATACGTTTCTTGGGAATAGCAGTTTCCCGGAGTTGATGTATGGTCTTAATCTGGGAGCTTCATGGAAAGGTTTTGATGGGTCACTATTTTTTCAGGGTGCAGCAATTCGTGATATGTTCCTGAGTGGTGTTTATGACAATGGTCACGTAGATGCTACCATATATACCCGTCCCTTTCATGGCAACGGCAACTCACCTTATTTCCTGATAGAAAATAGCTGGACTCCTGAAAATCCGGATTCTGAGTTTGCCCGTCTTACCACAGTTGCTGCCGAAGTTGGTAATGCAAACGGATGGGCTTCTTCCTGGTGGATGCGCAACGCTGATTATCTTAGATTAAAAAATGCTCAAATAGGATATACCATTAAAAACAGCTATTTTCAAAATGTTGGAATTGATGCAATTCGCCTGAGCTTTACCGGATCCAATCTTATTACCTGGTCTGGTTTGAACAAGTACGGTATCGATCCGGAAGCTCCGGAAATTAGCAATGGATATTATCCGCAACAAAGTACATATGAGTTTGGTGTAAGTGTGACATTTTAAATGAAATAACAATGAAAATAAGTAAAATTAAATATCAGTTACTTTTTCTGATCTCTTTTCTTTTGTTAGGTGCATGTAGTGAGGAATATCTCAATCCCGAACCACGTACTGTTTACACAGAAGCGGAGATTTGGAAAACAATGGAGAACACCTATTTATATATCAATGGGTTCTATAAACCAATTTATGAATATGGCCCTTATGGTGTAAAATATGCAGGGGTAGCATTGAACGATGGATTTAGTGATATAGTAAAGTATAATCAACACGTCATGGGACCTAATGGAGGTGATGTGAACAAAACAATTCTTAGTTCAATTATCAGCCCCAACAGCCCGGTTCTTTCTGATTATTCCTATGAATATAACCGGATCCGAAGGATCAATGAGTTTTTATTCGGACTGGAGAATTATGCCACTTATAGCGGAAAAGATAAGACACTAATGGAAGCGCAGGCAAGATTTTTCAGAGGATTTCTGCATTTTATGCTCGTCAGAAGTCATGGTGGAATAATAATAAGAGATTACATCGATGGACCAAACGAAGCATTTAAGGCAAGAAGCACTGAGAATGAATGCTATGATTTCATAATAAAAGAGTTGGATTTTGCTGCAAACAATCTTCCCCGCGCTTGGGATAATGCCAATTTAGGCCGCCTGACAAGAGGAGGAGTTTTAGGTTATAAATCAAGAGTAATGCTCTATGCTGAAAGGTGGCAGGATGCAGTAGATGCTGCAGAAGAGGTGATAAAAGAGGAGGGTAATTTATATCAGCTTGAGTCGGATTACGATAAAATTTTTAAGACAAAAGATAGTAAGGAAGGAGTTCTTAATTATCGTTTTGGAGGCACATTAGGGCACGGATTCCATAAACTATACTCTCCAAAGGGAGATAAAAGTGAAGGCGTTATTGGCATAGCCGGACCGACGCTTGAAATGGTAGATTCCTATCGGATGTCTGATGGAAGTCAATTTGACTGGAACAATCCGGAGCATGCTGCCAATCCATACGAAAACAGAGAACCTCGTTTCTACGCTTCCATACTTTATAATGGTGCCTCATGGAAAGGTCGTACAATTGAGACTTTTGTGGGAGGAAAAGACGGCTTTGAACCTTATGCTGCACAACAAAGTTCAGGAGGAACAACAACAGGTTATTATATCCGTAAAATGGTTGATGAAAATGCTCCGATGGATGGCGTAAGCTCACAAACCTGGTATGAAGTAAGATATGCTGAAGTATTGTTGAACCATGCTGAAGCTCTCAATGAGTTGGGAAGAGGTTCAGAGGCTTTAGTGTCTCTCAATAAAGTTAGGCAAAGAGCTAAGTTGCCAAACATTACCGTAACCGATAAAGAGGCTTTACGTGAAATCATAAGGGAAGAGCGTAAGGTAGAACTGGCTTTTGAAGGTCATCGTCTTTGGGATTTGCGTCGTTGGAGAATAGCCGTTGATGTACTTGACGGGAAGAGGATGCACGGAACTAAAATTACCAGAGATGGCGGACCGGTTATATATGAAACCGTTGAATGTGATAATCAGAATCGGATATTTAAGGAGAGTTACTATAAGTTACCAGTACCTCAAAGTGAATTAAATAATAATCCTTTGTGCAAACAAACACCTTTGTGGTAAAAAATTGAAAAGTTATGAGAAAGAATAAAAACAAATTACTGTCTTTGTGTATTCTTGGTTTAGCAATTCTAATATCAGGTTGTCAGGAACCAGAAGAATTGATACCAACAGCCGGGAATAAACTAACAACACTTAGTTTCTTAACCTCTGATCTGATTGACACCAAAATCACTGTAGAGGATACAGAAACAGAGGGAGCTATTGTTATTGATGCGGATATCAATGGACTGAAAACCACTGATATGACAAAAATCAATGTGTCGGCAATCATTCCCAACAATGCAAAAGTTGAACCTCCTTTTGAAGGGCCTGTGGATTTATCTAAGCCTTATCAATTTGAAGTAGTAGGAGCTGATGGAGCAAGACAAGCTTATACAATCGAAGCAAAATTAAGCGTCCAATATCAGCACCGTACTTTATGGAAAAAAACCGCCACCGAGCTAAACTTCACCAACCATAATAATGGTGCTGTGGGTTTCAGCGGCGATTATATTGTGATACACGACAGGGGCGGATTTTTCTACATCAACATTTCTGATGGTGAAAAAGCCGGTGATATCTCCATGGAAGGGATCGACTGGGGCAGCCTCCAAAGAACGGTTCCGCTGCACATGGCAACCGATGATGCGGGCAATATTGCCTCATGTAACTTTGGCATTGCTGAAGGAGATGTGATTCACATGTACTGGTGGAGAGGTGTAACGGCAACCCCTGAACTGCTGTTTGAATATGCACTGGATGTTCCGGGAGTACAGGTCGGCAGAAAAATCTATGTGAGAGGCGATATGACCGATCACGCTTTCCTCTATCTGGGGCTCTCCAATAAAAACACGTTCCTGCAATGGGAAATCAAAAACGGTCAGGTCGTGTCGGAAGAACCCAGAAGGGTCGATTATTCGCTCGATTATACCATGGGTGTTCAAGCCAAAATTGTACCGATTGAGGTTGGTGCCAATAGCAACTATTTTGTGGCACGGTATGAGAATGGAGTTGCCAAAGTTGCCATTACATATATGGATGGAACAACCAACCAGCCAATCTATCAATCAGAGCATCACATTCAGGATATTTATCATCAATGGCTAGGTGGAGGCCATGCTTTTGACTATGCCCAAATGGATGGAGCTTACTATATATTTATGATTGAGCAGAATGCATACAACTGGATGAGGGAGATTTTTGATGTCAGAAAAGTAATGCTCAGGCCCGAACAGATTAACTCAGTCATGGATCTGATTAAATTCAGAGTGTGGAATGATTGGTTAAAATTTCCGATGGATTCCAATTATGCCACTAATGGAAATGTTACGGGCGAAGTGAAAGTGAAGATTGCTCCGGATGGACAGTCTGCTGTTGTTGCATTCTTGTGCACTAATGGCGGAGTGGAACTCTGGGAAATCTATTGATAAGTTTTATTAGAAAGGAATAAATATAAAGAGGAGCTGAATATTGGATTTGAAAACATCAAGAAGAATCCAATTTAAGTTCAGCCCCTCTTTTATTTGCTTTAATTATTGCCGAAATTTGAGTTTTATCTCTCTGCTCTTTTTTCATTTTTTATGAAACGACCATGAAGAAATGCTTCACAAACAAGCATAATTAAAATGAGGGAGTTACCTGCCTACCGGACAGGCAGGCATCCAATACCTTTGAAAACTTTTAATTTTAATTGGATGAAAATAAAATTTTATACCGTATTATTTTACCTGATTGTAACTGTTTCCTGCACAGACTCCGGAGGTTACAAACTCGGAGATGATGAAGTTCAGTGGAAAGAACCTCCTACGGAGCAACCTTCTATTCCCGTGAGTGAAAAACCAAAAATTTTATGGATTGACGCCTCGGCTAATTTTGAATACCTGGCAAACAGTAAGGAAAATATCCGGAACACATTAGTTAAAGCAAAAAATACAGGATTTACGGAAGTGGTTGTGGATGTGAGACCTACATGCGGCGATGTTCTGTATGAGAGTAATATTGTTGAGCAAATTAAAAAATTAAACAATATCGAAAGGACCGCTACATGGGATTATCTCGGCACATTTATCGAAGAGGCTCATAATCTGGGATTAAAAGTTAATGCAAATATCAACATTATGGTTGGTGGAAATATTCGCGACGGAGGTGTCTTGTACCGGGAGAGTGATAAGAATTCATGGACAACTCAACTTTATTATCCATCAGGAATTGTTTCAATTATGGACGATGAAAAATCACATGCAAAATTTTTCAATCCGGTAAATCCTGAAGTGCAAGCATACCTTTTATCTATAGTGGAAGAGCTGGCTCAAAACTATTCAAATCTGGATGGTATTGTTCTGGACAGAGCCCGTTTTAATTCTATTGAAAGTGATTTTTCTCAACTCACAAAAGGTGAGTTTGAAAAATACATTGGGAGAACTGTTGATGCTTTTCCATATTCTGTTTTTACCTGGAATGGCGATAAGGTTGTTCCCGGGACACATTATAAAAAGTGGCTCGAATTCCGGGCAAAAACCATTTATGATCTTTTCAAAAACACAAAAAACAAGATAAAAGAGATAAATCCGCATATCAGATTTGGAACATATACCGGCTCTTGGTATTCATCCTATTATAACGAAGGAGTGAATTGGGCAAGTAACAGGTTTGATGCTTCTCTTCATTACTCATGGGCTACTCCAGAATATAAAAGCTATGGATTATCTTCACTGCTTGACCTGTATATGACTGGAGCTTACGGACAGGCATTGTACGGTGCAGAGAATGAATGGAGTGTAGAGGGGGCAATCTTAAATGCAAAAAGAGTGACTATGGGAGATGTGGACGTTTGCGCAAGTTTATACGGGTTAAATTATGAAAACAAACCCCAAAATGCAGAAGAAGCTGTCTATATTGCTTTAACTGTGGGCGATGGCTTAATGTATTTTGATATGATTTATCTGATGAAGTATAACCAGTGGGATGCTGTTAAACGAGGTATCGAACGGGCAGAAAAGCTTCACAAAAAATGATAACACATTTTGTTGCAAACAACAAGGGAATCACAATTAACAAGGGAAACACAATTGCTTACAAAGAAACTTTGTAATACTAAATCAGAATGAGGTTCGATTGGATTGATTTATTGATAATAGCCGCTTACATTGCACTTAGCATTTTTATTGGCTTCTGGATTTCAAAAAAAGCCGGGAAAAGTTTGCAAAACTATTTTTTAGGCGGCAACCAGTTGAAATGGTATTATCTGGGTTTATCCAATGGTTCCGGAATGTTTGATGTTTCAGGTACTGCATGGACAGTTACCATCTTTTTTGTTTACGGATTGAAAAGCGTATGGATTCCCTGGCTCTGGCCCGTCTGGAATCAGATTTTTGTGATGATTTTTATGGCCATCTGGCTGCGCCGTTCCAATGTAATGACCGGTGCCGAATGGATTACAACCCGGTTTGGGAATGACACAGGAGGAAAGTTATCACACATTATCGTAGTAGTTTTTGCGGTTATTAGCGCCATTGGTTTTATCGCCTACTTTTTTGTGGGCATCGGGAAATTTACCGTAATGATTTTCCCCTGGGATTTGTCCTTTACTCTTGGTAATATTCATATCATTTCTGAATATACATATGCAACCATTCTACTCTCAATCACAACATTATATGTGATAAAGGGCGGAATGTACAGCGTAGTTGCCACAGAGGTGATGCAGTTTTTTGTGATGACCATCGCCTGCATTGCCGTGGCATGGTTTGCAATGAACCATGTTTCCGCTGCACAAATAGAGGCTTCGGTGCCCCATGGCTGGTTCGATATTGTTCCGCGTTGGAATACCGGTCTCGACTGGACCGGCATTTTTGACCAGGTGAACAGAAAAGTTGCCGAAGACGGTTACGGTATGTTGGGAGCCATGGTAATGATGATGTTTTTCAAAGGAATTTTTTCCAGTTTAGCCGGACCGGTACCGAGCTACGACATGCAGCGTGTGTTATCCACCGAAACACCGCGCGATGCCGCCAAAATGAGCGGATTAACTTCTCTGATCCTTTATCCGCCGCGTTATTTGATGGTTGCCGGACTGGGAATTCTGGCGCTGGTTTCTGTTGCCCCAATGATGGAAGCCAGTGATGGGGCTATCGACTTCGAGAAAATTCTTCCTTTTGTAATCAACAATTTGTTGCCTGTTGGACTGAAAGGCATTATCCTGGCAGGACTGCTGGCGGCATTTATGTCAACCTTCTCGGCGTTTGTGAATTCTGCTCCGGCATACATTGTGAACGATTTGTATAAAAAATACATCAATCCAAATGCTTCCAATAAAAAGTATATCCGGATAAGCTATTTGTCTTCCATCGGTATTGTGATAGTCGGAATTATTTTCGGTTTTTTCTCTGCCTCTATCAACTCTCTCACGCTATGGATAACTTCCTCTCTGTATGGGGGTTATGTGGCTGCCAATGTGCTCAAATGGATTTGGTGGCGCTTTAACGGTTACGGTTATTTTTGGGGGATGCTGGCAGGGTTAGCCGGTTCAACCCTGAAGTTTTTGTTTTTCCCTGACACTCCTGATATTTATCTGTTCCCGTTAATCCTGGGTATGGCATCTATTGGCAGTTTTCTTGGGTGCTTGTTTACTGAACCTGTCGATGAAAGCACGCTGATTGAATTTTATAAGAATGTACGTCCGTGGGGCTGGTGGAACCCAATTTATGAAAAGGCAAAGAAAAAATATCCCGGCATAGCTAAAAATATGGATTTACCTCGCGATGCTTTTAATATACTGGTAGGAATTGTATGGCAAACTACCTTAATTACCGCCCCCATTTACCTGGTGCTGAGAAGACCACAGGGGCTGGTTGTTTCGCTGGTGTTATTTGTTCTTACCTCAATTGTATTGAAATTTAATTGGTTGGACAAGATAAAAGATTATGAAACGATTTAATATTTCTGAATAAAAAAATCATGAAGATTAAAGGCACATTTTTGGATGAAATCAGCCACGACATCCCCCATCAAAATTGGGGAACAAAAGAGTGGGACCAAGATTTTGGTTACATGAAAGAGATAGGTATTGACACGGTTATTCTCATACGTGCAGGATATGGAAAGTGGCAGACATTCCCGTCTGAGGTTTTGATGCAACAGGAAGGAGCCTACCTGCCACCCGTTGACCTGGTTCAGATGTTTCTGGAATTGGCAGATAAACACAAAATGGATTTTTATTTTGGATTATATGATTCAGGAAAATACTGGCCCGAAGGAAATTTTCAAAAGGAGATCGATATCAACAAAAAATTCATTGACGAAGCATGGAAAAAGTATGAGAAAATGCCTGCCTTCAAAGGATGGTATGTTTCTCACGAAATCAGCCAAAAAACAGGACAAATCATTGATTTGTATGCTGGTCTTGCCCAACATTGTAAAAATGTTTCGGGTGGGCTGCCGGTACTTATCTCACCCTATATCGATGGGATAAAAAATGTAAGCCAATACTTAACCCGCACAACAAAAAGAAACGCCATAACAATTAAACAGCACGAAGCCGAATGGAATGAAATTTTTGATGGAATAAAAGGGGCGGTTGACATAGTTGCCTTTCAGGATGGGCATGTGGATTATAATGATCTGACCAGCTTCCTTCAGATTAATAAATCATTAGCCGATAAATATAATCTTGAATGCTGGACCAATTCAGAGACTTTTGACAGGGATATGCCCATCAAATTTATGCCCATCAAATGGGAAAAACTCTTATTGAAGCTTGAAATGGCAGCAAAAGCAGGAATTCATAATGCAATAACATTTGAGTTTTCACATTTTATGAGTCCACAATCAGCCTATCTGCAAGCTGGCCATCTATATAACAGGTATAAAGAATACTTACAAAATCCGAAACAGAAAAGTTAACTCAATCAATTCAATATGAGACGAAGAAATTTTGTAACGCTAATTACAGCCGGAAGTGGTGGAATACTATTAAGCCCATCTTTACAAAGTTCAGCGGCTTTTAAATCAAATCAGAAAAATAAAATAAAATCAGGAGGTTTATCTGCTGATGTTGTAATTGCAGGCGGAGGATTGGGGGGTTGTGCAACAGCTCTTGCAGCGTGCCGCAATGGATTGAAGGTTATTATGACTGAAGAAACAGACTGGATTGGAGGGCAGGTATCTCAACAAGGAGTTCCACCTGATGAGCATGCATGGATAGAAACACATGGAGCACCCTCATCCTACAGGGATTTCAGAAATCGCGTGCGGAACTATTATAAACACAACTACCCATTGACGGCAGAAGCCCGAAACCGCGAAAACCTAAATCCCGGCGACGGTGCTGTCTCCCGGTTATGCCATGAACCCAAAGTGGCAGTAGCTGTATTGCTGGAAATGCTTAATCAGTACATGAGTACCGGAAATCTGTTGCTTTTAACAGAACATAAGGTAAGAAAAGCTGATGTTATAGGAGACCTGGTAAAAGCCGTAGAGGCAGTTAACCTCAAAAACGGACAAAAAACAGTACTTGAAGCTCCTTATTTTGTTGATGCAACAGAGTGTGGCGATCTTCTTCCGCTCACCAATACTGAATATGTCACAGGCACTGAATCAAAAAACCAGACCGGCGAGCTGCATGCACCGGAAAAGGAAAACCTGAAAAACAATCAGGCTTTTACTTTATGTTTTGCAATGGACTATCAGCCAGGCGCCAACAACATCATCGACAGACCAGAAGAGTATAGTTTCTGGAAAAACTATGTGCCGGACATGAATCCACCATGGTCTGGAAAATTGCTGGATTTAAATTATTCTAATCCACAAACTTTAGAACCAAAAAAACTGGGATTTCATCCTGAAGGAGTAAGAACTGGCGATGTTTTGAACCTTTGGAACTACAGGCGGATAATCAATAAAAATAATTTTAGTCCGGGAACTTACGATGGAGATATAACGATTGTAAACTGGCCTCAAAACGATTATTTTTTAGGAGACATTATTGATGTGAGTGAAAAAGAGTTTAAGAGACACATTGAAGCAGCCCGTCAGTTAAGTTTATCATTGTTTTACTGGCTGCAGACCGAAGCTCCACGGCCTGATGGAGGTTTAGGCTGGCCCGGGTTACGTTTACGAAGCGACATAATGGGCACAAACGACGGAATGGCTAAATATCCCTATATCAGGGAGTCCAGAAGAATTAAAGCAGAATTTACCATACTGGAAAAACACGTGGGTGCAGAAAACCGGAAGATGGTGGCAGGAGAAGAAGCCGGAAAAAAAGCTGCCGGTTTTTATGACAGTGTAGGAACCGGTTATTACCATATCGACCTGCACCCCAGCAGCCGCGGCGACAATTACATCGACTTTGCTTCGCTTCCTTTCCAAATTCCTTTGGGTGCGCTGCTGCCTCAACGTATGAATAATTTGTTGCCGGCAAACAAAAATATTGGCACCACACATATAACCAACGGATGCTACCGTCTGCACCCGGTAGAATGGAGCATTGGCGAAGCAGTCGGTTCACTCATCGCCTTTGCACAAATGAAAAAGATAGTGCCCAGAGCTGTGCGCGAAAACAGAAACCTACTCGAAGAATTTCAAAAATGGATTCGCAATCAAGGACTTGAAACAGATTGGCCCGTATAGTCGAATACGTTCAAAACACTTAGCCAGGCCAGGCTCATTGAAAAAAATATATTGCAACTGAACGCAAACCTTTAAAGCAAATCTCAAAATTTTCAACACTTTAGGAACAGATAAATTATCAGTAATTTACCTGCTAATCATAACAACTTTGCTAAATACCGTATCTTTTGCAATCACCTTCAGAATATAGGTGCCCGGTGGAAATTCATTCACCCCGATTTGATTTCCCTTTACAGATTTGAGTAAAATGCCGTTTATTGAAAACAACTTTAAATCAGGCGCTTCTGTTTCATTCAGTTTGACAAACAGATTTTCTGAAACCGGATTTGGGTAAACGTGGACAGCTTTTGCAAGTTGGTTTTCATTCAATCCTGAAATCAAATTATCATACTGAAGCAGATTATCCACAAAAATCTCGGTGGAAGCAGATAAAATACTCTCTTTACGGACGATTCTGAAACCTGTTAGCTGATATACGTCATTCTCAGCTAATTCAGCCTCAAAAAACTCCCATCCCAGGAAATTCAAATCGCATAATTTCAGAAATTTCACTTCCGCTCCTGCCTCAAACTGCAGTTGCAGTTCATTTCCGGACATATCGCCATATACATGCAAACCGAATACTTTTGAGGATTCAGTGTTTGCTAAAGGCTCTTCCGGATTAAAAGCGGCAAAAGCTTCATGGATGGAAAATTTCGCAGTAATCTTATAACCTGAAGCGCCAAACAGTTTTTGCGAAGTACTCCGTGTCATTGACGCTGAAGAAACACCTTCACTTTTGCCGGTATCGTATGTATATTTCCCGGATGCTTCAAAGTCATCAATTACTGTTTTATTCTCCACCAAAACTTCAGAAGCTGTGAAATGAATTTCAAGAGGTTCAACAAATTTAACCCCTGCTTCATCTTTGAGATTGCTCCCAATTTTCACGGTATAAGAGTTTCCTGCAATCAAAGGTTTGGACAACTCAAAATAAAAATCGCCATAAGGGTCGCCAATCTTATTTATTTTTACCGAGCGGGTAACTTTGTCAATCATTGCACCGCTTGAATCGTAAACATTAATCTCATCTCTGGCATTGGATGAATCCAGTTTTTTATCAAAGACATACATTAAAAGAGGTTTTTTAGCATATACACCCGCGTTTCCTTCATTGGGATAGCCTTCGAGCAAAGCCAGCCGGTTTCTCTCTTTTGTTGTGAATTGAAAAATAAAGTCCTCTTCCATGCTCAAATTGTCGGGATGTTTTGCCGACTTATCCAGCTTTACTGTGTAAAGCGTTGATTTTTCCAATGGAAAAAACGGTGTAAAGCGTAAGCGGTACTGGCTGTCTTCAAACGAAAACTCACCTTCTACTTCGGGAGTAATTGAAAAGGCAGCAATCGTGGATTCCTCATCCATGTCCCAGTTGAACTCCAGAACGATATCGGTTGAAGTCTCGACAGTTTCGGTATCCGGAACATCCGGAGAAAAGCTGATCACCCGGGGCGGTGTGTTCCGCACTTTATTCAACTCAAAATTTAAGTATGTGGTTTCATTGTTCACCACAGTAATTTGTGTTTCCTGTGGGTAATATCCTTCTGCTTCCACTTTCACGGTATAATTGCCGGGATTTAAATCCTTAAAAACATAAACTCCGTTTCTCTGATTATCAACCGTATAGGTTCCGCCTGTCTCTTCAATAGTCACAACAGCTCCATCAATGGGCAGCAGCAAGTCTTTACCGTGTTTTTTGTATGTCCCGTCTAAAATCAGGTTCCGGCTGTCTTTCACCCAACCTGCAATATTCCCGGTTGGAATTTCCGCATTTTTAAAATAGGTACAAAAAGCTTTTTTAAAATTCCATGCTTCCAGCCATTTGTACTCCATATTCATCAGCCGGTAATTTTCGGGAATATAATCGTGCATCGAACCTTCGGAGATTACACCCGGCACAGTGAGTCCGCGCAGCACTCCATAGCCGTCACTCCAGCCCATAAACATCCGGGCATATGTTTTATCTCCATAAACACTATAGTTTGCAGACGTCCAGTGTGTTAATTGATTCTTAATCAGATTTTTTGCAATTTCCGTACTGATTGCCCTGCTTTCATCCGACCATGGGATTGGTGTAGGATATACATGCATATCGTTCAGGTCTTTACCGGCATATAACTGCAGCACATAGTTGGCTGTTCCGCTTCCGGCGTTACTGTGGATGGCAAGCATGAAATCTGCCTGATATTCGTTTGCCATCCGCACAATGGTTGACAACGGCAAGTCATCTTCTGTCCGGTTTTGTGTTCTTGACATCTGAACAGATGCGCCCAGTTCCTCCAGCATTTCCCGTAGTTGCAGCCCTTTGTCCAGATTGCTCTGAGACTCCCAAAAGCCCACATTGGGGCCAACGGTCGGATACAGAGGCGTGGCAATTCCCCGATCATCAGAATCCCAGCCTCCATGCCCCGGGTTGATGTGGATTTTCACGCCCGACAGATCCTGCGCCCGGGCGAAAGGAGAAAATATGAAGAGAACAGAAAAAATCAGTGTGAATGCTCGTTTCATAATTGACATTTTAAATTTCAAACTTTTTTGAAGTCTATAACTGACTATCTTCCAAACAAACGGCTAAAAAATCCTCTCTCTTTCACTTTCAGCTCAACAACCCAAATATCACCGGCAGTGGTATTGTATGAAATCTTAGCTGCTTTTTCTGATGCTGTGGGATACATTGCTATTTGTTCCGGTGTGCTCAAAACTTTCTCAACTGTTCCTTTTAAGTTTTTCATCACAATTTTTGACTCCGTCACAAAAGAGCCATCATCCCTGTCCTGCATGCCAACCACATAATCATTTCCATACCACGCCGGGGCATTCAAAAAACCTAAATCTGCAACAATTTCACCATTCAAATTGCAAACAAAAGTTCCTTTTGCCGCTGCAGTGAACAGGATCATCTTTTGGTCAGGAGAAACCGTCGCCCACACATAACCATTTGCACCATCCACAGGGTTCAAAATTTCAGTTTTGTTATTCCTGAAAATGTACAAGTTAACGCCATCGCTCCAAACGTAGTTGTCAACCGGAGAATCATACTGAATTCCGGCAGATTTTAAAAGTTCATCACCAGCCAGAGCCACAACACCTTTACTTAAACTTTTCGGGTGCTTCAAATTTCGTACAGGCTTAAAAATTACCTCCTGCTTTCCGTCAGATAAATCAAAACTCTTCAGTCCCTCTTTGCGCAAATTTGATTCGTAAAGAATATTTCTATAATAAATCCTCTCATTGTTCTCGCTAAAAACCGGGTCATAACCGGCTCCCTCCTCCCTGGAAACTTCCTGAACAGCTCCGGTAGAAAAATTGTATATGCTCAGTCCGGAGTAGGATTCGGATGAAAAAGCCACAAAACTTCCATCTCCACTGAGTTTCGGGTAATAGCCTTTTTGCTCTGAAAGGAGAAAACTCTTTTTTATCTTTATTTTTTGAGCAGTAACAAGAGATACGCTCATCATACACAAGACTGCAACAAATAATTTTCTCATGGTTCTACACATTAAATTTTCAATCTATACTCATTGAACAATAAATTTCAAAACTCCCGGCTTTTCGTTTTCATAGATTTTTAACAGGTAAATTCCCGGAGTTAGAAATGGAACAGGAATTTCAAGGATTTCCCCGCCATAATTTCCAAAGTATTTTTCTGAAAGCCTTCTTCCGGTCTGGTCATATACTTCGGCACGCACTTTTTGGGTTGCAGTTTCATTTAACTGTACATAGAGCATCTGATTTTTAACCGGATTTGGAAAAATTTTAAACCTGTTTTCTTTAACTAAAAAAATACCGGTTGGCAAAAAATCCTTATAAACCAGCCTGATTTCCTTTGCAGCAAGAGAATAAGATTTTCCTGCCGTCATGCCTGATGCGTTGAGATAAAATCTCACTTTATCGAACCAAACCGGATATATTGCTCTGTCGCTTACGTCAAACAGTTGGTCAACAGGTATAGAAAGCGTAAAATCTTTATTTTGCTCAAAAGCAGTTAGTTCAAAGGTGGTGACCTTAGATGCATCATTTGCCCTTAGTGAAAAAAGCGCTCTTGAAATGTTCATATCCCCGATATTTAAGACCATTTTTATGGTGTCGGGCAATCCAAAAAACGATTTTTGCATAATCAGCTCCACATAAGGCGAACGTCCGGCAGCGTGTGTGAAATTTACCACGGCGCCATGTTCCCAGCTATCGGGAAGATTATTCGTATTGAGCTGGGCTTTTAAAAAGGAGGAGGCATCAAGTTCCCATTTTTCCGGACTAATGCTATCGCCGATGATACTCATACTCTCCGGAATTTCCACTTTGATTTTAATAAAATCCGTTATCTCATCAAGCTTCCCTGAAATAGTGGTTGTTCCGTTTTTTAACGCCTTTACCTTTCCGTTTTCCACAGTACAAATTTCGGTGTTGCTCACCGTCCAGGTTAAAGCGGCAGGAGAAATAGCAGTTTGCCCGGAACCGGTTGTCCCAACAACTTCAATCAGATAATCTGTTCTGTTATCCACAATTACGGAGTCCAACCGAATCTTTATTTCCGAAACCGGAACAAAATTCACATCAATAGTTGTTGAAATGGTTCCGTTGTATGTAGCGGTAATTTTTCCGGGGGTGTCGCCTGAAGCAATAAATTTATTTCCCTGAATTTTACCCAAACTTGCAGGGCAGGACAACTCTACATTTTGCACATCAGTCTCAAGCAACACTTCATACTGATTATATCCATAAAACTGCGGGGTATATTCACCATAGCGCGGTAGTGAGATGGATTGTCTATATGGTTTAATTTTGCTTATAGTATTGTCCGTAGGGGATGTTGCAACAACATAAATACTGTTGGCAACTGCACGTTCGGGTCCATCACTGGTTTTATTGACTGCCTGTCCATATTCTGCCACATACATTGTACTTGAACCGCCGCCGTCCATATTGAATGCCGTATATGCCCCGGCGCTTTTCATAAGTTCAGCCATATCTTTTGTGGTGGCTCCGTTTGAAACCCCGCGACCATCAACCACACAGAAAATCAGAGAATCCCTGTTTCTGCTATAGCCCAGTCCAGTGCGGGGATGCAGCTCATTCCAGACACTGTTTTTCTCAATAATGCCATTCAGAAGCATGGTTGCATAATTGTCGCCACCTGTCATCTGCAAAAAATTTGACGAATCATCCGTTCCAAGCCGCACATTCAGCTCAAATTCAATATCATCATTTACTTTCAGCTGGTTTAACTGAACAGCTGCTGTTCCATGACCTGACAAAACTGCTTTTCCCTTTGGAATTGCCATGTTCCCGATCTCCTTTTCAACTTTCAGTACTTTGGCTTTCAAAACTTTATTGGTGCCCCACTCGTAACCTTCTTTCAACTCAATCAATACTTCCGTACCGTATTTATTTGTGCGCGTACTTCTACCGTTCAGCTGATTATACAATACCAAACGGTTTGTTTCACGCAGATGATTTGCCGAGTGAATTGAGTATTCTTCATTATTTATCCACAGCTTGCCCAAAAAATTTGCTATTCCGATGCTGGGAATTTTTTGGTCATCAATGACAAATACATTACGGCTGCCGGGAATCTTTGCGATTTCACCATCAACCATATTTCCGCTTACGGGATATCCGATATAGCCGGATGTTGAATAAAAATCACCATTGGTTCCGGCAAAATAAAAAGCACCTTCCTTTGACTTTCGTTTTGCAACAACTGAAGTGGGCTCACCGGTGTAGATGGAATCGCGTCCTAAAGCAGTACGAATCTCAACATAAGGGTTTTTAAGATCAGTTTTCAGGAAAAAGACATCCAAACGCTTGCCTGTTGCTGTCAGTCGCAAAGAAATATACTGCGTTCCGGGTCCCACCTGATGATTTTCAAGTGTGTCAACCTTATAGGTAATACCGCCAATTTGTATGGCTGAAACCTGTGTAACAACGAATAAAAGAGATAGAAAAAAGAAATACCGGCAAAAATTTCTCATAAATTCTGATTCTATTTTAATGATATAAAAAGATTATCAGCAAATAAAAAGGTGGTGGGTAAGCCACCACCTTTTTAAAGTTTCAACTGTCCGTTTTTCAATTCATTACCACTACTTTACGAACAGCCAGCTCTCCGCCCGCAGTTTTTGCCCTCACGATATAAATTCCATTTTGAGGAACTTCAACTGCTGAAGTTTGTTTTGCCTGAACAACCAGTTGTCCGGTAACTGAATATACAGCAACAAACTCTAACTGTTGATTGAATTTCAATGTTTTTTCTCTTACAATAACATTCAGAAGTTCCTTGTTGATATCAATCGATGCGCTGTTTGGTGTGCTAACTTTAAATTCATAAACGCCATAACCATTTTCACCGGCGTAAAGATAAATCGTTGCAACTCCCTCTTCTTCATCAACTTCAACAGAAGGTACGGCTGTACGGTATGCATTCGTTGCACTACCCATTCCGGCTTCAGGGAATATCCATAATGACTGAATATCTGCAAATTCCTTATTGGCATCAGCCCACTTAAACAACCGGAATGATGAAGGTGGAGTGCCCGCTGTATTTGTATAAGCCATCAGGAAGAAATGATCGTCGCCAACGCTAAATTCGGTCAACCCGTTATGTCCCTGTTTAGTGCTGGCTGCAACAGTCCAATCTTCTGACGTATCATTATAAAAACCGTCAACGACATTTCCATCCATGTCGATCAGAGTTGGAAGCGTTGACCATCCGTCGATATAGAAATAGTCTTCATCCATTGGGAAAATTTGGGGTGCAGCTCCCGGATTTGGCAATCCGGTAAGGTAAGTTCCCTCTTGTGAATTATCAATCAGGATTACTTCTGCTCCACCGGCTACTCCACCGGAAATTGTCCATTTATAGGCTTCCATGTCAGACGCATTCATTGCCATAATAATTGCATCGCCATCTACATCTCCATAAACCCCGAAAGCATCAAAACGTATGGTTGCCTCTGCAAAATCATAATTTTCTTCCAGAATCTCATGCACTATTAACTCACCCTCGCCTGTAGTCAAATTAATTTTCCACACCTGGAAAGGCTGTGCATTGGATGTAATACAATTTCCAAGCAGCACATTGCCGGCGCCATCAATTTTAATGTCGTTAAACGGAAGTGTACCTGCTACTTTTGTTTCGTCATCAACTTCGTAGGTAAATATATTGGAGGCTAATTTTATTGGTTCCAGCATTTCTCCAGTAGCTCCATCTACTACAGTCAATTGTTTCAGGTTCCTGTCCACAAAATACATTTTTCCATCCTTTGCTGCCATTCCACGAACAAAGTCGGCTATACCCACCCGGTTAGAGGAGAAATTATCCATAACATTAGAGACAAGCCACTTGTTTGTCAGTGTATATTTTCCATCTTCAAGAACCGGATAAGTTGCCGGATCGGGGCGCGGTACGGGTGCAGCAACAACATCTGCTGCAGTGCCGGCAAGATATTCAACATCGTCATACGAAACCACAACTTTCACATTCACCTTTATGCCCACAGGAAATTGTGTCTGATTTAATTCTACATATAAAGGAATTGACTCTACGCCATCACCCAAAACAGCTCCCTTGCTATCATAGGATTCTATGTTTAGTCCTTCAATATAAACCAACTTAAAAATAAAGTCCTGTGGCTCTTGGATCAGCGTAGGCAAATTTATGTTCAGGGCTGACGGAATTGAAGCGGTCTCTTTTGAGACTACAGAAGCATCTTCAAGTTTGGTATAAGCTCCAATCAATGCAGTTGTACCGCTAACAACTACTTTATTTCCTGCAGCCACTTCCGGAGCTGATGCAAATTCAACAAGCAAGCCACCGGTGTCATCCTGGATATACACTTTCACTCCATCTACCAAAGTAACAGTTCCTGCTGTTTTTGTCTCTTTGGCTTCATCCAATGCCCACACTTCCTTAATTGTTGGAATATATTCCACCCATTTTGCATAAAGCGTTTTATCACCTGAAGCGCCTTCCGGGATTGAAGTGACTTTCTCACCGGAAAAATCATCAGCTTCATACCAGCCGTCAAAGGAAAAACCTTCCCTGTAAGGGGCGGGAATAACCACTTCTGCTGTTCCGTCATAAGAAGCCGGACCTACAAAAGCTTGCTTCCATGCCGGCATAAATGCTGAGGGTTGACCAAGAACAGTATAATCAGCGGATGCGGGCCATCCCGGGCGAACGCTACTCAAGAAAAAA
This sequence comes from Mariniphaga sp., assembly GCA_040772505.1. GTDB lineage: Bacteria > Bacteroidota > Bacteroidia > Bacteroidales > Prolixibacteraceae > Mariniphaga. The sequence continues at coordinate 582,529 of JAXGYA010000002.1, read as the reverse complement.
GCTGATAAATTATAACGTAAAAAAGCTCCACTTGAAGAAGGCAGAGTCTTACCTTGTGCTGTACACGCAGCATCCATATAATCTACCAACCACTGCCATTCAGCTTTTACGTCAGCATCTTGAATAAATGGTACATCCATAGCTGGTGCCTGGGTAGGTATCCCCAGCGGTACTGCGTTATCTACCACTCCACCCGCTTCAGTGATTAGTTCATCTAAAGTCTTCCATGTGGTAGAGGTTCCTGAAAACGTATTCCACGCAGCATTTAATCCCATGTACATGTCATTCTTGTTTGTCCAACCCTTGTCGTTGGTCACACCACCATTTAATTCATAGGTGATGTCTCCCTGCGCATAGCTCAGAAAAGCCATGCTGCATGCTAAAATCATTAAAGTAAATTTTTTCATACGATAAATGTTTAAAATTAATAACTATAAAAACCAAATAATATCTTTATAAATTCAGGGAAAAGTAAAGTTTTACAACGTTACTTCTGCAACAAAATTCTTAAACCGTTTGTTTCATTAAATTTAACGATTAAACTTCTAAGATAATCATTATGAATATATTTTTAAAATTTAATTGTCGTAAAAAACCAATCTTTTTCCATTAAAACCTCAAAGAACCCGTCTGACAACCATTCTGCCTATTTGTTAATTTTCATTGTTTTACCAAACCGGTCTGTTTCTATTACTATCAGATAAATTCCCTGTGCATATCCGGCTAAATCAAGTGTGAAAATGTTTTGTCCCTCTACAATATTATGCAGTGTTTTATTAAGCAGTGTTCCCGATACAGAATGGATAGCGATTGTTGCTTTTCCTGTCTGCAAGCTGTTAATGACAATAAAACTGTTTCCTGTCAAATCGCGATAATTGTAACAAAACTCATTTTTATTTATAATATCGTCCAGTCCGTTGGTTTTCGACAAGGAAACCATCACAACCTCCGACGGAGCTGTTTTTCCGTCCTTTGTCAACGCTGAAACACGTATGTAATAAACTCCCGGAGTTAATCCGGCATAAATATAGGAATAGGAATAGGCATCCACCTTTTGCAAATTAGTGCTTCGTGGTGGAAAGTTTTCATTTTCAGACAACTCCACATGAAATCCCTTTGAATTCTGAGGTTTCCAAACCACTTCGATTTCAGTCGCTGAAATGAGGTCACCGTCTTCCGGTGAAAGAATCACCGGAACGGGTATAGGCAAATCCTCTACAGTAAAGCGAACAACCTCGGTAACAGCATCCGCACCGTTTATGGTTGTCCGAACACGCACAAAATAGATGGTTGAAGTTGTCAGGGTTTTATCCGGAATATCACAGTAAGGGGTCTGAACCGTTTGGTTGAACACTATCTGAGAACTTTGAAAAAGAGATGAAGTTGCCACTTCAACAATGTAATCAACAGGTTCGGAGACTGTTACTTCGCTCCACTCAATACGCGGAGCAAGCGGCACATCCTCTTCTCCATAAACAGGCGAAGTGATTTTAAATTTTTCCCCGGTAAAACTCCTTACTTCAGAATAGCTTTCACCTCCATTGGGGACACGCGCCCTGACCCGCCAGTAATACTCGGTATTGTCTTTCATGCTTGTTTCCAATCCGGAAAAGAATTGCGATTCTGCTGTTTCGCGCGAACAAAACAGCTCATTAAACCCATCATCAAGCGCAACTTCCCATACATAGCTGTCGGCGTGGGGGACTGCATTCCACTTAAAAATTGCGGGAATTACAATATTTTCATTGTCTGCAGGATAAACCAGCGTGGGCGAAGTTGGTTCTATAACACTTTCACCCATAACCCGTGGCGAAAACTCATTCCCGAAACGATCCAGTACTGAAACAGCTATTTTATGGGTTTCTGCACTGATATTTTCAGGTAAAATAAATTGCTTAGCGTAAGAAACACCTTTGAGATAGAGGGATGAAGAAAATACGGCATCATCATTTCTCTTTGAATTAGGCACCGCATAAATTGCATAACGGACATTGTTGTTTTCGTAATTCCACGTTAAAACATTCCCTGACAGACTGATATCTCCAACCAATGTTTGAGCATCTGCTTTTTTCCAACCAATTGCCGGCGGCAATGCCGGAAAAATAAATACTTCCTCTTTAAGATAATTGACAAATGAAACACCTGTTGCCTTTTTTGTGGCATAGAATACAGAACCGGGTGCTCCGTTCATGTCGCTGGTTCTGTTCCATTCCACCTGAGCGCCTATTTCCGGAAAATAGTAAGCAACGGCAGCTGGCATGAACTGACTTTGCGTGTTTGAATCAAAAATTTTCTGATGAATTGCTCCCTTTTCAATTTCAGAAAAAACATTCCAGCCAATATCTTCATTTTCATTAAGAATTGTTTTTATCGCCTGTGGTGCAGGTGCAGGTCCGGTCATTGCTGTTAATGAATGGCTTGAATAGAAATGTTTTCCAAACTTATTGGCAACAATTGACCACCATGGTGCTAATTTATCGTAAGCGTTTGCACTGTTTGTTTCCCAGTATATTTGTGGCGAGATGTAATCAATGGAGCCTTGACTCAGCCATGCTAACGGGTCGGAAAAGATGCCATCATATTGCCAGTCGCTCCCCACAGGGGCAGGCGAAACACCGTATTTTGCAGCTACGGCAGCATTTGATGCGGCAACACCCGCCGGGCTGACACCAAATGTTACCCACGGCTTCAACTCCTGAATTTTATCATATACGCTTTTTATCATCCGGTTGCAGTTTTCACGCCGCCAATCGGCACGAAGCAAGCCCTCGGGATTATATGCGTCATATTCAGCTTGATCCATATAATCCTGAGTGCCGCCGTTGATATAAAAATAGTCGTCAAAAACAATTCCGTCCACATCATAGCCGGAAACCACCTCAGCAACAATATCCACTATCCGCCGTGTCACTTCCGGCTTACCGGGATTCAGGATTTTGGTATAACTGTCATAGGTCATCAACCAATCGGGATGACTGTTGGCATAGTCGTCGGGTAAGTTTCCATGCGTTGCCTGAGATGTTGAATAGCGATAGGGATTAATCCATGCATGCAATTCCAATCCACGCTGATGAGCTTCTTCAATGGCAAATGCCAGAGGGTCGTATCCCGGATCGGCACCGCGTTCCGATGAAATGAAACTGCTCCAGTTTTCATAGGATGAAGGATACATTACATCGCTCATACTGCGTACTTGAAAAAATACTGCATTCATGTTTGCCTCCTGCAGCCGGCTAAAAATAGTTCTCAACTCATTTTTTTGCTGATTGATGGCAGCCTCCCGCTGAGCGGGGGAGCCGTTTGCCGGAACAGTTACCGCAGGCCAGTCCAACCGCCAGACAGTTGCAAGCCAGGAGGCGCGCATCTCACGCTTGGGTGGCTCCGCATAAGCGATTTCGCTATGCGACCACAGAAATCCAAAGACAAGTAAGAAAAAATACCTCAAATCACTTTTATAATTCATTCTCCTTAAAAAAGTTTTGATTTATTGTTGTTAACGGACACTCCATAAACCTCCACACCTTCAATGACATGCTCAATGTAACCGGTTTTCGGATTGTAACGCATCAGCCCCGACTTTACTTCATCGGGATAGGCAGAACGGAATCCAAAATATACTGCGCCGGTTGATTCATCCAGTGTCAACTGGCAAATTCCGATAAACTCACCTGCTGAACCTTCACCCCTTCCCGCTTCAGTAATTGGAATAACGGATTTCCCTTTAGCTGTTTTCAGAAGATAGGGTGCAAGATTAGATTTTATGCCGCCGATACCGTTCAACTGGTCAAGCGTGCAACGGTATAATCCTTCATACCCGGTGTCGTATATGGAAAAATAGATTACCTGGTTTTTGCTGTCCCACACAAATGATTTCGGGCTCATACCCGAAAGGGCAACGCCGGCAGAGGGAGCGGGCTTTCCGCCTGTGATTGCTTCACTCAGAATATCGCCATCGGTGAATCGGAAAATACCGGTTCCGTTGAATGTTTTGCACCAGTACCATGTACCGTCAATTTTTCCAAAGCAGGCATTCATGGAGCCATAGCTCCATCCATTCGCATAATAACCAAGAGTTGCATTCTGCACATAGTATGGAAATTCTGAAGGCGAATACAGCCGGTTCCTCTCGGAATGTTCAATGCGCATGATCCCCGTATTGCGATTGGAAAAATAGAGATGCTTATCGTCGGCATATCCGTAGAAGGGATCATCAAAAGCCGCGCCTGTGTTTGTAAGCATGGTTTCCACTTTGGAACCGTCTTTTGACATAACAAAAATCCGCCCATCTCCTAAAACTCCACTCTCATCATTCACATAAGTAAACTGCTGTCCGCAATCCAGAATATAAAGTGATGGGTTTTTGAAAACAATGTTCAAGGGGTGCTTTCCTGAAGAGACAGCCATATCATAGGGGTAGATCAGCATATCTGACGGCGCATTTTCTGCAAGCTTCAGCGCCATGATGTTTCCTCCCTTCACCGCATAATACAATGTTGGTACATCCTCATTGTATGCAACCTGCACATTTACCCTACCCTCTTCCAAGGTGCGCCCTCCAAGCTTAACCCGCAAGCGAACTGTCTGTGAACCCACATGACTGAACTTCAGTTTTCCGGGGTCTCTTTTATCTGATGTACTGACTACATTGCCACTTTCATCTCTGGTTCCCAGCGGAAAAATCCATTCATACTCTTCCGATAACCCTTCGGGGTTGGGAAGCTCCACAGAAATAGATACGGGAGTTGTAAGCACTTCACAAATCCCTCCTTCAATGGAGTCAACTGTCATTATAGGAACAATATCACTAATCAGAATTGGCATCTTTCTGCTTTTTGCATCACCAACCGTCAGCTTAACCTGATATGTTCCGGCAGCACTGTATTTATGCGTTACCACATCACCCGTGGCAATCTCTGTTCCATCACCAAAATCCCATTTGCATTCACCTGCCAGATAAGATGTGCTGGTAAATTCAATTTTTGCCCCCACATAATAGTCCAACTGATAGGAGTCATCAACAACCTCATAGGTGAATGCTACAGCAGCCGAGGGAAGGTCTTCTATTTCAGGCATATTGTCAATGCACCCGAAAGTGAACAGCCCGGCTAAGGCTGCCATAAAAATGTAATGTCTGTTTATGATTTTTCGTTTCATGTGAACTCTTCTCTTTGTTAGTTAATATCAATCTTTTTCAGCGTTGTTGTTCCGTATATTCCATGGACGTTATAGACCCGAAGGATAGCTTCCAGATAATAAGTACGCTTGTATTCCACTTCATAATAACCACTTGCGCTGTTTTCAATCAACTGGGCAAATGTGATTCCTTTAAACATATTTTTTATTTCTCCGGGAACCGGAGTTTCTCCCGCTCCATCCTTTGGAAAGTGGTAAATATAACTGTCGGAATTGGCATCAAATGTTGAGTCGGTATATGCCTTAAAGTCTTCAAGCAACCCCATTCCCATATACATGTTTTTGAAATCGGCATACTGCATCAGTGTGTAAAGGCTATCCTTAAAATGTTGCATAAAACCATCTCCGAAATAACTTTTCATTCTGGACTCATCAAACTGCTCAGGTTTTTGCCACGAAAACGGACTTAAAGTTCCACTCACCGGGAAGTTACTTTTTAAGGTATAAGCACGAAGAGAATCGGACCAGATAGCCGCTGAATGCGGATATTCCTCTATTTTCTGAGAAATACGTTTTTCCTCAGAAGTGGTTGAACTGTAGGAGTAGGTGAAAGTTGTAACCCACGGACAGGATACATTTTTTTCCAAAGTTTCTGTAATGTTATACCACACTTCCGAATGATCTATATCGGCTTCAGTTGTGTAGTACTGAGCAAAAAAGGACATTTTTGAACCGGCGGTTATCGCTGAACTTTCAATTTCCCAGTAGGCTTGTGCGCCAACCTCCCCTGTTATCAGGTTTTCGTCGAGAAAATCGTGCCTTTCGCATGATATTAAGACAAAAAGTACTATTCCCGACAGAACAGGAAATTTTATTTTTTTCAATATCTTATTCATATTCTTCATGTTGAAAACATTTTTTATTTCCATTCGGTAGCATCGGCACTAACCGCCTTATTGCTTGTGTTATATGCCCAAATCATCCTCTTTTTCAGCCATTCGGGATTTTTAAAAGCGCCTAAGCGCTCCAACTCACCACGGTTGTATTTATCTTCCGTTTCGGGATCATAATTTAACCGGACAATCCATGCATTGGGGGAAAGTTCAGCATTTTGTCCGTACGAATCGGGCTGATCCCAGTATGGTTCATAAAGATTGTAGGGTCGCCTCAGCGAATATTCCACATTACTGTTTGCAACGGTTGGAATAGCGGTGCCCCTTCCGTTAAAAATTGTAGTCACTGTATATACGGGGACGCCGTCATAAGTGATCCCGTTTGTTTTACTGCTGTAGTTATAGCGGCGCATATCGTTCCACTGCTCAGGCTGAAGATACATTACAACATACTTTTGCTGCATCAGGTCGGCAATGGTAAACTCACTTTCTCCCGGCAGGCGGATCTCAAAAAACCGGCGATAGCGGGTTTTAGCATTGTTTCCCAACAACTCCGATTCAACGACACCAAAACGCTCCATATTGTGTATCACTGCGTTATACGTTGTGTTGTATGCTCCGGCTTTATTGCCTGCCCAGTATTGTGCTTCGGCTTTTATAAACATCAATTCTTCGTCTGTAAGAAAAGCAATGTAGCCTTTATTGTCCACGTAGGGATTATTTCCGCCGCTTGCAAACAGATCGGGATAATTGATAATTTTCATGGAAGTTTCCATACCAATGTTGCTTTCCAGCCAGCGCATGCTGGTTGAGCCGCCAAAATCGCGCCCTGTCATCAGTTTATCGGCACGCGGGTCAAGCGCATATCCGCGAACGTTGTTCTGAATCTGATATGCGCCCAATATTGCGTATGCGAAAAACCTGGTGGGAATTGATGAAGCCAGTCGGTTTCCCCGGCTTTCCCATGCATTAACAATGGGAGCCGAAGAACCCCATGGGCAGTTCTGCTCATTGGTTCCGCCCGGATAATAATAACGCGGTTCTTCCCAATCGGGGTCATCCAACACTTGATCCGCCATCTCCACAATTTTTCTACACACTTCAGGGTTATTTTCCCAGTTGGGCAGTTTGCGCAACCAAAGCCTCGCGCGTAGTGCTTTAGCATAAAGTCCCCATTTTTTCAAATCCCCGCGGTATATGCGGTCCATTTTTTCAGTGATGGGGATATTGGCGCTATTATGCGTCCAATCTTTATCTTCAAATAATTTTACAAGTTCATCAGCCTCCTGGAACATCCATTCATAAATTTCCTCCTGCGAATCGTAGGTCGGCGAAGTGGAAGTATAGGCATTTGAACGCGGCATTTCGCCAAAAGCATCTGTGGTGAGCATCGTAGATTGCAACATGATGGTGCGGCCAATGAGAATAAAATTTCTTGAATCGATTTTCTCGGCAGCATAAATCATTTCATTGATGTTTGCTCCCAAATCGTAAAAATGCCTGCGCCATTGCGGGTGCCGGTTCATCGATAAAAATTCCCATCCCCCACTGTAAGCATACGAGCCCGTCTGGCTCTTGGAAGCGGTTGTGAGCGCCTGAGAAAGATAAACGCTATATTCCGCATGATCATATATTTGCTGGGCAGCATAGAAAGTTGCGGTCGGCAATGCCTGATCAACCGTGATGGTTGTTGGACTGTCCTTGCTTACATTTACATCCAGAAAGTCTTCGCAGCCGGTGAAAGCAAAAATAAGCATCAGGCTTAAAAATATTATATATCGATTTTGTTTCATAATTTTTATTTTTTTCGGAAATTTCTGTTTTCTAAAAAGTAGCCATAATGCTGAAATTAAAACTTGTTGTTCTGGGAACCGCATAATTATCTATACCTGAGGAACCGGTACCCCCCGCTCCCGTGTCTGCATTGGAAACCGGATCTGCACCCATGTATCTGCTGAGCAAAAACAAGTTGTTGCCCGTAAATGTGCAGCGCAAACCGGCAAGCGGCGTGCTTCTAACCATCCGGGATAAATCATATCCCAAGGTCAGATAGCTTAAACGGAGAAATGAACCATCTTCAACAAAATTGGAGCTCACATTGAAAAAATAATTAATGAGCGTTTGATGGTCAAGCGAGATTTGGGTTGTATTGGGTTCGTAGGTACCATCTTCCTGTTTCACCATGCCATTCACCACTACCTGTCTTCCTCTGTAGGTTTCCAGCATTTTGCTCTGCCCGTTGGAAATCAGTCCGCGCCCTGTCACATTCACCACATCTCCGCCAAGACGGCCATCGAAGAGAAATGTCAGCGACAGGTTCTTATAATTTAACGTATTTACTATTCCTGCCGAAAACTTGGGCTCACGGTTTCCGATGAGTTTGTTCTTGTCGGCGCCAATCTGCGGATAACCATCTTCACCGACAATAATTTTCCCATCTTCAGTACGCAAGTAATCTTTGCCGGAAATTCCGGTTGTGGAGCCGCCTAAATAGGCTGATGTATAAATATCGCCATACTGCGTTCCTGTAATCTCAGCCACTTCTTCGGGCAGGAAAGTTACTTTTCCACGGTTCAGCCCAAAGTTTAGGGAAGAAACCCAGCTGAACTGCCGCTTTTTAATCACATCCTGCTCTAATGTAAACTCAAGTCCATGATTCCGAATGGCGCCCTCATTCCGTGTTTGGAGGATATGCCCTGAAGAAGGCGACACGCGAACAGTAACAATCTGATTATCCACTTTGGTTGAATAGTAGGCAGCATCCAGTCGTGTTCTGCTGTTAAAGAAGCGCAGGTCAGCCCCAATTTCCCAGGAATAGGTCATTTCAGGCATCAGGTTTCTATCAGCCGACGACAGGGTTGGGTCTATTCCGTAGCCGTTATCAGGATAAGTTGCAAACTGTTTAAATTTCCGGTCATACAGAAATGCCGGGGCATCCTTGCCCACAACGGCATAGTTTCCACGCAACTTTCCGTAGCTGAAATAGTTGTTGCTCAGATGAAACAACTCGGAAAAAAGCAAACCTCCCGTTATGGAAGGATAATAGTAGGGATTGGTCAGAATTGTGGATGACCAGTCCCACCTGCTTGTTACACTCAGGGAAGCAATTCCTTTATAATCACCGCGCAATTCGCCAAAATAACCGAATGTGCGTTTCTGACTGTGTGACGAAGTCCGGTCAGACAAAAAAATGTAATCGCTGTTTGTGTTGCTCAAACTGTATGTTCCGGGAATAATAAAATCCCTTCCAGCATTTGACATAGAGAATCCTCTTGCCATTCTCACCTCTGTTCCGGCTAAAAAATCAATACTGAAATCATCTGTCAGCTCCAGTTTATATGTGGCAATTGCTGCTGCTGTGAGTAGATGGCTTCGTCCGGAAGAAGCGCTGTAATACCCCAAAGAATTTTTATCCATATCGGAAATATCTTTCCGGTTCAGATAGGGAACACTCATGTAATACTCGTTGTATTTCCTTTGGCTTTCGGCATAAGCAGCATTGTATTGTTCAAGTTTCTCCTCATAAGCCGGATCTGATTCCGAAACAAGGAGCGGCTCAGGAAAGCCGAATGCTTCCAGTTCCTGCGTTGCTTTTCTATAGGCTGCCAGCGCATCGTTGTATTCAGCCTGCCATTGAGGGGTGCCTTGCTCAAAGCCACTCTGCGACGAAAAAGAAAAAGGGGTCATAAAGTTGGGCAACTGAACCGAGTCATCCCAGCGTGGGACATTATAGCCATCGTAGGAGTTTGAGCTGGTATCATAACTTAAGCGGCCTGTAATTTCAAAATTTTTGCCCGGTTTCCAGTTCACAGAACCACTCAGAATATTACGCAACCTTTCGTTTTGTCCATAATCATTGTATCGCGAATAGAGCGGGCTAAAGGGTGATTCATATTTTTTTGCATCTCTGTAATATAAAAACCTGGGAAAACCATTGGGCTCCTGATAGTTTTTTAACGGGTCATTAATTGGCCAGTTGTAAATCGAAGCCATTCCCGTTGATGCAAATGAGCGGAATGTGTTGGAAATGATATTTGCGGAAAAAGTAATCGACAGGGATTCAAGCGCCTGGTATGTTCCTTTCAGCATGGCACCTGTTCGTTGCAAGTAATCGTTGGGAACAATCCCGTCGTTTCTTGAAAAATTGGCAGAGGCATAAGCCTGAAACTTTTCACTGCCACCGGTCAGGCTCAAGTCATATTTATGATAAAAACCGTGCTGAAGGAAATCACCGACGTTGTCATAAATCTGCTCTCCTTCCTTAATAAGCGGTCCCCATCCTCCCATTGCTTTGTCAACATAAAAGCCCTGGGAACCGGGTGCATAGCTTCGCTGCAACTTCTGCACGTGAGCCGGAATATCATATTGCCATCCAACATTAAGGGTTGTGCTCACTTTCCCGACCTGTCCTTTCTTGGTTGTAATCATAATCACGCCATTTGCAGCATCCTGTCCGTAAAGTGCTGCTGCAGCAGCACCTTTAAGCACTGTGATATTTTCAATATCATTCGGATTAATGTCAGCGGCAGAACTCCCTTTTCCCGAAAGAGGCATTCCGTCGAGAACAAACAACGGCTCATTGTTTTGCGAATTGTTTATCGAAGTGATACCCCTGATAATTACCTGCGTGCCGGCATTGGGCGAGCCGCTGGAGTTGGTAACACTCAGACCGGCAATTTTCCCCTGAAGCGAATTTACGAAATTGGGAGACCTGTCAACGGTAATATCATCTGAACTGACACTTTGAACAGCAAAATTCATTCGCTTCTTTTCCTGTGTTATGCCCATAGCCGTAACAACAACCTCTTCAACCAGAAGCATGCTGGCTTCCAAAGTAACATTGAGAACAGTTGTGGAAGGCGAAATCCTGATCTCCTTGGCTTCCATTCCAATATAACTGAAAACCAACGTAGCTGTTTCAGGCACTCCTGATAGGTGGTATTTTCCATCAATATCGGTGACAGTACCGGTAGTAGTCCCTTTAACAACTACAGTAACCCCTACCAGCGATTCTCCCGTTTCATCGGTAACAACCCCCGACAACGATACCTGAGCAAAAACGCCTCTGGAAAAAACTAAAAAAATTAATACAAATAAAAGTAGATGTCTTTTCATATTGTAGAATTCAATAGGTGAATTTTGTTTATTTATATATTAAAATTACGAATTAACAGTGATATTAAGTAATAGCATTTAATTGAAATTCCTTTTGAACAATGAAGGCAGCGCTATCATATCTCAACTCATAAGTAGTGACTGTAAGGGGATTAGCGCTTATTATATATTTATCTTTAGTGAATCTGTTTAAAACCATAAAAAAGTAAATTCATAGATTAATAACCTGCAATTTAAAGAAAAGTTTTGATATATAAGGGAGTTTTGAATTAAAAAGTTGTCGTTTTTTTTCTTACCCGTTTCATATTCTGATACTCATATTTTTAACTTTTCCATCAGGAACGACACCGGGTAATAATTGAAAAACTTCGATTTAATTTTCAGTAATTCGTCAAAATAAATGCAACGCTCGTGCACCGTTTATTTCACTACTCTGACAATAGGATCTGAAATGGCAACACCGTCGTCGTTCACTTTATATTTTATAACGATCAACGGGCAGTTCGGAATTTTTATCATAATCACCACCCACCCTGTATTGGGGTTTATCATCATGGTAACCGTTCCGGACACTTCACCACACTCGCGCAGGGTTGTTTTTCCCTCCCATTGGATGCTCCGCACTCCTTCCGCCTCCAGTATTTCCTCGATGTCTTTACCTGCCAGATCATTGATACGATTGCCTGTGAAATTGTTTCCCACCAGTTTAGGGAACAGCTCTCCGCCAATCACATCGAAAAGGTTTTTGATCAATTCGTCGGATAATTTTTGCCCCCCGTAAATGGAGCTGGCAATGGCTTTCACGACGCCAATTGCCAGGCGCCCTCCCAGCGAAACGCCGGGAAAAGCTTCCATAGGGGCAAAAAAAACGGCTACTCCGATTCGCCCGATGAGTTCACTCATGATGGTGTTGGTATTGTTAGCCAATGCCACAGCCATGGTTTTGCAGTCGCAAGGTCCATGAGCTATGAGAAAATCGAGGTAAAGCCTTTTGAATACGGATTGTGCATGGAATTTAAGCATATCATCGTTGGGATCAACCGGTTCGGGCAGATAAGGTTGAGCTTTGACTTTCTTTTTTTCAAGTGCTTGTCTCGCGCGTTCTTCCTTTTCCCGTTGGGCATCCGCCAATTATTTTGCCCTTTGTCTTCTCAGGCGCTCCGCTTCGGCATAATGGCGGCGTTCCAGTTCCCCCAGCCGGGGAATTTCATCTTCGGTTACCGCAATCTTAGCTTGCAGTGCTTCTACTGCATCCTGCTGGTTTTCCTCACTTTGCCGGAGTTCATTTTCCGTCTGTTCTTTTACGTTAAGCAGGTGGTCAAAATAAGGAAAGGGATGAAGACAAAGAGGCTGAGTACTTTGTGATTCTTTTTCATCGAAGTTTGCTTAGTCTATATGAAACATTTTAAATTCTTTTTTATATTTTTTGTGCCGGTTATTGTTATTTTTTTTTAAAATGGAGTTTAATGTATTAAGGTGCTAAAATTTACTTTAAAATTACAACTCTAAAAATCAAAAGTCAATAGAGCAATTCAACAAAAAATCAAATTCCTGCTTGTTTTTCCGGCGGCAATCTCTAATTTAGCTCCTGTAATTTTTTTGTATATTTGAAGTATGAAAATTTCTGAGACTAAAATATTAAATCAGATAAAGAGGATTGTCAAAAACAAAGAACCTTCGGCAAAGATTTATCTTTATGGGTCACGTTCGCGTGGCACTGCAAAAAATGATTCCGATTGGGATTTGTTGATCTTGCTAAATAAGGATAATATTTCGCCAGAGATTGAAAGAGAAATAACCTATCCGCTTTACGACCTCGAATTCGATACAGGAGAAGTAATAAGTCCAATGATTTATACAGAGAAAGAATGGAATTCGAAGTATAAGGTTACACCTTTCTATAAAAATGTGATGAGGGAGGGCAGGCTTTTATGACAGATTTTACACCGGAAGACTACATTAAGTACAGAATTGATCGCGCAAAAGAGACTATCGAAGAAGTAAGGACACACATCGAAAACCAATTTTGGAACACCACAATAAACAGGATGTATTATGCATGTTATTATGCGATTAGTGCATTATTGTCAAAAGAGCAAATTGAAGTTTCGAGTCACTCAGGAGTCCGCCAGAAATTTGGAGAAACCTTTGTTAAAACAGGCAGGATAAACAGGGATTTAGCAAAACATTTTACAGAGCTTTTCGAAAAAAGACACAAAAGTGATTATAATGATTTCTACGATTACGATGAAGAAACGGTTCTGCGTTTATATCCTGTTTCACAAAGATTTATCGGGGAAATTATTAACATACTGGATTATTTATAAAACGTATAGAACCCTATTCCAGCCGCATCATTTTCCCCTCTTTCTCATACTCTTTCTGGATGCCTTTCAGCAGGTCGGCAACAGCGATGGTTCGGGATCTTTTTTCCAGGGTTTGCAATCCGGCAAACTGAATGACATTTACAATATTCGCCCCAGTGAGGTGGTATTTTCGAGCGATTTCTTCCATGTTAATATTTTTGTCCAGTTTTATTTCCTGGGGAAGGTAATTTTTCCAGAGTAGTACACGTTCAGCAGTATCGGGATTTTCAAACTCGATGATGGAATTGAAACGGCGTGTAAAAGATGAATCGATATTCGATTTCATATTGGAAGCAAGGATGACCAGTCCGGCGTGCGATTCAATGCGCTGCAAAAGATAGGAAACTTCCTGGTTGGCATATTTGTCGTGGGCATCGCGCACGTTGGTGCGCTTGCCGAAAATCGAGTCCGCCTCGTCGAAAAACAGAATCCAATCTTTGTTAGCGGCTTTGTCAAACAGCTTCGAGAGGTTTTTTTCGGTTTCGCCAATGTATTTTGAAACCACCATCGACAAGTCGATGCGGAACACATCGCGGCCTGTGTATTTTCCCAGCAGGCTTGCGGTGAGTGTTTTTCCGGTTCCCGGCGGTCCGTGAAACAGCACACGAAAACCGGGTTTGATTTTCCCGTGCATTTTCCAGCCAGTCAGCAATTCGTCGTTGTATTTCAGCCACGTTTCAATTTCTTTAATGCCTGCCAGAGTCTTTTCCTGAAGCACCAAATCTGTCCACTCCAGTTCGGTAGTAATCCGCTGCGCCGGAAAATCGCTGCTGAGCTGCGGTTTGGAAATTTTCCCCGAAACAAACAAATCCACGTACTCTTCGTCGAGGATTAGCCGTCCGCTCATTTTCGGCTCACCGTGCTCAGTTTTTTCCAGATACAACACATTTTTACGGGCAAACAGATGATTCTCTTCAAAGAAGCGAAAAATCTCTGCACGTTTTTCCACATCCGTTCCGGCAAGAACAAATAGAGCAGTTTCGCCGGTGGGCAAAATGCCCCGGTGGTTTTTGCCTTTCACGCCGCCAAACTCCGGGAAATCACCCCCGTTGGGAAGATAAGCGGAAATAACAGAACCGAAAAAACCGGGATCGATGTGGGGAACTAATGACAGAATCAGAACTACCACTTCCTCTGATGACAGAGCATTTTTGTCAATAAACCGGATTAATTCAGATTTGCCTGAACCGGTAATGCTGAATGCAGGTGGCTCTTTTCTGTTCCCTTTCAATTCCGTCTCAAGCCGGCAAAGAATTACATTTCGCAGAAATTGCAGTGCTTTCGTATTGCTCATTTGATCACTTTAGAAAACCTTTATATTTTTTATTTATTTGAACTACGCGTTCTATCCAAATTTTTAATCAACCTTTTAATTAAAAATGGTTTTACTTTTGTGAGGTCGCTTAAAACTTACATTTGTTGTAAAATTTTGTTTTGCAATTTCACCCTCACGTTAGCCGTATCATCCCAAATCTGAAAAGTAGCCGCAACAACCGGCGATTCGGTAATCGTTGTTGCCGGATTTGTATTTATTGCAGACAAATTTGTTTCTTCCCTTCCATGGGCAGGTTCTTCCCTAACCAGTTTTTTTTATACTTTCCTTAAGTGTTACCAACTCTTTAGCATCACTTGCCGCTGCGCTGGTATTAGCTTTTGTCAGTGCTTTGTCGGCCAAGTTTGCAGCTTTTTCGTTGTTTCCCAGCAATAAATTCGATGTGCCTACTAATCATTTTCACATACACCAAATCTTCTACACAACTCATTTTCTGAGAATTCTAAAGTAAATTGTTAAGAAACTAATTTAATTCACAATGCTACCATATATGTCAATTTGAAAAGGAACAGTAACATACGACAAATTCAAACTACGAACAATGGAATCCGAATTAACATCGCCCATTGTTCGTATAACCACATCTGGATTAATTTTGGACACCGTTACCTTTTCAATTTTATATACATGTTCTTGTGTATTTTCAATATTCTGGTTCATTTTCATAAAACAACCAATCGGGAAATGCTCCTCGACCAGTTCTATAATGCCTTCCAAACCCTTCATATTAAATATTGTTTCAAGTTTGTCGAGAAAGGTTAACCCATCAAAATTAGCAACTGTTTTAGAATTCATTTTTTTATTGTAACAAGTTTTTTAATTAAAATACTACAAAATTACGCTACAAATTTTACAGTTACATTAATAATTTGGCAAATCATAGGTTACTGTACCTATAGTAAATGTATAATTCCGGTGTTGCCTTCCGGCCAAATGTCCTCCCCATTTTACAGGGTTTATAATATCCCAGTTGCTGTAAGCAGCTTCGGCAGTACAATCAATATTTACCCTTAAAGATGCTATGTACCTGTTAACTGATTCCTGACTGGCAGATGAAGAGCCGGCAGTCAATCCACCGCCAGAGGAGCCACTGCTGCCCGTGGTATGCGAATCACTCAATCCTACTGTTCCGCTTCTGCTGCCGCCCTGTTCTGCACTCACCGGGCCTGCCTCAACACCAACAGAACTACTGGATCCTCCTGTTACGGAAACACTGGAACCTGTTGTGTTACTTTGACTGCTGCCTAAGCTATTTGCAGATGATCCTCCGGAAGTATTGGTAATTTCTCTTCTTTCTGCTGGCCTTTCGGTCTTGGTTGCCCCAGTCTGGTCAAAACTCATTGTAACTGTCCAATCACAATCTAAACCAGCATTATCCCGCCAGGCATGCGAAATTGTTCCCAAAGTCCTGCCTGCTATCTGCTGACTTATAACCCCTAAAAACATATTCCTCCAGTTCACAGAACTGTATTGCCGACTTGTTGCCATTGCAGTATCAATTAGTTTTTGTAAAACTTGTTCTGCTGCCGCATTAATATCCAAAATAATTGCGCTGGATGGAATTGGTTCTCTTTGAACGATTCCGGCCAGCTGAATATTTTTTGAATCCAGTGTTCCATTATTAGAAGCAGTTTTAGGAGCTAACGTATTACCGGATAAAGCTTTATCTCCCATCATTGTTGCCTCTTTCTCAAGTGAAACGTCATCATTGATATTGTCTTTCCCCAATTTAGTTGTGGCATTTACACGTCCTTGTTTCTGTTGAACTACGTGCCAGACCTCGTGTGGCAGAAACTTTTCCTGCCCTGGTGCAACAAAAATATCGGTACCCTGTGTGTATGCCAGCGCATCAAGTTGCTTTGGGCGCGAGGAATTACGGTGAACCTTTACATCAGACATATCAATGCCAGACAAATTTTCTATACCTTCCTTTAATTTATCTGGCATTCCTGTTTTATTGCCTTTTTGGTCATTTTCATGTTGGGTTTGAGAAGTATTTTCATTCCGTAAAGAAGTCTCTTTTGGAAAAAAAGTGTTCTCACTGCCAGTACTGAAAAATGACTTATTTGAAACATCATTTATAAAATTTGAATTCGATGTTTTTTTAAATTTTTGAATTGATTTTTTCATCCGTAAATAATTTATAAGTTTCTAATTTAAAGCAGTTTGAAAAACAGATAAGAAATTAAAATTTCATCCTCGTGCTCGTAGCAACAATTGTTTGTGCTTACCTGTTTTGACGCCAGTTTCATCCTCGGGATTCCATATTTGGATCACCAGTAAAAATCGGCCTTTTATTTTTTCTAAGCTGCTTCTTCAATTTTTTCTATGTTATACCCCAACTCTTTTAGTTGGCGTTTCAAATAATCTATTTTGTTTTTCTTTTTCCTTTCCAAGAGATAATTGGCTCCTAACTCCTGATATGGTACTTTATCTTTCAATATATGATAGCTGGCAACTAATATTTTGTGGCCGATGGCTAATAAAGCCCTTTTTTTGCCCCGCCTTCCTATCATACTCTCATATTTTGCCCTGAAGTAAGTCCCCTTCGTCCGGGTTGCGCCCCATGCCAGTTCAACCAGTAACGGTTTTAAGTATTGGTTTCCATGTCTGGTGCGCGAACTCTTTTTTTTACCTGCGCTTTGATTATTCCCGGGACACATCCCCGCCCAGGATGCAAGGTGGTGTTCATCTGGAAAAACATCCATGTTTGCACCAATTTCTGACAATATCCTCTTTGCCCCTTCTTTCGCCACACCCGGGATTGTTTGTAAAAGCCCTAATTCTTCATTGTACCCTTCCAGCTTATTGTCCATTTCTGTATCAATTAATAAAATCTGGCTTTCGATATAGGCAATGTGGGCTTTCATCTGTTTTAGCATAAAAACATGGTGCGAAGTAAGCCGTCCGGTCAGTGCCTGCCGTAATTCCTCTTTAGTTGCAGATAGTTTCCCATGGTAACATTCATTGATCAATACTTCCAAATCTTTTCGCCCCGAAATCAAACCATCTATCAGTTTTGTGGCCACTGTCCCTGATGTATCGGAAACAACACTGGATAATTTGATGTTGGCATCTTCCAATATCCGTTGAATCCGGTTTTTTTCAGAGGCTACCTCTCTGGCCAACTTGGTTTTGTACCTGCTCAAATCCCGAAGTTCCCTGATGTTTTCCGGTGGAACAAAACTTCCTTTCAGCAAACCACTTAAAAGTAACTTGCAAATCCAACGACTGTCTGCCTTGTCGGTTTTCCTGCCCGGTACATTTTTTAGGTGACGGGCATTGACCAACATAATCTCAAATGAATCTTCAAGGATATTAAAAATGGGTTTCCAATAAACCCCGGTACTTTCCATGGCAATATGCGTAATCCCAATACTCATGAGCCATTCTTTCATCTCTTTCAAAGAACTTGTAAAGGTCTCGTAGGTTTTTGTCTCTACTTTAATCCCTTTACCCCCGACTGTTGCTACTGCTGTTTCTTTATGAACATCAATACCACAGCCCCTTTCAATTAACTGTTCAAATTCAATTGTGCTTTGTTCCATAATAACTTGTAATTAGTTCGATACTAATTACAAGTTACATATTTTCATGCTTGTTTTTGCTTTGTTAATCATGGCTGCTTCATCGGTATAAATTTTTTAAATTATTTATCAATGAATAATAATACAAGTTATAGTGTAATTTCTGTTTAAACCATGAATATCATTTCCATTCAACGTATAACAACTCTTTCCTCCACGGTATTTTCACCAGCGAAATATTCCAGTTCAGTTTATCCAGCAGCAAATCCTGCGCTTTACGTTCCACAATCAGTTTAAAATTCCGATCTTGCTGAATTAGCTTTCCGTTACGTTGCAAAAACATCTGCTGCAACCCTTCAGCTGAACTGTTTTTCAAAGCCGGCCACTGTCGGATAGTCTCATTTAAAAGATGCTGGCATTCTTCCTTTATTTTTTCCGAAAGCAGGCTTTCCCTTGCAACCGGATTTTTCAACGGAACCCCGCATAAAAACTTTTCGAGTATAAGGTTTCCTTCAAAAAAATCTTCTTCTCCGGAAGCCAGGAAATGTAATGTTTGAACTGCCAATTGCGTTTTTGAATTTTTAATTTGCCCCTTTTTGTCTAACAGGTTAACCGCTTTAAAAAAGGGTTTCAGAAAAGGGTTCAATAAAACCAACCCGGCATTTAAAACGGCAATTTCGTCGGTTTTTTTATCAAAAAAATCTTTTCCGTTATTATCGGTATGGACTTCATCCGTAATTTTTTTTGTTTTTTCGGATTGAACAATTTTTTCAGAAAATACACCTAAAAAAACTTCAACCAATTTTTTCTTATCTGTCTCCCGGGGATAATCCATTTCAGTCACCATTTCTGTGAGTTTCATAAGAAAGTTTTCCTTAATTTTTTGATTCTTCCCCTGCATTTCGTTGTGAAGTAAAACAGCCAACCGGCGGGCAGTTTGAAGCAAAATAGCGGGTTTATACCGGGCAAAAATTTCAAGATAAAACCGGAGCATTAATTTTTGTACAGAGACAGATAATTCTTTATAAACAGCTGAAAAGCGGGGCTCAATTTTCCGAAATCCTGGATTTAGTTTTTGCAGGAAAGTTGTAATCGTTTCAACATCAAACTGAAGTATAAATCTGTCTGTTATTGTTTTATCCGATTTCAGCAGATGGGTAAAGCGCTTAAAGAAAGCAGGGTCTTCAAAACTTTTTCCACGGTTTAAAGGTTGTAAAAATTCAGTTACATCCTGTTCAGTTCCAAACCACGGCAAATGCCCATTTTCCAGAAAATAGAAAAATATCTCCTCACGGCTTTTTTCTTTCCCAATAATTTCAATTCCTTCGTTTACAAATTCTTTATGAAGTTTGATTTCCGAAGGACGGGTTAACGACTCGATTTTTTCGGAAAACTGTTTTGTAATTTCTATTTCCAGCGAGCCAAAATAGTCATTCCGGGGGGCAACAACATCCAGGTTTAACGAATTAATGCGTGCCACCCGCCCGGCTTGATTAAATTCATCCAGCGTCTGTTCAAGTTTTGGAAAAACATGAGTCTCCAAAAATCTGCTGATATTGTTTTTAATAAAATTTGCAGATTCAAGGCTACCCGTGTTTACCTCAACAAACACCTTTTCTATTCTATGAGTTATTGCGCTCAAGATTATATCAGATTACTATTTAAAATGATTTTCCCGTGTTCTTCCAAAATGCCTTTTCCGGCTACTTTTTCAGTCCAGTTTTCCATAAAAGCGCGCAACGGTTCAGGCAATTTTATATCGCGTTCCCTGAATTGTTGCAGTATGAAAATGATTTGTTCGAAAATCTTAGCCAAAATATCTTTTGTCTTTTCCAGTACATCAGCACCCTGGCAAGCCAAAATATTGTAGTACAACTGAAGTTGCAGGGCAAACAGCTGAAGTAAGTGCTGGTACTCCTTACTGCCGGGATTTCCGGAAAGTTCAATAATAATTTGTGAAGTTTGAGTCAACAGTTCGCCGAAAAGTTCAGGTAATTTTTCATTATTCTTCCCGGTTAAATAATTCTCCACATCATTCAAAACACCTTCCTTAAACTCATCGGTGCCGCCATAAATCTGGCTGGTTGACATCCAGATGGGAACCACAAAATTGGATCCGAGCAGATTTAGTTTCTGAAGGCTTTCCAAATCTTTCAGGATGTTTTCGGTTGCTATTTTTGAACAATCGTCAGCTGGTGGTTCAATCGGTTTGATTTTGAACGATATAACTTTGGTTTGATCCGAACCACAAAACTTACTGATAGCCTCAAGTGAAATTCGCCAGGTTGCCGGACTGGTTGAATCGAGTTCAATCACAAACGGATCGGCATTGTCCCTTTCAAATTTTTCGCCGTTTACATTCCATACAAATGAAGTGGCACCTGTTGAATTATTGGTTAGAATGAGCTGATTACCATCCTGTTTGGGCTCAAATTTGGCAACCGGGGACGGATGTACAGTAACTTTCAATCCGGATTCTTCACCGTTAACCTTGAAAGTATGTTCTCCAACTCCGGCTTTAGCAGGAATAAAAACGAACCTGTTGTTTGCATCTTTTTCCACTCCTTCTCCTTCAATGATAACTTTGGCATCTTCAGGTTCAATAATAAACGGGATTCCGTTTTCATTCCGGACACAGAAATCGCTGCCATCTAATTTTATGGTCACTTCCACCTTTTCAAACTGAATTTCGTGTTCAACTGTAGCGGTGCAAACACCGTTGGGCGCTATAACGGTTAATTTAACCACCACTTTGTTTTCTTCATTCACCGGGAGTTTGTACTCGTGTGTGGGTTTCTCTTCATTTGAAACGGGGGTTCCGTCGCCAAAGTTCCAAAGGAATTCTGCGCCTTCAACATCACCCGAAGGAACAAAAGTTATAACGATTTCTGACGTGGGAGATTCAGGAACTTTAAAGTCTACATTAGGCGCTTTATAAACAGTAAGTTCAGCCTCAGTAACCTGCTGGTTCACGGTAAACCGGATGGTTTTGCCAAACAGTTCAGCCGGAAAAACTGCCGGGTCAAAGGTCATTTTATTGTTCTCTATGGCCATTCCCGGAACTTCGGGATCAGGCTTTATTTCACCATCTTCAGGCGAAACTTCAAAGCGTATTTCAGTGTCTTGCCCCAGACAAATTTTATCTTTTTCGAGGCGTAGCCATGCCGGTGGTTTTTGAATGATAAAATTCACCGGTGCACAATCGGAGCAGCACAAGTAAGGCAGCGAAAAATCGGCAATTACGGTATTGTTGGGAACATCAGCCACAGCCTGCACCCTGCCAAGCAGCCCGGCCCGTTCTTCTGCAACCAGCATTTCAATTCTCGAAATTTCATCTTTTGACTGGTTTTCTTGTTTCAGGAATTCCGCATATTTTTCAAGTTCACTGATTCGGCTAACCGTCTTTTTGACGGAAAACGTTTTTGCTTCGGCAGCTCTCTGCTTTTCAATTAAATCAATTATTCTCCGGTTTTCCGGCAAATCAACTTTGCCCCGTAGTTCAGCTATATCGGTTATGCCCAGGATTGACCCCGGTGCTGGTTCTGCCTGGGCTTTATTTAAATAAACCAGGATAAATGTTCCACCCGGTTCAACGCCGGCTTTATGTTCTAATCCGGGATGGAGTTTAATGTATTCTGAAAGCCGCAGCCTGATAATGATGTTTTCTTTCCGCTTATTGATTTCCTCCAATAAAATTTCCAGTTTTTTTGCTGAACAACATATTCCCGAAAGATGTGTAATCAGCACTCCCATTAAGGCTTTCAGGTTCGGTGAAAGTTCAATTTTCTGGTATCTTACCTTTAGCTGGTCAACCAATGCACACAACTGTTTCAGTGTTAATTTGTAGGTATCTACCTGTGCAACACTCACATTGGCCAATACGTCGGGCATGCGTTGCGAAAGCACGTGGATATAAGCCATCAACTCTATAGACTGATCGATGACAAATTCCTTCATTTCAGGTTGTTCTGCCCAAACTGCATGGTCAACATTTTCATTTACCAGAATGCGCGCTTTGGCAATGATATCGTTTACCGAACCGCCCCGGGTTTCATCAAAAGCGGTTTTCATAAGAATTCCCAGCGTGTTTTCTTCGGTAACCAGGTTGTCGGGGATTACATTGCTTTTGGCATAATAGGTTTTAGATAATTTCCGGTATTCTGGTTGTTTTTCGTAAGTGGCTTTTGAATCATACTTATTGGTTATTATTCCAGAAGAACCCGATTTTTCTTTTTTGGCATCTGAAAGCAAGTTTAATGGTGAGTCTTTCGTTCGTTTTGCTGCAACAAGTTTTTCCTTTACATTTTTTCCCGGCTCAATGGTGCTGAACCCTGAAAACAACTGCGAAACTTCGGCCAGAATACATTCCTGTTCAGCGGTCCAGGCGCGCAAAAGCATGTTCAAATCTTCAAATTCACATTCGTAATCGTCAATATTCAGGTTTTCCGTATTCACATTAACGGAAAGCGCTTTTATATCGAAAGCCAGCCCGAACTCCTGCTTTTTATCAAGAATATCTTCCAAAACTGTTTTGTAATTTTTTCCCTGGTGCCCTTCAATCCGTAAAAAGTCGAACCGATCGGTGTTAAAATTCAGTGGTTCCTGAATTTGCGACAGTTTGGATAAATTCTCACGATGATAACTCAGGTTTTTCGTGTGGCTGAATTTTTCAGTTTTCAAAAAATCCCACACTTTTAAAAGTTTTTCGTTCACCTTAAAATAGAATGGAACCGATCGGAAACTCAGTTCCGGCAATTTATTGGAAGGTGTAATTTTTACTTCGCCGGATTTGGAACCGTAACTGTCAACCATTTCAAAAAGGCGCTGAACCAGGCTCCGGCATTGGTTTAATTTGCTCAAACCGCAGGTTAGTGCCGGCGATTTATAAAACTGATGACGGTTCTGTTTGGGCTCAATATTCACTTCATCTAAGTTGCCCAGCATCAAATGTTTGGGAAATGCATTGGTATCGGGAAAACATTCTTCTTTTAACGAAAGCAGCAAACAACGGATTTCATTCCAGGTGTCCACCAAATCTTTTACCAAATCGTACCGGTACTGAAAATCGAAAGGCACATTTGCCTGCGTAAAACCAATCAGCTTTATCAGGTTTTCCGGGAATTGGCTAAACCGGTTTTTAAGTGGTTCGAGTTGCAATAAACTTCCAAAACCCGCATTCAGGTTCGCAATACCTTCCAAAAGGTTTTTCGGCAGGTCGTCGCTGTTAATCGCTGTATGATAAGCCAGCTTCAGTGCATTGTAATTGGTAGTGTTCAATTGGTTCAGCACTACACGGCGCACCGCCAGTTCGGGCAATTTGGTAAATTTTTGAGCCACATCATGCTTTGAAAAAATTGAATCGTTGTTGCCAATATATTCCGCATCTTTTTTGGAAATTAGCAACACCCGCAGCCGCGCCACCTGTTCCACACCCTGGTTGTCGCAGTCGATGGTGGTGCATAAATCGCCTTCTTTGGCATACGATTCTAAGTAAAGCAAAGCGGTCATCTCTTTCAGGTTTTCCGGGTTTTCCAGCTTTTCCAACGGAGTGGAATTATCTGTTTCTTCCGGGAGAAGTTCCAGCAATTCCATGCGTTCGGTGGTTACCTTTTTCCCAACGGTTTTTACACGCTGAAAAAACGGATAGGCTGCGAACTTGTCTTCAAACTTCCGGAAATGTGTAAAAACAAGCTCATCCAATTCTATGGATTTCACACCGCCGGCCGAAACCGGTTGCCTCAGGGTAATCAAGTCGCCGTCGGTTGTAACGCCAACACCCTGCGTAATGGTTATACT
The DNA here is from genome assembly GCA_040772505.1 of Mariniphaga sp. Classification (GTDB taxonomy): domain Bacteria; phylum Bacteroidota; class Bacteroidia; order Bacteroidales; family Prolixibacteraceae; genus Mariniphaga. Next base: position 558,366 of record JAXGYA010000002.1, on the reverse strand, counting down.
TTTTTCAGAAACATTTTTCAATTTGAAACCGCAAACAGTCCCCACCCCGTGAAGAAAAGCGCGCGTCATGCGGTCCTGGTCTTCAAAGTAGCTGATGAACCCGTTTAACTGGTCTTTCGTTAAAACCTGGTCATCCACAAACGTATGGTACTGCGTGGTAATTTCGGTTAATTTTGCTGCCATAGCTTTTACAATTAAAGGTTTCCAATGTTGGTACGGCCAAGTATTACCTTGCCCTTTAACTCTTCATCTTCATCGTCGCAATCAATCAATCTTCCCGAGGGATAGATGGAATTGAGCTTATTCATTTTATCAATCAGTTGGGTTAATTTATCTTCGTTTTGTCCCTGTTCGAGGTTTGTTTTCGAAATCAGAAATTCGCGGTATGCAATTTCAAACTGAAGCATATCGTTTTCATAGTCGGGAATCTGGTTTTTGCGGTGCCCCACCCAGCAAATACGCGCCAGTACATGCGTCGGCAGTTCTTTCCGAATCAGGTTTTCGAGGAAATTACGGAAATCGGTATTGGCAAAACGGTAAGTCCACCCGGGCAAAACCACGGTTACACGAAAAGAATAGGGGTCCACGGGGTTGCAACCTTCACAGTCGCCTTCACAAACCGGCATAAACTGAGCAAGCGGAACTGTACTTTCTGTTACATCAGGTCGAAGCAAAATATGTTCGATTAGAAACATCCCCTCTTCGCTGAATACAAATATCATAAAACGGAGAAAATCCAGCATGGCATTTTTCAGTTCTTCAGGCGAATCGTAATATAAATACTGCCGGGCAATTACCCATTCCGTGCTGTTTGGATTTGCTTCCGGGTTAATCACGTTAAACGAATATTTTCCGGTTTCCGAAAGCTGAACCTGAAAGTTCCCGACAAGGGTTTCATCAGCAATCTCTTCTTCATCAAATACTTTCTCTATTGTTTCTTCGGTAGTTTCAAGGATTTTTACCACAGTCAGGTTCAGTTCTTTTTCGGCGAGACGTGTATTCGAGTAATTTTCGGTAGCCGTTAAAATTATCTCGTTGGCTTCGTTCCGAATTCGCCAGCGGTAAACCTTTTCTCCGTCAGAGTCCAGAAAATTATACATTTCCACAAATGATTCCGACAAATTCTTGCGTTTATAGTTTTTGATGCCCGCTAACCGGGAAATCCGCTTTTGCACACCCGAAACATTTTCTGTATTCCAAAGATTATCATCGGGTTGCCGGAAATAGTTAAATGCACTACCCCGTTTCATGCTGGTCTGGTCGTAATCTTTTAAAAATTCCTCTTTGGTTTGCAATATGATTTTTTCGGAATAAGCCCCGTAAAGCTGTTTCATCAAAAATGCATAATCGCTAAACTTTTCGGCAAACCGGGCAATCAGGTGGTCCATGATTTTATTTTTCCGCTCCACGCGGTTGTCAAGTCCCGAAAACAAAAGGTCGCTCAGCGCTTCATCATCGTTTTCAGGATAACCCGAAACCAGTTCCGAAAATCCTTTGATGTCTTTTACAGCCTGTGCGAAATAAGTTTCTTTCAGTTTGTTATCAACCGAAAGGATATCTTTTACTTTTCCTAAATGGGCAAAATAAGTAGCCAGCATCTGGTCGAAAAACAGGAGATAACCTTTCAGTTGTTTTGCCTGGGCTTTTCGGGCAGTTTCCACATGCGAGGGCAATCCGTTGGGCCCAATGCCGTAGGTGTCCGGAAAATCGTTTTGGATGGTGGTGGTTTCGCCGGTATTCAAAAACCGACCTGCAGGAATTTCCGGTTCCATGTTAAACCGCGCCTGCTCCTGTTCTGCTTTGGCGGCTTTTTCCATTTCATCTAAGTAAGCATCTACTTTTTTATGGTTCACATTAACCGGTAACACACTTTTGTAATAACTATAGGCACTGTCGGGGCAACACACCGGCTTTTTCCCCTCCTCCACACAAATTATCCATGATTCCCCTTCATCCTCCGGATTGTTACAATCTTTTATGGTAATATCCTTGATAACTTTTACCCCTTCGATGTTCATTATCAGGTTCATAATGTCTGATAACCTCACCTCGGTGCGGAGTTTGGCATTTTTAAGTTCCTGCGGATCGATAAAACCGTTTTCCAAAACCGGACCTTCAAAAATCTGATCGGAAGTGTAGCCTTTTTCAAGCATCTGTTTCAGCGAATAAAATTTAATTGACGGCGAAAAATAGTTGTCGATGGCTCGCAGTACATGAGCATGAACCAGTTCCTCATCTGCTTCGGGATTCAGTTCGATGCCGGCGCACACGGCAATGGGATGGGTTTTCACCTCCGTAATATCCACCAAATCTTCGCAGAGATTCCGGTTGGCATGAAACCGGGTTTTTATTTCTTCATAAATCCGCTCTTTTCCGTCGTTAACAGCATCTTCATCAGGAAATTCATCCGGATCGAAATCGTCAAAATCCACAATAACCGAATACAAACCCTGCAACTGAAATTCGGTTTTGAAACTGTCATCAATGTCTTTAAAATCATCGGAACTGTATGAAAGCCGGTTATTTTTGCAGTCCACATAAACCGTTTTTTGATAGGGCTTCAGCCAGCAGTTTTTAACCCCTTCAATACCAATAAACAATTTGCGGTAGTCGGATTCGGTAACCGGTTGCGACGGCAAAATTTGCAGCGCTTTAAAAAACTGCTCGCCAATTGAGGCAGCATCTTCATCTTCGGGCGCCAGAATGTTTTCCAGGGGCATTTCTAACCGGGCTCCTAAATCAGTTAGCGCGTAGGCCAACATTTCCAATATGGTAATTCCGGGGTCGTGGCTGTTGTAATCGGTCCACAAATCGCTGGCTAACTGCTCGATGTATTCCAGCCCCTTTTCCCTCAAAAAAGCATAATCGAGATCGTCGCCGGTGGCCACGTTTTTGGGCAGGGTAATATGTTTGTTTATTTCTGGCATATTTCTTCAGTTTCTTCGGTTTCTTTACAACTTTCCGCGGCAAGCCTGAGGTCGTGCTGCCTTGCTGAAACGAGAATTGCAATCGGAGTATCAGGGCTCACCAGGGCAAAGGATTTTCCTCCTTTTTTCATTTTTACATCTTCCACGTAATCAACATATTGGAGTTTTTCGAGGTAATGAATAAGCGTGCTCCGATGCAGCGATGTCCCAAACTCAATTTTTGCCGTTTCTTTGAAAGCCCAGGGCGAAAGTAGCCGGGTAATGTCTTCGTTCAGTTTTTTCAGGTAGTAGCTTTCATCAAAACCCTTTCTGAATTTCACTCCCAATTCTACTGTAACTTCTTCGTATTCAGGATTTGCCACCACAGCATCTACATGTAGGGTGTTTCGTTCGTTAACAAAACCCTGAATTTCGTTAAGCGTGGCTTTGCTCACCCGTGGCTGATAAATATCGAATACATTGCTGTTTTCGATGTCTGGAATTACAATAATCAGAACGTGTCCCGGGGCAAGAAACCTGGTTATTATTTCATTCTCCCCATTTTCCTTTTGTTTAATGGTGTATGATGTGTGGTTCAGGCATTTCGCCTTGTATATTTTAGGGAATTGCTGAAGTATCAGGTGTTCGTAATCCCAAATGGTAATTGCCCGGTTTTTGTGCCGCAGCCTCTCGCTTATGCGACGGTAATATGCCGCATCCGACTCTTGTGGTTTCCCTCCAAACGAGGCATAAGGCTGGGACAAACCTTTTACCGTTGAAACACGCTGAAGCGGTTTGGAAATGGTTTTGGCCTCCAAACCATCCTGCAAATGGGACAATTCATTTCCATTGTCAGAAAATTGGGCCGTAACCGCCTGGGCATTAATAGCAATGGCTTTGCTCACCGCAAAGTATTTTTTGTGGATTTTCGCCTTCACCCAAATAAAATCAGAAGCCAGCCGGGTGTTGTTTTTATTCGCCACTTTTGGAATGGAGAACTTCACAATTCCCGATTTCAGAAAATTATCGGTTTCGTTGGCAATCATGTAGTCGCTGTCCAACGGCTTCCAGTGGTTCTGGCACAAAACCGACCATTCCGCTTTTTGCTTCCCGGTAAAGGAGTCGGCTTCCGGATTTTCGCTCCCCTCAAGCACCTGAACCAATAACGAAACCGTTTGGGTGGGTTTTGCTTCTTCCAATCCGATATACAATTCACCACCTTTGCAGTAATCCGGCAGAAGGAATGTTTTTTTCTCCTCATTGTTCAGAAAATCCAGCTGGTTTTTCAGGTAAAGATGTTCTTCTGCCTGCCCAAATGGGTGTTCGTGAAAAAGTTTCACCCCGTTGGTTTTGAAATCTTTCTCTGAAGCATTCAGGTTCATATTTGTCGAAGCGGTGTAATTCAGACTGACAGATTCAATCATCGGAGTGTAGGGTTCGTTGGGAATCAGAGCGTCTTTGTTATCGCTGCCAAAGGCAAGGGCATAAATCCGCGGGAAAAGCTCGTGGTAAAACGACTGGTTCAACGACATCCGCACCGGACCGTTTTTGCCCGTTTCGTAATTTGTATTTTGAACTGTAAATTCAGACTTAAATCCTACACCATCTTCAGTAAAAAGAACATGATTATCTTTTACATTTTCCCATCTGTTTTTATGCTGAATTTCAATATCGGCTTTAAAATGGCTGTTCTCTTTTACAATCAGATTTTTTGGTTCAGGATTTATTTCTCCCCAAATAATGGAAGGAGTTAACATCTCAGCTTCAAGTGTTTTCTGAAGTAACATTCCTCCCAAAAATCCCGAAGAGCTTGCATGGTAAAGATAATCGGTACGATAGGCATAATACAAATCCTTAAACGCGTCATTTGTTCCGGCTTTTTCAGGTGTATTTTTCCAGTCGATTTTCACCTCGATTTTCTCCCAGGCTTTTTCAAAAAGCTCGGGATAATTCATATAGAAATTGGAACGTTTTACCGGCTGTGTTCCAAATGGGTAAAACGGTTTTTCAGCATTCAGCACGCCAATGTCGCTTTCCAGTTCCAGGCTTTTCACTCCTCTTACATCAACATGTATTGAAAGGTTTTCAATTTCTTTTTCAAGCAGTTGGCGGTATAACGCATGTCCCCCGGTTTCGCCGGTGTTTATGAGCATCCTGCAAACGGGCTGGTCTGTTTCAAAGCTTTCACCGTGAATTTCAGCATCGTATGCCACAACCGGTTTTTTATCCCGCGGAATTTTAAAAGCAAGCTGAAGACGGGTGGAAGATTCAGACAAACCGGTTAAAAAAACTTCGGTTCCATTTTCATCCTCAACGCCGGGTTCCACTGAAAACGGACCGAGCCATCCTTTTTCGCCAGTACACCAAACCTCGAGGTTATAGGTAAGTTGTGAAATATTTACAGAAGAAACGGCTTGTTGAAACTTTACATCCAATTGCACGAAACGCTCGCCTTCCTGTAAATTCAGGACATGCGAAGAAACGGCAAAACCAAGTCTGGCATTGTCCAGTTCAGGATATTCTGCTTTTTTACCGTTTTTTTCAACTTCGTAATATCCAAAAGGCCACCATTGAATTTCATCGTCGGGGAAATCAGCACCTTTGCCATCGTAGGAATTTGCAATTTCCGCAGCTTTTATTTTGCTGTTTTCATGGTCGTTGTAAACGCTTTTTAATTGAGCGACTATGGTTTTATTGGCAATAAGCTCTTCAGTAGTTTTGTAAATCCGCTTTTGCCCGTTGCCATCTTTACTGCCATCCAGTTCGGTTCCTGTTTCTATTTTTTCTTCTGTAACTTTTTTAGCCAGTTCAAAAAGAATGTGCACTTTATCGGGAGTTGCCGGAAGTTTTTCAATTTTCAGGATTTCGCGGTAATAAAAATCGAGGTGGCGTTTAGTGAGCCTGTTAAACCGTTTTTTGGAAAATTCCAGCAGCCAAACAAAACAGATGAACAGCGCCAGATGGGGTGTAATTTTTTTTTCAACGCCAACGCTTTTCAGAAATTCCTCAAGTTCTGTTTCGTTTTTAAAAAAGAACTCCCAGTTTCCGGAAGGATCTTCAAAATTGAGGTTGTTGAAATAATTTACATGTCCGGCAAACCGGTAGGCAAACTGCATCCACTCTTTCAGGCTGAAATCATTCAGTTTTACCGAACCGGGGTCCAGCGCTTCGATGAACCGTCTGTTCTGGTCGCTCCCTTCGCGGGATAGTGCTATATCTTTTCCGCAATTAGCCATAAATTATGTTCTTACGATTCGTTGCCTTCTTCTTTATAAAATGGAAATACCATGTTCATTCGCGAGTTGGTTGACCGGATGATGTAGTCGATGTTGATGAGCAAAACCCCGTTCAGTTCGTCAGCCGGGTCGATGTCAATTTTTTTTACATCGATGCGCGGTTCGTGATACAGGATGGCAGTTTTAATCAAATCAATTACATACGTTTTCAGCGTCAGGTTCAGCGGGCTGAAAAGCAGTTCTTCGAGGTTGCAGCCGTATCCGGGCACCATAATCCGCTCGCCCAGCCTTGTTGACAGCAGGATTTCCAGGCTGCTTTTAATATCCGCCTCGTCCTCAAGCATTTTCACCGACCGGCTCTCTTTGCTGAACTCCGGCGGAAAACTCCATCCCCTTCCCAAAAACGATTTTGTTGCTTCCATAATTTTATCTTTCTACTCATGAACTTTATGAATCAGCAGATTGGAATCCGCTGCACCCTCTAACCTCCGATTAAAACGGTTGGGCACCCAGCCACAATAGTTCCGCCGTGCGCAGTAACATCGCCCAATCGGGCAGCCGGCATTCCGCCAATAAAAACTGTTGCCGAACCCATGGCAATAAAATCGGGCGGACCGGTGCATATAGCCATATCCCCCACCCTTGCAGCCGGCATTCCGCCAATGAGCACGGTTGGTTCGCCTGGCGGCAATATAGGTCCTCCCACGTGAGGAACCGGGCCCGGGTTGACCATGGGACAGGTGTGCATATCTGTTATTCTCGCTGCCGGTGGCATAATTTCTTTTTTAATTGATTTGAACCATTGAACCTTTTACCACTGCAATGGCACTGGTGGAAACTTCAGCCCCGGAAGAACCTTCGGCTTTAAACTGAGCGCCGGCTTTTAATTCCATGTTCGTACCACTTTCTGCTTTCATACCGGTTGATGACTTATAACTTATCTCTGAAGCGCTTTCAATTTTAATTCCACTGGAATCCATCTGAATGAAATTGCCATTTTCGTCTTCCAGTTTTATTCCCCCGTCTTCATCACTGATTATCAACTTATTTCCATTGGGCGTTTCTACCGTCACGCTCACCTCGTCATCATTAAAAATAAACTTCATTTCGCTGCGGGTGATAAAACCTTTTTCATGATTGTCGTCGGCAGCTGTGAGAGGAGCTGGCTTGGCGCTGCTGTTCATCATTCCCAGAACCACGGCATCGTTGGGGTTGTCGTTAATGAACCCCACGATCACCTCGTCTTCGATTTCGGGCCGGAAAAACGAACCGCGGTTTTCACCGGCATCAAGTGTTGCAATGCGTGCCCAGGTTCCTTCACCCTCGCTATTAACCACAGGCAGGCGAACCAAAATGCGGTCTTCGCCGTCGGGGTCGTTTTCCAATTGAGTAACAATACCAATTTGCAAACCATTTACTGCTGCTGCTAATCCGGCAGCGGGCAAATCGTTTATTTCGAATGTTTCTGAAAACCATTTCGGGTTGATTCCAAACTGGGCATCCACCGTCCAGTTGCCTTCCATTATCTGGTGACGAACAGCCGAGACGAAAACTTTTCCACTGAAACGTTCTCCCACGCCTTCCAGCTTCAGCAGCGTATTTGGCTTCACTGCCGGAATTCCCTGAAATTTCAACCTCCCCCTGATTTTGGACAACTGGTTGAACAAAGCTTTGGAATCTGCCCAATCCTGAAGCGAAGAGCTGTTTCCGCCACCGCTTTTCAGTTCAAGGTTTTCCAATCCGACAACCTGTGCCAAATCATCCGGCGTAAGGTTTCCGTTCAGTTCCACTCCCGGGTTTTCGGCTTCTACTTCCAGAAACTCCTGATCAGAGGCATTCCAGCCATAGGAAGTTACTTTCTTAAACTGGTTGCGGGCATCAATTTCAGCGTCAAAATCGAGCAACGTGGCACCAAAAGCAACCGTTTCAACCGGTTCCTGACGGGTGTCGGGCTTTTTAATGGTAATCTTCCCATCGTCCACCACGCATATTTTCCCGTTTGCCTGTGCACGCGTTACCAGAAAATCCCAGTCGGAAACATTGTACTGAACCAGTTCTTTATGGGTAACGTTGGTACTTTCCACATCCTTTCCCAAGCCGTAGCTGTCAATAATCTCTTCCAGCACTTCGCTGTCTTTACTTTCGTAGAAATATTTGCTTTTCCGGCCAATGGTCAGTTTCACTGCTTTGTCTTTACATTCCACGATAAGAAACGACTGGCTGGCCCTGATTTTCAGACTGTGTTTAATTACAATTCCCTTAAAAACAGTATCCTCTTCGGAATGGTAGCCGGCTTTTATTTCAATTTCCTTTCCCGGCACAAATAAATCCTGATTGCTCAGTTCAAAATCTTGTGCAGCCGGATCGCCATCAAGCAACACAATTTTTGCTGTTGGAATGCGGTTTACTTCCTTTTCCACTGCCACATTCATCACATGGTAGCTTCGCGAAAGTTCTTCGCCTTCCACGAGGATTTTATGTGTTGCTAAATCAGACGAACTTACAGTACTTATGACTCTTACGGGCATAATCAGGAACTTTTCTCAATGGGTGGAAAAAAAATCCGCTGCCCAACTTCCAGTTTTCTGAAATTGGTGATGCGGTTGGCTTTAGCCACTTCTATGTAATACTTCGAGTCGCCGTAAATGCGGTAGGTCATCAGCGGCAAAGTGTCACCCTCCCTTACCTCCCTCACATGGGTTAAATCGGGCGAACTGCTATTTTCCATTGCCACGCGCAGATTGTCTTCCACAAAACCTTTGAATTTAGCTTTTGCCAGTGCACGCAGCGGGGTTCCGTCCGGTTTAAACAGTTTGAAGGTGATGTCCATTTCGGAGAGGCTGCCTTTAAAAAGGAGCGTTCCCCACGAAATAATGAGGTAATTGGGCTTGTGCTCTTCGCCGTTGTAGTCGAAAACCACTTTTTTAAAGTGCTCAATATCATCAATCACTCCCCTGCCCTCGTCTTTAAAGGTTTTGTCGGCAGCAGTCCCGGCTGAACTGTAATCGGTGAGCACCCCGGTGCGATCAAACACAAATTCCAGTTCCAAATCCTCGGGCAGCGCCCGGTTGAAGCGCGGCGCAGTTCCGCTGGTGCCCGGGGCCTGATCGTCGTTCTGTTCAATCTTATATTTGAACATGTAGGTTTCCGGGTTCAGCAGTGTTCTGAACTCGCCATCAGCCACTTCATCCGAGAATTTCTCGTTGCTGAAAGCCTTTATTTTCAATTTCGTAAGTTCTCCGCTCATTTTAACGTTCCTCTTTCTTTGAAAGGATTTCAAGTACCTGCTCCACACAAGCTGCAATCAAATCGTCGCGTTCATTCCGTTTAATTTTCTCCGGATTTTCAGATCGCGGCTTTTCATCCACATTTATTCTGATGTGCAGCTCTTTAATTTCGATGGGCATTCTACTGGATATTAAAATAGTTGTAAACCAGTTCAATGGTTTCGATGGCAATTTTGCTCTCTTCGGCATTCAAATCGCCAACTGCCCATTTCACCGGCCAGGCGTGTACCACATTCCAGGTTATCAGCGGTTCGTGTTCTTCATTCAGTAAACTGATGGTGAGATTGGTTGGTGTGATATTAAAGCCTTCCACAGCCTCTCTGCACCACTTTATTAGTTCAGAATTTACCAACACTCCACGTTTTAGCACCAGATTCGGAAATTTGGTGCGTAACGGCAGTTTATGCTTAAACCTGTTCTCTCCCCCTTCGGCTATCTCTTCGGTTTCGAGTTCAATATTCAAACCCGCCACCGACTGAAAGTGAAATTCGCCTTTTATATTGTTGAATTCTACCCTGAAATGATAACCCATTGGGGGGTAGTAGTTAGCCATTTTTATTCATTTTGAATGGTTAAACCTTCGTGAACGATTTCCATGCTTTCGATAGCCACCTCGTTGCCGTCGGCTTTTAAATCGGTTGACTGAATTTTGGTTGGCCAGGCATTTTTCACTTTCCAGGTTATTACCGGTTCGTGCTCTTCATTCAGCAAACTGATGGTAATGTCACGCCGCTCAATGGTATTGAGTTTCACTGTGTTCCACCAGTTGAAATACTCGTTATCGCTTTTGAAAGAGCCCCTTTTGAGGGTAATATTGCTGTACTTCTGCATACCGGGCATCTTAACTTTTGAATACTCAGGGTTGGCACCGTCGCGGTATTCTACCACTTCGGTTTCTACATCCAGACCCGATACTTCGGTAAATCCGATTTTTGTTCCGCTCCACTCCACCTGGAAATGAAACTTAACCAATGGATATGCTGTTGCCATAATTTATTGTTTTAATATTTTACATTAATTGATTAGGATTCCTGCATTTTGTGTGAAAATTTAAGGACGATGAACTCTGCCGGGCGAACCACAGCCATACCGATTTCAATGTGCATGTAGCCGTTGAGGACATCTTCTGCGGTCATGGTTTGGCCAAGACCCACACGAACGTAAAATGCCTGTTCCTGTTTGGCTCCGGCAAGCGCTCCGGCACGCCACTGCAAGGTTAGAAAGTTTTCAATCATAGCCCTTACTTTCACCCAGGTATTGGCATCGTTGGGTTCAAAAACAAATTGAGAAGTTGCTTTTTTCACTGATTCTTCTACCATGTTAAAAAATCTGCGAACTGAAACATAGCGCCATTCGTTGTCGTTTCCGGCAAGCGTGCGGGCGCCCCAAACCAGCGTTCCTTTTCCGGTGAAAGCACGGATTGCATTTACCGATTTGCCTGCTTCCGTATCCACATTCAGGCTTTCCTGGTCTTCGTGGGTTACGTTTACAACCGGCCCCTTAACTGCTGTAATACTCACATTTGCAGGAGCTTTCCAAACGCCCCGTTCGCGGTCAACCATTGCATAGATTCCAACTACTGCACCACTTGGTGGCAGAATTACGCCCTGCTTTCCAATCGCATTCACAATACCTTTGTAAACCGCATCAACTTCCTGCAGGTTATCTGTCCGGCTTTTTCTGACCGCTTCCAGTTCAGCATAAAAACCGGCCACAAGATTTTGAGCTTTTGAGGCCAGCGCTTTAAAGTAGGGGGCAGCGTTTGTAGCCGTGGATGTTGCAGTAAAAACGTTGTTTCTGTCAGTAGTAGGAGCCGCAAAGGTCAACGGACTGAAATCGGCATTAAAATCATCATTAATCAGCGCATTGTCCCATGCCGGCGATGGTGCATCGCTGTTTGCAGCCTGGCTGTAATGATTGTAATCAAACAATACCTTCAGCAAGTTATGAAAACTTGAATCTGCTTTTACGTATTTATTATGCACGCTTTGGGCTGAATTGCTGGAAGTATCTGCAGAAAAAGATAAATCAAAAAAATCTTTGAGGTATCCATACAGATCATTGACATAAGTTTCCAGGGCACCCCTGTTGTTGATAACACCGCCAGTGGGAGCAGTCAGTCCTGATTTTGTTGTTATATCGGCATCAATGTTATCAATGGATTCCACGACTTCAGCATTGAACAACGCTTTTATATCAGTCACATCCGCCCCGCCCTGAGTGTAGGATCCACCAACGATGGCATCGTAATCGATTTTAAACGGCAGTGTGGTTTTAATCCACGGGTAATAGGCAGCGCCGTATTTCAGATAATTCATGCCCACATTGTTCCTAAAATCGGAAACCGGATCAACTGATTGAGTGATTTCCTTATCGCCGTCCACAATGTCGAGTACGGCAAAACGATCCTGAAGTTTATTGCTCTGGGCAAGCATGGCTCCGTGCACTTCGCCTGCTTCGTCTAAATCAAGGTGTACCGATTCGGGAATAACAAGCAATGTTGGTAAATCAACCTTTTCGAGCGTAGCAAGCCCGTTAAGCAGTTCCTGCCTGTCAACATCTGAAGCATCGTCGTTGTAGCTGCCCACGGAAACAATATAGCAATCTCCGCCGCCGTTTGCGTAAAACATACGAACTGAGTCGTACAAGAGATTTACCCCGTTCACCACGGTTTTTTTCACTGTGTTGTCGGGGTTTAGTTCAATCTGAATGGTAGTAGGATCTGGTGCCCCGCCGAAAAAATATTCGTACTCGGGCAATGATCCGATTTTGATTGGTTTGAGGATACTTTCGGCATGATAATCCACGCCATCGACAACTGCCTTTTCCGTGTAGCCCACAAAGGCCGGGATGGCAGTTTCAACTTGCGCTACCGAAGGTGGAAATTTGGAAATTTCCTCTACGTAAACGCCTGGTGTTTTGTAAGCTGTTGCCATAATTCATTGAATTTAAATGTTACATGTATATTTCAGAAAATATTTTGTTATTTGCCGCATCAGGTTTTATTAAAGCCACATCCGGGTTCGGCAATTCAACATTGTTCAGTTTGATGGTTATAAAACCTGAGTGAGTAAGCGGATGCGGACTTTTCGTAATCAGGACTTTTGAATTTCCGTTCTCTTTTTTCACATTGTCGCCGCCGGAAACCTGCTGGTTGGAGTCGAAAAGATAGCGCCAAACCGTGTTCCGGTTTTTAAATACCACATCAAATTCGCTTGGGGAAGCCCGGAGTTTTCCCTGCGCAGTTATCACGTTCAGCGAATTTTTGTCCCCTCTCATAAAAATGCGTAGGAGCCCGAGCAAATTTATTTTTTCGTTCATGTTAAGTTTTTCCAGTTCAGCTTTTTCGTTCTCCCTGGAAAGGATTAAATCTTCATCTATATTTTTATTGCCGCCCGCTTTGTCAATTAGAGGAAAATTGCCGGGTTCAGTTGCCAGTCGACGGTTGGACAGATAATATAGTCTTCCGTAATTTTCCAACTTCAAATCGGTGTAATTGTAAAAAACCGAATCTGTTGACTGTATTAAAAAGGTAAAACCTAAATCGTTATCAAGAGGAATAAATGGCTCATTATCATCATCTTCAGCTACTTTTGTCCAAACAGTAAAACCAGAGTTTAATGTTTTAAAAACCAGGTTATGCCCGTTTATTTGCTGCATGGTTTCTATTGTGGGAATAATTTTTAAAAATGTCCGGAAATCGTATTGACTTAACTGTTTTTCCTTTTCAGTTTTGTTCATGGAACGAAATTCATCTATGCCTTTATCGAGAAAATAACGATGAAGGATTTTTACCCTGAACAGTTCTTTATATACAATGGAATAGCTCATTGTTTCAAATCGTTAAGCGTTCCGCCAATATGTGTAATAACCTCGGATTCAGCGAGTTTCTTATCGCGTTCAATCTCAATTAACTGAACTTTATATATTACCGAAGGGAGCTGTTTCCCGCCCAATGTTCCCCAAATATTGTTGAGTTCATCGAAAGTGGGTGTATAGATTTCAAGATTGAATTTAAAATAGTCCAGCACATCAAACGATACGTTGGTGCGGTTATAAACCGTATTGGCTGAGGTGAAAACTTTTTTCCCCTGAAAGAATTCAATAACAGCAGAGAGGCAACGCAACGACTTCTCATATGCATCACCGGAAGTTGAAGGTACAAAGTTGGCTGAAATCAACAGATATAAATTGAGAGAAACAGGAGGGTTTCGGTATTCTGATTTCAGGTCATTCACCTTAAAATGTGATCTGTTCTTCAGCGTCGCCTCTTCTTCCAGACGAATCAGGGTGAGAATTACTTTATTATTAAAACTTGCTTCGTCAATACTCTCCGATTCCCAAAGAGCAATATTTTGTAAGTCAATGATTTTCCCTAAACCAATTTGCTGGAAATAATCTTCAAGCTGCTCTTTCAATATTTGTAGCGTTTCATATATCATCAGGAATTGATTTATCTGTTTCTTAAAATTTCAATAATTGCTATTAGCGTCTTTATATCTTTTATTAATAATTAGGATTGCAATTTTTTATTTAAAAATGAACTTTATTGTGTTAAGGTGTTCAAAATTTACGTGAAAGATACTATTCTAAAATTAAAAAGTCAAAAGAATAACTCAAAAAAACAAAACGGAATTATTTGCAGACTATTGTTTTTTTTAATCAAAAATTCTCCAAAATACTGACAAACAGCTCTTCCAGTTCGTGATTCAGGGTTTGAAAAGAACCCGAAAAATAATTGAGCATGATTGAAAAAAATATCTCCTTTCCTGATTTTGTATGAATAATTCCGGTAAAACATCTCACTCTTGTCAGTGTGCCGCTTTTTGCACGAAACTGATGAGCCGGCAACAGATCAGCATTAAAATAATAGAGCGTCCCCTCGCCTGCCGCCGGCAGCGATGATGAAAAGAGAGAAGAGTTTTCACTGTTTGACATAAAACGCAAAACAGCGGTAAGAAATTCCGGAGAAACTGCATTCAGGTGCGACAAACCACTTCCATCTTCCATAATCAGCTGCTCTCTATTCAGACCCGCATTCTCCCAAAATTGAGCAATTTGCTTCAACCCAGACTCACGGGTTCCCAGTCCGGTTTTTTCAAAACCTACCTGTTTAACCAAATGCTCTGCTATCAAATTTACGCTTTCATAATTCAGAACTTTTACTATTTCGGCAAGTGAAGGCGACTCAGTTTCATAAATCAGATTAAATCCCGAAGGTTTTTCATTCTTTTCAAGAGTTGTTCCCGATACAAAGACGCCTGTCTGTGCCAGATGTTTTATCAACTCTTCAGCAAGCAACTTCCCCGGAAACGGGTTGGATGCTTTAATGGTAAATGAACTGCGGTTTTTGGGAATAGTGCCCCTGATTACACGTGTCCCATCTAAAGGACTTCCAAAAACATAAGCCAGATCACGGTTTATATCCGACGATAAAACTTCATTCCTGAAATCTAACCCGTCAACAACGGGATGAACAGAAGTGATTTTCGTTGGCTCTCCGGATTTCTCTGGTGAACGGAAGCGAATGCGCACCTGATTGTCATAAAAGGTGAGTGCATCGGCTCCGGCACCGTAATAGTTTCCCATATCTTCCCAGATCCATGAAGGGGGAATCTTTTCCCTGTCATAAATTGAACTGTTCAGAATCAGGTTACCTTTCACCTTTCGGATGCCGGCAGCTTTTATATATTTTGCCCAGGTTTCAAGAAAATGCGGATTAATATAGTGATTTATAAAGTATTCAGAACCCAACGAAGGGTCACCTCCTCCCCAGACGATTAAATCACCTTTCAGCACACTGTTTTCAATTTTCCCGGTGTACCCTATCCGGGTGGCGAAGCGATAATCGGGACCAAGAATTTCCAGTGCTGCGGCAGAAGTTACCACTTTCAAAACTGAAGCGGGAGTGAAGAGTTTTTCAGCGTTGAATTCAAAAACAGGTTTCCCGGTTTCCGCTTCAACAACATGAACTCCAATGGAAGCATTCTGATAGTCTGATTGCCCCAAAATATGTTGCAACTGTTTTTCAACCGGTGACTGGGCGAATACGACCGTACTCAAAAAAAGAAAAAAGTGTATCAGGAAAATCCGTACCTTCATTTTTGTTATATTTATCATTCAAAAATAACAGATTGTCGGATATCTAAAAATAATAAAATGCTACGAACAATTTTGCTGGTTGGAAGCGGAGGTTTTATAGGGAGCGTAATGCGCTACTTTGTACAATATTATATGGAGAAAAACCTAATAAGTACTTTCCCGTGGGGAACTTTAATTGCCAATATAGCCGGCAGTTTTCTGATAGGGATCGTTTTTGCCCTGGCCGAAAAAGGCAACCTGATAAGTACAGAATGGCAGATTTTTCTGGCGGTGGGCATCTGCGGCGGATTTACCACTTTTTCAGCATTTGCCTACAACAACTTTACCTTGATTAACGAACGAGCCTGGAGTTCGCTTTTCCTAAATGTTGGGGGAAACCTGTTTCTCGGAATTTTGGCGGTATATCTGGGAATTATTTTTATCCGATTGATATTTTAAAAATTACGGGCATGAAAATTGAAGGCAGAGCAGGGATGTTAAAAATTTATGTGGGCGAATCGGACAAAGTACATGGCCACCCGATGTTTGAAGAAATCGTGTTTGAGGCGCGAAAATCCGACTGTTCAAGAAAATACTGCATCTGCTTTTCAAAATTCGATTGCGCATTTATGTTCGCAATAAAAAAAGAAAGAAAACAGAGAGAAAAAAGCGAACTTTCATTTTAATATTTTCTTCCAAAAGTAACAGTTTATATGAAATCAAAAAATGAGTGTAATCTGAAAAGTGAATTGATGAATCCACTTACTTACATCCCCATCACTTCGCCCTCGTCCACTAATTTTCGGAGCAGACTCATGTATTCAGACTGTGAATTTGCGCCTGCCTGCCCTTTAGGCAGGAATTCGCAATAATTTCAGGTTAACGCTACATGAATTATCCTGTACCCTGTTCAGATACAACAAACTAAAAACAGAACATTTTTATATCTTTGAGAGGCTTTTCATAAATCAGCTTAGAGTGCTGATTTTCCGTTAAAGTTATTATTAAGTTGAACAATAAAAAACGAATTATTATGTTAATTAGTGACATTAGAGCAAGAGAAATTTTAGACTCACGCGGAAATCCAACCATCGAAGTAGAAGTACTTTTTGAAAGCGGTGCTTTTGGCCGTGCTGCCGTTCCCTCCGGGGCATCAACAGGAGAAAACGAAGCGCTGGAACTGCGCGATGGCGACAAAAACCGCTATTTGGGTAAAGGCGTCCTGAAAGCCGTTGACAACGTGAATAACGTGATTGTCAAAGAGTTGATTGGCATGGACGGAACCGATCAGGCTGCCATCGACAACAAGCTGATAGAACTTGACGGCACAAAAACCAAATCAAACCTGGGAGCAAATGCTATTCTTGGCGTCTCATTGGCTTGTGCAAAAGCTGCCGCCGAGTACACTGGTCTGCCGCTATACCGCTACATTGGCGGAACCAATGCCAAAACACTGCCCGTTCCGATGATGAATATCATCAACGGCGGTTCACATTCCGACGCACCCATTGCATTTCAGGAGTTTATGATCAGCCCTATCGGTGCGACTTCATTCCGCGAAGGACTTCGCATGGGAGCCGAAATTTTTCATGCGCTGAAAAAAGTGCTGCACAACCGAGGCCTCAGCACCGCAGTTGGTGACGAAGGCGGTTTTGCACCTGCACTCAACGGAACGGAAGATGCGCTGAACAGCATTATTCAAGCCGTTAAGAATGCCGGCTACAAACCCGGGCGCAAAGAAGACGGCGGCGATGTTTCCATTGCATTAGACTGTGCCGCTTCGGAATTTTACAGTGACGGCATTTACGATTACAGCAAATTTGAAGGCGAGAACGGTGCAAAGCGTACCCGTGAAGAGCAGGTAGCTTATCTGGCTGAGTTGGTGGAAAAATTCCCCATTGACAGTATTGAAGACGGCTTCCACGAAGCCGACTGGGATGGCTGGGTGCAACTGAATGCAGCAATTGGCGATAAATGTCAGCTTGTTGGCGACGACCTGTTTGTTACCAACGTTGAATATCTGAAAAAAGGAATCGAACTGGGTGCTGCCAATTCAATTCTGATTAAAGTAAATCAGATCGGAACACTCACCGAAACGCTGGACACCATTGAGATGGCTCACCGTGCCGGCTATACTTCTGTTACTTCACACCGCTCGGGTGAAACCGAAGATGCAACCATCGCCGACATTGCAGTAGCCACCAACAGCGGACAAATCAAAACCGGTTCACTGAGCCGCTCCGACCGCATGGCGAAATACAACCAGTTGCTCCGTATTGAAGAGGAATTGGGCGACAACGCCATTTATGGATACAAAAAAGTTTACAGAAAGTAAATCTTATACTGCCGAAAATAGCCGGTGCAAACCGGTGAAGGAGACAAACATCCGAATACCGGAATAAAAGAACATCGCTTTTCAATGAAAGGCGATGTTTTTTTGATTTAGCCCTAAATCACTAATTTTCAGGATTCAGGCTTGCTCATTTACGAAATCGCTACTCTTTTTTACGAAATCACTACTCTTCCGATTGATCCATGTTGTCAATCAGCTGAATTTTTTCTTTGAGCGACTCAATGTTCTCTTTGGTTTGCTCAATTTTTCGTTTAACATCCTGAATCAGCACTTCCGCATTTTTCGATTTAGTGAAAAACCCGATGTTATTATCCAGAAGTATCAGATCATTCTCAAGCTGTTTCAATTTGTTCATGTGCCGCTCACGCTCCATGCGCATTTTATTCATCCCATGCGGAGACTCGGAAAAAGATGCCATCATTGATTTAAATCGCAGCAGTTCACGTTTTGACTGGTCAATTTTCAGTGTATCAAAGAGTTTGTCAATGCCCATCCGGAACTGCTTCTGAATTTCATCCTTTTCAGTGATTGGAACGTGCCCGATTTCAGACCAGCGCCGCTGAAACTCTTTAAGCATTTTCAAATTCTCATCTGCATCGCCGGTTGATTTGAAGCTTTGCACCTCGCGGATTAACTCTTCCTTCTCTTTGAGATTATCTTTCTGCTGTGAATTGATATTGAGAAAATGTTCCGATTTCTTTTCAAAGAAATAATCACAGGCTGACCTGAACCGCTTCCAAAGTGCAGTTGAATGCTTGCGCGGAATCGGACCAATTTCCTTCCATTGTTTCTGAATATTAATCAGATCTTGTGTTGTTTTGTGCCAGTCTTCACTGTCTTTTAGTGCTTCAGCCTGCATGCAAAGCTCTGTTTTCAACTCCAGATTGTGTTGTTCTAACTCTTTGTTTTTTGAGTAGAAATCACGTCTTGCATTGAAAAATTTATCGCACGCCTCCCGGAAACGTCTGTAAATCCTATTGTTTTCCTTTGGCGAGGCAAAACCAATAGTTTTCCAGATTTTCTGCAGGTTTATAATTTCTCTTGATTTATCCCCCCACTCTTTGGGTGTGGTTATTTCCTGTTTGTTAATCTCTTCGACCTGTTCGCAAAGCGCCCGTTTTGCTTCAAGATTTTTCTTTTGCTCTTCTTTCCGAGTCTCAAAATACTCCTGATGTTTTTTGTTTATTTTGGTTGTTGGCGCTTTAAATCGCTCCCATATATCATCCTTATTTTCTCGGGGCACGGGACCAGCTTCGCGCCAGCGATCATGCAGTTTCTGAAGCTGCCTAAATGCCTTCAGCACATTGGGCTCAAGCAGCAACTCTTCTGCCTGCTCACAAAGCCTGATTTTAATTTCCAGATTCTTTTTCAGATCAATATCACGCAGCTCCTTGTTGATTTTTATGTAATCATAAAAATTCTCCACATGAAAATGGTATGTATCCCACAAATCCTTCATTTTTGACTGGGGAACCAGTCCGATTTCACGCCAGCGCTGCTGCAGGTTTCTAAAATCCTGAAACGTTTTATTAATAGATTCCTCCGTGTGAACAAGCCCCTTTATCTCCTCAATTATATCATATTTCAGCTGAAGGTTTATCTCTTTTTCTTCTTCCAGCTTTTTGTTAAATTCATGTCTGATTTGGCGGTATTGTTTCAGCAAGTCCTTAATATCTTGTTCGTAAGGACTCTCTTCTGCTTCGTAATCTTCTTCTTCCCCACCCTCTTCTATAAATTGTTTTCTATTCTCTTCTTCTTCCTCCTTTACGAGCCGGTAGAATGCTGCCTTAATAGCCTCCACTTCACCCTTAATATCACGGTCTCCATTGCTTTCCAGCACCTCCCGAAGTGTGTTGACCAGCTCAATCTGGCTAAGTTTTGTATAATCGGTCTTCTCTCTTTTCCCCTCAACACGGCTCTCTTTCTTCACCGGCTTTTTTTCACCGCTATCTTTGCCGGTTTCTGGTTTTGTCTCCCGGACTTTGTCTTCGACAGTTTTTTCTCCTTTCTCACTCTCCGAAACATTATTTTCTTGTTCTTCCAAAATGACTTCCTCTTTCTGAACTTCTGTATCTTCGGTTTCGGAAGTTTCATTTTGTATAGCCGGTTCAGTCTCTGCCGGTACTTCAGTTTCACCGGTGTTTTCCTGCCGGTCATCCATATTTTCATCAGAGTTTTTAAGGGTTTCAGCTTCAGGCTGCAACGCCTCCTCAGTATTATCCCTTTGCTCCGTTGAATCAGAAGAATTTCCGGGTGTCTCCATCCCGTCATTCTGCGCATGCTCTAACCCTTGCGGGTCATTAAGTTCTCCAGGTTTCATCTGTCAAAATTTAAAACCATAAAATATTATGGTGTGCATAAATAACAATTCTGGCTACGAAAATAGGGAATTGCATTTTAATACTCAAAGATTTTGAAAATCTATTTGTTTATTACAAAAAAAACAAAACCGCACTTTTCACATCTTTTAAACCTCACAGAGCTGTTAAATATCATTCTGAAGTTAACATATTCTCAAAAAGTATGCTGCACAACACTTGCAAAAGTTTAATTTTCAATGAAATATATTTTAATTCATTTTTAAAATTATTAATTTAGCAGTAGTTTTTAGAGCAAAAGCTAAAAATATAATTTCACGAAATCTAATGCAAGCAATAAAATGAAAATTTTTTTCCTAAGCAACCAGAATTCTTGCAGGAGCCAGATGGCAGAAGCTATATTAAGAAGCTATGGCGGCAACTTAAAAATTTATTCTGCAGGAATTTTTCCGTCAGACCATGTTAGCGACATCGCCATTGAAGTGATGGCAGAAAAGGGTATTAATCTTGAACCGCATATTCCGGAGCACTATACCCGGTTTGATGATATCGAATTCGACTATCTGATAACTGTTGGCGACGGAACAGTTGAGGAGCTGAGAATTCCACCCATAAAATACAAAAGAAAAATGCATCTTGGCTTTCACAATCCCTATGCAAACTCCCGGAATAAGGAGGAGATCAGGCAAAAATGCCGTGAAATCCGCGATGAGATTATGACCGAAATGGACTATTTCTATAATCGAATCCTGAAATCAAAAAGGGAAAAATCGATTTAGCCCGAAACGATTTGCTCTACCTCTCCCGGTTCAATGGGTACGCGTGTACCAAGAATTTCACTTCCTGTTTGAGTAATCAGTAAATTATCTTCTAAACGGATACCTCCAAAATCAAGATAGGTGTTCACCTTGTCAAAATTAATGAAGTCTGCATTTGTTTTTTCTTTTTCCCACTGCCTGATAAGTTCCGGAATAAAGTAAATTCCCGGTTCGTTAGTAATTACAAATCCGGGGTCTAATCGCCGTCCCATTCGCAGCGATGCGGTTCCAAACTGATCTGACGGGCGGGTTTCCTCATCAAACCCCACATAAATCTGTCCCAAATCTTCCATGTCGTGCACATCAAGCCCCATCATGTGCCCTAAACCGTGAGGAAAGAATAGCGCATGGGCACCGTTTGCTACCGCCTCTTTCACATCTCCCTTCATCAGTCCAAGCTCTTTCAGTCCGGCAGCAATCACTTCGCTTACAGTCAGATGCACCGATTTGTAGGTTATCCCCGGACGGGCAAGCTCTGTTGCTTTGTTATTTGCTGCCAGCACAATTTCATAAATCTCAAGCTGCTTTTGAGAAAATTTTCCCCCAACCGGCACCGTGCGCGTAAAATCTGAAGCGTAATGCATTGCCGATTCGGCGCCGGCATCCGTGAGCATCAGCCGCCCTTTCTGCAAAATCTGTGAATGGTCGTGGTTGTGCAGAGTTTCACCATTCTGCGACAAAATCACCGGAAACGAAACCATTCCGCCTCCGGATACTGCAATTCCTTCAATAACTCCGGCAATATGCTGCTCCCCAACACCGGGGCGAGCAAGCTTCATCGCAGCAACATGCATTTTGTAACCTGTACCACACGCTTTTTTAATTTCCTCTATCTCCACGTGCTCCTTCACCGAACGAAGATCAACCACAGCACGTATTAATTCAACAGAGGCGTACTCGCCGATACGTAAAGAAGAAATACCGGTCAACTGCTCTAACCACATTTTATTTTCTGCACGGTAGGGTGGCAAAAAATGGATTTTTCTGCCCCGTCTGATTGCCTCTGAAATATATGCGTTCAGCCCTGAAAGTGAATTGGTTTGCTCAATACCTGCTCTGGCAGCATTTTCTTGAAGAGAAACCTGCGGCCCCATCCAGATAATATCATCCATATCCACATCGTTTCCAAAGATAATGTCACGCCCGTTATTGAAATCAATCACACCTGCCAATCCCGGAAAATCCAGTCCAAAAAAATAGAGAAATGAGCTGTCCTGCCTGAAACGAAAGGTATTTCCAGCGTAATTCATGGGTGACTCCCCATTTCCCAAAAACAACGCCAATCCACCTTCGAGCTTACTTTTAAGCTTTTTTCTCCGATTAATATAAATCTCTTTGTCAAACATAATTATTTGCTTTTTTAACCAATTAACCACGAATATATAATTTTCATTCTGAACAGACCGAAATCAGGCGAAAGATTTTTCATGCCCTTTCAGGGCGAATTCGTAAATGCGTAAATTTGTAAATTCGCAAGTTCCTGTGGCAGACAGGCGCGAATTCGCGTTTTTGAGCTTGTTGGCTCCATCAACGCTCGTCCCCCTTGGCGAAGGGGGATTCATGGGGGATTGGTTTCTAGGCAGAGAGGAAGATTTAAGCAAATAACTTTGTCAAACTATTCATTCTCAATCATCTCCCTAATTCTCTGGCTTCGTACCTCAGCCACCTCCTTTATATTGTAAATTTGTAAATTCGTAAATTTGCTGCGTTCTGCCTGTCGCAGGCGTTAACGCTGTCAGGTCTGGCGACGCTGACAGGTTTACGGATGTAGCAACGACAGCAGACTTGTCAGCGTGCGAAGCTCCTGGCAACGTCGGATAAGAAATGAATGCCTACAGCCTACTGCCCACTGCCAACCGCTAACTTTATAAACTTTTATTTTTGCTCACAGTGTATCACAGTGTTTTTAAGAAAATTCTTCTAAATTTGTAAAACTCACCGGGAATAATAAAACCATACATCTAAATTTACGAATCAAAAGTGACAGATGAAAAAAACAGTTAAGCTATTAATCACCGGAGGCGCCGGATTCATCGGCTCCAACCTTTGTGAGCACTTTTTAGACAAAGGCTACAACGTCGTTTGTCTGGACAACTTTTCCACCGGGCACCGGCACAACATCGAACCGTTCTTAGCTGGCAGCCTGCAGCCAGCCGCAAAGAGCCAATTCACCCTTATTGAAGGCGATATACGCGATTCAGACACCTGCCGGCGGGCAGTGGAGGGCTGCGATTATGTGCTGCACCAGGCAGCGCTGGGTTCCGTGCCCCGCTCCATCAACGATCCGGCAACCTCAAACGAAGTGAACATTTCGGGATTTCTGAATATGCTGATAGCAGCTCGTGACGCCGGAGTAAAGCGCTTTATTTATGCTGCCAGCTCCAGCACTTACGGCGACTCGCAAGCTCTGCCCAAAGTGGAAGATATTATCGGCAGACCGCTCTCTCCCTACGCTATCACAAAATATGTGAATGAACTCTATGCCGATGTTTTTGCCAGAATATACAGCATGGAGTGCATCGGACTGCGCTATTTCAATGTGTTTGGACGCCGTCAGGACCCTAATGGTGCCTATGCAGCGGTTATTCCGTTGTTTGTGAAACAGTTGATGAATCACCGGAGCCCCGTCATCAATGGCAAAGGCGACTATTCGCGCGACTTCACCTATATTGACAACGTCATCCGGATGAATGAACTGGCAATGCTCACCACCAATCCCGATGCGGTGAATACGGTGTATAACACGGCGGTGGGGAAAGAAACAACGTTGAATGAATTAGTATCTTTGTTGCGCAACACCTTAAGTGAGTACGATCCGGAGATAGCAAAAGTGAAAATCAAGCATGGACCGGTAAGAGAAGGCGATATTCCGCACTCATTGGCAAGTATAGAAAAAGCGAAAAAACTATTAGGATACGAACCAACGCATGATATAAAAGAAGGGCTGGAGGAGGCGGTGGCTTGGTACTGGGAGAATATTTAGAATATGTGGTTTCGTTTTTTTGTGTTTTTGCATTTTCGTGTTTTCGTGTTTTCGTAAAGTAGAGAATATTTAAATTTTAATCAATACTTAATAGTTTTCCATCAAAAAAGAAAAAAGCAGAATAACTTACAAACAAAAAACATTTTAAAGATATGCATCAGTTCTATTTCGAAAAATTAGATGTTTGGCAAAATTCGAGGAAACTTGTAAAGGATATTTATCTATCAACAGCTAAATTTCCTACTGATGAGAAATACGGTGCAACCTCTCAAATTCGTAGAGCTACTATGAGTATCTCAGCTAATATTGCAGAGGGAATGTCTAAAAATACAAATAAGGACAAAGCACGCTTTTTGAATCAATCATTTTCTTCAGCAATAGAAGTAATAAACTTTTTGATTTTATCTCTTGACTTAGAGTACTTAAAAGAAGAAGATTATATAAAACTACGATTACAAGTAGAGAAAATAACAAATCAATTGCAAGCGTTAACTAAAAAAATATATTAGCAAGGTTGAATTTATGATTTTAGTTTTTCGTTGATGTGAATACCGTGATTTTGTAGTTTTGCAATTTTGGTATTTTGAAATTGCGAGAATATTCAAAATTTGAACAATGTTTCAATAGTACAACAACGAAAAAACAAAAACACGAAAAAACAAAAAAACAAAAAAACAAAATAAATGAACAAAATCGCAATCATCGGTCTCGGATACGTTGGGTTGCCTCTTGCGCGCCTGTTCGCTACCAAGTACCCCGTTGTGGGTTACGATATCAGCCGGGCACGAGTAGATCAACTCAACAGTGGCCACGATAGTACATTGGAGGTTGAAGACGATGTACTTCAATCAGTTTTGCTAAAATCAAATCCATTTGCAACTGATGAAATCTCGAAAAAACAAAATCTCGAAAAAACAGAATCACAAAAAAACAAAAAAACAAAAAAGCGAAAAACCGGCCTATTCTGCTCTACAAACATAAATGATATCGAAAGAGCCAACATCTACATCATCACCGTCCCCACCCCCATCGACCGCCACAACCGCCCCGACCTCTCCCCTCTCTTCGAGGCAAGTGAAACCGCAGGCAAAGTGTTGAAAAAAGGGGATATTGTGATATACGAATCTACGGTTTATCCGGGTGCAACCGAAGATGACTGTGTTCCTGTATTGGAGCGGGTATCAGGATTGGTGTACAATCAGGACTTCTTTGCCGGCTATTCGCCCGAGCGCATCAATCCGGGTGACAAAGAGCACACGGTGGAGAAAATATTGAAAGTAACTTCTGGCTCAACTCCCGAAATAGGACTGCGGGTGGACCAACTCTATAAATCGGTGATCACTGCCGGCACGCACCTCGCACCCTCTATCAAAGTGGCGGAAGCGGCAAAAGTGATCGAAAACGCACAGCGCGATATCAACATTGCGTTTGTAAACGAACTGGCGAAGATATTCAACATCCTGGGCATCGACACACAAGACGTGTTAGCAGCTGCAGGCACCAAATGGAACTTCCTCAACTTCTCGCCCGGACTGGTGGGAGGGCACTGCATTGGCATCGACCCCTACTACCTTGCACAAAAAGCACAAGAGGTGGGCTACCATCCCGAAATCATTCTCGCAGGACGTCGCATCAACGACAGCATGGCAGGGCATGTTGCCTCGCAGGTGGTGAAAACAATGATCCGCAAAGGAATCAACGTAAACAACTCACACGTGCTGATGCTCGGCATCACCTTCAAGGAGAACACCCCCGATGTGCGCAACACCAAAATTGTGGATGTCATTCGCGCCCTCGAAGAGTATGGAGTAAACGTGTGTGTTTACGACCCATGGGCAAACCCCGATGAAGTGTATCACGAATACGGCATCAAGCCACTGAGCAACTTAATTGATGTGCAGAACAGTTCACTAAATAACGCCCCCATCGAAAAAACAGAATTACAAAACAACGAAATCACAAAAAAACAAAAAAACAAAAAAACAAAATCCCGAAAAAACAAAAAAACACTCTACGACGCAATCATCCTCGGTGTTGCTCACAAAGAGTTCTTAAACATGAACCTCAACCCTCTCAGGAAAGATATAAGTGTAGTGTATGATGTGAAGGGAATATTGGGAGATGGAGTGGATGCAAAGCTTTAATGAGCCCAGTCTAAAAAGGTTTCAGACTAAAACAGGGATTTATCTTTAGATTTAGTTGTTCATAAGTCATGCTTCCAGAATACTGTAAGTCAGGCAGTTAAAAACTTATCAACATAACTGCAAGCCAGCCAGTTGAAAACTTATCAATATAACTACAAACTATTGATAGTCAGCTTGTTAGGTATTCCACGTGGAACATATTTATTTGAATATCAGGGAAATAAAGTTTATACTTGTTTTGAAAAGTAAAAACAGATACGACATGTTCAAAGCAAACAATCAGCTGCAATTATTCAGTTTTGAAAACGAACTTGGCAAAAAGCAACGCAAGGCGCTTGATCGCTCAAAAGAAAAGAGGGTTTACAGGGAACATTTTGTTGTTATCGATCGGGAAGTAAGTTCCAGCCCTGCAGAGGAATTGAACAGCAGAATGCTGCAATCGCCCGACGATATTGATGCCACCTACCGGCAAAAAAAGGGGAGCACTATAAGGGTTTCACCATAAACGGCACTGAAACCGCCAATCCTGACAACCCCCTGCAGTTGATTACTGACATTTCGGTAAACCCAAATAATGTGGATGACAACCAAATATTGAACAAAAGGATAGATGAATTAAAAGAGAAGACCCCAGAGTTAAACGAGATTCATACTGATGGCGGTTATGGAAGCCGGGACAATGACAGGAAGTTTGAAGAATTGGAAATCAACCAAATAACCACAGCGGTTAGAGGGCGTGAAAGCGAAATAGAGAAAAAATTGAACAAACCTCCGGGTCCCCTGATGTATATACTGTAGAATGTCCTTTTCAAAAAATGGAATCAACCCCGACAAAAAAACGCCACAAAGTACGTTTCGACATGGATATCTGCAAGCAGTGCCCGTTAAACGACCGTTGCCAAATGTTTAAAAACAACGGGCGATATTATTTTACCCACGAAGATTATTTGCAAAACAAACGAAACAGAAATATATTGAACATTCCGCAGGAGCGCCGCAAAATCAGGCCTAACGTGGAGGCATTAATGAATGAATTTAAAATCAGAACGCCGGGCGGAAAACTTAAAGTCAGGGGACTGTTTAAAGCAACCCTGTTTGCATTTAACAGCGGAATTGCCATTAACTTTGGAAGAATTTACCGGTTCATTGTCCAAAATGGGCTTCCGGATGGGTTTGGCATGGCTGATAGCGTTATTTTAAATAACATTATGTTAAATCTATCGCATTTATGGTGTAAAACTGAAATTTTTGCACACAATTTTCTTTGTTCCCCGGTTTTAACGCGAATATTTTTTCCAAACAAGAATTTTATTCAAATAGGCCACTGATGCAAACTTTAAAATTAATACGTTTTTAAACTGGGCTCATCTTTATTATCCAAAAATTTCAAAATCGGTTTGGGACACTTATTGCCCTTATTTAATCCCACTGATGGAAATAGATGACACTATAACTCTTAGCCCAAATTAATATTAACCTTTATGACAGATAATTTTTTTGAGGAACTTCTTGCCAACTCCTTTAAAGACACAAAAATGCCTTTTGAGACTATTTTCAAAATTGAAGATACTGCTCTTGGTTTGCAGATAGTCGCTTTGATTCCTGTAAAAATAGAGAATCTCTCATTAAATCTTGGTAACGCAATTATCAATGACAAGGATAATCTTCTTATAGACGGTGTATCAATTTTTCAACTGCAAGGCAAATATTTAGTTGGCAAAACTCACAACGACAGCAATGTTTTTCATATTACTGGCTGGGAAGACTCTCCTCAATAGAATAAAAGCTTCTATTGACATACCAACTCTTGGGACACTATATTCAAATTGGCGAACGTACAACATTAGGTTTGGCAATAGGATGGCTGAAGAAATAACAATCGGCTGTAGTTCGCTATCAGCAGCAGTTCCAGCAGAAGAACAAATATCGGCTTTTTGTATTTACCTTCGGCTTTGGTTTACAGACACCGTTATGGCTAATGGCAGTAGAGACCACAGAAATTAGAACATCTGACTAAAAGAAAATAAGTAAAAGTGATTGATTCAGATTTAATTTATGTCTAAACGTGACACAATATTACTATTGGATGATATGCTGGAATCAGCACAAAAGATTAAAAATCTGTTCGGTGATATGGAAATGTAAAACAAGAATGGATGACACGATTTCCCTTATAAAAAATATTGTGTAATTTTTGTTTACTATTACGTTGTGCAACATATTGAGTCCGATAAACGTAACAGCGTTTAGAAAGAATTTCTTATATTTGTATTATGGAAAAGTTAGGAGAGATCGAATTTAAAGTAATTGGAACATCTGGTAATCAGGAATTAAAGCCAGACAATTATGACATTAGACATATTGCCTCACTTCTGCAAAATGTTGAGGATTTACTTTTCCCAAATAACAAAAAGGAAAGACCTTTAATTACATACAACATTCAAGAGGGTTCCGTAAAACATATCTTCAGAACTACAATACAAACAATTATTGGATTTAGTGCCATTTTAAGTCAAGTTAATGAAAACCAATCAATTGATTTTTTGGACTTAAAAACTGCACGTGCAATAGAGAATATTCAGAATTTATCTTTACAGAAGAATTATGAGTTTCAAATTAAAACTTCATTAAAGGAAAACTATGAACTGCAAATTTCACCGAACACAAAATATTACAGAACTGAAAATATATGGGTTGATGCAGAGTTTTATTTTTATGGTGTATTAAAAGATGCTGGTGGAAAGAGTAAAGCCAATATTCATTTGGATACTGAAGAATTTGGATACCTTACAATTGAAACTGGCGAAGATTTTTTAAAAGAACGTGAAGAAAACTTGCTCTATAAAAACTTTGGTGTTAGAGCAGTTGGAAAACAAAATATTGAAACAGGAGAAATTGATACAAAAACCTTACGGTTGTTAGAATTATTAAATTACAACCCAAAGTTTGATGCTTCATATCTCAACAACCTTATTTCAAAAGCCAAAAACAATTGGAAAAATGTTGACCCGGATGAATGGACTAAAAATTTAAGAGGAGGTTATGAAGCATAGTGTATTGCTTGATACAAGTTTCTTAGTTCGTCTCTTAAATGATGAGGATAAATTGCACGAAAATGCCCTTTCCTATTATAAGTATTTTTTCACTAGTGGGCACTCTAAAACAAAAAACGTTCTTTTAAATCATTGTACATCTTATAGTTAAGCACCCTTCTGTAGCGTGACGATTTGAATTGAGAACTTGTTTTAACTTTGACTAAAAGTATAAAACAATGAATCAAGGGAGATATATTTTCGCTCAGCTTACAGATTTTTTACCAAGACGCGTCTTTGACACTATTGTAGCTAAGTATGATGGGAATAAGAAAGTTAGAACACTTACATGTTGGAATCAGATGCTCTGTATGATTTTCGGTCAGCTCACTGCGCGTGACAGCATGCGTGACTTAATGCTTAGTTTAGAAGCTCATAGCAAAAAGTATTACCATCTTGGTTTGGGTAAAAGCGTGACTCGCACCAACCTTGGTAAGGCTAATCGCAATAGGGATTACAGAATCTTTGAAGAGTTTGCGTATGTTCTTATCGATGAAGCTCGTCATAGCATTTACAAAGATGACTTTGAGATCAAAGTAGATGGTGAAGTTTATGCTTTCGATTCGACTACTATTGACCTCTGTTTGAGTGTTTTTTGGTGGGCAGAGTTTCGTAAAAATAAGGGAGGCATTAAATTGCATACTCTTTATGATATCAAAACATCTATCCCTTCACTCGTGCTTATTACAAACGCAAAAACTCACGATGTGAACATGCTTGACGAGCTTATTTATGAAGCAGGGAGTTACTACATAATGGACAAAGGTTATATAGACTTTACTAGACTCTACAACCTGCACCGTAGCAAGGCTTACTTTGTCATGAGAGCAAAGAGTAATATGCAGTTTCGTAGAATTTACTCTAAAAAAGTGGATAGAAAAACAGGATTAATATATGATCAAATAGGAAAACTGGTAACAATTAATTCTTTAAAATCGTATCCGAAAAACTTCGTAGAATTAAATATTATGATGCAGAAACTGACAAGCTATTCATTTTCATTACCAATAACATAGAGCTTACAGCACTGGAAATAGTTTTGTTATACAAAAAACGTTGGCAGGTGGAGTTATTTTTTAAATGGATGAAGCAGCACTTAAAGATAAAATCCTTTTGGGGAACTACCATAAATGCTGTAAAGATCCAGCTTTATTGTGCAATAATAACATACTGCTTAGTGAGCATAGTTGGTAACAAACTGAAAGTAGACCGTTCAATATACGAAATATTACAAATTCTAAGCTTCTCTCTACTCGACAAAACTCCTGTAAACGAGATACTTAATAAAAACGATTACAAAAATGTCAAAGAGCTCAATGATAAACAACTAAGAATCAAGTGGATCTAAGTGCCCACGTATGGTATTTTTTAGAGAATGATATCGTCTTAAAAGTTTCAACCATTTCAATTGCAGAATATTGCGTCTTGGGAAAACTTGAGGATTTACCCCTAAAAGATATTCAAATATTACCTTTCAATTTAAAGCATGCAGAAAAAACTGGAGAATTTGCTCGAATACTTTTTGCTCATAATAGAATTGCGAGTGAGAAACTTCATCCTAGAGCAATAATTCCAAATGACTCAAAATTATTTGCACAGGCAGACCTTGATAAAAGTGTTACACATTTTGTAACATCTGATGAAAGGTCTTTTAAAACTTTAAAAAATTTGAAAACTGGAATTAGTCTGAAATTTGAAATAGTTAATATCAGAACTCCTTATAACCAGACTTTCGGAGTGTTAGACCTCTAAATTCAAACAAAATGTAGCAAAAAATATTTATTGTTTGTTGCATTTTACACAGATTAATTTGTAAATTAGCAGTATAAACTATTCCGAAATCGTACATAAAACCAGGCTTTGCACGAAAACAACAAATTCTGTGTTCTGTAAGCAGAAACAATAAAGTGTAAAGGTGAGTAATATTATAACTACTAAAAATTTAGTAACCCAATAGAATTTGGAACACTTTCCATTAACTCTGCAGTTAGTTTCACTCCATTTCTTTCTGTGTATTTAGAAATTAATGATAGAGAGATGTTTTATAATCGAATTCATTATACAAAATCAATGAAATACCTATTTTTAATCCTTCTATTCTCACATGGAGCAATCCATTTACTGGGATTTTTAAAATCATTCAATTTGGCTCATATTCAGCAACTTTCAGCCAATATCTCAAAAATCCCCGGTTCAATCTGGCTATTTGTTACACTGATGTTTATCATTTCGGGTATTGCCTATATTGCAAATTTTCAATGGTGGAGTATTCTGGTAATCCTTGCCGTTATACTTTCTACTATAGTGGCCATTTTGGTTTGGAACGAAGCAAAGTTTGCAACTATTCCCAACGTAATCATTCTGGTTGTTGCTGGTTTTTCCTTGTCTCAGGTTGTTTTTGACAAAAATGTTGCGAATGAAATAGCGCAAATTTTTGAGCATACCGCTGGTTTTCAAACTTCAATAGTTACAACAGAACAACTCACTGAACTGCCATCGCCTGTTGCAAATTGGTTGAAAGTTTCGGGCGTAGTGGGCAAAGAAAAAACCCATTCAGTTTGGCTGAGTCAAAAGGCCCAAATGAAAATGAAACCCGAACAGGAAAAGTGGAACAATGCCACTGCCGAACAATATTTTTCCATTCAAAATCCTGCCTTTGTTTGGAAAGTGGACATGAACATGCCCGCATTCATTAAAATAACAGGTCGCGATAAGTTTGTTGACGGAAAAGGGGAAATGCAAATAAAAATGTTTTCGCTCCTGAATATTGTAAACGAAAAAGGAGTAAAAATGGACGAAGGCACGTTGCAACGCTATTTGGGCGAGATCGTGTGGTTTCCAACTGCCGCGTTGAGCCCGTTTATTACTTGGGAAACATTAGATTCAATCTCGGCAAAAGCAACAATGGAATACAAGGGGACAAAGGGCTCAGGAACTTTCCACTTCAACCAAAAAGGTGACTTTGTTCGATACAGCGCCCTCCGTTACAAAGGCAACGAACCGGATGCCAAACGTTACGAATGGGTAATTGAGGTGAACGAACATGCGGTAATGAATGGCGTGAAAATTCCTGTAAAAATGACTGCTACCTGGAAACTCGATGAAGGCGACTGGACGTGGTTAAAGCTTCAGATTAAAGATATTAAATACAATTTCAATTAAATCGATTTTAAAAAGGCACTTATGAAACGAACATGTTTGCGCAGAAACACAAAAATCCATAAAAATGGTAAATATGGAGTTCCATACGATCATTAAAAAACAAATTATTTACGGATGAAAACAATAAAAAAATTCTTTCGCATTATTTTTAAAGTGATAAAATGGGGGTTTCTCTCAATTATTGCGCTGGCAATTGTGTCAGCTTTGTATAATCTGAGCCTTCCCAACAAATCAAAAGTTGTTGAGCGTCTTTCTTCAGAGGAAAAGGCATACATAGCGGAAGCAATGAATTTGCATCGAAATTTGGGAAACGAAGTATGGCCTGGATGGGGCGATTTGCATATTCCAGTTATCGTTTACAATGAAGAATATGCTTTTTTAATCGGTATGTCCAACCCAACTCCCGGATGGTGCAAAATGCCGGCCGGAGAACAACGGGGCAGTGATTGGGAGATGGTTAAAGCAGACAAGTTGATGGGTAAACCATACTACCGTCAGGCATTACCCAATCCGGACATTACACCAGAAAACTTTACGGTAAAAGTGGGAGACAGCTGGGTGGCAACCATGCAAACCAAAGAATATGCAGCGATTCAGTTTTATAGTGGTTTTAAAAATGAACTTCCACCGGTGTTGAATGCCATTTTTCCATATCGGCTCTTTTGGCACATGCTGATGGGAAAACCAGAAACTTACATTGGTGGAATAGCGCATGAATACTTCCATGCTTTTCAGGGAAATGAAGTTTATGAGAAGTTTGCTGCCTGTGAAAATGCAAGCCGCCTTTCTGCTGATTATCCATGGGATGAAGCTGCAAATGCTAACGGTTGGGTGGAAGAAACCAATCTGTTACTCGAAGCATATACTGCCACCAACAACGAAGTTGTCAAACAATTGGTTGCCGAGTTCCTTGACAAACGCCAAGAACGCAGAAAAAACGCCAATCTATCTGATGAGCTGATTCAATATGAACGAAAAAGGGAATGGATAGAGGGACTTGCTAAATATGCTGAATTGGAAATAGGCTTAGTTGCACAGGAAAAGCAGGATTATTTTCCAATTGATGAGGTTAAAAAAATCTCAGGATTTAAAAACTACAAAACCTGGTCGAAATATGTTAATCGGCAAATAGCAGAAGTAAAAAGGGCAGCGAACCGCTCTGGCGAAAGCCGTTTTTATTATGGAGGAATGTTGCAGGCGGTTATTCTCGACCAATTAATGCCTGGATGGAAAAATGAGGCTTTCGACAATAAGGTTTGCCTGGATGACTTACTCCAAAAAATCTAATAATATCAGATAAGAAGGGCGTGAATTTTTGATAGAAAACAAATTATGGACCATGTAGTGTATCTTGATTCAAAGGCCAAGGAGCTGGAGAATTTAATTAACGGAAAGAAAAAGACCATTAGCAGAATAAGAGAAAAATTAACTTAATGCCACCGCACAAATAGCACATTTGATTTTTTTAACGTCCAAACCCACACCAAAAACAAAAGAACTAAATTTTCCCTCCACAAAACTCCAATGATACTTAAAGTCCGTGGACTTATTTACAACTTTTGATGACTTTTGTACCCAAACTTATTTCAATGGATGCAAAATATTCTGAAGGCGAAAGAATTTTTTTAGAAAAAATTGGGAACAAAATTAGGGAATTGAGAAGCAAGGCTAACCTTTCACAAGAAAAACTATCTTATGCTTGCGACCTTGATAGAACCTACATAGGCTCAGTGGAAAGAGGGGAAAGAAATATTTCTGTCATCAATCTTCAGAAGATAGCAGTTGCATTAAACGTTGAAGTTTCTGTGTTACTAAATTTTGAAGAATGAATAAAAAATTTAAAATCCCTCCAAAATCAACACTAAATCTTAGCAAGCCAGAAATACTTATTGAATATTTTAAAGAACTAATTGATTTCCCTTTTGAACTCACAGGAAAAACAAGAACTGATGGGTCAAACATTAGAAAATTGATTGCATCAATTCTTGAAAAACATCCATTGCCGGAATTGGCAGATTCCAAAGATTATGAAATAGTTCCTCCAAAGAAAAAAGGAATCCCCAAAATAACAAGAGAATTTATTGACACTTATATTGTAACGAATGGCAATTCATATAATTTACAAGTTTGGAACAGAATTCCTGCCGCTGAAACTTTACTTATTAAACCCTAACTCCGCTCCGTTAGGTAGTCTATTTCCAATTTCTTAAAAAGGTCCTTAGTCTTTTTGGTTGTTTCAGTAGTGTACAATTGTCCGTTGATATTGATCTTTGAAATGGATTTGGAGATTTCTACAATGTCCTTGGGCGAGTAGTTATTCAATTTCTTTGCCTCCCTCAGCTTCCGGTACAGTTTGTAATAAGCGATCATGGCCAGAAATTGGCCATGAGCCATCCCTCGAGCACCATCCTGTTCTGCATGTACATCCGGTCGGCCTTCATGAAGTTCTTGTAGGAGTCGAACATCACTTCTATCTCGTTGCGTTGCTTGTACTTTTCGTACAGTTCCTGAGACTCGACATCCGTGTTGCTTGTCAGGGTGAGTGTGCCGAAGGTGTGCAGTTTCTTATCGAAACCCTCCTTCGTGTATTTTTCCGGGAAGGTTCCCATCCGTAGGATATAGTCCCGCTCCTCTTCCGTACGTAGCTTCTCGTCCAGGTACGTGACGAACTTCTGTCCTTCCTTCAGGTAGGAGTAGTACCAGATCACCCGGTTCTCGTGGATGAAAAACTGCAGTCCTTTCTTGAACCCCGGCTGCTCCAGCGGGGTGAAATCAATCAGGGTGTTGTTCCGGTAAAGCGGGATGATGTATTT
The DNA here is from genome assembly GCA_040772505.1 of Mariniphaga sp. GTDB lineage: Bacteria > Bacteroidota > Bacteroidia > Bacteroidales > Prolixibacteraceae > Mariniphaga. The sequence goes on along the minus strand of JAXGYA010000002.1, from coordinate 523,173 downwards.
TAACTTATTGTCGTTCAAGGTTTTTATGTTCGACTTGCTGTAGAACCCCTTGTCAGCGATGAAAATCACTTTGTCGGTCTTCATCTCCTCCATGCAAAGTTTCATGGAACTCACATCGGTGATGTTCCCGTTGATCAGGCGGTAATAGACCGGCTGTTTCAATTCGGAGGCGAACATGTACATCAGCCTGACCTGTTCGTCGTAGTTCCGGGCGGGATTGTAACCGGGGGCATTTATGTCCAGCAGGTTAGAAGTGGTGGTGACGTGCGTCGAGTCTATCATCACGTATTCATCGAGCGTGCCTCTCCCCCACCCGAGAGGCGGGTTTTCATCCAGTTCAGGATCAGTTGCCGGTTCTCACCGACATACCTTAGCGTGGCGGTTATCGTCTTGTCCGTCAGGGCACCCTTGTGCCAGTGGAGCGAACAGTAGTCGTGGTGGTGCAGGCGCTGCATCCGTTTTATGGGTGCCTGGTGCGCGAAGCGCATCATGGCCACGGTGAGAAGGACTTCCAGTTCCCCCGGGTCGAAAACGGACGACAATCCCTTGATCTCCTCCTCCAGGAGCTCGCTGAACAGGCCGAACACCCCGAACATCTTGATGTCGACTTTCGAGGGGTCGACGCTTCGCTTCGCCTGCTGTTTCAACATGTTTTTCTCAGAGGGCACGAAACCCTCTTCACGCGTTATTTTACCAAGCAGCCCGACGGTGACCTTGTCGGTACGTTTTTTCTGCTTGTTATAGCGGTATTCTACCTGGTATTTGTAGAAATGCCCGCCTACTTTCTTGATTTCTGTTCTCGGCTCCTTGAATTCTTGAACCCATTCCGGTAAATACATAAGCAACATAATTAGGTAGCTCAAAAATAGTAATAAAAAAGTGATATACAAGCGTGGACAACACTTTTTTTGAAAATAAGCGGGAAATTAGGCGGAGTTAGGGGTTAAATGTTCTAACCAGCCAATGCTTGGATAGAAGAATAGCGGATATTGAGACTGTGATAGAGCAAGTAAATGCATGGGCAGAACACAGAAATACGGTCGAGGCAACAATTAATTGGCAATTCAAAACAGAGGATACCAGAGTAAAACTAAGAAGGTTGTATCCGTCAATTAATCATTGACATGACAGTAGTTTAAGACTGTGGAGTCTATTGATTATAAAAAAGCAATGCTGTTATTCTATGAACAAAATAACATATCAAATTTCCAAGAGATTTTCATCCAATTAAAATTAAAAGTTTTCAAAGGTATTGGATGCCTGCCTGTCCGGTAGGCAGGTAACTCCCTCATTTTAATTATGCTTGTTTGTGAAGCATTTCTACATGGTCGTTTCATAAATAAATTTGAATTAGCAGTAAATACATACTTTTAGAAAGAAAGAAAAAAAAACGAGCCATAGTCAAGTAGGCTGCTGACGGACTAAAAGTCCGCCAGTACACTTCTCATACCAATCCAGATGGCTATCGCGATACGAGTCTTCCTGAAACAAATCCCGAACAGGCTGTACCTGGCGGTTCGTTAAGTATCGTTATTTTGCTCTTTACACCAAAATACTTGCTGCCCTTTTATTTCCATGCTTCATGCAAAGAATTAAGCCTATACTTGAATTTCCCCGGTCTTTGTAAACCTATTTCAGTAGTTTTTCTAATAGCCAACTGTTTTTCAGTTCATTTTGTTCGGGGAAAGTCCAGTGTTCTGTCTCCTGAAAAAGATGGAGTTCTTTTGGCGCAGTGATTACATTATATGCAGCATACATTGATGTTGGCGGACACACGTTATCGTTGTATCCCCAGCTGTACCAGCCGGGAACTTTCACAAACCGGGCAAAATTCACCACGTCAAAGTATTTTGATGTTTCCACTTTTTCAGGCTTGTTGGTGAAGCCATCGCGGAAAAGGTGAGGCCACCCCCCTGCTCTGCCGTGTAAATACCCGGTTAAGTCGCAAAGGGCAGGATAAAAACCGGCCAGATAATTGATTCTGTTGTCCAGCCCGGCGGTGATTATTGAAAGTGCGCCTCCCTGGCTGCCGCCTGTAACGGCAATATCCTTTCCGTTAAAATCTTCTAAAGATTCAATGAAATCAACTGCCCGCACACATCCCAGATAAACCCTTTTAAAATAGTAGTGGTCCCTGTCATCCAAACCAAATCTCCAGTAACTGTTTAAAGCTGCGGCGCTTAAATTATTATATACTTCTTGATTAAGGTTTACCGGGATGCCGTGAATTCCAATCTGAAAAGTGATTACTCCCCTTTCAGCGCTCCACACATCTCCCGAATAGGGTCGGATGCCGGCTCCGGGAACATGAAGAATTGCAGGATATTTTCCGGCTGCCTTAGGTTTGCATAAAATCCCGTAAATTTTTCCTGAAATATTATTTATGCTAACATGATAAACATCAACCTTATCGGTGCAGCTCTCTGACATAAGTGTAACAACCGAATTAACCGGAACTTTTGCCAATTCAGCTTTTGCCTCATCCCAAAATTGCTGAAAATCGGCAGGCAAGGTTGTGGTTGGCTGAATTTCTTCAGGTGAAAATCCGGCAGTTGAAAAAGAGGAGTAGGTTTTCCCGTCAACTTTCACAGAAGCCTGACATCTAAGGAATCCTGATTCCGTAAATCGTTTGGATTTGATTGTTGCTTCCCCTTTTTTTAATGTTACCGTTCCTTCCTCCCAGCTTTCCACCATCTCGGGGCCAATACGGTAGTTTACCTCAATTCCGTCCAGCGGAACATTGTTTTTTAGAGCTGACAGTTTAAACTCTGCCCGTTCTCCTTTTGTATATGTCCAGTCTGCCCTGTCGGGTGTAACGATAACCTGAACCAACGCTTTGCGCGGCTGGGGCAAAGCATGAAAGCAGAGTGAAAAAGCTAAAAACAGTGTAAGTGTAATCTTTCGAGTCATAATACTTTATTTATGTATTTTCCGGTAATGGATCATACTGGTTTTGGGATTCTAAAATAGCACAAATATTATTTAAAATTGCTTTGAATCGTTGAAATCTGCTCATTAGTCAGATCGCCGCCAATAATTACCTTGTATCTGATTTTCAATTTTCCCCCGGGTTTTAATGTGAGTAGTACCGGCTCTGCATTTTCATCAACCGCACGTCCCGCAAAGTTATTGGATGCAAAAAGTCCGTAACCACGTGCATGCGACCAAGCCGGGTAATTAGGATTATCGGGGTGATCCATCATGACTATCGTGATAATCTCATTATCCTTTTCTGCTCTCAGTGCGACCCATGGGCTTCGCTTTGCCCACACATCACCTCCGGTGATTCCTTCTGCATTCCTGTAAACTCCGTTTACGCCTTCGTTATTTAAGACCGGAACTTCCGTAACATTTCCTTCGGCATCTAAAAATCTGCCGGGCTTAGTTGCCGGTTCTTCAAAAGAGCGGTCAACCCGCAGCCCAAGTAGTCCTTCCTTATTTTCGGTGAAAGTTACTTCTTTCTGAGCCGTCAGTTCAGAAGTGCGGTCAATAGTACGAACAACACCCTCTTCGCTGAAAACGAAAGTTGTTTTTTCGTTTAAAAGCGCCTCGTTGTCACTATCAACCCAATCTGAAGCAGTAATCAGCGTTCCCGTCTGGGGATTGGTCTCCATAATCTCCTTAAACTTTATTGAGCCGAATTTATGCTTGTCTTCCGGTTTAATCGCAAAGGAGTTGTTCCAGAAATCAAGACCGTTCACATCTCCAAAGTTTAGCCACAGTCCCACGTGATGTGGATGGTCGGTTCGTTCAAAAGGGCGTGGGTTAATGGGATATCCGCGTGTAATTTCTTTGCCGGATGCGGTTGTAATAGGATACAAAACTTGCTTTTCAATGTCATCGGGATAGATGTAAGATGTGAAAAAACTGTCGCCAAACCAGACTTCAACTTTTTTAGCCTGTGCATCATGTTTGAATTCAACTTTTGGGGCAGAAGCGGTGCAGCCCAATAAAAGAGCCACTAACGAAAAGAGATAAATTAAATGTTTCATGTTCCTTAAAATTTTATGCTTAAAAAATTATTTTTATATTTTTGGTTCCCAGCCCGGTTCATATTCGCGGCTCCACAAATTCATGGCATCGCGGTCGAACATGCGTCCGGTTTTATCGTCAATATCGAATGCTTTTCCAATGCGGTAAGCAATGTTGGAGTAGTGTACCATAGCCATGCTGATTGCTGCATCATCAATGGGGGCTGTAAGTTTTGCCTTTCCCCGGATGGCGTCAAAAAAGTTAATAACATGGCCGGTCGTCATATCGCCACCTCCGCCCAGAACATTGCCCGCTTCGCTGGATGCCGACTTACTGTCTCTAACTACTTTTCCGGCACGGTCATAAAGGATATACTTTCCACGGTCCACAAAAACAGTACCTTCACTACCGTAAATAATTGTCCCGCGCCCACCACCATAAGTGTCGTAACCGCTCCGGCTTCTGCCGTCCCATTTAATGATTTTATTTCCGGCAAAACGGAAGGTGGCGTCCATGGTGTCGTACATTTCCCAGCCATCATTCGCAAAATGGCGTTTTTCAGCTTCCACTTCCACACTCAATGGGAAATTGACCTGCAAAGCCCAACGGGCTACGTCAAGCTCGTGTGTGGCATTATTGCCGGTTTCAGCAGTTCCGTAGTCCCAGCCATACCAGTGCCAGTTGTAGTCCCATGTTTCCACGGTGTAATCGCGACGTGGGGCAGGTCCCTGGAACAATCCCCAATCCAGACCTGCCGGAGCGGGTGCTTTCCGCTGTAAAGGCACTTCGCCCCGACTGTTGGTATAGAACGCAAGCGCTTTAAAGGGTGTGCCGATAATTCCGTTGTGTATTTCATTTATTATTTCAATGGTGTGACCTGATGAACGTTGTTGATTGCCCATTTGCACCACCTTGTTGTACTTCTCAGCAGCTTCCACAAGCATCTCATTTTCAAACATATTGTGGCTACAAGGTTTTTCCACATAAACATGCTTCCCGCCTTTCATCGCCATGATTGAACCGGGCGTATGCCAATGGTCGGGAGTGGCATTAAAAATGACATCTACCTTCGGATCGTCAATCACTTTACGAATATCGTTTTCCAGCTTCGGCTTGTAATCAATATGCTTTGAGAAATTCTGCAACGCTCTTTCGCGTTGTTTTTCCATGACATCGCACAGGTAAACCAACTCTACATTGGCTTCCTTTTTTGCGATGGGTTCATAAAACGCACCCAATCTACGTCCCAAACCAACAACTGCCACATTCAATTTGTCGTTGGAACCAATAATACGGCTATAGCTCTTTGCCGACATACCTATTGCTGAACCTCCTACTGTAATTCCGGCAGCACCAGCCGTTGCTTTTTTAATAAATTCTCTTCTGTTTGTCATTATTGTAACTCTCTAATTTTAATACTTCTGAAATGCACTTCATCATTGTGATCCTGAATATGGATTGGTCCTCTTTCTGCCATCCCAAATCCCTCCTTGTCTGCAAACTTACTTTTTGCAACCAACTCATTAAACTCTTTGCTTCCTCTTGTATATTCCACTACCTTTCGTCCGTTCAGCCAGTGTTCCACCCGGTTGTCGGGAAACAGAACAATTCTGCCTCGGTTCCATTTTCCGGGACCATTGACGAAACGCGATTCTTTCCTGGCAGGAATTAAATCATACAGCGAAGCCAAAGTACGGTTTCCGTCAACTCCGTTTTTGGCATCCGGGTGCTTATTGTCATCCAAAATCTGATATTCCAGACCCACCGAAGGACCATTGTTTCCCAGTCCGTATTTTATGCCGCTGTTGGCGCCTTCCGTAAACATGAAGTCAAACTTCAGTTCAAAAGGGCCAAATTCCTGCCGGGTGATAATACTTCCACCCTTCTTCCCGGAATCGCCGCCGCTTGCCTGAACAATCAGAGAACCGTCCTGAACAATCCAACCTTTTGAAGGAAAATCATCGCTCTCCACGCTTTTGAAATTATCAGTTGACTTCCCGTCAAAAAGAATCTTATAGCCCTCTTCTTTTTCCGCTTCGCTCAGGTTATTGGGCAACATATTCACCACATAAATTCCTTCGTTGGGAGAAGGTTCCAGATTTTCGGTTTTAATGCGGATGTTCCGCCACTTGATTTGACGGTTTGCCATTGATTCATCGCGGATGGAATGAACCTGCAGGGCGATAAAACCTTTGGGCGTCATGTCGTCGATGAGGTGAGCCACTGGAACTCCGTTGAGCCATGTTTTGATTGATGGGCCGATACACTCAATACGGTAGTGATTCCATTCTCCATGCTTAAAAGCCGGTTTGGCAGCCGGGTTTAAATCCACCGGATAGAGCCATCCGCGACGGGCTTCGTCATAGATGCCGGCGCTCCACGCACGGTCAGATGGGTCAACTTCGCACTGGTAGCCATGCACGCGGCCATTCATGTAGTCCGGGCTGCTCTCGCTCCGGAACTGCATTCCCGAGTTGAAATCATCTACCATAAACATTTCGAGCTCAAGTACGAAATCACCGTATTCCTCTTCAGTGCATAAAAACGAGTTTGGGGTGTTTGCCACTGTAGTACCGACGATTTCGCCGTCGATTGCTTCGTAAATTGCCTCGCCGTTCAGTTGTTTCCAACCGGTTAAATCTTTACCGTTAAACAAATCGGTCCAGCCATCATCCTGCTGGCCGGCGCAGCCGCTCATAACCAGAAGAGTTAAGAAGAAAAAAAGAATTTTATCCATGATTTGTATTTTTTAATATGTTACTTTCAGCTTTAGCTCCGTGTGCGAACACGGATAATGCAAATTTAATTATTTTACCTCCCTTGGCAATTTATTTCTTTAAAAATGCAGAATTATTTTCAAGTTCCTCTATCCGACAACCATTAACCTATTTTTAAGGAAATGATTAAGTTAAGTCATTTTGGTCAATATTTCCCCATCTTTACAACATTTTATGTGAAAAGGATATGATTATAAAATTAAACGGGAGCATAATAAAAGTCTATGCGTGTTCTCCCGGGGCTATCGGGGCAACTAACCGAAGCCTCTGAAAATAATTAGTATCAGTCGTATGAATGAACCGGTTTTTTTTGCAGTTGCCTATTTTCTGCTGATGTTTTCCATCGGAATCTATTCATGGTTCAAAATCAGAACACCCTCGGATTACTATGTTGCCGGGAAAAAAGCTGGTTTAATACCTGTTTCGAGCAGCTTGCTTGCTACCATCCTCGGAGGAGCTGCAATTTTAGGCACTATTGAGTTGGGAAGGGACATTGGCTGGGCTGCATTGTGGTTTCTCTTTTGCGCCTCCTTCGGATTATTTTTACTGGTTCCTTTAGCGAAATATGTCAGGCGATACGGAAAATACACCCTCCCCGATTTGTTGGAGCACTTCTATGGCAGTCAGGCACAGTTTATTTCGTCACTGGTAATTCCGGTTGCCTGGCTGGGAATTGTTGGCGCGCAAATCATTGCAGCCGGAAAAATACTCGCGGGACTGGGATTTATCAGCTATCAGGGAGGTGTGATGCTTGCGGGAGTTGTTTTTATATTTTACACACTTTTTGGCGGGCAAATCAGTATTCTCAAAACAGATATGTTCCAGCTTGGATTCATAATTGCCGGATTAGTATCTCTCTCCCTTTTTGCTTTTTATTCACCGGAAACCACCCACTTGCCTCCGCTTCAACTCAATGCACTTTTCAACGAATCGTTTTCCGGTTTTGATTTGCTGATTCTGATACTCACCTATTCGGTTACATTTGTTGTGGGTCCGGATATATACTCCCGCCTTTTTTGTGCGAAAAACGAAAAAACTGCGACCCACAGTGTGCTGATAGCTGCTGTGGTTCTGATTCCAATTTCCTTTGCATTGACTTTTTTAGGGATTTATTCCCACGAGACAGGCAGTGCCGAAATAATTTCTTTTGCCCGGCATCTATTGCCCGGATGGTTTTACGGTCTGCTTATTGCCGCGCTGCTGTCGGCTGTTATGTCATCAGCAGACACTACACTCCTCACTTCATCGCTCATCCTCAGCGGATTATTTTATGCTGACATGGAAAAACCAAAAGCATTGCAACTCACCCGTATTCTGATTATCGTTCTGGGGGTGCTGAGTATGGTGATCGCTCTGTTTGTGGATTCAATCCTGCAATCACTGCTACTTGCACTCTCCTTCTTTTCCGGTGCATTTGTGGTACCAACACTTGCGGGTCTGCTGCGTTTCAGAGTAGTTGAAACACAACTGAAAGCAGCAATTTTAATCGGTGGCTTTTTTGCTTTAGCCGGCAAACTGATTACCCTCTGGGGAGATCCCCTGCCCGGAAATCTGATTATTATTGCAGGCTTCACCATAAATGCCGCTTTGATTTTTATTCCATTGAGAAACAGAAAAAAACCTTGAGCTCTTCTTTGGTTTTAATGAAATATTTTATTACTTTTGCAACGATTTTAGAAAAAAACTGGAATAGGGAGCCGCCAAAAGCTCCCTATTTTGTTACATGAAAAAATGTTGGACAAAATAAAAATAGAAGAAATTGTTAAGGAAAAGCTTGATAATCAGACTTTCCTGGTTGACATTCGAATAAACAAATCGAATGTCATTCAGGTATATGTTGACAGCTATGAAGGACTTTCCATTAACCGGTGTGCTGAAATCAGCAGACATCTGGAGAGCCGTCTCGACCGCGACAAGGAAGACTTTGAACTACAGGTCTCTTCACCCGGACTAACCGAAAGTTTTAAAGTAAGGGAACAATTTCTGAAAAACATAGGGAGAGAGGTTGAAATCATTACGACAAACGCAGTGAAACTTACCGGAACCTTGAAAAAAATAGAAACTGATTTTATTTTGCTTGAAGTTTCCACCAAAGAAAAAGTGGAGGGAGAGAAGAAGAAACTGGTGACAAGGGAACATCAGATTGATTTTAAAGATATTAAAAGTGCGAAAGTTGTTATTTCATTTAAATAAAAAGATTAGCAATGAATAATATGAGTCTTATCGATACTTTTTCCGAGTTCAAGGAGCTGAAAAACATTGACCGGGTGACGATGATGAGCGTTCTGGAAGATGTTTTTCGTAGTGTACTCATTAAACAGTATGGTACCGATGAAAATATCGATGTAATTATCAACATCGACAAGGGCGATTTTGAAATTTGGAGAAACCGTGAGGTTGTTGAAGACGACCAGGTAGAAGATCCGAATTTGCAGATTACGCTGAGCGAAGCCCGAAAGATTGACAGTGATTTTGAAATTGGAGAAGAAGTGACAGATGAAGTTAAACTCATTGACTTTGGCCGCCGGACAATTTTAAATTTGCGCCAAAACCTTGCCGGTAAAATCATGGAGCTTGAAAAAGACAGCATCTTCGGTAAATACAAAGAGAAAATTGGTGAAATTGTTACCGGGGAAGTGTATCAGGTCTGGAAAAAGGAGATATTAATCCTTGATGACGATGGAAATGAACTGATTCTTCCCAAAGGGGAGCAAATTCCATCCGACTATTTCAGAAAAGGAGATATGGTCAGAGCCATTGTATATCAGGTTGAATTGAGAAACAACAATCCGTTAATTATTCTTTCGCGCACAGCACCGGAGTTTTTGGAGCGATTGTTTGAGCTTGAAATACCTGAAATTTTTGACGGACTAATTACTATAAAAAAGATAGTGAGGGTTCCGGGAGAACGCGCAAAAGTTGCGGTTGAATCCTATGACGAGCGTATTGATCCCGTAGGCGCATGCGTTGGAATGAAAGGTTCGCGTATTCACGGTATTGTACGTGAGTTGCGCAATGAAAACATTGATGTAATCAACTATTCAACGAACTTGCAGCTCTATATAAAGCGTGCACTGAACCCTGCGAAAATTAATAATATAATAATAAACGAAGAGGAAAAAAGAGTTGAAGTTTATCTAAAACCTGAAGAGGTTTCGTTAGCCATTGGCAAAGGCGGATTGAATATCCGGCTTGCCAGTCAACTGACAGGGTATGAAATTGATGTTTACCGTGAAGTGGCTGATGATGACGATGATGTAAACCTTGATGAGTTTTCAGATGAAATTGAGGGCTGGGTAATTGATGCACTGAAAGCAATTGGTTGCGATACAGCAAAAAATGTATTGAGCATACCGCTCGAAGAACTGATTAAACGCACAGACCTTGAAGAAGAAACCATCGAAGAAGTGATGAAAGTACTTAAGGCTGAGTTTGAATAAGAATATTTTAGCTGATTTTTAATTCCAATTAAAGCTTTTTGCCTAAACTTGCACCAACTTTTTTAAGAAAAGGAGAAGAAAAAGAGTATATGACAGAAGTCAAGACAATAAGACTTAGTAAACTTGCGAGAGAGTTTAATGTGGGAATTCAGACAATCGTGGACTTCCTGCACAAGAAAGGCTATGTGTATGATTCAAACCCCAACACTAAAGTCTCGATGGATGCATTGGCTCTTTTGGAAAAGGAATACAAAGTTGACCTTCATCTCAAAAAAGAATCGGAAAAAATAATACTAAAAAGCCAAAGGCCAAAACAGGAAATAATTTCTATTGACGACAAGTTATCACAGGATTTTGATGACGATGACGATGATGACTATGAGGAAGCCGAAGAGCAATCGAAGTTAATTACCAAAAAGAAGCCTGAAGAAAAACCAAAAAAGAAAGTGACAGAAGAAGTACCCGTTGAAAAACTTGTGGAGCTTGATGGAATAAAAATCGTTGGAAAGGTTGATCTGGAAAGTCTGAAAAAACCTGTTAAGAAAACCACAAAGGCTAAAAAAGAAACGAAAGTAGAAAAGCCAAAGTCTGACAAAAAAACAAAAGAGAAAACAGAAATACCAGCAGAACCCGTAGAAGAATCTGCAAAGCCAACGGATATTTCTGAAGTGAAACCTGAGCCTGAAAAAGTTCAGAAAACTGAAGCTGAAGCTAAAGCTAAAACTGAGCCTGAACCTCAGGTTACGCCAACAGAAAAAACGGTAAAAGAAGATATTATCGAAACTGAAATCCCAAAAGTAGAAGAACTTAAAGTCATCGGAAAAATTGACCTCACTTCTATTAACCAAAAGACCAGACCTGCAAAAAAGACACGAAAAGAGCGGGAGATCGAGCGAAAAGAGCGAAGGCGCAAAAAAGAAGCTGAAACAAAAGCTGCTGAAACTGAGGTGAAACAGAAAACAGAAAAGACACCTGACAAACCCGAAGTCATACGTGCCAAAGTTAAAAAACTGGAAGGTCCCGTTGTTTTGGGCAAAATTGAACTCCCTGAAAGAAAATCAGCCAAAGAAGAGCAAGTCAGCGCACGCAGAAAGCGCCGCAAAAGAGTTCAGGAAACCGGACGGATAAAAGTGACCGAGAAACCCGGTAAAAAGGGAGAAACCGATAAAAAAACGCAAAGAGTAGCCGGAAAAAGAAAAAAGATTCAACTAAAGAAAGAAGTTGATGAGGATGAAGTACAAAAGCAAATAAAAGAAACTTTAGCCAGACTTACCTCTAAGGGAAAATCATCAAGAGGTGCAAAATACCGGCGCGACAAGCGGGCTGCCATCAGTGAAAGAATGCAGGCAGATGCCGAAAAGCAAGATCTCGAAAAGAAAACAATAAAACTTACAGAGTTTGTATCGGTGAGTGAGCTGGCAACAATGATGGACATAAGTGTAAGCGAAGTAATTTCAGCTTGTATGTCTTTAGGGCTTTTTGTCTCCATCAATCAAAGACTTGATGCCGAAACACTCACCATTGTGGCTGATGAATTTGGCTTTCAGGTTGAATTTGTCAGTGCCGACCTTCAGGAATACATTGAAACGGAAGAAGAAGATGCCGAAGAGGATTTACAGCCGCGCTCACCAATTGTTACTGTGATGGGGCACGTTGATCACGGGAAAACCTCTTTGTTGGACTATATCCGGAAAACAAATGTTATTGGTGATGAAGCCGGAGGAATTACTCAACACATTGGCGCTTATCACGTTAAGCTTGGGGAGGGACGTACAATTACCTTCCTGGACACGCCGGGACACGAAGCCTTCACCGCCATGCGTGCGCGTGGCGCACAGGTAACCGACATTGCAATTATTATTGTTGCAGCCGACGATAACGTGATGCCGCAAACGGTTGAAGCAATCAACCATGCCACTGCGGCGGGCGTACCCATCGTTTTTGCCATCAATAAAATTGATAAACCAAATTCCAACCCCGAACGGGTGAAGGAAGAGCTCGCCAACATGAATTTTCTGGTGGAAGACTGGGGTGGAAAATACCAGTCACAGGAAATATCGGCAAAATTTGGACAGGGAGTAAACGAATTACTGGAAAAAGTTTTGCTTGAAGCTGAAATGTTAGAATTAAAAGCAAATCCCAACCGCAGGGGAGTTGGCACAATCATCGAATCCAGTCTCGACAGGGGACGCGGTTATGTTGCAACAGTTTTGGTTGAAAACGGAACCCTCAATGCCGGAGATATTGTGATTGCAGGTCAGCATTTCGGCCACGTGAAAGCCATGTTTAATGAAAGAAACAAGCGAATTGAGTCTGCCGGTCCTTCCGATCCGGTAATAATTCTCGGGCTGAACGGCGCACCTCAGGCAGGCGATAAATTTCATGTGATGGAAAATGAGCGCGAAGCGCGAAGCATCGTAACCAAGCGCGAACAATTGGCACGCGAACAGGGACTCCGCACCCAAAAGCACATCACCCTCGATGAAATCGGACGCCGCATAGCCATCGGAAACTTCCAGGAGCTGAATCTGATTGTTAAAGGTGACGTGGATGGTTCCATTGAAGCGCTGTCGGATGCCTTAATCAAACTTTCAACAGAAGAAATTCAGGTAAATATCAAGCATAAAGCGGTGGGGCAAATATCCGAATCGGATATTTTATTAGCTGCCGCCTCCGAAGCCATCGTGATCGGGTTTCAGGTAAGACCATCACTCAGCGCACGCAAATTAGCCGAAAAGGAAGAAATTGACATTCGCCTCTATTCAATTATTTATGACGCTATCAATGAAATAAAAGCGGCAATGGAAGGGATGCTTTCACCCGATATCAAGGAGGAGATTATTGGAACAGCCGAAGTGCTGGAAATCTTTAAAGTCACTAAAGTTGGTACGGTTGCCGGGTGTATCGTCCGGGATGGCAAAGTTGTGCGAAACTCCAAAGTCAGGGTTATCCGCGATGGTATCGTTATTTACACCGGTGATTTAGGCTCTCTCAAACGGTTTAAGGATGATGTGAAAGAGGTGAAAAACGGTTACGAATGCGGGTTGAATATTGAAAATTTCAATGATGTCAAAGTGGGCGATCATATTGAATCATTCAAAGAAGTTGAAGTTGCCAAACAGCTCTGACCTCAAAGTTATTAACATCAGTTTTTTAATTATTAATTGGAAAATACTTTTCACCGGAATTATTGATTTTGTAGTTTTGAGAAAAACTATGGAAACATGAAGCGTTACCTGATATTCTTAGTAATTATTTTAGCATTTGCCACAGCCGGGGGTTTCTATTTCTTATCGGGCAAAAAAACAATCTTCTCCAACAATAAAAATCTTTATAAAGCGGTTCCCGTCACGTCGCCTTTCTTTTTTGAGGTGAGTTCAATCAAAAATATTCCGGCAGATAACCCGGTCATCAGCGAGTGGAGCAATAATGGCATAGGCTCCCAATGGTTTAATCTGCTTCATCAGACGGATTCTCTGATTGACAATACTGAAGAGATACACAAAAGCCTGCGCGGCAATCCTTTTCTGCTTGCTTTCGGATACATTGGAAAAAATGAACTGATTCCTCTGCTGATTACGGAGCAGGGTTCAAAAAACAATGAAAATTCGTTAACTAAACTGCTGCACACGTTGTATCCGTCAGAAAACTTCAAATACACCAAAAAGGAGTATGGAAAAAATTCCATAACAGAAATCGGACAGGGAAGCGCGAAAGGCTCCTTGTATTTTACCTTTACAGGTGAACTTTTTCTGGCAAGTCCCCGCTCAATTCTCATCGAACAGGTTATCAGGCAGCTGGGAACGCCCGGCATAGTGAAAAATCCCTATTTCTCAAAAGTTAATAATTCAACCGGAACACAAGAAGTTACGCTTTATGTCAACCACAACTGGCTGGGCGGATTTTTCAATAATATTCTAAGTCGCACAGTGAGTAAAAAAACAGATGAGTTTGGCGCTGTGAAACGTAATCAGCCTGCAGTTCAGGCAGATAAACTAAGAAAGTTTGCTGCATGGAGCGGCTATGACTTCAAGGCAGAAAACAAATTGCTGTCGCTCAGCGGAGCATCTGCTGCTGACGATTCGCTGAATCACTTCCTTTCGGCATTTGCAGGTCAACAGCCGGTGCGCAGCAATACTGAGCAGTTTCTACCCATAAACACCTCTTTCTTTCTCAGCTACTCCTTCTCCGGCAAGTCTCTTTTTTTCAAAAATCTTGAAGCATTTTATACCCACTCTGCCGAATATTATCACCGGGAAGAGCGCATGAAGCGATTTGAACAGGGTTTCCGCGGAAATATCCGAAAGATTTTTCAGGATATAGTGAAAGATGAGATAATTGTTGCCGCAACCACAATTCCGGTAAACCCCGATAACAAAACAGTCTATTTCATCCTCCACACTGAAGGGCGGACAGCTGCAGAAGAGCAGCTTAATAAACTGCTGACAACTTATGCCGCAAGAACAGAGACAAACTTTGAACAATTAAGCTCGGAATATACCACTGACAACGGATTGCAAATTAAAATTTACAAATTTCCCTATCCCTCTTTTCCGGGTTTGTGGATTGGCAGTCCATTCGGCTTGTGCGATGCACACTTTGCTGCTTTCCATGACAACTTGTTCGTTTTCTCAAATTCAGAGCAGGGACTTATAGAATACATCAGTAACATGACGCGTGGAAACACACTTGCCAAAAGCCCTGGCTATCAGCAGCTGAAGCGCTCAGGTGCAAACCGCGCCAACATCAATATCTTTCTGGACATCAATAAAACTTTCAGTTTGAGGAATGTTATTTTTTCACCTGACTTTTTGAAAAAAGTGAATGAAAGAGAAGAGGTTTTGCGGAAGTTCAACATGATTTCCTATCAGATCCGGCAGGGCAAAGACGTTTGGGAAAACACGCTGACAACAGTTTACCAGTCGGAAGAACAGGAAGATGCACGAACTGACTGGCAGAGTGTTGTGGGCGCAAACATTAATATGAAACCCCAGCTTGTAACCAATCATCTTGACAGGCAAAACAGAGAAATAATTTTTCAGGACATTCAAAACACACTGCACCTGATAAGCAGTTCCGGAAAAATAAGATGGAGCCAAAACCTGCCGGAACCGATTTTGGGACAAATTCATCAGGTTGATTATTTCAAAAACGGGAAATTGCAGTTTCTCTTCAATACAAAAGAGAAATTATACCTAATTGACCGGAACGGGAATGATGTCAAGCCCTTTCCTGTCAGGCTTCCGGCAAACGCAACAAATGGAGTCAGCATCTTCGATTACGACAAAAACCGGAATTACCGTTTCTTCTTTGCAGGCGAAGACCGCAAAGTTTATGCTCTGGACAACAGCGCAAAGATAATCAGCGGATGGAAATTTGGGCAAACAGAACATGATGTTACTACCCCGGTTCAGCATTTTAAAGTTGACGGGAAAGATTACATTGTTTTTAAGGATAAATCAAATATTTATATTCAGGACAGGCAGGGTCAAACCCGGGTTACACCCGATGTGAAGTTTGAAAACTCGGGCAACCCATTGGTTCTGAACCTCAACGGAAAACCAAAAATAGTAGCTACCGACTCCGGCGGCAAGGTCTGGTACATCTTTTTTGACGGAAAAACGGAAGAGAAGAAAACCGCACGGTTTGGCTCCGGTCACTTTTTTACGGCTGAAGATTTAGATGGGAACGATATTCTCGATTTTATTTTTGCTGACGGAAATGAATTGACGGTAATGGACGAGAACGGAAAGAAACTTTTCAGTAAAAAGATGAACAATCCTGTCCAGTATCAACCCGTTGTTTACACATTTGACAGTAATCAGAAAATGATTGGAGTAGTCGATGCCGCTTCCAACCGGATTTTCCTGTACAGCCCTGACGGCAAGCTTTACCCCGGATTTCCGTTGCAGGGAAACAGTCCGTTCACCATTGGCAAACTATCCGAAAACTCGACCGGATTTAATCTGATTGTCGCAAGCGAAGGCGGAAAATTGTATAACTATTCGTTGAATTAATTCAGAGCTCACTTTGGACTTTCCGTTAGAGAACAGAATTTTATTCCAACTTGAAAATCCGCTCCAACAATTGCCACTTTTCTGCGGCAGTGGCATCGGACGATGTTTTCTGAAAGCGTGAAACAAACGCTTCCCATTCTCTCTGCCGGGGCTTTGCTGCCAGCTCGTTCATTGCCTGGTCGTGATTAAAGTCGGCAATGGTGTCCATTACCATAAACAAGCGTGTGCCCAACAAATAAATCTCCATATCAACAATGCCAACATCGCGCATTCCCTTTGTAATTTCGGGCCAGAAATGCTGTGGCGAGTGCACTTTTTTGTACTCTTCAATCAATTCAGGATCGTTTTTCAGCTCCAGCGTTTTGCAAAATCTTTTGTATTCGGACATATTTTTTAGTTTGAATTTAAACACACATTGAAAAACTGTAAATTTAGATAAATATGAAACGACCATGTAGAAATGCTTCACAAACAAGCATAATTAAAATGAGGGAGTTACATCCAATACCTTTGAAAACTTTTAATTTTAATTGGATGAAATAAGCATAAATTTAAGCTCCAATTTGTATTCACGCAATAATAGATTTACTTTTATGCGGCAAACGTAAAATATTATGAAGTCAGTTTACAAATTTTTTCTTGAAACCATCCGTTCTGCTGAACAACTGGAGTTTATTGCGAAGCCGGGCGCAGCACTAACAACCCTCATTATTCTCGTATTGATTGCCTGGATTAGCCATTTTGTTGCAAAAAAAATTATTGTAAAAACAGCTACCCGGATTTCACGGCGCACAAAAACCAAATGGGACGATTTTTTGCTTCACCGGAAATTTTTCTCCTATCTTTCTCACATTGTGCCAGCGTTGATTCTCTATAATGCTGCAGGTTTCTCCTTTCCCGAAATCCACCAGAACATCAACGAATTAAGTGATGCCGCCCTGGAAGTTTTGTCGAAAGACTATTACATCGGTCTTGCCGGTTTCTTTATTAAAGTTGCAAAAGTCTATTTTGTTCTGATTTTTGTTTTAGTGTTGAATTCCTTGTTAAATGCCGGACTTGACGTTTACAATACCACTCCATTCGCCAGAAACAGACCACTGAAGGTTTATATTCAGCTTTTCAAAATCCTTTTTTTCTCTTTATCGGGCATTTTAATAATTTCCATTTTGCTGGAACGTGACCCTACCGTTCTGTTAGCCGGATTGGGTGCTTTTGGTGCAATCTTGCTTCTGGTTTTCAAAGATTCAATATTAGGATTTGTCGCCTCCATTCAGCTTTCGGGAAATAACATGTTAAAAATCGGCGATTGGGTGGAAATGCCCAGCCGGCGTGCCGACGGCTCTGTAATAGACATCACGCTGAATACCGTGAAGGTGCAAAACTGGGACAAAACCATTTCAACGATTCCCACCTATGCTATGATCAGCGAATCGTTCATCAACTGGAAAGGCATGCAGGAAGCGGGTGGCCGCAGAATAAAGCGCTCCATAAACATTGACATGAACAGCATCAGATTTTGCGACAAAGAGATGCTCAGCAGGTTTGGGAAGTTTGAGCTAATCCGCGATTATGTGAGGGAAAAGGAGAAAGAAATCAATGAATACAATGAGCAGAAAAACATTTCCAGCGAAGATATAATCAGTGGAAGAAAGCAGACCAATATCGGCGTTTTTAGAAAATACCTTGAAGCCTATTTGCGCAGACACCCGATGGTAAACAAGGAATTGACCTTTATAGTGCGCCATCTTCAACCCACCGAAAAAGGGTTACCCATAGAGATATACATTTTTTCCAGCGATACTGCCTGGGTAAATTATGAAGCAATTCAGGCAGATATTTTCGATCACATCTTAGCTGTTGTTCCGGAATTTGAACTGCGCATTTTTCAGGAGCCGTCAGGGGCTGACATTTCCGCTGCTATATCAAAATCAAACCGCCCTTTTCAGGGGGTATTTCCCGAGCAAAAACAGGAATAACTGGCAGTTTTACTCTATTCACGGCAATGCATTAATAGATTGTAATTTTTTCCTAATTTTGTCTTGAAATTTAAAACTCAATCAGGAATTAAAATCATGGATAAATTGGATTACCGGGATCAAACAGCAGATATTGACCAGCTGGATGAGAAAATTCTAAAGTTAATTACAAAAAATGCACGAATTGCGTTTTTGGAAGTAGCCAGAGAATGTGGTGTTTCGGGTGCCGCCATCCATCAGCGTGTGCAAAGATTGCTGAATATTGGGGTTATCACCGGCAGTGAGTTCATTGTTAACCCGCAAAAATTAGGCTACAACACCTGTGCATACATTGGAATTTATCTTGAAAAAGCAGCCTATCACCGTCAGGTTGTGGAAGCAATGCGCAAAATCCCAGAAATTGTGGAATGTCATTATACTACAGGCCAGTATTCGCTTTTCATTAAGATTGTTACAAAAACCAACAAGCATTTAAAATATCTGATAGACGAAAAAATTCAGGCAATTGACGGAGTGGCACGAACGGAAACATTCATGTCTCTTGAAATGGATTTTAAACGGCAAATTTCGCTGCCCTGATTCCGGCTCAGACTTTTTCTCTTTGCCTCACTGCTTCATAAATTATAACTCCGGCAGCCACAGAAACATTCAGAGATTCAATTTTTCCAAACAATGGAATTTTCACCTGTTCATCAACCTGCCTTAGCACTGCCGGTGAAATTCCTTCATCTTCAGCGCCCATGATGATGGCAACCGGGCGGTTCATTGCTGATGAAGTGTATAGTTTCTCCGCTTTTTCGGTTGCTGCAATGATTTTTATCCCGGATTCCTTCAGGTATTTCACAACACCGGATATGCTTTTTACCTTGCAGACCGGAACGGTGTGCAGAGCGCCTGCGGATGTTTTTACTGCATCTGCCCCAATTCTGGCCATCCCCTTTTCGGGAATTACAATTGCATGAACACCGCCGCATTCAGCCGTGCGGACGATAGCTCCAAAATTGCGCACATCGGTAATCTGATCAAGAATCAAAATGAAAGGATCGGCACCTGATTCAAAAATGCCGGGAACAACGATCTCAATATTTGCATAATCCACCGCAGCCAAAAAAGCCAAAACACCCTGGTGGTTCTTGCGTGTAATCCGGTTAATTTTTTCAACCGGCACAAACTGGAAGGGAATATTATTCTCTTTTATCAACCAAAACAACTCAGAAAACAACGGATTGTCAAGCCCTTTTCTTAGCAGTACCTTTTCAATTGAGCGATTACTTTTTATGGCTTC
Organism: Mariniphaga sp.; assembly: GCA_040772505.1. GTDB lineage: Bacteria > Bacteroidota > Bacteroidia > Bacteroidales > Prolixibacteraceae > Mariniphaga. Next base: position 503,706 of record JAXGYA010000002.1, on the reverse strand, counting down.
AATCACTGCCCTGGTACCAAAAATAAAATCTTCACTACTCATTCTCAGCTAATTTTGTTTTCCATTTTTCCAGTTCTTCATGCCCTCTCTCCCATTTATCCATCGCACTGGTCAGCAATGCTTTACACTCATCGTAACGGCTGAAAATTTCAGGAGACAACTCTTCGCCGGACGATGACAGCACCTCATCCATTTTAGCGATTTCTTTTTCCAGCGCACTAATTTTTTTTTCAGTTTCCGACACCACTCTTTCAAATTTTGAAATATTGCGGTTTATCTCTTTTCGCTCTTCAAAGGTGAAGTTTTTCTCCCTCGAAACGTGATTCTTAACATCCTCACTCCCTGCACTTCTAATTGCCTGCGGCATCTCCAGTGCTTTCAGGCTTTCCAGCTTTCTTCGCTGAAGGAATTCGTAAATTCCTCCCAGATGCTGTTTAATCTTTTTATTTCGGAATTCATACACACAGTCAACCATCCCGTCCAAAAATTCCCGATCGTGCGAAACAACGATTACGGTTCCCGTGAATTGAATTAATGCCTCTTTTAAAATCTCTTTGGACTGCATATCCAGGTGGTTTGTCGGTTCATCCAAAACAAGAAAGTTCACCGGTTCGAGCATCAGCCGGATCATTGCCAGCCTCGATTTTTCCCCGCCGCTCAACACCTTCACCTTTTTATCGGTGTCATCTCCCGAAAAAAGAAATGCTCCCAATATGTCGCGAATTTTTGTACGCACTTCACCCACGGCAATTTCATCGATGGTTTCAAAAACTGTCAGCTCTCCATCAAGCAGCTGTGCCTGATTTTGAGCAAAATAGCCAACTTTCACATTATGCCCGACATTCACGATACCTTCGTATTCAATCTGATTCAGCAAAATTTTCACCAGTGTGGTTTTTCCTTCGCCATTTCGCCCCACAAACGCTACCTTGTCGCCGCTTTCTACTTTTAAGTCAACAGCATTTAAAACCAGATGGTTGCCGTATCGCTTAGAGATATCCTTCGCTTCAACAACCACCCTCCCCGACCGTGGCGCCGGCGGAAATTTGAGGTTGAGTACCGCTCTGTCCTCCTCTTCCACTTCAATCCGCACAAGTTTGTCGAGCTGCTTTATACGGGACTGAACCTGAACCGCCTTTGTGGCTTTGTACCTGAACCGCTCAATAAACTTTTCGGTGTCTTCAATCATCTTTTGCTGATTACGGTATGTAGCCAGCTGAATTTCACGCTGCTCTTTTTTCCAACGGACAAAAGCTGAATAATTCATCTTCTGGTCGGTGATTTTCCCGAGCGAAATTTCCAATGTCCGGTTGCACACTGTATCCAGAAAAGTTTTATCGTGAGAAACGAGTATAACAGCCCCTCTGTATCCTTTCAAAAAATTTTCAAGCCACTGAATCGACTCTATATCCAGGTGATTTGTCGGCTCATCAAGCAGAATAACGTCCGGTTTTTTCAACAGCAATTTGGCAATCTCTATCCGCATTCGCCAGCCGCCGCTGAATTCAGAAGTGGGACGATTAAAATCTGTTCGCTCAAAACCAAGCCCCATAAGCGTTTGCTCCATCTCTGCCCGGTAGGAATCACCACCTAAGATAGCATACCGTTCATTCATTTCTGAAATCTGATCCAGCTTTTTCAGATACTCCCCGGAATGGTAATCTGATGCCACTGAAATTTCGCGATTCAATGAATCAATTCTTGTTTCAATTTCAAGCAGTTCTGCAAATGCCTGCTCCGTCTCGCCAATCAGGGTATTGGAGTCTTTCAATACCATTTCCTGCGGCAAGTAACCAATAGTCAGATCTTTGGGAACATTCACTTCACCTGTTGAAGGTTGGAGATTTCCGGAAATGATTCTGAGTAAAGTTGTCTTTCCGGCGCCATTTTTCCCAATCAGTCCGATCCGGTCATCCGACTGTATCAGAAAACCTGCCTCCTTGATCAGGTCAAATCCGCCAAAACTTACCGTTACTTTATCCAATGAAATCATTTCCTAAATAAAATGTGATGCTTACTTTCCCGTTAGCAGATAAACAAAACAAAAAGCCCGCATTGCAAAAGCGGGTATCGAACAGCCGGCAAATGTAGCAAAAGCGCTACTTTACCAAGCTATTCGGGTTTAAAAATAGATATTCTTTTGCAGCTGACAAAACAGCCTGATCTTATAGCAGAATGCAGAACAGGGCGAGTCCTCCTTTTTAAAGGAGGTGGCTGAGGCACGGAAGCCGGAGGATTAGGGAGATATAATTAAGAATGGATAATTGAGAATTGACAATTTCGATATTTGCTGTACGCTTTTGGATATTGGTTATTTATACCACTGGTTGCGTACATCAAAAGCATGCCCCGTTGGGGCATAATATGAATAACCCCGGATAAGCCGTAGGTGTAATCCGGGGAAAACGCATCCCATCTCATCCGGAGAACCCCAAAGGGGTTCAACTGTGTAAAACTGAATCGTGTTCACCAACAAGCCAATAAGGTTATGTTGAATTAATCGCGAATTTATGCCTGCCGGAAATCAATCCCCCTTAATCCCCCTTTCGCCAAGGGGGACGAGCTTTGATGAGCCCACAGGCTCAAAAACGCGAATTTGCGCTTGTCTGCCTGCAGGCAGGAATTTGCAAATTTACGCATTTGCAGAAATATATTGAATACGTCGATGTAATGACCATGAAAACTATCAAAGAATATAATCTCATTTATGTTTGTCAATAAGTTCACATTTATTATTTTCGCTGTATAAATGGAGACAGGAGCATCTTTCAGTTCAAACGATAAAGCGCTGGTTGAAAGCCTGCAACGTGGCGATGTCCGCGCTTTCGATCAGCTTTTTGGCAATTATGCCAAAAGGCTTTATGCTTTTGGTTTCAAATATCTTCGTTCAAAAGAAGATGCCGAAGGCTTGGTTCAGGATGTTTTTTTGAAGATATGGGAAAACCGCAAGAAATTAGATAAAGACTCCTCTTTCAAATCATATCTGTTCACTATTGCTTATAATGATATTTGCAGCATCTTCCGAAAACGTGTAACCAAAAGGGAGTTTCACAACGAATTTGCAGAAAGAAAGGGAGTCTCGATCTATTGTCGGTAGGTCAAACACTAAATTACAGGTTTCAAGAAACATCAGGCTCATTCGCAGTAGATGCCATTTATTGGAACTCCGTTCACAACATGCTTGTTATGAGTCCATTAATGCACGCTTACAACGCTGATGGAGATTATTATATGTATCAGGATCAGATAAAAGACGGGTATGGCTGGGATACTTCAAGCAATGCGAATAAGAATCCTATTGCTTTTCTCGATTTTATGCAGAGTCATAATCTGAGCAAGAGCCATTATCTCCAGACAAGTTTCAATGTAGGTTTCCAACCGATCCAAAACCTGAACTTTAACTCACAATTCGGCTATATAATGAGTGCGTCCAGTTATCGTGCCTACATTCCGGCATACGGAGAATTAACCGCTACTCTGATAGGGACAGACGACACAGTGACACAATCCATGGGACTAAACAACCGTTGGAGCTGGAACAACACGGTAAATTATGTATTCAACATAGAACAGCATAATATTGATTTCCTGCTTGGACAGAGCCTGGAGAAATGGGGAATGGGTGAGTCCATTTCGGGAAGTAAGAAAAAATCCTCCTTCTATGATTTCGAGCATGCCTTTTTAAGCAATGTTCCCGGCACATCCACCACGCAATCACTGACAGGGTCTCCGGCAAGTCAGGGAGCTTTGGCATCCCTTTTCGGAAGAGTAAATTACAACTATCAAGAGAAATACATGGGTAGTCTGGTGATGCGTGCCGACGATTCATCGGTTTTTGCGCGTGGACACCGATGGGGTTATTTCCCTTCAGTTTCAGCCGGATGGGTGCTTTCCAATGAAGATTTTCTGGCGAACTCCAACATCCTGAACTTTTTAAAGCTTCGCGGATCATGGGGACAGAATGGAAACCAAGCCGTAGCCACCTTCCAATACATGGCAACTATAGCAAGCAACAATACCTGGGGTGGCTATCCCTTTGGAGACTCTATGGGTGATGCTGCTACCGGCTCTTATGCTTATCGCCTGGTAAATCCAGATTTAAAATGGGAAACACAGGAAACATTGGACATCGGTTTTGATGCACGTTTTCTGCGCAACCGTTTAAGTATGGAATTCGACTGGTATAACCGCACAACTAAGGATTGGCTTGTCACAGCACCGGTGCTGGCGTCGTTCGGCGCCGAAGCCGTATCAGTAAACGGAGGTGATGTGCTCAATACCGGGGTAGAACTCGGATTGCATTGGAATGAAAGAATAGGCAATGAATTGAATTATGGCGCCAATTTATCGTTGGGGCATAATAAGAATGAAGTTAAAAAAATTGCCAATGAAGACGGTATTATTCATGGCCCCTCCAGTGTTTTCTGGGAAGGCGCCGACGAAAGTTTTCGTTCCGAAGTAGGAAAGCCATTCGGTTACTTTTATGGCTATCGCAGTCTGGGTATTTTCCAGAACCAGGCACAAATTGATAATTATGAAGGAGCTCTCCTGAACGGAGATGCTACACGACCCGGTGATGTTATCTGGGCAGACACAGACGGCAACGGCACTATCGATGCTGATGATCGTACTATGATAGGAAATCCTTATCCCGATATCACAATAGGTTTTTCGTTTAATATTGGTTGGAAAGGGATCGACCTCTCGGTAACCACTTATGGGGCGTTCGGGCAACAAATCATGAAATGCTACCGGGATTTCGTATCATCACCATTCCATAATTATACGGCAGACATATATGAACGATGGCACGGAGCTGGAACCTCCAACAAACTACCCCGTTTGAGCAGTTCCACAAGCACAAACTGGAATCGCATCTCTGATATTTATGTTGAAAACGGGGACTACTTAAAAATAAAGAATGTTACACTGGGTTACGACCTGAAAAAAGCGTTTAACAAGTTGCCTGTGCAACAGCTGAAAATATACGCTACGGCTCAAAATCTATTCACTTTCACAGGATATTCGGGCATGGACCCTGAGGTCGGCTACGGTAGTGGATATTCATGGGGCTCGGGTATCGATCTCGGTTACTACCCCAGTGCACGGACATTCATGTTTGGTACCAACATCAAATTTTAAATATTATGAAAACATCAAATATACGCACCTTCTTGTTAGTGTTAATATTCAGCCTGTCAGGCTGTGAGAACTTTCTTGACACAGAAAATCTGGTGGAAAAAACCACAGCAAACTTTCCGGCAACGGAAACTGAAGCAAATGAAATGCTGACTTCTATTTATGCTAATCTGCTGTTTGCAGATCCGGAGACTTCCTCATATTTCTATTATGCACAACTTGCCAGTGACGATTGCCTGGGCGGAAACCTATCAGGTTCAAACAATTGCGCAACAAACTTTCTGATGTTTACCAATTTGAACATCGTTGGAGGAATCTGGGGCAGATGCTATAGGATGATCAATCGGGCTAATGCCGCCCTTGGTTCATTCGATAATGTAAAATCGTGGAGTAGTACATCCGAACGCGACCGGCACTTCGGCGAAGCCCATTTTCTACGGGCATTTGCCTACAACGAACTGGTACAGATATATGGTGGGGTACCGCTACGAACCACTACCGAAGCCACGAATATACCGCGGGCATCGGTGGATGAAGTTTACGCCCTGATTGCTTCCGACTTAAAAAAGGCTATCGAGTTGATTCCTAACCGCATATACCCCGCAGGTTCCGATTTGGCTGGACATGTCACCAAGTCAGCCGCACAAGCGATGATGGCACGTGTCTTCCTGTTCTATACCGGCAGATATGCAAAGACGGAACTTCCCGGAGGGATTACCAAAGCCCAGGTTATAGGCTGGATTGACGATTGTGTTCAGAATTCGGGACACGACCTGGTTGCCGACCAACGTAATATCTGGTCTTACACCAACGAAGCCACCGAAACCAATGATCAAAATTATCGTTACGACTACGTAATCAACAATAACCTTCGTTGGGTTGGGAACAGTTCGGTTGAAACTCTGTTTGCCAACAAGCATAAATTGAAAGGCAACAGTTGGACCTATACCTGGTTTAGCAACACAGTGGCACAATTCTTTTCCCCTTCGGGTGACAACATGGTTAAAAGCCCCCGTTATGAAAGTTATCCCTTTGGGCAAGGATGGGGCGCAGGTCCCGTGTCACCGGCAATGGTTGAAGACTGGAAAGACTGGTCAGAAGAGCAAACCTACCTGAATGGGGCAACTGAAGATCCCAGATTAACCGGCTCTATCTGGTCTTACCGGGCTCTTGATCCCAATAACACCGGGAACGAATTACTGAATCGAAAATTATCTCCCGATGAACCGGATTATACCGTTTCAACCCGTTATTACGAACAAACCGGATATTTTCAGAAAAAATATATCAATGTTCTTTCTTATTATAAAGGAGCGTTTAATATGTTCAGTCTGCAAATGTACCCGGATGAAAATCCTACGGTCAGCCAATCGTTGAATCATATTGCCGATTTGATTCATATCCGCTTTGCAGACGTACTGCTCATGCAATCGGAATTAAAAGAAGACGCTGCCGGATTGAACCGCGTGCGTGCCCGTTCCAACCTTGCGCCGGTTTCCTATTCACTGCAAGCTATAAAAGCTGAACGTCGCTGGGAACTTGCATTTGAATCAATAAGATGGTGGGACTTGCTCCGCTGGTCGGGACCCTCTCTCGATGAGGCTGGAGATGCACTGAATAAACAAAACGGATTTACATTGATTAACGCCGCAGAGGTGGTGCCAATGGTAAACTATGACTATAAGGCACGTTTGAAACAGACTCAGGGGTATTGGGCTATTCCTCAAACCGAGATCGACAAGTCTAACGGTGTGCTCGAACAGAATCCGGGATGGGAGCCTACCGCCCAATTTACCGATTGGAATAACATGTAGTCGCTTAGTAGCTTTAAAATTGTAATCAAATGAAAAGAAATAAATTATATATCATTTTATTAATGGTTGCAGCCGTATGGATGGCGTGCGACCCGATTGAAGAAAAATCGCTGAGGGAAAAATACTTCGAAAATGTGGGAACGCCCATTACAAAAGCGGAGCTCGAAGCGGTTATCTCCATCACCCAACCAATTCCTAACCAGGAAGGAGTGGTGGAAGGCGACCAGTATGTGGTGCTCAAGAACAGTCGCCCCGACATTCCGGGAGTCTGGCATATTGAATGGGGAAACGCTAATAATAGGAGTTCAAAAACCTTGGGAACAGATTGCGATACACTCATTTTTGAATCTAATGATGTCTATGATATCTACTTTGTCGGCATCTCGGCAAATACAATCATTCAAACCGACCCTGTTCAGGTTACCGTAACCAATTGTTTTGATCCCTGGCAGACATTACTGACCGGTGCTGAAGATAAGTCGGACAATACTGCGAAAAAGACATGGGAATTTTGGCCGAGCCCAAACAACAAAGTTGTCTATTTCAACGGAATGTATGCGAACTGGTTAGCCGGTGGCGTAAATATGATACACGAAGCCTTCAACAATTGGGACGGTGGAGGAACAAAGTTATCCGTTGCCGGAAACTATACTATGGTGTTCGAATATAAGGGGAACAAATTGACAACCTATAAACCTGACGGAACCATATTAGGCGAAGGAACGTATGCTATTTCCCACGACGTCCCGACCGGCGGTTCAGGGAAGCCGCAAGATTATATAGTTGGCACCCTGACAACAACCATTCCCCTCCCCGGCAGCACAACCTCATGGGAGCTCCTCGGAGATCGCCCCACTTACTGGCTGTGGCTGCTGGACGAAGAGCACATGTGTGTGGTGCATCCCGCATCGACATGGGCACAGGGCGATTTTTGGGACAGTTATGCATGGTATGGTTTCTATCAGGCAAAAAAGTAAGAATAACCACAAAAGACGTTTCTTGAAACGAGTATAAGAGATGCATACTCAGAAGAACGTTTTCAATAAATAAACAACATAGGAAAACCAGTTTTCCTATGTTGTTTAAACCTTTTTAAATTAGCGAGATAAATATTGATGCAATATTTAAGCATGATGTAAAAATCATAAAAAACGTGATTAAAACTCGTGCAAGTTCTATATGAAACCATTAAGAAAAATAAATTTTTATCGCATGAAAAATATTTTTTACATTACACTAACTGCTGTAATTTTATTAGTAAGTTGTAAGGATGATGATTATACTACGGGCATAAGAGCTCCCGATTCGGAGCATAACATGCCTGAACGGGTGGAAGGACGTGTAGCTCTGGCATACGTGACATCCTGGAGTACGGTTATCCCCGATCCTAACTATCTGACAAATATCAATTATGCCTTTGCCGAACCTTATATGGAAAGCGGCGTTTATAAAGGAATCTATATTCTGGGTGACGATAGCCGTTTACGGCAGATCGTTAATCTGAAGAAAATCAATCCCAACCTGACTATTTCAATAGCATTCGAAAACTCTCAAGGCGAGGGTTTCTCTCAACTTTCCAAATCAGATGAATACCGCAAGGCTTTTGCTAATGACTGTAAAGCTTTCCTGCAAAAATGGGGTATCGACGGTGTCGATATGGACTGGGAGTTTCCCGGGCTTTCATGGAGTGGTGATCCTATTGCTTATGACGTGGCAGTGGATGTTGCAAACCATGTGCTATTGATGAAGCAACTGCGAGAAACCATAGGAAATCAGTACCTGCTCACCTATGCCGGTTATTGCATGGATAAGCAACAGGTTCCGGGAGGCTGGCGCTATATTGACATTGCAGCCGTAGAGCCCTATGTCGATTTTGTGAACATCATGACCTATGACCTGGATGCGGCTCCACATCACCAATCTGCGCTTTATGATCCATCGGCGGCTTCTGACTGCACCCGTGCAGTCCAGGCCTATCTGGATGCCGGCATGCCTGCCAATAAACTGGTATTAGGAATACCTTTCTACGGACGTCACTCATGGACGGAAGCGATCAAATACAAAAAAATTCTCGAACTTGACACCCGGTTCTACAAAATTGATAATTGGGACAATGCGGCGTCAGTTCCATACGTTACAAACAATGGAGTTTACTATTGCGGATACGACAATGAAAAAAGCATCAGAATCAAAGGAGACTGGATTCTGAGTAAAGGAATGAGAGGCTTGATGGCCTGGGATTATGACGGTGATGACAATCAGGGGACTTTGCGAAAAGCCGTATGGGAATCTGTAATGAAGAACAAAGAATAATAACTCTAAACTTATTTTATTATGCCATCTAAAATACAAAATTTAAAATTTTATCTCCTTTTCACATTGTCTTTGCTCATTACATTCGGAGTTCAGGGACAAAAGGAATATGAGAACGTTGAGAAGGATTTTTTTCCTTTTTCGGTATGGTACAGCGGCGGCAAAGCCAGAGCTCCCATGCTGTCTAAAATCACAGCCAATTCTGAAAAAGAGTGGAGAGCTGATCTGCAACAGATAAAGGATCTCGGTTTCAACACCGTTCGAACATGGGTTGAATGGGCGACCTGCGAACCGGAACCCGGAAAATACAATTTTGATAATTTACACCTTCTGATGCAAACTGCCGATGAAGTAGGATTAAAAGTGTTTATACAGATCTATGTCGATTCCGCACCCGACTGGGTTGCACTGCTTCATCCCCATGCACTGTTCGAAGCACAAAGCGGAGACAAAGTTTATCCTCAGTCGGCTCCCGGTGCATGTACTGATAATAAAGCTATTGAAGATGCTGTACTCAACTTTTACTCGGAAACAGCCAAAGCAGCTACTTCGCATCCAAATCTCTTCGGGTGGGATTTGTGGAGTGAACCACATATCATCAACTGGGCATCCATCGATTATATCCCCAATGTTCAATTCTGTTTTTGCGATGCCACCCAGAACAGGTTCAGAGAATGGCTCAAGAAAAAATACAACTCTCTCGAAAATATAAATACCGCATGGCACCGCAATTTTACGGATTGGGCGCAGATAGAAGCTCCCCGGTTCAGTACCATTTTAAGTTATACCGACTTTATCGACTGGAAAACTTTTATTTATGAAAAGTTAGTGGAAGATATGGCTGCCCGCTATAACGCTATCCGGAAAGTAGATGCAACACACCTTATCACTGCCCATGCCGTAGGAGCTTCTCTTTTTCAATCACCCCACGTGGGTGCAGGCGCCACAGATGACTTCCTGATGGCAAGCCCATTGGACTATTATGGCGTTTCAATTTACCCGAAACACAACCATCCCGACAGAGCCTGGTCGGTGACCACACTGCGCACCGTGATGGACTTTACCCGAAGCGCAAACCGCGAGAAGGGCGGATGGTATGTGGGAGAGCTGCAGGCAGGACTGGGAACCATAGCCCTTCTGGTGAGCGATCCGGTAACCTCAGACGACCATCGGATATGGGCGTGGTCAGCTATTGCCAAAGGAGCAAAAGGAGTGAATATGTACGCCTATTATCCCATGTCATCTGGGTATGAAGCGAGTGGTTACGGATTGATTAATCTTGACGGAACCTTAACCGAGAGAGCCGTGAATACCGGGCAAATTGCCGACGTGGTAAATCGCAATCAGCAACTCTTCCTGAACGCCACTCCCGCCAAGGCTGAAATTGGGATTGTCTATAATCCGCTCACTCAAATGGTGGGAGGGATGCAACGCCGTGATTACCCGGCGGCATTGAGCCAATCGCTGATCGGTTATTTTCAATCATTTGCAAATCATAATATACCAGTAGATTTCATCCACAGGAAGCATATCGAAAATCAGGATTTCTCACAATATAAACTGATTATTATTCCCTATCCAATCATGTTCACCCGCAAGGCGGCATCCGGATTACGCACTTTTGTGGAGAATGGCGGATATGCGTTGGCGGAAGCTCGTATCGGCTGGAACGACGATCGTGGCTATGCCTCCGAAATTATTCCCGGACTCGGGATGCATGACATTTTCGGAGTGAGGGAAAATGAAGTCAGGATGCGTGAAAATATTGAGTTCACCGTTGCAGACGAAAACCACCCCGCAATGCAGGGTCTTAAAGCAGGGAGCAAGCTTACCGGATCGTTATATGCACAGTCATTAAATCTACTTGAAAACAGAGATGTCCGGATTTTGGCAACAACTGAGCATGGACAACCAGCAATTGTTAGCACACGATTCGGAAAAGGTGAATCAATGCTGGCAGGAACTTATATGGGAATGGCTAATTTCCGGAAGTTCAACGACAATAATGACTCATTTTTTATTAATTTATTGAATTGGGCAAATATTAAGAGACCTTTTACCACATCTCTTGACGGAAGAGTTTCAAATCAGGTGGAAGTGCGGCTTCAGGATACAAAGGACGGTTATCTCGTTTTTATAATAAACCATAGTGACAACAGGGAGGAGATTGAGATTGAATTAAAGGTGAGTGCAGATGGCACATATACCCTGCGGGATATAATCAATATGACACAAAAAGAGGTACACAGCTCTGCAAAAACAGTGGAAATAAGCACTCAGATTGACAGCAAAGATGTTCATGTTATTGAAGTAGTTTCAAATAAAAAGAGATAATTCATGGCTGTTATAGGTATAGATTTGGGAGGCACAAAAATTACAGGAGCGCTCTTTAACGAAAAAGGCAAAACACTCTGCCGGGTGTCCTATCTTCTGGAAAAACGGAAAGGGCACGAAGTCGGGCAACTGGTTTTGCACGTAATCGACCAATTAATTGAAAAGTCGGGTTACAGCAGAGATGCTTTCAGAGCATTGGGTATTTGTGTTCCGGGTATAGCGAACAGCAAGACGGGATTTATATGGGCACCAAACATAGAAGGCTGGGAAAACTATCCGCTTCAAAAAGAGATAGAGGATCATTTTAATAATGATGAGATTACAATTAACATTGCCAGCGACAGGACCTGCTATATTTTAGGTGAGAAATGGAAAGGTGCTGCTAAACATGCCACTAATGCAATTTATCTTTCGATCGGAACCGGGATAGGTGCCGGACTGCTGATTGATGGAAAAATTGTCCATGGACACGGAGACATTGTGGGTTCTGCCGGATGGTTTGCAATGGGTACTCCCTTTCAGGAAGAGTTTGAAAGGTATGGTTGTTTCGAAAGCCATGCATCCGGAGACGGTATTGCCCGGCAGGCAAAAAAGATTTTGAAGGAAGGACGTCTGTTTCGGGAAAGTCTGTTATACCGAAAAAAGATTGACAGCCTTTCAGGTAAAGATATTTTTGAGGCATTTTATAAAGAGGATCCGCTTGCTGTGTCTGTTATAACAAAAGCGATTGAGCTTTGGGCTATGGCTGCTGCTAATTTAGTCAGCCTGCTGAATCCAGAAATGATTATATGGGGAGGCGGCGTGTTCGGCCCAGCCGCACAGCTAATAGACCGCATTTATGCAGAAGCTTCCAGGTGGGCGCAACCTATTGCAATAAAGCAAGTAAAATTCGAGAAATCAATTTTGGAAGGAAGCGCCGGACTATATGGTGCCGGTTATCTGGCACTTACATCAATCACGAAATGACATAAAAAAACTGAATGAAATACAGTAAAAGATTAGTGTATATAGCTGCCTGCATAGGCATGGCTTTTTTCGGAATTGCATTTATTGTCATGGGCTCCGTACTGCCCTCTCTGACTGCTGAATATTCTCTCGATAAAATTGGTTCATCCTCTTTGGTATCACTTCTGCCGGCAGGAGTATTGGCAGGCACAATTCTGTTTGGAATCATCGTTGACAGATATGGATACAAATTATTGCTTGTTGTGAGTACGCTGTTTACTTTGTCAGGAATTGAAGGGCTGTCATTTTTTGAGGATCTTAATGTGTTACGAATCTGTATATTCCTTATCGGCTTGGGCGGAGGGATGCTAAACGGATCGACCAATGCTCTTGCCTCTGATATTTCTGATGACAAGGATCGCGGCTCAAAGCTAAGCATTCTTGGAGTGTGTTACGGTATAGGTGCTTTAGGGGTACCCCTTTTACTGGGAGTGCTTTCCAAAACATACGATTATCGGTTCATATTGCAAAGAACCGGATTGCTGATGCTTTTATCTGTTGTCTATTTTTTTGTTATTAAATTTCCTGAGTCTAAAATCAAACAGGGATTCCCCTTTAAAAAAGCCATTCAGTTGGCAAAAGAGCCACTTCTTCTGATAATGAGCTTTTTCCTATTTTTTCAAAGTAGCATTGAAGGGCTGACTAACAACTGGACTACCACCTACCTCGACGGAAAAATAACTACCGGCAGCGACAAAGTAGTTCTGAGCCTCACGTTTTTTGTTTTAGGAATGATTGTCTCCCGCTTAATACTCAGTTATTTGCTACGTATAATAAAACATGAACATGTACTTATCGGGGGGATAGTGACAGCCTTCATTGGGACTATTTTTCTCAAATATAGCGTTGACTTGAAATTAGCCATAATTAGTCTGTTTATTGTGGGTTTTGGTCTTGCCGCAGGATTTCCGGTTATCATCAGTTATATAGGAACATCATACAAAAATATCAGCGGAACGGCTATTGGGCTGGCAATGTTCATCGCACTGATTGGCAACACGCTAATGAATATTGCAATGGGATTTATCTCAGAATCGTTTGGCATCTCATCTTTTCCTGTCCTTATCATCATTTTACTACTTATACAGGCAATTATTTTGCTCACTAATTTAAAGACTATTAAAAATATCTATTAAAATTTACAATTATGTTATCACTTGAATGGTTGGCAAATGCAAGAGGCATTATGCAAAAAATCGAAGAAACTCAGCTTGAAAATATTCAAAAGGCTGCTTTAGCAATGGCTGACAGTATAGAAAAAAACAAATGGGTTCACACTTTCGGGTGTGGACACGCAACCATACCGGTGGAAGAGATGTATCCACGCATAGGTGGCTTTGTGGGTTTCCATCCCATTGTGGAATTGCCCATGACCTTTTTTACCGGAATAACCGGGCAGATGGGGATACATCAGTTCTTATTTCTTGAAAGAGCAGAAGGTTACGGCAATGCGATCATGAAAGCATACAATTTCAGCAATGAAGATTGCATGTGGATTTTTTCACATACAGGGATTAATAATGTCAATATTGACATTGCGCTTAAAGCAAAAGAGCTGGGCATGAAGGTGATTGTTTATGGTTCTGCAAATGAAGCTAAGGGTAAAGTCACGCGGCATCCAAGCGGAAAAACACTTTTCGAAATTGCCGATATTGTTGTTGACTCATGTGTTCCGGTAGTAGATGCTTCCGTTAATCTGAAAAATCATCAGGACAAAATAGGGCCGGTATCAACTCTTGCATTTGTAACATTAGTCTGGATGACCATCACCACGGTTGCCGAAATCCTGGCAGAGAGAGGCGTCAAATTATTTATTCATCCATCACACAATGTTCCGGGAGACACCACCGCTCAGGAGCGCCTCGACGCCTGTCTTGACGAATACAAGAAACGTGTAAAATCTGTTTAAAAATTGTTGAGCAACAAAGTTTATTGCTGAAATGTTGAAATGAGAGTAAGGGATGCTATCCGTTACCAAAAGGATGGCATCCCTTGTTAGTCTATTGCTTAAACTTTGCAATGAGTGGAGGGGATGCTATCCGTAAATGTTTAGGATTTTTTTAGCAGCATTCTAAAATAATTAAGGAAGTTTTTTAGCAGCATCTTAAAAAATCGAGTAAGAAGATAGGGATTAATTCCCTATCTGTCCTCTCACACCACCGTGCATACCGTTCGGTACACGGCGGTTCCTTAATTTACACCCGTACCTTTTCGTAATAGTCAGAAAAGAAAATGTAGCCCGTCTTACGCAAACGTTCTGTGGTTATGGTTGTTGACAAGATAAAAGATATTGCTATATGTGAATTTACTTATAAGGCACATGGATGGAGCAAGCCAAGGGTATTGAAGGGCATGCGAAGCGTTAAAGAATATGTGCAAGTTGAATATCTCGGAGAAAAACAAATTGTACCAGTTTATCAGTACGTGTGTTATGTAAGTAATTTGGGTATGGATGCCATACTGTTGCATGAAGTTTACAAGCAACGCTCAACCAGCGAAACCTGGATAGAACAGGTAAAAGGACAGGCAATGGCGGGTGCTACATTGATTGATGATTTTTGGGCAAACGATATTCTGTGGCAATTAAGTGTTTTTGCTTACAATTTGTCGGTGATGATGCGTCAAAAGAAAAACAAGTACAAACGACAGGAACACCGAACCTTTATTGATTGGTTTGTTGCAGTACCTGCCAAAATAACCAGAAGCGGACATCAAACAGAATTGAAATTATATGAACATCATTTTTACAAAGCCGACTGGGAAGAGCTTGACAAGCTCATCGAAGCGGCATAAAAATAAAGAAAGGAGGAAAATATGAAGATCAACCCACGAATTTATGGGCGAGGTACGTTCTATTAGCTCATAAAATGAAAATTAATGGGCATTTTGTGTCCAGAGGACAAGGAATAAGAATATTTTTGACCGGAGTTAAACCAAATTGGCCACGATAAAATAGTTTTTGTCTTATTCCAGGGTTAAAACCAGCTCCAAAAAATCAATTTGGATTTTTAAGTATTAATGTTTAAATGGAATAATGATTTAGCTATACTTTATTAACAATGCCATATTTTGCGCTTCGCCATATTTAAAAAAATCGACAATTGCTCTTCCAATCGGGTCATTCATTTTTTCAGGTATCTGATTCTTCAACATGTTTCGGCTGATAGTGGCGTTTCAACCAACTTGCCAAACCGTCTAATCCCGGAAAAAGAACCCTCTCTGTGATATTTGCCTGATCCAACTTATCGCGGATTTCCCATTTCAGCTTTGCCGGAATAATAATTCTGCGATATAAATCAGGCTGCTCAAAAAGCCAGTTCTCCAGAATTGCAGTCGCATCGGTCATTATGGAAAAAAGAGCAAACTGGTTTACAATTCGCTCGTCTAATGACGGCGGTTCAAAAAACAGTGTATTTCCAAATCCGATTCTTTCATCAAACTGCTGAAGCGATGGAAAAACGGACTCAAGCATCTCAACCGTAAATGCATTGCACTTTTCCTGACTCAATAAGGAATTCAAAGGTTCGGGTATCAGCCGGTTAACTTTGACAAAATCAACTTTCCAGATTACACCGTCAGTATCGAATCTTTCGGTGTTTGCTGTGGCAAAATGCATGGCAATAAAAGGGGAATAAGTCCAGTCAAGCAATCGTGTTGGCAACCCGTGATGCTGCGCCAGCACCAAAGATCGCAGTTGCGTATTGGTGAGCTGCGGTTCGCTGGTACGTGCATATTTTCTGAAATTCCGGAGAATATGATATTCCAGCTCAGGATGGCATCCGCAATTGCGTAAAAAACTGTTTTTCAGCTGATAACTTGCATCGGACAGCCCCCGGAAGGCATAATCACTGCGATAGCGCCCCAGCTGAGGCTTCCATGAATTGCGATAAACCTCTTCAACGAGCTGTTTCCAGCTCTTTATCACCACATCGTTTTCAGTGAGCTTACAAACCATTTTTGTTGATTTTTTGTGATTGTAGCTAATTTACAAAAGAAAATGAAGAACACTCAATCTTCGCGATAGAAAATTATGCACGGTACTGCATAGCGCATCTGTTCAAGATTGGAACCAGCATTTTTAAAGTACCTCGAATCATTAAACAAAGATACACAATATGGACTGCATAAATTTCAATCTTCCGGTCTTTTGAAGCAGCCTTAGAATTTATTTCTGACTTTCAATTTTTTGTTATGTTTGCTAAGCTTTTTCACGCCGCCCGGCAAACTGGAGTTTAACGAAAACACCATCCATGCATTCCGGGAAGTGTATAATAAAAAATCAAGAGGCTGCAAGCTCTAAATCAGGCGGACAAAAGACAATCATTTTTAAAATAAAATCGTTAAATTGCCATTCAGTTTCAAAACTTTTTAAGGATGAAAAGAATTCTTTCACTTCTCTTGTTTGCCGGAATACTGTTTTCCTGCTCGGAAACCCATCCGCCTGAACCGGTTCTCCCCTTGCCCTCAGAGCGTCAGCTTGCATGGCATGAACTGGAGTTCTATGCCTTTATTCATTTCAATATGAATACGTTTACAGACATGGAATGGGGCTATGGCAATGAAAGTCCCGAGCTTTTTAATCCCACAGAACTGGACTGCCGTCAATGGGCGCAAGTCTGTAAGGATGCAGGCATGAAAGGAATTATATTAACCGCCAAGCATCACGACGGTTTCTGTCTGTGGCCCTCGGCATTCACAGAACATTCTGTAAAAAACTCACCATGGAGAGCCGGCAAAGGCGATGTGGTGAGAGAATTAGCCAATGCCTGTCAGGAATACGGATTGAAATTTGGCGTCTATCTTTCACCCTGGGACAGAAACCATCCCGACTATGGCAAACCCGAATACCTGGCTTATTTCCGCAATCAGTTGCGCGAATTGCTGACCAACTACGGAGAAGTTTTTGAAGTCTGGTTTGATGGGGCAAATGGCGGAACCGGCTGGTATGGCGGAGCAGACGAAGAACGGCGCATCGATAGGGAAACTTACTATGACTGGGAGAATACCTATAAAATTGTGCGTGAGCTTCAGCCCATGGCCTGCATGTTCAGCGATGCCGGTCCCGATGTTCGCTGGGTCGGAAATGAAGAAGGATGGGCAGAAAAAACCAACTGGGCAACTATCCGCCGCGATGAATTTTTTCCGGGAACTCCAAGATATAAGGAACTTCGTTCAGGCCATGAAGACGGAACACACTGGGTGCCTGCCGAAGTGGATGTTTCCATTCGTCCCGGCTGGTATTATCACTCCTCCGAAGACAATAAAGTAAAAACACTTTCTCACCTGACTGATATATATTACAATTCCATTGGCAGAAATGCTTCGTTGCTGCTCAATTTCCCTGTGGACACCCGCGGACTGATTCATGAAAATGAAGTGAAGCAAGTGATGAAACTGGCTGAAAAAGTCAAAGCTGACTTTTCTGACAATCTTGCACAGGGTACAAAAGCAACAGCATCAAACACCAGAGGCAACTCCAGAAAATATAATCCGTCCAACGTTACAGACGAAAACCCTGAAACCTTTTGGGCAACTGACGACAATATCACCAGCGCTTCTTTGGAAATTTCTTTTGACAAACCTGAAGTAATTAACCGGTTCCTGATTCAGGAAGAGATCCGCCTCGGACAACGGGTTAAAAAATTCAAACTTGAGGCGTCTATTGAAGGGAATTGGAAAACAATCGCTGATGAGACTACCATTGGCAGAAAACGAATTTTACGTTTTCCCGCTGTTGAAACAACAAAACTTCGCATAAGCATAGAAGACTCCAAAGCTTCGCCGGTTATCTCAAATGTTGAGGTTTACAATGTCCCTGAAATTAAAGAAGAGCTGTGATGATTTAATTAAATAGGATAATTTTTAACATTTAAAACACTTACTATGAAACGAATATTACTATTGTTGATGCTGGCTGTTTTTACATGCCAGCAGATTTTTGCCCAGCAAAAAATCTGGGACGAAACCGAACAGGAAAAAACCGAACGGCTTCAGTGGTGGACCGACGCCCGGTTTGGAATGTTTATCCATTGGGGAATTTATGCACAGGCTGCACGTCACGAGTGGGTGAAAAAGCGCGAACGGATTTCTGACGAAGATTACCAAAAGTATTTCGATTATTTTAATCCCGACTTGTTCGACCCCTCCGAATGGGCAAAAAAAGCAAAAGCCGCAGGAATGAAATATGCCGTAATCACCAGTAAACATCACGATGGTTTTTGCATGTTTGAATCGGGCTACACCGACTACAATGTGATGAACACTCCTTACGGAGAAGATATTATCAAAAAATGGGTGGAAGCTTTCCGCGCCGAGGGACTTGGAATAGGCTTTTACTATTCGCTTATCGACTGGCACCATCCTGACTTTACCATTGACAGGGTCCACCCGCAGAGTGTGAATACACAGGAAGAATACGACAAACTGAATAAAGACCGGGACATGAACGTTTATCGCCGCTTTTTAAAGGATCAGGTTCGTGAAATTCTCACCAAATATGGAAAAATTGACATCCTTTGGCTTGACTATTCCTATCCGGGCAAGTTCGGCAAAGGCAGAGACGAATGGGGCTCGGTGGAGCTCGTAAAAATGGTGAGGGAACTCCAACCCGAAATTATTTTAAACGACCGCGCCGATTTGAAAGATTATTGGGGAGGATGGGATTTCACTACACCGGAGCAGTTTAAGGTGCAAAGCTGGCCGGAAATTGACGGAAAGAAAATTCCATGGGAAACCTGCCAGACTTTTTCCGGCTCATGGGGATACTATCGTGATGAATATACATGGAAAAACAACCGGCAACTTCTTGTACTGCTAATCGAGTCAGTCAGCAAGGGTGGAAATTTGCTGCTAAATGTAGGTCCAACTGCTCGGGGTGTTTTTGACGAGCGCGCTGACAAAGCGCTTAAAGATATGGGAGAATGGATGGAATTTAACAATCGCTCCATTTATGGCTGCACTCAGGCGCCGGAGGAATTTGAAGCGCCCGAGCACACTATATTAACCTATAACCCCAAAACCAACCGCCTTTATATCCATCTTCTTGATTACCCCATAACCAATTTCAGGCTCCCGGGCTATAAAGGGAAGGTAAAATATGCCCAATTTCTGCATGATGCATCCGAATTGCTGATAATCGAACCCTACGGACACCACATGCAGGGAAGTGTAGCCACCGAAAATGACCTAAACCTGCGTTTGCCGGTTACAAAACCAAATGTAGAGATCCCGGTCATTGAGCTTTTCTTGAATTGAGAAACGGAATCATTCCTATCTTCATTGTTAAGCGATATTTCTTTACACTAAATTTAACATTGTTCTATCTCATTGATTTTCTGTACCAATAGCAATGCCATCGGAATACGGATAACTGCACGAGATTGTTTTTCAGAAAATATTTAATATCTTTCTGTTGCAATGATGAAAAAAGGTTTTAGTTTTGCAGCCGTTTTCAAAGGAAAAAGTTCGTTGATTCAATTTGTTTTTAAGGGCTGAGAAGTAAATTTTGCAGTTAGAATAAAATTGACTATCTTTGCAACCCTGCAATAAAAAAGCAGATTATTCCAATCACTTTTTAAGCAGTTGGAGACATAAGAAAAGATTAAAAGTTCTTTAAAATTTTGATATTGAAATAAAGCATTAAAAAAGCAAGGTGTAACAACTTTGTTAATTTCTTAGAGGATTTACCTGAGCGCGAAAGACATTAAACTTTTTATATTTACAAGGGAGAGTTTGATCCTGGCTCAGGATGAACGCTAGCGGGAGGCTTAACACATGCAAGTCGAGGGGCATCACGGGTAGTTAATATCTGGTGGCGACCGGCGGATGGGTGCGTAACGCGTATGCAACCTTCCTTATGCAGGGGGATAGCCCATGGAAACGTGGATTAATACCCCATAATATCACCTGATCGCATGTTTAGGTGATTAAACGAATTTTGGCATAAGATGGGCATGCGTCTGATTAGCTAGTTGGCAGGGTAACGGCCTGCCAAGGCTACGATCAGTAGGGGTTCTGAGAGGATTATCCCCCACACTGGAACTGAGACACGGTCCAGACTCCTACGGGAGGCAGCAGTGAGGAATATTGGTCAATGGGCTCAAGCCTGAACCAGCCATCCCGCGTGCAGGATGACGGCCTTATGGGTTGTAAACTGCTTTTCTACGCAAAGAACGGGTCTTACGTGTAAGGCATTGACGGTAGTGTAGGAATAAGCATCGGCTAACTCCGTGCCAGCAGCCGCGGTAATACGGAGGATGCAAGCGTTATCCGGATTCATTGGGTTTAAAGGGTGCGCAGGCGGAGATATAAGTCAGTGGTGAAAAACTGCCGCTCAACGGTAGTCTTGCCATTGATACTGTTTCTCTTGAGTATGGATGAGGTAGGCGGAATGTGCAGTGTAGCGGTGAAATGCATAGATATTGCACGGAACACCAATTGCGAAGGCAGCTTACTGGGCCATTACTGACGCTCAGGCACGAAAGCGTGGGGATCAAACAGGATTAGATACCCTGGTAGTCCACGCAGTAAACGATGTTCACTCGCTGTTTGCGATATACTGTAAGCGGCTTAGTTAAAGCATTAAGTGAACCACCTGGGGAGTACGATCGCAAGGTTGAAACTCAAAGGAATTGACGGGGGCCCGCACAAGCGGAGGAACATGTGGTTTAATTCGATGATACGCGAGGAACCTTACCTGGGCTTAAATGCAGGATGCATGCTGTGGAAACACACTTCCCTTCGGGGCTTCCTGCAAGGTGCTGCATGGTTGTCGTCAGCTCGTGCCGTGAGGTGTCGGGTTAAGTCCCATAACGAGCGCAACCCTTACCGTTAGTTGCCATCAGGTAATGCTGGGGACTCTATCGGGACTGCCACCGTAAGGTGAGAGGAAGGTGGGGATGACGTCAAATCAGCACGGCCCTTATGTCCAGGCTACACACGTGTTACAATGGCCGGTACAGAGGGAAGCTACCCCGCGAGGGGATGCCAATCTTCAAAGCCGGTCTCAGTTCGGATTGGAGTCTGCAACCCGACTCCATGAAGTTGGATTCGCTGTAATCGCGCATCAGCCACGGCGCGGTGAATACGTTCCCGGGCCTTGTACACACCGCCCGTCAAACCATGGAAGCTGGGGGTACCTGAAGTCTGGACCGAGAGGAGCGGCCTAGGGTAAAACTAGTGACTGGGGTTAAGTCGTAACAAGGTAGCCGTACCGGAAGGTGCGGCTGGAACACCTCCTTTCTGGAGCTTTGGTAAAACAAAGAGAGATTGACAAAAGGTTGACCCTTGCTTTTTTTATAAGATATGAGAAGCCCCTCCTAACCTCCCCAAGGGGAGGGGACAAGAGAACCCACCTAACCTCCCTAAAGGAGGAACAAGAGAAAAAGGATTGCATCCTTTTTGGTTTTTCCCCTTTGGGGGAATTAAAAAGGGGCTTTAAGGGCTTGGCTCTTGGGGGATTCTACAGTCCCGTAGCTCAGCTGGTTAGAGCGCTACACTGATAATGTAGAGGTCCCCAGTTCAAGTCTGGGCGGGACTACGGAAAAGCCTCCCCTAACCCCTCCAAAGGAGGGCAAGAGAGAGAGAAGAGAAGTCCCACCTAACCTCCCCAAAAGGGAGGGACAAGAGAGAGAAAATTGCATCCTTTTTGGTTTTTCCCCTTTGGGGGAATTAAAAAGGGGGCTCTTGGAGGAACGGAAAGGGAGCTCATTACTGGGGGATTAGCTCAGTTGGCTAGAGCGCTTGATTTGCATTCAAGAGGTCAAGGGTTCGACTCCCTTATTCTCCACAGCCCCTCCCGGTTTTTCCCAAAAGGAGAAAGAGAGGGAAAAAGAGGATAGAAAGTTGAAAGTGGTTGTCTCACTAAAAAAAGGCAGACGTTCAAAAAAAATATTGAAATACTGAAAGCAGTTTAGAGTTCAGAGTTGAAAAACCAACCCGGAACCCGGAACTTGAGATCCGGAACCCGAAACTGCACAAGATAAGGCTGGTGCCATAAGCAAGGTTCGATTCCTTGGTTATCTTCGGAAAGATGCTCTTTCTGTTTCCCTCCTTTGGGGGGATTAAGTAGGGCTTTCTTTTAAAGTTCTTTGGCATGATGGGAAGTAGATAAAGGTAACAAATTGTAGAAAAATTTTACGAATTACTGAGTAACGAGGATTAGAAGAGACGATATAAGGGTTCTCATTATTAAAGAAAGTTACAAAGGGCGTACGGGGGATGCCTTGGCTCTCGGAGGCGATGAAGGGCGCGACAAGCTGCGAAAATCTGCGGGGATTGGCAAATACGAATCGATCCGCAGGTACCCCAATGGGACAACCCATTCCGAGCAATCGGAATACCCCCGAGCAATCGGGGGGCTAACCCGGGGAACTGAAACATCTCAGTACCCGGAGGAAAAGAAAACAATAGTGATTCCCCAAGTAGCGGCGAGCGAAAAGGGAATAGCCTAAACCGTCATTGTTTCGGCAAAGACGGGGTTGTAGGGCTGCAATAAGTTTTTAGCACAAACAAGTGGAACGGTTATGGAAATGCCGGTCATAGAGGGTGATAGCCCCGTACACGTACATTGTGTTAGAAATAGCAGTACCCTGAGTAGGGCGGGACACGTGAAATCCTGTCTGAATCTGCCAGACCATCTGGTAAGGCTAAATACTCCCGGGAGACCGATAGTGTACAAGTACCGTGAGGGAAAGGTGAAAAGCACCCCGAACAGGGGGTGAAATAGTACCTGAAACCGTACGCCTACAAGCAGTCGGAGTCATGCGTTTCGCGTGATGACGGCGTGCCTTTGCATAATGAGCCTACGAGTTAGTCGTCACAGCAAGGCTAAGGGCTTTTGGCCCGTACCCGAAGCGAAAGCGAGTCTGAAATGGGCGATTGAGTTAGTGGCGCTGACGCGAAACCTTGTGATCTACCCATGGCCAGGTTGAAGTCCCGGTAACACTGGATGGAGGACCGAACCCACTGATGTTGAAAAATCAGGGGATGAGCTGTGGGTAGGGGTGAAAGGCCAATCAAACAGGGAAATATCTCGTACTCCCCGAAATGCATTTAGGTGCAGCCTTGTAATAGTTTTGCAGAGGTAGAGCTACTGATTGGATGCGAGGGCTTCGCCGCCTATCAAATCCAGACAAACTCCGAATGCTGCAAAATGTTTTACAGGAGTGAGGGCATGGGTGCTAAGGTCCGTGTCCGAAAGGGAAACAACCCGGATCATCAGCTAAGGTCCCCAAGTATATGCTAAGTTGAAACAAACGCGGTCTGTCTGCTTTGACAGCTAGGATGTTGGCTTGGAAGCAGCCATTCATTTAAAGAGTGCGTAACAGCTCACTTTAGTCGAGCGGATGGGCATGGATAATAATCGGGCATAAGCATATCACCGAAGCTATGATATAGCTTTTCTTCCCCTTCGGGGGGATTTAAGAGAGGCTATAGGTAGGGGAGCATTCCAACGGCATTGAAGAGTTGTCGTGAGACATATTGGAGCGGTTGGAAGAGAAAATGTAGGCATGAGTAACGATAATCCCGGTGAGAAACCGGGACGCCGATAGACTAAGGTTTCCTGATCAACGCTAATCGGATCAGGGTAAGGCGGGACCTAAGGCAAACCCGAAGGGGGTAGCCGATGGACAACAGGTTA
The DNA here is from genome assembly GCA_040772505.1 of Mariniphaga sp. Lineage (GTDB taxonomy): Bacteria > Bacteroidota > Bacteroidia > Bacteroidales > Prolixibacteraceae > Mariniphaga. Next base: position 479,460 of record JAXGYA010000002.1, on the reverse strand, counting down.
ATATTCCTGTCCCTGCTATGCAACAAAAGTGACGGAGAAGTCAGGTGTCTGGGTGCTGACGGAATAGCGCCCTGAGCTTAGCTTTCGGGCGAAGCGAAGACAAGCAGCTTTTTCCAAGAAAAGCGAGCATAGTGGGCCCGTACCGCAAACCGACACAGGTAGTCAAGGAGAGAATCCTGAGGCGCTCGAGTGATTCGTGGCTAAGGAACTAGGCAAAATGACCCCGTAACTTCGGGAGAAGGGGATCCCGCAGCAATGCGGGACGCAGAGAAATGGTCCAGACGACTGTTTATCAAAAACACAGGGCTCTGCTAAACCGTAAGGTGACGTATATAGGCCTGACACCTGCCCGGTGCCGGAAGGTTAAAAGGGATGTTATCACGCCTTTGGCGTGAGAAGCATTGAATTGAAGCCCCGGTAAACGGCGGCCGTAACTATAACGGTCCTAAGGTAGCGAAATTCCTTGTCGGGTAAGTTCCGACCTGCACGAATGGTGTAACGATCCGGACACTGTCTCAGCCACGAACTCGGTGAAATTGAATTAACGGTGAAGATGCCGTTTACCCGCAACGGGACGGAAAGACCCCGTGAACCTTTACTGCAACTTCGCATTGGCTCTGGGTAAGTGATGTGTAGGATAGGACGGAGGCTTTGAGCCGGTTTCGCCAGGAATCGGGGAGCCATCCTTGAAATACGTCCCTTTGCTTGCTTGGCGTCTAATCCCGTAAAGCGGGAGACATTGCGTGGTGGGTAGTTTGACTGGGGTGGTCGCCTCCTAAAATGTAACGGAGGCTTCAAAGGTACCCTCATGGCGATTGGTAACCGCCAATAGAGTGTAATGGCACAAGGGTGCTTGACTGTGAGGCCGACAGGCCGAGCAGGTAGGAAACTAGGGCATAGTGATCCGGTGGTTCCGTATGGAAGGGCCATCGCTCAAAGGATAAAAGGTACTCCGGGGATAACAGGCTGATCGCTCCCAAGAGCTCAAATCGACGGAGCGGTTTGGCACCTCGATGTCGGCTCGTCACATCCTGGGGCTGGAGAAGGTCCCAAGGGTTCGGCTGTTCGCCGATTAAAGTGGCACGCGAGCTGGGTTCAGAACGTCGTGAGACAGTTCGGTCCCTATCTGTTGTGGGCGTTGGAGATTTGAGAGGAGCTGATACCAGTACGAGAGGACCGTGTTGGACATACCTCTGGTGTACCTGTTGTGGCGCCAGCTGCATCGCAGGGTAGCTATGTATGGAGGGGATAAGCGCTGAAAGCATCTAAGCGCGAAGCCCACCTCAAGATGAGATCTCTTTTAAGGGGCCGTGGGAGACTACCACGTTGATAGGCTGCAGGTGTAAAGACAGTAATGTCAAAGCTGAGCAGTACTAATTGCCCGGAAACTTTCTAAATCTCAGGAGACCCCTGATATTGTACGAAAAATCCTCTTTCGGCTCATAGCCGGAAACTTCCATCATGCCTAAAGCTATTGGCTGCACAAAAAAAGCAGCACACCGAGTGAAAAAAAACCCGGTGAAGATTTAAGGTGGTTATGGCGGCGGGGTTCCACCTCTTCCCATTCCGAACAGAGAAGTTAAGCCCGCCAGCGCCGATGGTACTGCGTAATAGTGGGAGAGTAGGCAGCCGCCAAATTTTACAAAAGCCCGGACTCAAAAGAGACCGGGCTTTTTTGATGGGAAACTGCTGAAATCTCACATATAAACTTATGATTCAAAGCAAATTTCAACAAAGAAGGCATGAAATAAAGCCAAATGTATCTTGCTGAAAAACAAAAATCCCTTGCATTAAAACAGGATAAAACGAACTATTTGTCTCGATTTTATTCCCTTTATGAAAAGTTTTTCTACTTTCGTAGTGTGAATTCAAAATGAATGGCAATGAACGAAACATTGGAAATTCTCGATAATGTACGGCTAAACTTCTCCCCTTCCGGACTACTGATATTAAACTTCGTAATCGCTTTTGTGATGTTCGGAGTTGCATTAGATATTAAAATCAAGCACTTCAGGGATGTGTTAATGAAACCAAAGTCGGCGATAACAGGGCTGATTTCTCAATTCCTTTTGCTCCCGATAATTACATTTCTGTTTATTTTAATACTAAACCCCACCCCCACTGTAGCGCTTGGGATTATACTTGTTGCAGCCTGCCCGGGCGGAAACATCTCCAACTTTATGAGCGCCCTGGCAAAAGCAAACGTAGCGCTGTCAGTTAGCCTGACCGCATTTTCCACACTCACTGCCACCATTATGACACCCTTAAATTTTGCCGTTTGGGGTAAACTCTACCTAAACTACTATAAAGCATCAGGCACAGGGACATATCTGGTACCCATAGAAATTGATTTTTTCCAAATGCTGCAAACTGTAGTTATTTTATTGGGAATTCCTGTAGTTTTAGGACTACTTTTCGCACAATATTTTCCCAAATTGACAGATAAAATAAAAAAACCAATGCGCCGGATATCTATAGTTGTCTTTATTGCATATGTAATTATCCTGCTCTCTGCCAACTTCACAAATTTCATGAGGTTTGTTCATGTGGTATTCTTCATTGTTTTGATACATAACGCACTGGCTTTAGGAACCGGCTTTCTGACGGGAACATTACTAAAACTTCCACAAATTGACCGGCGCACCATATCCATTGAAACAGGCATCCAAAATTCGGGGCTTGCCTTGGTGCTCATGTTCAATCCAAAGATTTTCCCTCCGGAACTTGCATTAGGGGGCATGACCGTTATTGCAGCCTGGTGGGGAGTGTGGCATATCATCAGTGGTCTGGCAATTGCAGGTTTTTGGTCAAAAAAACCTGTGCTTAAAACCGCTGTTGCCAAATAGCAAAACTTACTCTATTTTCTCCTTTTCCCTTTCTTCCGGCTTTTACGAATCTGTTTGGACCGGGATTCAAAGGGTTTCTTTGCAAATCCTCCTCTTCGCTTGCGCGGATGAAATGCTCCCTGAAAAGTTGGATCGTCAATTTTTCGCTGACGGTCAATTTCCCTCAACTGCTTTTGGCGTTCATCAAATCCAGTTTCAACATATTCCACACCTGCAGGCATTTCGGTAATGGGTATGTCCATCCGAATCAGTTTCTGAATTTTCTTCCAGTGCCACTCTTCAGACGGATCAATCAGTGTTATGGCTTCGCCACGATTCCCTGCACGTGCAGTGCGCCCTATTCGGTGCACATAATCTTCGTAATTGTTGGGCACATCAAAATTTATAACGTGACTCACATGGCTGGCATCAATTCCCCTTGCCGAAACATCGGTGGTTATCAATATGCGGACATCTCCACTCTTAAACGACTGAATTGCGTGGATACGGGTATTTTGCCCTTTGTTGGAGTGCAAAATTCTTTTCTCCCCTTCCGCTTTCCGCTGAATGACCTTAAAGACCGCATCAGCATGTTCCTTCGTTTTAACAAAGATTATAACACGGAAAAATATTGTTTCATCGGACAGAAGATGTTTTACCACATTGAGTTTCGTCCGGTAATTCGGCACACTGTAGGCTATCTGATTCACCTGTTCTACCGGAGTTGCTGAAGGTGAAGTTTCTATTTTTTCATAGTAGTCCAAAAATTCTTCTGTAAGTTTTGCCACAGATTCTGAAAAAGTGGCTGAAAAAAGCAGAATTTGCATTTTAGCCGGAAAAACCTCAAAAAGATTATGCAGCTGAGGTTTAAACCCCATATCCAGCATACGATCAGCTTCATCAATAACCAGATATTTCACTTTTTTGAAAGAAAGTTCTCCATATTGATACAATTCCATGAGCCTGCCGGGTGTGGCAACTAATAAATCGACTCCGCCTGCAATCAGCTCAGCATGTTTAGTCCGGCCTATGCCCCCAAAAACGGACGCATGACGCAATTCTGACCACGAAGTCAGTTCTTCTGTATCTTCGCCAACCTGAATAGAAAGCTCCCGGGTGGGTACCAGCACAATTGCTCTCGGGTCTTTTCCCTCTGGTTTTCTAAGTCTGGACAGCAGAGGAAGCAAGTAAGCTGCTGTTTTTCCGGTACCTGTCTGAGCTATTCCAACTACATTTTTCCCGGAATTAATCATAGGTATAGCCATCTGCTGAATTGGCGTAGGTTCGGCAAATCCAATCTCATCCAATGATTTTAAGATGGATTTTGTAATTTTCAAGCTTTCAAATGATTTTTTCATTATGCAAAAATAGCAAAAGGAAATCCGCTCTAAAAATTAATCGGCTTTTCCATTAAATTTGGGAGTCTTCATGTTTTGTTGGCTTTCCTGTTATTTAATTCTCCATTGGCAGCTCAACAATTTGAAATCTTTTTGCAAAACTGCTTTAACTTGTCTATTTTCGGAATGTTAATCTGTTATAAACTACTATCATGCTCAAGAGTAATCAGCAACTTGAACTGGCTTACAATTTTGTAAATTATACCAACAGCAACCTGTTTCTAACGGGGAAAGCCGGCACAGGAAAGACTACTTTTCTAAAAAACCTGAAAAACAGTTCTCCAAAACGAATGGTTGTTGTGGCACCAACAGGTGTAGCAGCAATCAATGCCGGCGGGGTAACAATTCACTCTTTTTTCCAGTTGCCACTTGGTCCGCAGGTTCCGGAATATGCAGCATCGCATGGTGCTTCAAAAATCAGCTCAGCACAAAGAGCAAAAAGGTTTTTCAGGTTTGCCCGAAACAAAATTAACCTCATCCGAACCCTTGACTTGCTGGTCATTGACGAAATCAGTATGGTACGAGCCGATTTACTCGATGCTATAGATGCCACCCTCCGCCGTTTTAAAAACCGCACTCTCCCGTTCGGTGGAGTTCAGCTGCTTATGATTGGCGACCTCAGACAGCTTGCTCCGGTAATTAAGGATGATGAATGGGAAATATTAAAGAAATATTACGAAACCGGCTTCTTTTTCAGCAGTCATGCTTTAAAGAAGTCAAATTTTATTGGGATTGAACTGGCAGAGATATTCAGGCAGAGCGAGCAGGGCTTTATTGATCTTCTGAACAAGGTTCGTGAAAATACTATGAGACAAGTTGATTTACAACTGCTGAACAGCCGGTTTATCCCCGGTTTTTCACCTTCAGATGAAGAGGGTTATATTACGCTGACCACACACAACTATCAGGCAAAACAGATAAATGATTCAAAACTGAATAATCTTACCACTCAATTACAACGTTTTAAATGTGAGGTGCAGGGTGAATTTCCCCAATACTCCTACCCTGCCGATGAAATTCTTGAAATAAAACCGGGAGCACAGATAATGTTTCTAAAAAATGACTCATCCGCCGAAAAAAGGTACTATAACGGTAAAATCGGTAAGGTACTAAACATCAATGATACCCATATCAGAGTGGTTTGCCCCGGTGATGATGAACCAATTGATGTTGAGAGAGAGACCTGGGAAAGCATCAAATACAGGCTGAACGAAACAACCGGTGAAATAGAAGAAGAACCGGTTGGAAAGTTTGTGCAGTTTCCGCTGAAACTTGCATGGGCAATTACAATTCATAAAAGTCAGGGGCTGACATTTGAAAAGGCAGTTATTGATGCCCGTCAATCCTTTGCCCATGGGCAGGTTTATGTGGCGCTGAGCAGATGCAGAAGTCTTAGCGGACTGGTGTTGAGCACCCCAATCAGTATGGAAAGCGTCATCAGCGATGAAACAGTAGTTGGTTTTTCCAACGAAGTAAAACAGAATCAACCCGATGAACAAGTGTTTGAAAAGTACCGGAAGAGCTATGAGTTACAACTCTTTTCTGAAATGTTTGATTTTAAATCATTGCTGCAAAAAATCATTTACCTGCTGAAGGTGTGGAATGAAAATGCTTCCTCCCTTATGGGAAATATCAATGAAAAAATGCAAAATTCAATCTCCCCCATTCGGACTGAAATGATTGATGTGGCAGAAAAATTTCAGACTCAGCTAAAAGGGCTGATGGAAGAACCCGGTTTTGCTGAAGAAAACATCCGCTTGCAGGAAAGATTAAAAAAAGCTGCCGATTACTTCCTGAAAAAGATTTCTGAGCACATTGAAGTGCCTTTATCACAGTCCAGGTTTGATTCTGACAACCGGGCAATTCACAAGCGAATCGGGGATATTCTGACACAAATTGAAACTGAACTTTCCGTCATTCGCGCAGGGATTGAGTCTGTTGAAAAAGGCTTTTCCGTTAAGGAATATTTAAAGGCACGGGCACTTGCTTCAATGGAAAAGCCTTCCGCAAAAACTAAAAGGGAGTCTGCAAGCATGAATACAACAGAACCTGAGCTATACAAAAAAATAGTGAAGTGGCGCAATGAAAAATCAATGGATACAGGCATGGAAACCTCCAAAATTATTTCATTGAAGGTAATCCTGGAAATTTCAAATAAAATACCATCCACGGTTAGCGAGCTGAAAGCCATAAAAGGAATGGGCAGTAAAAAAATGGAGCTTTTCGGACAGGATATTCTTGCTTTAACTATCAGCTACAGGCACGAGAAAGGAATGGATATACCTCTGAATGCCCATGAGGAAATAGAAATTGCCGGATTAAATACCAAAGAATTAAGTCTGATGTATTTCAGGCAAGGACTGACTCCGCAGGAAATTGCCAGAAAGCGGAATTTAACTGAATCAACCATCATTGGGCATCTTGCCTTTTTTGTTGAAAAAGGTGAATTGGAGATTTTTGAGCTTATCAGTCAATCGAAATCTGATGTTATCAGCCACTATATCAGAAAAAAGGGGGAAGCTGAAACTATTTCGGATATTAAAAATAAACTTGGCAATAATTATTCATACAGTGAAATAAAACTGGTAATGGCACACATGAATAAGCATTTGCGGAAAACTTAAACTTTACACTTAAAGAGTATGTTTATCAACTGTGAAGGATTTGAGTTTCAGCTTTTCTATCCCGTTTCTGAATTTTTCTGCTCAAATTCCATCATCACCTGTTCAAAAGTTTCCGGAACATGAGAAATAAATTTCAGACGCTGCCGTGACTCCGGATGAGTAAACTCAAGTGAAAACGCATGCAGAAACAACCGGTTAATACCTGTTTTTTCAACAATTATTTTGTTCAAGGTAAAATCTCCATGGTGATTATCCCCAACAATGTCATAGCGGTTTTTGGCAAAATGTTGTCGTATCTGATGCCAGCGGCCGGTCTCAGGAGTTATTTCAGTCAAGCTCAATACTATATTGGTTTTCTCTTTATATGATATATCGGTTTCAATTGATTTTATCACAGTGAAATGAGTTGTTGCCGGTTTTTTAAAGTTTGATTTCTTTTTTACCAAAACTTTTTCACTGAATGTACCTTCACCCGGGTTCCCCTGCACCAGTGCAACATATTTTTTCACCACTTCCCGGCGCTCAAACTGCAAAGTGAGTTCCCTTGCCATCTCTGAAGAAAATGCCAGCACAATCACTCCGGAAGTTTTAGCATCGAGCCGATGGACATTGTAGATCCATTTTCCGGTTATGTCACCAACCAGTTTGGTGAGATAAGGAGCATCATGTGGCATAAAATCATTTTTATGCACCGCCAAACCATAAGGTTTTTCAACCACTATAATGTGCTCATCCCAGTATAAAACCGGAATTTTAAAACTATTTTCAAAATCAGTCCCCATACGATTAAAATTAACTTTCCCCGAAGTTATTCTATAAAACCCTAATGGTTTAATATCATACCTCATGTGATATTTCCTCAAGCCCGTTTCAGACCAATCCTAACTCATTCCGCAAAGTAAACCTAAAAAAAAAAGAAAAAACATAGTAACTTTGACAAAAGTCAAAAAGTTATTCCCGGCAAAATTGTAATTAAAGTTAGTCAACCATGAAAGGAAAAATAGCTGCACAGGGTTTAAAATTATCTTTTAAACCATACCATTTACAGTTGAAGCATGTTTTTACATTGTCCGGCAGTTCACGAACCACCACTCCGGTTATGCTGACAAAAATTGAATACCAGGGTCTGACGGGATTTGGCGAGGCTTCCATGCCTCCCTATTTGGGAGAATCACACGAAACTGCCGGCAGATTTTTATCGTCACTCAACCTGAGTCAATTCAGTGATCCGTTCCGGATAGAAGAAATTCTGGAACACACAGACAACGCTGCACCCGGGAATACGGCGGCAAAGGCATCTGTTGACATTGCCCTTCACGACCTCGTTGGTAAAATCGTCGGAAAGCCATGGTATAAAATATGGGGGTTTTCACCTGAAAATACACCCGACACATCATTTACCATCGGAATTGACAAGAGTGAGATGATAAGACAAAAGACTCTGGAGGCTTCGCCTTATAATATCCTGAAAGTGAAACTGGGAAGCGCAGATGACAGGCAAATCATTAAAACCATCCGCTCGGTTTCTGCAAAGCCAGTCTGTGTGGATGTAAACCAGGGTTGGAGCGACAGGAGCGAAGCTCTTGAAATGATACACTGGCTCAAGGGAATGGGCGTACTGTTTGTGGAGCAGCCCCTGCCAAAAGAGAAGATTGACGACCATGCCTGGCTGACAGAGCGCTCTCCCCTCCCGATAATCGGCGATGAAGCAATTCAAAGGCTTGCCGATGTGAAATCGGCTGCCGGCGTCTATTCGGGAATAAACATCAAACTGATGAAATGCACCGGAATGCGTGAAGCACACAGAATGGCAGAGCTTGCACGCGCCAGCAATTTACTGGTAATGATTGGCTGCATGACCGAAACTTCATGCGCCATTTCTGCGGCAGCACAACTTTCACCACGCGCAAAATGGGCTGACCTGGATGGCAATCTGCTCATTTCCAATGATCCGTTTGAAGGCGTGAAAATCATCAACGGAAAAATAATGCTTTTCGACAAACCCGGCATCGGATTAAATGAAAAGGGATAAAACGCGGATGTGAAATTATTGCTCACAAGAGCATAAAAAAAAATCCAACTCTTTTCTTTCCATTTAAAATCATTAACTTTATTGGCATGAAAAAAATTATCTGTTTAATATTTATGGCATTGTCTGTGACTGTTTGCGGACAATCCGGACAAAATTCCAAAAGCAAAACAGATTTAAAGGAGGAAAGCAAAATGGGAGAGTTGAAAAAATTGGATGAGTTTGAAACATACGTAATTATCCATAAAGGCACGGAACGTCCATTTACAGGAAAATACAACAACCATAAAGAGAAAGGCACTTATCTCTGCAGGCAATGTGGTGCACCGCTCTATAAATCTTCAGACAAGTTTGTATCAAATTGCGGCTGGCCCAGTTTTGACGATGAAATAGCAGGTGCAGTTCATAAAAGTTTGGATGCCGATGGAAGACGCACCGAAATAACTTGTGCAAATTGTGGCGGTCATTTGGGACATATATTCACTGGAGAGGGCTTTACGCCAAAAAACACAAGACACTGTGTAAATTCTGTTTCGCTGGATTTTGCCCCCGATACTTCAAAAACAAAATAATTCTGACATTTTCAATAAGCCGGGACATCAACAAATCTGAATTCTGATTCTCAGAATTTAAGTCAATTAAGGGTCAACATAGTTGAACCATAAAAAAGATTGATTTCTAAGACTTCAATCCAAAGGGTATCAATTCATTGCCGGATTTTCAGGAAAATTCTCCCAAATGGAGTAGCGCTCCCCTGCCTGTTTTACAAATTCAGCCCATGACTCATGGGAAAGATTACCTAAAACAATATTTTCATCCACATCATTCACAAGCCAGGAGTCTTCTTTTATTTCACGCTCCAACTGACCGGCTCCCCAGCCGGAATATCCCACAAAAAACCGGACATCAGAGCTCTGAATCAGACCATCAGAAATCTGCTGCTTCAGTATGGCAAAATCGCCTCCCCAATATAAATCACCTAAAACATGAATACTTCCGGGAAGTTTTTTCCCTAACTTATGCATAAAATAGACAGAATCGGTTGATACCGGTCCACCAAGGAAAACTTCACCATCAAATTCGGGGAAATCGGGGAAAATATCGTGAACGGTAACATCAACTTTTTTATTCAGAATAAATCCAACAGCCCCCTTTTCACTGTATGCCACAAGAAAAATGACCGAGCGGTTGAAATAATTTCCCGGCAAAAAGGGTTCAGCAATTAATATTCTTCCCTTTTGTGGTGCAACATTATTTGTTTGAATTCTAAATATGTTCAATTTATTTTTCATACTAACCTGCAATATAAGAAATTTGGTTAATTTATCAAACAGGGCAAATAAAAAACATGTAAAATAAATGGAGAATTTCCGCAGAAAAAATCACTCTTCCACAATGATAAACAAATCTTCGTCTGGCTTAGTCATGTAATATTGTTCGCGGGCAAACTTTTCAAGCTGTATATATCCGGAATTTAAATCCTCAAGTTTTTGTTTGTCAGCTTCAATTTGTTCCAAATAGTAATCTTTTTGCCGGTTTAGTTCATCCAGCCGCCTTATGTTCTCTGCATGAGAAACAAAGCTGTTTTCATCAAAAAAGACAATCCAGATCAAAAATAAAAGTGAAGCAATAAAATATTTATTCTTCAATACCTTATACCACTTTATTTTATTTTGAACCGGGTTTGTCATTTACTATTTGTTTTTAAGCCAAAATTAATACAAATAATTCATTTACTAAGCAATTAATTACCCTATTTACTTTTTTTATAAACACTCAACGTTTTAGAACTCTTGTAATGTTTAACAATCCATCTGCTTCGAAAGTTCTCTCTCTGTTCGCTGAGCGCCCTACGGGCAAAACAGGTGGCAGTCCCCCTCCATTTCATAAAGAACCAGCTATTCTCCGACAGCCATTAATCGAATTCAAATGATTAGTTGTTGATAAATATTGATAAATTTACCGGTTATTAACAATTTTTTTTGTTTTTTTTAAACTTTGCAGTTAATTTAAGTTTAATAAAAATTGCAATTTTGAAGAAAATTAAAGGGTTTTTTATTTAATCAACTGAAAATTTCAACTTAAAATGAAGATGTTTAAGGAATTACCCATATCTTTGCTGTGATGAACAGCCCTTTTAATAAATTTTTCATGGGGAAGATATGGACAACAGCCTTCAGCCATAGAAAGGAGAGAAATTTTGAATTGCTAATATCGCTTCTGGTATTGCAATTTACTGCGCTGCTCCTCTTATTCAGTAGAATATTCGGAGATACAGACAGTGCATGCCTGATTTGTGATTTTTTCTTATTCATTGCTGCCTCCCTGGCAATTATTTTTCATTTGAGAAACAAATTCAATAGTGCCTTAAACCTTTTTTTCACCGTACCTTTTTTTGTCTATGGTTACTATATTTCTGATTATACACTACATCTCACCTCACCGGATACGATATACCTTTCAGTATTCTGGCTTCTTGCAGGTGCTTTTTTTCTGTTGTACTTTTCCGAAACGGACTCAAAGCCTATACTCTATTCTGCCATTTCGATTTTCACCATAGGGTTCCACATCATAAAATCAAGGCAGAATTTTGAATATCAAAGCATTACAAATGCATCACTCCCCCACCCGATTTTAGTTTTTGTGTTGATATTTGCAGCAGGGTTTTTCGTGCGCTTGAAATTTTTCAACAGGGCGCAAAGACTGCAGGAAAAGTTAAAATCCACAAAATACAGCGTATCCAAGGTTATTGGTGAATCCGGATTTCCGATTGCCGAAATCAAAGCAGAAAGAGACGATGAAGGAAATATTGAAGAGCTTGTAATTGAAAAAATCAACACCTCTTTTGAGTCACTATTCAACATCAGGCTTGCAGAGGTAAAAGGGCAGGAAGCCAATTTTATTTTCAGTCTGGCACTGCGCGACAACTTTGATTTAAACAATCTCCTGCTGACCAATCGCTTTGTTGCAAACGAATTCTATGCACCAAAACTTGAAATATGGTTAAAGTTTAATGTGCTGCGCCCTGAGGACAATACTTTTTTCATTATTCTCGAAGATATTACCAAAGAGAAAAAACATCAGGAAAATCTTGAAAGCAATAAACAACGCTACAAGGCACTTCTGGAAGCCATACCGGACATGTTTTTTGTAATCGGCAAAGACGGAATTTATGAAGATTTTGTGGTGAAGGAGAGTGACTTATTCAAACTTGAAGAAGCCAACATTGTGGGCAGTAGTATATTTGATGTGGGCTTCCCAAAGAATATGGCAAAAAAGATAATGAAATGTATTCAGAGCTGCATTAACAACAACTCCATCGAAATCATTGAATATTCCCTTCAAACACCAAACGGAACTTATCTTTTCGAAATGCGGCTTGCAAAACTGAATGCCCACTCGGTGATTTCCGTTGCCCGCGATATTACACGCAGGAAAAATGCAGAGTTTAACCTTGAGCGAGCCAAAAAGAAAGCAGAGGAGAGTGATCGCCTGAAATCGGCATTTTTAACTAACCTGTCACATGAGATACGAACTCCGCTCAACATCATCATCAACTTTACACGCATGCTTGCCGAAAGTGAACTTGCCAACCCTGACCGGCTGGAACTTTCCGATGCAATTTCACAAAATGGAAGACAGCTGCTAAACATGATAGACAATACAATTCATCTCTCAAAAATTGAAACCGACACAGTTGATGTTTCCATGAGATTCTGCCCGGTCAACACTGTGATGCGTGATATTTTCAATAAACACAGAATACACATACCGGACACCAGACAGGTAAAAATGTTCATGAACCTTGATGTTCCAAACAGTACTTTTGGCTTCACTACAGACCAGCGGCTTCTATCCGAGACATTAAGTATATTGGTGGATAATGCAGTCAAATACACCAACAGCGGTGAAATACATCTTAGCTACGAAATGCTGGGTACGGATGCTATAAGATTCAAAATTTCAGATACCGGAATTGGAATTTCTCAGGAAGAGATGGATAATATCTTTATCCGGTTTTACCGGGTAAAAAACAGCATTAACGAAATGACTTCCGGATCAGGAATCGGACTCTCCATTGCTCAGCACTATGTGCAGCTTTTGGGAGGAGAGCTGAAGCTTGAATCAACCCCTGATGTTGGAACCACCTTCATTTTTGACCTTCCGTTCATGGAAGGGAGAGGCTATTTGAGAATAGTCAGTTAAGGTTTAAAGCACACAATTTTGGCTTGATTTTTTTTCAAAGTAAAATTTATAGTTAGTTTTGGCTTTATAATTTCTATAATCCGGGGAATGACATACTCAAAAATCTATTGCCCTTGTTAGCCTTTGAAGGATATATTGTCCTATCTGTGGTTATACTGACAATTATAGCCCTTGCTAAAGAGATCATGCGTCCGGGACTGGTCTTTTTCACCTCTGCCGTAATTTTAATGTCTGTCGGCGCAATAACAAATGACGAGTTGCTTGCCGGGTTCTCAAACAAAGGAATGGTTACTGTTGCAGTATTGTTCCTGGTGAGCGAAGGTGTCAGGCAGTCGGGAATCTTGAACAGAGTTGCACAAACATATCTGCCAAAAAAAAGAGGGAAAATGTTTCTGCTTTTGCCTCGTATTATGTTGCCAGTTTCAGCTTTGTCAGCTTTTCTGAACAACACTCCGGTTGTAATTATCTTTGCCCCAATCATTAAAAAATGGGCAGAAACGCTAAACTTATCCCATAAAAAATTTCTAATTCCCCTCTCCTATGCTACCATTCTTGGGGGCACCTGCACCCTGATTGGGACATCAACAAATCTGGTGGTTCACGGACTGATGATTGACAATGGAATGAAGGGGTTCAGCATGTTTGAGCTTGGAAAGGTCGGGCTTTTCATAACATTTTTCGGAACTTTATATATATCAATCGCCGGGAACAAACTTCTTCCCGGGAAAAAAATATCCATAAACTCCAAAAGTTCTGCAGAATACAAGGACTACTATTATGATGCAGTCATTCCATGGAACAGCAACCTGATTGGCAGAGAAATCAAAAATGGCAGGCTAGAAGAACTTAATAAACTGTTTGTGAGATGCATAGAACGCGATGGAGAAGTTTTAAACACACAAAAAGGAAAGCATAAAATACTTGTTAATGACAAGCTTTTGCTTGCAGGCAAATCGGATCAACTCAACTCCGTTCTTGGAAATGAAAATATCACTATGAGTGGATTAGAGCAGGTGAAGCATATTCCCAAAGAAAAACTCAAACAGTATGAGGCAGTTATTTCGCCGCGTTTCCCAGGAATTGGCTTCACAATTTCGGAGTTCAGCTTTTTGGAGCACTATCAGGCAGCCGTATTGGCTATTCACCGGAACGGAGAACGTATTTCCACAAATCTGGATAAGCTGATACTCAAACCCGGCGACAATCTGGTTTTGCTCACAACTGAGCAGTTTATTCAAAACTGGGGAGACTCCAAAATTTTTTATCTCACATCGTATATCCGCGATTATCGCCAAACTGGAAATTTCTGGACCAAATGGCTGGCGTTCCTCATTTTATTAGGGATGATTGTTGGCGCAACAATCGGACAATATTTTGACTCTCCTGCAGGTTTAACCTTCGATATGTTCTTTTTCTCCATAATTGCAGCTATGCTGCTCATTTGGCTAAAAATCATGCCTCACCGGAAATACACCAAATCCATCAGCTGGGATGTGCTCATAACCATAGCCTGTTCGTTTGCACTGAGCAAAGCGCTGCAAAACTCAGGAGCAGCAGAGTCGGTAGCACGCACAACCATTAATTTTTCTCACAGACTTGGGCCGGTTGGTGTTTTGGCAGCGATGTTCATTATCACAACCATTTTCACTGAAATCATTACCAATAATGCGGCAGCAGCCCTGATTTTTCCTATTGCATTAGCCGCAGCAAACCAGCTTCAAGTTGACCCGAAACCTTTTTTTGTAGCCATCTCAATTGCTGCATCAACCAGTTTCTCCACACCAATCGGCTACCAAACCAATCTCATTATCCAGGCAATAGGAGACTATAAATTCAAAGATTTCCTGAAAATCGGCCCCCCGCTGAACATCATATCGTTCCTTCTTTCTCTCTTGCTGATTCCCTATTTCTGGCAGTTTTAAGCGAAAAATGATGAAAACCAAAAAAGTCAAAAAACAACATTATAAAATCCAAAAAACAGCTTCCCAAAAAACATGGATCAGAGGCGGACTATTTATTGCCATACTAACTTTTCTTTTTTACTCGCAGACCTTCCGTTTCGATTTTGTAAACTGGGATGATTATGTAAATATCTATGAGAACCAAAACGTTGTTCACTTCAATGTAAAAGGGATTTTCAGCGAGCACATAATGGGGAACTACAATCCTTTGGCAAATTTGACCTTTGCACTTGAGTATATGATTGTTAAGGACAATCCAAAACTTTATCACATAAATAATGCAATCCTGCACATTGTATGTACCCTATTGGTTTTCATTTTTATGAAAAATCTGGGTTTGTCGTTTTGGGCTTCATTTCTGGTTTCTCTTCTTTTCGGGATTCACCCCATGCATGTGGAATCAGTAGCATGGATTACCGAAAGAAAAGATGTGCTTTTCACCACATTCTATCTGTTATCTCTCCTTTACTATATAGCCTGGCGCAGAAATAGAAAGCTAGCTCTCTATCTGGCTTCCATTTTACTTTTCATCTTATCTCTGATGTCAAAAATTCAGGCAGTGGCTCTGCCGCTTTCACTCCTGCTTGTTGACTATTGGTTTGATAAAAAACTATCGTGGAAAACTCTTGCCAACAAAATTCCATTTCTCTTTTTATCACTAATTACCGGGCTGGTTGGAGTTTATTTCCTTCAAAAACATGGCTCACTGGATGTTGGAGCTTCTCTTCCGCTTTTGCAGCGGCTTTTCATCGGGAGTTATTCCTACATGGTTTATATTATTAAATCCATTGTGCCATATCAGTTATCCGCCTTTTATCCCCTTCCCGGAAAACTAACTTCGATATACTACCTAAGCATGATTCCTGCTTTAGCCATTGCTTTGGGTGCTGTTGCAACATATAAAACCAACCGGATTTTCACTTTCGGAATACTGTTTTTTACGGTGAATATTATGTTTATGCTTCAGATTATTGGCGCAGGCGCCGGCTTTATTGCCGACAGGTTTACATATATTCCCTACATCGGTTTATTTCTGCTGTATGCCTTTTGGGTTGAACACCTTTTTGACAGATATCAAAATCTGAAAATCCTGTTAATCACAATTATAACAGGCTATCTGATGATTATTTCTGTTCAAACCGTAAAACAGATAAAAGTGTGGGAAAACGGTGAAACCCTATGGATGAATGTAATTAAAAAACAGCCCTATGCGATTCTTGGATACAACAACCTTGCGAATTATTACAATCAGAATGATGAACATGATAAAGCATTGAAATATTTAAATATGTCAATTAAAATGCAACCCCTTCAGGCAGATGTACTCAAAGACATGGGAAAAATTTTCCACATAAAAGGAGACCTTGATAAAGCACTCGAAAATTACAACCGAAGTATCTCCATCGATCCTGACAACACTGAAGTTTATGCAAATCGCGGCGCTGTTTTCGGCTCAAAAGGGGAATTTGAAAATGCAATTAATGACCTGACTAAAGTTCTCATGGAAAAACCTGAAAACACAAATGCTCTGTCAAACCGCGGGTTTGCATATTTCCAGATAAAAGAGTTTGAGAAAGCGATTGCTGACTACCGGGAATATCTTCAGTTAAAGCCCGGAGATGCAGAAATTATTAACCTGACCGGTCTGTGCTATGCCGGGCTAAAAGATTTTGACCGGGCAATTCTTCAGTATGATTCTGCCATTCAGATTGAGCCGGCAAAAGGACTGTTTTATTACAACCGCTCACTGGCATACAATTCACTGGGGAATACAGAAAAAGCGCTGACTGATGCCAGGCGGGCTCAAGAGCTTGGAATGAGCGTTAATCCGCGATATCTCGAAATGCTTAACAAAAGCAAATAACACAATTTACCTGAACTGATTTTATTAAAAAAATTGAGCCAAAATAAATTCACTTAAACGTTTGAACCTGCCTTGAACGCGCATCCCGATTTAAACAAACCATCCGGCAACTACAAAAAGAGCACTGAATATCAACACATAGCAACCATTCAGTCAAATTCGGAAAAAAGATATAATTTTGTCGGTGCTGCACTCTTTTGAACTATTTCTGAAACAGGAACAAAATCAATGGAGTGAAAGGAAAGAGCTGCCGGAAAGCAATCAGGTTTTGTTATCATTAACTTGCTAACAGAATTATTCAGGCAGCAACTATTTAAAAATTGTATTAAAAAATATGAAAAAATACAGCTTGACAAATCTTCAGGAACTTGAGGCAGAATCCATTCATATTATCCGGGAAGTGGCGGCAGAGTTTGAAAATCCCGTGATGCTCTACTCCATCGGGAAAGACTCATCAGTCATGGTGCGTTTGGCAGAAAAAGCCTTTTATCCCGGCAAAGTTCCGTTTCCGCTGATGCATATTGATTCCAAATGGAAATTCCGGGAAATGATTGAGTTCCGCGACAGCTATGCCAAAGAAAAAGGGTGGGATTTGATTATACACTACAACAAGCAAGGATACGAAAGCGGCATCGGGCCGTTCACACACGGCAGTAAGGTGCATACCGATGTGATGAAAACAGAGGCACTTCTGGAAGGGCTGTCAAAATATAAATTCGATGCGGCTTTTGGCGGTGCCCGCCGCGACGAAGAAAAATCACGCGCAAAAGAGCGGATTTTTTCTTTCCGCGACCGCTATCACCACTGGGACCCCAAAAACCAGCGCCCTGAGCTGTGGAACATCTACAATGCCCGCATTCACAAAGGAGAATCAATCCGGGTTTTCCCCCTCAGCAACTGGACAGAGCTGGATATCTGGCAGTATATCCGGCTGGAAAATATTCCAATCGTTCCGCTCTATTTTGCCAAAGAACGGCTCATCACAGAAATTGACGGAAATCTGATTTTGGTTGATGACGAACGTATGCCCAAGGAATTGGCTGCCAAAGCGCGAATGCGCAAAGTGCGATTCCGCACTTTAGGCTGCTATCCGCTCACCGGAGCCATTGAGTCGAATGCAGATTCCATCGAAAAGATTGTGGAAGAGATGATGACTGTCAATGTTTCGGAGCGCACAACAAGAGTCATTGATTTTGACCAGGAGGCAAGTATGGAACAGAAAAAAAGAGAAGGCTATTTTTAACCGGCAGCTTTTTCAGAAATTTATATAAATAAACTAAGGAATTGGAAATTACAAGCAACAGCAATAACAAAAGCAACATGACAACAAAGTCAAATCACACTCCCGACATTCACGCTTTTCTTGATCAGGATCAAAAGAAAGGGCTACTGCGCCTGCTGACTGCCGGTTCTGTAGATGATGGCAAATCAACACTCATCGGGCGCCTCATGTTCGACAGTAAAATATTGTATGAAGACCAGCTTGCTGCCCTCGAACGAGACAGCAAGCGCGTAGGACATGCCGGAGAAGAGATTGATTATGCCTTGCTGTTAGACGGGCTGAAAGCCGAGCGCGAGCAGGGAATAACCATTGATGTTGCTTACCGCTATTTCTCTACGGCAAAACGAAAGTTCATCATTGCCGACACCCCCGGGCACGAACAATACACCCGCAACATGATCACCGGAGGCTCAACCGCCAGTCTGGCAATTATCCTCATTGATGCCACACAGGGAGTTGTCACCCAAACCCGCAGGCACACTTTCCTGGTTTCACTGCTTGGAATCAAACATGTAATTCTGGCTGTAAACAAAATGGATCTGGTTGATTTTAGTCAAAAAGTTTTTGACGAAATATGCTCTCAATACAAGAACTTCGTCATCCAACTCAACATCCCCGATGTGGAGTTTATTCCTCTTTCGGCACTAAAAGGCGACAATGTGGTGGAAATCTCAGCGCATATGCCCTGGTATCGCGGGAAAAGCCTGCTCAATTTTCTGGAAACAGTACACATCAGCAGCGACAGCAATTTCAACGATTTCCGGTTTCCGGTGCAGTATGTCCTGCGCCCTGACCGCGATTTTCGGGGTTTCTCCGGAAAAGTTGCCTCCGGAACTGTCAGACCCGGAGATACCGTGATGGCGCTTCCCTCAAGAAAAATATCAAAGGTAAAATCAATTCCAACTTATGACGGAAATTTTGAAATAGCTTTCCCTCCTCAAGCAATCACCCTGGTGCTGAAAGATGAAATTGATATTTCACGGGGAGAAATACTGGTTAATCCCGATAATCTGCCGCGTATTGAAAGGCACTTTGAGGCTATGCTCGTTTGGATGGATGAACAGCCGATGGAACTCTCCACGCAGTTTTTCCTGAAACACACAACCAACACAACGCGTGCACGAATAGACATGATTCGCTACAAGACCGATGTGAACACATTGGAAAAATCAAAAGTTGACACTCTTTCGCTGAACGAAATAGGGCGTGCTGTTTTTACCACTGCAAAACCACTATTTTTTGATCCTTATCAAAAAAATAAAAATACCGGTTCATTTGTCCTCATCCATCCATTAACCAACAATACCGTTGCGGTTGGGATGATTATAGACAAACTGGAAAGCAAAAACCTCCCTTCGCGAATTTCCGATGCAGACAAGGAAAATATCAAACAGGGTAAATCACTGATTTCAATGGCAGAGAGGGAAAAAAAGCTCAACCAAAAAGGAGTTACCATTTGGTTTACAGGGCTGCATGGCTCGGGAAAAAACGAACTGGCTTTTAGTCTGGAAAAGAAGCTTTTTGAGAATGGCGCCACAGCTGTTTTGCTTGATGGAAGCTCGCTGCGCTCGGGACTGAACCGGGAACTTGATTACTCCCCCGCCGACCGTGCCGAACAGTTGAGAAGAGTGGCACATATCTGCAAACTGCTTAATGATCAGGGCATAATCACGATTTGCTCATTTATTTCGCGAAATGACTCCCTTAGGAATCAAGTGGCAGAAATTGTCGGAAAAGAGCGGTTTCATTTAATGTTTATGGACGCTTCACTCGATTATTGCAAAGCAAATAAACCAAAATTATACATCAAGGCAGAACGTGAAGAGATTGAGAACCTGCCGGGAATTGATTTAGAGTTTGAAGCTCCCACCAATGCAAATATGGCGTTCAATCCAGAGGAAAATGAGTCAAACCTTGACAAAATCCTTAACTATCTTGCAAACAAGCATATCTATCCGATGGACTGACAAATTGCCATTTTCTTTTTCAGCTAAAAAAAAGTATCGGCTTCGGATACTTAATCCGGCAATCACATACCGGGAAGTGGATATCGCCGGATATATTCGCTACCCTTCCTGTTTTAGCATCTTCCGCCTGCAGCAAACAAGGCTCAAAATTTTTATCGGACGATGCCGAAAGAAAACAAACAATATCATACGGTTATTTGACTTATCTCACTAATCAATTTTCTTTTATTTTAATTTTTAAAAAGAAGAAGTGATATTTTGGAAAAAAGAAATGAACTTTTTCATTAAACATTTGTTCACTATCTGTTATTTGTGTTAGAAGCTTTGTATCGAAAGGTATTGCTTAAGTTTTGCAAATAGAGGAACTAAGTTATATTTTTTGAACGTATCATTAAAAAAATAAAAATTATGCCGAAAATATTAAATTAAAAACTCGAAGACCTATGATTATTTGACAATAATCCTATTGGAAATCTGCTATTTCATCTATAATATTAACGGAATAGCGATAAAGTGTCAAAATTCCATGCAATTTGAGTTAAATATTGGTAGTTTATCGTTTTAGTAATAATGTATTTTGTGAATGAGATAGTTTATTGTTTTTTTATTGTTTAATGTAATGTCTAAAACTTTATGAAAAAAATTATCAAGACGTTTGTTTTAGTAGTGTTTGTTTTTTCAACGGTTTATGCTCAGCCACAGTTGCGGGTCAGCGGCACCGTGAAAGACAACACGGGCGATTTTCTGCCCGGAGTATCTATTGTGGTAAAAGGGACAACTCAGGGAACTGTCACCGATATTGACGGAAAATACTCTCTGAATGTACCCGGCAGCCAGTCTGTACTGGTTTTTTCATTCGTGGGAATGGAAACTCAGGAAATCAATGTGAGTGGAAGATCCAGCATTGATGTCGTATTGAATTTTTCTTCTATTGGAGTAGATGAAGTGGTTGTTACCGCTTTGGGGATGAGAAAAGAAAAAAAGGCACTGGGATACAACATATCCTCAGTCAACAGTGAGGATATTGAGACTGGTGGTGTATCCAACGTATTAAAATCACTTGAAGGTAAAGTCACAGGAGTTCAAATGAGAAGCCTCTCTTCTTCACCAACTTCATCCGTGATGTTTAATATTCGTGGCTCAACCTCCCTTGCAGGTATTATGCAGGGAAAATCAGGGAACATTAACAATGAAACTCAGCCGCTGATTGTTGTTGACGGGGTGCAAATTTCATCGAACAGAGTTGGGGTTACCTCCGGGATTGATGCTGGCAACTTCATGTCATCAATGAATCCGAACGACATTGAGAGCATTTCGGTTCTTAAAGGAGCCAGTGCCGCTGCGCTTTATGGCTCGCAGGCAGGGAATGGCGTTATTATGATTACAACTAAAAGCGGAAGCAGCCTTAAAAAAGGAATCGGAGTAACCGTAAGCAGTGCTCTCTCCTTTGACCAGGCATACAGCACCCCTCCCATTCAGCGCCAGTTCTTTCAGGGTGATGAAGATGGAAGTCCTGTCACAGACGGCAGAAAAGGCTTCGGCTGGGCAATTGATGACACCAAGAACAACACATCACCCGTCTGGAGGTGGAATATGTTATCTCAAGAGTGGGAACAAGCTGTGCTGCAAGTTCAAGGTGACACCAATCCATTACTTGCATTTTTGGAAACTGGTGTGATGTATGATAACAATGTTGCAGTAACTGGTAATTATGACAAAGGAAATTACCGATTTAACATAGGTAATGTTTCTTCAAATTCTGTAATTCCTTCAAACAAAACTATTCGTAACAATATATCTTTTAGCAGCGTTTACAACCTGACAGATAAAGTTACAATTTCATCGCAGGCATCTCTTTCACATACTTTTGCGCCAAATCAATCACAAATGTATGGCAAACGGGAAGATAACCCTTTAGGACATGCAATGACAGTGCCTATAAATATGCCTCCCATGTCTGAATGGAAAAAAGCAAATAATTGGCTGGATGACTGGAATGGTACCTATCAGAATACTCCCTATTTGAAAAATCCAGGTGAGGATAGGCTAAGTCGTGTGAATGCCGCCGGTTTTGACAAAGCTATTGGAAAAAACAGTCCCTATTTTGCTGCAGAAGAAATTATTCGCACCTACAGGAAAAATGTAATCTTTGGAAAAGCTCAACTGGACTGGAAATTAACTCAGGACCTTTCATTCACACTTCGTTCAGGATTAACAACTGACAATTTTGCATTTGAACGAAAAACACCATGGGGCGCAGAAAGAGAAGAAAAAGGTGGATATCAACAACAGCATTCAAGCAGTTTAGCAATCAAAAATGATGCAATGCTTGCTTATGACAAATATTTCCTTGACAATACACTTTCTGTTGATGCTCTGGTTGGTTTTTCTTACAACTATAGCGAGAGTAACAGTTCGGGTTTCGGAGGAAGTGAACTAACAACACCTAATTCGTTTAGCTACAACTCACTACCTGCAACTGTTAAACAAAATGCAGGATTTAGCATGAGCTATCCTTATCGCAATTATGGTGCCTATGGTACTGTTACCTTGGGATATAAAGGAATATTATATTTAGATGTATCCGGTAGAAATGACTGGGTAGGTATTCTGGAGCATGAGAAAACTAATCACTTTTACCCGGGTGTTTCTCTTAGCTGGATAGCCATCGATGATATTAATAGTTCGGTGAGTTTAATTAAAGTGAGAGCTGGATATGCTGAAACCGGTTACGGAATCGGAAAACCGGTAAATTTAGACAGCTACGGAATTTCAGGCTCACCGTGGGGTAGCGTTACAATGGGAACTGTTGGAGGAGCTTTGATAGATGCTAAAATTCTTCCAGAATTGAATGTAACTAAAGAGGCAGGAATAGATTTTGGATTTTTAAATAATAGAATTTTAGGTGACTTTACTTATTATTCCAAAGACCATATCAATCAAATTCAAAGTCTTCCAGTTGTAGGTTCATCAGGTTTTAGCTCAGTTTTAACCAACATGGGCTCAGTTATTTCAAAAGGTATTGAAGCTTCTCTGACTGTTGTTCCGGTAAGAAACCGGGACTGGAGATGGAGCGTAACCGGAAATGTCTCTACCTTTAGTTCTAAAATCAGTGATTTAGATGATCGTTTCTCTGAAAGATTCTATGATTATGAAGCTAAAACTTTACTCTCTTTGTTTGAAGGATCAAAAGTGGGTGATTTATATGCTGAGAGACCTATCGCGTATATTCAGACCGGAAAATACAAAGGTATGATGCTCAATGGTATCGATGGGATAATTGGTGAATCTATTCGCACAACAGATTATATAAAAGGAAATGGTTATATAGGTAATATTAATCCGGATGCAATAATGGGCTTTAGTACTGATTTAAGATATAAAAATTGGAGTTTGGGTGTAGTTTCAAGCTTAAGGCTTGGCGGAGTATTTGTATCTGAGACACAGCAAATTATAATTGATGACGGTATGGCTGATATTGGCTACATCTATAAGGATAAATACGATGAGTATTTCACTGGTGGCCGGTTTGCAGGTGGTTTACCCAGTATGCCAAATCCCGACGACATATTCCCTGGAACCGGTTGGGGAGAATTCAGAGAAGCATACTCCAACTATATGAAATATTATAATGGTGATCCGAGATATTTCGGATACTGGAACTCTGTTTTTATTGATCCAAATAAAGATCTTTCAGGAATGAGTCCGGAAGAGAAAGTAAAACTGCCTGATGATTATTATATTTTAAATGGCGAGGATCCCCTTTATACATTATATGCTCATCCCTACAACATGGAGGGAGAAGAGCTGTGGTCAGGTGCTCAATTCAGAGCATGGGATGCAACCAATTTTAAAATTAAGGAGATAAATCTCACTTATCAGCTACAAAAATCAGTTGTTCAAAAATTGCATTGCCAGGATATCTATTTCACAGCTTTTGCTAAAAATGTGATGTTCTGGGCAAAGAACAGAATGAACGAAGATCCTGAAACTGCCCACTATAAGGGAGTCGCAAGCCCAGGAATATCTAATTTTGGTTTATCACCACTTAGAACTATGGGTTTAAAAATTTCTGTTAATTTTTAAATGTAAAAAATTAAAACATACTATATTATGAAGAAAATAATTGTTTATATATTCATCTGTCTAACCATTGTTCTTAGTCCTTCATGTGATGACTCATTACGGATAGATGAAAGACAGACATCTTTTGATGTAAATTATTTCACTTATTCAAGATACCAGTTAACTACGGCTATCGTGAATACAGCTCAATCCTATGGTACTGTTCCGGAATCTGATCCGGACAGGCAAGTAACTCTATATTTTATGAATTGTTACTCAGGTGATCAGACATCTACATATTATACTGTATTTCAAAACAATTGGGGGATGAAAAACTCAAATCCCTATACGAATCAGTTCCGCACTTTTGCTGCTATACATAAAGTAGCTGAGAAAGAGGGAAATACAGCGACAATTGCAGCTGCTGACATTTTAAAGGCTTTTATAACTGGATTTCTTACTGAAAAGTATGGAGATATTCCATTTTCAGAAGCTATGTTAGGGCGCGAAGGTAGCCTGTTCCCAAAATTTGATTCACAGAAAGAGGTATATGAATCATTATTTGCATTATTGGATAACGCTGTGAGTGTTTTGTCAAATTCAAGCAGCAAGGGATTACCCGCTGATCACGATGTTCTTTTTAATGGAGACCGCACAAAGTGGATAAAATTTGCAAACTCACTGAAATTCCGCTTAATGGTACATTCCTATGAAGCATTTAAAAAAGACGGAACGGATCTGTCCAGTCAGATGGAAGCAATTGCCAGTGGGAATAATTATATGAATTCAGTTGCAGATAATGCTTCAATTACCTTTCCCGGCACAAAAGAGGGAGACTCATGGTATCTTCAGACTACTTGGGGAACAGGAAATAAATATACAAGACCCAAGCCAACCAAATACTTAATTGATCAAATGAAAGAATTTGACGACCCAAGAATGTATGTCATTTTTGCTCCTGTTCTTGCTCCGTTATCAAGCAAGACTGAGCAAACAACCGAACAGGTAAAAATCAACGGATTCACTTATGATATTACCTATTATCCGGTTAGTGACCCGGGTGTTCAGCCCGGTTGGCTGACAACTTTGGGCAAAGATTTAAGCGGGAATGATGCTGATGTTTCTTACGAACTGGATGCACAATGGTTTGGCACACCCACACCAATTGATATTCAGAACACTTATGGCGGAGGCTCTCACCTTGCCGGAACACAATTCCCTTATGACAACCGGCGGATTACAAGTTTTTCTAAGTTAATTGCGAAGACAAAAGACAACAGACTTAGGGCTGTAATGATGGAAGCCAGTGAAATGATGTTCCTTTTGGCAGAAGCCCGTCAAAAAGGGTGGATTTCTTCAGGAACAGTTAAAAATTACTATGAACAGGGCATTAAATTGTCTTTTGAGAGATGGGAAATTGAAAATGGCACAAAACCGGCAACTCATTTAGGTTCAGATAAAATAGTTGATGATTTTGCCGCTTATTACGCAAAACCCGGAGTTGCACTTGACGGCTCCTCTGCCGACTTAGATAAAATCGCTTTGCAAAAATGGCTGTCATTGCTCGTAACCAATCATGCAGAAGCTTTCACAGAAGTCAGGAGAACGAAAAAACCGGATTTTGTTTATACGTTGGGAGCTGCATTTTCATCTTATGATTTCCCAATGCGCTACACTTATCCTCTGGATGAAGAAAGTAACAACAGAGAAAACTACGATGCAGCAGTTTCTGCATTGGGTGGGAAAGACATCCCATCTGCAAAAATGTGGATTTTTAAATAACAGAAATTATCAATTGTATTGGTTTAAATTAAAGAGGACACGGACTTTCCATGTCCTCTTTATTTAATACATAATCGGGAATCAGAATTGTGAGGCTTTTTATCCTTTCATTAATATTTTTTACAGGAATATTTGCAGCTGCTGAAAACAGTAAACTGAAAGGAGTTGTTTTTTTGGACACCAACAGAAGCGGAGTGCTGGAGCGCAGAGAGCCGGGAACATATACGGCTGCCGTACGTACAACTGATATGTTTAATCAAAGCTGGCAGGCTCACCGGATAATCCGAGTAAAATAAAATAGTGCATCATGTTCAAAACAGGAAAACATACAATTATTTTTGCCGGAATTTTTATGATTTTAACTGCCTGCTCAGAAACCGGAACACAAAATAGTATTTCAATTATGGAAGAAAGACAAATATCCTTTTCAGCAAAGAATCACGCTCTGGACAACAACGATAATTTTTCGCCCGATGACCGGTTTTTATGCTACGACACCCGTGGAACCGTGTTCAACAAAAATCTGGCAAACTGTAAATCCATTGAGAAGATTGAAATCGCCACCGGAAAGGAGACTGTACTCTGGGAGCCTGAATCCGTAACCGGTGAAGAAGCAGCGCCCGGAGTGGCTGCCGTATCCTGGCACCCCTCGGAGGAGAAAGTAATATTTATTCAAGGCCCGCTGCTGGAAGAGGTTGAAGCAAGAGGATTTTACGGAATTCGTAACCGCACCGGGGTCGAGGTGAGCGCCAACGGAAAAGGCGTAGTTACGAAAGTGGACATGCGCGATGTTTCTACCGAAAGGGCTACTATAAATGGTGCACAGCGAGGCGGAACCCACCGCCACGAATATGCCCGAAACGGAAAACGTGTCGGATTCACCTATGATGATTTTCTGTTGCAGAATTTCGACCGGACGATTGGATACATGGAACCGAATGCGGCAGCACCACGGGGATATACGCACTATTTTGCAGTGCTTCTGAAACCTGCGGAAATGGGAAAATCAAAACCCGGTGAAATTGAAAAAGCATATGGCGACTCATGGGTGGGCGCCGACGGAAAAATGCGCGCTTTTGTCGGAAAAATACGAGCAGAAAACGGAGTGGATTATCAAACAGACCTGTTTGTTGCCGACATTCCCGACTCAGTGGATATTACTACTGCATTTTCAGGCGATGCAACAAGCTATCCCCAACCGCCAAGGGGTGTTGAAATTCGCCGGCTGACAGACTGCGGCACAGTTTCAGGAATTGTTCGCGGTTCGCATGATGGAAAACAGATCGCTTACCTTGCAGAAGACAAATCCGGAATTTTGCAGATTTTTGTAATCCCTTCCCAAAAATCCGCACTTCCCGAAGGAAGCTTTGAAAAACCGTTTCAGCTGAGTGAATTCCAGTCGAATGCATCGGATATCCGCTGGCATCCTTCAGGAAACTCAATTTTTGCAATCGCTGACGGAAATATCGCAGTTTTTTCATTTCAGAATAAAGAAAAAAAGAGAAAATATCTCTTTTTAACAAATGACACTCAGAAACGGGAGGAACTTGTGGTCTCCAACGATGGGAACACACTTGCCTACACTATGCTGAAAACCGGTGATTATCCCGGAGAATTCAGACAAATTTTTGTGATGGATTTAAATTGGGAAGTTATAAATGATAAAATAAAATGATAAGGGAATGAGTCAGGGAGTAATGCGAAACTATATAATTTTCTGCGACAAATTCCAAAATTTCACCATAAATAATTAACAATTTTAAAAACATGAAGAATCAACTGATTTTAATTTCAATTATTGCTTTTCTCCTAACAGCCTGTACTGGTACTGAAAAACCTTCAGGCTTGTCAAAAAAAGAACAACACAAAGACGTACCATTCACTCAGGATTACAGCATCAGCTATTTTAACGAAAATAGCAAAGCCACTTTGTTAAAAGTATTTTCTGACAGAAATGGTTATATCCAGATTTTATCGGATAAAGGGTTGATGCGGCTGCGAGACGGACAATTCCTTTTCCCCGGAACCGTTGTGAAAGATGTTCAGGATTTGCCAACTTCCGATAAAAATATTGCAGGAATCGGAACCTACCAAAATCAATTTGTTTACATCGACAATGAAGCCGTGCTTAGCAATGCCTGGGCCGGACATCTCTTTTCGAGACACACCATGCCCGATGCACGGATTTTTGCAGGTGGAAACGATTTTTCCTTTTTAATTTCCAACGGGCAAAAACTGGCTTTGCTTAAAGACTCAAAGTATATTTGGGAAGGTTCACTACCGGGCAAAGAAGTTAAAGAGATCAAATTTGATGAAAACAATAAGCTGTTCTGGATTTTATCCAAAGAATCCATCAGCTCATTTAATCCTGACAACAAACAGGTTACAGAGATTTATACAGGAGAGAACTTGACTTCTTTTGAGGTTTCAGCAGGCAAATTGTATATCGGAACAACAGACGGATATCTGGTATTTGACACAAAAACAGGGAAACAGAACGGACAAATTGAGCGAAAAATGCCATGGACAGAACTTACAACCATCAATGAAGTTGACGGCAGAATATGGTTTGGTTCAACCTACGGGGCAATGGTTCTCCGCGATGACGGCAAATTTGATTATTATGCATCGCGCCGCTGGCTGCCTTCCGACAGTGTGGTTCATATTTCCAAAGGTCCGAATAGCTCTGTGCTGGTACTTACCAACCGCGGAGTGGGTCAAATCGTTTTTAAAGAAATGACGCTGCATGATAAGGCAATGTTTTACGACAGGCAGGTGCGCGAGCGGCATATCCGCACCGGGTTCAACGCCACTGTAGGGAGAATGACCAATGGAGATGTAACAACCGGTACGCTTGAAAACTCAGACAATGACGGATTGTGGACATCCATGTATCTGGCAGCCGAAACTTTCAGGTATGCAGTTACCAAATCGGATGAATCGCTTCAAAACGTTCGTGAATCATTAGATGCAATGGAGCGCCTCTACACCATAAATCCCATGAAATCGGGATTTCCTTCCCGCTCGTTCCAGCGTGCAGGATATAACGACCACGATAAACCTTGGCGCCCGACGGAAGACCCCGAATGGGACTGGAAATCGACCACCAGCAGCGACGAAGCTATTGGGCATATCTTTGCTTTCGGAGCCATTGCAGAGCTGGTTGAAGTACCCGACCTAAAGAATAAAGCCATTGAACTCATTGACACACTGATGTCGCACATCATCAAAAATGATTTTTACCTGATTGACTGGAATGGCGAACCCACACTCTGGGCAAGATGGAATCCCGAATATGTGAATGGTTTTCCCACATCGGTTGGCGACCGCAAACTGAACAGCTCCAACATTGTCGGCATGCTCCAGACTGCTTACCATTTTACAGGAAAAGAAAAATACAAAACTGCCGCTTTCTACCTGATGGACGAACACGGCTATCTGGAAAACCTGAGGCGCCCAATGGAAGAAATTGGCAGAGCCTCTGAAGAAGATGGCGACTGGGCACAAATGCTTTCTGGAACGTGGAACCACTCGGATGACGAAATGTATTACTGCGGCTACTGGGGGCTCTACCGTTATGCTTTCAACGATACGCTAAAAGCCATTTACCGTGACGCAATCATTGACCACTGGGAAGCTGAAAGACCGGAAAAAGAAGGTTTATGGAACATTATGACCGCAATGGTTACAGACGACAATGTAGATTTGAAAGAGGCAATCTGGTATTTGCAGCGCTATCCGCTGGATCTGGTTACATGGACTGTTAAAAACAGCCACCGGAAAGATATTGAGTTTATACCTGAAAATTTCCGCACCCAGACGATAACCGAGGTTTTGCCGGCAGATGAACTGCCCATCACCCGCCACAATGCAAACCGGTTCCGACTTGACGGAGGTAGAGATGGAACACAGGAATACAGCGCAGGCGACATCTGGCTGCTGCCCTACTGGATTGGCCGCTATCTGGATGTAATCAGCGAACCTGAATGCAGCAAATGAAAACTATGAAAACTACTTCAAAATAATTTAATTAAGGATTTAGGAAAAGCGCTGCCAAAATTATCTGGTGCGCTTTTCCTTTTACAGAAAACAGGAGAGATGAAAAAAATGAACCTGAAAAATTATAGAATCCTATTTTTTAGTGTTTTCGCACTAATACTAACTTTTTGCACTCAAAAACAGACTATTCCCGAAAAATCGGTGAAGGATGTAATGGATAATGCAATTTCGCATATCTATTCAACAATGGACAGCAAAGCCATTGAGTCTATTGACCAGGAGAAAGCCATGAAATTGTTTGATGAAAACGAGCTGAAAGTACTTGCCACCCGCCACTGGGTTTTCAATACCAATGTTCCGGTTGTTGTTTCCATCATGCGCAGCACAAGACAAAAAATCATGCCTTTCTGGCTTGAATCAAGCGGTTTTGAAAAAACCGGTCTCACTATGAAGAACGAGCAAAACACATACGAAGTTTGGCAAAAGTCATTCGACAAGGGCACCGTGGGCTTGGGAATCAACGGATTTGAAAATTTCTCCTATCACTACTTTGTTTCGGTGGCTCCGCAAAATCCAAAAGACAAGGTGGAACTATCCGGTTTTATTCCGGAAAACCAGATAGTTAGTATTCTTGACAATGGCAAAACAATATATCAGGACTGGACAGAACTGGTTACCATGGAGGTTCCCGAAGAGATGAAAGGGCAGATACTTCTGACCACTATCCGTGGCAGGGGAAAGGAGTCGCACCTCATCGGAGCTTTCCGTACAACAGCATATCCCTCCTCTGCCGTGCCTGATCAGGTTATGCTGACATGGAGTTCCGACCCGTCAACTACCATGGATATCCAGTGGAGAACAAACACAACAGTGGAAACAGGTTCCGTAAAATACCGGATCAGGGAGTCGGCAGATGAAAAAACAGTGCAGGCTGAAAAGTTTTTGATGGAAGACCGAGAAGTGATGAACGATCGCTTTATCCACAGATTTACAGCAAAATTGCGCGATTTAATGCCGGGAACAGAATATGAATATCTGATTTCGCCGGCAACTGATTGGACAACAGCGGAAAGCTTCACTACCGCAGGAGATAACGACTCCTTTTCATTTGTGTGGTTTGGCGATACACACCAGAAAACGGCGTTTGGCGAGCTGCATGACAAAGCAGAAGCAGCATTTCCTGAAACTGCATTTTATACCATTTCGGGTGATATGGTGGATTATGGTCTTTACCGGGATGAATGGGATAACTTTTTTGAAAACTCAAAAAATGTTATCAACAAAAAGCCCTTGATGAATGTTCCGGGGAACCATGACAACCGTTTAGGGCTTGGCGCAAAAATGTTCCGCGATCTGTTCAGCTATCCCACGAACGGGCCTGATGGCGTGCCAAAGGAACAAACCTACTCATTTACCTACAAAAACACTTTGTTCCTGATGCTGGATGCCACATCTTCCACTGAAGCGCAAACCCATTGGATTGAACAACAGCTTGCCTCTTCATCCGCAACATGGAAAATTGCAATTTTCCATTTCTCACCCTACAATTTTGAGGAGCCTTATCCCGATATTCAGGAAGCATGGGTGCCACTGTTTGACAAATACCATGTTGATCTGGTTTTAGGCGGACACCTGCACTACTATATGCGTTCCAACCCGATGAAAGCGGGGAAAGTGGTTGATTCACACAGCGAGGGAACAACCTACATCATTTCAATTGCCATTCCTGCCCGCCACAACGACATTGGCGATGAACCCTATGCAGCAGTCAGATACAAAGAGGGGCAGTTTTTCCAGCATTTCAAAATTGAGGGCAATGAATTAAAATACACTGCATTTGACTTCGATGAAAATATTGTTGACACCTTCAAAATTCAAAAATAAGTGAAAAAGGCAAAATGAATATATATACTGCTGATTGTCAACTCTATTGTCTTTTCTCTAAGTGTGTAAAATAAAGACCGGTCAACACTCAATTCACCCGGCGAATCAGAAATTGCTCACTTTACGAATTGCGGGAAAAAGATTCTCAGCCATGCGGAGAAAACCCAAATCGGTTAGGTGAACGCCATCAACGGTTGCTTCACGATCGCTGCCGATTAACTTATCAGCTTTGATATAGTAAATGTTTTTGTCGCCACTTTTTTTCTGTTCCTTAAAAATTCGGCTTAGCAATTCATTCTTACGGTTAATCAGTGAATTTGTTGACTGGTCGAAAAACATATGTGTGTAAAGGATATTTTCAACAAGGACAATTGGCGTTTGCGGCTGTTTTTCCCGGATAATTTCAAGAAAATGGACATACTTTTCATTTATTTGCTCAGGACTCACGTTGGGCAGGCAATCCATCACAAAGCAGGAGGCAGGAATATTTGCCATGGCTTCTGCCACTTCAAAATCCAGTTGCCCGTTTCCGCTGAAACCCAGATTTACAGTCTCGCAGTCAAGCATCCGGGAGAGAATACTCGGATAAGCCATTCCGGTGTGGTTGGCGCAACCGCCCTGTGTGATGCTGGTTCCGTAAAATACCACCGGGGTTCCGGTTTTTGGAGAGTTCACTGCCGGCAGTTTAATTTCTGATTGCTTAGTTACGCCGATTTCAAGGCTTTTCAGCCCGTCATACAAAGGTAGATAAAGCATATATTCCATCTCTTCACCGGTCAGATTCTGAACAATAATTGTTGTGGTCAGCTTTCCTGCCGGGCGAGCAGAATTTACAAATTGCCATTTCCCATCTTTCAGGCAATATAAATCCAGTCCTTTGATACCTGTAGGCGCAAAATGATTCATAGTGACATCTCCTGTAACTTCCCATCTGGCGCCTATTGCAGTGGAGGCGGTGCGAAAGCGAACAGCCAGTCCGCTGCTATTTTTGGATAAATTCCATACCGGTTTTCTCGTCAGTTCTTCCAGCCTGGCAGGCAACCGTTCATAGCGGGTCTGTGTATCGGAAAATCCTTTTCCGATAACGGGAAATGCTGCTGCATCAATAAATTTCAGGCTGTCAACCGGAATGGTAAAACCCAAAAAAGGAAGGCAGAGCGCTAAGATTAAAAGGAGTTGTTTCTTCATGTTTTAAAAGTTAAATCTGAAAAAATATTTCTGACTTCTATTTTCCTTGTAAAAATAATAAAAGAAGCGTATATTGAAACCCGCAAATCGTTCTGTACGCAATTAAAAAAGTGAATTATTCCTAAGAATAAAACTCCTACTCCACCGATGTTTTGGCATGACGTTTTCGTTCATGCTCATCCAGAAATATTTTGCGGATTCGCAGATTACCGGGCGTTACTTCAAGATATTCATCGTGATGAATATATTCCATGGCTTCTTCCAATGAAAACTTAATTGCCGGAGCAATCACGGCTTTGTCATCAGCGCCGGCAGCGCGCATGTTGGTAAGTTTTTTTGTGCGGATAATATTGATAGTCAAATCATCTTGCCGTGTATTTTCTCCAATCACCTGCCCTGCATATACCTCTTCTCCCGGCTCGACGAAAAAGCGGCCTCTATCCTGCATTTTGTCAATGGAATAGGCGATGGCAACACCGGTTTCTATGGAGATGAGCGCACCGTTGCGGGGAACTCCCATGTTCCCTTTCCATGGCTCATATCCCTTCAGGCGATGCGACATCACCGCCTCACCGCCGGTAGCAGTGAGCATCTGGCTTCTCAATCCTATCAGTCCGCGTGAAGGAATGACAAATTCCAGAAAGGAACGGTCGCCTTTTTCTTCAATACTCAGGATTTCTCCTTTGCGCTGGGTCACCTGTTCAATCACTTTTCCTGAAAATTCCACAGGCGCCTGAACGGTCAGATATTCCACAGGCTCGTGTTTCACTCCGTCAATTTCCTTTAGAATTACCTTAGGCTGCCCAAGCTGCATCTCATATCCTTCGCGGCGCATGGTTTCAACCAAAATGGAGAGATGCAAAATGCCGCGGCCAAAAACCAGAAAGGAATCTGCCGAGTTGGTTTCCTCCACCCGCAAGGCAAGATTTTTTTCTGTTTCCTTGAAAAGCCGCTCACGAAGTTGGCGGGAAGTTACATATTTCCCGGATTTTCCGAAAAACGGGGAATTATTTGCCACAAACAGCATGCTCATGGTGGGCTCGTCAAGCAGGATCGGTTTCAATCCATCAGGCTCCAGAGCATCGGCAATCGTGTCGCCAATATCGAATCCGTCAATTCCAAATACCGCACAAATCTCGCCGGAGGGCACTGGCTGTTTTGTGCGTTCCTTCCCCAGTCCTTCAAAAACATATACCTCTTTTGCAACCGATTTAACAATGGTTCCGTCGCGTTTCACAAGAGATACCGCCGAGCCGGGAATCAGCTGCCCGCGGGCAATTTTCCCAACGGCAATCCGCCCGGTGTAAGTAGAATAATCCAGTGATGTAATGCGCATCTGTAAAGAACCTTCCTTGTGTAATGCCGGCGAAATATATTCTAAAATAACATCCAGCAGATAGCTGATATCCTCTCTTCTCTCTTTCCAGTCCGGTCCCATCCACCCGGCTTTGGCTGAGCCATAAACCGTCGGGAAGTTCAATTGCTCCTCATTAGCATCAAGACTGAACATGAGGTCAAACACCTTCTCCTGCGCAATATCGGGAGTACAGTTAGGCTTATCCACCTTATTGATTACCACTATGGGTTTCAACCCCAGTTCAAGCGCCTTTTGCAGAACAAACCGGGTTTGCGGCATGGGCCCCTCAAAAGCATCCACAATTAGCAAAACGCCGTCAGCCATGTTCAGCACACGTTCCACTTCGCCTCCAAAATCGGAGTGTCCCGGAGTGTCAATAATGTTGATTTTCGTATCCTTATAGCGAATAGATACATTCTTGGAAAGTATGGTAATTCCGCGCTCGCGCTCCAGGTCGTTGCTGTCAAGAATCAGCTCCCCGACTTCTTTGTTTTTTCTGAACAGATGTCCCTGATGCAACATCCGGTCAACCAATGTGGTTTTTCCGTGGTCAACGTGAGCGATTATGGCAATATTTCGTATTTCTGTCATTGTTTGTCAAAATTGTTAGGCAAAAGTATAAAAGAATTGACCACCAAAGGGTAACCGGGAAAAAAATTGAAATTCCGGTGAAAAAAATTAATACCGGACTTAAGAAAAAGTATTGCAAAAAGTAAACGGTGAACAGTAAGAAGAGAGAGAGATGAGAGATGAGAGGTGAGAGGTGAATAGTAAACGGTAAACAGTAAAAAGTAAACGGTAAACGGTAAGGAAAATTCACGTATTGTCTTTGCGGCTTTGCGGCTTTGCGTGAAATTTTGAGAGATGAGAGGTGAGAAGTGAATAGTAAACAGTAAAAAGTAAACGGTAAACGGTAAGGAAAATTCACGAATTGTCTTTGCGCCTTTGTTTGAAATTTTTGGGTGATTAAAAATGAGATAGTTGAAAATAAAAACCACAATAGTAAAGTTTAAAAAAAACTAAGTGACCTATGTGCCTATGTGGTTCAAAAGGTGGAAATGAGGAAAGATGAAAAGTGAAGTATCCAACAACCAATGGTAAACTGCTAATAAACTGAAGCCCAGCCGGTTTTGAATCTGTAGGACTCAGAGCCATTAGCATAGGACAACGCCTATGTATAAAATAACGGGCGTTTCCATTAAAGCCCTGAAGGGGCGAAAGATTCTCACGCCTTTTTAGGGCTCATCAGCGCTCGTCCCCCTTGGCGAAGGGGGATTCAGGGGGATTGATTTCAGGCAGGCGCAAATTCGTAAATTTGCTGATTCCTGCTTGTCGCCGGCGGCTTGTGCTGTGAGTTTTGTCTGTCAACTACAGTTCAAACTTGTAATTCCCCAGATCGCTCAGTTCCGATACCCGGATAAATTCTGCATGGGCTTTCACCTGCGTTTTTGCAAAAGTGATATAATTCAGTGTTGAGCGCAGAAACAATTCATCCCGGTTGCTGTCATTTAGCAACAAGTAGCTCATGATGATATGCCCGGCCATTTCTACCAGGCGGCGAGCATGAAAATCAACAAATTCGTTGTCATCTGCTGAAGTAACTTTTTTCACTGCCTGCTCAAATTCATCGGTTAGAATAATCAGCGAGCGTTTCAGGTATTCCAGCTTGGGCGAAACCTTTTGAGATTCATAATATCGGATGCGCTCCAGATATCCGCCTGTGGTAACGCCGCGAATTGCCGCCACAACCTGCAACTGCGTGGTTCCTTCATAAATGGAAGTGATGCGTGCATCGCGGTAAATCCGCTCCACCGGATAGTCTTTCATAAAACCCGAACCACCGTGAATCTGAACGGCATCATAAGCAATTTCATTACTGAACTCACTGGACATCCCTTTCACAAGGGGAGTGAAAATATCAGCCAATTTTTGATAGAACTTCATTTCATCCCGTTCTTCCTTTTCCAAAGTTCGCTCTTTTGAGATGTGCTGGTAGGTTTTGTAAATATCCACAAATCGCGCAGTTTCATAAAGCAAAGTCCGGGAAGCGTCCAGCTTGGCTTTCATTGTTGAAAGCATTTCAAAAACTGCCGGAAACCGGATGATTGATTTCCCAAACTGAATACGTTCTGTTGCATATTCGAGCGCTTCACGGTATGCCGCTTCGCTGATTCCCACAGACTGAGCTGCAATTCCAAGTCGTGCCCCGTTCATCAGCGCCATCACATATTTAATGAGTCCCAGTTTTCTGGAGCCGACCAGCTCTGCACGGGCATTTTTGAAAACCAATTCACAGGTTGGCGAGCCGATGATTCCCATCTTATTTTCAATCCGCCTGACGGTTACCCCTCCATTTTGCTTGTCATAGATAAACATGGAAAGCCCGCGTCCATCTTTTGTGCCGGGTTCGGAACGTGCCAAAACCAGTGAAATATCACCATCGCCGTTAGTAATGAAGCGCTTTACACCATTTAGTAGCCAGGTTTTTTTCTTCTCGTCCCAGGTTGCCTTCAACTGCACAGCCTGCAGGTCGGATCCGGCGTCAGGCTCTGTCAGGTCCATAGCCATCGTATCATTTCTGCAAACGCGGGGCAGGTATTTTTCCTTCTGTTCATCCGATGCAAATTCATTAATGGTTTCCGCACAATCCTGTAATCCCCAGATGTTTACAAATCCGGCGTCGGCGCGCGAAACAATGTCGGCTGCCATGATGTAGGGAACAATGGGAAAATTGAGCCCTTCATATTTATAGGGAAGCGACATGCCCATCAGTCCTGCCTGGCTAAGCGCTTTCAGGTTTTCTTTGGTGCCGGCGGCGTAAATCACGCGCCCATCCACCACCTGGGGACCGTCAGCGTCAACACTTTCAGCATTTGGCGCTATAATCTCGCCGCAAATTTCACCCACAATTTCCAAAACGCGTTCATAGTTATCCATTGCATCCTCATAGTCAAAAGGTGCAAATTTGAACTCATCCTTAAACGAAAAGTCACGCTCTTTCAGCTGCACGACTTTTCCCATCAACGGATGATGCAGATGAAATTTCAGCTCCATGTTATCGATAAAAAAATTTGCCATGTTGTCTGGTAATATTTTAGAAATTATTTCGTGTTCTTTTTATAATATTTAATCATTTTGGGAATGATATCGGTAATGTTTCCGGTGATTACATAGTCGGCAATGTAATTTATCGGAGCTTCGGGGTCGGTATTTATGGCAATAATCTGAGCCGATTGCTCCATGCCTGCACGGTGCTGAATCTGCCCGGAAATACCGCAAGCGATGTATAATTTCGGACGCACCGTAATTCCTGTCTGCCCGATTTGCCTTGCAGCATCGACATATCCGGAATCAATTGCCGCACGGGATGCCCCCACTTCTCCGCCAAGCACTTCAGCCAGTTCAAACAACAAGTTGAAGTTCTCTTTTGAACCGACACCATATCCGCCGGCGACAATGATTGGAGCGCCTTTGATATTCAGTCTGCTTTTTTCCATATGCCGTTCAATAATTTCCACAACAAAATCGGAATCATCCACATAATCTGGCACATTCAGCTGAACCACCTTCCCTTTATACTTGGGGTCAAGAATGCTTTTTTTCATTACCCCTTCACGCACAGTTGCCATTTGCGGTCTGTGGTCGGGATTAATGATAGTTGCGATAATATTGCCACCAAAAGCCGGGCGAATCTGATACAGCAAATTTTCATAGTTTTTGTTTGCCTTTTTATCAAAATGGTTGCCGATTTCCAGGCTGGTGCAGTCGGCAGTCAAGCCGCTGTGCAATGCAGAAGAAACGCGCGGGCCCAAATCCCTCCCAATGGAAGTGGCACCCATTAAAGCTATCTGCGGTTCCTTTTCCCTGAACAGTTTCACAACTACCGAAGTGTGCGGCAGGGTCTGATACGGATAAAACCTTTTGTCGTCGGCAAGATAAAGCGTATCCACCCCGTAGGGAATCACTTGATTGGCAATTTCTCCAAGATTATACCCGACAGCTACTGCTTCAAGGCTGCAATTCAGTTCGTTGGCAAGGTTTCTTCCTTTTGTCAGCAGTTCAAGGCTCACTTCAGCCACCTGTCCCTCTTCGATTTCGCAATAAACAAATACGTTATTCATTTTCAATCAATTTCAAATAAACTTAACCGATGACATGACTGTCGATCAGCTCAATCATCATACTTTCAATGTCGGCGTCGGAGTCCGAAATCACTTTTGAATCCTTTGCCTGAAGCACCACGTTGACAATGGTTTTCACTTTTGTCGGTGAGCCGGTTAATCCAAGCTGTGATGAATCAGTTTCAATATCATTAACCGTCCACTCAGCAATATTCAAATCAGCCCTTTCATTGTAGAGGTGGGTGTAATCTTCATTTTCGCGCTGCAATTCGGTGATTGTTTTAGCCCGTTTATACTGCATCAGCAACTTGGCATTGCGCACGCGGCATTCAGGGGCTGTTCCGTTAACGGTCATCACCAGCGGCAATTTGCATTTCACGGTTTCCACTCCCCTATCCAAACGGCGTTTTAATACAATGGTGTCATTTTTCAACTCCACAATCTCCTCAACATAGGTAACCTGAAGCATATTCAGCTTTTCGGCAACCTGGGGCCCAACCTGGGCTGTGTCTCCGTCAATTGCCTGACGTCCGGCAATAATCAGATCAATTTTGCCCATTTTTTTCAACGCCTGACTGAGTGCATAGGAGGTAGCCAGCGTGTCGGAACCGGCAAAAGCCCTGTCGGTGAGAAGAACTCCGCCGTCGGCACCTCTGTACAGACCCTCACGGATTATTTCTGCTGCACGCACCGGTCCCATTGTCAGGATTTTTACCGTAGTTCCCGGATACCGGTCTTTTATTCGCAAAGCCTGTTCAAGGGCATTCAGGTCCTCCGGATTGAAAATTGCCGGCAAAACCGCGCGATTCACCGTTCCGTCGGCTTTCATGGCATCCTTCCCCACATTGCGGGTGTCGGGAACCTGTTTGGCCAATACAATAATCGAGTAATCTTTCATGCTATTCAAATTGATAATTCTCAGTATATTTACATAGAATCAGCATTACAATCAGGAACTGTTGTGCCAATGATATTCATGCGTGTTCAATTTTTGATTTAAGCTGCCAAAAGTAATAAATTTATTTAATCCCCCGGTAATAGCTCCTCCTGTGAGCGCTTACCTGAAGATTGACAGTCTTCATTTTTCGAATTTTCGCAGTTTTAAGTTAAAATTTTTGAAAGTGATTTTATCAGGATTTTCACTATAAGTTGAAGGCTGGTAAATTTTGAATTTACAACATTCAGCCCTCAACTTTAGCCAATACAATATTGTGTACAGCCTTACTTCTTTTCTTTAAGCGAGCATGAGTTTATTCCAAAAAGTCTGAAAACCGGACAGAAACTAACTGCACTGGTTAATATTAATAAAACAGCAAAAACTAAAAGCACTATACCTAATGTACCTGTTATTGTTCCTGTAAAATAGAGAACTCCGATAATTGCAGCGATTATTACTCTAATAATCCGGTCTGCTGAACCAATATTCTTTTTCATTTCCAAAAAATTTAATTCGTTCTTTTGCATTATTGCCCTATAAAGGTATGAAGTGTTCAGTTACTATGCAATGCCTGTGGTCACCACTCAGCAATAACTTAACACACTGTTACTCTTTTGAAATTTCAGTTCCTTTGGAAAATTCCCTGACAATTGATTCTTGCAGCATCTTGTCAACCAAATCAGGTGAAAAAACCTAAATAACTTGCGTTCGATTGTTCTTTGGTTTTAGGTTAAAAATCCGTACTT
The DNA here is from genome assembly GCA_040772505.1 of Mariniphaga sp. Classification (GTDB taxonomy): domain Bacteria; phylum Bacteroidota; class Bacteroidia; order Bacteroidales; family Prolixibacteraceae; genus Mariniphaga. Next base: position 439,226 of record JAXGYA010000002.1, on the reverse strand, counting down.
TAGTACCTTTGATGTTAAATATTGTTAAGAGCATTTTTAACAACTTTTCATTAAAATTATCTTTGCCGTATGAGTAAAAAAATGTTGTGGACCTTAATTGTTCTGATGACATTGGTTCTTTCGGGTTTAATCCTGATTCAAACCAACCTCATAAAGAGCGCCTCTGAAATCCGGGAAGAGCAATTCGACCAGATGGTAAAAGGTGCTTTAAAAAGGGTTGTTGACCAGCTCGAACTTCATGAGGAGCGCGTTGCCCGCGAGAGCGCCCGCGCCGGCAAATTACCCGGAGAATCCAATGCCCCGGGAAATATTAATATTTTCCCGCGCCAGGAGATTGGGCGTTTTTCCGGAAGTTTCAGATTTCATCTTTCTGAGAGCAAAATTTTCGGAAATTTCCATGAGGAGTATCAGGTTATTCTCTCCGATTCAGTCCCTACCGGGCAAGGAGTTTCCAACAGGATTAACAAAGCAACATCATTTGATCAACTGCACGAATTCAACCTGAATATTGAACGACGAATGGAAAGGTGGATTGCAGATACGCACTGGAGAAACTACAAAATTTTACTGGAGGGGAGGCCGCTCCGTGAACGAATCGATTCCCTTTTTCTTGCCGAAGCAATCGACACCATTTTTCAGGAGGCAGGAATCCAACTTGACTATAAATATGCAGTACGAAGCTCAAATCTTGGAGAAGACAAATTCATTATGGGAAGCTCTGTGTATTATCCTTTTCGAAAAAAGGAGTACACCAGTTTGCTTTTCCCCTATGATTTTGACGGGCAGCAGCCCAACTATCTCTACGTCTATTTTCCGAAAAGAAGAGGTTTTTTGTTGAGAACAACCGGTTTTACAATCATTCCCACATTTATTCTGACAACTTTACTGATAGCAATTTTTGCATATGCCATTTTTGTCATTTTCAGACAGAAGAAACTTTCAATGATTAAAAATGACTTTATCAACAATATGACCCATGAACTTAAAACTCCAATATCAACTATTTCTCTGGCAAGTCAGATGCTGGAAGATGGAAGCATAACCAACACTCCAAAAACAATTGAGCATATTTCCAAAATTATTAATCAGGAGAGCAAGCGGTTAAGTTTTCAGGTAGAGAAGGTGTTGCAAATGGCAGTATTTAACGAAGGACGTCTTAAATTAAAAATTAAGGAATTTGACATCAATGATACGCTGCGAAATGTAATTAACAATTTTGAGATACGTGTTAAAAGCAAGGATGGTGTGCTTTTGTCAAAACTGAATACCGAAAGTGTAACTATCAAAGGAGACGAAGTGCATATCACCAATGTTTTTCTCAATTTGCTCGACAATGCAATGAAATACAGCAACGGATCTCCGGAAATTACAGTTACCTCTGAAAAGAAAGACAACATGGTCAACATCTCATTTATTGACCGGGGTATTGGCATTGCAAAAGAGCATCAGTCACATATTTTTGACCGGTTTTACCGTGTACCCACAGGCAACGTGCATAACGTAAAAGGTTTTGGACTCGGGTTAAGTTATGTGAAGAAAATTGTGGAACTGCACAATGGAAAAATAAATATTGAAAGTATCATAAATAAGGGGACAAAATTTAGTATATTGTTACCTGACATAAGTAATAAAAATGGAACAAAAGACAAAAATATTATTGGCGGAAGACGACGAAAACCTCGGGTTATTGCTTAAAGAGTATCTTGTTGCAAAAGGCTTTGACACAAAGCTCTATCCCGACGGCGAAGCCGCATACAAAGGTTTCATGAGGGATTATTTTGACATCTGCATTTTGGATATCATGATGCCCAGAAAGGATGGGTTTTCTTTAGCCAAAGATATTCGGGCAGTGAACACCGAAATCCCCATTATTTTTCTCACGGCCAAAAATCTGAAAGAAGACGTCATTGAGGGCTTCAAGCTTGGTGCTGACGACTACATCACAAAGCCATTCAGCATGGAGGAGCTCATCTTCAGAATCGAGGCTATTTTGCGAAGAACATCCCAGGATTTGCTAAATGCAGGTGATCCGGTTTTTACTTTAGGCAGATACACCTTTGACACCCTGAAACAAACGATGACCGACACAGAAAAAACAATAAAGTTGACTACCAAGGAATCTGAATTGCTAAAATTGCTGTGTCAGCATGCCAACAAAGTTCTGGAAAGAAATTATGCCCTCAAATCCATCTGGATTGATGATAATTATTTCAACGCCCGAAGCATGGATGTTTATATTACCAAATTGCGCAAGCACCTGAAGGATGAACCCTCAGTGGAGATTATCAACATACACGGAAAGGGCTATAAACTAATTGTATAGAGCCGTAGAAAATTTATTTTTTTAGCGAAAACCGGGGGTATCAACTTTTTAATCCAACTTCAGAACTGCTAAGAATGCATTTTGTGGCACTTCCACGTTACCCACCTGTTTCATTCTCTTCTTCCCTTTCTTTTGCTTCTCTAAAAGTTTACGTTTCCGGGAAATATCACCGCCATAGCACTTTGCCGTAACATCCTTTCTAAGAGCCTTTACGGTTTCACGTGCAATGATTTTTGAACCAATAGCTGCCTGAATTGCAATATCAAACTGTTGCCTGGGAATCAGTTCTTTCAGCTTTTCGCAAATACGGCGGCCAAAAGGATAGGCATTGTCAAAGTGGGTTAGTGTGGAAAGAGCATCAACCATTTCGCCATTCAATAAAATATCAAGCCGGACGAGCTTAGCTGCTCTGTATCCGCTGATATGATAATCAAATGAAGCGTATCCGCGTGAGATACTTTTTAGCTTGTCGTAAAAATCAAAAACAATTTCGCCAAGCGGCAAATCAAAAACCAGTTCGGCACGCTCTGCCGTCAGATAACTTTGGTTTACCAGCGTTCCCCTTTTATCAAGGCAAAGATTCATTACCTGCCCTATATATTCAGAAGCGGTGATAATACTTGCCCGTATGTAGGGTTCTTCGATGGTGTCAATGTAATTAGGACTTGGCAAGCCCGACGGATTGTAAACATGTACCTGACTGCCGTCAATTAAATTCACCATATACGAAACGTTGGGAACGGTTGTGATAACGTTCATGTCATATTCCCGCTCCAGCCTTTCCTGGATAATTTCCATGTGCAGCAAGCCAAGAAATCCGCAGCGAAATCCAAAGCCTAAAGCGGCAGAAGACTCCGGCTCAAAAGTAAGGGAAGCATCATTCAACTGAAGTTTGTCCATTGCATTTCGCAGATCTTCATAGTCATCGGCATCGATGGGATACACACCTGCAAAAACCATTGGCTTCACCTCTTCAAATCCTGAAATTGCCTTATCGCACGGACGGTCAACATGTGTAATCGTATCACCAACTTTCACCTCCTTCGCAGTTTTTATTCCTGAGATTATATAACCTACGTCACCGGCAGAAAGCATGTTGCGTGGCGACATGCCAAGTTTCAAAATCCCAATTTCATCTGCGTCATACTCTTTGCCTGTTGCTACAAACTTCACCATGTCTTTGGTTTTAATCATGCCATTGACAATTTTAAAATAGGCAATGACTCCGCGAAAGGAGTTAAAAACCGAATCAAATATTAATGCCTGTAGCGGTGCCTTCGGATCTCCGGCTGGAGGAGGTATTCTTTCTATAATTCTCTCCAAAATGGTCTGAATACCCATCCCGGTTTTGCCACTTGCATGAATAATATCATCTCTACTGCATCCGATCAAATCAATAATCTGATCTTCTACCACTTCGGGAATTGCATTCGGAAGGTCCATTTTGTTGAGTATGGGAACAATTTCCAGGTCATGTTCCAAAGCAAGATAAAGATTTGAAATGGTTTGAGCCTGAATTCCCTGCGTTGCATCAATTATGAGCAATGCTCCTTCACATGCAGCAATTGAACGGGAAACCTCATAGGAGAAATCAACATGCCCGGGTGTATCAATCAGATTAAGCTTATAGTCAATTCCGTTTTGTTGATAATCCATCTGAATTGCATGGCTTTTTATTGTAATACCTCTCTCTTTTTCCAAATCCATATTATCCAGCACCTGATTACGCATGTCTCTTTCTCCAATAGTATTGGTGTGCATGAGGAACTGGTCGGCAAGTGTGCTTTTCCCGTGATCAATGTGTGCAATAATGCAAAAATTGCGAATGTTGTTCATATACCCTTTGTCATCTATTTTTTTAATAATTGCCGGCTGCTGCAAATTTTTCACAAAGATACCTATTTTTTGAATTCTACATTTTGGGGAATTCCGACAACATTAATATTTCAAACATAAATACATTGTTGAAATTGATGTAAAAAAACCTTTAAGCTAAGATGAACAGAACTCTCTATTTTGATTTTTTGCACAAATTTATTTAAAAAAGCACGATTTTTGTGATTTTCTTACTGATAAACTTAATTTTTATGGCTTTTTGGCACAGTATTTGATAATTATTAGTCAGACATGAAAACAATTAAATGAGTTCTAAAAGTTCATTTTAAGGTAGTAGTTACATAATACATAATTTGCTGTTTTTTCATAAGTTTGGTTTAGTTAGGTTTAGTTTTAACCCCGGGGCAGAGGCTCCGGGGTTTTTCTTTATCTACTCTGTATGTGAAAACAAAAAGTCCGATATTTTAAAATATCGGACTTTTTGTTTTAAACCTCTTCCGGAACCACGTATGGTCTTCTATAATTTCTGGTGAGCATCATATCGGCTTCAGGATCATTGGCAAATTTCTCATAAGCACCCTTGAATGTAAGTTCTCTTTTCAACAAATAGGAGATATTTGCAATTATTGGGAGTGAAGATGAGTAGTGTCCTTCGGTGATATCGCAATGCAAATTATAATTGCTGCCTGAGCGGATAGCATCTATAAAGTTGGCATAGTGCTCGGTTCCTCCCGGAGGAGCCAGGAAAGTCGGATCTTTTGGCACATCGGAGCTCTCTTTGGAGGAGCCGGCAAATGGCTCTGTTTCCCTTTTCCTGAACGCTTTCCATGTGCTTCCGTTTAGCTCAAGGTAGCCGTCGGTTCCATAAAACATATTTCCGATTTTAATGTCAAGGCTTGATTCGCCATGTGTGAATCTTCCCCGGGTTTCAAATTCCAGTATTTTCCCATCCTCGTATGTAAACAACGAAGTTTGCGTATTTGGTGTTTCCTGAGAACACTCTTTGGGGCTAATTCCGTATATGCCTCCGGTGCTGTAAATTCTTACGGGATGTTCATTTTTGTTCAATCCCCAACGTGCTATGTCAAACTGGTGCGGTCCCTGATTACCTGTGTCACCGTTTCCTGTATCCCAGTGCCAGTGCCAGTTGTAGTGAACCCTTTTTTCATTGTATGGTCTTGAGGGAGCAGGCCCCAGCCACATATCATAGTGCAGATTTGCAGGCGGCATAGCGTCTTCGGCAATACCGAAAGAATCACGGGGTTTGTAGCACAAACCTTTTGCCATATACACATCTCCGATTCCTCCTTTATGCAAAAACTTCATTGCCTCAATGACATTTGCGATGGAGCGGTTCTGAAAACCAACCTGAACACGTACATTATACTTGCGTGCAGCTTCAATCATCTTGCGCCCTTCATAAACATTATGACTTGACGGTTTTTCAACATAAACATGCTTCCCGGCCTGACACGCCCAGATTGTTCCCAGCGCATGCCAATGGTTTGGTGTTGCAAACGAAACCGCATCAATCTCCTTGTCGTCAAAAACCCTTCTCATATCCCATTCTGTAGCAGGCTTTTTGCCCATAGCCTCTTCGATGAATTTAGAACGATCGGCAAATGTCAGCTCATCCACATCGCAAATTGTTTTCAAAAAAACATTCCGGTTCTCTTTCAATGAACACCAATTCTTAATGTGTGAACCTCCCTGTCCTCGAATTCCGATTACTGCCATTGTAATCCTTTCATTCGCTCCCATAATAGAGCCATAGGATTTGGCACTGAAGCCCAGCCCGCCAATTGCAATCCCGGTAGTGCCCACTAAACTTGTCTTAATAAAATCTCTTCGTTGTGTCATAACTAATTAATATTTTGTGGTTTAAATTGAAATTTTCAAAGCACCCTGTTTTAGATTTGCTCCCAACCCTGTCTGTAATTATAACGAATCCACTCCTCGGCTTTTTGATATGCCTGTATCGTTACATATTCCTTATTTGTTCTCGGGTTTCCATTTACCACTTCAAACTGACTTTTTGTAAGAATCCGGAGAACATCATTCATTCCGATATTTGTAAAACGCATATTATCGCCATCCCACAGCAATTTTCGCTGAAGACTTTGCAATTTTACAGCTAATGCACCTAAAGCAACTACTTCACTCAACGGACCGGAATAACTGAAATTGGAAGATGCCTCAAGGCGGGTAGCCTTCGGTTCCTTGCAAGCTCTAATCCAGTCCTGTTCGTGACCGCCTTCGTTAGGATTAAAAATTCTCCGGAGAGTTTTAACAGGCTCGTTAAAATGTTCCATTTCGCCGGTGGGAAGAAGAGTAGGATTCTTCGCATAGGCACCACACATGATTTTTCCCCGGGTTCCGTAAAAAATAGAGCCGCCATTTTCATCGCCTAACATTTCACCATCTCTCAATTCAGAGGGTCTTGCAGGCAGCCATCCTCCGTCATACCAATTTACGGTAACTTCCGGCATAGCCACTTTTGGCAAATTGTCCCTTCTCGGAAACTCAAACCGGATAACCTGAGAATTTGGAGGTGAATCGATATTAAAATCTGAAGAATTGGCTTCTATAGAACTGGGATGCCCCAGCAACAGTGCCTTAAATACCGGATCAAGAATATGAGTTCCCATATCTCCCAATGCACCTGCGCCAAAATCCCACCAGCTGCGCCAGTTCCAGGGATGATAAACCGGATTGAATTCTCTCATTGGCGCCGGACCAATAAATAAATCCCAGTCTAAATCTCGTGGAACTCTTCTGCTGCGCTCAGGTTTAAAGATATTCTGTGGCCACGTGGGGCGGGTAGTCCAGGTATCCACATGCATAACTTCGCCAATTACACCTGCCCAAATCCATTCACAAATTCTGCGAATATCATCTCCCGAATTTCCCTGATTCCCCATTTGGGTTGCTACACCATATCGTTGAGCAGTTTCTGCCAAAATACGCGATTCATACACTGAATGTCCCAAAGGCTGCTGTAGAAATACATGTTTCCCTTCACGCATTGCCAAAACTGCGGGTAGTGCATGAGAGTGGTCGGGTGTTGCGATAACAACTGCATCAATGTCTTTTTGCTCTTCTAACATTATCCTGTAATCCTTATATTGCATGGCAAGGGGCCAGCGCTTAAAGCTATTACCTGAATAGTCCCAGTCCACATCACATAATGCCACAAGATTCTCTGTTTCCATGTTGCGAAGATTGATATAACCCTGCCCTCCAATTCCTATTCCGGCAATATTCAATTTGCTTGAAGGTGGCTGATGCCCTAAGCCTGCGATTACTTTAGAAGGTAATATAGTAAAGCCTGCTGCTGCAGTTAAAGAACTGCCTATGAAATTTCGCCGGGAAACTGTGCTTTTTTTCTTATTCATTTCTCCTGTTAGTTTTTAAGGTAATATTTTTTATAAAAAGTCAAAAAAATTGCCTACAGGTTTTGGGTTTGGTAATAATAACAACAAATAAACAGTTTTTAGCACAGAAGTGCATAAAATAAGTCAAAAAAATAGGCGTCCGCATGCGAACGCCCATTATTATATTTCATAATTGACTATGCAGGCATGTCGGGCAATTTCCAAGGCTCCCGGTAAGTATGCTTAATCAGTTCTGCTGCAAATTGTTTTGCAGAAATCGGGTCAGTCCATGTTTTTGCAAATGTGGGGTGCCCATCCTTAATTTCAAAACCATCTTTTACAACAGTTCGAATGGTCTCGTCATCTTTAAGATTGGTGAATTCCATTTTCTCACCATCCCAGTCTAATTGTTTGTTCAGTGATTGCAGACGCACTGCCAATACACCCATAACAACCATTTCGTTGAACGGACCGGCTTCGCTGAAATCAGAAGCTGTCGGAACGCGTGTTTCCGGATTTTCCTTACATGCGCGTACCCAATCCTGTTCGTGCCCGCCTCTGGTGGCATTTTCAATTCTTCTTCTAAACTTCGGTGCATTTGGCACACGACCTGAAAGCAACCAGGGATTAACACCGTAGCATCCACAAATCAGCTTGTCTTTTGTTCCGTGGAAAATTACACCGCCACCGCTATCGTTTGGATTTTTTCCTGCCGGCCATCCTTCTGGCAAATCCCATTTGATGCCGCCATCATACCAGTGCACATCAACCTGCGGGAACTGAGCATTTTTCTTCATGCCTTTCCATGCACGCTTAGGCGCACGGGCGGGGAAAGTAAGTTTCACTGTCTCTGCCACTGGGGCGCAATCGTTCAGCAGCAAGCTTGAATTACCCTGAGCATGAATTGGATACCCTAACTCAAGACCAATAAATACCGGATGAAGAATATGACATGCCATATCGCCCAAAGCACCTGTACCGAAATCCCACCAACCACGCCAGTTCCAGGGATGATAGATTTCATTGAACGGACGCATTCTGGCAGGACCAATAAACAGATCCCAATCAAGAGTTTCAGGAACCCAATGTCCAACTTCAGGTGTATTGAGACCCTGTGGCCAAATTGGACGATCGGTGAATGCTTCCACTTTGGTTACTTCGCCAATTTCACCATTGGCAAGCCACTCGGTTGTCAGATTTACTCCTTCACCCGAAGACCCCTGATTACCCATTGATGTTGCCACTTTGTACTTATCAGCCAATTTGGTCAGCAAGCGTGATTCATACACTGTGTGGGTAAGTGGTTTCTGCACATAAACATGTTTACCCATAGTGATTGCATGAGCTGCAATAATTGCATGAGTGTGGTCAGCCGTAGCTACTACAACTGCATCGAAATCTTTACCCATCTCATCATACATCCGGCGCCAGTCCATGTACTTTTTGGCTTTCGGATATCTGTCAAAAACACCATTTCCACCGGTGTATTTCCAGTCAACATCGCATAATCCGATGATATTCTCAGATTCCAGATTTTTAAGGTTGGCAAATCCCATTCCGCCAACACCTACACCCACAATGTTAAGCTTATCGCTGGGAGCTTTATGTCCCAATCCTGCCACAACATGGCTCGGAACAATCGTTAATCCTGCCGCTGCTGCAGCTGTGGTACCAAGAAATGCCCTCCTTGATACCGCACTTTTACTCGAATTTTTCTCCATAACAAAAATTTTAATCTGCTAAGTATAATGTAATTACAAATAATTTGATAACAAAAATCTGTTAAATATAATCATAATTGGCATTAAATCAATTAGTGGTGACTTTTTTTATTGCAAAAAAAATCTAATTTTTATGCATGTTTCACAATATCATTTACTTATTAATCCTGAACTTTGGGCTTCCCATTTTGTGTTCCTTTGCCACATACTGTGTAATTCTTCGCAGTTAAATTTTTTCACCAAATAGCAGTATGACGCACATCGCATTTGCTTTTAATGAGACTGCTTAGTCGCAAGTGCATGTTTCAAGACAATCCACAATCTGGCTCAGAATGTTGTGCTTTAAATAGTAGAATGTATTCTTCCCTTCACGGCTGGAACAAAGCACTCCTTTATTGCGCAAAATTCCCAAATGATGAGATGTGGTTGATTGCTCAATGCCTAACAGCTCGTGAATTTGAGTAACTGTAAGTCTTTTCCCGCCTTCAAGGTATTTTAAAATGGCAATTCTCATAGGATGAGCAATTGCTTTCAGCATACTTGCCGCAGTATCCAATTTGTCCTTATCTAAAATTCTGGCATTTAGCATTATTCTTTATTATTAGAAAGTACAAATATATGAATATTCAATGATATTGCTGTTCCATTGATTCTGTTCTAACTGTTCATATATCGAAAACGAGATAAATCTATACACTTTTGTAAGTTGGTAGATGGCAGTCGGCATAGTATAGAATGGAGGATTAAAAATAATTTTTAGATTTTTTAGATTTTTTCAAGCAAAATATTCTATGTTCGTTAATTCATTCAAAGTGTAAAGTTTAAATACCGGATGAGTAAAATAAAATCCATTCGATTACCGATAGAGAAGGAGTTCAAGGAATTTGAGGCATTTTTCAAGAAAACGCTGAAAAGCGAAATTCCGTTCCTTCATACTATACTAAACTTCCTGTACCGTACCAAAGGGAAGCAATTGCGCCCCATGTTTGTCTTTCTTTCAGCGAAAATGCATGGCGACATTAATGAATTCACTAAAATTGCTGCCTGCTCCATTGAATTGCTGCATACCGGAACACTGGTTCACGATGATGTGGTTGATGAATCCTATGAGCGTCGTGGCACATTTTCAATCAATGCCCTATGGCGCAACAAGTTAGCTGTTCTCACAGGCGACTACATTCTGGCAAAGGGATTAATGCTACAGGCTGAATACGAAAAATTCAATTTTTTACATCTAATTTCCCGAGCTGTGCAGGAGATGAGCGAAGGGGAAATTCTTCAGATTAAAAAAAGCAGAAGGCTCAATATTGACGAAGCCACATATTTTGAAATCATACGCAAGAAAACAGCTTCACTTATTGCTACAAGTATGGCTCTTGGAGCGGCATCGGTTACCGACAACCAGAATGTTATTGAAAAGATGTATGAAATTGGACTGGATGCCGGTGTTGTTTTTCAAATAAAGGATGACATTTTTGATTATCACCCCGGAGGAGTTACGGGAAAACCAGCCGGAAACGATATCAGGGAAAAAAAGATTACACTCCCCTTGCTTTATGTTTTAAACAACACTTCATCTGTCGAAAAAAAACGAATGCTCAAACTCATCAGAAGGGGGAACAGCGATCAAAAGAATGTTGATGAACTTATTCAACTCGTCGTAGATCATGGGGGAATTGACTATGCAAAGCAAAAGATGCATGAGATTAAGGAGAAAGCTTTAAACAATCTGGCAAAATTTCCTGAAAGTGATGCACGTGCTTCTCTCATGGAGCTTATCGAATATATTACTACCCGTAAAAAATAAACTTCCCTGACATTAATTTCTTCTTACTCATATTGGCAGAAAAGCTGCCTGAAACGAACCTGTTCCTTTTCAGACAACTTATCATTTTGAAAATTTTAAAACTACAGGTGATAAATAGTGAAGTTCATCCCTGAATTTAATTTTTCTGCCATCCCGAATTACTTCTCTTTTTTCCCATAAACCTGAGTTGCCTAAAACCTCAATTTTTGCTTCGGCTAATTCCGGAGAAACTTCCAGTGTGTAGGAATCAAAAGTATCAGCACACATCGAAACGACTGTGGCTACTGTATATTCACCATTAATTGATTCATTTACGACACAAAAAGCATTTGGATTGTCTTTAACAAATATTGGCAAAGGAGTGTTTCCGAGCCATTCGATGGTCTGCTTTATAAGTTCTTTCTTTTTATAATTGAATACTGAAGAGGAGCGGTTTCCCCTTAAATCATAAGCGATGATGGCAACACGCCCTCCAAGGCTGTTTTTGAAACGGACCAGACCCGGAATCACCGGTTTTTCATTCTGATCTAAAAAATCAGTAATGACTTCTGTTTCAGCGCTCAGGGGACTCAGCTCATAAAACAAACTCCCCTCATTTCCTGCCGGTGCAAAAGCAAAATTATACATCAGGTCTCCTTCAATATTTTCAATTTTTTGTTTGCGTATTCCCTCATAACAAAAGCTTAATTGATTTCGTGGGCGGATATCTACACCTAAATATTTACCCCACCCTTTTTCGAAAAGAATGTTTGCAGCAAACGCATCCAGCAAAAGACCGCCTTTGAGGAAATTTTCTATTTCCGCTTCACTTAAAGTCTTTGCAATATTGCCGGAAACAACTTTAACATGCCCCTCTTTTGATGTATAAGGAATTCCAAATCTTCCCAAAACACGCATCCAATCATTGACCGGTGGCGAGGGTACCCCATGAGTATATGGGATGAAGACATGCCCGTCGGGCTTATAGACAACCTCACAACCTGCCAGTCTGCAATTCTGCAACTCACTTTTAATCGTATTAAAACGCTTATGTTCATCCCTGAACATTTTTACGTAGCCTTTGTCCTCAATCGGATTATCAAGATATTGTGTTGCGTACAGCAGAAAATCATCCAGCCCGTATGAAAGAGTAACCGTCATCAGACTTTTCAACTTGTTTGACGACATGAAAAACCGGGTATGCGGATAGGTATCGGATTCATGGATACATTCAAAATCACCGGGCAGGTGCTGTTTGCTGTAAAGTGCATGAAAGACAGTTTCCGGAATAGAAATGTCTTCAAAGGAGGAATAATTTGTTCCGTAAAGACGAACCAGCGGTCTGGTTTTTCCTGCCAGTGCAGAAGCAACATCTTCAATGAAAAATCCGTCAAAATCAGACACTCCCGACTGGCATAAGGAAATGCGGGTATCAGGTGCAATTTTATCAATTTCGCTGCGCACTTTTTTTGCAAATTCAACAAGCGACTTTCTGCTCAAATCAGCCCATCTCCTTCGTAACCGAACGCTTTCCGGTGTAACAGTGCGAAATATTTCCAACAGCTCTTCACGTGAATATTTTTTATTCTCCATCAAAGCAAATTCATTCAGGTGGAGCGGGCAAAAACAGCCAAACGAAACAGGCGGCTGCCATGACAGTTCATAGTCATCTTCAAACTGAATAATGGAAGGATTGGCAATCTTTATAACTGTGGTTATATATTCACTGAAAATATGCTGAAATCTTTTATCCAGAGGACAGGGAGTTGTACCCGAAACGGCTCCGTCAATTCCTGTAATGTACTGAAAGGGAGCGCCGCCACCCATTCTGAATGTGGGTGCACACCACCAGCCAATCTCAATATCATGTTTGGCCAACTCATTTTTCACTTCCAGTATCTGATTTCCAATTGAAGTGTAAATATCCGGGGAAGGAAAGCCCGACAAACGAACTTCCTCGTTTGGACCCGTCAGCAGGAAACGCCTCAATCCGTATTCTTTCCGCATTTTAATGAGTTGCCTGAGCATAAATTGCTTTCTGTTTCCATAAAACTTAAAAGGGACAATCGGGTCAATAATATTTTCAGATAAATCTGAAGAATAATTTTCTGCCAATTTACCTGAAGGGCTATTCCCTGCTGCCAAAGGAGAAGAATTGACAAAAAATGCCGTTGCTCCAAATCCGATAGTTTGAAGAAAATCTTTTCTGTTCATGCAAGTATGATTTATTTTTTCATAATCCCAAAGATAGGGAATTCAACCGTTAAGTATTTTAAAACAGCAGACAAGTACTAACTTTTCCAAAGACCGGTTCAAATTATCACTAATAACAGAAAAGCCATCTGCCAAAAAATCCACGGAAAACTAAAAAGGGTTGCCGGAAAATTAGCAACCCTTTTTAATTTTGAAAGCATCAGCTTCCAAAGTCGTCATAAGCTACATTATCGCTGGGAACACCCAGATTATAGAGCATTTTTTGCACGGCATCGTTCATCATTGGCGGGCCGCAGAGATAGTAGTCGATTTCTTCCGGTTCTTCGTGTTTGCTCAGGTAATTGTCATAAATCACCTGATGAATGAAACCGGTGGGCCCATCCCATTTGTCGTCGGGGAGTGGCTCTGAAAGTGCCAGATGAAACTCAAAATTGTCATAATTTTTTTCAATTTCACGGAACTGGTCGTAGTAGAAGACCTCTTTCCATGACCTGGCTCCATACCAAAAAGAAATTTTTTTATTACGTTCTTTTACCGTGTGGAAGAGGTGGAAAAGATGCGATCGCATCGGCGCCATGCCTGCTCCACCGCCAATAAACATCATCTCGTTATCATTGTCTTTCAGGAAAAAATCTCCGTAGGGACCTGAAATATCCACTTTGTCGCCCGGTTTGAGTGAAAAGATATAAGAGGAGCAAATACCCGGATTCACTTTCTTAAAAGCGTTGTTGGCACGATCCCAGGGAGGTGTCGCAATTCGGATATTCAACATGATCATATTGCCTTCGGCAGGATGATTTGCCATGGAATAGGCACGGAATGTCGGCTCCGGATTTTTCATTTTCAGATTGAACATTCCAAACTTCTCCCATTCATCGCGATATTTCTCATCAATATCAATAGTATTAAAATCTACTTCAACTTTGGGAACATCAATCTGAATGTATCCGCCTGATTTGAAATTAAGGTTTTCCCCTTCAGGTAGTTTCACCACAAATTCCTTAATAAACGTAGCAACATTCTTATTGGACACCACTTCGCACTCCCATTTTTTAACTCCCAAAACTTCCTGCGGAACTTTTATTTTGAGATTATCCTTCACCTTCACCTGGCATGCCAGGCGCCAGTTGTCATTTTGCTCTTTCCTTGTAAAGAAGTTGGTTTCTGTGGGCAGGATTGAGCCACCGCCTTCCAGCACCTGACACCGGCACATGGCACATGTTCCACCGCCACCACACGCCGAGGGAAGAAATATTTTATTGTTGCTAAGTGTTGTGAGAAGCGTATTCCCGGGCTCTGCCATAATTTCATGCTCCCCGTCGTTAATGCTGATTTGTAACTCACCTGAAGGTATCAGTTTTTTCTTGGCAAACAGCAAGATACCTACCAGCAGCACAATAACGCTCAGGAAAACGGCTACACTGGCAACTATAATTGTTATTTGTGTTGAAAGAATTAGCATTGAAAATGAATTTTATAATTTTATTCCCATAAATCCCATGAATGCCAAACCCATGAGGCCCGTAACAATAAACGTTACACCCAGACCGCGCAAAGGTGCCGGCACATTGGAATATTGTATTTTTTCACGAATTGCAGCAATGCCAATGATAGCCAGAAGCCATCCAATACCTGAGCCGAGCCCGTAAACAGTTGCCTCAGCCACATTCAGAAATGCTTTCTGCTGCATAAAAAGAGAGCCACCTAAAATAGCGCAGTTTACCGCAATCAGCGGAAGAAAAATCCCCAGCTGATTATAAAGCGCCGGAGTAAATTTTTCCACAACCATCTCAACCAGCTGCACAATAGATGCAATAACGGCGATGAACATGATAAAAGAGAGGAAACTGAGATCCACATCAGCAAGTTCCGGACTTAACCATACCAGTGCACCTTCCTTTAACACATAATTCTCAAGCATATAATCAACCGGCAGGGTGATAGCCAACACAAAAGTTACTGCTATACCTAATCCCATAGCCGTTTTCACTGTTCTCGAAACTGCCAGATAAGAACACATACCTAAAAAATAGGCGAAAATCATGTTCTCTATAAAAATTGATTTGATAAAAATATTTATCAGATTTTCCATATCATCAGTTTTTACCGGTTAATCTTCAATTAATTTGCGGTTGCGGCTGCGCTGCACCCAAATAATAATCCCGATAGTTATTAGAGCCATCGGAGGTAAAATCATCATCCCGTTATTTTCGTAAAATCCTCCGTTGACAACATACCAGCTTTCCGGGACAACCCGGTAGCCGTATATTGAGCCGGAGCCAAACAGCTCTCGAAAAAATCCAACAATGATAAGAATAACACCATAACCTGCCGCATTGCCCACTCCATCGAGGAATGATGGCCAGGGGCGGTTTCCTAAAGCAAATGCCTCAATCCTCCCCATGATGATGCAGTTGGTGATAATCAACCCGACAAAAACCGAAAGCTGCCTGCTCACATCATAAACATAAGCCTTTAGTACCTGGTCAACTAAAATAACCAACATTGCAACAATCACGAGCTGGACAATAATCCGTATCCTGTTGGGAATAGTATTTCGTAAAAGTGAAATGATAATATTAGAAAAACCAATAACCGCTATAACCGAAATGGTCATAACAATTGAAGGTTTTAATTGTGCTGTTACCGCAAGCGCCGAACAAATTCCCAGAACTTGTACAGTAATCGGGTTGCTGTCATTCAGCGGGTCGGTCAGCAACTTCAAGTTTTTTCTTGAAAAAAGTGGTTCGCTCATTGCAATTTATTTAATCTTTAATAAGAATTCTTTGTAATTGGTAAAATCTGTCAAAAGCATATCTTCCAACCCTTTACTTGTAATAGTACCGCCAGAGACTCCATCAACACTATGCTCGGCAGGCGCATTCTGTCCTGCTTTTTTAACAGTTATTGAAACAAGTTTTCCGGAATCATCAAAAAGTTTTTTTCCTTTAAATTCCTTTTGGAACTTTACAGTTGAAATTTCGGCACCAAGCCCCGGGGTTTCCCCTTCGTGATCAAAAAAGGCACCATAGATTGTATCCATATCTTTATCTAATGAAACAAAACCCCAGATAGGACCCCATAATCCGGCTCCATACAATGGGAAAATATATTTCAATCCGCTTTCAGTTTCACACTCGAACACGGGCAGATTTCGTTCTGCCAGCGGTTTCGATTTTTCCCTTTTCAGGTCAACATCAAATGCGTTTACCCCATCTATCCTTTCGCCTTTTGAATCAATAACATACTGGTTTTTAATATTATTTTCATAAATTTCCTCTGTGTTTTCCACAGTGGCAGCAATGTTGACAGATGCCAGAATATTCTGCTTTTTCTCGATTTCGAAATTCCGGGTCTGTAGAGGCTTCAGCGACATTGCAACTGCAGCAAGAACGGCAGCCACAAAAATAACCATCACTGATGCATAAATAAATGTATATATATTACTGTTCCTGTCCATAATCAATGTTTTTTAATTACACAGAAAGTTTTGTCCGTTTAAGCCGGCGGCTGATATGTCCCTGCACAACATAGTAATCAATTAGCGGAGCAAAAGTGTTCATCAAAAGAATTGCAAGCATCATTCCTTCGGGGTAAGCAGGATTCACAACCCGAATAATAATTGCCAAAGCGCCAATGAGAAAACCGTAAATCCATTTTCCCTTTTCTGTTTGTGCTGCAGAAACCGGGTCAGTTGCCATAAACACAGTACCAAAAGCAAATCCGCCAAGGAACAGATGCTGCCAAAATGGGAGTTCCATCAATGGATTGACGGCAAAAATATTAAACAACAATCCCGCAACAACTCCACCGGCAACAGTGGAAACCATAATTTTCCAGCTCCCTATCCCGGTTATTATCAAAATGATTGCTCCTATCAAAATGGCAAAAACTGACGTTTCGCCAATTGAGCCGGGCATGAATCCCCAGAAAGCTTCACTAAAGCTAAAATTAAAATTCCCTGCTCCCACATCAGCCAGCGCTGTTGCACCGGTAAAGCCATCAACCGGAATATCATTTTCTGCAATGGGTATCCAGACTGAAGTGCCCGACATATATGCCGGATAAGCAAAAAACAGAAATGCACGGGCTACAAGCGCCGGATTCCAGACGTTCATTCCCGTTCCGCCAAATACCTCCTTCCCGAAGATTACAGCAAAAGCAGTGGCAATTGCTATCATCCAAAGAGGAGTTTCAACGGGCATAACCAAAGGAATGAGCATCCCTGAAACAATGAAACCTTCATTGATTTCGTGTCCGCGTAACTGGGCAAAAACAAATTCAATTCCGAGACCAACCACGTAAGAGACTATAATGATTGGGAGCACTTTCAGAAATCCATAGAAAAACAGCTCTGTAAAACTTACCGTGGCCAATTCACCAACGGCTTTGAAATGTTGAAAACCGACATTGTATATTCCAAAGAGCAAAGATGGAATTAATGCCAGAACAACTATAGACATGGTGCGTTTCATGTCGATATAATCATGAATGTGAGTGCCGGTTTTTGAAGTGTGCTTAGGCACAAACAAAAAAGTAAAAAACCCATCATGCAAAGATTGCAACCAATGGTATTTGGCTCCCTCCTGAACGTAGGGTTCGGTTCTTTCAAAAAAATCTTTTAAAAATTTCATCTGAATCAGACTGTATTATATTTCTTAAATTTATCCAAGCTCTTTAATCAAAGTATTGATTCCGTTTCGTAAAATATTCTGCACTTTGATTTTTGAAGTACAGACATATTCACAAAGTGCGAAATCTTCTTCAATGACTTCATAAAGTCCCAATTGCTCCATCTTATCAACATCATTGGCTAAAATAGCCTTCAGTAAAAAAACAGGAAAAATATCCATAGGAACAACCTTTTCATATTGCCCTGACATCACAAATGCACGCTCACCTCCGTGAAGGTTTGCATTGAGTTCATACTCCTTCTTGGGGAACAAAGATGAAAGAAAAGTTTTTGAAGCGCTGAACTTATCCACACCGGGAAGTGCCCATCCAAGAAGCTCATAATCATCTCCTTCAGGAATTACACTAATTTGTGAATCATAAAATCCAACATAATTCATCGGATTCACTTTTGTTCCCGTCAGTACATTTCCGCTGATTATCCGTTGCTTGTATCCTGCATCTTTCAGGTGCCCTTTTACTATCGAAGAAACCTGGGTTCCTAACAGCGTCTGAAAATATTTGGGCTTTTCCACTTCTGAACCGGTTAAAGCAAACATCTTAGTAAAATCTGTTTTGCCTGTTTCAAACAATCTTCCGATAAACAGCACATCCTGCGGGTTAATTGTCCATACTACTTCCCCCTTGTTCAGCGGTGAAACATGATGAATCTGAACACCTACGTTACCTGCCGGATGTGGACCTGCAAATATTCGGTATTCAACATTTTTGATATTCCCAAACACCGACTTTTCACTCAACCCCAAAAATATTTTTCCGGCGGTTAGCTTGCTAAGGGCATTGATGCCGGTCTGAAAGGTACCCATTTGCCCTTCTAATATAAAGTTATAGTCGGGTGCAAGCGGGGCAGTGTCATAGGTGGAAATAAAAATAGCTTTTGGCTGATCATCGGGCAAAGCAACAATACCGTAGGGGCGGCGCTTGATAAATGGCCACAGACCACTTTTAAAAAGCTCAGTCTTTATCTCTTCGGAAGAAAGCTTCAAAGGGTCTCCCGATTTAAATTCCACAAAACCAGCCTGAGGATTTGTTTCAATCACCACTTCCAAAATACGCCTGCGTTCACCTAAGTTAACCGAGGCAACCTTGCCTCCAAAGGGTGCAGTGAAAACCACCTCCGGGTGATACTTGTTGTAAAACAATGCATCTCCCGCTTTCACTTCAGCTCCCGGTTTAAGACTCATCTTGGGAGTCAGACCGGGAAAGTCGGTAGGCTTTAATGCAACAACAGCAGGGAGGGGCAGAGTTTCAAGCACCGATTCAGCCGCACCTTTCAACTTTATATCCAACCCTTTCCGCAATTTTATGACTTCTGACATTTTAATCGAGAATAGTGTTAATTTTAAGTTTGCAAAAATATATAATATATTCGCTTTTCACAATCAGAGCAGTTTAAAAATACAAAGTTATGACAATATAAATATACTAATGTCTTTTATTGGATGCACAATACTCTGACACAGCCTTCTTTCAAAAAAAAACAATTCATTAAGATTAAAATTCAGTTTCTTGCGTTATTTGATGAAAAGGCGGTTAACAGTTTATTTAGAATAACTGTCAAAAAAGTAAATTTGCATGACATTTGATCACTTTCATTTAGGTAAACATCTGAATATGAGTAAAGTATTTTTATTTTTCATTTTATCCCCCTTGTTTTTATATGCCGGCTATGCTCAGGACGGCAATTATTACTACGAAAATGCAGTATATGATGAAAATATAAAAACCGTGCTGATGTATCGCGACGGATTTGAATTGTCCAACCCGGTATGGGAAATGGGCGAAGAGACTCCCCTGATTTTAAAATTTGACGACCTTTCGGGTGAAATAAAAGACTATTACTACACCATCATCCATTGCGATGCCGACTGGAACGAAAGTTTTATTCCGCAAAGCGACTACATTGAAGGATTTGCCGAATATGTCATTGACGATTTTGCCCGTTCATTCAATACAACATTCAAGTATGTAAACTATAGGATTTATCTGCCCAATGAAAATATGGGATTTAAATTATCAGGGAATTATGCTTTGGTTGTTTACGAAAATGGAGACCGGGAAAATATCATACTCACCAAACGGTTTCACGTAGTGGAGCCTCTTGTTGCAATTGAAGGCACTGTTCACCGCGCCACACTTGATGCTTTCAAAGGTGAAAACCACGAAGTGGATTTCACTCTCCTCCATAACAATTTACCCATCGATAACCCACAGCAGGAGGTAAAAGTGGTGATTATGCAAAACAACCGGTGGGACAATGCAATACGCAATTTAAAACCGCTGTTTATCCGCAACCGCACCTTAATTTATGACTATAACCGGGAAAATGTTTTCCCTGCCGGAAACGAATTCAGGTATTTCGATAACCGGACCAACCGGGTGAATGGTGAAAATGTGCTTTCAACTGATTTTCACAGACCCTATTTTCACAAAACACTGATGACCGATGAAATTAGAAGTAACCGGCGCTATTTTGAATACGAAGAGATGAACGGCAGGTTTGCAGTGGAAAGCCAGGACAGGGAAGTAGAAGACTATGACACCGAATGCGACTACACCTTTGTGCATTTTACCCTGCCAATGGAGTCTGTCCTGTTGGGTGGAACGGTGAATGTTTTTGGTGCGCTAAACTACTGGAATGCAAACAAAACCAATGAGATGACCTGGAACTTTGATACCAGCGCCTACGAACTGACGCTTTTGTTAAAACAGGGCTACTACAATTACATATATGTATATGTGCCCAACGGCTCACATGTTGCCGACCATAAAAACCTGGAAGGCAGTCACTGGCAAACTGAAAATGACTATCAGATTTTTGTCTATTTCCGTGAAATGGGCAGCAGATACGACAGACTGGTTGGATACAGGCAACTAAACTCAAAATTTAACCGCTGACATTTTTTACGAAATCTTCTTAGCTGAGTGCAGCAAACAGGCAGAAATAATTTTGATTGCACCTTTGCTGAAGCTGTAAACTGTTTTTTAATTTCAGCACAGTTTAAAATCATTTTACGGATAAAAATATTGGCTTGGAGGTGCCCATTTAATTAAATACTTCCACAGATTTTAAATTTTTGAACCATTCTTTGTTGAAGAATGGTTCTTTTTTGGTGATATTCTGTAATTTCGCCCTCAAATGCAATTCAAAAAATGAAATACAATTATCTGCTTTTCACAGTCATTCTGGCATTGTTTTTTTCATGCAGGCAACCTGCAAAATATATTTACAATGAAGGGCGCATTTACGGAACTTACTATCATATTGTCTATGAACACCCAAACGGAGAGGATATTCACAGTGAAATTCAGAAAAAACTGAACGAATACAATAAAATTTTCTCAACTTTTGATTCCACTTCAATTATTTCAAAGATAAACAACAACAAACCAGTTGAACCGGATGAAATTTTCCTGAAATGTTACAACCGCTCAATGGAAATTTCGGCACTCACCGGTGGCGCTTTTGATATTACTGCCGGTCCGATGGTGAATGCATGGGGATTTGGGCCGGAAGACAAAACGAAAATGACACCGGAAAAAATCGACAGCCTGAAGTCAATAACCGGCTACACAAAAGTGCATCTGGTCAACGAGCAAATTGAAAAGGAAAAACCGGAAATGAAGCTCGACATGAATGCGATAGCAAAAGGCTTTACCAGTGATCTGATTGGTGATTTTCTGCTGAAAGCAGGTTGTGAAAACTTCATGGTTGAAATTGGCGGCGAAGTGGTTGCAAGGGGAATTAATGAAAAAGGACGCACATGGACCATCGGCATCAGCAAACCTGAAGAAACAGTATTATTTGCATCAAATGAATTGCAGGCAAAAGTACAGCTCCCTGACAATGCCCTTGCCACTTCAGGAAATTACCGGAATTTCTATGTGGAAGATGGGAAAAAATATGCACATACGATTGACCCGAAAACGGGATTTCCGGTGCAGCACAGTCTTTTGAGCGCAACGGTTATCGCAGACAACTGCATGGATGCAGATGCGTTTGCAACTGCATTTATGGTACTCGGACTTGAAAAATCAATTGAAATATCCGAAAAAGATCCTAAACTGAAAGTGTATTTTATTTATGCCGGCGAAGACGGAGAAAACCGGATTTACTTCAGTCCAAACTTTGAAGAGCATCTGGTTCCGTAAAAATCTTCGGGGAACAGGGCAACATCATTCAGAGACTTTTGCAATTTTCATGCTTTTGAAATCGATCTGCTTTTTAGCTTTTTCCCTTTCCAGCCTGTCGGTGGTTTGTGCACAGTAAATGCCTTTATCTACTAAAAATTTGTTTCCGCCTATGTGCGTGTTGGGAAATTTCCCGCCACGCTTTAACAACATTTTCGTGGCAAGCCCCAAAAATGCTATTGAAATCAATGCAATTGAAAGTAATATTACTATTAAAAAACTCATAATGCCTCCTCAACTAAATGAATGACAAAATTAATGGTTTATTCGGAAATATTCTCAGGAAGAGGGTTATTTTTAACAAATCTACAGCTTATTTGTCCTGAATTTTATAATTTTATAGGAATTTTAAAAAATCAACTGTTATGCAAAAACACATTAGTATTGTAGCTGCCCTTCACATAGGACTTAGTATTTTGAGCATTCTCATAGGCATATTTTTGTTTGTCATTTTATATTTTATTGGAAATTTTGTGGATGACATGGAAGCTCAATTCATTCTGCCTTTGATTGCAAAAATAATTTTTGCCTTTTTAATCCTGATTGGTCTTCCGGGCATAATTGCCGGAATAGGTTTATTCAAACGAAAAGAGTGGGCACGAATTCTTGCTCTTGTGCTTTCAGTCATCGCTTTAGTTAATTTTCCGTTTGGCACGGCACTTGGCGTATATTCCATCTGGGCATTGACTCAAACAGAAATAGTTAACGAATTTGGGGAGAAGCAATGATTCAGAATGAAATTAAAGTAACCGGCAGGGTTCAGGGGGTCGGATTCCGTTTTTTTACGGAACACAATGCGAAATTGCTTAATATTAAGGGATGGGTGAAAAATACCCGTGATGGCGGAGTGCTCGCAATAGCTCAGGGGAGTTCTGAAAACATGAAACTGTTTTTGGAAAAACTGAGAACAGGCCCGCCGCTTTCGAGGGTTGACAAATTAGATGTAGTCAGGAACAATATATTGGAAGAGTTCAGTAATTTCAGAATTGAATTTTGACTCGCTCTGAATATTAAAATTCAGACCAAAATAGAATCAATCATTTACCGGTTAAAAACTGAATTTTTTTAAAATGCAGATTGAAAATCACAATTCAATGAAAAATTATCACCTCACTCCATCCCAATTTCGGAAAGAAGGCAAAAAAGTTATCGACTGGATTGCCGACTATTACGAGAATATTGAAAAATATCCGGTTCTTTCTCAGGTTAAACCCGGAGAAATAATGTCAAAACTTCCGCTCAGCGCTCCTGAAAAAGGAGAATCCATGGATGCCATGATGAAAGACCTGGATGAAATCATCATGCCAGGGATTACCCATTGGCAATCGCCCTTGTTTTTTGGTTATTTCCCGTGCAACACATCATTTCCTTCAATTTTAGGCGATCTCATTTCTTCGGGTCTGGGAATTCAGGGGATGATTTGGGCAACAAGCCCTGCAGCAACAGAGCTGGAAACCCGGGTGCTTGACTGGCTGGCAGAGATGTCAGACATGCCGGAAAAATTCAAATCCACCTCCACCGGCGGAGGTGTTATTCAGGATACCGCTTCCACTTCAGCTCTAACGGCAGTCATTGCTGCACGTGAACGCGCCACAAAATTTGAATCAAACAAAACGGGTGTCAGGCAAAAACTGGTTGCTTACGTTTCATCGCAAACCCATTCATCGCTTGAAAAGGCAATCAAAATAGCCGGCATTGGCAGTGAAAACCTGCGGATAATTGATGTGGACCGGCAGTTTGCCATGCGCCCCGAATTGCTGGAAAAGCAAATTCAGAAAGACAGAGCAAAAGGGCTGAAGCCCTTCTTCGTCTGTGCAACAATCGGCACCACATCATCAAACGCAGTTGATCCTATCCGGGAAATCGGTGAAATATGCAAAAGGGAAAACTGCTGGATGCACGTGGACGCAGCCATGTCGGGGACAGCAATGCTCTGCCCCGAATTCAGGCACTATAGCAAAGGTGTGGAACTTGCTGACAGCTATTGTTTAAATCCGCACAAATGGATGTTTACCAATTTCGACTGCGATGTGTTTTGGGTTGCAAATCGTGCAGAGCTGACCGAGACGTTCTCCATCATGCCCGAATATCTGCGCAACAAAGCAACGGAATCCGGTGAGGTTTTCGACTACCGCGACTGGCATATTCAGCTTGGAAGAAGATTTCGCTCCCTGAAACTTTGGTTTGTAATCCGGCATTACGGAGTGGAGGGTTTGCAGTTTCACATCAGGAAGCACGTCAGGATGGCACAGCAGTTTGCAGACTGGGTTAAAGAATCCGAAAATTTTGAACTGATTTTGGAGCCGGCGTTCAATCTGGTTTGTTTCAGACACAAATCCGGCAATGAAATGAACATGAAACTGATGAATGCCATAAACCAATCCGGCAATGCTTTTTTCACCCACACAAAATTAAACGGTCAGGTTGTTTTGCGCATGAGTATTGCACAAACAAATACTGAAGTAAAACACGTGAGGGAAATGTGGAATTTACTTCAAAAATACGCTGCTGAATTAATTGATTCCGATTAAAAATTCAACTATCCCCAATTATTTGTATTTTTGAAGGAATCAAAAAAGGAAAAAGGATTGTTGTGAAAAGGATTTTCTTCATACTCTTGCTGAACATATCAGTTACAGCCTTTGGTCAGGAAAAATTGATGCCGTTGATGCCTGAGCAGGACTCATCAATGATTACCGCTGAACGCAAGCTGATGTATAATCAGCTTTTGATGGGAATACTTCCTTCCGGGGAGTGGATGCAACCTTTACCGGTGGTCAAACTGAATTTTGACAGCGAAGCTCTGAAATTCAGAAGCTTTAACTTTTTTGAAAATCAAACAGACACTTGGGCTGCCGGAAGATTGTACTTCAGAGCACCGGGCAGTCTGTTTCATCCGCTTGTGCTGAATACCAATGTCCTAAGCGGTTCGGAATATCGGTTTAACAACCGTTTCGTGCTTGGAGGTTATAGCTTCGAGGGTCGTTCGCCATTTACTGCGCCATTTCCAAATCATGGGCTGAATAATTTTGATGTGCGTGGTTCTACCCTGTTTATGAAATATAACGTATCCAAAAATTTCAAAATTGAAACACGGGTGAATGTTATTCAAGGTCCCGGATACCCATAATCTGAAATCTCAAACTTAACACCACTTATGCTAACAGTTTACAAAGCATCTGCCGGCTCGGGTAAAACTTTTCAGCTTGTTGCAGAATATTTAAAGCTGCTCATTGAAAATCAGCTAAGTTACAGGAATATTCTGGCGGTTACCTTTACCAACAAAGCCACCAATGAGATGAAAAGCCGAATTCTCGAGCAGTTGTATCTGCTCTCAACCGGCAAGGATACCGCTTATTTAAAGATACTGACCGGGGCAACAAAATTCAATGAGCAGCAAATAAGGGGGAAAGCGCAGCAAGCGCTGAAAAACATTCTGCACGATTATCATCGGTTTTCAATCAGCACAATCGACTCATTTACCCAGCGGGTGATCAAGGCTTTTAACCGTGAAATGGGTATTTCCCCAAACTTCATGCTTGAATTGGACAGCGAAATGGTTTTGGCAGAAGCGGTTGACCGGCTCATGGAGAAAATCAGCGATGACAAAAAACTTCGCAACTGGTTAGTAAAATTCAGCGAAGAGAAAATCAGGGATGGCAGTAGCATGAGAATTGAGGAGAACATTAAAAAGTTGGGAAGCGAACTTTTTAAAGAAAAATTCCAGCTGTTTTTTCCCGACGAAAATCAGGAGAAAAATCCGTATAACCGACAAAACCTGGAGAAATTCATTACTGAACTGATGAAATCCAAAGCCTTGTTAAACAATGCCATCCAAACAAAAGCACGCGATGGCATGGATACCATTCACCAGCAAGGCTTTTCAGTGGATGATTTTTCCTACAAATCGAGTGGAGTGGCAGGCTATCTGGAAAAAATAGCAAACGGAAATATTGCTGCTCCTTCAAACAGAACATTAAAAGCAGCTCAGTCTGCTGAAGTTTGGGTTTCCAAATCGCACAAACAAAAAGATGCAATTCAGATACTTGCCGACAGCTATTTGCAGCCTAAGTTATTGCAAATCCTCGATTTGCTCAAAAAATATTTCTCTGTATCCGTTGTGTTGAAACATATCCGAATTCTTGGCATTTTAACCGATCTGAAAGAGGAAATCAGGCTTCATCTGAAGGATAAGGAGATGCTTCAGCTGGCAGACTCCAACCTGCTGCTGAGTAAAATTATCGGCAACAGTGAATCACCGTTTGTATATGAAAAAATCGGTGTCCGGTATAATTATTATATGCTCGATGAATTTCAGGACACCTCCTCGCTTCAATGGCAAAACTTCAAGCCCCTGATTCTCAATGCGCTTTCAGAAGGATATCCAACGCTTCTCGTGGGCGACGTGAAGCAGGCTATTTACAGGTGGCGCAACAGCGACTGGAATATATTGGCGTCTCAGGTGCAAAGCGATTTTCCCAATTTCCAGCCTAAAGAGATTTCTTTGGAAAAAAACTGGCGAAGCCGTTTGAAAATTATTGATTTTAACAATCATGTTATTGGCGCAGTGCTTCAATCGTTTGAAGACAGATTAATCAATCAGCTAGAAGACAACCGCCTTTTAATGAAGTTTCGTTCTGTATATCAGGACTATATTCAGAAACCGGGCAATCCTTCTGCAAAAACCGACGGATATGCCGAAATTCAATTTTTCCCCAAGGAAGATTTTGAGGAAAACTCCATGAATCTGCTCATTGAGCAGGTAAAAATCCTGCAGGAGCGGGGACTTAAAGCATCAGAAATTGCAATTCTTATCCGGAAAAACAGCGAAGGCGCTGCAATAATCGGGGCATTTCTTGAAGCCTCCCGAAAAGAGGAAAATGTTGATTATAATTTATCGGTACTCTCCGGAGAGTCCTTGTTTCTTTATGCATCTCAGGGTGTTAACCTGGTTATGCTGGTTATCGAGCTGCTGGTTGATCCGGAAAATATTCTTTCAAAAACTGCACTTTTACATCTTTGGCATTCCTGGCTAAAGCCGACTCTGGAAAATGACGGCACAGCCGTGAAAAGTGAACATAAACCAACAAACATCCTGCAGGTTATCCCTGAACAAAATGACAGCCCACGAGGAAAAGAGAGACTTTATGAAACAGGTTTTGAAGCTGAACCGTTTGAAAAGATAGCACATATCAGGCAAAAAGTTTTGCTGTCGTCACTTGATGAGATCGTTATGGAAATCTGCTCGGTATTTAACCTTTTCAGGATTGAAACGGAACTGCCTTTTTTGCAGACTTTAATTGACACCGCAGCCGAATTAAAAATCACGCTCTCCAACGATCTTTCCAATATGTTGCATTGGTGGAATGAAAAGGGCTTTAAAACTTCCGTCAGTGCAAATGACGAGGTGGATTCTGTGCGGCTGATGACTATTCATAAAGCCAAAGGGCTTGAATTTGAAGCGGTTTTGATTCCGTTTTTCAACTGGAATGTATCGTGGGGCGGCAATCAGCAACCGCTGTTGTGGTGCAGCACGGATGAGAAACCGATGAATCAGCTTCCGCTGCTGCCCGTTGAAGCCTCAAACGAAGTGAAAGAGACCATATTCAAAAATGATTTTCTCGAAGAAAAACTGAACAGCTATATTGATACGCTCAACCTTGTTTATGTTGCTTTCACCCGCGCAAAATCGGTATTGCTGGTAAACAGTATAATAAAAGAAGAAAAAAGTGCCAGTTTTTCAACAATCAGCGCCATACTCTATGATGCACTGACAACCCATATTCCGGAGAAAATGGTGTCGTTTGAAAAAAGTGGCGAAAAAGAGCTCTTTTCCTATGGCGAAATGCCTCTTTTCAATAAGTCTGATGAATCATCAGGCACAATCTGGATTGAAAAATACCATTTCAACGCACCCGGCGAAAGAATCAGGCTGCGCATCAACAGTGAGAATTTCCTGGAAGATGCCGAACACAACCGCTCTGTAAAAAACAGCGGCAAACTCATTCATGAAATCTTAGCCGGCGTAAAAACATCCGATGACATACTCCCCGAATGCAACAATGCTTTAAAGGAGGGGAAAATCACGGAAACCGAACATGAACTCATTTTGGAGAAAATGAAAAAAGCAATGCTAAACCCGGTGATTAAGCATTGGTTCAGCGGCAACTTGCAGGTTATGAACGAGCGCAACCTGATCACAAAAAATAAAGTAATCCGCCCTGACAGAATCATGTTTTCAGGCAAAAATGCGGTTGTGGTTGATTATAAATGGGGAGAGAAAATACCTGAAAAACACCACAGGCAAGTCAGGGAATACACGGAAACACTGAGGGAGTGCGGATTTGAGAAAGTTGAAGGATATATCTGGTATCTCAATCAGGATGAGTTGGAAAAGATAAATGGCTGAAATGAACACGCATTTCAGGCTGAGAAATTTTTATAATTTTGCCAAAAATTGATAATTATGATTCAAAGAATTCAAACACTCTATATCTTTTTAGCAGCTGTGCTTACCGCACTGATGCTGAAGCTGAATTTTGCAGAGCTGGCTGTCAACGGAGAATTGTACGTTTTTAATGCAAAAGGAATCAGCAGCGCTGAACAAACCCTGTTTAGCGGATTGCCGCTTTTTTTGTTCTCCTGGCTGATCAGTCTGCTTCACTTAGGTGCAATCTTCTTATATAAAAGGCGCATTCTGCAAATCCGGGTACTCGTTTTCACCATCATTCTTCTGTTAGGACTGTTTGGCGTAATTATGTACTTTTTGTATGCAGCTTTCAGCAATGCTGAAGTTGCTTTCAAAATTCCGATAACGTTCCCAATTATTGCCGTTATCCTCGATTATCTTGCCATTCGCGCCATTGGTAAAGATGAGGCGTTAATCAGGAGCATGAACAGAATACGGTAATTTCCTCATTTTGAACCTGATCATTATGTTTCATAAGAGAAAAAACCAATGTTGCTGTCTGAGTTTAAAAACTTCAGTCAACTGATTATGAAAGCAATGATTTTTGCTGCAGGATTAGGAACGCGGTTAAAAGATGAAACCCTTCACAAACCCAAAGCACTGGTTGAAGTGGGCAAAAAAACTTTGCTTCAGCATGCCGTCGAAAAGCTGAAAAGCGAAGGAGTAACAGAAATTATTGTAAATGTCCATCATTTCTCCGGTCATATTATTGAATTTTTAAGTCGAAAAGAGTTTGGTGTTTCCATTAAAATTTCTGATGAAACCGACAAATTGCTCAACACCGGAGGGGGATTAAAAAAAGCAGCAAGCCTGCTGAAAAACGATGAGCCTGTGCTCATTTACAATGTGGATATTCTTTCTGATCTAAATCTCAGAGAGCTGATGCAGATTCATAATCGCTCGGGCGCTCTGGCAACCGTTGTGGTTCGCAAAAGGGAAACAGAACGCTATTTTTTGTTTAACCGAAAAAAGAGGCTCATTGGCTGGGTTAACAAAAAGACAGGCGAGAAAAAGATTGCTGCACACGGTGAAATAAAAGATGCCATTGAAATGGCATTCAGCGGGATTCACATCGTTAGTCCCGAAATATTCCATCTGATGCCGCCGGAAGATTGTTTTTCAATCATTGATTTATACATTCAACTGGCAGAAAACTACCTGATTACCGGTTATTTCGATGATTCGGAATGGTGGGTGGATGTTGGCAAACCCGAAGATTTAGCTGCTGCAAGGCAATTTTTTGAAAGTCAAGCAAAAAAATCTTTTTAAGTACCAATCAAATTCATTAAATTTGATACAAAATCAAAACCTGAGAATTATGAAACGGTCTCTCTTTTTCATTCTGGTCATGCTGTTCCTGTTTTCATGCACTGAAAAGGGATTGAGAAATGATTATCCAATTTCTCCGGTTCCCTTCACACAGGTGAAGGTAAAAGATGAATTCTGGGCAAAACGCATCAGAACAAATCATCAGGTAACTATTCCGATTGCCATAAAAAAAAGTGAAGAAACCGGGAGGATAGACAATTTTGCCGTTGCCGGCGGATTGAAGGAGGGCAGCTTTTGCTCAGCCTTCCCTTTTGATGATTCCGATGTTTTTAAAATCATTGAAGGCGCTGCCTACTCGTTACAATTTTTTGACGATGAGAAGCTTGAGAAAACCATCGACTCGCTGATTTATCTCATTGGAGAAGCGCAGGAAGATGACGGCTATATTTTCACTAACCGCACCATTCTTGGCGACAGCGGACATGTATGGATTGGTACAAAGCGCTGGGAAAAGCCAGATGATTTGAGCCACGAACTCTACAATCTGGGGCATTTATATGAAGCGGCAACTGCCTGGTATCAAACAACTGGCAAACGAAATCTTCTTGACATTGCCATAAAAAGCGCCAACCTGGTTTACCATGATTTCGGATATGGAAAAATTGAAAACTGGCCCGGACACCAGGAGATTGAAATCGGGCTGGTGAAGCTCTACAGAACTACCGGAGAAAAAAAATATTTGGAGCTTGCTAAATTTTTCTTAGATATCAGAGGAAAAGGAATCGGAAAGAAAAATTCATACAATCAGTCGCACCTTCCGGTTGTAGAACAAACGGAAGCAGTCGGACATGCTGTCCGGGCAGCATATATGTGGACTGCCATGGCTGATGTTGCAGCGCTCACCGGCGACAAGTCCTACATTCGAGCTATTCAGAAAATCTGGGAAGATGTGATTTGCAAAAAGTTTTACATAACCGGCGGAATCGGCGCCGAAGGCGGCAACGAAGGTTTCGCCGGACCTTATGAATTGCCAAACGAAAAGGCGTATTGTGAAACTTGCGCTGCCATTGCCAATGTTTTCTGGAATCACAGAATGTTTCTCATGACCGGAGAAGCTAAATATATTGACGTGCTGGAGCGTTCACTTTATAACAATGTCCTTTCGGGTGTTTCACTTGAGGGCAACCGGTTTTTTTATCCCAATCCTTTGCAGTCGAGCGGACAGCATGAGCGAAGCGAATGGTTCGGATGTGCATGCTGTCCGTCAAATATTGCAAGGTTCATCCCCTCCATGCCCAATTATATTTATGCCAGAAAAGAAAACGACTTCTATGTTAACCTTTTTGTGCCGGGCTCGGCAACATTTGAAACATCAAAAGGCAGTTTCAAATTAATTCAGGACAGCAACATGCCCTGGAACGGGCATATTTACATCAACCCCGAAACAGACAAACCACTGAAAGCCAATCTACTCATCAGAATCCCGGGCTGGGCATCCGAAAATCCTGTTCCCTGCGATATTTATGAATTTATGAACTCGCCATCCGCCGCAACGGTTTTTAAAATTAACGAAAAAGTTGTTACTCCTGAAATAAAAAACGGATATGCCGTTCTTTCCAAAAAGTGGGAAACAGGCGATAAGATTGACATAAACTTTCCTTATGAAATCAGAAAAATAAAAGCTCACCCTGAAATTGAAGACAACAAGGAAAAAATGGCACTCCAGCTCGGACCGCTGGTCTATTGCACTGAGTGGGCTGATTATGAAAAGACCGGCATCCCGAACATATATCTCGACCCGAAGGAAAATCTCTCTTTTGGATTCAGACCGGGAAAATTGGGCGGTTTAAATACAATAACCGGTGAAGCATCCATACTTAAAAAAGGGGAAGGTCCCGACAAAGGCGAATTCTATCCGATCAAATTTACCGCAATTCCCTATTATGCGTGGGCTCACCGCGGAAAAGGCGAAATGACAGTATGGATTCACACCTTGCAAAACCATTGAAAACCCCGGATTAAATATATCCGGATTGAAACTATATTTTGTAATTTTGTTCAAAATTTGAATTTTCCGTGGATAAAACAAAATATGTTATCATTTTTGACCTGAACACACCATCGCTTCACGAGCCTTTGGAAAAACTGGATGAAATTGGCAAAACCATTCTCAATTTGTTTAAAAGAAAATCGTAGAAAAACAATGAAAAAAAGACCAGCCTCCGGGAAAATGAAAAAAAGACTGCTTCGCTCATCGGCTACTTCCATGGTGAGCATTTCGCTGGTACTGGTACTTCTTGGAGCCTTGCTCATCATACTGATCAACGCCGGGCAGCTATCCGATTATGTCAGGGAGCAAGTCGGTTTTACCCTTGTGCTTCACGACAATATCAAAGAGAGCGATATCACGCGGTTGCAAAAGGTTTTGGAAGCATCAGAATATGTTAAATCCACCCGCTATATTGACAAAGAGACGGCTGCTGCCGAACTGACCAAAGAGCTTGGTGAAGATTTCATTGGTTTTCTGGGATTTAACCCGCTTTTTGCATCAATGGATGTGAAATTGTTTGCTGCCTATACTAATCCGGACAGCCTCCAATTTATTGAAAAGGATTTCCTTGCATACCCCCAGGTCAGCGAAGTTTTTTATCAGAAAGACCTTTTAGGCGTCATTAATGAAAATGTCAGTAAAATCACTGTCTTTTTGCTCATAATCAGCACACTGACCGGGTTTATTTTCGTTTCGCTCATTAATAACACCATTCGCATTTCCATCTATTCCGAGCGGTTTACCATCAACACCATGCAATTGGTAGGCGCTGCACGTTCGTTTGTCCGGAAACCCTTCTTAAAACGTGGTTTATCTTTGGGAATTTTGGGTGCTTTTGTTGCAAACGTTCTTCTCTTTACCTCTGTTCTTGCTTTCAGAAAAGAGTTGGGCGGCATGCTTAATCCGGACGATTACATGACTTTACTGGCAGTTTTTATTCTTGTTTTCATACTTGGTATGACAATTTCCTATATTTCCACCTGGTTTGCGGTTAACAAGTTCCTGAAAATGAAATTTGATGATCTGTTTTATTAATTATCTTTGCGAATTATGAAAAAGAGGACAACACAAAGGGATACTTCAGACGGGAAAGCCGGATTTGCTTTAGGTAAGAAAAACTACAACCTGATGGCTATCGGTTTTGGCATTATTGTGATAGGTTTTATTTTAATGATTGGTGGCAAAAGTGATGACCCCAATGTTTTTAATCCTGAAATTTTCAGCTTCAGGCGAATTGTACTTGCACCCATGATTTTGCTTTTTGGCTTCATGTTTGAGATTTATGCCATTATGAAGCGACCGAAAGAGAACAAATAAACCTGTACGATAATGAGTACAATCCAGGCGCTGCTCTTAGGTCTCGTGCAGGGGCTCACCGAATTTTT
Organism: Mariniphaga sp.; assembly: GCA_040772505.1. Classification (GTDB taxonomy): domain Bacteria; phylum Bacteroidota; class Bacteroidia; order Bacteroidales; family Prolixibacteraceae; genus Mariniphaga. Next base: position 405,916 of record JAXGYA010000002.1, on the reverse strand, counting down.
ACCTGTAAGCTCCAGCGGACATCTCGAAATAGGACATGTACTCCTTGGAGTGGAAGCGGATAACAACCTGTTGTTTGCGGTTACCGTCCACATTGCTACTGTGCTGAGCACACTGGTTGTTTTTCACCGCGATATTTTAGTACTGCTGACCGATTTATTTGCTTTTCAATGGAACGAATCCACGCAATACATCTTCAAGCTTCTATTATCTACAGTTCCAGTACTTTTTATCGGGCTATTATTTATGGAGCAAATCGAACAATTTTTCACCGGAAATCTTCTGCTGGTCGGGAGCATGCTGCTCATCACTGCAAGCCTGCTTGCATTAGCCCATTTTGTGAAAAAAGGAAACTCAGAGATCACATGGGGCAAAGCATTCATCATTGGCATTGCACAGGCAGTAGCTGTGATCCCGGGAATTTCGCGAAGCGGCGCAACCATTGCAACCGGGCTGTTAACCGGCGCCAGGAAAGATGAAATCGCCCGTTTCTCATTTCTGATGGTGTTAATACCCATTTTAGGTGTAGCAATCCTGGATATTATTAATGGTGATTTTTCAAAAGCGTCATCCATTGAAACCTTTCCGCTATTTATTGGCTTTTTTGCGGCATTTTTATCCGGTTTGTTAGCCTGTTCATTAATGATAAAGATAGTTAAGCGCGGAAAACTAATATATTTTGCTATTTACTGTTTAATTGCCGGTTTTTTTGCTATCTTTGCAGCCTGATTTTTCACTTTTTTAACATACTGGTAATCAAATGCTTGATGCTGCCCATCCAAAAAAAACATACAATTATATTGAAGGTGAAGTTTTGTTGTTTGATAAAGATATTAACTGGACTTCGTTTGACCTGGTTCAGCGGGTGCGTAACACATTATGCAGAGAACTGGGAATAAAAAAGCTGAAGGTCGGACATGCCGGAACGCTTGACCCGTTAGCCAGCGGACTGATGATTCTTTGCACCGGAAAAGCAACCAAACGCATCGAATCGTTTCAGGAAATGGAAAAAGAATATGTGGCAACTTTGAAATTAGGCGCTACCACACCCTCTTTCGATCTGGAGACAGAAGAAGATAATAAAAGTGAAATCAGCCACATTACCCGCAACGATTTTGAAAAAGCTCTCCTAAAATTCCTTGGCGAGACAAACCAGGTGCCTCCAATCTTTTCTGCCGTAAAAGTGAATGGAAAGCGGGCATTCGATTATGCCAGAAGCGGCACAGAATTAAAACTTCAGCCCAAGAAAATTGTTATTCAGGAGATTGTTGCAGAATCATTTGATCCTCCTTTTGCAACCATCCGTGTCGTTTGTAGCAAGGGGACATATATTCGTGCATTGGCAAGAGATATTGGAAGGGAGCTTGAATGTGGCGCATATCTTACAAATCTGCGTCGTACGAGAATAGGGAAATACAGAGTGGAAGATGCCATGACCATTGATTTTTATCTGGACAATCTCAGCTACCTTGTAACAAAACCTCTATTAGGAACGTAATCCTTAACCCAGACCACAACTTCCAAACAGGAAACATAAAAATTAAAAAGATTAGTAACACAATAAGAAAGTAGTAAACAATTGTCCATGTAATGAGCCATGAGAATAGACATCAGATTGGCAAGTTTCATGTTTTACCATTAAAATATTAACAGTTTGAGAAAAATGAAATTATCGAAGTTTAAGTACGAATTAGATGAGAAAAAAATTGCATTACACCCTGCGCCCAACAGGGATGAATCTAAATTGATGGTATTGGACAGGACAAACCGTAAGATAGAGCACAAGTTGTTTAAGGACATTGTAAACTATTTTGATGAAGGAGATGTGCTTGTTTTTAATGATACCAAAGTTTATCCGGCGAGGCTATACGGCTATAAAGAGAAGACGGGTGCTGAAATTGAGGTGTTTCTGCTTCGGGAGTTAAACCGTGAAATGCGGTTGTGGGACGTACTTGTTGATCCTGCCCGGAAAATCCGTATCGGAAATAAGCTCTTTTTCGGAGAAAATGAAATTCTGGTTGCCGAGGTTATAGATAACACCACATCCAGGGGTCGTACCCTGCGATTTTTGTATGACGGCCCTTATGACGAATTCAAAAGAACATTACACAGTTTGGGAAGCACTCCATTGCCTAAATTCATAAAAAGACCGTTAGTTCCTGAGGATGAAGAGCGCTATCAAACCATTTTCGCCAAGCACGAGGGAGCTGTTGCGGCACCTACTGCCGGGCTGCATTTTAGCAGAGAACTACTCAAGCGCCTTGAAATAAAGGGGGCTGAGTTCGCATACGTTACTCTTCATGCGGGATTGGGGAATTTCAGAAATGTTGAAGTGGAAGACCTTACCAAACACAAAATGGACTCGGAGCAAATCTGGATTAGAGAGGAAGCGTGCGAAATAATCAATAAAGCAAAAGATAACCGTAAAAGAATTTGTGCGGTTGGAACAACCGTGATGCGCACCCTCGAAAGCTCGGTTACCACCCAGGGTTATGCAAACCCTTTTGAAGGCTGGACAAATAAATTTATTTTCCCACCGTATGAATTCAATGTGGCAAATTGTATGATTTCCAACTTTCAACTGCCCTACTCCATCCTGCTTATGATGGCTGCAGCTTTTGGAGGTTATGATTTTGTGATGGAAGCCTACCAGGTTGCCCTGAAAAAAGATTATCGGTTTGGCACCTACGGTGATGCAATGCTGATTATCTAAAATTCCCTTGAGACCGGCCAGCCTGTAAGCTATCAGTGAATCAGGCAAAAACAACTATTTTAAAAATATTAATTACTATGAAACGACCATGTAGAAATGCTTCACAAACAAGCATAATTAAAATGAGGGAGTTACATCCAATACCTTTGAAAACTTTTAATTTTAATTGGATGAAAAAATTATTTTTTCTGTCTATTGTGCTATTCAATCTTCCTCTTTGGGCACAAAACAACGATGAAGTGAGATACATCGAAGTTCGAGGCAACGCTGAAATGGAAGTTCAACCCGATGAAATGGTGCTTTCAATTACTATTCAGGAGTATTACGAAGAGGAGTTCCAGAAAGGCAAGGAACCCAAAAGTTACAAGAATAAAGTTCAGCTGGCAAAAATTGAGGATAGCCTGATTAAGAATCTGCGCAAAGCAGGTATTGACAAAGATGATATTCGCGTACGCAGCATGGGAAATTACTGGAGAAGCGAAGGCAAAGAGTTTCTTTTCACCAAGCAGCTTGAGGTGAAAATTTCCGATTTCTCAAAAGTGAACCAGCTCTCTTCTCTGGTTGACGGAAAGGGAATCCGCTCGGTAAACATTGGGCAAATGACTCATACGAACATTGAAAAATTCAGGAAGGAAGTAAAAACCAATGCACTGAAACATGCCCGCGAAAAAGCTGCCTATCTGGTGGAAAGTTTGGGTGAAGAGCTTGGGGAAGTTCTTTCAATTACAGAGCTCGATGATGGGTATGCACGCCCGCTGATGGCTAAAAGTATGCTGATGTCTGCCGATGCCGCCTATGAAAGTATAGACCAGGTGCAAAACATCACTATCTCTTATCAGGTAACAGCAAGATTTAAAATTAAATAGAGACGTTGCTGTTTTATAGCAAGTTGATTTATAAGGTAGTCCAGCCATTTTGGCATTAGAGCATAGCAGATTCCACTTTAGGAGGAGGTGATGCAAGAATTTTATCTCCGGGGGATAGTCCCGATTCAATAATCACTTCCTCATCATTTTCAAGCCCCGGAGTTACCCTTTTTTTCCAGATTTTTCCGCTTTCTTTCAGATAAACAAAACTTTCCTCATTCTGTTTTTGAAGAAAATTCCTTGGAATTTTGATGACATCCGGGAACCTCGAAACAATAATTTTATTACTGGAGGTCATCGATGGTTTTATCTCTTTTCCATCTGTTTTAAAATCAATCGTTATTCGGAAAACCCTCATGTCAAAGCCGGACAATTCCTGTCCAATATTGGCAATATCGGACACCACCCCTTTAAACTTATCTTTCGGAAGGGCATCAATGGTAATTTCAGCGCTGTCGCCTAATGAAATCTTAGTGATATCAATCTCGGGAATATATGTCTCAGAAACAGGCTGCGACAAATCGGGCAATGTGGCAATGGTGGGCATCCACATGCTGACTCTGTCGCCAACACGTAGTTTTCTCCCATTCCACAGACGGGCATACATAACTGTTCCCTCTTTTGGCGCAGTTACCTGCACAGCATTAAGTGCTACTTTCAAAAGGGAATCTCTTTTGAAAAAGCGGTCGTAACGATTTTCAAACCATGAAATCCTTCTTTTAAGATTAAGCTTTCTCAACTCATAGTCGCGATGCTTTTTATCCATCAGCCTTACGGTCTGGTCATATTCCACTTTCTTTCTCCTCTGGTATGCCGGTGATTCAAATTGTGCCTGCTCGAGTTCTATCTTCTTGTATTCCAAATCAAAAACAAATTCGCCCAATTCTTCTCTCAAATTGGTCAGTGTTATGGAAGAATCGATTTTGGCATCGTTCAGTTCGGCAGTTGCCCGCTCCAGATCCTGACTGTTTCTCTCAATTTGCTGGCTAATCTCTGCTGCATCAAGTGTTGCTACCCAGTCGCCGGTGTTTACCTCCGTTCCCTCCTCCACCATCTCCTTAATTTCAAATTGCCGGATAGGCATGTCCCTGTGTGCCAGCTCATCGGGCATGCCGATAACGATTGCATTCTTCCCCTGAATTTCGCCTTTAACTTCAATTGCAAGCGTAAAATCACCTCTTTTCACTTTATGCAGGTTCTCCCCGGGAACTGAAACAATGGCAGCAACTATTGCACCGGCAATTACCGCAACTGCTGCAATAAGTACAATAAAAATTCTTGTTCGTCTCCGCTTCATCGCATTTTTTAATAGTTATTTATAATCCTGTCGAAATCTTCCGAAAGGGTTACTTTTCTCTCAAAATCATATAAGGTCAGCCGCCTGATGGTAAAATAGTAATTCCAGTATGAGCGCAATGCCCGGATATAGGCACGGCGCGCCTGTTCCTGGTCATTCCGGGCAAGGTTTAACTTGGTTACATCTACTTTTCCGATAAGAAAACGCTGCTGGGTAACATCGTAACCCAGCTGAGCAATTGTGTCTGCTTTTGCAGTATTCAGCACCTGATTGGCTTGCAGGTTGAATTCCATCACATTCATAATCACATTCTGCTCAAAGTCTATTTTTTCCTGATTCACACTGATTCGAACCACCTCACGGTTCGATTTTGCCATGGCTAAACGTCCTTTTCTCCGCCCCCAGTCAAGAATGGGAACATTCACTCCAACCCGCAGCCGTTGCCTGTCCAGCGGATTCTTGTAAACCTCGCTGAAATCTTCCGCATTTTGATTTAACCCATAAAGCGCAAATAAGTCTCCGGTAATTCCGTTTTCACTCTTTGCCTCACTCACCTTCCGGTCTTCCTCAATCAATCTTTGCTCCTGATTCAGAATTTCGGGGTTATTTGCCAGCGCCATATCAACTGCATCGGCTGCCGGTATCTGCAAATCGGGCAGTTTGTCCGGCACAATACACTCAATTTTGGTGTTTTTATCGAATCCCAAAAAGGAGTTCAGCTCTGCCTGAGCGCGTTCAAGTCCCAGTTTCGACTGGGTCAGCGCCAATGTAGCATTCATCTGACTCAGTTCCAGGTTGAGCAATTCATCCTGCGTAACGGTGCCTACCTGATATCTTCCCTGCCCGATTCTAAAAAGAGTGTCGGCATTGGCAAGATTTGTTTCTGCAATGTTCACCTCGATTTGAGCATCTACCAGGTTGAAAAAAAGGCGTGAAGCCTTAATGGCAATATCTTCCCTGGATTGAATGTAGTTTTTTTTCGCTTTTTCAAACTTCAACGGCTCAATTTTAGCCGTCCATTTCAGCCGATTATGCCCGCTAAGCGACTGCTGATAACCGATGCTGAAAGGAGAAGATGACCATGATGAGATTTTACTTGCTCCTAATTTTTGTGAAAGATTCAGATCGGAGCGGGCAAAAAACTGCCCGCCGGTTAACCCCACATTCTGGTTCAGCGACAGTGAAACATCGGAATTCAAGTCTTCGCGGGGCTTATACTCGTCCCGGTTTTCGTCATAATTATAAACTTTTTGCATCGACCGGTTGTAATCTATCGGCGTTGCCTGAAGCATCAGGCTCGGCAGACGGTCGGCTTTGAAATAGCGAAATTCCCAAAAACTGGAGAGAAACATATTTTCATACCGGAAAGCATCCAGCGATTGCTGTGATGCTCTTTCAATTACATCCTCCAGGGTAAGGTACTCCTTATCTGCAGCTGAGCTTGCAAAACCTAAAAAGCTAAAAATAAAAATTGCAGCTATGAGTCGTCTCATTCTCATTAAAATTAAATTTAGTAACGTAACGAATTGACCGGGTCATGTTCAGATGCCCTTTTGGCGGGCAGATAGCCAAAAATAATTCCCACCATCACCGAAACGCCAAATGAAATAATTATTGAAAAAGGGGAAATTATGGTTTGAATTCCAAAAACTATTGTAATTATCTTTGAAAGCGCCACACCAAGGAATATTCCAATTATACCGCCGCTTAAACTGATTATTGTTGATTCGGAGAGAAACTGAACAATAATATCAATCCTGGAAGCACCAATCGCCTGTCTGACGCCAATTTCTCGGATTCGCTCCATCACTGAAGCCAACATAATATTCATAATTCCAATTCCGCCAACCAATAAGGAAATTCCGGCAATCACCCCCAAAACGATATTGAAGATATTTTTGGTGCGCTGCTGTTGCTTGAGCAGTAATTCAGGAATTGTTACTTCAAAGTCGAACAGGTTATTGTGCCTGCGCAACAGCATTCTTCGTATGATTTCTGCTGTAGAGCTCAAATGTTCGGTATCGGTTACCTGCACAATAATTTTATTAAGCTGATTGAGATTTTCTGTATTTTTACTATCGCCTCCGCCGGATGCGGCAAGCGCTTCCACCTCCTCAGCCCGAATCAGGGAGCGGTTGCGAAAACGAATATTAACGGTGCGTGTGGGAACAAAGATTTTATTGTCGGTACTGCTGATTCCCAGTTCATCGGATGCCGAAGCGGTAAAATCGCGGCGCTCAACCACTCCCACAACCTGCAGCCACACATCGCCACATTTAATGAATTTACCAATCGGGTTTTCCTGATTGAAAAACACTTCGCGAATATTGTCGCCAATTATGCATACAGGAAAAGCATTTGCCATCTGCTCATCTGTAAACTCTTTTCCCGACACAATATTAATGTTGAATAAGCTGAAATAGTTATTGTTAACTCCTTCCAGCACAACAGGTTTGCTTTTCCCGTCGTGAATTGCCGAATAGTTAAACGAAATCACCGGGCTCACCCGCTCCACAGTTGGAATTATCTCTTCAATGGACTCCGCATCAAGAAGTGTTAATCCCTTAGAAAATTTTTTTGCACTGACTTGCTGCCCCTCCTCACTGTTTGACTCTGAATTGTTATCATTGTCGGAGCGTAAAATCGGTGAAACAATAATATTGTTCACTCCAACCATTTTAATCTGCTCCAGAATTTCCTGCTGTGCCCCGTTTCCAATGGCAAGCATGGTGATTACCGCAGCAACACCAAAAATGATTCCCAATGCAGTGAGCAATGATTTCACCTTATTGGCAAAAATGGACTCAATGCCTGTAATTATGTCATGTCCGTAGCGCTGAACTATTCCTTTCATCCGATGATTATAAATTCGTTTTGACTCTCTTTGCTTTTCTTCTGCATATCAAAAGGTTTCTTCTTCTCCTCTTCCAGCGCTTTTTTTGCCTCTTCCTCTTCACGCTGCCTACGCTCCTTGATTTCCAGATAAATATCCATTCCTTCAAAAGCGAGCTCTTCTGCAAAATTGGGTTCATTGAGCAAAACCACATCGCCTTCGCTCAATCCCTTCCGAATCAAAACATAATTTTCATTCTGATCGCCCAAATCAACTATTTGTTTGGTAATTCCGCTCTTTTCGAGATATACAAACTGCAACGAGTCATTGGTGAAAACCGCCTCAGAAGGAATGAAAAGTGTATCTGGGTAAAAGCCGGTTTGTATCTGATTGCTGGTGGTCATTGCCGGTTTCAAATCAGAGACGTCACCATAAATTCTGATTTTCACTTCAAAAACCTTGGCATCGCTTCTTGGCATGGGCTGCCCAATGTTAGCCACCGACACCACTTCGCCTTCCAGCTCTTTTTCGGGCATGGCATCAATTCCCAAAATAACTTTTTGTCCGACTTTTATACTGGAAATATCTATTTCATTGACATACGTTGTGGAGAGCATGGAAGTGAGATCGGGGAGCGTGGCAATAATGGGCATCCATGAACTCACGGTTGAACCAACTTTGATTTTTTCGCGCGTGCGGTCTTTGCCGTAAATGACCATGCCTGATTTGGGTGCGGTAATAACCAATGAATTATAAACTTCATTGAGTTTATTCACCCGGTTTTCCTGCCGCCGGAGATCAATTATCCTTCGTTCAACCCGCGATGCTGCCTGTCGTTCTTTCAAAACATAACCTTGAATTTCCTGCTCCAGCTTTCGTTTGGCTTTATCCAAATCCATTTCAGCCTTTCGGATTACGGCGGGCGACTCAAATTTCGATTCTTCGAGAATAATTCTCATCTCTTCCACATTCTCACGCGCATTGATAATCTGGTCACGCACATTGCTGAGAGTGAGATTGGAATCCATTTTTGCATCTTCAAATTCATTGTAGCTCTGTTCCAGCTCCTCACGTGCATTGGTGAGCACCTCTTCCACTGTCTTCTGATCTAAAGTTGCCACATAATCGCCCATTGCAACAACGGTTCCCTCTTCAACTAGGTCTGTAATTTTTATTTCGTAAATACGAATATCCGGGTCTCGCAAGCTTTCGGGTACCACTATGTTCTCAGAATTTTGCGCCTCAAGCTGTCCGCTTGAATAAACCTGCATTTCAAAGGGACCGCGAATCACCTGCACCGTGATTTTTTCTGCTTCGCTTTTGGATTGAGTCAGCAGGAAAAAACCGCTAAGCAATATCAAGGCGGCGACACCCGCCGTTATAAATATTCTCTTACTCATAATTAATTTTTTGGGAAATTCTTCGAAAATAACTGTTTTTTAAACAAAAACTATGCCTGCTAATATTCATTTACATTCTTTTAAAGCTTACTTTCCTTTCCATGTGCGCTTTGGCAAGCGTCATAATCAACACACCGACTACCGTAAGCAAGCCTCCTGCAAGCTGATGCCTCTGCGGCAGGGTTCCAAAGAAGAGATATGCGCCAATGAGCACAAAAATTCCCTTTAAAGTTTGCACAACGGATGAGCGGGAAGCTTCCATATACCGAAAAGAGTAGTAAATCGTAATGATTGCCAGAGAGGGGCCAAGCGCTGCTCCTATGGTAATATTTCTCAATGCCGAAAGTGGAATGGCGAAAGAGTGCCCCAATGCAAAAAACATGATAAATGAAAAAACCAGTAGCCAAATAGAGCGATTCAGGCTTAACAGCTCAGGGCTGAGTTTTTTCACATGCACTTTAACCACCAGCGAAGTAATTGTAGCCAAAAGGGCATTTATCAACACAACTCCGGTTCCCGGAATAAACAACTTGTTCAGCTCCGTTTCACCGGTATAACCAACTATAAATGCACCGGCAAGTGCCAGGAATGCACCGATAATCTCTACCGGACCGAATCTTTCCCCAAGAACAACAATTCCACCCATTGCAAGCATCACCGGATACATATTCCCTAAAAATGAAGTGACAGCCGGATCGGGAATTATGCGGACAGACGTATAAAAGGAGGTGGTTGTTAATATCTCCAGAAAACCCAATGTGACTAATATCCTGACCTGCTTCCTTGTCAGAATTTTAATTTGCCTCAGACTTTTGCTTCTCACTGCAAAAAGAAAAATCAGCAATGTACTGACCGAAAACCAATAGACGCCGAACACAGCAAGAGGAACTTCATTTAATGCGGCTTTACTGAAAATATACTCATTGGAAAAGGCGAGAGTCCCGATTATTGCAAATATATATCCCTTTATTTTGTACGATTTCATTCGAACAGAATTAATTACTTTCAAATTGAAATGAGTTGCAAAGATAAGAAACAGCGGCAGTTGAATAAATTCACAACGATTAATATCAATTTTAACCCGATTGCCCTCGTTTTTTCTCTATTTTTGTTCAAATTATTGATGTTTTTCATTAAGCATTTATTGAGAGCAGAAATTACAGTTTATTCGGAATATCTTGAAAAAATCTCTTAACAACGTAAATATGAGCAAGCCAAGACTGAACATGCTGGTTTTGACAATCTTTGTTTTATTCTCAGCTTCATGCAGCCAGCAAAAAATCATTTTATCGGGGGTTATCCATAATAGAACAGACCATTCGTCTGAACTCCTTGAAGCAAAGCTTCTTCGCGACAATGAAACCAAATCCGGCAGGCGATATAAAAACAGTGCCGTTGGGCCGGATGGCTCATTTCAAATGAAAATAAAACCCGAACGTTCCTATATTTTAGAAATCAGTGGAGACGAAGGTTACGGAAGAGTTTTTTTGCCGGCAGAATGTTTAGGGGAAAAAGTTGACATCAGCTATCCCGTAAAGGAAACAATAGTGATTTTTCACACGAATGACAGGCATTTTGACTTTAATCACGAAGATGAACTGGTTAGAACAATTGAGGAAGCCCGCGCCAGATATAATGACGTTTTTCTGTTTGAAGCGGGCGATATTTTTGTTCGCCATGCCAGCCGCTGGACAGTAAATGACGGTCAGCCAAACGATACCGCATGGTATGGGGAGCGGGCGCTGCAACTGGTTCAAAAAATGAACGACCTCGGATATGATGTCATGACTTTAGGAAATCACGAACTGGCTTATATTAAAGATTACACGCGCCAGGCGCTTGATGCCGCCCGTTTTCCCATTTTGGCAGCCAACATGCAAATCAACACGGACAAACTTCCTCAGCCCAAGCCGTTTACTATACTGAACACCTCCACCGGCAATCACATCACGGTATTGGGTTTATCCTACGATAATTCAAAAAGAAACGGTGTAAAGGAATTAGATCTGAATGAAACGGTGAATAAATACCTTCCCTCGAAAAACAGTGCAGCTATCAACCTTGTATTGTCGCACATCGGTCTGGAAAAAGATTTGCTGCTCGCCGGCTCATTCCCGCAGTTTGATGCCATAATAGGCGGGCACTCCCACAGTCTGCTGGAAATTCCAATCCTTGAAAATTCGGTTTTGATTGCACAGGCTGGTGGAAATCCGCATACGATGTCAGATAAAAATCCTGCATATTTAGGAAAACTTATTTTCACATTGGAGAACGGAAAACTCATCGATAATAAGGGGTTTGTGACAGATCTTGGCAGGAAAAAAGATCTGTCTGCAATTCAAATGCCCGTACGCGGGGTCTGTGCCCATCGCGGAGCCATGGAAACCCACCCGGAAAATACGGTGATTGCCTTTCGCGAAGCGGTGAGAGCCGGCGCTCACATGATTGAGTTTGATGTGCAGCTCACCAAAGACAACCGGCTGGTTGTTCTTCACGATGCAACCGTTGACCGTACTACAAACGGAAGCGGGAAAGTGTCGGAGTTAACTTTTGATGAAATTCGCAAATTAGATGCAGGAAGCTGGAAATCGCCCGAGTTTAAAGGTTTGAAGATTCCCACTTTTGAAGAGGTTTTGGATGAGATGCCGGTGAACGTCTGGCTGAATATTCACCTGAAAGGTGCGGGAGAAACCTCTAAGATGGTGGCAGAAATCCTGAAGAAGGAAGGCAGGCTGCATCAGGCTTTTCTGGCATGTGGCGAAGATGCAGCCAGACAGGCACGCAGCGTGGTTCCCGAAATCAAAATATGCAATATGGACAGGCAAGGCTCAGGCATTGACTATGTGAACAACACAATTAAAATGGATGCTGATTTTATACAACTTACAGGGAAAATTACTCCTGAGTTTGCAGACTATGCAAAAGCGCTCAAAGAGAGAGGAATCGGCATCAATTATTTCGGAACCGACATCCCGGAAGAGATCAGTACCTTATATAATTACGGCATCGACTTCCCGTTAGTGAATAATGTTATTCAAAGTATCCATGTTGCAAAAGAAGCCGGATTTGAACCAGTAAAGCCGGTTTTTTGATATTTTTATTTACTTTGTACGTTAGTCTTAACCGGGTTTCGTTTAGAATTAAGAGTATAAAAAACTAATTTTCAATACGTTTAAAGAACTGTCCGATGACCAACGAAAAGCGACTGAATATCAAATACGTAACCTTAATCTCCTTTGTGGCAGCGTTAGGGGGACTGCTTTTCGGGTATGATACTGCCGTCATATCGGGTACTGTGACACAGGTTACTCAGCAGTTTTCGCTGATCTGTTTTTTGGCCTACATTTTCTTTACTGCCGGTTCAATCAGCGCCGTAATTTTTGTATTCCTTTCTGAAATGTATCCGACCAGGGTGCGCGGACAAGCCATGTCGGTTGCCACGCTGTCGCTATGGGTGGGCACATACCTCATAGGGCAGCTCACACCCTGGATGCTGGAAACACTCTCTCCTGCCGGGACTTTCTTCCTGTTTGCCTTAATGTGTGTGCCTTACATGCTGATTGTGTGGAAACTGATACCGGAAACTGCCGGTAAATCGCTGGAAGATATCGAACGATTCTGGCTGAGTAAAGTAAAAAAATAAAAAATCAGAGATTATGAATTTTAAAAAGCTTGAACAACAGTACAAAAATGAGCTACTAAACAACGTTCTTCCATTTTGGCTCAAAAACTCACAGGATAAAGAGTATGGCGGCTATTTCACCTGTCTCGACCGTAAGGGCAATGTGTTTGACACCGATAAATTTGTCTGGTTGCAGGGGCGTCAAGTGTGGATGTTTTCCATGCTTTACAATAATGTGGAAAAACGGCAGGAGTGGTTAGACTGCGCCATACAGGGAGCAGAATTTCTGAAAAACTATGGACATGACGGCAATCTGAACTGGTATTTTTCGCTCACACGCGAAGGAAGTCCGCTGGTAGAACCCTATAATATTTTCTCCTACACCTTTGCCACCATGGCATTCGGACAGCTCAGCAAAGCTGCCGGAAATCAAGAATATGCCGATATTGCCAGACGCACATTCGACATTATTCTTTCCAAAGTGGATAATCCCAAAGGCAGATGGAACAAAGTATATCCCGGGACACGCAAACTGAAAAATTTTGCTTTGCCCATGATTCTCAGCAACCTTGCGCTGGAAGTTGAACATCTGTTAGATGAAGAAATTCTTCAAAAAACGATGGATGAGTGTATCCATGAGGTGATGGAAGTTTTTCTCCGTCCGGAGTTGGACGGGATTATCGTGGAAAATGTAAATACTGATGGCTCACTCTCCGACACTTTTGACGGACGGCTAATCAATCCGGGGCATGCCATTGAAGCCATGTGGTTTATCATGGATTTGGGAAAGCGGCTATACCGGCAGGAGCTTGTTGAAAAAGCGGTTGAAACAACGCTTGCCATGATTGAATACGGATGGGATAAGCAGTATGGCGGCATTTTCTATTTCATGGACCGCCTCGGTCATCCGACACAGCAATTAGAGTGGAACCAGAAACTGTGGTGGGTGCATATCGAAACCCTAATCTCTTTGCTGAAAGGATACCGGCTCACCAAAAACGAAGAGTGTCTGCACTGGTATGAGAAGGTGCATGACTACACCTGGTCGCATTTCAAAGACCCTGAACATCCGGAATGGTGGGGATATCTCAACCGCCAAGGCGATGTGCTGCTTGACCTGAAAGGCGGCAAATGGAAAGGGTGTTTCCACGTTCCGCGCGGCATGTACCAATGTTGGAAAACATTGGAAGAGATAAACGGGTAATTCTCAAATCAGAATTACTCCAGAAGAAATCTTGCTTGCTTCACATCCTCGCTGTTGCCACCAATAAAAACGATAAACTCGCCGGGCTCTGCCACAAAATCCAAATCGTAGTTGTAAAACTTCAAATCTTCTTCTGAAAGGGTGAAGCTGACCTCTTTTGATTCGCCGGCTTTCAGGAAAATTTTCTGAAACCCTTTCAATTCTTTCACCGGACGGGTTATGCTGGCTACCACATCGCGGATATATAACTGCACCACCTCTTCTCCGTCATAGTTGCCTGTATTGGCAACCGTAACTTTAGCCTCAAGTATCTCATTTACAGTAATTGTCGTTTTATTAAGCGAAACTTCACTGTAACCGAAGGTGGTATAACTCAACCCGTAACCAAACGGAAACAGCGGCGAGTTGGGTGAATCCAGATAATTGCTGCGGAATTTCTGAAACTCATCGCCATCCTGCGGCCTGCCGGTGTTGCGGTGCGCATAATAAATGGGAACCTGCCCCACATTTCGCGGGAAGGTCATGGTCAGTTTTCCCGAGGGATTATACTCACCAAACAGCACATCGGCAATGGCGTTTCCGGCTTCCACGCCCGGGTGCCAGACTTGTAAAATGGCATCAGCCAGCGAATTTTCTTCTTCCAGCGTTAAGGGGCGTCCGCTCATGGTCACCAGCGCCAGTGGTTTTCCGGTTTTTGCCAGCGCACGAATGAGTTTTTTCTGGCTTTCAGGAATATTCAGGTTCGTCCGGTTGCCCGATTCGCCGCTCATTTCGGAGGCTTCGCCAACAACTGCCACCACTACATCGGCGCGTCGGGCAATGTTCACGGCCTCGCGCAGCATCGCTTCCGGCGAGCGTTCGTCTATGTCGATTCGTGTGCCGAAAACGTTCACTTTTTCAGCCAAAGCCACGTCATCGGAAATGTTGGCGCCTTTGGCATAAAGTATATTCACCTCATTGCCGGCCACATTTTTCATCCCTTCCAGCACCGGAATCGAAAGCTGGGGATCGCCGGTTGGCGCCCACGTTCCCAGCATGTTGTTTTTATTGTCGGCCAATGGTCCAATCAGGGCAATGGTACCTGATTTTTTCAGTGGCAATACCTGATTCTTCTGCCCCGGCAGCCTGGCATTCTTCAGCAGGACATACGAACGGGCTGCAACCTCCCGTGCTGCCTGCCGGTTTTCTGCACTTAAAATATCCTTTTCAGGGCGCGATTCATCGAAATACCTATACGGATCGTCGAACAAGCCCAGTTTATATTTCGCTTCCAAAACCCGGCTGCAAGCGAGGTCGATTTCCGCTTCCGTCACTTTCCCTTCTTCCAGCGATTTTTCAAGCGTAGTCAGAAATCCTTCGCCCACCATATCCATGTCGAGCCCGGCTTTAAGTGCCAGCGCCGACACCGCCTGCAAATCTCCCAATCCATGGTCAGTCATCTCATTTACAGAAGTGTAGTCCGAAACCACAAACCCACCGAATCCCCACTGTTCGCGCAGCAGTTCGGTCATAAGCCACCGGTTTCCGGAAGCGGGAATACCGTCCACGTCGTTAAACGACGACATCACACACCCTACGCCGGCTTCCACAGCCGCTTTGTATGGCGGCAGATAATCATTAAACATCCGGTTGCGGCTCATGTCCACTGTATTATAATCGCGACCTGCCTCAGAAGCGCCGTATAACGCCATGTGTTTCACAGTTGCCATCATGGTATTTTCCCGCGCCAGATCGTCCTGCTGGTAACCGCGAACCATAGCTTCGGCAACTTGCGACCCAAGAAATGGATCTTCCCCTGCTCCTTCTGCCACTCTGCCCCATCGCGGATCGCGGGCAATGTCAACCATGGGCGAGAAGTTCCAGAAAATGCCGTCGGCAGTGGCTTCCTGAGCGGCAATGCGGGCTGTTTTTTCAATGAGTTCCATGTCCCAGCTTGATGAAAGTCCGAGCGGAATGGGGAACGTGGTTTTGTAGCCGTGAATCACGTCGGCGCCAAAAAGCATCGGGATTCCGAGCCGGCTATCATCCACAGCCATTTGCTGTGCCTGCCGCAGTTTATCGGGCCCGTAAATACCAAAAATTCCGCCTACTTTACCGGCTTTCACTTTGGCTTCCACATCGCTGCTGACCACCGAGCCGGTTAAGATTCCACCGCCTGGTGTCACTAAGTTCAGTTGCCCGATCTTTTCTTCAATGGTCATTTCACTCATCAAGCTGTTGATAAACCGGTCCATTTCCGATTCTTTTTCATGCTGCCCGCACGAAATGAATACTCCAAAAACAACTGCCAAAAACAGTAAATTCTTCATAATTATCTGATTTTTATTTTTCTACTTCCATCCGGAATGAATTTGAACATTCACCGATATAAAGAATACTCCCATAACCGGCAGGGTTGCCGGCAAAATACATCACCAAATCTTTGTAATTAAATGCCGTTTGAGCGTTGCATCTTTCAAAAAACCATTGTACAGATATAACATTGAATGTTAAGTTTGCAAGCAAATTAAAGACTGACCCGTTGAACCTGGTCAGTCTTTAATTTTTGTTTTACCGGGAAGCAATTTTAAATGTTTTTACTGCAACGCGATTTTTGTGTTTCCTTTGGTTGTGTTTACAATGTAAATTCCTGTTTTCAGGTTAACCCTGAAAATGCCATCGTAAGCCGGACCTTCAGCAACTTTTCTTCCAAGCAAATCAAATACCCTCACATTACCCGAGTAATTCGAAATTCTGATTTCACCATTGGAATAGTAAGCATGAATTTCAGGCTTAATAACCGGACTGGTGATGCCGGTTGCAGTACTTACAAATATAAAATCGTCCATGTACAGAGTATGTTCAATATTGTCAGCTAAGTTTTGCTCAAAGAAAATACCTTTCACGACCTCTTTTGCAGTAAATGTTTCATCTGCCGCCCAAACATCTGCAAGAGAAATATTTACTTCAGTCCAGGTGTTGGCTGCCAGGTCAGCATCAACATAATCGGCAAGCAGCAGTTTTCCCGTTTTATTAGGATTCCCGCTATGCGATTCGAGATAGAATTTTGGCAAAGCTGATTTGGCCATATCAACCGGTGAATAAATCCAAAATTTTAGTGTTTTCATGCCGGTTAAATCAAACGATTTCCAACCAACAGATGCAACCATAGCCATCCATGAACCACCTTCTGCCGATTTCCATTGCAGTTTTAATGCGTTTGCGCCTGCTTTAACCGGTTCGGTTACAACGGGAAGTTTATCACCATCGGGTAAGCCGGGACCTTCCCAATGTTCTTGAACCAATGTGCTTGGCGCAGTTTTGGTTGAAAAGCTTTGATCGTGGAACCGGTTGTCGGCACTGTCATCGAAAAACAAAACCGAAGTAACAGCCGGAACTTCTTTGGCTTTGAAAATAAATTCGTCCATGTACAACGTATGCTCTACATTGTCGGCTGCATTTTGTTCAAAGAAAATACCTTTAATAAGGTCTTTTGCCGTAAATGTTTCATCGGCATCCCAAACATCGCTTAATAAAATATTAACTTCAGTCCATGTATTGGCAATCAGGTCAGCATCAACATAATCGGCAAGCATTAGTTTCCCGGTTTTGTTTGGGTCACCGGCTCCCGCTTCGAAATAGAATTTTGGCAAAGCTGACTTTGGTAATGCTTCAGGCGAATAAATCCAGAATTTTAAGGTATCCATTGTTGTTAAGTCAAACATTTTCCAACCAATAGATGCAACCATAGCCATCCATGAACCACCTTCGGCTGATTTCCATTGCAGTTTTAATGCGTTTGCGCCTGCTTTAACCGGATCGGTTACAACGGGAAGCTTATCCCCATCAGGTAAGCCGGGGCCTTCCCAATGTTCCTGAACCAATGTGCTTGGCGCAGTTTTGGTTGACCAACTTTGATCGTAAAAGCGGTCGTCGGCACTGTTGTCAAACAAAACAAGCGTTGTTGGAGCCGGCGGCGGAGTTAACGATTCATC
Organism: Mariniphaga sp.; assembly: GCA_040772505.1. Classification (GTDB taxonomy): domain Bacteria; phylum Bacteroidota; class Bacteroidia; order Bacteroidales; family Prolixibacteraceae; genus Mariniphaga. The sequence continues at coordinate 388,009 of JAXGYA010000002.1, read as the reverse complement.
GTAAATGATTTTAATGTCGTCGATGTAGGTTACTGCAGTCGGGTCAATTGGTTCATAGTAATCGGGAAACATTGAGAAAATTTTGATGTTTTTAATCTCATTTTCAGTAAGATCGAAAACCATGGTTTCCCATTCATTTGTTTTTGAAGCCGGTGTAACGGGATCTATCTCTTTGGTAACCGCTCCTTCACATTTAATTCTTAGTTGCGAAGTTGCATTTGTGCGCAGATACTTTACTTCAATGCGATGGTAACCATTGGGAATCTCATTTTTCAGCGTTGCATAAAATCCTGCCCAATTTACGTTGGACGATTCAGCATCGTAACGTTTCCACTCCCAAACTTTGTTGCTGGGGTTAACCTCGTCTTTTACCGGATTATCAACCACAGCAACATCCATGTGTGCAGGCGGGTTTACATTTACCTCTTCGGTAAAACTTACCTCGCCACTTTCAAAGTCATCCAGCAGGATGTCTTCCAAACCCTGTGCGAACAAACCCGCAAAGGTAAAAAGAGCAATACTTAAAGTAAAAATCATTCTTTTCATAATCATACATTTTAAAATTGTTAATAATATTTATTTGTTTATCTCAGTTTTGTTAAAATTGAATACTCCTTATTGTCAGATGTAATCATTTTTATGATATGCGTTTCCCCATTGATAATTTCCTTACTGTCGAACTCAAAAATTTGCTCTCCGGCAGTTGCCTGAACAGATTTTTCGAGAACCACCTTATTAAGCGATTTATTGGTTATTGTGAACTGCACATTTCCGGTGTTTTGAACAAAATAATGGAGCTCAAACTGTTTTCTGTCGGGATGCCGCATCATGTCATACAATTCTGTTTCAGTATTTAACATTGCCAGATGAAATCCCTGTTCATATTCGGGTTTTTCTTTTACACCGGCGCGGCTTAATCCTTTTCGAACGTGTTCATTTCTCATCAACAGATTCCAGATTAATCCTGAACGGTAATTTTCCATCATCACAACGATTGGCCCCTGATCGATGGCAAGGTGCCTTTTTTCAGAGGTGTTTGTTGCAGGACTGTATGAATCGGCAAATCCGTAGGTTCCGTGAACTAACGGCATTTCAGCCAGGTTAAGCAAAACCTGGGTGCTGTAAAACGGGGTGTACGGATAAGATGCCAAAGCTGCGGTTGGAGCGATAACTCCATCATCGTTTAACGGCGAACGTGCTTTGTATTCCCATGGCGGTTTTCCGCCGTAACAAGCGGTTAAACCCCAGTTTTTCTCGTCATATTTATATGATTTTGGTGCTTCGGCAATACAATAGTGCCGGTTAATCATAGTGTGCGCAACATTTTGTTTCCAGTAATTGGCATAATTGTCTTCCAGCAATTGCGGGTTTAAGCCCAGGAACGAATAATGGGCAAAAAACAGCGGACCACCTTTCTCTTCGCCCAAAGGCAGTTCATAGCCGTAAAACTTTCGGTTTGGATAGTAAAAATCTCCGTTCCTTTGCCACCCTTGCCTGTAAACCGATTCTGAAATAGCATTTTTATCAGGAGCTCCCAAAGCCAGAATATAGCCAATCCACCCTTCGTGCCAACCGTTGATGTTCAGTTCAAAACGATTTTCAAGTGAATACCACAGCCATTTTAACTCCTTGCCCGACTGAGCATAAAACTTCCAGTCCATGGTATTCCAAAAAGAGTTAACCGAGTCGCGTATTTCAGCTTCTATTAGAGAACTTGAAGTGTAGTATTCAGCAGCAGTAAGCAGTCCGGCCATCATGAATGAACTTTCAACCACATCGCTGGTTTTTACCTGGTTTCCAAAAGGGGCGGCGGTTCCATCGGTGTTGTACCAGTGCGACCACATTCCTTTATACCGTTCGGCTTTTCCTAAAAAACGCACAATTTTTTGGGTGCGCTCTGCTGCCTGCTGACGGGTTATCCAACCTCTTTCAGAACCAACAATAAGTGCCATTACTCCAAAGCCGCTGCCCCCGATAGTTACGATCGAACCACGCTCGTTTCCTTCATATGCCATTCCGGTTAACGGGTCAGAACCCTCATAAAAATAGCTGAAGGTTTTACGATGCCATTCCTCCAAAACCGGTTGCACCTTTGCCGGCGAATAGGTATCGTCGTTTTTATCAACCACAGTTGTCGGCTCGGATTTTTCGCCACAGGCAACCAGACTGAATAAGACAAACAGGGAAAAAATTACATTCTTCATCATTTATTGTTTTTAGTATCCCGGATTTTGAGTAATAACTCCTTCCGATTTATCAATTTCGGTTTGCGGAATTGGGAAAAGCTCGTGTTTGCCAACCACAAAATTTGGAATAACGGAACTTGCTTCATCCCAACGCACCAGATCATAGAATCTTTCCCATTCCATTGCCAGCTCTATTCTTCTTTCCTGATGGATTTTTGCCCTCAATTCATCCTTATCTGTTGTTGTAATTTTAGGAAGCACGGCATTGTTCCCGCCCCTGGCACGGGCTCTCACCATTTCCAGCTTTTCGAGCGCATCGGAAATGTCACCCGATTCGCAGGCAGCTTCGGCATGCATCAGCACCACATCGGCATATCGTATCAGCCTGATATTCATCCATTGCCCGTGGCCATCAGTCGGTCTTCCGTAAATGCCGCGCTCAGCAGCCGGAGTGTATGCTTTTTTATTAAAGAATTTATATCCGTTGGGATCAGCCCGTACTTTTTTCCCTTCCAGAATTTCACCATCTGAAATAATCGATGCTTCTTTGCGAGGGTCACCCTCTTCATACGAATCCATTAATAACTGGCTTGGTGCATTGAACCCCCAGCCCAAATTCGGAATTCCGCGAATACCTTGTATCTCGCTGAACTGGCTGCCGAGATATATTTCTTCTGCGGGTTTTTCTTCACAGTAAACTTCAAATACCGATTCTTCTCCGAATTCATAAGCTTCGGTAAACATCCGGTCGTAAGGTGTACTTAAACTGTTATCACCCGAACTGATAATTGCGGATGTCATGCCAAGCGCTCCCGACCAGTTTTCCTGATAAAGATATATTTTGGCTAACAGTGCACGGGCAGCATTTTGTGTTGCCCGTCCTTCATTTTTGCTGCTTAACAGCATTTTTCGTGTTGGAAGAATTGGAATGGCTGATTTTAAATCTCGTTCAAGGTTCTGCCAAATTTCTTCTTTCGACATGCGCCCGGGTGTTTTTTCGTCCTGCCCCAAAACTTTGTCAACATACGGAACACCTCCAAAAGCCTGTGTTAACCTGAAATACATCACCGAGCGAAGAAATAAACCTTCGGCGAGGTACAAATTCTTTTGAGCTTCAGCATCAACTGTAAGAGCCAGCGCCAGTGCTTCGTTTGCTAGGTAGATGCTGTTATAACAATTGCTGTAATAATCGGCAATTTGATCATTGCTGGCGGTATAACTCATTGGTTTAAACTGAACTATTTGTTGCCCATCGCTTGGTGTGCTGCCTTTTTCCACATCGGGAGTGGTGTAGTTTTGCATTCCGAATGCCGGAAAAATAAAACCATAATTGCGAAGCGAAGCATAGACCTGTGCCAGCTTGGCTTCAACCAAAATGCTGCTGTCGAGCTCATCATCGGGTTTGTAATTGGCGTGGTGCCAGCGCCCTTTTGGATACCGATCGAGAAAATCATCGGAACATGCATTACTAATAAACAGAACTGTAATAATTAATAATATCTTTTTCATTGTTGCTGAATTTAAAAATTAACGGTTAAACCTCCTGTATAAACTGCCGGTAGCGGGTAAGTGCCGCCATCATCAATCCCGCCATTAAGAATTCCACCTCCAATTTCCGGAGTATATCCACTGTTCTTTTTAAAGGTGACAGGATTCTGCATATTTACAAACAGCCTGAAATTGTTGCTTTTAATTGATTTTATAATTTTTTCAGGGAGCCTGTAACCCAATTGAATGCCGCGAATTCTGAAGTATGCCCCGCTTTCGAGCAAGTTGGTGGATGGTTCAAAGTTGTTTCCGCGGGTAGTGTTCAGAATAGGTTCGAAATTTGAAGAACCTTCCCCGGTCCAACGATTCAGCGAGGTTTTGTAATAATTGAACTGCGCGAAAGTTGGCAGCTTTTTGGTATTTACAATGTCATTTCCATACTGCCCGTTAAAATCGATGTTTAAATCGAAATTTCTGTAAGCTGCATTTAAGTTTATACCGTAGGTAAATGTTGGAATGCTGCTTCCAATAAAATCGCGGTCTTTATCGGTAATTTTCTGGTCGCCATTCAAATCTTTATACCTGATATCACCAGGTTTTGAAGTCCACGAAGCGGGGTAATAATTGTCAATTTCGGTCTGATTCTGAAAAATTCCATCCTGAACATATCCGTAAATTGCACCCACCGGATGCCCCACCGAAGTGCGGTGATACTTTCCGGTAATAATATCCGAATCATCGTTTCCAAGTGAGAGCACTTTATTGTTAACCGTTGCACCATTGGTGCTGATTCTGTATGAGAAATCGCCCCGTTCTCCACGCCAGGTCAGAATGTACTCGAACCCATGGTTGCGGATCGACCCTGCGTTGGTAATTGCATAACCTGCACCAACCGAAACCGGCGGCGCCACAAAAGCAAGCAAATCGCTGGTTGTTTTGGTGTAATACCCAATTTCTGCTACCAGGCGCCGGTTGAACCACTGACTTTCAAAGCCGGCATCGAAACCAGATACCACTTCCCAGTGAATGTTCTCATCAACCAGGTTGCTCACTGTGGGAATGTAATATGTTTTCCCATCTACAACAACCTGTTGCCCCTTGGGGTTAATGGTTGGAAACCACAGGTAATTCCCTATTTTGTCGTTACCCAATTGGCCCCACGATACTTTTATTTTTAAATAATCGAGTTTGTCGATTTTATTATTCAGGAACTCCTCTTCGGTTGCAACCCAGCCTAAGCCAACAGAGGGAAAAAACCCCCAACGGTTGTTAGGTGAAAATTTCGATGAACCGTCGGCACGGAATGTGGCAGTTATCAGATACTTATCAGCGTATGAATAATTTAGCCTTGCCAGATACGAAATGAATGATTCAGCTTCGTAAAAATCGCTGTTTGTTTTATTTTGGGTAGAACCCATATTCAACATCCAGAAATCTTTAGGGACATTCCACATGTCGGCGCTTACCAGTGTATCTACACCGGCGCTGAAACCCTGGGTTTCCTGAACACGTGCAGTGTAACCCGCCATTGCTCCAATCCGGTGCAAATCATCTGTTTTGTTATAATTAAGGATTACATCGGTCTGGTATTTTGTGTATTCTCCTGTATTTCTTCTGAATGAAGTTTTCTCGCTTTTGTGCGAAGAATTTGAATGCTCGTTGTTTACATCGAAACGCGGGTTGTAATTGCTCCCCATGTTTATTCCAACGTCAGCATAACCTGTAACACGAAAGGTAAAATCTTTCAGGAAAGCTACTTCTCCATAAATATTCCCTACGGTTCGGTAACCATAACTTTCGGCAGTGCCCTTGTTAATTTCCATTAACGCAACCGGGTTGGGAACATCTTTTTGAATTCCGGGCGCCGGAGTATAGTATGAACCGATGTTTTCGGGATTATGGTCAGCTACGGGCGAATATGGAGGATAGGTAGGCAAAGCCCGGGCTGCATTCGAAACGCTTGCAGTTGCAGGTTCAGTATCCCAACGTGTTAATGCAATATTTCCTCCTGCCTTAAAAGCTTTGCTTATATTATAATCTCCTGACCAGCGCGCATTTAAACGCTGGTATGAATTGTATTTCACAATACCATCCTGTAAAAAATACCCCAACGAAAGCACGCTACTTGCTTTTTCTCCGGCTTGAGAAACAGTTATTCCGTGATTGGTAATTGCCGCGGGCCTGAATATTTCTGATTGCCAGTCGGTGCCGCCACCCAATAAATCCGGAACCCATTCATCAGCAGTTGGATTCATGTTTTTGATTTGCTCATTGTAGAGCATTGTAAATTCTGAGGCATTGGTTAAATCCAACCTGTCACGGTCATGCAAAACCTGCACACCCGCGTAACCATCATAACTTACAGCAAGTTTTCCTTTGTCGGCGCGTTTTGTTGTAATAATTATAACACCGTTTGCACCCTGAACCCCAAAAATTGCCAGCGACGAAGCGTCTTTCAGCACCTCAACCGATGAAATATCATTTGGATTTACAAAGTCGATATTATCAACAAACATTCCGTCAACAACATACAACGGATTTGTGCTTGCATTTACAGTGGCAATACCACGAATCCGCACGGTTGGGCTGCCTCCTGCTACTCCGCTGTTAATCATTGTCAAACCGGGCACTTTCCCCTGAAGTGCTTTCACAGGGTTGTAATCTGGCGAGGTTTTGAGACTCTCGCCGCTCACTGATACAATAGAACCTGTCAGGTCGCGTTTTCGGGCAACACCATAGCCAATTGCAACAACTTCATCTAAGTCGAAGGTGGCTTCTGCCATTTCAATATTGATGTTGGTCTGCCCGTCAACAAGTATCTCCTGAGAAACAAACCCCATAAAACTAAACAACAAAATTGAATTCGGCGCTGCCTGAAGCGTAAAATTCCCGTTAACATCTGTTACCGTTCCGTTTGTTGTTCCCTTTTCGAGTATAGAAACACCAGGTAATCCAAATCCTGTGTTATCGGTAACCTTACCTGTCAGGCTTACTTTTTCCTGTGCAGTACCGGAAGTAACAAATAACATGGTAACCGATAAGAAAAGAAGGAAGAAAATTGATAATCGTTTCATAGTTTACTATATTTTATTTCAGTTGTTTCCTACAATTTATGTTATTTTTTTATCAAAAAGAAATTTCTTAACTCACTAATGCTTCTCAACTGAAAATGAAGTGATATGCTGACCTCATCATCTCCTCAACACATTCAATTAACATTAATTATATTGTTATGGTTCAATTATTTAAAAATTGTCATTATTAAAAAAAGAAATAAAATCAATCCTTATTTTTTGCCGGATAATGTAAGCCACATCTAAAAGGCGGATGATTTAAAATGACATTAAATTGTTTGACTCAATGTTATTATTGTAATTCACCTTTTTAATGGTTAAAGATACTTTAGCGTGACTTTTATAATCTTACATAACTTTTGAAAAATTTTACATCATTCACACATTTTCAGGTCAAACGTAATTTTACTATCTTTTGCCTGTCTTTATTTATATGAAACGACCATGTAGAAATGCTTCACAAACAAACTTAATTAAAATGAGGGAGTTACATCCAATACCTTTGAAAACTTTTAATTTTAATTGGATGAAAAAACATCCTTTCATATGGTCTGCTTTTATCCTCTTTGGCATTTGTCAAAGCTCCTTTTTATGGGCACAAACAACTGAACTGCGGTTAAAAAACTTTACCAAAAAAGAGTACAATGCGGCGAACCAAAACTGGTCGGTTGATGCCAGCCCCAATGGTTTTATCTATTTTGCCAACCATGCCGGCCTGCTTGAATTTGACGGTACAAGCTGGGCACTATACCGTTTACCAAATCAAACCATTCTTCGCTCGGTACGTGTTTTCACCGACAGCACAATCTACACCGGCGGTTATCGCGAAATTGGCTACTGGCAGGCAGACCGCAATGGAAAATTGGATTACAACTCACTGAACCGCCTGGCCGGTGAACAGCTCGGGAACAACGACGAATTCTGGAATATCTGCTTTTTGAATGATGCAGTTTATTTTCATTCATTCACCAAAATTTTAAAGTATAAAGACAATAAAATCACTACAGTGGAACTTCCCGGCTTTGTGACATCAATGAACTGCGTGGATAAAAAAATTTTAATCGGGGTGAGAGATAAGGGAGTTTACACCATTTCGGACGAAAAAACGGAACCGTTTATTGCCGACCCTCAACTTGAAGATGCAATTATCCGTTTTATCGAGCCCTACCCAAAAGGGCAAATTCTTATCGGCACTTCATCAGATGGAATTTTCCTGTGGAATGGGGAACAGCTGAAAGTATGGAATGAGCAGTGGAGTGATTATTTCAAAAGGAATGAAGTGAACCGGGCACATGTGAATCAAAACGGGCATCTGATTATCGGGACCATTATTGACGGAGTGGTTATTTTTGATGAAAACGGGGAGCGAGTTTCAAGTTATAACACCTCCAACGGATTGCAAAACAATACCATTCTGAATATTGCGACCGACATATATGGAAATGACTGGCTTGCCCTTGACAGTGGAATTGATTTTATTTCTTACAAAACGGGCAGTGGAATTGAATATGAAACCATTCCGGGGATTGGCAGTATTTATGACGTAGCCATTTTTGAAGACAAGATTTACCTTGGAACCAACCGGGGATTATTCCACAAAAGATTACAGAACGACAACGCCGGTTATACTCTTACCCCTGAAACGAGCGGACAGGTTTGGGATATCAGCGAAATTGACAACCAGTTATTTGTTGGTTATAACCAGGGGGTGCTGGGCATTAAAAACAACAAAATCGACCTGATTTCCAGCCAGGCAGGCGGGTTTTCAATAACTGAAGATCCATTAAAACCCGGCAGGTTAATTCAATCGACCTATTCAAACCTGGTAATTTTTGAAAAAGTTAATTCTGCTTACCGCCAAACCGGCATCATAAAAGGTTTTTCCGACCTTATCCGGTATATTGAGTTCGATCATCGCGGAAACCTGTGGGCGAGCCACATGCACCGCGGAATTTATAAACTTCAGCTTAACTCATTGCGCGACAGTGCTGTAAATATTCAATATTACGGCGAAAATTCAGCTTTTAAAAAAGATCATTCCATCCATGTATTTAAAGTGGAAAACCGGATTGTGTTCACTACCGAAGAAGAGCTTTTCACATACAATGATTTAAATGATTCCATAGTTCCGTATCACTTATTGAATGAAAGACTCGGAGAATATACAGCTGCACACCGCATTGTTCCGGCTCCCAATGATCATTACTGGTTTATTACCAAAGAAAAAATCGGATTGTTTCTAATCCGCGAAAATGAAGCAGAGCTGATAAAATCTATCCCTAAACAAGTATTTGCCCCGCACGAGATGATTGATGGTTTTGAAAATATTTTACCACTAACCTCTGCAAAAGCAATTATTTGTCTTGAAAACGGAATTGCCTGGTTCGACTCCTCTCAAACCGGCACGCTGACTGAAATAAAAAATTATGCTCCAAAATTACGGGAAATTACGCTTACTGATAATCAGGGAAAACAACATACAGAAAACATCAGCACCAACCTGGAGGTTAAATTCAGATTTAACAACATACAGGTTAAATATGCTTTTCCACATTTCACGCACCGCCCAATTCGGTTTCAGGCATTTTTAAAAGGAATTGACCAAAGCTGGTCGGGGAAAAAAGAAATTCCGGTTTTCAGTTTCGACAGGCTGCCCACCGGCGAATACGAGCTACTGGTTAAAGCTGTTGATTCATGGGGAAATGAAAGCATGCAGCACAGCATGATTATAAATGTTCTTTCCCCCTGGTATTTAAGCAACTATGCAAGGGCAGGTTACATCGCTACATTCTTATTCCTGGTGTTTGGGTTGCAGGTTTGGGGAATCAGGCGGACCCGCAAAAAGGAACGATTGCGGCTGGAAAAAAGGGAACAAGAGCTGATTAAACTCAGAAACGAAAAGCTCAGAAACGAAATTGAGCATAAAAGCAAGGAGCTGGCCAACTCAACTATGGGCATCATAAAAAAGAATGAATTCCTGCTGAAACTGAAACAGACCCTTTCCAGGCACAAAGACCAACTGGGTTCCCGATATCCCGACAAATATTATTATAGCCTTATCAAAAAAATTGACAACAATATTTCTAACCGGGATGACTGGCACTTGTTTGAAACCAATTTTGAACGGGCACACGAACAGTTTTTGAACAAAATGAAAGAGATGTATCCCGATTTAACCCAAAAAGATTTGCGTTTGTGCGCATTTCTGCGGATGAACCTCTCTTCAAAAGAGATTGCACCGTTACTTGGAATTTCAGTGCGTGGCGTAGAGAATCACCGCTATCGTCTAAGAAAAAAAATGAACCTGCAGCATGACGAAAATCTCTATGAAAAAATAATGAGACTGTAGCATAGAATTATCCAGCGCATCTCAGCACCCGCCTCTCACCCTCACCACTTCTCGTTTCACGGGGGCTTCCGTATTTTTCAGGGCATCCGCAAGGTTATCCATTTGCCGGGCTGCCTCCAACCTGAAATGATAAATCTGCATCTCCTTTTTTGATGTGCCTGCCGGCGGCTCTTCCGTTTCGTAAAACATATTATGGAACTGCCGGGCGCTTTCTCGCAAAATCAGGTTGTCCGATTTTCCGATATGTTTTGCTTTTAAACAGGCCATCCGAACCAGCGTATCGCTGTCTGCATAAAAAATATTGGTCTTGAGCCGCTGTCTGAACAGCGGTACATACTGCCTCTCCATTATATTTTCAAACGGAATGTTTATTGCCATCGGCAGGTGAAATTCGTTGTATTCTTCGGGTGAGCGAACATCAATAATATTGAGCGAATAGTAGTTATTCACAATCTCGTCGGCAAGTTTGTCTGCCGGAATTTCCTTAAACACACAGGTTTGCTGTCGTTTTGCTTCTGCAATCTGCCGGTTGATGATATCCTCTTTTCCGGGCAGGAAAGCTACAATTGCAAGTACAACAAAAACAGAAGCTGCCGCAAGTACATATTGGTTTCTCAGTTTTGGTTCAATGATCGATTTGCGGTTATTTACTTTATTTTCAATAAACCAGGTAGCAACAAAAGCGCTTACGGCAATAAAAGCAAGTAAAAACCCGAATGCAACATTTGACATCCCCAGAAAATCAGAAATTCGGATATTGCCCAAATTGTCTGCATAGTAAATTTTCTCAACTAAAGGAAATGTTTCAATAAAAGCCCACACTCCGAGGATAGCTCCAAACACAAAAGCGAGGGCATCCAGCTTGCCGATGGCAAGCGCACAAACTCCGGTTCCCGGACAGAATCCGCCGATGATAAAACCGGCGCCCATGATTAGCCCGCCCAAAATTGCCGATTTCAGGAAAGTGGGATTCACATAAATGACATCCATGTCGAGCAACCCGTAATGCCCGAGTAGAAGCACACCGGCCATGGCAGTAATTCCTGCCGTGAAAAAGACGCGCAAAACCGTGAAATCATATCCATAAAACAGACCGACCAGTTTTTTTGTGGAAGAAAAACCCGCTTGCTCAAGGATAAAGCCAAATCCGATACCCAGAAAAAAAGCGATAACCAGGCTAAACTCCTCGCTGATGATATATGGCAGTAGTGGTCCCATAGCTTCTATTTTAACCAAAGTTTTCTGAAAAAATAAGCCAGCGCATAAGCGCCTCCAAAAATTGCCATCATCGTAAGAATTCCTCCTAAAGAGAGAACAGCCATTCCGCTCAGTGCTGAGCCGCTGGTGCAGCCGCGCCCCAGTTGTGAACCATACCCAAACAGTGCTCCGCCCAATATTGCCCCTGCAATGCGCAAACCGTTGGTTACCCGTGGACCTTTTTCAAGCTTTAACCCGGTTCGGTTGGCTATGACGCCGGAAAAAAACGCACCAACCAAAACGCCAAAAACTTCAAACACCAGAAAGGTCTTCCATGGGCCGGAAGGATTTTCTTCTTTAAAATCTGTGTAAAAAGCTGTTTCAGCCGCATGTGCTGGAGCAACATTTTCCACCGAAGCAACCACCACACTTTTAAAAGCACCGCTGGCGCCCAATCCACGCCCGGTAATATAGATTGTTGCAAGCAAAACACACCCCAACAGAAAGCCGGCTAAATAGGGGTTCATGTATGCTTTTGGTTTTATTGTTTCCCGATTGTTCATTTATATTAATTTTTAGATAATCACTGAATTTGAATGAATTATGCTTATAACTCTGATGCAGTTGCCTCTTCTTCCTCGTCTTCCAAATCTTCATAGCCTGTAATCATTGCCTGAATATTGGAGGTGGGAGTATGCCCGGTGGTTGTCATATAGACATGTACAACCAAAAAAAGCATCAGTAAAAAAGCGCCTAACGTATGCCAGAATGCGATACTTTCAATGGAAAAATCGCTGACAACAACAATATTATTTCTGTCAATGGTCTTTTGAAACATATAGATTATTCCCGAAGTAATGGTCAGGGGAATCAGCACCAGTTTAAATCCGAGATAGACCAGCCGCTGCAGAGGATTTAACTTTTTCACTTCACTCTTTTTTGTGGGATGCTTCTCTCCCTTGAACATTCCGATAGTGTAAAACCGGATTTGTGCAGCCAATTTTTTTGTTGTGGGGATGTATTGTCTCCATTCACCCGTTACCAGATGCCAGAAAATGGCAAATACAATCAGGGCTATCAGCATCCATGACGCTACCCGGTGAAATCGGGCTGCATGTTCAAATCCCAGAACGTGAATCGTGCCATGAACTTCAAATCCGGTGAAGGCAAGAAAGATTATCAGCGATGCCTGTGTCCAGTGCCAGAACCGTTCAAATCCTTTGTAAACATATACTCGTCTCATAGCTCAATTTTTACTCAGAAATGTTGTTTCCGTAGTCAATATTTTCTGTGTCATACTCTTTTCTCCGGATTGAAAGCAAAACCCGGAGTGCTGCATGAACAAACAGTGCCCCCAATGCTCCAAAAAACAGCAGTGAACCAATGAAATCCAACGATTTGTTGTAGTCGCGCCCGGGAAGATAAAATCCCGCAAGCGAAGCCAGCCTTCCCTCATCGCTGCGCGTATGACATTCGGCACATCCCACAGCCTGCTCTTTTGGTGCAACCATGTGATTGACGGGCCAGTGCATAGTGGTTTCTACAAAGCCGTATTCGCCGCTAAAAGGAAGTCCCACATGTTTCATTCCGGCAGCAGCGGAAGTCTCCCAGTCAAAATCCTTCCAGAAAGCGCTGTCGCCTTTGTTTTCGGCAAAAAGCTTGGGTTGAATCAAAATGTTGTACTTTTTATCATAAATCTGATCGCCACGATGAATTTTTACCGGGTAAATTTTTGATTCGGTATCATCATAAGAACCAAAAAGAGTATTCATCGCCACCGGCACCGACTTGATGGTATCGCCCAACAGGTAGTGGTCGGCGGTTCCGTTAAACCAGATATAATCAGGCTTTACGTTTTTTGCCCACACAAACGAACCTTTTATGGACTGATACTCTCGGGTGCTGTCATTATTAAATTTCTGATAGGGCTCTCCGTCGCGCAATTTTCCGGCAGTGGACCAGTGCCACGACATTTTGGTGGGATTTTCTTTTGCATAAACAGGGATATGGCACGCCTGGCAGGATACCTTTGCATTGTGGCGGTTTAGCAAATCATCGAAATGGGGAGTAGATGTGTGACAATCTTCACATTTTGCACGGTTGGTATTGGTTGATGAAACAGAATACATTCTTCCTTTAATCTGATGATTTTCGCCGCCGTGGCAATCCACACAAGTCATGTCCATCCCGTTGGCTGCCATATGAACATCCAGATTGCGGTCGCATGCTAATTGTGCCTCTTCCAGATCACCGTGTTTCACATTGTTGCCACCGCCGCTGTAGAAGTGGCAGCTTCCGCAGTTCATTCTGTGGGGAGTGCCAACGCTTTGTGCAACCAATGTGAGATTCACTTCCCGGTCAGGGTAACCCGCAGTTGCAGAACCTTTAAAATAGAGCTCGCTGTTGTCGTGGCAAACCATGCAGTCCACATTCCGGGCATTGTTAAAGTCATAGGCATCATTGGTCATTCCGAACCCAATGTGGCACTTTGCACAGCTCAGCTCATTGGACTGTGCACCCAAACAAAAATTGTTCAGCACATTTTTCTTGCCCGCAGCCGCCAGTCCCCTGCCTTCAACATAAGAAACCCGCTCCCAGTTCCAGTGGGCAGAGCGCATTACTTCCTTGTGGCGTTCAGTATGACACAAGATGCATTCTTCAGTAACTTCCTGAGGTGTGGAAAATTCGCGCTGAAGCTGAGAAAACTTGCTATGATCAACAGAAGAAACCGGTTTAATGGCGTATTCCTGTTTCAATTCCTCAAGTTTCAGATTGTAGTACTCATTTTCGGTGTTGAGGATATTTATCAGCGCCAGAACTGCAATAACAAAAAAGATAATCAGGATTATGGTTTTTTTCATCGCATATACTTTTAGCTATTGACAATAACTGTTTTTGGAAACATTTAATTATGCAAATTTATCCAAATATCTATATATCCAAATATAGAAATACAAAACAAACAAAATCATTTTTTCAAATATAAAAACAAAACACTATAAACCAATATATTAAATGAAATATTTTTATTGAATTTAGTTGCAATATATATTGATTCTAAAGAAGAAAAATTCAGATAAAAATGTGTTTATATCTGAACAAAAGTTCGGTGCAAATATAGGTTTTATGCACAATTGCTAATAACACCCGGTCGATTTATAAAATAATCTCCCAATAATATTGATCTATTTTAAGCCATAACTACAAATTTTTCTCAAATGCACCAACTATTGGCATAAAAACAAAACCTCTCAATGCCCGTTGTTTAGCAGATTTTTACTCAGTGCGCGAAGTGTATTTACTTTTTGAGATTCCGGAACCAGAATGGAAATATTAAAGCGGCTGCCTCCATAGGAGATCATACGGATTGGAATTCCGTCCAGCGCATGGAACACTTTGGAAGCAAAACCGCGTTCCTCGCGTATAATGTCGCCAACAAGACATACGATGGTCATGTTCCGGTTTACCTCCACTTTGCCAAATTGTTCCAGCTCATGTAAAATCTGTTCCAGATTTTCAGTGTTGTCAATGGTTAGTGATACAGCCACCTCAGAGGTGGAGATCATGTCGATAGGGGTTTTGTAGTCGGCAAAAATCTTAAACACACTTTTCAGAAAACCGTAAGCCATCAACATCCTTGCAGAGCGGATTTTAATTGCAGTAATTCCGTCTTTGGCAGCAACTGCTTTTATTCCAGTTCCCGTAGATTCTGCTGTAATTAATGTACCGCTGTCGGACGGGCTCATGGTGTTTTTCAGCCTGACGGGAATATTGTGTGTATAGGCGGGAAAAACGGTCTGAGGATGCAGAATTTTTGCGCCGAAATAGGCTAACTCAGCAGCTTCATTAAAAGAGAGCTGGTCAATTTTCGAGGTGTTTTCCACAAACCGCGGATCATTATCATGAAATCCGTCAATATCTGTCCAGATTTGAATTTCATCTGCATCAATGGCAGCACCGATAAGGGATGCCGTGTAGTCGCTTCCCCCGCGCTGCAAGTTGTCAATTTCTCCATCTGCATTCCGGCAAATGTATCCTTGTGTGATATAGTAGGTTGCCGGACCAGCCTCTTGAATTATCCGCTGAATGTTTTCACGGATAAAGTCAAAGTCAGCCATTTTTTCTTCATCAATCCGCATATACTCCAGCGCCGATATCAGCTTAGTATTATATCCTTCCTCAACCATTAAAAGAGCAAACAGCTGGGTTGACATGAGTTCTCCCTGAGCCAGAATTGCATTTTCGGAAACCTTCGTGAATTTTCCCGGAATAAATGATTTTATCGTATTAAAACTGGTTTCAATGACTTCCTTTCCCTTTTTCTTGTTTTCATCGGTTTTAAAAAGAGCATGCACTACTGCTTCATAACCGGACTCTAGTTTGCTGATGAGTTTTCCGGCTGTTTCCCGATTCTCCTTTTTCAGATTTTCAGAGATTTCAACCAATGCATTTGTTGTGCCAGCCATAGCTGAAAGCACTACGATTTTTGGTTTGCCATTGGTTATAATTTTCAAAGTTGCTCTCATGTTTTCGGGAGAACCTACTGAAGTGCCGCCAAATTTTAAAACTTTCATAATGAAACTGTCTAATATTAATTTTTCGGATGTAAATATCTCTATTTTTCAGAATAACTTTACTGAAAAGAACAGATAGTCATTGCTTTTTAAAGAATTCTTCAAGAAAAAAAGTTACCAGGTCTTTTCCTGATGAATCCACAATGCCAATTTCGGAAGCATAAACAATTGCCCTTAACCCCACTTCGTCTGCTCTCTTTTTGATTGCTTTGGCATGCAGGGGATGATGATTCAGCTCATCTTCATTTGCCGGAATTATGTTTTTGTGCTTGTTGAACACAAAAACCGGCGGATCGCTTTTATCCATTAAGCTTAGCAAATCCAGTTTTCTTCTGATTTCCCGCTGTTCAAACAAATCAGTCCTACCATAACCGGGCATTCCGAATGCTGTGGCAATTGCCCTGAGCTGTTCGGGACTGTCCGATATGGGAATACCGATAATTTTTTCCCACTGAAAAATATCGTAAGTAGATTGGGTGGCAAAAGCGCCTGCACAGGTTAACCGTGTAGATTCACGAAGCACCGGATCGGGGTTTTCCGGCTCAGCCATTTCGTCGGAAAAGGCGAGCCACAAGGCAGTGCCAGCGCCGGCAGAACCACCGGTACAGGCTATTCGTGTTTTGTCAATATTGTATTTTTCAGCGTTAAACCGGATATATTGAAGGCATCTTTTGGAATCGTTAAAACAGGAAAGAATACCGTAAGGTGGTTCGGTCATAAACCGGTAATTGATGGTTGCCACCGAAACGCCTGCATCTAAAAACCGTATCAGGTCTTCAGATTGAAAATATTTTGATTTGTCGCCGCCAATAAATCCGCCGCCATGAATGTAAATTACAAGCGGTGTGGGTGTTTGCGATTTTGCCAGCCAGATATCAAAAGTATTCCGCGGATGGCTGCCATATTTTTCATTTTCAAATGTTGCCCACTCTCCCCTGATGTTAACAGGCTCACTAACAGGAGCAGGTTCAGATACTTTTCCCAAAATTTGAATTTTTCATTAAACATTAAATGGTATAAAAACTTTACACCATTTTTCCTCTGTTTTCTTAAGAGAAAATAAAAATTCGGGCAAAAGTAGGGTTTAATAATCAAAAACTTCCAAAAATGGTATGTTTTTCAGAATTAAAGTAAATCGTTGAATAAATGTTAAATCCCTCTCTGTTTGTGGTCAGTTTTCGCTCTATGTGAAGCACGGGCTGACCTTTTTTCAGCCGGAGAATATCTTTTATTTTCTCGCCGGGAATAATGGCTTTCAACTGCTGCTCACCGCCTAAGATATCTATATGGTAATGTTTTCGCAAAACCTCAAAAAGTGATTTGTTTTCAAACGAACGGCGCGTAAAACGGGGCAGGTTGATATTTGGCAGATGATTGATGTCGTAAAAAACCGGTTTTTCATCCACATACCGCAGCCGCTCCATGTAGATGCACCATGCTCCCTTCTCTAATTCAGAAAGCTCAAAAGCAAACTGTTCGGGCCAGTCCCGGATAACCGGCGGTTGCAGGATATCGGTTTTCAGATAACGGGCGCCCACAGCAGATGCGGTTCCTGAAATGGATAAAATTCCAATGTTTTGCGGGGGTTTTCGCACAATACTCCCTTTTCCCTGCTTCTTTAAAATCAGTCCGTCTTTCACCAGCACATCCAATGCCTGCCGCACTGTGGGGCGGGTAATTCCGTAAACAGTACACAACTCGTTCTCCGAAGGCAACAGATCACCCTCTTCATAAACTCCGGAAACAATATGTTCCCGCAGTAATTCCGACAATTTACGGTATTGCGGTACAGTTTCATTCATGCTCCAAAGTTAAAAAATTAAAACAATAAGAACAAACAACTTGTATTTACAAGTTATTTTATTTATTTTTGTGGGAAAAATTATGATTGTTATATATAAGCTGATATTCAGCATAATGAAAAACAATTGAAATCATGGATTTGTAATAACAAGTTAAACAAAAACAGATAATGGCAATACCAGTAACCATGCCCAGACAGGGACAGTCGGTTGAATCCTGCATCATGGGCCAATGGCACAAATCGGTTGGAGAAGAAGTTAAAAAGGGCGATTTACTTTTCTCTTATGAAACCGACAAAGCATCGTTTGAAGAAGAAGCAGAAGCCGAAGGAATTTTGCTTGCAATATTTTTTGAAGAGGGCGATGAGGTCCCGGTGCTCACCAACGTTGCAGTGATAGGCAACAAAGGAGAATCAACAGATGAATTTGCTCCTGGAAGTGCAAAAGTGTTTTCTGCAGATGAAGCGGAAAAGCCGGAAGGGAAAGCTGAGGAAATTCCCTCAGTTATAGAATTTGATATTGAAGAGCACGAATCGGGAAAGCGCATCCGAATTTCTCCGTTAGCCAAAAACATGGCATTGAGAACCGGCGTTGATATTTCCCGGATTAAAGGTTCAGGACCGCGCGGACGCATCATTGCACGCGACATTGAAGCTGCCGGAAAAACGGCTCCAAAACCTGCCGTTGCAACACCGGTGCAAGATGTGAAGCCGGATTTGCAAAAGGCACAAATTATGCAAACCGGTGATGATTTTGAAGTGAAATCTATTTCAAATATACGGAAACTGATCGCCAACGCCATGCACCAGTCGCTGCAAAACTCTGCACAGCTGACACATCATCTCAGCGCCGATGCAAGAAAGTTGTTGCAGCTGCGAAAAAAATATAAGGAAGCGTTCACAAACGGAACTGTTTCTCAAAATGTTACAATCAACGATTTGGTTTGCTTTGCTACGATTCGTGCGCTGGAAAAATTTCCACAGGCAAATACCCACTATTTGGGCGACAAAATGAAGTGGTTCAAAAAAGTGCACCTCGGTCTGGCGGTTGACACCGAACGGGGACTGATGGTGCCAGCATTGCAAAATGCTGACGACCTTTCGCTGACAGGACTCTCCTATCAGTTGCAGCAGCTGGCAACGCAGGCACGCAGCGGAAGTGTGAATCCCGATCTTCTCAGCCCCGAAGCAGCTTCTTTCACCATCTCCAATCTGGGAAATTACGGTGTAGAAATGTTTACTCCGGTTATCAACCTTCCGCAAACTGCCATTCTTGGCGTTTGTACCATAACTCCCCGTCCAAAGGAAATTGAAGAGGGAGTATATGCATTTGTACCCATGATTGGTCTGTCGCTGACCTACAATCATCAGGCGCTTGACGGCGGCGAAGCCACACGATTCCTTGCGGAAGTCAAAGCGCAGATAGAAAATTTAGCAGTTTAGAGTTCAGAGTTCAGAGTTATGGCAACATTTAGCAGATTTGAAGATATAATAGCCTGGCAAAAAGCAAGAGTGCTTTGTAAATTGATTCATGGTTTTACATTGAAGGAACCATTTTACAGAGATTTTAAACTGGTAAATTTAAATGATAGCAAACAAGTCCACTCAGAGAACCCAAAACTCGAAACCCGAAACTCGGAACCCGGAACTATTATAAGATTAATAACAAATAACAAAAATAATTTACGATGCCAAAAATTCAATTCATAAATCCCGACGAAGTCAGAAAACCGCAAATGCTGGAATTTGACTCCATTCCAATTAACCAGTACGACAAGACCATTGAAGAAGAGGTGGATAACTTCAGCAGGGAAGATTTCCTGCGAATTTACCACGACATGGTGGTTATTCGTGAGTTTGAAACAATGCTGAACCTCATCAAGACCCGGGGCGAATACAACGAAATCCCATACAATCATCCCGGCCCTGCCCACCTCTCCATCGGACAGGAAGCGGCTGCCGTTGGAATGGCTTTCACACTTGATGCCGATGATTTCATTTTCGGTTCGCATCGCAGTCACGGTGAAATTCTGGCAAAAGGTTTGTCTGCCATTGCCAAATTAGATGATGAAGCGCTGGAAAAAATTATGGACAGCCATTTCGAGGGAGTTACACTTGCACCGGTAAAAGCAGGACACACCGGAACAACCAAAGAGCTGGCAGTTAAATTTTTACTTTACGGAACGCTGGCAGAAATTTTTGCCCGTGAAACCGGCTTCAACAAAGGATTGGGCGGCTCCATGCACGCCTTTTTCACGCCTTTCGGCGTTTATCCCAACAATGCCATCGTGGGTGGTTCAGGCGACATTTCAGTGGGAGCGGCGCTCTATAAAAAGGTGAACCGCAAAAAGGGAATTGTTGTAGCCAACATCGGCGATGCTTCCATTGCCTGCGGTCCGGTTTGGGAAGGTCTTGTCTTTGCCACCATGGATCAGTTTACCCATCTCTGGGAAGGCGACATGAAAGGCGGTTTGCCGCTCATTATCAACATCATGAACAACCAGTACGGAATGGGCGGCCAAACCAGCGGCGAAACGATGGGATACGGAGTTGCTGCACGTATAGGCGCCGGATTAAATGCCGACCAAATGCACGCTGAGCGTGTTGATGGATACAATCCGCTGGCAGTTATTGATGCCTATCGACGCAAAAAACAAATTCTTCAGGAAAAACGGGGACCGGTGCTACTGGATGTGCTCACTTACAGATACAGCGGACATTCCCCCTCTGATGCCTCTTCCTATCGCTCAAAAGAGGAAATTGAAGCATGGGAAAGCCATGATTCAATTTTATGGTTTGGGAAAGAACTTGTGCGGGCAGGCATTGCAACAGCTGAGGAGTTGGAAAAAATCAAAGCCGACACTGAAAATATCATCACTTCCACACTGAAACTATCAATTGATGATGAAACTTCGCCGCACATGAATCTGAAAAAACATCCCAACCTGATTGGCGAAATGATGTTCAGCAACCAGTCGGTTGACCGGATGGAAGAGCGCGAGCCGGAGGTAAACCACCCTATGGAAGAGAACCCCAGGGTGCAGCAGATTGCTAAGAAAGAACGGTTTATGTTTGACGAAAACGGAAAGCCCCATTCCAAAATCAAAACCTATGCACTGCGCGACGGAATTTTTGAAGCCATCATCGATCGGTTTTACAAAGACCCCACGCTGATTGCCTATGGTGAAGAAAACCGCGACTGGGGCGGCGCATTTGCAGTTTACCGCGGACTGACGGAAGCCCTGCCCTATCACCGATTGTTCAACTCGCCCATTTCGGAGGGTGCCATTGTGGGAACAGCCATCGGCTATGCCATGTGTGGCGGAAGGGTTATTCCTGAAATTATGTATTGCGACTTTTTGGGACGCGCCGGCGATGAGGTTTTCAATCAGCTCCCAAAGTGGCAGGCAATGAGCGGGAATGTATTGAAAATGCCGGTGGTACTCCGGGTTTCGGTAGGCTCAAAATATGGAGCACAGCATTCGCAGGACTGGACGGCGCTGCCCGCGCATATCCCCGGGCTGAAAGTGGTCTTCCCGGCAACGCCTTATGATGCCAAAGGTCTGATGAACAGTGCACTGCAAGGAACTGATCCGGTAATTTTCTTTGAAAGTCAGCGCATTTACGATATTGGCGAGATGTTTCATAAAGGAGGTGTGCCGGAAGGTTATTATGAAATTCCATTGGGTGAACCCGACGTAAAAAAGGAGGGCACGGATGTCACGATTCTGAGCATTGGCGCAACGCTCTACCGGGCATTGGATGCAGCAAACATTTTGGAAGAAAAGTATAATATTTCAACCGAAGTGATTGATGCGCGCTCACTGGTTCCGTTCAATTATGAACCGGTTATCGAATCTGTTAAGAAAACGGGACGTATCGTAATTACAGGTGACGCCACAGGGCGCGGCTCGTTCATGCGCGACATGGCTTCCAATATTACCGAACTGGCTTTTGATTATCTGGATGCCCCGCCGGTGGTTGTGGGCTCCCGCAACTGGATTACACCTGCACATGAGTTGGAAGACAATTTCTTTCCGCAGCCGGAATGGATTGTGGATGCAATCCATGAGCGCATTCTTCCATTGGCAGGACATGTTTCTGAAAATAATTTTACGGAAGAAGAGCAGCTGGACAGAAACACCCGGGGAATTTAAAAGGGTATGAAAAACAGTTGGTAATAGATTGGTTTATACCTCTATTCCAAAATTGCCTCCCCTTCGATTTCAACCAATAAATCGTGGCGGCAAATGTCGGCAAGAATATAAACTACGGGCAATTTCCCGTAGTAATTTTCAAATACCCCTTTAATGGCTGAATAATCCTCCCGGTTTTTCACATAAACCCGTGCATGTCCGTAAACCGGACGAAGCGTATCGGTCGTTACCGATTTCAGAGAATTCTTTGAATAAAGTTGCTGCATGTTCTGAATGGTAATTTCAGTTTGCTTCGCGGGATCATTAAGGGCTATCGTGTTTTCACCACGGATGGAAGCTGTTCCCGAAATAAAGAGCTGCTTTTGCCCGAAACATTCAAATAGGCGGGCACGCTCAAATTTTGGTGTTGCTTTTAATGTGAAATGTTCACCTTCCAAAACTTTTTCACTGTAGCTATGGGCAGAAATCTGTTCAGGATTATCAATGGGCTGACTGACAGCTCCCGGAATATCAACGGCTACAAACTCAAGGATGATTCCACCACGGTTCATTCCAATGCCCGTTGCCGCAGGAAAGCCGCTTTGGCTAAAATGGTTTGCATAAACCGCCGAGCGAACATTGTTAAACTGCTGATAGCGTTGATTCTCTCCGTCAAATCCGGTAATGTTTTCAATATAGTTCCACTGCCTCACAACGGAATGCAGAAATAAATCAACGCTTTTCAATAAACCGGTGAAAGTATTAAAGGCAGAAACTGCATTTTCTCGGCAAGCCGGAAAAGTATCCGATTGAGAGCTTCCGATTAAAACCTTTGCTCCGGCTCTTCTAAAAAGCATTGCAGAGCCATTTTTCCCCGACAGGAATTCCGTTTTCCACAATGAAGTATCAAAAGTGAAAGCTTCAGTAATAATTCCAAAACTTAATGGCGGCTGGGCAATCAGCTCACAGACCACAGGGGTTTGAACGGATTCAGCAACAAGCTGCTGCAACTTTTGCTTTAACTGTTTATACTCTTTTTCTGATTTTACGTCTGAAAAAAAATTCAATTTATAAATCCGCTTATCCGTGGGAATGCCTTTCAACTGTGCTAAACAGCTGCTTGCCTGCTCCCCAATAGATAAATATTTACTTTCCGGTTGAATAAAAATCCGGCTCCCATTTAGAAAATGCATGTTGACTTTTGTTTTCAAAAGTGCAAATATGCCGATTTTTCCTTCAATACCCATCTTTTGTTTCTACACCTTTCAGAACAGCTTCGGTTGAACCAATGCCAAGACGTGTGGCTCCCTGCTTCAAAAATGCAGCAGCATCTTCCGGTGTGCGTATCCCGCCGGAAGCTTTCACGCCCATCTTGCCGCCAACTGTTTTCACCATTAGGGCAATCACTTCGGGTGTTGCTTTTCCCGGACCGAAACCTGTGGATGTTTTTACAAAATCGGCACCTGCTTCATATGACAATTCACAGGCTTTTGCAACCTGCTCAGGCGTCAGAAAACCGCTCTCCTGAATAACCTTCACCAAAACGCCCTGACTGTGAGCAATATCCACAACTGCCCTGATATCTTCCAGAACATAGTTGTAATCGCCGCTTAAAAATTTCCCGATATTCATCACCATGTCAATTTCATCGGTTCCATCCCCAATAGCCTGCTTCGCCTGAAATATTTTGACTGATGTGGCATCGGCGCCATGGGGAAAACTCAAAACACAGGACACTTTCACATCACTTCCTGAAAGGAGTTTTTTTGCTGATTTTATATCGCATGGTTTTACGCACATACTGAACACTCCGAATTCCATGCACATCTTTGCATGCTGTTCTAAATCGGTGTCCGTAAAATCGGGTTTTAAAACGGCATGGTCGATGGTTTTTGCAATCTCTTTTAAGGTCATAATCATTTAATTTACTCTTCCATTTCTTTTAAAATCTGCTCAACCTGTTCGTTGGTTTTGAGCAGCATATCCTTACAAATTTTTAAAAGTGTGGACACCCGCTTCACTTTTTCTGCAAGCTCATCCACATCCAGTTCTTCATTTTCTATTTTCAGAAGAATCTCTTCAATTTCAGCAATTGCTTCGCTGTAGGTCACTTTTTTCGTTGCCATTTTCTGATTATTTTGAAATTTTACTTTTTACTTTCCCTTCGGCAAACCGTGTTTCAATCTCATCGCCGGGAAGGAGTGAAACTGCCGATTTTAATATTTTATCATCTTTTAGTGTCAGCGTGTAACCCCGGTTTAGAATATTCTGCGGATTCAGCAGCCGCACTGAATTTTCATTCCGGGCGATTCGCTCCTGCTCTCTTGCAAGCAGTCGCATAGTACGGTGCTTCACCGTCTCATTTATGTGGCTCAGCCCTGCCCGCTCTTTCAGAATGGTTTCCCTTGTTGTGCGTTTCAGTATTCTGCCATATTTTCCAAGCCTGTTTTTGCTTTCTACCTTCCACACTGAATATGCGGCGTTCAGGCTATGAATCAGATTGTTCAGTTCATAATTTTTGCTAAACACGAACCTGCTGATATTTCGCTGAAGGTTGTTCCCCTGTCTGACGAGTTGCAAGTTTTTATCTGCCACAAAATTTTTCACACTCCGGTGAAGAACATCAGCAAATTCTTCAAGTTGTTCCTGTTTGTCATCAATGGACTGTTTTGTCAATTGCACTAATTGCTCTTCCAATGCTATTAAATGTTCATAAAAACGCTGTGCGCCGCTGATGAAAAATTCGGCTACGGCAGTTGGCGTCTTCATGCGTGTGTGAGCCACCATGTCGATGATGGTGTCGTCCTTTTCGTGGCCGATGCCTGTGACCACAGGAATTGGGAATTGCGTGATATGAAAGGCAAGTTCATAATTGTCGAAACTGCTGAGATCGGCAGTGGCGCCGCCGCCCCTGATAATTGCCACCGCATCAAAAAACTCTTCATTCTCAAAAATCCGATCCAGTGCCGCAATAATTGAGGAAACCGTTTCGCTCCCCTGCATGTATGCCTCAAAAAGATGGGTGTAAAACTTAATTCCCGAAGGATTATTTTCAAGCTGATTTATAAAATCCTGATAGCCGGCTGCTGTTTTGGAAGAGATTACTGCAATTTTTTGCGGAACAAGGGGAAGTGCCAGCTCCCTGTTCATATCAAAAACACCTTCAGCCTTCAGCCTGTCAATAATCTCCTTCCGATGCAGCGCCATGTCACCAATGGTGTAGGCAGGGTCAATGTCTTTAATGTTCAGGCTCAAACCGTAAGCCGGATGAAACTCCACCGAAACCTGTACCAGCACCTTGATTCCGTGTCCAAAAGCCTGTCCGGTGCTGGTTTCAAAATAGGGTTTTAAAATGCGGTAGGTATAGGACCAGATTGTTGCACGGGCGCGGGCAATAATCTCATCCTCCTCTTTTTCAATCAGCTCCAGATAGCAGTGCCCGCTTCGGTTTTCTTTCAGTTCGCTAATTTCTGCAATAACCCATACCGATGTGGGGATTGCGCTTTTCAGCGCCTCCTGAATCCATTGGTTTAACCTGAATAATGTCAGTTTTTGCTCCATGAATCAATTAAAATTTATTCCAATTTTAAGCGCATCTGTTGAGTTTTCGGTAACAATCTGCAAAATAACAATACCGGGCGGCAATGTCTGAAGATTTTGAAGTAAAATTTTCACTGCATCTTTTGTTTCCTCTTTGTGAAGCAATCTGCCATCCGTTGAGTAAAATCCGATTTGCACTTTTGATGAAGTCACCTTTTCATTTTTTTGCAAAACTATGTAATCCTTTGCAGGATTGGGATAGACTTGCCAGGTATTCCTGTTTTTCTGTTTATTTACAAAAATATTTTTCAAAATCAAATCAGCAGTTTTCAAATCGGGAATTCCGTACCCGACCAAAGAGTCGGGCTTATCAAAAAGATGCGCACTTTGCTCAATTGCCTGTTTCACATGATGAGCCGAAGCCTGCGGATTTGCCTGCCAAAGGCAGGCTGCTGCGCCTGCCAGCACCGGAGATGAATAGGAAGTTCCACTGCCCGTAGCCACTTCTCCGTTTGGACGAACGATAATTGTGTTCCAGCCCGTAGCCGACACATTTGGTTTAATTTTTCCGCCTGCTGCCGGCCCGAATGATGTGAAAGCCGCCGGACGTCCATCACTGTTGACAGCACCCACACCAATAACACTGTCGCCGTCAGACGGAGCAATGATATATTTCCACTCTTTGTTCCCTTCGTTTCCGGCACTTGAAAAGACCAGCATTCCGCGCGAAGCGGCAATGTTGGCACCTTTTGTTACCCGCGTTGTGCTGCCGTTCATATCTTCATAGCTGTAATCCATGGCAGGATCATCGAAAGTAAAATAGCCGAGTGAAGAATTGATAATATCCACCCCGGCACTGTCGGCAAATTCGGCTCCTGCAACCCAGTTATCCTCCTCAATGGCAAATTCGCTTTTGTTTTCTTCCGTTATAATCAGCCAGTAGGAAGCTTTAGGCGCAGTTCCGATCAGCATACCCGGAACATTCCCGCCCATGGTGGAAAGTACACTCATTCCGTGGGGATGGCTGTCAAACACATTACTGTCATCAACAAAATTTTTAGTGCCCAAAATCTGTCTGTTCATCCACAGGCTGTCAAATGCCGGATATTTATCTACATTGAAAAAACCTGCATCCAATACAGCTATCTGCATTCCCTGCCCCCTGAAATTCTGCTCGTGAAAAAATTGAGCATTAATCTGGGTAAGTTGATAAGAAGATTCACCATAGTTATGGATAAAGTTATTATTTATATTGATCGAAGTTTCAGGCTCCTGAAACTTCACCACGGCACTTTTTATTCCAAAAGATCTTTTGGAGAGTTTAGCTTCTGTGACAAAAGGGAGTTGTTTCACTGCTGAAAAAAAACTTTCGGAAGTTGCTCTGACCGTTATTCCGTTCAGCCATTTTGATGAATGGATAAATTCAGCACCCAAATCAAGCACCTGCCTGATATATGAAGGATTGACAGGAAGATCAAGCGAATCAACCGGAATATTCTGTTTAATCCTGCGCTGAATGGAACGTTCGGAGAGGAATTTTTCTGGTTCGGAAAGCAACCATGGGGAATTGTTCTTATTTGAAAAAGCCACCCAATAATAGTCCTGAGCCTTGGAAACCAGTGCTCCGCAAAGAACAATCAGCATGACCGGTATTGTCAGTTTTTTCATTGAACAGGGATTTTTTAAATTTCCTTTTGTAAAAATACAACAGAAATTGATGTAAAGATATAAGATTCACTTCGTTTTTTCACACAAAAGAAGGGGAAGTTGTCTTATACTTAAAACGGGATAAATTTCCGCATTTATTTATAAAGGAAATCATGTCAACCTTTCCTTTTTGATATTTTCATTTCATCAAACAGATTTTTTTATCACTTAGGGATTGATACCCCGCCGCTTGCGGCGGGTGGATTCATTGTTTTTTAAACTCTCTTTGCTTGCAGTGGTATATATTTCAATAGTCCAATCACTTTTGATAAAATGTTGTATCCACAATTGTTTAGACCAATCTCATTGGTCTGTTATGTATAAACTGCCGGGATTATTCGCCTTTGACTGCTGCCACTCCGGGGAGTACGCGTCCTTCAAGGTATTCAAGTAAAGCGCCGCCGGCAGTTGAAATGTAGGAGACTCCTTCTGCAAGGTTGAATTTATTTACACAAGCCACAGAGTCCCCACCGCCAACAAGTGAGAAAGCGCCTTTTTTGGTGGCTTCAACAATCGCTTCGCCCACCGCTTTGGAGCCTACGGCAAATTTGTCGATTTCGAACACGCCCACCGGTCCGTTCCATAAAATGGTAGCCGAATTTTCAATTACCTCTTTAAATTTGGCGATACTTTCGGGACCTGCATCCAATCCCTGCCAGCCTTCCGGAATCTGATCCGCAGCAACAACCCTGGTATTGGCATCCTGACTGAAATCATCAGCTGCTACCACATCGGTGGCAAGAATCAGGTTCACACCTTTTTCCTTTGCCAGCTTCTCAATGTTGCGTGCGGTATCAAAAAAATCGGGCTCACAAATGGAGTTACCTACTTCGCCGCCGTTTGCTTTCACAAAAGTGTAAGTCATTCCGCCACCGATGATCAGGTTGTCAACTGAGCTTAACAAATTCTCGATGATGGTAATTTTGGAAGAGACCTTGGCACCGCCCATGATAGCAGTAAACGGGCGTTTGGGGTTTTTAACCACTTTGTCGAGGCTTTCCACTTCGCTTTCAATCAGGTAGCCAAACATTTTATCATTCGGGAAAAATTTGGCAATTACTGCCGTTGAGGCGTGTGCACGGTGAGCCGTACCGAAAGCATCATTTATCCAGCAGTCGCCGTTTTCGGCAAGTTGTTTGGCAAATTCTTCGTCGCCTTTGGTTTCGCCGGCATGAAAACGCAGGTTTTCCAACATCAAAACCTCGCCCGGTTTCAAATCAGCGGTCATTATTTTCACTTCTTCGCCAACACAATCGGGTGCCAGTTTTACATCAACACCCAGCAGGTTGCTCAAATGTGCAACCAGATGGCGCATGGAAAATTTGTCTTCCGGTCCGCTCTTGGGGCGGCCAAAGTGCGACATGATAACAGGAGAGCCGCCGGCTTCCATCACTTTTTTAATAGTGGGCAACGCTGCCCGAATACGGGTATCGTCGGTGATTTCAAAATTTTCATTCAAAGGCACATTAAAATCAACCCGGATCAGCGCCTTTTTTCCGGAAAAATTGTAGTTGTCTATTGTCTGCATTTTATTCGTTTTTAATGAATTCTGTAATTTTCAATCAAAGATAAACAATATATCGGGCTGAA
Organism: Mariniphaga sp.; assembly: GCA_040772505.1. Classification (GTDB taxonomy): domain Bacteria; phylum Bacteroidota; class Bacteroidia; order Bacteroidales; family Prolixibacteraceae; genus Mariniphaga. Next base: position 359,367 of record JAXGYA010000002.1, on the reverse strand, counting down.
AAATAAAGAAAACCGATTGAAAACTTCAAATTAAAAAATGTTTCATAAATAACGAGCAAGATTGCCTGAATCCATTTCAAAACCATTATTTTTGGGCTATGCTATTTAAAGATGTAATAGGACAACAGGAGATAAAAAGAAGGCTTATTCGTTCGGTAATAGAGCAGCGGATTAGCCACGCCATCATGTTTACAGGCAGTGAGGGGGTGGGTAAACTGCCCCTTGCAATTGCATTTGCACAATATGTTTCATGCCGCAACCGCAGTGAGAATGATTCTTGCGGCGTTTGTGCCTCATGCATAAAATACAATAAACTTGTGCATCCCGATTTACACTTCTCTTTTCCGGTGTTCACCACCCCACAAAATACAAAGCCTATCTCCGATGATTTTTTGTCTAAGTGGAGGGAAATGGTTTTGAAATCTCCATATTTCACCCTCAGCCAGTGGCTTAGTCATATAGAGAGTGGAAATGCGCAGGGATTAATTTATGAGCGGGAAAGCGATTCCATCTCCCGGAAGTTTAATCTCAAATCTTTCGAGTCGGAATATAAAGTGCTGATTATGTGGCTTCCTGAAAAAATGAATCTTTCTTGTTCCAATAAATTGTTGAAACTTATTGAGGAGCCGCTTGGCAAAACACTCATAATTTTGGTAACTGAAGACGAAGCAGGGGTGATTCCCACCATACGCTCGCGCGCGCAACCTCTGAAAATTCCGCTCATCGATAAGGAATCTCTGCGAAATGCATTGGAAAAAAAAGGTGAGGTTCCTGAAGACCAGATTGATGATTTGGTGCGGATGGCAAATGGAAATTATCTTACTGCGCTTGAATATATTGACCCTGACCAAAACACGGCATATTTTTTTGAGAAATTTCAGGAAATGATGCGCCTTGCCTATACACCAAAAGTTTTTGAACTAACCAAATGGGCAGATGAAATGGCAGGTCTTGGTCGCGACAGGCAAAAGGCATTTTTCAGTTTTTCTCTACGCATGATTCGTGAATATTTTATGATGAATATGAATCATTCAGACCTTATTTATCTGAAACAGGAAGAAAAAGAGTGGGGAGACAGATTTGCACCATTTATTAATGAAAGAAATATTTTTCCGCTCTTCAAAGAATTTGAGACCGGAATTGAGCATATCTCCTATAACGGAAATCCGCGAATTATCTTTTTAGACACTGCTTTGCGGGTGGTAAAATTAATTAAACGCTGAAAGAGTTGACCCCTATTTAAGCTTCAATTTATTGTGAATTGCTATTTATCACTAACTTTGCTATCAAAATAGTGAAGGAATTAACATAATTTCAAAATGTATAGCATCACAAATAAATGCAGCTTATGGATAATCTTGATTTAATTGAAAGAGGAGTGTGCTCCTCTGTTTCGTGCAGTTGTGAAAAGTTGCATGTTACCGACTGGATGGATGACATTTCGGGAAATGGCAAGATGATTGATGCTGTGGAGGTTCGGTTTAAAAATACCCGCAAGGATTTTTTCAGGAATGTAAATCATCTGAAACTTAAGCCCGGCGATCTGGTCGCAGTTGAGGCAAATCCCGGACACGATATCGGTATTGTTTCGCTCACAGGCGAGCTGGTGCACCGGCAAATGAAAAAGCACAGAGCCACAACCGTTAACGGCGAGTTACGGAAAATTTACCGCCATGCCCGGCCGTTGGATATTGAAAAATGGAAAGGGGCTATTTCTTTGGAATACTCAACCATGATTGAAACCCGAAAAATTGCTGCCGATTTGAAACTTGATATGAAAATCGGTGATGTGGAATATCAGGGCGATTGCAACAAAGCCATCTTCTATTATATCGCCGACGGGCGGGTTGACTTTCGTGAGCTAATTAAAATATTGGCTGATCGATTTCATATACGAGTGGAAATGAGACAAATAGGCGCCCGGCAGGAAGCCGGCAGAATTGGCGGAATCGGTCCCTGCGGACGGGAGCTTTGCTGTGCCTCCTGGTTTACAGATTTTGTGTCGGTATCAACCAATGCGGCGCGCTGTCAGGATATTTCGCTTAATCCACAGAAACTTGCCGGACAGTGCGGCAAACTCAAGTGCTGCCTCAATTATGAGTTGGATGCCTACCTGGATGCACAGAAAAGTTTTCCTCCAAACTCCATTCCGTTAGAAACTAAATTTGGTACTTATCAGTTTTTGAAAGCGGATATTTTTAAGGGGATTTACTGGTATTTCAAAGTGGATAATGCACCTTCGGCATTAGTACCGGTTTCTGTTGATACGGTGAAAAAAATTCAGAAACTTAACCACAAAGGGCAGAAGCCAGAGAAGCTCACGCCTGATGGTGCAGATTTATTGCAGAAAACTGATGACGCCTTTTTCTCCATGGCGGGAGAGGAAGACATCAATCGGTTCAATAAAACTCCTGTGAAAAAACGTAAAAAGAAAAGGAGAAAACCCGGAAACGTTTCAAACCGCAATCAGAGGCAGCGGTCAGCTAAAAACACCAGAAAAAAATGAGAAGATTTATCATTCAATCCGTTCTGCTGGTTGCCTTGATTTCCGGACTCTTTTCATGTGATCCAAACCGGATATATGATAAATATCACGAAATCCCCAATTCGACGTGGCACAAAGATTCGCTGTTGGTTTTTCACATTTCAGCTGAAAATGTTCTACAGGAGCATAATTTGATTATTCAAATCAGAAATGAAATTACCTATAAATACAGCAATTTATGGTTGTTTTTTGAAATTACGGATGCCCACGGCACGGTGAAACGTGATACTTTTGAAATAACACTTGCGGAACCATCCGGACGCTGGATGGGCAAAGGTATTGGCGGCATAAAATCGTTGCAAACGGTTTACCAGCGCAATTATCGTTTTCCCGCATCCGGTGAATACTCTATTTCAATTCAGCACGGAATGCGTGACGAGCAGTTAAAGGGAATTCATGATGTTGGTTTCAGGGTCGAAAAAATTTCCAAAAGTGGGTAAAAACAAATTAGCAAAATTTGAAGAGATGAAGGGTTTTAGTCATGTTGTTCAGGCGCCCTTCAATGTACTAAGAAACAATGACTTCCATTTAAAGGGGAAATGGTCGGATCAATTCTTTAAAAACGAAAATCCAATTGTTCTGGAATTGGGTTGCGGGAAAGGGGAATATTCGGTTGAGCTTGCAGAGAGGAATCCGCAAAAAAACTATTTGGGAATTGATATTAAAGGCGCAAGAATCTGGAAAGGCGCCAAATCAGCATTGGAAAAAGAGCTGAGTAATGTTGGATTTCTACGGACAAATATTGAAATTGTCAATCAGTTTTTTGCACCGGATGAGGTGGATGAAATCTGGCTCACTTTTCCCGATCCGCAAATGAAAAAAACAAGCAAACGGCTCACTTCCTCCTTTTTCTTAAACAGGTATAAGCAGTTTTTGAAGAAAGAGGGAATAATTCACCTGAAAACAGACAGCAATTTTCAATATTCATACACCAGCGCTCTGGTTCACCTGAATAAGCTTGAAATTATTGCAGATACTGATAATCTTTATGAATCGGATATTTTGAATGACACTCTTCGCATCAAAACTTTTTATGAAAAACAGTGGCTAAGTCGCGGAATAACCATTAAATACCTGGCATTTCGCCTAAATGATACTGTGTTGCGCGAGCCGGAGGGAGTTTTTGAAAAAGACGAATATCGCAGTTTTGGGCGCAGTGCAAGGGATGTGAGGATTGAAGAGAATTGAGTGAAGTTGTGAGATTTAAAGGTTTGGAGTTTGAAAAATGGAGAATTTTTTCACTAAAGTTTATGAGGTTGTGAAATTGATTCCGCCCGGACGGGTTACTTCCTATGGAGCAATTGCCAGATATTTAGGCAGTACAGGCTCGGCACGCATGGTGGGCTGGGCGATGAACAGCTCCGGCAGCCACTCCTCTTTTGTGCCGGCACACCGGGTGGTAAACCGCAACGGACTACTAACCGGAAAGCACCACTTCGACACGCCGGATGCAATGAAAGAGCTGCTTGAAAACGAAGGAATTAAAGTGAAAGAAGACCAGATAGTTAATTTTGAAAAGCACTTCTGGGACCCGGTGAAAGAGCTGGGTTTTGAGTAGTTTTCATCTTTTCCCGTACTGATCTTCGTAATATTTCTGATAATCGCCCGATGTTACACTGTTCAGCCATTGCTCATTTGCCAGATACCAGTCAATGGTTTTTTCAATGCCTTCCTCAAACTGTAGAGACGGTTCCCATCCCAGTTCATTCTTTAACTTTGTGGCGTCAATTGCGTAGCGTAAATCATGCCCGGCACGGTCTTTCACAAAAGTAATCAGCTTTTCGGATTCACCTTCAGGATGGCCAAGTTTTCGATCCATCACCCGGCAAATAACACGAATTAGGTCAATGTTCTTCCATTCGTTGAAACCACCGACGTTATAAGTCTCGCCCGGCTTTCCTTTATGATAAATAATATCAATTGCCGAAACATGGTCTTCAACCCAAAGCCAGTCGCGCACATTTTCACCCTTCCCGTAAACCGGAAGCGGCTTACTGTTTTTTATGTTGTGAATGAACAGCGGAATCAGTTTTTCCGGAAATTGATATGAGCCGTAATTATTTGAGCAATTGGAAATTACAACCGGAAGTCCATATGTGTCGTGATATGCCCTGACAAAATGGTCAGAGCTTGCTTTGGAGGCAGAATAGGGGCTGTGAGGATCATACGGGGTCTTCTCGGTAAATAATCCCTCTTTGCCCAAAGAGCCGTAAACTTCATCGGTGGATATGTGATAAAATATTTTTCCCGAATAGTCATCTTCCCAGATATGCCGTGCGGCATTGAGCAGGTTAACCGTTCCGGTAACATTGGTGTGCACAAATTCCATGGGACTCAGGATGGAGCGGTCAACATGCGACTCGGCAGCAAGATGAATCACTCCGTCAAAACGGTGCTTTTCAAAGAGTTTCATTAAAAACTCCCCGTCAACAATATCTCCTTTAATAAACCTGTAGTTTGGCTCTTTCTCAACATCTTCCAGATTTGCAAGATTTCCTGCATAGGTCAGCTTATCGAGATTAACGATAGCATATTCAGGATATTTGGTTACAAACCGCCGGACAACGTGTGAGCCAATAAACCCGGCACCGCCGGTGATAAGGATGGTTTTCATTGTTTTGTATTTTGTATTTTAATTTAACTTAACAAAAATTATTGATAATTCTTTTGAAACTTTTCAGAAAAAGCGGTTTGAAGATTTACTCTATGCCGCGCAGCTTTTTTTCCCATTCCCATGCCGACAAAAGGGTTTCGTCCAGATTTTTTTTAGTTTTCCACCTCAACTCGCTGTTGGCTAAACTGGTGTCAGCCCATATTTTTTCAATGTCGCCGGCACGGCGCCCTGTAATTTTGTAATTTAATTTTACACCGGTTACTTTTTCAAAAGTGTTGATCAATTCCAGTACTGAAACTCCTCTCCCAGTTCCCAGATTGAAAACTTCATAATTCTGTTTATTCTTTCCGCGAAGCAATCGCTCAACAGCTACGACGTGAGCTTTAGAGAGATCCACAACATTTATGTAATCGCGAATTGCCGACCCGTCAGGTGTATTGTAGTCATCGCCAAACACTTTCAACTCTTCCCGGATTCCGGCGGCAGTCTGCGTAACAAATGGAACAAGGTTTTGCGGAACGCCAAGCGGCAACTCTCCGATGAGCGCCGACGGATGTGCTCCGATAGGATTAAAATATCGAAGTGCAATCCCCCTGAGCTCCGGATTGGCAGCAACGCTATCCCTGAGAATATCTTCATTCACCCGTTTGGTATTCCCGTAGGGCGATTCAGCATCTTTTCGCGGCGTGTCTTCCGTAACAGGCAATCTGTCGGGCTGACCGTAAACCGTGCAGGAAGAGGAAAAAACCATATTCGGGACGCCGTATTCAATTTGACAATCCAGTAGATTTATCATGGAAACCAGATTGTTCCTGTAATAGAGCAGCGGTTTTTCCACCGATTCATTCACTGATTTGGATGCAGCAAAATGAATAATCGCTTTAATACCAGGATTTCGCCGAAAAAAATCATCTGTTTTACTCACGTCTGCCAGATCAAACTTCTCAAATTCAGGCTTAATTCCTGTTATCTTTTCAATATTGCCAAGCACTTCAATTGAAGAATTGGAAAGATTATCCACCACAATCACTTCAAAGCCTGACTCCTGAAGCTCAACAACTGTGTGTGAGCCAATGTAGCCTGTTCCACCTGTCACTAATATTTTCTCTTTCATTATTTCAGTATTTCCCGTAAAATTAAAAATAAAAGAGAGAGATAGCAGAACCTTTTGCACTATCCCTTCATTTTTGATGAAACTAATGCTTTGCCTCAACAGATGTTTTGCTAATTTTACAGTTATAAAACGTCATATATGAATATTGGAATATCCATCCGTCAGCTTTTGCCGGAGAACGAAACGGTTATTTTTCCCGGCATAGGGGCTTTTTTTCTGCAATACAGCCCTGCGAAAATTGATAACGAAGCAGATGTAATATTTCCGCCGTCGGGGAGATTGAAGTTTAATTCAAAAATTAAAAATGATGACGGATTGCTTGCCAGGCATATTGCAGAAACCGAAAATATCTCGATACGGGATGCAAATTTGAAAATCAAGGAAATAAGAGATGAAATTCTCTATCAGCTTGACAAGGGTAACAAAACAGAAATAGAAAATCTGGGTATCTTTTTTCACGATGAAAACCACGAAATTCAATTTGAGCCATTTCCGGGTGAAAATCTGTTTGCTGAAACCTACGGGCTTGAGGGAATTTCATTAAAAAAGGAGGATAAAGTTTCCGAAGAAATTGCAGAACATGCTGAATTTGCCATTCCGCCCGAAGAATCATCCGCAGATATTATTGAAACAGAACCTGATGCAGAAGATGATTTTCCTGAAATAAAAACTGCCCCGCCTGTTCAGAAGCCACCGGAAACTTCACCTGAAAAGAGACGGGGATGGTTGTGGCTGCTGCTGCTGATTTTTCTTCTTTTGGTTGCTGCAATTCTGTTTTTTGTTCTGAAAGAGGAAAAGAAAGAGATCCCCGCACAAAAACCGCTGACTACTTTTTTGCCTGATGCGGAAAAAGTTCCTGCCGAAGAGCAAAAAGATTCGCTTGTTGCGGATTCACTGTTTTTTGAAGCGGATGTTTCGGTGGCAGACAGCATAAAAATTGATGAACCGGATATTGCCGGTTTTTCCGGATTTGCAACTCCCGACACATCAGTGTATTACCTGATTGGGGGAAGTTTCAGCAGGCTAAAAAATGCAGAAGAGTATTTTCAGGAGATGAAAAGCAAGGGATACAGTCCGCTTCACTTAGGCAAGCAGGGCAGTTTTTATCTTGTTTCAATAAAAGTGTTTAAAAACAAAGCGGAAGCATTTCGCGAGCAATACGATTTTTTAGACAGATTGCCCGATTCGGGAGTGTGGGTTTTCAAACCCGAAAAGATGGAAGAATATTAATTAATTCAGATATTATGAACTCATCCAGAAGAAAATTCATTAAGAATTCAGCATTTGCCGCCACAGCCATTGGTGCGGCTACGGTTATTCCGGCAAAAGTGTGGTCTGCAGATTTTGCACCCTCAGACAAAATAAACGTTGCCCTGATTGGTTGTCGCAATATGGGTTTCGGAATTCTGTCCAATCATCTCAACACCGGACTGGTGAATTGCGTGGCGCTTTGCGATGTGGACAGGAATGTGCTGGAAGAAAAGGCACAAACCGTTCAAAAGAATTACGGACAGCAGCCCCAATTGTATGGGGATTACAGGAAAGTGCTTGAGCGCAGGGATGTTGATGCGGTGATTATAGGAACTCCCGACCATTGGCATTGCCTGATTATGGTGGATGCGTGCAGTGCCGGAAAAGATGTCTATGTGGAAAAACCTATGGCAAACACCATTGGCGAATGCAACATTATGGTCAGGGCTGCACGTCGATATGGGCGGATTGTTCAGGTGGGTCAGCAGCAAAGGAACAACAAGGTGTTTCTTGACTCGATGGAACTTATCAAATCCGGGAGGATCGGCACATTACGGAAAGTGAATATCTGGGCGAATTTTAATTACGGGATTGGAACTGTTCCGGTTGATGATTCACCAGTTCCCGAAGGCGTGGATTATGATTTCTGGCTCGGTCCTGCACCCAAACGACCATTCAACAGAGCCCGTTTTCACGGGACTTGGCGTCACTACTGGGACTACGGCGGCGGACTGATGTCAGACTGGGGCGTACATTTAATCGATATGGGATTGTGGGCAAAAGATTTAACCCGGGGCCCCAGTAGGGTAATCACTTATGCGGCAAATTTGTCGAAACAGGTGATGGCGCGCGATTCATTTGACACAATGAACGTTATCTACCCGAAAGATGATTTTGTCATTCATTACGATTTAACCGCAGGAATTGAGCAGGGGCCCTTTGATTCACCCTATGGCATCCAGTTCATCGGTGAAAAGGGAACTTTGATTACCGACCGCCATAAATATCATCTCTATCCTGAATGGGACGGACAAAAAAAAGCGCCAAAAACAGAAGAAGTTCATTTTGATAAAGGAAAAGAATCACACCGCGAGCATGTGGATAATTTCCTGGAGTGCATAAAGACACGGCAAACACCGGCATGTCCGCCTGAAATTGGCAGAGCTGCGGCAGTGCATGTGCACATTGCAAACATTGCCGCGCGGGTGGGAGAAAATGTGCTTGAATGGAGTGATTCTTCAAACCGGTTTACAAACAGCGAAAAGGCAAATGAGCTGATTACACCGGAATACCGGAAACCCTGGAAATTGCCGGAAGTGTAAGTCATTAGCTAAATAAAATTGAAATCATGAATACAAGAAGAAACTTTATTAAAACAAGCATTGCCGGAGCAGGTGCAATAGCGCTGAATCCGTTCAATTTGCTGGCAACTGAATGTAGCGCAAAACTCAAAAAATTTGGCTTTATCTCAGGAATTGTCGGCGAAGCCATGAAAGCCGACTGGAAAGGCACGCTGAAAAAAGCAGTTGAGTTTGGTTTTTCAGAACTGGAAGGGGGAACTAATTTTGCCTCTTCACCGCAAGAATTTGTTAGTTTTTGTAAAGAAATCGGCATTAAACCCATTGCCGGGAGTATCAGCTTTCGTTCGTCCAATGAGGAACTTAAATTTAGTTTCGACAAAATAAAAGCCCATGGGCAGGAATATGTGCTGGATTACTGGCCATGGTATGGCAATGTTCCGTTCAGTTTGGAAGATTGCAAAAAATCGGCTGCACGGTTAAATGAGGTGGGAGCGCTGGCTAAAAATCAAGGATTGAGATTTTTATGGCACAACCACGACAATGAATTCCGCGAGATGGAAGAGGGATTGCCGTTTGATTACCTGATGGAAAACACCGACTCGAAATTGGTTAACTGCGAAATGGACATCTACTGGGTGAAAAAAGGCGGTGCCGACCCTTTGGAAGTGCTGAAAAAATACTCCGGAAGAATTCCTGTTTTGCACGTGAAAGATATGGCGCCCGATGGTGATTTTACTTGTCCGGGAAGAGGAATTATCGATTTTGGCCCGATTTTCCGAGAAGCAAAAAAACAGAGCATCGAACATTATATTGTGGAACGCGACAATGAACCTGACGGAATAGGTTGTTTGCAGTCGAGTGCCGAATTTTTGAAAAATTTACGATTTTAAAATCATAGTACCATGTTAGATTTAGGATTTGTAAGCGCCATTCTGGCCGAAAAAAGTTTTGATGAGGTGATAGAATTTGCCTCAAAAAATCAGTTTAAATGTGTTGAAATGATGTGCTGGCCTGTGGGCAAAGCCGAACGCCGGTATGCTGGGGTAACCCACATCAATGTTGATGAAACAGATGATGAAGATGTGGCCCGGATTCGGAAAATTCTCGGGTTGAACAACGTGTACATTTCAGGGCTGGGATATTATCCCAACCCGTTGGACCCTGACGAAAAACAGGCCGAAGTTTACATTGAACACATAAAAAAAGTGATCCATACGGCTGCCCAGCTCGGCATTGGAGTAGTGAACACCTTCATTGGCCGCGATCCGGCAAAAAGTGTGGAAGAAAACCTGAAAAAATTCAAGGAAGTTTGGCCGGGCATTATTAAAGTAGCAGAGGAAAACAACGTAAAAATCGGCATTGAAAACTGCCCCATGCTGTTTACCCGCGACGAGTGGCCCGGCGGTAAAAACCTGGCAACCACACCGGCAATCTGGAGAAAAATGTTTGAAATTATTCCAAGTCCTGCTCTCGGTCTCAATTATGACCCCTCGCACATGGTTTGGATGCAGATGGACGAGGTGAAACCCATTTACGATTTCAAAGACAAACTCTTCCATATTCATGCGAAAGACGTAAAAGTTTATCCTGAAAAACTGAACGAAGTGGGCATTATGGCATATCCGCTCGACTACCACTCCCCAAAAATTCCGGGATTAGGCGATGTAAACTGGCGTGGATTTTTCTCGGCACTCACTTCCGTAAAATACCGTGGAGCGGTTTGTATCGAAGTGGAAGACAAAGCGTATGAAGATTCTCCGGAAGATATTGAAGCTGCAATTCTGACCAGCCGGAATTACCTGAAACAGTTTTTGGCGTAAACAGCGTAAGTTTTATTTGTGAATCTGTGGCAATTTTAAACAATAAATATAAGCCACTGATTCACAGATTAAATCTATCATTGATTTTCAGCGCTAACCAAAAATTTTTCTGAATACTTCCTCCACGCGCGAAACTTTTTCCAGTTCAATGGAAAATTTGGAGCCGTCGAAACCCTTGTTTAGTTTGGGAATGAATATTTTTTTGAACCCCAGTTTGGCTGCCTCGGCAATTCGCTGTTCAATCCTGTTCACTGCTCTGATTTCTCCGGTTAGCCCCACTTCGCCGGTGAAGCAGTATTTGTGGTCGATGGCAATGTCAATATTTGAGGAGAGGATGGAGCAGATAACTGCCATGTCGGTAGCCGGATCGTTGATGCGTAATCCGCCGGCTATGTTTAGAAAAACATCTTTGGCAAGCAGCTTGAATCCTGCCCGTTTTTCGAGCACTGCCAGCAGCATATTCAGCCGGCGCAGGTCGAAACCTGTGGAAGAGCGTTGTGGCGTGCCGTAGGCTGCCGAGCTCACCAGCGCCTGAATTTCAATCAGAAACGGTCGAATTCCTTCAATAGTTGCCGCAACTGCTGTTCCGCTGATATCGTTGTTGGTTTTGGATATCAGCTGCTCGGAAGGATTCAGCACTTCGCGCAGTCCGTTGCCGCGCATTTCAAAAATTCCCAATTCGTTGGTTGAGCCAAAACGGTTCTTGCTGGTGCGCAAAATGCGGTAGAGGTAATTGGTGTCTCCCTCAAACTGAAGCACCGAATCCACGATGTGCTCCAGCACTTTCGGTCCGGCAAGGTTCCCTTCTTTGTTGATGTGTCCAATCAGAATGGCTGCCGTATGGTTTTGTTTTGCAAATTTGAGAATGGCAGAGGTGCACTCGCGCACCTGGGTCACCGAGCCGGGTGAAGATTCTACTGTCTCAGTTGCAAGTGTTTGTATAGAGTCAATAATCAGCAGATGAGGCATGATTTGCGCAGTATGTGCCAATACATTTTCCAGAGAAGTTTCGCTGAGAAACAGGCAGGTGTCACTTTCCAGCCCCAGCCTTCCGGCGCGGAGCTTTATCTGCTGTAAACTCTCTTCTCCCGAAACATACAGTACTTTTCTGGATTTCATCCCCAGTGCCATTTGCAAAACCAATGTCGATTTGCCAATCCCCGGCTCACCGCCTAACAACACGATGGAACCCGGTACAATTCCGCCACCCAGTACCCTGTCAAATTCGGTAATCCCGACGGTGATGCGCTTCATTTGCTCGGCTGAAATGTCTTCAAGAGTAATTGGCTGATTGGCTGACAGATGTGTAGATATTGCTGAAGCAGATCTCTTTTTTTCAACGATCTCTTCCGCAAAAGTGTTCCAGCCGCCACACGACGGGCATTTACCCATCCATTTGGGCGATTGAATTCCACAATTCTGACAGATAAAAACGGTTTTTTTTGACATTACTCAAGCCGTTTGATTCTTTTTATTATTTCAGTAGTTGAAATTTCAGGCACTAAATCAATCCTTTCCACTCTTCCGCCATTTCGCAAAACGGTTTCATAGCCAACTACTTCATGCAGTTCATACTCACTCCCCTTTACCAAAACATCGGGCAAAATCTGAGCAATCAGTTCTGCTGGTGTATCCTCTTCAAAAACAACAACTGCATCCACAAAAACAAAAGATGCCATAATCATGGATCTTGCTTCAATATGGAAAACGGGGCGCCCTTCTCCCTTAAATCTTTTAACAGAGTTGTCTGAATTGAGTCCGACAACTAATCTGGTTCCAAAAGCTGATGATTTTATCAGTGAATCCAAATGTCCGTGATGAATGATATCAAAACATCCGTTGGTAAAAACAATGGAATCGCCATTGGATCTCCATTTTTTCAGCAAGGATTCAAAGGATTCAAAATCATTATAAATTTTGGAATGAACATCAAATTGCATAGACCATTTTTTTATTTGTGCAAAAATACTAAAGTTCATCGTGATATTTCAGCCAGAAAAGAATTTATACCTATTTTTACATTTTTCAAACCATCCCATTTACAGGAAAATGAATTATTTGGATATAATTATTGGTCTGATTTTAATTCTTTCTGCTTTTAGAGGATTAAAAAAAGGGCTGATTGCCGAACTCACCTCTTTGGCAGCAATCATATTTGGTATTTTGGGAGCGATCAATTTTTCACACATATCGGATGATTTTCTTATGAAACATTTTAATCTTGAATCCGGAAATCTGAACATTGTTTCATTTATAACCACCTTTATTGTGATTGTTATTTTAGTGCACATTGTGGGAAACTCTGTGAGCAAACTTGTTCAGGCGGTAATGCTTGGCTGGTTTAACAAAGCTGCCGGACTGGTTTTTGGAGTTTTACGTTCGGCACTCGTCATTGGCGTTATTCTGCTGTTGTTTGATACAATTGATAAGGATATGCACATTCTTTCCCCAAAAGTTAAGTCCGAATCAAGGCTGTATGAACCTGTTAAAAATTTCGCTCCGTCAATTTTGCCTTTTTTCGAGGAGTGGATTAAGGATTTGGGAATCAACAAAAAAGAGAATGACCCCGTTAAACAATTTAAGGATGGTCTAAAAATGAGTTAATCTGAAATCAATTTGTGGTTATTCGGGGATTTATGAGAAACTTTGAGCTTTTTTAAGATTGCTGCAACAGCAAGGTATATTTTTTCCTATTTAATGTGACTTTCAGTTTTTCTTTGTATTTTCATCTGAAAATAACATTTCTCGATAAATGATGTTGTATGTATTGACTAAAAAAAGTGTTCACTATATCGTTTAAATGTTTTATATCAGTTGCATTTTTTATGAATAACCAAAATTGGAAAAAATTTTCACAAAGCGCTATGTGGCTAATATTTACAGTTCTCATTTTATTTTGCAGTTCAGTAGAATTGAGTGCCCAAAATGACACAGCTGCGGTCTCCACTGAGAAACAGGAAAAAATGTTGCGCAATATAAGAATTCGGGAATTCAGTAACAGTCGTTTCAACTTGTGGTATGATGATTTTTCCGGGCATTGGGCAGGTGTTGATTTTGGGTTTAATCTTTTATTAAATCCCGATTATTCAGGCTATTCTTATGATTTTATGGAGAATGACATTTTTAGGTCAAACTCTACAAGTATAAATATTTTTCAACAAAGCATAGGGTTGCAGAGAAACAAGAACACCATCGGATTGGTAACCGGCTTGGGACTGCAGCTGCAAAGCTACAGGCTCGAAAAGAGCACCACCATCGAACGGTTGGAAAACGGAAGGATTGAGCCTCAAAACTTAACTTTTGATCAAAATCAGAAATCAAAACTTTCCATTGTCTCTTTGACGATTCCGTTATTGGCTGAATTTCAAATACCTGTGAAACATTATAAAGACAGGATTTATTTTTCAGGAGGGTTCTATGGCGGGCTGCGCATTGAAAGCCACACCAAAATTAAATACCGCCTTGAAGGTAAGAAAGAGAAGCTGAAAACTCCCGGGCAATATTCGCTGCAGGACTTTAAATATGGCTTTATGTTTAGGGCAGGATATCGCAGAGTTAATGCTTTCGCAACTTATGATTTGGTTCCGCTTTTCAGGAAAAATAAAGGACCGGAACTCACTCCTGTAACAATTGGAATAACATTAATCAGTTTATAAAAATAGAGAAAATGAGACCTTATATTTTGGAAGAGACAAACTGGAAGCAGATTAAAAACCAGAAGTATGATGTTGCTGTTTTACCGTGGGGAGCAACCGAGCCGCACAATTACCATCTGCCCTATGGAACCGACTTCCTTGAATCGGCGTGCATTGCTGCCGATTCAGCAAAAAAAGCATGGGAAAATGGTGCAAAAATAATGGTGTTGCCCGCTATACCATTGGGTGTTCAGAATCCCGGACAGATAGAAATGCCCTTTTGTCTTCACACCCGCCCCACCACACAAATTGCCATTCTGGAAGATATTACACGAGCGCTTTATCATCAGGGAATCCAAAAATTAGTCATTCTCAACGGGCACGGAGGAAACGACTTTAAACCGCTGATACGTCAGGTTATGCCACAGTTTCCCGGAATGTTTATCGCACTCATAGAATGGTTTAAGCTCTTTCCCGAAACTGATTTTTTTGAAGAAGGCGGAGACCATGCCAACGAGATGGAAACCAGTGTGATCATGCACTATTTCCCTGAGCTGGTACTCCCTCTTGATGAGGCGGGAGAAGGTAAATCAAAAAAACCTGCTTTGAAAGGCATTGCCGACAAAACAGCATGGACACCACGCCAGTGGGACAAGGTTTCGGAGGATACCGGAATAGGGAACCCCAAAAAGGCAACTCCCGAAAAGGGGAAAAAATTTACAGATGCTGTAACTACCAAAATTGCTGATTTTCTGGTTGAATTGGCTGAATGCAATACCGATGAATTATATAATTGAATAAAACATGAAACTTTTATTAATCAGCAACTCAACAATGGCAGGGGAGATCTATCTGGACTATCCCAAATATGAAATTCAGAAATTTTTAGGGAAAAAGCCGGTTACTGCACTTTTTATTCCTTATGCGGCAGTTACATTTTCTTACGATGAATATTGCCGGAAAGTGGAGGAGCGGTTTTCCGAAGTGGGTCATCACATCACGGGGATTCACACTTTTGCCAACCCAAAGAGAGCTGTGGAAGAGGCGGAAGCTATCGTAGTTGGAGGCGGAAACACATGGCAGCTGGTGCGCTTGCTTCATCAAAACGAACTGATGGAGCCCATTCGCAGGAAAGTTGCCGGCGGAACACCATTCATTGGATGGAGTGCCGGGGCAAATATTGCATGCCCTACACTGCGCACCACCAATGACATGCCAATTGTTAATCCGCTCAGGTTTGAGTGCCTTTCTCTTGTGCCGTTCCAGATAAATCCCCACTACCTCGATGCCAATGCTCAGGAACACGCCGGAGAAACACGCGAACAGCGAATCGAAGAGTTTGTTGAACTGAACCCCGATGTTTATGTTGCCGGTTTAAGGGAAGGAACTATTTTCAGGCTGGAAAATGATACCCTTGAACTAATCGGAGAGCGGTCATGCCGGATTTTCAAAAAAGGGAAGGCTCCGGTTGAACTTACCAAAGCAGATGATTTCAGCTTCCTGCTCAGGTGATGCACTTGATTCGCAGGAAATTAATTTAAAGTTAATGATGCCGTAACCCTTACTTTAAGTTTAAGCGAATTTTCTGGTGAGTGTTTGTGTTTTGAAAAATTCAGAAACTATGCACTACCTTTGTCACATTAAAGCCAAAACAGAAAATGGATCTTTTTTCAAATAGTTATTTTGCTCTTTTCACAATTGTTGCCATAGGGTTTATCATCGGGCGGATAAAAGTCTTTGGAATGTCGCTTGATGTTTCGGCGATTATTTTTGTTGCATTGATTTTTGGGCATTACGGGATAACCCTGCCGGATGACTTTCAATATTTCGGACTGGTATTATTTATTTTTACTATTGGCATTCAGGCGGGTCCGGGCTTTTTTGAATCTTTCAAAAAAGAGGGCAGAAAATTGGCACAGTTTGCAACCTTATTGGTATTAGTGGCAGGGCTCATTACTGTGGCTTCGATCTATCTTTTAGAAATTGACAAAAGTATTGCCATCGGGCTTCTTGCCGGAGCGCTGACCAGCACGCCGGGTTTGGCGGCAGCCATTGATCTGACCGGTTCGCCGCTGGCGTCCATCGGTTATGGCGTTGCCTATCCGTTAGGCGTAATCGGAGTCATTTTATTTATTCGCTTTCTTCCAAAAATTATTGGTGCTTCCGTAAAACAGTCGGAAGAAGAATATCAGGCGGGACTAAAGGAAGAATTTCCGGAAATAATCCGTCAGAATTTTTTGGTTGAAAATGAGAATGTTGTCGGAAAATCTATTGGTGAACTTCGTATCAGACTGATGACAAAAGCGATGGTTTCCCGTGTTGTTCACGATGGGGTAGCCATTACGCCACGGCCGGAAACCATACTCCATAAAGGTGATTTAATCAAAGCTGTGGGTACCGAACAATCGATTAAAAGCGTTGAATTGCTGATTGGCCCCAAAACAGATATTGAAATTCCGCTCGACCCGAATTATGATGTGCGGAGTGTTTTGGTAACAAACAAAGAGGTTGTGAACAAAACCATCGGGCAGCTAAATCTGCTGCACACCTATAACGCAACGGTGACCCGCATCAGCAGGGCAGGGATTAATATTTCCCCAACGCCCAATTCCAAGTTGCAGTTTGGCGATAAGTTAGTCATTGCCAGCAGCAAAGCCAACATGGGATTAGTGGCACGCATGTTTGGCGATGATCAGAAGCGGCTCTCCGACACCGATATTCTGCCAGTGGCTCTGGGTGTGATTTTAGGTGTTTTGGTAGGAAAAATCAGTGTGGCATTCGGAAACTTCACTTTCAGTCTGGGGCTCACCGGCGGCGTTCTGGTTGTAGCTCTGATATTCAGTCGCATAGGAAAGACCGGCAACATATTATGGACGATGAGCTCATCCGCCAACCAGCTTCTCCGGCAGTTAGGATTAATTTTATTTCTTGCGGCTGTTGGAACAAGTGCCGGGGCTGATATCCTAAAGACTTTTGAAGAATATGGCTACCGCCTGTTCCTGATTGGCGGTACAATCACTTTGTTGCCAATGGTTATTGCTGCATTAGCGGGGAAATGGTTTTTCAAAATGAATTTGCTGAGTATGTTGGGTGCAATCAGTGGCAGCATGACAAGCACTCCGGGTCTTGCAGCCGCCGATTCAATGACCGACACCAATGCTCACTCTATTTCATATGCTACGGTTTATCCGGTGGCTATGGTATTGCTGGTTGTGGTTGTGCAGCTTATTGCGCTGCTTTTTTAACCTGATGACTACCAGGCAGATTCAATTTTATAAATATCGAGGCGATTAACAATCACTTCGCCGCCATTGGAAAACAGGATTAACTCTTCTGCACCCTCTTCCGGTGTAAAGTTATTTGTCAACACTACCTGCCCTTCGTTTGCAAAAACTTCAATGGATGCCCGGTCAAGCAAAATTTCAAGGGTAATTATATTGTCGGCAGATTGCAGCGGAGCAGATGAGCCAAGAGCTGAAATTGAACCTCTCGCCACATCATACAATATTTCGGTGCCCGCCTTTTTTTTACTGTTTCGCACAAAAAAGCCAAAATTATTGCACGATTTCATATCGAATTCCCCAATAATGTGTAAGCAATCTCCCTTTACTTTTTTAACGATATTCTGGTTAATTCCCGGAATCAGCTTTTCATTTTCCCACTTGTAATGCTTGCCATGAAGAGCTTCAATCTCAGCAACCGGTTTGCGAACTACTTTATATCCAAAATTAAAACGGGTCAATTCCAACTCCGTGGGGAAGGTCATTTGTCCGTTAAAAGGCATTCCCGGAAACTCTCCGTTTCGCATCCATGCAATCTGAATAACTCTTCCGTCGTCTGCCGGAATATTACTCCACGTTTGGGTTGCATAATAATTCTTCCCGAAATCACTTTTCATTTTTGCTGTTTCCGGTGTAAATTCTTCGCCGTTGAAACTTCCGACAAGGTAAGTTCCGTCACCGTCAAAAAGCACCCACTTAGTCTCCTCCGGGCGGTTTGTTACCTTCAATGGCACCAAATCCGGACACTCATAATAACCATAAACATGGCTTTTATATTCCCAGTCAATCAGATTTTCGGAAGTATAGAATGAAACCCCTTTTGAGCGCTCTTCACCGGTGCTTTTTCTATAGAGCACCATCACATATTTTTGTGAAGGTTCAAACCAGATAACTTTCGGATCGCGTGCATCATCTGTTTCATCATACGGAATAATGGGGTTTCCCTCAAATTTCTCCCACGTTCGCCCGCGGTCGGTGCTGTATGCAATGCGCTGTCCGCACTCCTTGCTGGTATAGAATATAACAAGTGTTTTGTTGTCGCCTTTCTGTTTCGCCAAAAGATTTTTTTCATCCACAATGGCAGAACCCGAAAAAGCGGTGCAGAACTCTTTGTCTTTTGAATCTTCATCGGGATAAATGGCAACCGGCAGATGCTCCCAATGGATCAAATCTTCGCTCACGGCATGTCCCCAGTGCATATATCCCCACTCTTTTCCGTTGGGATTATACTGATAAAACAGATGATATTCGCCATCATAATAAACCAATCCGTTGGGGTCATTGTGCCAGTTTTTTTCGGGTGTGAAGTGAAACTGGGGGCGGTATAACTCGTTGTAATAGCTTTTATCCGGTTTGGAAGCCGTTAATAAAAAAACAGAAATTATTAATATTGAGCTGGTTACAATATTTTTCATCATAAATTTTTTTCAAACATTAAACTCGGTTTTTCAGTGTGCAAGATAAGAATTTATAGTAAATGATACTGTTTTCAGTTTGCAGCAAAAAGAATTTCGGAAGCATTTAGCAAATTCTCCATTTTCTATTCAAAGCGAAGGGGCATTGGTGGTGTCGGCTCAAAACTATAAAACTTTTTCTTCAACTGCTCTTCTAAAATCATTCTTGTGAATCCCATATCTGAAGGGGAAAAAGGATAAAATGCCAACCGGAAGTGAAATGTTTTAAACACCAGATTTTCATTGTGAACCCGTAATCCCAAACCTAATCCGGAGTAGTAGTTTTCGCTGAAAATCAGTTGCTTGTTGGAACCGATGATGCCCACATCGCCAAATCCGTAAATGGCGACATTAAATTTATAAAGTTCCTGTCGCAGAAACAGTACATATTCCACATCTAAGCTAAGCCGCTGTTTTCCGGTTGCCTCCTTGCTCGAAAATCCGCGAATGTGATCGTTGCGCGAGAGAGTCAGGTTTTCTATTTCAAACCGGCGGATACCAAGCATATAATTTCCCCTGACAAACAGTCTGAACCTTTTTCGCCCTGCATTAACCTGCCTTGAAATATAATTCAGGCTTCCCTGAATCTGTCCCTGCTCATAATAGTTGTTTTTGAAATAGCCTCCTATTCCGGCACCCAGATACAGATAGCCCGGTCTTCTCACTAAAAAGTTGCCATTTGTCAGATAGAGATGAGCATAATGCCTGTTACCAAATTCATTATTATCAAAGCCATAAACAATTTCATTTTTGAAACCCTCGGGAATATCTTCAGTAATTCCGTAGCTGTAGATCAGCTGGTCTTGCACAAACCTGCGCTGGGTAAATGTAATTCCCGCGAGGTAAAAGGTGCTGTTTGAAAAATATTGTCCCTCCTCTATTGGAAAATCAGGTCTTTGAAAATAGGAGCGGTTGTATATACCGGCACTCACCACAATCTGAGAATTGTTGTAGAGATTGGGTTTAATCTGAAAGCTTCTTCCTCCCCAAAGGTTGAAAAACGACAGGTCCAAGGGGATAATATCCTTTGATAACGGCTCGTTATCAAAAATTCTGTCTGTCCGGTAAAACCTTTGCGCCAATCCTCCATACCCCCATTTTATTGATGGCGTCATAAATGGTTTTTCAAGAATAAAACTCATCCCTTCTCTTATGTACGTATTCATGTAACCGGCAGAAATATTGATAAACTTTCCCCGGATATTGTTTATTTTATAAAAAGTTTCAACTCCAGCATAGGGTTGTCGATTCAGATGCCCCACAAAGCGAAAGGAAATTTCGTGCCCAACCCCGAAAATATTTTGGTTATACAGTTCAATAGCTGCTGAGTTTTCTGTTTCCACACCCCCTGAAATACCGATTGAAAAACGGTCTTTTGTCAAAACATGCACTTTAACCAGCTCTTCATTAATTGTGTCATTCTCAAGCACAAACCTCACATCTTTGATATAGGGAAGCGCACGAATAATACGTTCGTTTTCATACATCAACTCAGCATCAAGCTTTTCGCCGGTCTTAAAAAGGAGCATTCTTTTAATTGTGCTAAGATTTGACTTTGAGTGCAATGAGTTTGCCGCTTTCTCAAGAAAAGAGGATGCTTTCCGTGTGGTATCTTCAAATGTGGGCCCAAAAACTTCGAGGGGGAAAATTGAAATTTCGGAGATTATTCTGCCTTCAAATTCACTGTAATACTCTTTGGAAAGCGCCTCTTTGTCAATAAACGGACGGGGAGGGGCAACAAGAAAGTCGTAGAGAATCCGGGTTAGCGCTTTTTCTTTTGCCTTATATTCAAGACTATCATAAAACTGATCGCTTTTGTTCACATATTTTCGCATTTGGCGCAGCGTATCCTGGTCTGGCTGTGCCCCGGCGTGGGGGGAAGATAAGAGCAGTATCAATGCCAACTGAATCTGTAAGCTAACTATTAAATGCAATTTATGCAGCATAAACCGGTTTTGCTATATTTTTACAAAAGGTAAAATTATAATTTGTTTAGAAAAATAGAAATTATAAAAATTTACTGTTGAAATAACCCATGTTAATTTTCGTTAAACTTCAAAAATACAGAATTGCCGGCTATTCACTTCTTTTGCATTTCACCTGCCTGCTAAGCGTTAAATTTATATTTTTGTCTTGTGAGCAAAATTTATAAAATATATAAGCGACATATATACGGGGTGATGGGAACCCTGATTTTTCATATTTTGCTGTTTTCCTTTTTTCTTTTGACCGATGTGAATATAAAGGGGACAGCAAGAGAAGAGGAACTGCTCATTGAGTTTCCCGATATTATTCCCGAAACAGAAGAGGAGCATCCTGAACAACAGGAAGAGGATCGCCCCCCAATGCCCAACGAAGCTTCGGCGCAGCTATCCCAAACGCAAAGCAGCAGAACAAACATTGCCTCAAACCGGAAGGCGCAGGGGAAAGAATTTTTTGATGAGGATTACATGAGCGAAGTGGAAGCTGCAAAGCAGCTTGTGGCTAAAGTGAATAACCAACTGTCAAAAGAAGCTCTGAATTTAGACGATATTAAAATGCCAGAAAAAACCACCGAAGGCATGACCCGCGAAGAAATTGAAAATGAAGTCTATTCCGGTGAAAGCAATATTGTTTATTATCTTGAAAACCGCTACCATCTGAGATTGCCCATACCTGTTTATCTTGCACAGAGCGGCGGGGTGGTTATTGTTGACATAACAGTTGACAGAAATGGACGGGTGACACAGGCTAATCCGCGTTCAAATCCCTCCATTCGCGATGAGCTGATTTATATTTATGCAAAGGCTGCCGCTTCACGAACTGTTTTCAATACCGATCAAAATGCCCCGAATCCCCAGAAAGGAACAATCCATTACACTTTCATTGCACAATAAACCGAACAGGCACAATCATTTAACATGATTTAACAGTTTTAGGGTTGTATTCAAATTTTTCTATCCCTATATTTGCGATACGTTTATTTTCATAAGTTTAGGTTTAGTTAGGTTAGTTAGTTTAATGAGAAAAGGATGGGTTGTTGAACCCATCCTTGTTTTTTTATGGCAATGCTTCAATTTTCACTTCTTTTTCAATAGCAATTCCTGCACGACTGTTTGTTCTCAAATCCTGCCCATCCAAAATTCTTCCCGGTATCTTATTTTTAATCATTTTCTGAACTCCCGTTTTAGGGGCTGACAGATTAAAATCTCCTGACAGTTATCCCGTATTTTATTTGTTAAATTTTACTATTTTTGAAATCAAAAGAGATATTTTTTAAACGAAAATCTTCAAAACTAAAATCGACAGTATCAGTTTTGTGTCAAATAATAGAAACATTCCGGACTAAATAACTGGAATTCATTCTAAAAGTAAAATTTTGTTAAACAAAGGGATGATAAATAACGTTACATTTCAAGCGGTAAGCACCAAAAAAATCAATAATTATTTTAACACTTAAAATACATTTTAATGGATAAAGAGCAATTAATCAAAGTGTTATCAGATTCCGTTTCGGTAACCAGCAATATTGACAAAGAACTTTTCGCCCAGATGGGGGTAAAGCGCGGACTGCGGAATGAAGATCATTCGGGAGTGCTTGCCGGGCTCACCCGTGTGGGTGATGTGGTTGGATATGAGCGGCAGGAAGACGGGACATTGAAACCCATTCCCGGGAAGCTGTATTATCGCGGCATTGATGTGGAAGAGCTGGTGCTCGGCATTCAGGCTGAAAACCGGTTAGGCTTTGAGGAAACTGCCTATCTGCTTCTTTCCGGAAGATTGCCCGTAAAGGAAGAGCTTGATGCCTACAGAAAGATGATAGCCCGCACAACTCCACTTAACCACACTGCAACCCTGAGCATTTTGTCGCTGAAAGGGAAAAACATTATGAATATCTTGGCTCGAAGCGTCCTGGAGCTATACACCTACGATGAAAACCCCGATGATATTTCACCCGACAATCTGATCAAACAATCCATTTATCTGATTGCCAAGTTTCCTTCTGTCATTGCGCTTGCCTACCAGGTTCTTCGCCACAACCAGATGGGGCGCTCGCTGCATATCCGCCATCCGCACGAAGAGTGGTCTGTGGCAGAAAACTTTCTGTTTATGATGAAGGGCTACAACAGTTACACAGAACTTGATGTGAAAATTCTTGATCTGGCGCTCATCCTTCATGCTGAACACGGCGGAGGGAACAACTCCACCTTTTCAGTGCGGGTGACCAGCTCTACGGAAACAGACACCTATTCGGCAATTGCCGCAGGTATTGGTTCACTTAAAGGACCGCTTCACGGTGGAGCAAATATGAAAGTGAAGGGAATGCTGGAAGACATGAAAAAGAACATCAAAAACTGGAAAAATAGTGAAGAGGTGGATGCCTATCTGCTGAAAATTCTGAAAAAAGAGGCTTACGACAAAACCGGGCTGATTTACGGAATCGGGCATGCTGTTTATACAATCAGCGACCCGCGTGCCGGTTTGCTCAAAAATATGGCACGCGAGCTGGCAAAAGAGAAAGGGCGCGAGGAGGAGTTTAACTTCATGGAGCTTGTTGAAGAGCGGGCGGTTGAAGTCTTTTTGGATTTCAAAAAAGAGGGTGCCAAAAAGCGCACCTGCATCAATGTGGATTACTATTCCGGCTTTGTTTATGATGCCATTGGCCTTCCCGAAGAGGTTTTTACTCCGCTGTTTGCAATGGCGCGAATTGTGGGCTGGACAGCCCACCGCATCGAGGAGCTTAACTTCAGCAGCAAGCGGATTATGCGCCCTGCATATAAAAATGTTCGTGAGATGCAACCCTTTATACCAATGATAGAAAGATAAATAAATGGCAAAAAAAATTAAGGTACAAAACCCCGTGGTTGAGCTTGACGGTGATGAAATGACACGGGTTATCTGGGGATTTATTAAGAAAAAACTCATTTTGCCCCATTTGGATATTGAACTGAAATATTTTGACTTAAGTATTGAGAACCGTGATGCCACCGACGATCAGGTTACCATTGACGCAGCAAATGCCATAAAAAAGTATGGCGTTGGCGTAAAGTGCGCAACCATCACCCCCGATGAAAGCCGGGTGGAGGAGTTTGGATTGAAGAAGATGTGGAAATCGCCAAACGGAACCATCCGCAACATTTTGGGCGGCACCGTTTTTCGTGAGCCGATTTTAATCAGAAATGTGCCGCGGCTGGTGCCCGGATGGCAAAAGCCCATCTGTATCGGACGTCATGCTTTTGGCGACCAGTACCGGGCAACCGATTTTGTTACCAAAGGAAGCGGAAAGCTCACCATCACCTTCACCCCCGATGACGGCAGCGAACCGATTTCACACGAAGTGTATCATTTTAAAGGCGATGGCGTTGCCATGGCTATGTATAATATTGACGAATCCATATACGGGTTTGCCCGTTCGTGCATGAATCAGGCTGTAATGAAAAAATGGCCCCTCTATCTGTCAACAAAAAATACAATTCTGAAAAAATATGACGGGCGTTTTAAGGATATTTTTCAGGAAGTGTTTGAAAACGAATACAAGGATAAATTTGAAGAGTTAGGCATTACCTATGAACACCGGCTGATTGACGACATGGTGGCAGCAGCCCTGAAATGGGATGGCGGGTTTGTCTGGGCTTGCAAAAACTATGACGGCGATGTGCAGAGCGATATAGTGGCTCAGGGATTTGGCTCATTGGGACTGATGACCTCAACCCTAGTGACTCCCGATGGCAAAACCATGGAAGCAGAAGCAGCACACGGAACCGTTACGCGCCACTACAGGCAACACCAGCAGGGAAATCCTACCTCAACTAATCCTATCGCCTCGATTTTTGCATGGACACGCGGATTGGAATTCCGTGGAAAACTGGATGGAAATCAGGAGCTAATGGATTTTGCAAACGCACTTGAGCAAGTTTGCATTGAAACCGTAGAATCCGGAAAAATGACCAAAGACTTGGCGCTGATTATTCACGGGAAGAAATTAAAAGAGGAGCACTACCTGACAACGGAAGAGTTTCTGGAAGCCATTGATAACAATTTGCAAAATAAACTGAATGGCTGAACCAGAAAAAATCAGAATTGAAAACGGTGAGCTGAAAGTGCCTGATTATCCGGTAATTCCTTTTATTGAAGGCGACGGAATCGGCAGGGACATCACCGCTCCGTCACAAAAAGTTATCGATGCCGCTGTGGCTCATGCCTACGGTGATAAGCGGAAAATATTCTGGAAAGAGGTACCGGCAGGTGAAAAATCGTTCCTCAAAACGGGTAATCACCTTCCTGATGAAACCATTGAGGCATTCAAAGAGTATCTGATTGGAATCAAGGGACCGTTGCAGACTCCGGTGGCAGAAGGGTTCCGTTCATTAAATGTGGCGCTGCGTCAGGCATTGGATCTGTTTGTGTGCCTGCGCCCGGTGCGCTGGTTTAAAGGCGTCCCGTCGCCAATCCGCTATCCCACACTGGTTGACATGCATATTTTCAGAGAAAACACCGAAGATATTTATGCCGGAATTGAGTATATGACCGGCGAGGCAGACACCATAAAATTACGCGATTTCTTAATCAATGAGATGGGCGTGAAGAATATCCGTTTCCCTGAAAGTTCATCGTTTGGCATAAAGCCGATATCAAAGGAAGGCTCCGAACGGTTAATCCGGGCGGCTGTCCGGTATGCCATCCTGCGTAAACTCCCATCGGTTACAATGGTACACAAGGGAAACATCATGAAATTTACCGAAGGTGCTTTCAAAACATGGGGATATGATCTGGCAGAAAACGAGTTTCCCGGTGAAACATTCACATGGCGCAAATATGAAGAGATAAAAAATGAAAAAGGGCAAATCGATGCTGAGCAGGCTCTTGAAGAGGCTAAGAAATCCGGGAAAGTCATTGTAAAAGATGTGATAACAGATGCATTTCTGCAGGAGTCGCTGCTGAAACCCTACAACCATTCGGTGATTGCAACAATGAACCTGAACGGTGATTATATCTCCGATCAGCTTGCAGCGATGGTGGGTGGGATAGGAATTTCGCCCGGAGCAAATATCAACTACCTGAATGGCTACGCCATTTTTGAAGCCACCCACGGAACAGCTCCCGACATTGCAGGTTCTGGGAAAGCCAATCCCAGTTCGCTCATTCTGTCGGGTGTGATGATGCTGGAATATATGGGTTGGTACGAAGCTGCACTGCATGTTTACGATGCAATGGAACATGTTTTTACCAAAAGAAGGGTGACTTCCGACCTTTTCGCGCAGATGGAGGGAGCTACTTTGCTGACAACATCAGGTTTTGCTGAAGAGATTATCCGAAATATTCATTAACAGATATAAAATTATAACTATGGAATACATCAAATACCGTTTTTTTCAGAAAGCAAGCAAATGCTCCAAAGAGTTTCAGCGCATAAAAGAGCAATTTGGCGACAAAGTCATTGCTCAGATAACCCTGGAGCAGGTTTTATCCGGTTTGAAGGGAATCCCTTTACTGGTTACCGACACTTCAAAACTGGACCCCAATGAGGGAATCCGTTTTAAAGGTTATACGATTGATGAGCTGCGTGAAAAATTGCCGAAGACTGTACCCACAGGCGAGCCTTTGCCCGAAGGGCTGTTTTATCTGATGCTCATTGGCGAAATTCCCTCCAAGGAGGATGTACTCAATCTTTCCATCGATTTTGCCACCCGTGCCCATGTTCCGCAGCATGTTTTCGATGTACTTGATGCCCTGCCGAAGAACTCAAGGCCAATGACGCAGTTCAGCGCTGCAATCATTGCCATGGCAACCGAGTCAATTTTTCAAAAAGCCTACCGTGCGGGTGTCAACAAGAAATATTACTGGGACTCAACCTATGAGGATGTTATGAACCTTATAGCCAGGTTGCCCCACATTGCAGCTTACATATACAGGCGGAACTTTTACAATGATGAACACATTGAGCCCAATCCGCGCCTCGACTGGGCAGCCAATCTGGCGCACATGATGGGGCACGACAGTGAGGATGTGCGCAGGCTTTTCCGGTTGTATATGGTTATCCATGCCGACCATGAAGGGGGCAACGTTTCTGCACACACTGCGCATTTGGTCGGCTCGGCGCTCAGCAATCCCTATTATGCCTATGCGGCAGCAATGACGGGACTTGCCGGACCGCTGCACGGTTTTGCCAACCAGGATGTAATCCACTGGATATTTCAAATGACTTATGACCTGGACACAGAAGCACCCACCGATGAGCAGGTGGCAGGTTATATTAAAAAAACATTGGAAGAGGGGCGTGTGATTCCCGGTTACGGGCATGCTGTTCTGAGAAAAACAGATCCGCGGTTTACCGCCCAGCAAGAATTTGCAGAAAAGTATATCAAAGATAGTCCGGTGGTTAATCTGGTGAACCAGTTATACCGCGTTGTGCCGCCCATTCTTTCCAAAATCGGGAAAATTAAAAACCCATGGCCAAACGTGGATGCATTCAGCGGTTCACTGCTCTATCATTACGGTATCAAGGAATACACTTTCTACACTGTTTTGTTTGGTGTTTCAAGAGCACTGGGTGTTTTGGCATCACTAATCAACGACCGTGTTTACGGTCTGCCCATTGAGCGCCCCACTTCCTATCCGCTGCAATGGTTTCGCGATCAGGTGGATAAGGGTGATAGCAAGCAAAACTGCTGACAATGAGGATTTATCCGGAATAATCACTCTTTCATCCGGGTTCGTCTTACCTGCTTGTTGACCTTGTATGCAAAACCCACGGTGATATACTCCTGAAGCTGCAGTTTTGCCTTGTCGCCGGTTTTTACTCCGTTGGCATCAAGAACCGGGAATTTCACTTTTTCATCATACACAAAGTGTAAGAGCATCCGCATATTGATATGCTCCGTTAGTTTGACAACGAACAGGTTTTCCCAGCTCACATCCAGGTTCCCTCGCGGCTGCAGGTAGTTGATAAACATTTTGTACTTTGTTTCATAAGTGATATCAGGAGTTATCGCTTTTCTGAAAAACACGTCGGTGTTTAAACCCGGTTCCCAAAAGCTGCGTTTCCCGGCTTCAATACCAAATGCTTTCTGGTTGATTTTCAGTGTGTCGCGCACAAAAACATTTTTTGCGGTGATGGGCGACAGGAAAAGCGAAAAATTGTTGTTCGGCTTATAATCCATCCCCACTTTTATGAATGTCCGGATTGGTGCCATAAAGGAAGAGATGGGGTCTGGATTTGTTGCGGTGGGATATTTATAGCCGTTGAACAACTGGGTCTGGCTGTTGAGCTCCGCACTGTAGAACCATTTTTTTACCGCACTGACACCGACCCTCGAAGTAATCTCAAATTTATCCGCATTTTTTTGAGTTTCGGCTTCGGCTCCTCCCGGTCTTACCCATCCGTTGCGAATTTCACCGGAATTGTCCCATTTCACCTTGCCGTCATGGCGGCTGTAGTTGGCTGAACCGGTCAGTATGATTTGCAGCGACAAGGCATTCTGCCCACCGGTTTTCCAGTTTTCAAAATAGGTTTGCGTAAAGCCGATATTACCGTTGGCTGTTAAACGCCAGGGAGTCAGCAGCTGGTATCTCTCCTTTACACCGGTGAGCCCCGAAACGCTTTTGCTAAGGGAGCTGAAATCAAACTCCTTGGTCTGGCGCGGACGGAAACGGGTGAAAGTGACCCCGTCGTCAATCAGCAGCTGCATGGAACTTTTATCAATGCTTTTTACCATCAGCCGGAGGGAATCATTCTGCTCGTTCTTCAGCCAGAAACGTAAAAAATATGGATTATTGTTCTGGAGAATTATGGATGATTTCTCACCAAGCAGATTGGTCATAGTTACCTGCGTGGAATCGATGAAATCGGCATATTCCGTCAGATTGGCAATGATATAGGCGATGGTGTGATTCACTTCCTGAACCACAGAATCGTTGTAGTGCTTTAAAACTCTGTAGTTGTTGTGCTGAACGGAATCCTTCAAATGGCGGCTTGCGAAATCGAATTCTTTCCGGAATTGTTCATGCCGGTACTCATCAATAAGCCTGTCGCGGTAAACATTCACCACCGAATCGTTATAGGCTCTTCGCTTTTCTTCGATGTAATTAACCCGGATACTGTCCAGCTTCAGAAATCTTCTGAAATCATCGGGCGACTGCATAAGCGAGTCGGGAATGACTTCAGGAAGTATCAGACTATCAGGTAGCTGATAAATGCCGCCTTTGTCAAACAAGCGAAATCCTTCTCCCTGGGGAATGGTTCCCGCTCTCTCCTCAAGATTGGAAACCACACTGACCGGCACTGTTAGTTCGTCCTCAAAATACTTCTTTCTGAGCTTCTGATTAATCTTTTCCAGTTCCCCGTTCAGTAGCTCTGAACGATAAAACCCCGGAACTTCGAGGCTGTCAGGCACTTGTTCGTGTAAGCGGTAAACAAACCGGTAGGAATCGTCTTTTAAAGTTCTGTTTAATCTGTTAATTAAAGTGTCAACAGGTTGTTTTTCGATAAAGTGGATTAACCCCAATACCGTTTTTCCCGTTTCGGGATTAACAACATGCCAGAGAGGGTCCTTTTCAAAATATTGCTGCAGATATTCAATACCCAGTTCGAGCGATTGCTGACCATCTATCTCCTGAGCCTCATCTACCTCCTGAGCCCGTGCATAATTTGAAACAAAAAGAGCCAAAAGAAGTATAATTACACATTTATTTATTTCTGAAAACATAGTCATTTTTTGTTTTTAGCTTTTTTCACTAAACGCAAAAATAGTGTTTATGTTATATTCAGCGAATTATTGCAGCCCAAAAGAATTGGTTTGCGACAAACAATTCAGAAACACAACGTTCATTGCGCTATAATCCAAGAGTTTTTGTGAGGCTATTTATCATTTCCTCATGCTTCTTCGGATTAGCTTCTTTGAGTTTTTGAATATTCAGTAATTTCCACTTTACAGCAGGCAACTCTTTTATTAACTCATAAGGAAAATAATCCCATTCGGGCATTCCTGCTTCAAAACTTAATAAAAACTTTTTGTCGTCATCAGTGAGTCTTTGATATATGCTGTCGATTAATGTCTTTCTGGTGCTTTCATAATCGTCATAGGTAAATGGTTCTAAAGTCATTCCTGCGAACTGCTTTTCAAATGCCGATCTCTGATCTTTCTGTATGGGGGTTAGCAATTCGTTAACCGGTCTATAATGGCTTATCAGGCTTATTTTGAAACCTTCCCAAGATGTCATCGGTAAGCCCTTCATTTTCGAGCAGGAGTTTTACGTCAAACAAATCACGGGATGCTGTCTGTCCAATGCAGCACATATTTTACCACCATAAAGTTCTGCGAGAGAAACCACATTGATTGCAGCAAACTTCCCAAATTCAACCTGAACCGAATCAACGACCTGCATTAATTGTGTTGGGAATATGTTCCCTCTGGTAATTGCATTCACTTCGATCTTGATCTGGGCATTCCGGCTTTGGCAATTCAGTTTTACATCGGTGCCACCCTTTAAAGGAACAGGATGCACGCTTACTTCCGGTATGTTGTTACTGATATCTGCTTTTATCCTGTTTAAGGCTTCTTCTATGTTTCGCAGTGCATTATCTCTCGAATCAAAGGGAAGGTAAGTCAGGTCAATATCTACCGACAAGCGAGGCATTTCGCGCACAAAAAGGTTGATTGCAGTACCTCCTTTTAATGCAAATATCTCTTTTTTTGCAATGTATGGCAATACCTGCAGCATTAAATCAACTTGTGCCCTATAAATTTGTGATATCATAACTGATCCAATTCTTTGGGTATTGAAATCATATACTTTGCATTATAAACGCCATTATTTGACAGCGTTCGGTGTCCTTTCCCAAGATCAATGTTGTCAGTTTTCAGAAACTGAAACCACTGGTGATTTATTTTTTCTGCCATGTATAAAAATAATCGCTTTACTTTCACAGAACCACAATTGACCAGTAATTCTGAAACAAGTTTAGGTTTCAAATTAACCAGTCCTTCAAACAATTGGTAACATTCAACCAAATCAAACACTTTAGGGGCAAGGAGCAAACACTCCAATATTGCCCGTTCCGGTGTTGATATCTCAACCGGAATTGACTTCACTTCTATTTGCCTTAAACCCATATCATCAGGCAAAAAATTACTTTGTTTGTGAAACAGCTCATAGTTCCAGTTATAATCAGAAAACCATTTTGGCAATTTTGTATTTGCCGGTGTAAACAGGTACAAAGTTTCAGAAGCAAACCTGAAATAATGACTAAACCCTTGAAGGGATAATGCCGACAGCCCACCAACATGAACCTTCCTTTCTAATTGTTTTTGTATAACATTTAATGCCCCCTGCCATTCTACATGATCTCCCGGCTTCTTGTACGCACCCCTTCCCAACGCTTCTAACCAACCGCTCTTTAAATAATATTTCTTCAGGTCTTTTGAAATTCCCATTTCGTTTAACCATGATGTAGTTACAATGTAACCAGGCTGTAGTAGCTGGAAAAGAGTTCTTAATTTATATTCATTTTGCGTAGTCATACTACTCTTTTTGAAGCAAAAATAACAATTGTAATTAAAACCGCAAAGCATTTTTGTTAAAATGTATCTATTCCGGGTAGTGTAACTGCCCTTATCAGATTATATTTAACAAGTTAAGAATATCTCAGGAGGAATCAGTGCTACAATAATAAAAAACAGGAGTATGAAGACAAATCATACCCCTGCACATACAAATTGACCACGTAGTCCCACCGGGAATCGAACCCAGATCTACAGTTTAGGAAACTGCTATTCTATCCGTTGAACTATGGGACCTTCGATTTTTTTGGTTTGCAAAAATAGTTAAAAACAGATTTACAGGCAAATCCAATGTTGAATTTCATCCATAATCACCCTTTTATCGACAGGTAAATCAATTTTCAAAAAAAATATATGTAGTTTTACCCGTTAAAATTTGAGAGAATGTATAAATCACCACAATATCCAAAAGAATGGAACTGGCGTAATGTAAAAATGGAAGCCATAGACTTTAATATTTTCTGAGAAAACCGGAAGGGATTTGTTGTGCTGCAGCAAATCCCTTTTTTAATTGTATAAATTGAAATTTTAATAAATAAATTATGAACAGACAAAAGAAGATTTTTCTTGAAGAATCGGAACTGCCAAAGCAGTGGTATAATCTCGCTCCGGACCTTCCCAGACCGTTAAACCCCCCTTTGGGCCCTGACGGGAATCCCGTTACACCGGAAATGCTGGCACCGGTTTTCCCCATGAATCTTATTGAGCAGGAAGTTAGTCAGGAGCGCTGGATCGACATTCCTGAAGGAATCCGTGAAATTTTGGTGCAGTGGAGACCCAGTCCGCTGATTCGCGCTTATGAGTTGGAAGAAGCCCTGGGCACTCCGGCAAAAATTTATTATAAAAACGAGAGCGTTTCTCCTGCCGGAAGTCATAAACCCAATACGGCAGTGGCTCAGGTGTGGTACAACAAGCAATTTGGAATTAAGAAGCTGACTACCGAAACCGGAGCCGGACAGTGGGGCAGTGCGCTTGCATATGCCTGTGCACAACTGGGCGGAATGGAGTGCAAGGTGTATATGGTTCGCGTTAGCTTCGACCAAAAGCCTTTTCGGAAAATGCTGATGAACACTTATGGCGCCAACTGCGTTGCCAGTCCGAGCATGGAAACGCAAGCGGGCAGAAACATTCTTGAAAAATATCCCGACACACCCGGCAGTCTGGGCATTGCCATTTCAGAAGCCATTGAGGAAGCAGTAACCGACCCCAAGGGAGAAACACGCTATACGCTGGGGTCAGTGCTCAACCATGTGGTGCTGCATCAGACGGTAATCGGTTTGGAAGCCAAAAAACAATTGGCAAAAGCCGGAATTAAAAAGCCGGACATTGTGATTGGATGTTGCGGCGGCGGAAGCAACTTTGCAGGTATTTCCTTCCCGTTTATGTATGACAAAATTCATGGAGACGACATTCAGATAATTGGTGTTGAGCCGTTTAGTTGTCCTACCCTGACCAAGGCACCCTTCGTTTACGACCATGGTGATGTAGCTAAAATGACGCCCCTGCTGCCGATGTACAGCCTTGGACACTCATTCATTCCGGCTCCCATTCACGCCGGAGGACTGCGATACCACGGAATGGCACCGCTCGTGAGCGCCGCCCTGAGAGACGGACTGATGGAAGCTTATGCAGTTCATCAGAGTGAGTGCTTTGAAGCGGGACTGCTTTTTGCCAAAACAGAAGGAATTATTCCTGCTCCGGAAACAACACACGCTATTGCAGCAGCGATTCGCGAAGCAAAAAAGGCAAAAGAAGAGGGAAAAGAGAAGGTTATTCTGTTCAATTTCAGCGGTCACGGACTGATGGACCTTTTGGGTTACGAAAAATACATGGACGGCGTACTGACCGATTATGAATACCCCGAGTCGGAAATTGCCAAAAACCTAAAGGAGCTGGAAGGCTATCCGCTCCCGAAATAAAAGCCTCCTCTAACTCCTTAAGAGAGGATTTTAAAAAACTCATGCTGCAAATGGCGGCATGGGTTTTTTAAAAAAGGCTAAAAACCAATTCGTCCGGAACGGCAGGGTAAATTTTTTCCAGTTTCTGGCGGATATCCCAATAGATATGCCTTACTCCATGAAAAGACTCATTCAGAATTTTTATTTCCTGTGAAGAAAAAAAATCGCCGGAACAATTTGATTCAACAATTTTTCCCTTTTCCACCTTTAATTCAATTTCTAACTTTTTGTCTTCAGAAAAATATTCATTTGTGAAGTTATATTTAGGCGAATATCCGTAATTCCACTCCCATGTGCTGAATTTTTTCTGAACCAGCTCCTGAATTTTCTGATTGTCTTCAGCGCTGAGTTTATAAATTTTGCTGTCAGGGTTTTTCAGCTGCTCGTTCATCAGGAATGTATTAAAATCAGCAATGCTCCGGTTGTTTTCCAGGAGCGGAAGAATATTGGTTACCACACTTCTTACCGACTGCACCGCTTTCCCGTGATATTTGCCGGGTGCAGCATTAAGCGAGTTTCCCAATGTTTCAAGATTTGAATTAAAAAGAAGCGTTCCGTGATGCAAAACCCGGTTTTTAAGAACGTGCTGTGCGTTTCCGGAGATTTTTTTTCCACCCACAATCAAGTCGCTTCTTCCTGAGAGAGATGCTGTTATTCCAAGTTTTGCAAGTGCCTCCACCACCGGAAGAGTGAAAAGTCTGAAACTGATTTCTGCCGCACTTTTCACATTTTTTATAAAGGTAAAGTTCACATTTCCTGAGTCGTGGAACACTGAACCGCCACCAGAAATTCGTCGGGCAACATCAATTTTTTTTCTGTGCACAAAGGGAAAATCAATCTCTGCCAATGCGTTCTGGTGCTTCCCAACCACAACCGAATT
This sequence comes from Mariniphaga sp., assembly GCA_040772505.1. Lineage (GTDB taxonomy): Bacteria > Bacteroidota > Bacteroidia > Bacteroidales > Prolixibacteraceae > Mariniphaga. The sequence goes on along the minus strand of JAXGYA010000002.1, from coordinate 324,975 downwards.
GGTGCTCTGCCAAAGCATGAAAATATCTTCAGTGAAATTTTTCAGTAAATACTCTTCGGCAGCAAGACAAAAAAAAGTGTCGTTGTTTTTAATATGAATACAGAGCATAATCTTTTTCGTCTAAAACATATTGAATTTCATTCTGCAAAATAAAGTGATTTTTTTTATTCCAACGGCTATCCTTTTCTTATTGCCGTTGGATTCATCCAACGGTTTAAAGCAAGCTGCATTCAAATAAAGGCTTTAGCCGCATGTGGAAGAATGTGGCTGAAGCCTTCTTATTTTATAGATTATTACTAATCCGTCGGATAAATCCGTCGGCAATACAGTTAAAATGCCAAAATTATCCCGATGGTAGGAAGCACGGTTCCAGAGGTGTTTGCTACTCTGCGTAGCAGATAGCGGGTATCGTTGTTAATTAAAATATACTTATCATTTTTATCGGTGTCTCTTACGATAATATCCTCTTGTTCAGCCTGAAAATTATACAGGTTCTGAATGTCGATATAAAATTTGGCGGTTATTTTATCGAGGTAAAATGATTTGTCCACTCGAAGATCCAACTGGTGAAAGGAAGTGAACCTCTCAGCATTTAAGCGGGCAAAATCAAAATACGGACCACCGGAAATGTTCCAGGCTTCCACTATCGAACTACGGTCTAAATCGTAAGGAGTGTAAGGTAGTCCTCCCACAAAACGCCATCTTCCTCCTACGCGCCAATCCTTTTTCAGCTCAACAGTGGAAGTGATATTTAGCAAATGTTTGGAGTCCCAGCCTGTGGGGATATAATTTCCGGAGCCGTTTAAAAACTCACTGCGCACCAAAGTATAGGAAAGGTTAAAATTAAACCCGCTGGGTGAGTTTACCCGCGCCTGAAATTCGGCACCATAGGCTCGTCCTTCGGCTTGCGAAAGAACTTCCTCATCACCAATTACACCAAAATCGGCGCCTTTGTTGGCCAAACTTATTCCATCTTTTACCGAGTATGGATAATCTTTATATCCTTTCCAAAATCCTTCCAGTGTGAACAAAACTGTTTGCTGCGGACGATATTCCATGCCGCCAATCAGGTGATCAGACGAAATGTATTTCAGATTGTTCGTTTTATTAATCAATATGTCGTTTTGCTGAAACCCGAGCGTAGTGTATGGTGGCAACTGAAAGTACCTTCCGGTATTAAAATTCAGACTCCATTGCGATGTTAAACTGTAAGAAGCTGAAAAGCGCGGAGAAAGCTGGTCCATCAGGTTGTTCATGCTGGATGAATAATTGTTGGCATCAGCCCTGAGTCCAACCGAAAGTGACAATCTTTCGCTAAAAATACTTTTGCTAGCTTGTGCAAACAATCCCCATTTCACAAGGTGAAGCGATGTGTTGTAATCCACATTCAAAATACCGTCGCCGTAAAAACGCTGTTGTTGTGTGGAGTTTGTGTAGGTAATCAAATCGAGGTTAGCTCCGAAATTGATTTTATACCCATCCATACGGGTGGTATTTTCCAGTCGCAGTTTGTTTTCGATTTCTTCTGAAATGTAATCCAGAATTTTGTTTTCCTCTGAACTGTCATCATTTTCAAAATATTTGTAAGCTCTATTATTCAGGTGGCTGCGACTTAAAACGGCAGTTTGAAAGCTATTGTCGCGAAAATGTTTGTACACCGCACCCACCGTATAGTTCCACTGTTCGTTAACCGGAATTCGACTCAGGATAAAACTTTGCTGCTCGTCAGGATTTTTAATTTCCAGGTTTAAATCGAACACATCCACTGCTCCCAGTCCAATAAAAGTCAGTTCGTTTTTTTTGTCGATGCGGGACCGTACTTTAAACTGAAAATCAGTAAAATTTGGCAGAAACGGAAGTTCAAGCACACTGAACAATAGCTGCAGATAAGAACGGCGTGCAGAGAAAATAAACGTAGTTTTCTCTCCAAGGGGACCGTCGAGCGTCGCTGCCACTTCCGATGCTCCCAACGTTCCCTGGAATTTCAGTCTTTCACTGTTGCCGTCCACCTGATTAAACTCCAGCACACCACTCAGTGCATTTCCACGGTTGGCAGGAAACGCTCCTGAATAGAAGTTCACTTCTCGCAAAAAGTCGGCATTAATTATACCCACCGGACCGCCCGAAGCACCTTGAGTAGCAAAGTGGTTGATAAAGGGCACTTCCACTGCATCGAGGTAAAACCGGCTTTCCGAAGGCCCCCCACCACGGATAATCACATCATTTCGATAAGCAGGGGTTGACTGCACTCCGGGAAATGACTGAATTACCTTTGAAACATCACGATTGGCTCCCGGACTTTTTTCAATCTCCCCAATACCGATGCTGCGCAACGAAACCGGGCTTTCTTCGGTTTTTCGAAATGGAGAAGCCGTAACCGTCACTTCTTCAATCTGCTCCCGCTGTTCTTCCAATTGAATTTCAACGGAATTTACACTGGCTGCACTTATTTCCACTTCAGAAGAAACGGCTCTCCGGTAACCCACAAACGAAGCTTCTACCCGCACAAAACCAGGTGTGAGGCCGGTTAATACAAAATTTCCGTCCATGTCGGTAATGGTACCGATGGTGGTTCCCGAAACAATTACGTTTACAAACGGCAACGGCTCATTACTAACAGCATCCACCACAAGACCTCTCAGCGATGCATTTTGGGAAAAAACAGATACAGGTAGTATAAAAATCAGCAGTATTATATAAATATTTTTCATGATTTTTCTTTTTCGAAATTGGGATTATTTCAGCCGGACAATTATTTTTTTTGCAATCTCTTTGGCTGTGGTAAGTGTGGTCAGGTCGGTAAACAGCACGCCATTGGCTCCTGTAGGGTGACTGTGTCCTATGGGATTAAGGTAGAACTCTGTTTCCTCATCCTCAGGATCAACCATAACCGCATAAACCAGCGCAGGCTGCAACGAACCAAAATAATTTAAGTCGCCGTCAAATTTATCATTGAACCAGAACTCGTTGGCATCCCAGGCTTGGTTAATTTCCATCAAGACCCTGAACTTTTTTGTTCCCAAAAAACTGGTAGCAGTTTCCAATCTGAAATTGTTATGTGGCGTAGCCGAAGTTAGTGCATCGGGCACTTCTGTTTCGGGTGAGGGGATATACAAACCGTCGGGTGCTTTAATGTTGCGTTTGTGTGCCCAATAGGGTAATGTTGCCGGGCGACGCGCATCACCGGGTTCGTTTTTCCATTTTCCCGGTTCAATTTCTCCGAAACCATAACGCCCTTTTGCAACGTAAGCTGTAACATACAAGGTTTCAATGTAATTTCCTTCCGGGTCTTCGATCCAAACCGCAAATGACGGATGATTAAATGCTCTCCCCTTTTGAAATTCAATTTCCACTTCCCGAACAGCATTTTCAGGAAAAGTTTGAATTACTATGGATTCACTTTCCATTCCCCGCTGCGAAGCACAGCCTAAAAGCGCAATTAGCGTAATTATTCTAAAGAAATTTAATCTCATAATAAATAATATCTAATTCGATTTTTGTTTTAATTTCTTGCCCAAAGGTAAACGAAATACATTTGTGAGGGATCAGACGTAACTTAAATTTATATTTTAATAAAAAATAGCGCAGTTGCTTATTTTTAAAGACGAAAGCGGTCCAATAAACCGTTCGGTGTTGGATGTTTATGGTTTGTAAAATTGACCTTTGACCTTCATAACTTCGCCTGTTTTATAATTGTTATTTTTGTGCTGTTGCCTTATTCATATTTAATTGCTAATTTTCCGTTAAAATTTAATACGGCTGTATGTTAATACGGATTCAACTGTGTCTATTGCTTTTTGTCCTGACTTTTTTGCCTGTTGCAAGAAGCTATGGACAAACGGAGCCTATACTCACCCAGTATATGTTTAATATGCAGTATGTTAATCCGGCATATGCAGGCATGTGGGAAAAAATCGGCTTTAACTCTTTGGTGCGAAAGCAGTGGGCAGGTTTCGACCGTTCTCCCCTCACTCAGGTTATCTCGTTTCACACACCCACCAAAAATGAAAATGTGGGGTTGGGGCTGAATGTCACCAGCGACCGGTTCGGGTATGAAAACAAGCTCAGCATTTTTGGCGATTACGCCTATGAGGTTGCATTCACCCCGCAAACCCGGATGCGCATGGGGTTGAAATTCGGAGCCACAAACTTCAAAAATCCGCTCACGAAGGTGCAGCTCTACCCCGACGGAGAATATGACCAGGCATATATGGCAGATATCGATCTGAAGTTTATGCCCAACTTTGGCATTGGCGCTTTTCTCTATGGTGAAAACTTCTACATGGGGTTGTCTATTCCCAAAATGATGAAGAACAGCTACACAGCCAACATCAACAATTTTGACCTTGAAGCACAGATACAGACCGCTTACCTGATGGGGGGCTATGTTTTCCAGTTTATCCGGTATCATCACCTGGCGCTGAAACCCACCCTGATGGTTACCTATAACCACGGGCTTCCCATTAACTACGATCTGGGAATTAACCTGATGATTCGCGAAAAGTTATGGCTCGGACTGATGGCGCGCTCAATAAATGCACTGAGTTTCGTAAGCCAGTGGATTATGGACAACAACCTGCGCATCGGGTTTGCCATGGATCTTACCTACAACGAAATTTTTCCCTATCAGTACGGAACCTATGAGGTTACATTGGGTTTCGACATGGACTTTTTTGGCAGAAGCTACGTCAGGGAGAAATATTTTTAACGACAGCATGATACCGAATAGTGCGAGTCCTCCTTTTTTAAAGGAGGTGGCTGAGCCACGAAGCCGGAGGATTAGGGAGATGAATGAGAATAGAGAATAGAGAATGGAGAATTCTTCATTTCTTATTCAGGTTTAATATTTCGGTGCTATGCACCTTCATGTCTGATGGGCGGTAACCGAAGCAACAAAGATTTCGCAGCGCTGTCGGTCTTTCACTGATGACAGCACCTGAAGTTCGGAATCTTAGGTGCGTAGCACCGATAACCTTTGTAGTAGAAGAAATGCGATAAAACCAAAGGTGCAGCGCACCGAAATATTATTCTTTCAAAGTTAAAGGTTCAAAGTTCACTTTTTACTGTTTACCGTTTACCGTTTACTTCTCACCTTTCACCTCTCACCTCTAACTTCTAATCTCTTTCCTCTCTCCCCTTTAGGGGAGATGTCCGCAGGACAGAGGGGCTTCTTCTTCTTCATTCCTTAATCCGACGTTGTCAGGAGCTTCGCACGCTGACAAGTCTGCTGACGTTTCTACATCCGTAAACCTGTCAGCGTCGCCAGACCTGACAGCGTTAACGCCTGTGGCAGGCAGGAATTTACAAATTTGCGAATTTACAGTATAAGGAGGTGGCTGAGGTACGAAGCAAATAGAGACACTTCACCCGCTATATTATCAATTTGTTTTGGGCTTTCAGCATAGTCTAATATGCTATTTTCTGATTATTTAATTCTACGTTGAAATGAACTTTTGCTCCCAACGCTTCAAACACTTTTAAAATAGTTGTGAATCTTGCATCTGTCGTGCTGTTTTCAATCTTAGAAATTTGAGCTTTCTTTACACCAACAAGTTCTCCCAATTCCTCTTGAGTTAAATGTTTTTCCAGGCGAGCTTGTTTGATTGCTTGTCCTATCAAGTCAATTCTTAACTCGTTTTCAAAAGCATCACGTCTTTTAGTTCCAGGTTTGCCTATGTGTTTATCTATCATTGTATCAAGAGAGACTGTTTTAAATTTATTTGTTGCCATAATTATTTGTTTTTTGTCTTGTTGTCTAAATATTGTTTTCTTATTTCTTCTGCTTTCTTAATTTCTTTTGGTGGTGTCTTCTGTATCTTTTTTAAAATACCATGTGTCGCCACAACCAAAGTTTCTTTTCCATCTGTTTTGTCCCAAAACGAAAAAAGTCGATATACCTTACTTCTGTACAATATTCTAAATTCCCAAATGAAGTCATTAAGTTTTTTAAAGAGTTCATTGTCGTTTACTAATTGTGCCTTCTTGATGTTGTAGTAAATCTTTTCCCTTGTTTTGTCATCAAGGTTTTCTAAAAATTCAACAGCTTCCGGTAATAACTCAATGTCAAAATTAGGTTTCACTCCTGTTTTTTGTCAAAGATATAAATATCCCAATTAGGAAACAACTGTTTCCCTCAAAATTTGAAAGTCTCATAGTATCGGTATAAAATCCTATATTTACCGTTGATTCATCGAAATAAATAATGAGGTCTTATGAAACAAGTTGAAATTTATTGCCACAACACCCGCTCAAAACACACTTACCCGCTGGGTACTTCGCTGCTTGAAATCAGCAGCGATTTGAATATTAAACTAAAAAACACAGTTTGCGGGGCTTTTGTAAACAACCAGGTGAGGGAACTCTCCTTTTGTGTGGTTAAGCCAAAAAATATTGAGTTTTTTGATGTTTCCCACCCCGATGGGATACGATTATATGTCCGCAGCCTCATTTTTGTGCTGTATGCCGCCGTCAAGGAGGTCTTCCCCTATGTTACGCTGCGCGTTCCACGCGGCATTTCCAACGGCTATTTTTGTGAACTGACAGGTTTTGGAAGAGAGATCACCGACAGGGATATTGAGTTGCTGAAAAATAAAATGCACCAGCTTATTGAGAAGGATATCCCTTTCATCAAGAAAAATCTGCCCACACCGGATGCTGTTGACCATCTGATGCAGGAAGGACTGGAAGATAAAGCCCGTTTGTTTGATCAAAAGGGACATCTGTTTTCCAGTCTCTATTTCTTGGACAACCTGGGGGACTATTTTTATGGTCACCTGCTCCCTTCCACTGGATATATCACCAACTTCGATTTGATGAAATTTTTTGACGGCTTTCTTATCCGCATTCCAAAACCGGACAACTTTGCCGAATTGCAGGAAGCCCCGGTTTTAGAAAAATTGTTTGATATTTTTCAGGAGCGAAGAAGTTGGGCGGAAATTATGAAGGTAAATACTGTTGCCGATCTGAATGAATTTGTTCACAAAAAAAAGGAGGGTTATATCATTAAAGTAGCGGAAGCGCTGCATGAAAAGAAAATCGCCGAAATTGCAAATGAAATTTATGACAGAAACGGAGATGTGCGCATTGTGCTGGTTTCGGGCCCGTCGGCATCGGGAAAAACAACTTTCAGCAAACGGCTTGGTATACAGCTGGCTGTGAACGGGCTGCGCCCTTTTCAGCTCTCTCTGGATGATTATTTTGTGGACAGAGAGCACACTCCGCGCGACGAGCATGGAAATTTTGACTTTGAGACGCTGGAAGCAATAGATATTGATTTTTTTAATGAGCAGCTCATTGACCTGATGAGGGGCAAAGAGGTCAATCTTCCGCGGTTTGATTTTCATTACGGCAAAAGATACATGAATGGAAGCCAGATGCAGCTCAGCTCCGGGGATATTCTCATTGTGGAAGGAATTCATGGAATGAATCCGCGCCTTTTGCCCATGATTGATGAAAAAAGTATTTACAAGATTTTCATTTCGGCGCTCACCCAAATCGCAATGGATGAGCACACCTATATCTCTACGTCGGATAACCGCTTAATCCGCCGGCTCATTCGCGACAGCAAATACAGGAACTACAAAGCGGTAGAAACTCTTTCTCGCTGGCCTTCAGTAAGAAACGGCGAAGAGAAAAATATTTTTCCCTATCAGGAAAATGCCGATGTCATGTTTAACTCGGCAACACTCTATGAGTTTGGCGTGCTTCAGAAATATGCAGTTCCGCTTTTGGAAACCGTGCTGGAAAACCAAAAAGAACATATAGAAGCCCGCCGGTTATTGAAATTTTTATCCTACTTCAAGCCAATTAACGACACGGAAATACCCCCAACATCACTGCTCAGGGAATTTTTGGGCGGAAGCAGTTTTGCGTATTGATACACCTGTTTTTTATCTATTTTTTTATGCTCCATAAAATTTAAAGATGAGATTCGGCATAAAGGATATTCTGTTTGATGCCGGGATTCTCATTTCAGGATTTCTTGCGGCTCTTGGCAATCTGTTTGTTGTGCTGACTTTTTCTTTTGGATTCATTTTACTCGTTTAATTCTTTAGGCAAGCTGAATGTATTCATTTTTTAATTTGACTTTAAAATTTATGTCGGCTTTTAAGGCTTTAAATACCTTTAAGATAGTTTCAATCGTTGCACTATTAGCGTGATTTTCCAATTTTGAAATCTGCGATTTGTTTACGCCAATTAATTTTCCAAGCTCTTCCTGAGTTAGGTTTTGTTCTTTTCGTGTGGTTCTTATCATTCGCCCAAGAAGTTCCATTCTTAATTCGTATTCATATTCATCACGTTCTTTTGTTCCTTTTTTGCCTATATGTTTATCTTCCATTTCGGCTAATGTGTATGCTTTCATTTTTTTCTATTTATATTAATCATTTTTTCTTTAAAATATCTTTCTCGGATTCTTTCAGCTTTTTCAATTTCTTTAGCTGATATTTTCTGTGTTTTCTTAATAAATCCATTTGTTGCCAAAACCAAAGTTTTTTGTGAACTTGTTTTATCCCAAAATGCCAATATTCTGATTTGCTTTCTCAAATGCTTTGTCCTAAATTCCCAAATATTGATGTTCAGTTTTTTAAATAATTCCGGATCGTTTGTCTGTTCTGCTATCCGGATGTTAAACATTACTTTTGCTTTTGACTTCTTATCCAATGTTTCAAGGAATTTATCGACTTCTTCCAAAAATATGGTTTCAAAATATTGCATTAAGTATATTTATTGCAAATTTACAAAAAGTTTCGAAATATTGAAACGTTTTGGGTATTTTGTCATACCAGATTTATTTTTGAAAAATGTTTAATGATAAAAAAAGAGAAGATGAGTGCTGAGAAAGTATTGGAAACCATGAAGGCTGCCGGAAAGCCTTTGAAAGCCGGCGAAATTGCAACAGCCTCCGGATTGGATAAAAAAGAGGTGGACAAGGCGATGAAAATCCTTAAAGAACAGGAAGTCATTGTTTCGCCAAAAAGGTGTTACTGGGAACCAAAATGAAAAGACACAAAATAAGCTCTGAATTTTGCAGGGCTTATTTTGTGCACTGTTTCAGTCAAATACAAGATGTCAGATATACCAGTTAATCAGTTGTTCCAGCAATTCCTGCTTCCCGCTGATTTGTTTTGGCTCGCCCACCTCTTTGGCATTTGCATAAAGGTCTTCTAATGTTAGTTTGCCGGCTTCAAAATCGGCGCCCTTCCCGGAATCAAATGAAGCATAACGGTTTTTGCGCATGGCAAGGTAATCCGACTCATTCAGAATTTTATCTGCTACGGTGAGCGCCCGTGCGAAAGTGTCCATCCCCGAAATGTGGGCGATGAAAATATCCTCAAGGTCGGTGGAATTTCTGCGTGTCTTTGCATCAAAGTTGATGCCTCCGGTTTGAAAACCGCCTGCCTGCAGGATTTCCAGCATCGCTTCGGTCACTTCATAAATGTTTGTGGGAAACTCATCGGTGTCCCAGCCGTTTTGATAATCGCCCTTGTTCGCATCAATGGAACCCAACAGTCCGGCATCGGCGGCAATGCGCAGGTCGTGCGCAAAGGTGTGCCCGGCAAGAGTAGCGTGATTCACTTCAATATTCAGTTTAAAATCCTTGTCGAGACCAAAGTGGCGCAAAAAGCCGACCACAGTCTGTGCATCGTAATCATACTGATGTTTTGTTGGTTCCATGGGTTTGGGTTCAACCAGAAATGTGCCGTTGAAACCCTGTTTGCGACCATAGTCGCGCGCCATTCCTAAAAATCGTGCAAGGTGTTCAACCTCACGGCGGGTATCTGTGTTGTGCAGACTCATATATCCTTCGCGCCCGCCCCAAAAAACATAGTTGGAGCCGCCTAATTCAATGGTGGCATCAATGACATTCTTGATTTGAACCGCTGCATTGGAAACCACATTGAAATCCGGGTTTGTGGCAGCGCCGTTCATATAGCGCGGATTGGAAAAAACGTTTGCAGTTCCCCACAGCAGTTTAACCTCCGAAGCTTCCTGTTTCTGTTTCAACTCATCCACAATTTTTATGAGCCGGTTTTCAATTTCGAAAACCGTTCCATTGCCCACTAAATCCACGTCATGAAAACAGTAAAACGGGATTGTCATTTTAGTAATGAATTCAAATGCCGCATCCATACGCTCTCTGGCTGCATCCATAATGTCCGGTGCTCCATCCCAGGGGAAGAGCTTTGTGCCGGGTCCAAACGGGTCTTCACCGGTTCCGCAGAAGGTGTGCCAGTAGGCAACAGCAAACCGAAGGTGCTCTTTCATGGTTTTTCCGGCAACAATTTTGTTTTCATCATACCATTTGAAAGCCAGCGGATTTCTCGACTCCGGCCCTTCGAACTTTACCTGAGAAATTCCTTTGAAATACTCTTTGTTTCCGATTAATACTTCCATCTTTAATTGATTTATAAATGATTACTGATTATTTATACCAAATGTATTTATGAAATAGTCTGCTAACTTATGTTATTAACTGTTTTTCCAGTTCTTTTTTCCAGATGTTGTATGCTTCCAGATATTGAGGCATTTTTGCTTTTTCCGGTTCAATTGTCTCCAGTTTTTTGAGGTTTGCCAGCGCTTCTTCCGGCGAAGCGTAAAAGCCCGAACCGATTCCTGCGCCGCGGGCTGCTCCGGCTGAACCGTCAGTATCATACAACTCTATGACTGCACCGGTAACTCCTGCAAGAGTATCGCGAAAGACCGGACTCAAAAACATGTTTGCTTTTCCAGCACAAATAACCGACACACGAATTCCCGTTTTTTCCATAACATCCATGCCGTACTTGAAAGAGAAGACGATGCCTTCCTGCGCAGCGCGCAGGAGATGCCCCTTGCGGTGAATATTAAAATTGATTCCGCTGAATACCGAGCCTACATCCCGGTTGTTCAAAACACGCTCGGCTCCGTTGCCAAAAGGAAGGATTGTTATCCTGTCAGAACCTATAGGAACAGAGGCAGCCAATTCGTTCATTTCGCTGTAATTCAGATTTTGCCCGGCAATACGCTTCATCCAGGCATTTAGAATTCCGGTGCCGTTGATGCAGAGCAAAACGCCTAACCGCGGATGGTCTGCCGAGTGATTTACATGGGCAAAAGTGTTTACCCGCGACTGCGGGTCATATTTTATCTCTTCGCTCACTCCGTAAACAACACCAGATGTGCCTGCGTTGGCGGCAACTTCTCCGGGATTCAGAACATTCAGCGAAAGCGCGTTGTTGGGCTGGTCGCCGGCGCGGTAGGATACTTTTGTGTGGGGCGAAAGCCCCAATTCGGCAGCCGCCTCATTTGTGAGTTGCCCCTGAACGGCAAATGTCGGAACAATTTCGGGGATGATATCCAGTGAAAATCCATAGTGCTTTAACACCATCTCTGCCGGACTATTCTTTTGAAAATCCCATAAAATCCCTTCCGAAAGCCCGCTGACAGTGGTCTGAATTTCACCGGTGAGCTTCATGGCAATGTAATCACCGGGCAGCATGATTTTATGGAGCCTGCCGAACAGATCAGGTTCGTTCTCCTTCACCCATTTCAGCTTTGATGCGGTGAAATTCCCAGGCGAGTTGAGCAGATTGGTGAGACAGCGTTCTTCGCCTATCTCATTAAATGCCTGATCGCCGATTTCGGTTGCCCGGCTGTCGCACCAAATGATTGACGGGCGGATCACCTGCCGGTTTTTGTTCAACATCACCAAACCGTGCATTTGATAGGAAATGCCGATGGATTCAATACTTTCGGGGTTAACACCTGACGATTTCAATACATCACGCAGCGCCAGTTTCAGGTTTTTCCACCATAGCGCCGGATCTTGTTCAGCCCATCCCGGCCGGAGAGCGATTATCTCCATCTCCTCCTTCGGATAAAATGAAGAAGCAACAGAATTGCCCGTTTCTCCGTCAATCAAAGAAACTTTAACAGAAGAACTTCCAATATCAAACCCAAGAAGATACATGATTTTAAATGTTTATTGAGTACTTGTCTGACTACTTTGAAAGGTCTAAAAATAGCGACAAATTTCTTGGTTTCAAAATTGGAAAAATCAGTCAACTCGAAAAATGAGCAGGGTTTTCTGGTTTTATTTCCCGTGTTCATAAAATCTGTGATAGTTTTGATAAGTCTTATGTCATTTTATTTGCAAAACCGTATTCATTTTGTTTTTTTGGATAAAAAATTCATTTAAAAGCAAATCTGTTTAATATATCAAAACCTGTTGGGGAAATTCAAAAAATTTAAAAAAAATGAACAACAAAATTCTCATTACATTACTTTCCCTGAGCTCTGTCGTGTTTGTAAATACCGGCACACAGGCGCAGCAACTGGAGCGTTTGCCCTACAACAACCCCGGTTTGCTGGTTGACCTTGGCGTTGGGCTCTGGGCATGGCCTCTTCCCATGGATTTTAACGGAAACGGGCTGACCGACCTTGTGGTTGTGTGCACGGATACACCTTACAACGGGGTTTATTTTTTTGAAAACACCGGCACGATGGATACGGGAACAAATCTTCCTGTTTATAAACCTTCCGTTCGCGTTGGCGATGCAGAGAGGAATGTGAATATTTCCTACCTGAATGGAGAGCCGGCAGTAACTTCGCCCGGAATGTGGTATCCTGATTTTAAAAACTCTGCATTTAAAAAGCCTGAGAAAATATCTGCCCCTGACATAAAAGAGCTCTATTTTAAAGATATAAACACCAGAGCCTATCAGTGGAAATTTGCAGATTTCAATGGCAACGGGGTTTATGATCTGCTTGTGGATGTTGGTGTATGGGGAAAACATGCCTATCGGGGAAGGGAATTTTATGGCTGGGATGATGCCTATAACGAAAAGGGGCAATGGACAAACGGTCCTTTACACGGATATATTTACTGGATTGAAAACAGGGGAAGTAATGAACAGCCTGACTATGCAGAACCGGTTCAGATTCTGAATGTTGATGGTGCCGCACTGGATGTTTTCGGAAGACCTTCATCAAGTTTTGTGGATTTTAACGGAGATGGAAAGCCGGATATTATCTGCGGAGAATTCCGCGATGGTTTCACCTTTTTTGAAAATGTCGGCACACCTGAAAGTCCGCTTTTTGAGCGTGGGCGCCCACTGACAAACAATGATAGGATTATTCGCATGGATTTGTGCATGATTACCCCTGTTGCGTTTGACTTTAACGGCGACGGATGGGCTGACCTGATAGTCGGGGATGAAGACGGAAGGGTAGCGCTGATTGAGCACACCGGAAAAGTAGTTGACGGAATGCCCGTTTTTATGCCTCCAAGGTATTTCAAACAGCAGGCGGATGAAGTTAAGTTTGGCGCGCTGGCAACACCCTTTGGCTTTGACTGGAATGGCGACGGACGTGATGACATTATAGCGGGAAATACAGCAGGACACATTGCTTTTATTGAAAATTTGGGCGGCAATCCAATCCGGTGGGCTGCCCCGAAACTGTTAGAGGCAGATGGCGAGGTGATTCGTATTATGGCTGGCCCAAACGGCTCAATCCAGGGACCTGCAGAAGCCAAGTGGGGTTATACCACACTTTCCGTTGCCGACTGGAACCACGACGGACTGCCCGATTTGATTGTAAACTCAATTTGGGGAAAAGTTATTTGGTTTGAAAATGTTGGCACATTGCAGGAACCTGAACTCGCAGCAGCCAAACCAATAGAAGTGGAATGGCCCGGAGAAACGCCTAAGCCGGAGTGGTTCTGGTGGTCTCCCAAAGGGAAGGAGCTGGTGACGCAATGGCGGACAACACCTTTTGCAACCGACTGGACAAAAAACGGGCTCACCGATTTGATAATGCTTGACCATGAAGGCTATCTGGCTCTCTTCCGCAGAGAGAAGCGGGACGGGAAAGTTGTTCTTTTGCCGGGTGAACGTGTTTTTCGCATGAAAGAAGAAAATGAACCTTTACGGTTAAACAGCGGAACAGCAGGCAGCAGCGGCCGCAGAAAAATTTCATTTATTGATCTGGATAGAGACGGACGCACAGACCTGATTGTGAACAGCCAGAATGCAACCTTTTACAGAAATGTTGGCGAAGAGAACGGAATGACAGTTTTTGAAGATTTAGGGCTGCTTGACGAAAGAAAACTGGCAGGCCACACAAGCAATCCTACATTTATTGATTTGACAGGAAGCGGTGTTAAAAGCCTGCTCATAGGCGCAGAAGACGGATACTTTTATTATAAAGACTAATACCTGTAATGCTCCGGCTTGTAGGGACCATCTTTGGAAACGCCGATATATTTAGCCTGTTCATCAGTCAAGGAAGTGAGCTTAACGCCAATCTGCTCAAGATGCAGCCGTGCCACCTCTTCATCCAATTTCTTGGGCAGGCGATAAACATCTATTTCATAATCATTTTGCCAGAGGTCGATTTGTGCAAGCGACTGGTTTGTAAACGAGGTACTCATCACAAACGATGGGTGCCCTGTGGCACAACCTAAGTTCACAAGGCGACCTTCTGCAAGCAGGTAAATGCTGTTTCCGCCAGGGAATGTAAATTTATCCACCTGCGGTTTGATATTGAGCTTTTCAATGCCCGGCAGGCTGTATAGTTTAGAGACCTGAATTTCATTGTCAAAATGACCGATATTACACACAATGGACTGATCTTTCATTCCGGACATGTGTTCTACGGTAATCACATCTTTATTCCCGGTGGTGGTCACATATATGTTCCCTTCCGACAAGGCATCCTCCATGGTTTTTACCTCAAAGCCTTCCATTGCAGCCTGCAATGCGCAAATTGGGTCAATTTCAGTTACGATTACCCGTGCTCCGTAGCCCCGCATGGATTGAGCACACCCTTTGCCAACATCGCCATAGCCGGCAACAACTACCACCTTTCCGGCTATCATCACGTCTGTTGCCCGCTTAATTCCGTCAGCCAATGATTCACGGCAGCCGTAAAGATTGTCAAATTTTGACTTGGTAACCGAGTCGTTCACGTTGATTGCCGGAAAGAGCAGTTTGCCTTCGTCTTTCATTTGATACAACCGGTTTACGCCGGTCGTGGTTTCTTCCGAAACCCCTTTTATTTCTGCGGCAACACTGTGCCATCGCTCCGGAGTTTCTTTCAAAATGGATTTCAGGATTTTATTCAGCTCCGCTTCATCTTCGCCTTCTGCCGGAAGATCGAGGATAGCGGGATTCTTTTCAGCTTCATGACCACGGTGTACCATCAGGGTGGCATCTCCGCCGTCGTCAACAATCAGATGGGGTCCTTTCCCATTGCCAAAGTCAAGCGCACGGTTAGTGCACCACCAGTATTCCTCAAGGGTTTCACCTTTCCATGCGAACACGGGAACTCCTGCTTTGGCTATTGCAGCTGCCGCATGGTCCTGAGTGGAGAAAATGTTGCAGCTTGCCCAGCGGACATCTGCGCCAAGCTCCACAAGGGTTTCTATCAACACGGCAGTTTGAATAGTCATGTGCAGGCTGCCAGTTATGCGTGCTCCCAGAAGGGGTTTTTGCTTGCCAAATTTTTTACGGATTGCCATCAGACCGGGCATCTCCTTTTCAGCAATATCAATCTCTCTCCTTCCAAATTCTGCAAGTTTTATATCTGCAATCTTATAGTCATATTTTTTTTCAACAGCGATACTCATTTTATATAATATTATTATGGGTTACATTCGAGGGTGCAAAGTTAACAATTTTCAATGTTGAATAGTTTAGATAAATTGCAGGTGCAGCAAAATCAGTTGCCCATATCCGACAGAAATTTTATGCGCATTAGCCGAATATCTTCTTCGGAATATTCATCTTCACCCAGTTCATCCAATGCTTTTTCAACCGAATCCTCTTCGGCTTCCCTGAAATAGCTAAATACTTCTTCCTGATGGTCATCGTCAAGCACACTATTTACATAGTAGTCGATATTCAGCTTGGTTCCCGAATTAACAATGGCTTCAACTTCAGAGATGATATCGCGCACTTCAACACCTTTTGCATTGGCAATATCTTCAAATGACAACTTCCGGTCGATATTCTGAATAATGAATACTTTCATTTTCGATTTGTTGGCGATGGTGCGTACCACAAAATCATCGGGGCGGTCAATTTCATTCTCCTCCACGTATTTGGCAATCAGTTCAACAAATTCGCGTCCATAGCGCTGTGCTTTACCCTGCCCAACTCCCTGAATTTTTTGCAGTTCTTCCAAAGTAATCGGGTATTGAATGGACATATCAGCCAGCGAGGGGTCCTGAAAAATCACATAGGGAGGAAGGTTTTTGCGCCGTGCGATTTGCTTGCGCAAATCCTTGAGCATAGAAAACAACATAGGGTCCCCGCCTGTGGCGCCAGAGGGAGCTCCGGCAGTTCCGGAATCGTCATCCTCTTCGTATTCGTGATTTTTGACCAATAAAAAGCTAACGGGATTGGCTATAAACTCATGTCCTTTTGGAGTAACTTGCAATAAACCGTAATTTTCAATATCCTTGTTTATCAGTCCGTTAATCATACATTGTCTGAAAACGGCGTTCCAGAAACTCTCGTTGTGATCACTACCGGCTCCAAAAGAATCGAGCGTATAGTGCTTGAATGATTTTATAGCGGCGGTTTTTTTTCCGACAAGAATATTTGCAATGTGTTCGCCCTTATACTTTTCATTGACTTCAAGAATGGCATCCAGCGCTGTCAGAACCTCATCTTTTGCCTCAATTTGTTCTTTCGGATTCAGGCAGTTGTCACAGTTTCCGCAGTTGTCGTGAGGATATTTCTCCCCAAAATAGTGGAGCAGAATAACTCTCCTGCAGATTGCAGATTCGGCATAAGAAACTGTATCCAAAAGAAGTTGTTTTCCGATCTCCTGTTCGGCAACGGGTTTCCCCTGCATAAATTTTTCGAGTTTCTGAATATCTTTGTAGCTGTAGAAAGTGATGCACTGTCCTTCGCCGCCATCGCGCCCGGCACGCCCCGTCTCCTGATAGTAGCCTTCCAGACTTTTAGGAATGTCGTAGTGAATCACAAATCGAACATCGGGCTTATCGATTCCCATGCCAAAAGCAATGGTAGCCACGATGACATCTACTTTCTCCATGAGAAAGCTGTCCTGATTGGCAGAGCGGGTAGCTGCATCCATCCCTGCATGATAGGGAAGCGCTTTAATTCCGTTAACTTGAAGTGTTTCGGCTGTCTCTTCAACTTTCTTACGGCTCAGGCAATAAATAATTCCCGATTTTCCTTCATTTTGTTTGATGAACCGGATAATCTGGTTCTCCGGTTTCACTTTTGGTCTAACCTCATAATAGAGATTTGACCGGTTAAACGATGCTTTAAATACTTGGGCATCAAGGATGCCGAGATTTTTCTGAATGTCATGTTGCACCTTCTCCGTTGCAGTTGCCGTCAGTGCAATTATCGGTGCATGGCCGATCTCCTCCACGATGGGGCGGATGCGCCGGTATTCCGGTCTGAAGTCGTGCCCCCATTCCGAGATGCAGTGCGCCTCGTCAATAGCGTAAAACGAAATTTTGATATTTTTTAGAAACTCAATGTTATCTTCTTTGGTCAGCGACTCGGGCGCAACATACAATAACTTTGTCTTTCCTGAAATTACATCATTTTTCACTTCCTGAATGGCGGTTCGTGATAAAGATGAGTTCAGAAAATGAGCTACACAATCTTCGGTTTGCATCCCCCGCATTGAATCAACCTGGTTTTTCATTAAAGCAATCAGCGGAGAAACAACAATGGCTGTACCTTCGAGCAGCAATGCCGGCAGCTGGTAAATCAATGACTTTCCACCACCTGTAGGCATCAGCACAAATGTGTGATTCCCGTCAATAACACTCTGAATTGCTTCTTCCTGCTGTCCTTTAAACCTGTCGAATCCAAAGTATTGTTGTAAATAACCGGTTAATGAAAATTTTTTCTCCATAAAATATTCCTAATACTAACTTTTTTTTTAAATTTTAAATATTAAAAATAGCAAAAAAAAAATACAAAGCATACTTTTTAATGAATTAGTATTAATCATTTAAATAATAGGTGACAGAAAATGCCCGAATGAGAGGAAGTATATATATTTGTGGAGTTTTTATAAATAAATGATTTAATGAGCGATAATTCAGCCCGCGAAGGGAAAAATGGCAATGATGACAAAAAACGAGGCAGGCGTGGACTAAGATCACATTATGCAGAAATGTCTTTTCTTGAACATCTTGAGGAGTTGCGATGGCATATCATTCGCTCTGTTATAGCAATTATGGTCTTTGCTGTTGTTGCGTTTCTACTCAAAGATATAATTTTCGACAAAATTATTCTGAACCCGCGCACTCCGGAATTCTGGACCAACCGAATGTTTGCCAAGCTTGCCGACCTTACGGGAAGTGATGCCATGCGCATCAACGAAAAGCCATTGGAGCTGATAAGCATTAAAATTGCCGACCAGTTTATGACGCACATCTGGGTTTCTATTATTGCCGGTTTTATATTGGCATCACCGGTTGTGTTTCGGGAGTTTTGGCGATTTATCAAGCCAGCATTATATGAAAATGAAAGAAAGCATGCCGGAGGAGCCGTATTTTTCACTACAGTACTTTTTTTAACGGGCGTTGTTTTTGGTTATTTTTTGA
Organism: Mariniphaga sp.; assembly: GCA_040772505.1. Lineage (GTDB taxonomy): Bacteria > Bacteroidota > Bacteroidia > Bacteroidales > Prolixibacteraceae > Mariniphaga. The sequence goes on along the minus strand of JAXGYA010000002.1, from coordinate 306,392 downwards.
TTGTTCCCCTGTCCATTAACTTTTTGGGCACTTACCATGTGAGTGGCGATGTGACGAACCAGATTAATCTTCGCTCATATATCGGAACGGTTACCTCAATCTCTTTTGCCGGCGGAGTTGTTTTTCTGTTGCCTGTTTTTTCACTTTTCCTAAGTAAAGTGGGGATTTTGACACCGGGGTTTATGAGACAATACAGAAAGCACGCCTATGTGCTTATGATTTTCCTTAGTGCCATAATCACTCCTCCCGATGTTTTCAGTCAGATAATGGTTGGGCTGCCGCTTGTGTTCCTCTATGAAGTGGGAATTCTAATTTCAAAGCGCGTGGTTAAAAAGCGCGAAAAAGAATTTGATGAAATGTAAATATCCGTGAATAAAGATGTTCGTAAAATATGATTCTTCGCGCAGAAAATATTGTAAAAAAATACCGTAGCCGGACAGTGGTAAACCGTGTGAGCTTTGATGTGAAACAGGGTGAAATTGTTGGTCTGCTCGGACCTAACGGTGCCGGAAAAACCACTTCTTTCTATATTATTGTAGGCTTAATCCGCCCTTTGTCCGGAAAAGTATTTATTGACACAGAGGATATTACCAAACTGCCGGTCTATAAAAGAGCGAAGAAGGGAATTGGCTATCTGTCACAGGAAGCTTCCGTTTTCAGAAAGCTCAGCATTGAAGACAACCTCAAGGCGGTGCTTGAAATGACAGATTACAGCAAGGAGTATCAGCACGAGAAGGTGGAAAGCCTGCTCACGGAATTTGGCTTGCAGCACATTCGTAAAAGCAAGGGGATTCAGCTATCTGGAGGAGAGCGGCGAAGAACTGAAATTGCACGAGCACTGGCAATAGATCCAAAATTCATTCTATTGGACGAGCCGTTTGCAGGAGTTGACCCCATTGCGGTGGAAGATATTCAGCAGATTGTTATAAAACTTAAGGAGAAAAATATCGGTGTGCTAATAACAGACCACAACGTTCATGAAACATTATCCATCACCGACCGTTCTTATCTGCTCTTCGAAGGTTCAATTATGAAATCCGGCACAGCGCATGACCTTGCCAATGACGAGGATGTGAGAAGGGTTTATCTGGGGCAGAATTTTGAATTGCGCTAAGAATGATTCTTATCACTTCAAACCATTTCACAGGAAGGATAAACAAAATTTTAACATCAAAGGTGAAAAGCTTCATCTTCGGCTCTTTTTTAAAATTAAATTTGGTGAATTCCAAAATTGAAGTATTTTTGCAGTCCCAAAATTAAGGGAAATAAAAAAATAGGAGGCCCGTTCGTCTAGGGGTTAGGACGCCAGGTTTTCATCCTGGTAGCAGGGGTTCGAATCCCCTACGGGCTACTTGAAAAATTAAGATTTAAAAATAGACAATGGCAAATCACAAATCTGCATTAAAAAGGATAAGGCAAAACGAAAAAAAAAGGTTGCTCAACAGGTATTACGCCAGAACAACCCGCAATGCTATTAAAGCGCTGAGGAATGAAACCAGCAGGGAAGAAGCCGAAAAGAATCATCCAAAAGTTGTTTCGATGATTGATAAGCTGGCAAAAAAGAACATTATTCACAAAAATAAGGCGGCAAACCTCAAATCAAAGCTTGCCATTAAAGTGAACAGTCTGTAGAAAGTTTTTCATAATACGACATAAAATTGCAAAAAGCTTTTCCGGTTTCGGAGAAGCTTTTTTTGTCAAAATCTTTTTCAAGAGAGGCATATTCCCGAAAATATATATATTTTTAGGCACACTTCGGGAAAATGAGCGAATATAAAAAATTGAACATCAAGGATTGGGCGATAGAAGACCGCCCCAGGGAAAAGCTGCTTTCGCAGGGCGAAAGAGCTCTGTCTGACGCCGAGCTGATTGCCATCCTGATTGGTTCGGGAAATACTAATGAAACTGCCGTTGAACTCAGCCGCAGAATCCTCTCTTCGGTGAACAACAATCTTAACGATTTGGGCAGAAAAGGGATTGACTACCTGACAACTTTCAAAGGCATCGGAGAAGCAAAGGCAGTTGCTATTCTGGCTGCAATTGAATTAGGCAGACGCCGAAAAGAAGCAGAAGTGTTTGATACTAAAAAAATTACTGGGAGCAAAGACGCTGCAGATTTTTTTATGCCTTTATTGAGCGACCTCAATCACGAAGAATTTTGGATTATGCTTCTCGATCGGGGTAATAAAATAAAGGATCATTTTATGATTAGCCAGGGCGGAATTACTGGAACGGTGATTGATGTCCGGATCATCCTGAAGAGAGCACTGGATAACGGGGCAGTTTCTATGATTTTGTGTCATAACCATCCGTCAGGAACCATGCGGGCATCGGATGCGGATTTAAAAATTACCAAAAAAATTAAACAAGCTGCACAAGTGATGGATATTTCGCTTCTCGACCATATCATTGTCGGGCAAAACAGCTACTATAGTTTTGCCGATGAGGGATTATTATAATCAGAAGTAACAGCCGGTATGATACTGATTTACATAGAAGAATTAACTCCACGGATAGAATATATCTCAAGGTTAATCTTCACAACAATTCTGAAAAAAGAGGTGTCATTTACCGGCAGCTTGTCTGATTTTCAAAAATCGGAGCTGCCCCGCTTCAATTATTCGGAGAAAAAGCTTGATAATATTCCTTATATAAAGCCACACCCGATTATGCATAGCCGGGAGCTCATTCAGCCTGATATTCAGCTTGTCCGGCACAACGGCGAAAGCTATTTTTTTGAAAGTTCCGCAAATTCCGATTTGCCGTTTGATCCGCTGGCTGCTTCCTTTTATCTGGTTACCCGATATGAGGAGTATCTCTGCGAAAAGCGTGATGAGCACAACCGCTTCCCTGCTGAAGAGAGTATTCTCTTTAAGCATAATTTACTAAAAAAGCCGGTGGTTAACATTTGGGCAAATATGCTGGCAGAGCTGCTGAAAAAGCATTTTCCGGAAATCATTTTTTCTGAACCAAAATTTGAATTCCTCAGCACCATTGACATAGATAATGCCTGGGCATTTTCCCACAAGGGATTTTTTCGCAGCTGCGGCGCTTTGGGAAAAGCATTATTGAAGCGCACTTTCCCGGAAGTAAAAAGCAGGTTGAAGGTTTGGTTGAAAAAGGAAAAAGATCCTTACGACACCTATGATTTTATTCACGAGGTTTTTCAGGGAAATGAAGATAAAGTTCTGTTCTTCTTTTTGTTGGGTGATTATGGAAAATTCGACAAAAACCTTTTCTGGAAAAACAGACATCTGCAAAAGCTGATTGCCGGTATCTCTTCAAAATATTCGGTGGGTATTCATCCTTCCTATTATTCGGGCGAAAAAAGAGGAAAAGATGCGCTTGGCAGTGAAATTAAAAGGCTTGAGCAGATTACAGGTAAGAAAATCCGAAAAAGCCGTCAGCATTTTCTTCGGCTCAGTTTTCCCCAAACATACAGAAGTTTGATAAAAGCCGGAATTCACGGGGATTACTCTCTGGGATATCCATCACATCCGGGCTTCCGGGCAGGAATTTGCACGCCCTACCTTTTTTATGATTTAAAAAGGGAAAAAGAGACTTTGCTGAAGATTATTCCGTTTCAGGTGATGGATGTGACGTTTCAAACCTACATGAAAGTTTCACCTGATGAAGCATGGAATGAAACGAAAAACCTGATGAGAGAGGTGAAAAATGTTGGTGGCACTTTCGCTGCAATCTGGCATAATGAATCATTGAATAATACGGGCAAATGGGAAGGTTTTCGTGATGTTTTTATAAAAATGAATGAATCAGGATTTAAGTGGGCAGATGAATAACGGTGAATTTTTGAAATATGTGAAGCATGATGAAATTGACTACGTCAAGTGGGACAAATGCATCAACGAAGCACCCAACAGCAGGGTGTACGCACTTAGCTGGTTTTTGGACCGCACCGCCGTATATTGGAATTCGCTGGTTTGGGGCGATTATGATTTTGTGATGCCTCTTCCCGTGAAACGAAAATTTGGAATCAGCTATCTATTTCAGCCGGTTTATTGTCAGCAGCTTGGTATATTTCCTTCACCGCCGGCAGAAATCAGCCGGAAATTTTATCAAAAAATTGAAGAGAAGTTTAGTTATGCCGATATCCAGCTCAATGTTGAAAATATTCCGCTAAACGACATGAAAGGCATCAGCTTTTCTCTGCGAAACAATTTTTTATTGCATACAAGCACCGGCTACCGGAATTTGAATTCGGGCTATTCTGAAAATACCCGGCGAAATGTTGTCAGGGCAGGTAAAAACAGACTGAATTATGTTGAGGGAATTCCACAGAAAGATTTTCTGGCTTTCAAAATGAAAAATCCTGCAGCAAAATTATCACGGCAAAACTTTCAGAATCTGAAAAGCATCATTGCTTACTCTCTTCATAAAGGCTTTGGGGAAATTATAGGGGTTTACTCGCCGGAGAATAATTTATGCGCAGCCGCTTTTTTTTGCAGGTGGAAAAACCGGCTGATATATTTGAATGCAGTTTCAAATGATGAGGGGAAGGAGCTAAGGGCAATGTTTTTCTTAATCGACCGGCTGTTAAAAAATGCCGCTGACAAAAACCTGATTCTCGATTTTGAAGGTTCGATGGTTCCCGGGATTGCCCGTTTTTTTCAGGGGTTTGGCGCTATGCCCGAAGTTTACAGCCGAATGCAAATAAACCGGCTGCCACGAGCAATCAAATGGATGAAAGGGATGAAAGGATGAGAAAATTTCCACGGTTTATATGTAAGCAGGTTGGGTATTTTTGCTCAACACAACAACTTTTCAGAATGAATACGCCTGTCTTTTTGCCTTTTTACCACACGGTGAGCGATGAGAATTTGCCACATATTTTAAATTACCCTTACAGGAATGTTGCTCAATTTGAAAAGGAACTCGATTTTTTCCTGAAATATTTTAAACCGGTTTCGCTTGAGGAACTGGCTTCGGAAAATTATTCCGGCAAAAAGGTATTTCATCTCAGCTTTGATGACGGACTGCGCGAATGTGCAGATGTGATTGCACCGATTTTGTTGAAAAAAGGAATTCCTGCCACTTTTTTTCTGAATAGTGCTTTTATTGATAACCGGGCATTGTTTCATAAATATAAAGCAAGCCTTATTTTGAGCAGGCTTCGTGAAAATCCAGATAATGAGACAGAAGAGTTTTTGGCGAACAATAACCTTGACGGAAATAAAATATTAACTTCAGGAATATCTCAGATTGATATTTTGAACAGAGCCGCTGAAAAACTGAAAATTGATTTTTCGGATTTCCTAAAAAACCAGCAGCCCTATCTCACTTCAGGGCAAGTTAAAAAGCTGGTTTCCAATGGATTTTCCATTGGAGCGCACAGCCACACTCATCCTGAATTTTGGAAAATATCTCCGGAAAAGCAGATTGAGGAAGTGAGAGAAAGCATGTCGGTTATTGAAAGTTTGGTGAAACCAAAAGTCAGGGCATTTTCTTTTCCTTTTACCGATTCCGGTGTGCCGGTACAGGTTTTAGAGACCATTCATAATGAAAAAATTTGCGATTTCACTTTTGGAACTGCCGGTGTAAAAAGCGATTCGCTGGATTTTCATCTTCAAAGGTATCCTGCTGAGCAGAGCGGCGATTTTGTGCAGAATCTGAAAGGAGAATTTGTTTATTATCAATTACGGAAATGGATGAGGAAAGCAACGGTGAAGCATTAAGATATGAAAAGATTTTTTGAAGTTAATTTAGGTTACTCTTTGTAAACCGGTTTTTAAATTGAGAATGAATCTGATTGAAAAATATTATGCTGCATTTAGCTCTTTTGGCGAAAAAGAGGCATTTTGTGCAGGAGATGAAAAATATTCATACCGGGAATTTCTGTTTCTAATAAACGGCAGTCGCCGGCTTCTTGAATCACAAACCGGATTTGAACCACAAATGCCGGTGGGAGTTTTATGCAATGAATTTGCTGAAACTTATGCTGCCGTTTTTGCCATTTGGTTTTCGGGCGGTGTTTTCATGCCGCTGAACCCCGAAGCTCCAACTGCTGTGAATGAAGAGCTTATTGGAAAATTTGGGATCAAATATGTTTTTCAACCCGATGGCTCCGGGAATGAGTGCCCATTTCAGTCTGCGCAAATTCTTGACAACCGGAAAACTTCATCCAAACACAACTTGCCGGTTCACCGTTGGAGTAAAAACCGGACATTGTATATTTTAAACACTTCAGGCAGCACGGGGATGCCCAAAAATGTAGCAATTTCATTGAAAAACCTGTCGGCTTATGTTGAAGGATTTTTGAAAAAATATCCTGAACTCGATAGTTCCGATAAATTTTTGCAAACCTATGAATTAACGGCTGATGCCTCTTTTACCGGATACCTCATCCCTTTTCTTTTGGGAGCTGAAGTATATACCATTCCCGGAAACACTTTCAAACCGTTTGCTGCAGCAAAAATCTTATCTGAAAAACCGATAACCTGGGTAAAGGCAACGCCGACTCTTCTGGCATGTTTAAAGCCATTTTTCTCATCGTTTCATCTTCCCGGGTTGAAGCATTTTCATTTTGGCGGAGAAGCTTTGCCGGCTGATTTGGTGGAATCGTGGCGCCCGCATATTCCAAATGCGGAAATCTCAAACGGATACGGGCCTACTGAAACTACTGTTACCGCAACGATTTATAAATGTTTGCCCGGCGAAAAGATTAAGGAAAAAAACAATATAGTGAGCATTGGTTTGCCGTTTAAACATGTGCAAACTTATATTTCAAAAATGCCCGGGGAGAGAAATGACTCTTCCGGAGAACTTTGGATTGGCGGACAGCAGATGATGAATGGATACCTTGAGTCTGAAACACAGCCATTTAAGTTTATTGAAAAGGGCGGACAAAGTGTAAAGTATTATCCCACAGGAGACCTGGTGGCACAAGACCATGAAGGTTATCTTTACTTTTTGGGAAGACTGGATGACCAGGTAAAAATCAATGCCTACCGAATTGATTTGATAGAAATTGAAAATGCGGTGAGAAAGATTGTTCCGGACAGCGGAAATGTGGCAGCCGTTGCGGTGGAAAAATCACCCGGCTTGAAGCAACTGGTTGTGTTTATTGAAAAATATTCAGGTTGTGGAAAGGAAATTCAGGAAGAGATGGCATTGAGCTTTCAACGCTACAAAATTCCTGAAAAAATCATCGGTGTTTTGGACTTCCCGGTAAACCGCTCGGGAAAAACCGATAAAAAAAAGCTTGTGTCAATGTTTCTCAATAAAGAATTATGGTGAGCTAATGAATTCAAGTTGTAAAAAGAGAACGATAATGCTGAATAAACAGAAGAAAACGCAAGTGTTAATATGGATGATAATATAAATAATCTGTTTAATTTTTACCGGGAAACTGGCGAGAGTTCATCTGTTGTTTTTTTTGAAAAAAACCAGTTCAGTTTTGTTGGTGAAAAAGAGGGCAACTGGCCTCAAATGGTTTTTGATGTGGATCTTTCGTCCGACCCGGCAGATTCTCTCCGGCAAATTCTATCAGAAACCACAAAAAACAATTATCCCGGTTTTGCAGTTTGCAACGCAAAACTATTTAGTGACAGAGAGTTGATAAAACTTCGGGATGCAGGTATTTATCCGGTCAAAACATGGACGCTGATGAACGTTTCACAGACTGACCCGGCAGAAGTAATTTATCCCGAATATTTTGAGATGAGGAGATTGGCGGACGTAAGTGAAGTTCAAAAGTTTGCTCTGCTTGTGAATAGAGAAATAATGGGCTCCATGAAAATTAGTGAAACACTTGCTGAGGAGCTTTACAAAAAAAACAACTTTCAATTTTACGGATTATTTATTGCCGATGAGCTGGTGAGTTGCCTTTTGGCCTATTCCGACAAAATAACCACAGGGTTCTATTTCATTGCCACCAGCCCTCGCTTCAGGGGGAGAGGCTACGCAGCTGAATTAATCCGTTTTGCTATAAGCAAAAGTTTTCAAAAATCGGGAAAAGTCGTTTTGCAGGCGGTACAAAAGGCAGTACCTTTGTATGAAAAGCTTGGGTTTGCAGTCTGCGGCAGGCTTGTGATTTTTTGGAAACGCTAATATTGCTGCTTATAGCTTAATTCAATGTTTGAATGGTTGAAAATCAAAATGGAATGGAAAAAGATGAAGTAAAAAACAAAGTGCTGGAGATCTTCCGATCGGTTATGGGCGAGATACCCAATCTGAGCGAACAGACATCAGCCGACGAAGTGGCACGATGGGATTCACTCAATCATATCATTTTAATTCAGGAGCTTGAAAAAGCATTTCATTTGAAGTTTGATCTGTTCGCAATCATTGAAGTAAGGGATGTGGCAGGACTGGTTGAATCTGTTTTTAGACACAGCAAACAATGATAATCAGGGAGATTAAAATAGGTGAATTGCCCGGATTTGTGAAAAGTGAAGAATACGAAAAACTCCGGACTAAGCCAATTACTCCGCTGCGTGCCCATTCACAGTATAAAAATCCACATGCAGATGCTGAGGAAACAGCTTTGGTTTTTGCTGCTGAAAATGATACACTTTATGCTTTTGCAGGTATTTTTCCCCATAAGACATTTTTGGAACAAAAATCTCTCTATTCAAATTCGGGCTGGTGGGCAAACCCGGAATCCGGCAGGCAATGGGCAATACCTGTATTTTTAAAGGCTTTGCACCTTTGCGGGCAGCGAATGATTTTAACTGACTGTACTGCTCACACAAAGTCAGTTCTTGAAAAAACCGGATTGTTTAGATTCGTACCTGAAATACGGGGTAACAGATATTTCCTTCGTTTTTATTTCGGTGATATGTTCAGGCGGAAAGGGAAAAAACGCTGGATTTCTTCCACTTTTTCGCATATTGACAGCATGCTGAATAGCCTCCTTCCAGCTCGCATGTTTGGAAATTCCAATAAAATTTTCAGTGAAAACTATTCCCTCAAAAGCATAAAACATCTTGATGATGAGCATGCTAAGTTTATTGGAAAATTCCCGGGAGAAAGCTTTTTTAGACAGGAAATCGCAAAATTAAACTGGATTGCTCAAAATCCATGGGTAACCACGAAAAGAGAAGCATCGGAAATTGCCTACCCGTTTACATATAAAGTGGATAGTTTCAAACAGGAATTTTTGGAAATTCGAAAAGAGAACAAGCTGATTGCATTGCTGTTATTCTCAATCCGGGACAACCATGCTTCGGTACCATTTATCTATTATTCAGAAGATTCATTGAAAATTGCGAGTCAGTTTCTGTGGTCGTATCTGATAAAAAATAAAGTTGACAGCCTGCTGGTCTATAATTGCCAGCTCAATTCAGCGCTTGTGAAAAATAGCAGAAAAAACTATTTATTTGTGAAAAATAGTGTGCGATATTCAGGTTATTCAAATACATTGCAATCTTTGTTTGCAGAAAATGAATTTTCTTTTCAGGATGGTGAAGCAGATGTGGCTTTTACTTAGATAATGGAATAAAACAGAAAGTGAAAAAACCAAAACATACAACTACTTGGACATGAGAATCAGAGTTTTAGGAGAGAGTCATTCAATAATCAATCAGTATCTTGCTGAAATAAGGGATATTTCCATTCAAAAGGACCGGCTGCGGTTTCGTGAAAACATTCACCGGCTTGGGGAGTTGTTTGCATATGAAATCAGCAAAGAGTTAAAATATTCGATGACTGAAGTCACCACTCCCCTGGGAATTGCAAAGGTTCCCATGCTGGAGAGTCAGCCGGTGCTGGCAACAATTCTGCGGGCGGGGCTTGTGATGCATCAGGGATTTTTGAAAGTGTTTGATCGTGCCGAGAACTGTTTTATCTCTGCATACCGGAAATATGATGAAAATGGCGAGTTTGACATTGCCTTTGAGTATATCGCTTCTCCGCAGCTCAAAGGGAAAGTGGTCATTCTGACCGACCCAATGCTGGCAACCGGCAAGTCTGTAAAAATCAGTTATGATGCACTGAAGAAACGGGGAATCCCTTCGCATGTACATCTGGTCTCCATCATTGCCAGCCGCCAAGGTGTTGAATACATTGCAGAAAAAATTAGGGATGAAAACGTTACCCTCTGGCTTGGCGCCGTTGATGAGGGAATGACTTCAAAATCCTATATCGTTCCGGGATTGGGAGATGCCGGTGACCTTGCCTACGGGGAAGCGTCCAATTCCCATTAAAAATAGACTTCCACATTGATATCTTTACGTCCGAAACCCTTGCCCTTGAGGATTTCCATTGCGTCGAAAATCATGTCGCTATTTCCGCAAAGATAAAAACTTGAGTTTTTATCAAATTCGGTTTCTTTGAGATAGCCGGTCAGCCGCCCTTTATAGTCGCCCGATTCGTCGCGTGATGTGCACAGCAGATAGCGTTCGGGAGCGTATAATTCCCGCTCGTAAGCTTCATTTCCATGGCGAACGCCGTGGATAATCTGATAATCCAGCCCCGGATTACTCATTATCATACTGCGAAATGGCGCAATGCCTGTGCCGCTGGCAATAAAAATATGGCGGTGGGTTTCGAGCTTGTTTTTGTCAAGGGAAAACCGTCCGAACGGACCATGAATTTCCAGAATATCTCCTTTCTTGAGATTTTTTAGTTTTGGCGTAAAGTATCCACCATCCACCTCCTTCACCAGAACTTCCAGAAATTCAGCATCTTCGGCGCTGTAAATAGAATATTCCCGGCTTTGAAAATCTCCCAGCACCGAAAGAGATACATGCTGCCCTGCTTCAAATTTAAATCTGCTTGCAGGCATTTGCAGCACAAATGTACTTTCGGTTAAATATCGGATATCTAATACTTTATAATAACTTGTGTCAAGCTTAATTTCGGGTTGCATTTCAAATGTCATTCCTTATATATTATCTTTTTAATTGCAAAATTAACATCAGTCATCAATAAAAGACATATTTGTATTTTATTTTGTCTGCTATTAAAGAGAATTAACCGATTATTAAAGCAATTGTTCGCAGCAACGCGGAACTTCCCTTCCAAAGGGAGCAATTCAACAACAAAAACAGTTGAGTATCGAAAATAGTTATTTCTGCCCATTCCAGAATTTTTCAAAAACACCCAACCCAAAAAGTGCAAAGTCATATTTTACCGGGTCATCCGGATCAAACCTGCGAAGTGTTTCCATAACCTCCTCCACCGCTTTCCAATCGTTTTGCCTTCGTTTCAACAATCCCAGCTTCCGGGCTGTATTTCCCGTGTGAACATCCAGCGGCAGCATGAGTTCAGATACAGGGATTCCTCTCCACAGACCAAAATCAACACCACGGTTATCGCTGCGAACCATCCAGCGCAGAAACATGTTGAGCCGTTTTGCCGAAGCATTTTTCTCAACATTTGCAATGTGTTTCCGGGTTCGTTCTCCGGGCATTTCAAAAAATATTTTGTGAAAATAAGCCAATGAGGATTTTACTGAGCTTCCGTTTTGAAAACCGGTTTCAAACACCTGCTGCAGCCCGCCATGGTTTTGATAAATATTTTTCAGCGCACGGATAAAGTAGATGCAGTCTTCACCGTTGAATGTCCGGTGAACAAAAGATTTCAAAACCGACAAATCAGAAGAAGAACTCTCACGAATAAAATCAAAGGGACGATTATCCATGAGTTCCATCAGGCGCAGTGCATTTTTTATTATGGCAGGGCGGTTTCCCCAGGAGATGGTTGCTGTCAGGAGAGCGGCAATTTCAACATTTTCCTTTTGGCTGAATTGTTTGGGAACCTGAATCGGATCAGATGAAATAAAAGCCGGGCGATTAAATTTTTCTGCCTTCTCGTCAAGAAAATCTTTCAACTCAGTTAGTTCCATATTCAGATTAATCTCCCTCAATCACACCATCCTTAATATTGACAATTCTGTCTGAGCGCTCTGCAAAATGGATGTCGTGGGTAACGATAACAAACGTTTGCCCGAAGTCGTCCCGTAGATTAAACAGCAGGTCATGCAAATCGTTGCGATTTGCCGAATCGAGATTCCCAGAGGGTTCATCAGCCAGCACAACCGAAGGTTTGTTGATAAGCGCACGTGCAACGGCAACCCGTTGTTTTTCACCACCCGACAATTGGGAGGGTTTATGGTGGAGACGATTAACAAGCCCAAGATATTGCAGTAATCTGACGGCTTCTTTTTCAGCTTCCACCCGCTGGCGCTGGGCAATAAAAGCAGGAATGCAAACATTCTCCAATGCAGTAAATTCCGGCAACAAATGATGGAATTGAAAAACAAACCCGATTTCCCGGTTTCTGAATTTGGAGAGTTGTTTCTCGGAGAGCCCTGAAATATTTTTTCCTGAATAAAAGATTTCTCCACTATCCGGCTTGCTGAGGGTTCCGATTATTTGAAGAAGAGTGGTTTTTCCGGCACCGCTTGCGCCTACAATAGAATAAATTTTTCCCGAAGGAACTTCAAGATTTATCCCTTTTAAGACCTGAAGCGTGCCGAACGATTTCTTTATGTTTTTAACCTGAATCAATTAGATTTTGTGTTTAATCCTGAAGGTAGTCGTAATTTTCATCCGCGCTTTTCCCGGTGCTGCTTTCCACCGGTTTTGAAAGATCGTCCAGATTTTTGTTCAGATCTTTGCTGATCTCTTCGGTCTCACGGGTTACTGTCGAAGAAACCTTGTCAATATCCTGCTTTATCTGGTTGGCTTCCCGGCTGATAGTTGATCTTACATCGTCAATATCCCGCTTAAAATCCGAGGTATTCTCTTCAAGCTCACGCTTTATTTCGTTGGTTGCTTTTCTGAATTCGCGCATTCCCTTGCCCAATGTTTTAGCGATATCAGGAATGGCTTTAGCCCCAAAGAGAAGTAGAGCTAACAACATCACGATTACCAGTTCACCACCACTTACAAATAATATATGATTCATTCCTCATTTTTGTTTAAGTCCACAAATATACAAATTGGCTATGTCATTTACTCAGTAAATTTAAAAAAAGAGTCTTGCACATGCAAGACTCTCATGTATCCTGTGAACTGAAAATGCTTAACGTTTTCTTTTCTCAACCGCTGCAACTGCCTTTTTTTGCAAATCATAAGAAATTGGAGCTGCCAGAAAAATTGATGAATAAGTTCCAACCACAATACCAATGAGCAGAGCAAATGTAAATCCACGGATTGTTGTTCCGCCAAACAGGAAAATGGACAACAGCACAACAAATGTTGAAAGTGAAGTACTCATGGTTCGTCGCAAAGTGCTGTTTATCGATTCGTTCATGTTCTGCTCAATTTTCCGCTTCGGATAGAGCTTCAGATACTCCCTGATACGGTCAAAAACAACAACGGTGTCGTTTATGGAATATCCTAACACTGTTAATATTGCGGCAATGAATGCCTGGTCAACTTCAAGTGAAAATGGCAGGATAGTATATAACAATGAGAAAATGCCGAGAATTACAATGGCGTCGTGCCCCAATGCAATAACGGCACCCAAACCGTATTGCCATCTGGTAAACCTCACCAGAATATAAAGGAAAATAGCAAGCAGCGCAAAGGTGATTGCAATAACCGACTCTCTCCGGATATCAGCAGAAATGGTTGGACCTACTTTTTGCGAGCTCAACAGATATTTGTCTGTAAAATCTTCAAAGCTGACATTTTCATCCAACATGCCCGCATCTTGCAGTCCTTTTATTAACAGTTCATTCACCTCGTTGTCCACCTCTTCGCCACTGTCTTCAATTTTGTAGGTGGTGGTAATACGAATCTGATTGTTGGCTCCAAAAGTTTTCACTTCAGGCGCAGTTTCAAAAGATACTTCCAGAGCGCTTTGAACATCGGCAACCTGAACATCCTGATCAAGACGGACAACATAGGTGCGTCCTCCCTTGAAGTCAATACCATAGTTAAACCCGCGCAGTGCTATAGAACCTAATGAAATAAGAATAAATGAACCGGAAATAACGTATGCAATTTTTCTTTTTCTCAAAAAGTTGATCGTGGTACTCCGGAGGATATTTGCCGTTTTGGGGTTTGAAAACTTGATTTTTTTGTTACGCTGCAACCACCAGCTGAAAATAATCCGTGTGATGAATATAGCAGTAAACAATGATGTTAAAATACCGATAATCAACGTGGTGGCAAAACCTTTAATCGGACCTGAACCGAATATGTAAAGAATAATACCGGTTAAGAGTGTTGTCACCTGTCCGTCAATAATTGCAGAATAGGCATTTTTATAACCATCTGAAATAGCAAGTTTAATTCCTTTCCCTGCATATAATTCATCCTGCACCCGCTCAAAAATCAGCACGTTGGCGTCAACAGCCATACCTATGGTGAGCACGATACCGGCAATTCCCGGCAGGGTGAGCGTTGCTCCCAGTGAAGCAAGGATTCCGATAACGAAGAACATGTTGGTCAGAAGCGCTACATCGGCTGCAAAACCGGCATGGCGACTATAGAAGAAAAACATATAGGCAAGCACCAGAATAAAAGCTAAGATGAATGAATACAATCCGCTTTTAATCGCTTCCTGCCCTAATGACGGACCAACGATTTCTTCCTGAATGATGCGCGCAGGTGCGGGCATTTTTCCTGACTTCAAAATATTTGCAAGGTCTTTTGCCTCTTCAATGGTTTCCAGACCGGTAATACTTGAACGGCCTCCCGAAATTTCATTTTGAACTGTTGGAAAGGAGCGCACATAGCCATCTAAGACAATTGCTATCGATTTGCCGATATTCTCTTTTGTCAATCGCTGCCATGTTTTGGCGCCTTCACTGTTCATGGTCATGGAGACCTCCGGATTTGAACCGAATTGATCGAAATCCTGGCGTGCATCGGTAATCACATCCCCGTCAAGCGGCGCCCGCCCATCTCGGGTGTTGGCTTTTAGAGCAATCAGACGGTAATAGTTGCCTGCCTGGTCGGTAGATTTTGCCGTCCAGCGGAACATCATATCCCTGGGAAATATGCTTTTGATTTGCTCTCTATTCAGGTATTCGTTCACCTTTGCGGTATCCCTTGAATGGGCAATTCCAATAGCCGGACCGGGGAATAGCTGTCCCTGCTGGTCGGTGCTTGGATTGAGAACAGCAAAAAGCGGAAACTCTTTTCTGAAGTTTTCGAGATCGTCCAATCCAGCCTGAGTGGTGTCTCCTGCAGCTTCCAGTTCAGCAAGCAACGAACTTTCCTGTTCCGAAACCGTATCTTGTTCAGCAACCTGTTCTTCTGCCTTTTCCTGCTCTTCGGTTAGGGCTTCTTCCGGCTCTGTTGTTTCAGCCTTCTTTTCTGAAGCCTGCATTTCGCGAAGGCGATCGTTTGCCTGAAGCAGATAGGTATAGACCTCCTGATTTTCATAGGTTTCCCAGAATTCAAGCATGGCGGTACCCTGCAACAGCGAGCGCACCCTTTTCTGGTCTTTCACACCGGGCAGCTCCACTAAAATGCGCCCTTTGGTTTGCAATTGCTGAATATTGGGCTGAGCCACTCCAAAACGGTCGATACGTGTGCGAATGATATTAAAGGCATTATTGATGGCTGCATCGGTCTCCGTGCGGATAACATTCAGAACTTCGGCGTTTGTGGTGTTTATGTTGATTTTATCACGAAGGTCGAGCGTAAGAAAAATGGAAGCTAAGCGCGCATTGGGGTCAATCTCCTCAAAAGCCCTGCCGAAAAGTGTGACAAAATCTTCCTGACTGCCGCGCTGCATCACTCTTGCCTGTTGCAGTGCCGCGTTAAAGGTTGAGTCTGTGTTATAGTGCGACAAAGCTCTGATAAGGTCGTCAACCGCAACTTCAAGGGTAACGTTCATACCGCCTCTCAGGTCAAGCCCAAGGTTCAGTTCAAGCTCCTTTACCTCTTTAAAGGTAAATTTCTTCAATCCTAAAAAGTTATATACTTCTTCGCCGGAAATGGAGTCGAGATAATTGAACTCTTTTTCCGGATCACCCTGGGCGTATGCCCGGGCTGCTTTTTCTACCTGCCTGGTTTTAAATGTAAACGAAAGCTGGTATAATGAAACAAGCGCCAAAAGAATGGCAAATGTTAGAATTGCACCTCTGTTTTGCATAAAATTTTATTTTAAAATAGTTGTTATTTGTGATTTTCTTTGAAAGAGATAAAGTAATCTCAGGTATTTTGGCTGAATTAGCCTTGCATTTTCCTGACTCAAAATTATTTGTGCGCAGGAAAAATCAGGATATAATTGGAACTTCATCAGGAATATCAAAAATATATCTCCTGAAAATCAAATGATTGCGTGAGAGAATGAAAGGTTGCCGGATGGTATTCGTTTCTGCCCGCAGAAATTGATAAATACGCAATTGGTGCCACTTCTGAAGCAATTTTCCATGTGCCTCGCCGGTCAGTTTCCTTGAAGGTGATTTTTGCACGGGCGATTTTATGCTGGATGGAATAGTTTGCGAAAAGAGATAAACTCCCTCCTGCGTGTTGGAATTTCTTTCGTTTTCTTCCTGTATCTCCTTCAGCGCTCCGGGATGTTTTTCAAAATAATGATCGAAAAGAGAAGCAGCGCTCGTAAGGCTGACAAAAACCACAAGCTTTATCAATATCTTTTTCGATATTTTTAATTTGAATTTCACCCCGTTTAAAATTTTGCGCGCAAATATAATGAATATGTTTCGGTTTTCAATTAAGCATAAAAAGTTAAACAGTTTAAGCATTGGAGATATTTTCAAAATATTCCAGGTTTAAAAGCAAAATAAAAAATCCATGTGCCCGCTCTGTTGTGCCTGTATGGTTCAAAAATATGCCAAAACAAAAGTACCTCACAGATTCACACCCCTTACACCTGTGTTTTTCTTCTCCTGGTCTGCGCAAGAAACAATCCGGCAATGACCACAATAATCCCGATAATTTTCTGAAAACCAAGCTCTTCATTCAAAACGAAAAAAGAGAGAACTGCCACAAAAACCGGAATGATATTTACAAAAGTGTTGGAGCGGTTCACACCGATTTTACGAATACTCTGGGTAAACAACATAAAAGCAAGCGTGGATGCAAAAACAGCAAGCAGAAGAATTGCCCTAAACGCCTGCGGATGAAACGGAGTGGCAAGAAATTCTTTCAAATCAAATATCAGCCAGAAAGGCAGAAAAAAGAAAATACCGATGAGATTCTGATATGCAATGATGGTGAAAGTATTGTATCGAAAGACCAGTTTCCTGAGCACAATGGAATAGGCAATGGCAGAAAAAACGGCGAGAAACTCCAGGGCAATTCCAATGGGCGGAGCATCAAACCGGAAGGAGCCGTTCAGCACCACCAGTGCCACGCCAACAAATGAAAGTGCAAAGCCGGCAATATTTTTCCATGTCACTTTTTCACGAAAAAAATACCATGCGGCAATAGGCGATAAAAGCGGTATGGTCGCTACAATCACTGCGGCAACTGTTGAAGAGACGTAGGTTAACCCATGGCTTTCGCCCATGAAATAGAGAAAAGGCTCAAAAAAAGCCATCAGAACAAACAATTTGAAATCTTTTACGGAAGGTTTTTGGAGTCTTTTCAACCCATGGGCAATTATGAGAATCAGAACCGATGAAATAATCAGCCGGATGAAAATAATGGAGATGGGTTTATAGGCAAGATTGGCAATTTTAAACCACACAAAGGAGAAACCCCAAAAAAAAGCAGCTCCAAGCGCTGTTAAATAAGCTAAAAACTCTTTATTCTTCATGGAAAGTAAAACAGGGGTGCAAAATTAAGCTTTTTGCAGTTAATAGTGCCCTGTACAAATCAAAAATCATTGAAAGCTTCCATCTGACACCCGGTTTAAGGCGAAACAAAAAGACTCACTAATTTCAAAGGGCTTCGGCTATTAAACTATTTTGCTTCCCCAGCTAACCGTGGACAGAAATAAAGTTTTCACAAAAGAGAGATAACAAAATGGATTGATTTTTCAACATTTTTCTTATAATCTTATCCGTTAGGTGTCATCTCATCCGGCACAGGTTTACCGGCTTCATACATTTGAAATCTTTTGCAATTTTGCCATCCTTTTATTCCTCTGTTGCAAAACACATTTCTCACAATAAATATTGGCTTCCTGATGTTTTTGTTTTTATTTCGATACACATTGCATTCATCCGAATATTTACACAGCTTTCCCAAATACATATTAAAGATGTTTATAAAAGATATTCATACTCTCGATACTTCCGGCAATATTGGTATTATTCACCAGGGTGCCGCTGTACTTGTAGCCGGCTTTCAAAAATGTTTTATTCATTCCCGGTTCTGCCAGACGAGCAATTGAATAAGCAGTTTTAATTCCTTTCTGTTTCATCTCCTGTTCCATAAATTTCAGTAGGTGCGCCGCAAGATTTTTGCCGCGATATTTTGGTAAGACAGCAAAATCTGTCATCTCCACATTCTCATTCGCAGGATCTATTTCTGCATTTGAAACTGCAATGAGTTTTCCATCATCCCAAATTCCAATATAGAATGCGCGCCCGGTTTGCATGGTTTTCAAAATATATTTTGGATCATGAACCGGAACCGGATAGGTTTCAAAAATGCGCTTGAGTACTTCTGCTATTGTCATTACATCTGTTTCATCCAGCTTTTCAATTTTAAAACCGTTTAATCCAGTTACATGATTAGTTCCATCCAAAGAATTAATTAGGGCAGAAAACGTTTTTAACAGCTTTTTTGGCGATTCGCTTCTTTTTCGGTCAAAAAATTTCGATGCCATTACACAATCCGTTTTACCCTTATAAAACCGGGGAATATAGGCTTCCACTTTATATCCGTTGAGGATAAAACGCGGCAATTCATCAGCATGAATTATCGTAACAACTTTTGTGTACTCTTTTTCCCTCACCAAACGATCAAGCTCTGGTAATAGCTTTTGGCAGTCATCCTGATTATATTCCAGCAAAAAAACCCTGTCGTTTGATTTTCCGTGTTGTATTGTTGAGTTTCCAATTTTTTCAATTTTGTCTTCCATTATTTTCCCTTCTGATGTGTCTCTCGTTATTATCAGGAATCAATGATATTGCTTCGTCATAATCCGAAAGTAATTTCTCAATTCCAATTGCTTTTTCTTCATCAGCGCCTTCAAGTGTCAATTCGCGATTGCACGAATCACAATTCAAATCACAAAATTTTGAATCATAATTCTCCGGCTCCGTGTAAGTTGTGATTATCCCCTCATAATTTCGCAAAACCACTTTATTGGTTGACCACGAAATGATATAGTTAGGCATCACAGGAATTTTTCCACCACCCCCCGGCGCATCAATCACATAAGTGGGCACAGCAAAACCGGAAGTGTGCCCAATAAGGCTCTCCATAATTTCAATTCCCTTTCCTACAGGTGTTCTGAAATGTGCCAAGCCCTCCGATAAATCACACTGATATAAATAATAGGGGTTCACCCGGTTTTGCACAAGCTTGTGCACCAAGTCTTTCATAATACGCGGACAATCATTCACATTAGCCAGCAAAACCGATTGATTGCCAAGCGGAAAACCTGCATTTGCCAGTCGTGCCAATGCTTCTCCTGACGATGCGGTAATCTCGCGCGGATGGTTGAAATGTGTATTAATCCACAAAGGCTGATACTTCTTCAGAACCTCAACCAATTCATTGGTAATACGATAAGGCAACACTACGGGCATTCGTGTTCCAATCCTGACCACTTCCACATGCGGAATTGAAGTAACCTCTGAAAGAAGCCAATCAAGATATTTGTCAGGAAGCATTAACGGATCGCCGCCAGAGAGCAAAACATCCCGTATCTGCGGTGTTTTTCTAATATATTCAATCCCTTTAAGCAGTTTCTCTTTGGATGGAATTGAATCTACATCTCCCACTTTTCGTTTACGCGTACAGTGCCTGCAATACATGGAGCATATATTGCTCACATGAAACAAAACCCTGTCCGGATAACGGTGGGTAATACCTTCCAACGGACTATCCGTTTCTTCAGAAAGAGGATCTTCAAAATCGCTCTTCAGCACAGTCAACTCCTCAATATTGGCAAATGCCTGCCTGAAAACAGGATCGTTGCTGTAATTTTTGGAGTTGATTAATGAAAGGTAGTATGGTGTTATTGACAGTGGAAATCTGTTCAATGTTTCCTGGAGCAGTTCCTTTTCATCAAACGAAAAGTTTATCCCCGAAAGCAATTCAAACTCTTCAATCGTTCTTACTGAGTGTTTTAATTGCCATTTCCAATCTTTCCATTTTGATATGTTGCTGTCCGATTCAATTCTTTTTGCAATTTCTTGTTGAATTTCACTAAAAATTCCCATAAAATAGTTTCTATGCGAACAAATGTAATAAAAAGCAACCGGACAACCAATGATTTCTACTTTTAAGCGTTTTTACCATTCGAGATAACACGCTGTTTTAATGATTATTATATCTATTTAAGGAATTAAACTATTGAGAGATTAACAAAGAGTTAATCTGAATTAGTTAGGCGACGAAGTATTTCCGGAATCGGATTGCTCTATTTTTCAAAGAAATCGTCACTTGAAATCAATGGTGCAGCGTCAACCTCGTCAATCTCGAAAATATTTATTAACAAATCGAGGCTTTCTTCAATTTTATGCAACGATTGATCATCTAATTTCTCCAGTCTGTCGGCAAGTTTTTCGTGCAGCAAAGGAGGCATCGACTCCATGAGTTTATCTCCTTTTGTGGTTAAAGCGATAGTTACTGCTCTTTTATCGCCCAGTTTTGGCAGCCTTGCAACTAACCCTTTTGCTTCCAGCCGGTTAATTATTCCGCTTGTTGTGCTGGCATTCAGGTTCAGAAAATCCCGGACTTCCCCCTGCCCTGCCTGAAAATCTTCAGCATCGCGCAAGTAGTGAAGCGATAGAACCTGAGGAATACTTACGCCATGTTCTCTTTCAATTTTTTTTGACTCAAGGTTGATTGAACGCACAATCTTGCGGATTTTTATGAGAATTTCAGTCGTGTCCATAATGCAAAGCTCATTTAAAAGATTCAAATAAAATAATTTTTAGGAAAATAGAGTAAAATGTTCGGTTTACGCAAAGAATTGCATAAATTTGGAATAAAATTTCAAATATTTAAAAATAAGAGGAAATGGTTAGAAAAATGAGTTTTAGAATTTTACTTTTTGCAGGGATTTTTGCTTTTGCAGCACAAACATTTTCGGGATGCACCCCTGCTCCAAAAAAGAAATTTATCGGGCTTCAACTTTACTCTCTTCGCGATGACATGAAAAAAGATGTAAGCGCAACTGTGGCTAAAGTGGGTGAAATGGGCTACAGTTTTGTTGAAGCAGCCGGTTACGGTAACGGTCAGTTCTACGGAATGTCGCCGGAAGATTTTAAAGCATTGTGCGAAGCCAACGGCTTACAAATGCTTGGTTCACATGCCGGGCAAAGCATTCCCGATTCGGGAAGCTGGGATACACAGCTTGCATGGTGGGATGAAGCGATTGAAGCGCATGCCGCCGCCGGAGTGAAGTGGATTGTTCAGCCTTCAATGGGGCGCAATGCTTACCAAAGTTTGGAAGGATTAAAAAGGTATTGCGAATACTTCAACCAGGTGGGTGAAAAATGCAATGCCAAAGGTATCCGTTTTGGCTATCACAACCACGCCAACGAATTTAGGACAGAATATGAAGGCAAGCCGCTTTACGACTGGATGCTTGAGCTGACCGACCCGGCAAAGGTGATGTTTCAGATTGACCTCTACTGGATTGTTGAAGGCGGGAAAGACCCTCTGGATTATTTCGATCGCTATCCGGGAAGGTTTGAAGTGTGGCACATTAAGGACAAGGAGGAGCTTGGCGCCAGTGGCAATATGGATTTTGAAAGCATCTTTGCCGCCCGCGAAAAATCGGGAGCAAAATATGGCGTTGTGGAAGTGGAACATTACAACTTTGAGCCGGTGGAAAGCTGCCGAATGAGTCTGGAATTTCTGCAAAACGCAGATTATGTGGATTTTTAAAAGCATTCCGGCAAAAAAAAACCGTGAAGCAAAAACCGCTTCACGGTTTTTTTATCCTTATTTCGGAATTTTCTGATTATAAAAAATCAAAAAAGATATTTGACCGTCAGGGCAAAATCAAATACCCGGACATCAAAACCGTTTCTGCCAAAAATATCAAAAAACGGTTTCATCTCCACTCCTATCGTCACAGGAGCTTCATAAAAAACATACTCCACGCCTATCAGCCCGTCAAGTCCGGTGAGAAAAGAGGATTTTGACTGCATTCTGTGAAAACTATCTTCATCAGCCGGTTCGTTCCATGTTTCAACTCCCGTATGAAGCCCGCCGCCATAAAAAAACACAAGCTGTTCAGAAAAGGGAAACAAATCATACTGATAGAATTCGGTTAGTGCATGTATCTGAACTCCTCTGCCTCTGAATGACAGTAATGCCCGAAGTGAATGTTTGTCGCCGGTATAATAACGGTATTCCAGCCCCGGAGTAATCCATGCTGCCCGCAATCCCAGTGCCTGACTATACCCCTGCGCCTGAGCGCCGGAAATTGTCAATAACAGAAATGCTACCATCAAAATCTTTTTCATAAAAGTGACTTTTTTGTGAACTATTTTCCTGAACAACGAGCAAACCTAAAAATTCATATCTGTTTCAAAGAAATTAAATACCGCTGAAATCCACATTTTCAAATAAAATTGACGGAGCAAGCCAGATTGAATTTGGATTTATATCATTCCCTATTTCACCTAAATTCAGCCATAAATCTTTCATGTTTCCGGTGATATTCATTTCGGAAACGGGCTGTGTCAGTTTTCCGTTTTCAACGAGAAAACCTTCCACGCCATAGGAAAAATCGCCGGTGGAGCCGTTGCTGTTTCCGCCATTGAATCCGGTAACCAGAATCCCCCGCTCCAAAGTTGCAACCAGCTCATCAAGGTTTTTGTTTCCCGTAGAAAAAACAATATTGGAATAGCTTCCGCCTGTAGGCTTCATCTCCAGTTTTTTACCGTAGTAGGTATCAATAAAATAGCTTTGCAAAACGCCGTTTTCAAAAATCCGGCGTTTTGGAGAAGCAACTCCTTCCCCGTCGAACAACCTGCTTCCGCGCCCCGATACAATAAAAGGATCATCGGTAACGGTCAGTCTGTCAGAAAAAACTTTTTCGCCCAATTTGTCCACCAAAAATGAATTTTTCTGCTGAATGGCTGCTCCGCTCAACGCTGAAATCACCGGACTAAACAGCCGGGAGACAACTCTGTTTTCCACAATCATAGGCATCTTGCCGGAAGCAATTTTTTTCTGCCCGATTCTTCTCAGTGCCAGTTCCATCGCTTTTTCACCGATTCCGGTTTTCATCAATTCTGCAAAGAAAACCGCATTTTCCGACCAGCCCGCTGATGGTCTTGCATCGTTGCCGCCTTTCGCCGAAACCTGTGCATTTAATCCATAGTATGAATTGGCTCTGTCGCCTTCAAATCCATTGCTGGTAACCATCACCTGCTCGCTCATTCCATCGTAAAACCCTGCTGTTACTGAAATAATCCGCTCGTCCTTGCCTAATGCTTCTTTCTCAGCCTGAAAGGCAAGGTCTATTTTTTGCTGCGGTTTATTTTTGTCAAAACCGGCATCCAATGTCTTCAGGTCAGGTCCTCCGCCTTTGTAATACAGCTCCGGATCAGGAAGCGTGCGAAACTCATCTTCAGAAAGATAGCGCGTGCCGGCAATGGCTTCGTTGATAAAATCGGCAAGGTCTTCCTTTTTCAAGCGGTTGGTAGAATGGGCAGAAAACTTTTTGTCAACATAGAGTCTGATGGAGAGACTACTTTGGATTGCCTGCTCTAAAGTGTCAATTTTTTCATCACGCACATCAACGCTGCTGCTTTTGCTGTTGGAAATGGTTATAGCTGCCTGCTGTGCACCGTTTTCAAGCGCATGGTTCATTGCCCAACGGGCAAGTTCATATTTTTCCTGTTTTGTCATTTTCAAAACTTTTAAAAACTGAAAATTCTTTAAATGGTGCCGCCCACGGTTAATTTTTTCACCAGCACGGTGGGAAGTCCGCACGTAACCGGAACCGATTGTCCGTTTTTGCCGCAGGTCCATGTCCCGTTGTCAATCCTGTAATCGTCTGCAACCATGGTGATATCTGCCAGTGCTTCAGGCCCGTTGCCGATGATATTGATATCCTTGATGGGTTTTGTCAGTTTACCATTTTCGATGAGATAGCCCGATTTTACGAAAAAGGTGAAATCACCGGCGCCGATTTTCACCTGCCCATTGCTGAAATTATCCACATAGATTCCATAAACCACGCTTGCGATAATCTCTTCGGGGGTATGGGGACCGGGCTCCATATATGTTGCACGCATTCTGGGCAGCGGAATATATCGAAATGATTCACGCCGTCCGTTTCCGGTGGGTTCAACGCCATAGAACCGGGCGCTGATGCGGTCGTGGATATAGCTGTTCAGCACCCCGTCTTTCACCAGATAGGTTTTTTGCACATCGTTGCCTTCATCATCCACATTTATGGAACCGCGGTTGTTTTCCAGCGTGCCGTCATCAATGATGTTCACAAAACTTTCAGCCACTTTCTTTCCCATTTTATCGCTAAAAATGGAAGTCCCTTTCCGGTTGAAATCTGCCTCAAAAGTATGCCCGATAGCCTCGTGTAGCAAAATTCCCGAGCCGCCGGCTCCCATCACCACCGGCATTTCTCCTGCTTTTGGCCGGGATGCTTCAAACAAGAGATTTGTCTTTTCAACAACTTCATTTGCCAGTTCTTCCACCAAACTCTCGGAAAGCCACTCAAATCCTTTTCTGAAGGAACGGGCAACATAGGAGTTTTCAATTTTCCCCTCCTTTTGCATGATGCACACTGCGCCAAAATTGACCATCGGACGGTAATCCCAGGTCAGTCTGCCCTCGGAATTGTAAAAAAGCACATAAGTGCTCTCATCTGAAAGGAATGCATTGGCTTTAATGATCTTATTGTCCAGTGCAAAAATGGCATCGTTGATTTTCTGCACATAGGGTACTTTTTCCTTTACCGAGACATCTTCCCATTTCTGAATAACTGGATAGAAATTTGCTGGAATTTTTTCACTGATTTCAGCTCGGGCATAGCTTTTACTGCTGTCAGCAATATTTGCAGCCAGCTTCGCAGCGCTGAGCATGGCTTCCGGTGTTACGGTCTCCGAATAAGCAAAGCCGGTCTGGTCGCCTTTCAATACACGTATTCCAACACCAAAGGCAACATTCGACACGGCCCTGTTCACCTTATTGTCTTCGAGGGCAAGGCTGTTTGTTTTTTTGTGTTCAAAAAAGAGATCGGCGTAATCGCCGCCTTTGCTCATTGCCTCAGCAATTACTTTTTGAAGCGTTCCGGCTGAAACTTCAAAATGATCCAAATAATTTTTCACGTTTCCAGAAATTTGAACGTTATTGCAAGATTGCAAAAGTGGAGGTATTATGATACCGCCCGCCACAGTTGCTCCGGTGGTTTTAATAAAATCTCGTCTGTTTGTTACCATTCCTCCATATAATTTAATCCAGCTAAATTATAAAATA
The DNA here is from genome assembly GCA_040772505.1 of Mariniphaga sp. Lineage (GTDB taxonomy): Bacteria > Bacteroidota > Bacteroidia > Bacteroidales > Prolixibacteraceae > Mariniphaga. The sequence goes on along the minus strand of JAXGYA010000002.1, from coordinate 280,923 downwards.
ACTGAACAATACCAGTCAATAATTCAGTAAACTATCACATGACAATTGAGAATTCACAATTGAGAGTGATTAGCTTGAGAGGGTTCTTTTGAATCTGCCTTTCTGCCGTGAATTCGTAAATTTGTAAATTCGCGATTAATTCAATCTTAGGGTTTGTAATAAGATAAATCGTACATTTGTTTAGAAAACAAATGGAGTTAAAATTAGCAGACAAGTACAGGAAAATTTTTCCACTGCTTAATGAAAAGCAGAGACGTTTAGTGGCAGCATCATCCGATGCTAAATTCATAGGCCGGGGAGGCATTGTTAAAGTATCTCAAGCTTCAGGGATGAGCCGTTCAACTATTAGCATTGGCATGAAAGAACTGCAATCGGGCAGCATTGCCGACAAGGGTCGGAGCAGAAAAACAGGTGGTGGTCGAAAAACCTTATTTGAAACAAACCCTTCATTAGAAGCAGACATTGATATGATTGTTTCCCCGGTTACTGGTGGGGATCCGGAATCACCTTTGATATGGTGCAGCAAAAGCCTTAGGAACATTGCCGATGCATTGCAATCGAAAGGGCATAAGATAAGCCACAACGCTGTAAGGATGATTTTGAAGAGACAGGGCTATAGCCTTCAGGCCAATCGAAAAACCCATGAAGGGGGCGATCATCCTGACCGGGACGGACAATTTGAATTCATCAACAACCAAACGAAGTCCTATTTAAATAATGGACAGCCAGTTATCTCTGTTGATTGTAAAAAGAAAGAGCTGATAGGAAATTACAAAAACGGCGGCAAAGAATGGGAGGTCAAAAAGGAACCGGTGGAAGTGAATGTTTATGACTTTATGGATAAAGAGCGTGGGAAGACAGTACCTTACGGGATTTATGACCTGTACAAGAATGAGGGCTGGGTCAATGTTGGTATCAGCAGGGATACCGCAAAATTTGCCGTGTCCAGCATTCGCACATGGTGGGAACAAATGGGCAGTCAATGTTACCCCAATGTAAAAGAAATTATGATAACAGCTGACGGTGGGGGGAGCAATTCGTCACGGAGCAGGCTTTGGAAAATGGAAATACAAAAATTTTCAAATGAGACCGGGATGCAAGTCAGGGTATGCCATTTTCCTCCCGGGACAAGCAAATGGAACAAGATAGAGCATAGAATGTTTTCTTTTATCAGCATGAATTGGCGGGGGAAGCCACTTGTCTCATTGCAGGCAATAGTCAATTTGATAGGGGCGACAAAATCCAGTTCAGGATTAAAAATAAAGGCCTCCATTGATGAAAATATTTATGAAAAGGGATTAAAGGTCAGTGATGAGGAGTTTCAGAAAATCAACATTGAAAAAGATGGTTTCCATGGCGAATGGAACTACGTAATAAAGCCATCGGATGAATGATTTATTTTATTACAGTTACTAAGTTGACAACTTATGTGGTAAATGTTTGGAATAAATAAAGAAGCATATCAAATTAGATTGCACCAAATAATTTAACGATATGCTTCTAAAAAATATCGGCGAAGCTGAAATCCAACAGCTAAATGACGAAAGATATAAATGCCCAAACCATTGTTGATTTTTTAATCCGGATAAAAGAACGCTATGCGGACAAGCCCGTGAAAATAGTCCTGGACAATGCACGTTATCAGCATTACAAGTTCGTTGAAGAGACAGCAAAAGGCTTGGGGATTGAGCTTTTGTTTTTACCTTCCTATTCTCCAAATTTGAACATCATAGAACGGTTATGGAAGTTTACCAAGAGAAAAATATTATATGCAAAATATTATGACACACCGGCAAAATTTCATTCAGCAATAACCGGCTTCTTTAATGATGTCAGTTCGAAGTACAAAGAAGATTTGAAAAATTTATTAACTTTGAAGTTCCAGTATTTTGATAATTATTCTGCTGAAATTTATGCCGAGTGAAGTATAAGTGAAATGGAGTTCTCTAATGACAATTGATGCCAGACTGATATGGAAGTTTGTTATTTTTGTTCTTTTAAACTAAAAAACAAGCAAATGGCACTCATAAAATCAATTTCAGGAATCCGTGGTACAATTGGCGGCAAGCCGGGCGAAAACCTCACCCCGCCCGATGTTGTTAAATTTGCAGCCGGGTATGCTACTCGTGCCAGGCAGGTTTCAAAATGCAGAAAGCTCAAAATAGTTGTTGGTCGTGATGCACGGATCTCTGGCGAAATGGTCAGCTCACTGGTTATCACAACCCTTACAGCTATGGGATGCGATGTGATAAATGCCGGACTTGCCACCACACCAACTGTTGGAATTGCTGTTGCCCACGAAAATGCAGACGGTGGAATTGTCATCACCGCCAGCCACAATCCAAAGCAGTGGAATGCGCTGAAACTTTTAGGTGTAAACGGTGAATTTCTCAATGCGGAAGAGGGAGCAAAAGTGCTAGAATTTGCTGAATCGGGAAATTTCAGTTTTGCTGAAGTGGATGAGCTTGGAGCAGTAACAGAAAAAGACTTTACTGATATTCATGTGCAAAAAATTATTAAGCTGGATTTGGTGGACAAAGCTGCCATTGAAGCAGCCGGTTTTTCTGTAGCAGTCGATACAGTCAATTCTGTAGGTGGAATTGCCATGCCGGCTCTGTTAAGAGCCTTAGGAATTAAAAATATTGTTGAAATCAACTGCGAGCCAACCGGCAATTTTGCACACACTCCGGAGCCGATACCCGAAAACCTGACAGAAACGATGGAAATTATCAGAAAAAGCAATGTGGATGTAGGATTTGTAGTGGATCCGGATGTGGATCGTCTGGCGATTATCAACGAGGACGGGAGCATGTTCGGCGAAGAATATACCCTGGTGGCTGTCAGCGATTATGTTTTACAACATACGCCGGGAAATACGGTTTCCAACCTCTCTTCAAGCCGGGCACTCCGTGATGTTACGGAAAAGCACGGACAAAAATACTCAGCGGCAGCTGTGGGCGAAGTGAATGTAGTTGCCAAAATGAAAGAGACCCATGCGGTTATCGGCGGCGAAGGAAACGGTGGAGTCATCTATCCGCCAAGCCACTATGGACGCGATGCACTGGCAGGAACCGCACTATTTCTAACACATCTTGCCAAAAGCGGACTGAAATGCTCGCAACTAAGAGCTGTATATCCTGATTATTTTATTTCAAAAAACAAAATTGAACTCACTCCGGCAGTTGACGTGGACGCCATTCTACAACAGATAAAAGAAAAGTACAAATTTGAACAAGTGAATGATATTGACGGTGTAAGAATCGATTTTGAAAACTCCTGGGTGCACCTTCGCAAATCCAATACAGAGCCGATTATTCGCATCTATTCCGAAGCCCGGGCATCGGAAGAAGCAAACGCACTGGCTTCAAAAATTATTGACGAAATCAAAGAAATTATCTAAATTTTCACTTATTACCAATGAATTAAATTTAAAATGCACAAAATGAAACAGAAGAAAAATATTGGAATCGTAGCACACGATAACCGCAAGGTTGATATCTTGGAATGGGTCGAATTCAACTGGCAGGAATTGATTCAGCACAACCTGATTTGCACCGGCACCACTGGAAGATTGGTTGAAGAGGCACTTGCCGAAAAATGTCTGGAAAACAATATGGTGCCACCCGACATCCTTCGCCTGAAATCGGGACCGTTAGGCGGTGACCAGCAATTGGGAGCAATGATTGCCGAAGGAGATGTTGACATTCTCATCTTTTTCTGGGATCCGATGCAGCAACAGCCCCATGATGTGGATGTTAAGGCTTTGCTGAGAATAACGGTCTTATACAACATCCCCACAGCATCAAACCGCTCAACGGCAGACTTTATCGTGTCGTCTTCGCTTTTTCATGCAAGCTATCATCCGATTTTAAAGGATTATGAAAATTATATCAGACGAGACATAAGTTTTGACTGAAGATTTTTAGCCGAAAGTCTTACTTTTGCAGCCATGAAAGAGAATTGAATTACCCATTTACAGGTTCCATCACCCTGCGCAAAAAATTAAAAAAATGCATAATGAACTTCTTTGGTTAGCCATGCTGCTGGCAAATTTTCTGCTGATAATTTTAGCCTACAAGCTGTTCGGTAAATGGGGGCTTATCATGTGGATTCCCGTTTCGGTGATTGTTGCAAACATTCAGGTGGTACAAACCGTAGAGCTTTTTGGATTTGCCGCCACTTTGGGAAATATCGTTTATGCAACATCTTTTCTGATAACGGATATTCTCTCAGAGAATTACGGGAAATCTGAAGCAAAAAAAGCGATATGGATTGGCTTTTTCAGCCTCATCTCCATGACACTGCTTATGAACCTGGCACTTAATTTCAAACCGCTGGAAGGCGACGAATTTTCGTTTGTTACCCACGAAGCCACCGGAACAATATTCAAGCTAATGCCCAGGATTGCTTTTGCCAGCCTGATAGCTTATCTGCTGTCGCAACGCCACGATGTGTGGGCGTTTCATTTCTGGAAATACCGGTTCGCCAAAGAGAGCCAGCTCTGGATGCGCAACAATTTCAGCACCATGATCTCACAACTTATCGACAGTTCAGTTTTTGTGTTCATCGCCTTTTACGGCGTGTTTGAAAACAATGTTTTAATAGAGATTTTTCTCACTACTTACTTCCTGAAATGGATTGTTGCCGTTGCCGACACCCCCTTTGTTTATTGGGCAAGAAGTATTTACAAAAAAGGTAAATATTGGATGGGATAAGTGCTGGCATAGGAATATCTGCTCCCTGTGAATATTATCCTGATTGATAAAGGTTTGTCAAAGATGAAATATTTCTATTGACAGTTTTCATCATTTGCTACAAATAGGACTATTTCACCTGGATTGTTCTCTCTAATTGAAACCAGATATTTTTTTGGTTTAATGTTTTGGCAGTAATGAAAAACTCAAAAAGTAATATGGTCCGGATGCCCGCCCAAGCGGTTATTTTTGTCAAGTCCGTCAATTTTGGCAATGTCTTCACTACTCAGCTCAAAATCAAAAATGTCGGCATTTGAAATAATCCGTTCCGGAGTCACTGATTTCGGTATGGTAACCACTCCCTTTTGAATATCCCATCGCAAAACAATCTGCACGGGAGTTTTCCCATATTTTACCGCCAAAGCCTGCAGTACCGGAATATCATTCACTTTTCCACGCATGATCGGGCTCCACGCTTCGGGGCGAATTCCTTTTTTCAGACAGTATTCAAGCAATTTAGGCTGAAGCAGTTCCGGGTGAAATTCATACTGATTCACTGCAGGAATGATATTACATTCCGGTAAAAAATCCTCCAGATGATGCTCTAAAAAATTGCTCACACCGATTGCACGCACCCGTTTTTCCTCATACAGCTCCTCCATGGCTTTCCATGTTTCCACAGAGCGCTTCCCTTTTGGCCAGTGAATCAGATACAAATCGAGATAATCTGTCTGCAAACGCTCCAGACTCTCTTCAAATGCTCTAAACGTGGATTTATAACCCTGATCTGTATTCCATACTTTTGATGTGAGAAAAATTTCTTCGCGCGAAACTCCGCTTTCTATCACCGCGTTTCCAACACCTTTCTCATTGTCATATACTGCTGCCGTGTCAATACTCCGGTAGCCGTGTTTCAATGCAGTGAGCACTGCATTCTCAACCTCTTGTCCGTCTTTTGCCCTGAAAACACCCAATCCGAACCAGGGCATTTCCACTCCATTATTTAGCTTAACTTTTGAGAAAATATTCATTCTTTAATCTTTAAAATTTATATTGATACTCTAAAATACATCTTTTTTTGGATTTAATTCTTCAAATCAGAATAAGATATGTTATGTTTTACTTTTTTTACTGAAATTTGGTAAATTTAAGAGTAATGAACATGAAAGTATTCAAGTTTGGAGGCGCATCGGTAAAAAATGCAGATGCTGTAAAAGGTCTTGTAAAAATTCTAAACGGATACAATGAAAATCTGGTAGTTGTTGTTTCGGCAATGGGAAAGACTACTGATTTACTGGAAACGCTGGTAAAGGCTTACTTTGAAAAAGAGGAAACAAAATGGGAAATTTTCAATAACTTCAAGGATTTTCATATGGCGGTTTGTGAACAGCTCTATGAAATGCAATCAATCCCTGCCAGTGTGCTAAAACAATTTGAAGAGCTTGAAAACAAACTGCACAAAGCTCCTTCGTTAGATTTTAATTTTGAATATGACCAAATCGTTTGTTTTGGGGAATTGGTTTCAACCTGCATAGTGAGTGCTTTTCTGAATTCATCGGGAAAAACCAACCAACTGGTGGATGCCCGTTCGGTAATCCGCACCGACTATCAATACCGGGATGCCAATGTTAATTGGGAGCTGACAGAAAAATTCTGTCGTAATGCTTTCACATTCAACGACTGCCAACTTTATATTACACAGGGCTTTATAGGCTCAACACCTACAAATCTAACCACTACATTAGGACGTGAAGGCTCAGATTATACGGCGGCAATCATCGGGAATGTACTGAATGCCGAAAGTGTTACTTTTTGGAAGGATGTGCCCGGAGTGCTCAGCGCCGACCCAAAAAAAATGAAAGGAACCATCAAAATTGATTCACTTTCCTATCGTGAAGCTGTGGAAATGACTCACTCAGGTGCAAAAATTATTCATCCAAAAACCATGAAACCACTGCACAACAAAGGTATTCCACTATATGTAAAATCATTTCTCGAACCTGAAAACCAGGGAACGGTAATCTACGAGATTAAAGGAAAAATCCAACATCCGCCAATATTTATTCTGCGCGAACATCAGGTACTTATCACGCTAACGCCCAAGGATTTTTCATTTATCAATATTGAAGATATTGACCGGGTAACAAAGTTTTTGGTTGAGAACCGCATAAAAATCACACTGATGCAGCAATCGGCAATTGACCTGAATCTTGTTCTGGATGCGGGAAAGCCAGATTTAAAACGGCTGATACAGGAATTATCGTCTTATTACACAATTCTTTACAACACAGGATTAACCCTGATTACCATCAGGCACTATACGGAAGAAGTGTTAGACTGGATGGTGAAGGAGAAGGATATTTATCTGGAACAGCACAGCCGGCTGACTGCCAGAATGTTGGTAAAAGAGTAAAAACAGCGTTGTGTGAGCTCCGGTTAAGCTTTCAAAAAGGCAGAAAATATTTCTCGAAATTAAAAGCAATTACTCGGCAAAATAGTCGCGCGAAGCAATCTCTTTTACTTTGTCAGTTTGCACATGATTAACAATGAGCTGGGAAGTTTCCTCAACCCTTTCGCCCTGATATTTATAGTTTTTGCGGATAACAAACTTTTCAGGTTTTAGCTTTGAATAGGATATTTCAAAAGTGTAGGAAACATCTTCAAAATAATGATTCACTAAATTTCCCACTGCCAGATTTTTCCCCTGCCGGCTTTGTTTTGGCGACTCTGCTTTCCCCTCAATTCTCTTCACAGAATAATCATCTTTTGAAATGGTTATTTTCCCTTCAAAAGAGGTGGCATAAAAATCCTGAGACCCGGGCAGTGTTGGTTCATTTTGGCTGAAAGATATCACCCATGCAGGTGTTCCGTCAATTTGAGGCTCATCTTCAAGTGACAAATTAAATTTGCTGAGCAGTGCCGGATTCATCACTGACGTTGCTGATCGCACCCAGTCCAGTTCAAGTAGCTCATCAAAATTGGTTATTCCACTTGCAAAACTGTATGCAGGTTCATATTTTTGAAATTTATAATTTCTCATTTTGAAAGCATCTGTTTTTGAAGGATTTCTATAACCCGAGCGGTCAAATATTAAAGCATCTGACTGAAAAACAGTTACAGTATCAGCAGTGGATTTTTGATTTAAAAATGTTGTCTCCAGATTGAACGGGCCTCCTAAAAAATTGTAAGGAACATTTTCTGCAGCCATTCTCAAAATCCGGATCAAAACTCTTGACTGTGCCTCAACATCCACCTCGGCAATATTATAAGACATTGGAGACAGTTTAACCACACTGAACTCCTTGTCAAAAAAGCTTCGCACGGCAAAAGTGTCGTTTTTGAAGCTCAGTGCCGAAAAAAAGATCTGTTTGTTCATCATCTCCTCAGGAATTTTCAACTCAAAATTTCCTTCAGAATCACTGGCAGTGCCGTAAAAAGTTCCTTCAATTCCAATGTTGGCGTAGGGGATAGCCTCATTGGTTGCCAGATTAATGACTTTCCCCCTGATACTCTGAGCTACCCGGGTTTCGGTTTGGGCAAAAACAACTTGCGGAAAAATAAACAGAAAAATAAATATCAGATATTTGTTCATTGTTTTCAAATTTTGCAATAAAAGTAGTAATTTCATATCAATCCCTTCAATAAAAACGTTTCTATAGCGGATTATTATTTACTATCTTTGCTGAAATTACAAAAAAATATGGTCAAAAAACATCTTATATTCATAATTGTCCTTTTTCCGGTATTTTTCTCATCATGCGTTTCCAAGAAAAAATTTATGGAGATGCAAAACGGCCGTATTCAGGCAGAAGAGCAGCTCAGGCAGACGACAGCCGAGAGCAATGCCCGTGCAGAAAGAATTAAAACAATGATTGCAGATTTTGAAAGCATGAAAAATGAGCTGATGGCAAGCAATGCGGAAAAGGATCAATACATTGACAACCTGAATAAGGAGATTGCCGGCTTGAGCGAACAGCTGAAGGAGCAAAAAAAGTCCATTCAGGAAAGCAGCTTCACCTTTGGCTTTGAGCGCGAGAGATATACAGAAAATTTGCAGGAAAAAGAAAAGGCGATTCGTTCACTACAAAGAGAAATGGCCGAAATGGAAAAGGAGATGTCACAGCAGGCTTCAACACTGAGCGACCGAAATGTTAGAATCAGCTCATTGACAGACCAGTTACAGGCGCTTGAAGGCGAAAGGATAAGGAGTGAAAAACAGTTAAATGAGTTGCAACAACAATTAGGCAAACTGCGTGATGAAACAAATTCATTAAATGCACTGATAAAAGAGAAAGACGAAACCATTACCCGTTTGCAGAATAATGTAAATCTGCTAAAGAGGGAAATAGGAGAAAGAAATTAATTTAATTTTTTAAACTGTTGAATATGAAAAAGTGTATCACTTTTGTATTTACTGCCTTTATGGCTTTTCTTTTGATTTCATGCAGCGGAAAATGGGAAGACCTGTTTAATGGTAAAGACCTGACCGGATGGATAATCCATGGAACTGAAAAATGGTATGTTGAAGATGGGTTGCTGATTTGCGAAAGCGGTCCCGACAAAGAATACGGGTACCTTTCCACTGAAAAGTTCTATGATGATTTTGAAATGGAAGCTGAATTTTTGCAGGAAGCCGACGGCAACAGCGGAATATTTTTCCGTTCCACCTTTGATGGCACCAAGGTGAGCGGCTGGCAGGTTGAAGTTGCTCCACCCTACCACGATACCGGCGGTATTTATGAATCCTATGGGCGCGGCTGGCTGGCTCAGATTCCCGATGAAAAAGAGGAGATTCTTCAAATGGGCGAATGGAATAAGATGAGAATCCGGGTTGTGGGAGGCCACGTAACAACATGGCTCAATGGACACGAAATGGTTGATCTTGAAGATGAGAAAATTGCGGAAGGGAAAGGCGCCATAGCATTGCAGATTCATAGCGGAGGCGGCATCAGGGTAAAGTGGCGGAACCTGAGAATCAAAGTCCTATAGGGCTACTTACCTCTTTCTTCCAACCACATTTCATAATAATAGACAATTGAAGCCCTCACTTCATATTCCGTTGAAGTGTAGGGCAAAATATTTTTTGCATTGAACCAGACCATAAAAGTATCTGCAAGGGACTCATCTGCTCCGGTGAGCTTCATCACCATCTCCTTGTTATAGTTCTGCGAATGCATCTCCCAGTTTTTCTGAATCGATATGGCTTCCCGCACATCGCGCTTGCGCCGTTCCTTGTCGCTCAGATAGTATTGCAGAAAAGAGACCGGATTGAACAATGCTGCCAGAATAGGCGGTTTTTCATTAAATGCATCGCCACGCAGTTCAACGGGAATATCAACAGGTTTTCCGGTTCCCAATCCCATATCCACCGATGGACGCTCTCCTTTTACCTCTACTTCGCCAACAGCGTAACTCATCGGATTCATTTTAAAAATAAGCACCTCTTGTCCCGTATAATTGTGCGGAACGTATATCACAAGCCTTTCATAACCCACCGATGTCAGTATCAGACTGTCAATATTGAGCACATCAAGGGAAAAATACCCATCTGTATTGGTGATGGTCCCTCCGCGGTAGCGGTTGTTTACTATATTCACATAAGGAACTCCGGTGCTGTCCGCAGCGCTCACAATTCTACCCTTTAGCCGGACAAGGATAGGATCAACTAACAGCGGATCGGTTTGCGCATGGCTGTGTTGCCTCGCAAGCAAAAGCAAAAACAAAAGCAAACCGATTAAATTGAAATTCCTCATTCCACAAAAAAAATAAAATCCGGAAAAATATTTTCCTCTGCATTTATTGACTTATGCAGAATTTAAACAACAACTAAGCCATACTACTTCAGTGCCGCAATCTGCTCTTCAAGCGCTTTAATTTTTGCTTCGGCATCAACCTGTTTAGCTTTCTCCTTTGCAACAACCATTTCGGGGGCGCTGTTCACAAATCGTTCATTTCCTAACTTTTTCATCACCGATTGCAAAAATCCCCTGGCATAATCCAGCTCCTCTTCCAGCTTCTTCAACTCCTCTTCCACATCGATAAAACCATGAAGAGGAATATAAAACCCGGTTGATTTAACCCGAAACGAAGCAGCGCCATGCACATCTTCAGCTACTATTTCAATCCCGGAGAGATTACCCAATTTTTGCAAAACCGGCGCAAAAATTTCCTCAAATCCTTTATCTCCCGGTTTAACCTTAAGCGCTAAGGCTTCCTTGTTGGGAACACCTTTCTCTTTTCGCACCGTACGAATTCCCGATATTGCTTCTTTCACATTTTCAAATGCGCCAAGCATTTTTTCATCGTATTCTGAAACTTCCGGCAACTGACTAATCATAATACTTTCACCAGCATTGCGTTTTTCAAGCATCTGCCAGATTTCTTCGGAAATAAACGGCATGAACGGATGAATCAGCCTGAGTAAATTATCGAACAATTTGACAACATCTGCATATGTCTTTGCATCAATTGGCTGCTGATACTGTGGCTTTACGATTTCGAGAAGCCATCCGGAGAACTCATCTGTAACTGTTGTATAAACAGTCATCAGCGCTTCTGAAATTCGAAACTGACAAAACTGATTATCAAGTGTTTTCACCGCCTCTCTCAATTTGTTCCTAAACCATTCAGCAGCCAGTTTTGAGTGTTCCGGCTGTCCAATTTCCGCAGAGACGTCCCACATTTTAATCAGGCGGAAAGAATTCCATATTTTGGTGGCAAATCCTGCACCCTGTTGGGGTAAACTTTCATCAAACAGCAAATCTCCGCCGGCTGGTGAGCAAAGCAACATGCCAACCCGCACACCATCGGCGCCATATTTTGCAATCAACTCTAACGGTTCAGGAGAATTACCTAACGATTTTGACATTTTCCGGCGCTGGGCATCGCGTACCATTCCGGTAAAATAAACATTCTCAAACGGGAACTGATTCTCATATTCATATCCGGCAATAATCATGCGTGCCACCCAGAAGAAAATAATATCGGGCGCTGTTACCAAATCTGAGGTGGGATAGTAATATTTTATGTCGGGATTATCCGGTTCACGGATTCCGTCAAACACCGAAATGGGCCATAACCAGCTTGAGAACCAGGTGTCAAGCACATCTTCATCCTGATGCAAAGTAAAGCCTCCCCCGTCCCCTCCGAGGGAGGGGTGTTTGGTAACTACAAGTTTTCGTGCCTCTTCCTCATTTTCTGCAACCACGAAGCCCCAGTCTCCCCTCCCGGGGGGATTGAGGGGGGCTTTTATATACCAAACCGGAATCTGGTGTCCCCACCACAACTGACGGCTGATGCACCAGTCTTTGATATTGCCCATCCAGTGGCGGTAAATATTTTTAAACTTTGGCGGATGAAACTTTATAGTGTCATTCATCACATTTTCAAGGGCAGGTTTCACCAGCTCTTCCATTCTCAAAAACCACTGCGCCGAAAGCTTGGGTTCAATAGCCACGTCTGTCCGCTCAGAAAAACCAACTTTGTTGGTGTAATCCTCAATGAGATGAAGGTTTCCGGCTTCTTCAAGTGCAGGAATTATTTTTTCACGAACATCAAAACGGTCATCTCCTATAAAAATCTCTGCCGCCTCTGACAAAGTGCCGTCATCATTAAAAATATCAATAATTGGCAAATTGTGGCGCAGCCCAATTTCATAGTCGTTGACATCGTGTGCCGGGGTAATTTTCAAACAGCCGGTTCCAAACTCCATATCCACATACTCATCTTCAATTATCGGAATGGAGCGGTTAATGAGCGGCACCAGCACCCGTTTCCCTTTAAGATGTGCATAGCGCGGATCAGCAGGATTTATGCAGACTGCCGTATCTCCCAAAATAGTTTCCGGTCGTGTGGTGGCAATGGTGATAAAAGCCTCCTCAACTCCCCCGGTGGGGGAGCTTTTAAGAGCATCCTGAATCGATTCGATTACTGAATCAATGTTTCCTAATACTTCTTCATTTGTAAATCGAATTACTTTATATCCCAGTTCATTTAGGATTTCAGTTATGAGTTTATCCAATTCCTGAGTTTCAGGATTGTTGTGGTATCCTCCATCGACTTCAATGACAAGCTTTTTTGCAAGACAAACAAAATCAACAATAATATCATTAATGATATGTTGTCTTCTGAATTTCTCTCCTAACTTTTTTTTACGTAGCATTTCCCATAAAACACTTTCTGCTTCAGTAGAAAAGCGACGCAATTCCCTGGCATTCTTTTTTAGTAGTTCATAATCAGATTTCCGCGCAGTTTTGTATTGTGGCTTCTTATCCTCCCACTCGGGGGAGTTAGAGGGGGCTATCTTATATTTCAAATAATACAATTTTGATTCCACCTCCTTATAAATCACCTCTTCATCGGAAAGGGCAGTTTTTGCCGCCGGGTCCCAATGAACCATCCGTATTCCGCGATATATCAGCCCTTTGTTGTATAGATCCACAAAAACCCGGATTACAGAATCGCTGCGCGCCTCGTCCATAGTGAAAGCTGTGCGTTCCCAATCGCATGAGGCGCCTAATTTTTTCAGTTGCTCCAGAATGATTCCACCATGTTTGCGCGTCCAGTCCCATGCGTGTTCCAGAAATTCTTCGCGTGTAAGTTCGTATTTATCAATTCCCTCTTCACGGAGCTTATTCACGACTTTTGCTTCGGTGGCAATGGAAGCATGGTCGGTTCCGGGAACCCAGCATGCATTTTTTCCGGTCATGCGTGCACGGCGCACCAATATATCCTGAATAGTATTGTTCAGCATGTGCCCCATGTGCAAAACCCCAGTTACGTTTGGCGGCGGAATAACTATCGTGTAGGGCTCGCGCTCATCGGGCTCCGAATGAAAAAAATTTTGATCTATCCAGTACTTATACCATTTCTCCTCAATTTCTGATGGAATATACTTGCTCGGAATTTCCATATTTTTCTGTATCAGTAAAATAATTTAAAAAATTAGGGACAAAAATAGGAAAATCAGTATAAATGTGTGGAATTTACGGTTTAAAGTTAAATTTTGGAATCTGCTGGCTTATGTTCAGTTCCCATCTGAGATTCAAATAAAAAGGGCGCTTCTGCAATAAAAACGCCCTTTCTATTTTGCCAGACAAATCTGCTCTTAGTCCCAAACAATTTCTTTAGATGCAATGGAAACAAACTGAACATTGTATCCTTTCGTATCCTGCGTAGTTCCCGTCTCATAAAGCATGGCAAGAACATCCAGGCGATATGTGTCGCCTGATTTTGGCATAGTGGAACTATTAATCCACCCCTTGTCTGAATTGCCGAAAGAAAATTCAGTCTTCTCTTTTGCAATCGGATCGCTGTTGAATAATAACTTGCCGGATTCGTCATATAATCTGGCAACATAATTTTCTGTTTTCTCCAGCGATTCCCACTTTATTTTAAGCTTATTATTTTCAAACTCAGTTGATTCAAGAACTAAAACACCTAATTCCTGATCGCTTAATTTATCGGTTACAACCAGCGGCTCTTCACCCTCTTGTGTGCTCACTATGGTAAACTTGTAATCACCTGCCGGAAACATGGAGTCTGCATAATCTTCATCCTCCGGATAAAGTGCAAAAACCTGACTTGTTGATTCATCCTTTTTCAAAGTCCATGCTCCATCCTCGGGACCAGCAACTTCCACAGAGCTCAACGCTTTATTTCCATAAACCCAAAATGCAATTCCATACTTTACCTCATCATTCTGAACAATTTTCTGAACAAAAACATCGGACAAGGCATCGAGCTTTGCAGGCTCTGGATCATCGAGGCAAGAGGTTAAAACAACTGAACCTATCACAAATGCACCAATACTTTTCCAAATCATACTTCTAATTTTCATTTTTCTTTATTTAAAAAATTAACAAAAAATCTATTTTTTTAAAAATTTATAAAACCACTGTCCACCGACAGCGATGTTACTCTTAATTGATGCAGAAAATGAAAAAAGGTTGCGTTGCTTTAAGAAAAAACTTATCCCATAATCATTCCGATTATGGTTGCACTCATCAGAGCAGTCAGTGTTCCAACAATTAACGCTGGAATTCCATATTTTGACAACAGCACTCTCTTGCCCGGTGCAAGGGCGCCGATTCCGCCAATTTGAATGCCAATGGACGAGAAATTAGCAAACCCGCAAAGGATGTAAGTTGCCATAATTATTGATTTTGGACTGGCAAAAGCGCCGGCTGCTTTCAGCTCCGCCAGACTGATATATCCAATAAACTCTGTCAGTATGAGCTTTTCGCCTAACAAGCGCCCGGTGATAATAATATCTTCAGGTATTACTCCGATGAGCCACATGAGCGGCGCGAGGGTATAGCCTAAAATAAACTGAAGAGAAAGTTCGGTATATCGTCCGTTGGTTCCCTGGGCAATCAAATCATTCAGCGAAGTCCACTGCCCGATTTTTCCAACAATGAAATTGAACATAGCAATAAATGCTATGAATGTCAGCAGCATAGCTCCCACATTAACGGCAAGCTTGACGCCCTCACTGGTTCCGTTGGTGATTGCATCAAGTACATTGCTTCCGATTTTATCTTTGCTCACTTCAGCATGTTTGTTAATAGCTTCAGTTGGCGGAATCAGCATTTTGGAAAAAACGATGGCAGCGGGTGCTGCCATTACCGAAGCAGCAAGCAGATGTTTGGCAAACTCCAGCCGTAGCTGAGGGTCATCCCCTCCAAGCAATGCGATATAGGCTGCAAGCACACCACCTGCCATAGTAGCCATTCCCCCCGACATTACCAGCAATATTTCTGAATTGCTCATTTTTTCGAGATAGGGCTTAATCATCAGAGGCGATTCGGTTTGCCCTAAAAAAATATTGCCAGCTACCGACAGCGCTTCTGCTCCCGATATTTTCAATGCACGGGTAAAAACCCACGCCAGCGCCCAGACAACTTTTTGGATAATTCCCCAATAAAAAAACAAACTGGTTAGTGCAGAAAAGAAAATAATGGTAGGCAGCACCTGAAAAAGAAAAATGAATCCATAGGTTTTGGAATCCATCAGATCACCCAATAAAAACTCACTGCCTGACTTGGTAAAATCAAGGATTTTCACAAAAATCTGCCCCATAAACTCAAAGCTATACCGGATAAAAGGGACATAAAGCACTCCCACAGCCAGCAAAACCTGAATAAACAATCCAGTAGCAACAGTTTTCCAAGGGATACTTTTTTTGTCGGAACTCAAAAGAAAACCTAATAAAATAAGGGAGGCCATACCCAACATCCCCCTGAAAAGGGCATTCAGCGAAAAAGTTTTCTGATGAGCTTTTTCGGGCAAAATAACGGATGTTTGCGGAGATGAGTTTTCAATTATAGCCGGTCTGTCGTTGGTAACTATATCGTGCTGCCGGTTAGCAAATACAGGATTGAAAAAGAAAATTCCGGCACAAATAGCCAGAAAAACCAGCACTCTTTTCATAGTGTTCGGATTAGTTTTTTTTCCGGTTATTAATTTCGTCACGTAAAACCGAAGCCTTTTCGTAATCTTCATTCATAACGGCTTCCCCAAGCATTTTTTCAAGTTCGTCCAGTGTGTAATTTGACAGGGAAGAAGGTTCTGAAGAACCGGATTTTGGTTTACTTGTCTCTTTGGCTTTCTGTGCAAAGCCCTCCTCATCTTCAAAAACAATCCCGGCTTTTTCTAAAATTTCCTCTGTCGTATATATTGGGCATCTAAAGCGCAATGCCAGCGCTACTGCATCTGAAGTGCGGGAGTCAATTTTCACCTCCTGTCCGTCAAGTTCACAAAGCAGTTCAGAAAAGAAAATTCCCTCTTCAAGTTTATGAATTACCACTTCAAGAAGGACTATATTAAAAGCTGTGGCAATATTCTTAATCAAATCGTGTGTCAAAGGGCGCGGGGGTTTTAACCCTTCCAGCTGAATGGCGATTGCCTGTGCCTCTACAGGTCCAATGATTATCGGAATTCTGCGGTTCCCGTTTTCTTCAGATAGAACAAGCGCATAAGCACCTGACTGTGTTTGACTTATTGATAACCCTAAAATATCTAAACGTATCTTTTGCATTCTTCAAAACTCAGATTTTATTATGCTAACAAATATAACAATCATTTTTATAAATGGCTGCTGTTATACATTTGTTTTCAATTTGGTATAACTGGCAAAATGCGCATTTTGGTGAGGCTCAACATTAATCCATGTTAAAACAAAGAAATTGTTTACCAAAACATTTGTGGATGAATCAAAAATGGCTACTTTTGCAGTCCGAAAATTTGAACCGCCCGGGCTCGATAAGAGGAGACCATAGAGAATCCCGCCCGACGGTGTAATATTAAAAGTTGAAATTATGTATGCGATCGTAGAAATTGCAGGGCAGCAGTTTAAGGTTGAAAAAGATAAAAAACTGTTTGTCCATCAGCTGAAAGCCGGTGAAGGCGATTCGGTTGATTTTGGAAAAGTATTACTTATTGACAACGACGGAGAGATAACTATTGGAACTCCGGTTGTTGAAGGAGCTAAAGTTACAGCCAAAGTGCTGCAACATGTAAAAGGCGACAAGGTGCTGGTGTTTAAAAAGAAGCGCAGAAAAGGGTATCAGAAAATGAACGGACACCGCCAGCAGTTTTCGCAAATTCAAATTGAAAGTATTGTTGGATAACTAAAAAAATAAATTACCATGGCACATAAGAAAGGTGTAGGAAGTTCGAAAAACGGACGCGAATCGGAAAGCAAACGGTTAGGTGTAAAGATTTACGGCGGTCAGTTTGCAAAAGCTGGTAATATTTTAGTTCGCCAGCGAGGGACACAGCACTATCCGGGTGAAAATGTCGGCATTGGAAAAGACCATACGCTGTTCGCACTCACCAGCGGAACGGTGATGTTTCAGAAAAAGAAGAAAAACCGCTCTTACGTATCGGTTGAACCTGTTGTGGAAGTTGATGTGGCTGTAATGGAAGCGCCTGCTCCCAAAGCAGAACCCAAAGCGGAAGCAGCTCCAGTAAAAACCGAGAAGAAGGCTGAAGCTCCAAAAGCAGAAGCAGTTGAGGTTGCACCAGAAGACAAAGAAGTTATTGAAACCGACGATCTAAAAAAAATTGAAGGCATCGGGCCGAAAATCTCACAGGTTTTCTATGATGCCGGAATCAGAACGTTTGCTGAAATGGCAGCTTTAACGGAAGAAAAGCTTAAAGAAATCCTCGTTGCCGCAGGCAGCCAGTATGCTTCGAGAAACCCCGGAACCTGGCCACAGCAGGCACAGCTTGCCGCCGACGGAAAATGGGACGAGCTGAAAGAGCTGCAGGATAACCTGGCGGGCGGAATCGATAAGTAAGCCTGAAAAATATTCAAATAAGAATCTCCTGTTGCTTCACAGCAGGAGATTTTTTTTTGTATTAGCTTTGCACTTTCAAATGAAAAGATTATGCTTAACCTGAGATTTATTCAAGACTACCCGGAAGAGGTAATCGAAAAACTGAAAAAAAGAAATTTTGACGCTTCAGAAATCGTAGGCAAAATCATTGATTTATACAGACAGAAAAACGAAGCTCAACAAAAGGCAGAACAAGCCAAAGCCGAGATGAACAACATTTCAAGGGAGATTGGCAATTTGTTCCGCGAAGGAAAAACGCAAGAAGCAGATGCTGCAAGAGCCAAAACCTCTGCACTGAAAGAGAGTATCAAATTACTGGATGCGGAGTTTGCCGATATTGAGAAAAAGGTTTCGGAATTGTTGATTCAGCTTCCAAACATACCCCACGACTCTGTTCCGGCAGGAAAGGGTGCGGAGGACAATGAACTGGTAAAATCTTCCGGTGAAATGCCGCAACTTCCTGAAAATGCACTTGCCCACTGGGATCTGGCACAAAAGTATAATCTGATTGATTTTGAGTTGGGTGTGAAAATTACCGGAGCCGGATTTCCGGTTTACCGAGGCAAAGGCGCTCAACTGCAAAGGGCACTCATCAACTTTTTTCTGGATGAAAACCGCAAAGCCGGATATGAAGAGATTCAGCCACCGCTGGCAGTGAATGAAGACTCCGGATATGGCACCGGACAGTTGCCCGACAAGGAAGGGCAGATGTATCACATACCTTTGGATAATCTTTATCTCATCCCCACATCCGAAGTGCCGGTAACCAACCTTTACCGCGATGTCATTCTGGATGCCAAAGACCTTCCGGTGAAAAACACTGCCTACAGCGCCTGCTTCCGCCGCGAAGCCGGCTCCTATGGCAAAGATGTGCGCGGACTGAACCGCCTCCATCAGTTTGACAAAGTGGAAATCGTGCAGATTACCCATCCCGAAAAATCATACGAAACACTGGAGGAGATGGTTAGCCACGTTGCCGGACTGGTTGACAAACTGGAACTTCCCTACCGGATAATGCGCCTTTGCGGCGGCGACATGGGCTTCACTTCTGCACTGACTTATGATTTTGAAGTGTGGTCGGCAGCGCAGCAAAGGTGGCTGGAGGTCAGCTCTGTTTCCAACTTTGAGTCTTTTCAGGCAAACCGGATGATGCTCCGCTACAGAGAAGAGGGTGTCAAAAAACCACAGATTGCCCACACCCTGAACGGCAGCGCACTGGCTTTGCCAAGAATTGTTGCCGCCCTGCTGGAAAACAACCAGACACCCCAAGGCATTAAAATTCCAAAAGCACTTGTCCCCTACACCGGCTTTGCAATGATATAAAAATCGGAGTGCTGTCAACGGCAAGAAGGCTTTCTATGCCGATAATTTGCAGCAATTCTGCCTTTTTCATTATCTGCGGAAAAATTTTTATTTTTGCTCAATCCGTTGAAAGCAATTATGGTACAGAATATCAGGCAAAAGCTGACAGAGACAATCGTTCACCAGGCTGAAAAAGCAGCCTATTTTTGTGCAGCCGGGAACATCTCTTCTAACCAGAAGGTACACGAATTGCGAAGAGGATTTAAGCGTCTTCGGGCTCTGCTTGGATTTTTCAGGGAAATGCCGGGTTATAATGCAGTGCAACAGCAAAAGGAGATCAGAAATTTTGGAAAATTACTCGCCTCGCTACGTGAATCTGCCGTAAACCTAACCTTGTTTGAAACAGAGTTCTCTCAGAACAAACTGCTACCTGAAAAAAAGATCAAAAATGCACACGAACAATTGATTCAGAAAAATAAACTCCTTATAGAACATGGATTTTTAGAAAATAATCTGAAAAATACGATTCACTCTTTTTCCGGTGATTTTAAAAAAGATTTTATTCATAAATCTACCGGTTTTCCGGGCAAACACCATGTGCTCAGTGAAATCAGCCGTTCTTATCTGAAAAGTTTTACCACATACGAAAAACTGCCTGCCATGCCGCACTCCGAGGAGTGGCACGAACTGCGCAAAAAATTAAAGCGGCTGGGTTATCAACTTGATTTTTTCCGATTTATTCATCCCCGTTATTTCACGCTGAAAACTGACCAGCTAAACAAAATTACCGATCAGTTAGGAGATGACCACGACCTCTACGTCTTTTCCCGGGAATTAATTGCGGATAGCTACGGATTCAACGAAAATGAGCTGCAAATACTTGCAAATCAGACTGAGCATCTGCGGGAAATAAACCAGCTTATGCTCCGGCAGCGGTTAAAGCAGTTTTTGGCATCTCCACCCGGAGAATTTGAACAAAAGTTGAAACTTCTCTCCTAATTCATCTTTGCCAAATTTTGGGTAACAATATTTGAAGTTTCTGATGGCTCTGTTTTATAGTCAATTATCTGTTCTCCGTTTCCAGTATATACTCCATTTGTGAAGCTGCAATCAGAAATTGCCTCTTCAATTTGAATTAATGAGCGCCCCTCCCCAATAATGTTCATTGCATGGATATTGTTTATTTTTCCGGGGTGTGAATTTTTTCCATAACCTTTTCCGCCAACGAGCATCGCATTGTAACCTCCCTTGAATGCTATTCCGTTAAAATAAATATTTCTGATTCCGGCAACATCATTTGCCCGGATGGCAACAGCGCGGGTGGAACTTTCGCAAACAATATTGGAGACGAATACATTTTCGGTATCATCCTCCGGGCCGTTCCATTTTCGGGTGGTCACCATTGTGGAATTGAGAATTCCACCCTCCGGATTCTCCGAATCGATTCCCAAAATTGAAAAAGCAACGAAGTCGTCGCCGGTAACTCCGGAAACATTATTAATCCGGAAGTTTTTGCATCCGTGACGCAGATTGATACCATCCCGGTTGGCTATAAACTGAGGTTTCCCTTCAATCACCTGTATCTCAGAGCAATTAAAGGTAACATCCGAAATCT
Organism: Mariniphaga sp.; assembly: GCA_040772505.1. GTDB lineage: Bacteria > Bacteroidota > Bacteroidia > Bacteroidales > Prolixibacteraceae > Mariniphaga. Next base: position 259,972 of record JAXGYA010000002.1, on the reverse strand, counting down.
CTGCATTCCGTGTCCGTTCAAAGCTTACAGCCCATGCATGAGCATTCACAATATTGACATTTTTCAGCTTAAATCCATCTACATAACCTATCAGTATCATAATGTTACGCCAATCGCCCAGCTGCTTTATTCCCTCTTTTCCGGCATCGCTCCCGTAACTGACTCTCCAGTTACCTGCCTTGCGCTCTTCATCGGGATTCTGAGACAATGTGCGGTGCCCGTCTCCGGTAGCTCTCGGATTATTCGCTCCCATTAAATATACATTTCCAATTCCGGTAATGTTGATATTTTCAATCCTCTCAGGATTTGATTTTCCAATTCCCACATTACTGCTTCTGAACATATTGTCCCTGCACTGATCGGATAATTGCAACGTACAGTTCTCCAAAACAACAGAAATATTGGGAGGCAGAAGAATTGCACTGTCGAGCAGCCAAATTCCTGAACCATTGGAGTTTTCGAAAGGAATTGTAACCAAACGCGTTGTTACTGCCGCTTTGTTGATTGCAGACTGAATACGCTCGGTGTCGGTGCCCTTAAACTGATTGGGCGTTATTCTTACAGTATATTGCTTCACGCACCCGGACGCCAGTAAACTGCCGAAAATCAAAATCAGATAATAAAAATCAAACTTCCTCATATTTTTAGCCGTAAAAAATTAAAATTCCATCCCCTCATTCCGGGAAAATTTACAATATGTTTTCAAGCTTTATAAATCAATTCCTTAACATTGTCAAGGAAAGATGTAAAAATAGACAATTCTTCGGGCAATCCGGCAGCAAGTGCTTTGTGAAGCTCTCAAAGAAAATAATAATTCTTTTTTTCTGTTATTTTTGCAGGTTTTATGCGCAGGAACAAATCCATAAAAATATTCAGGAAGCTGCATAAATGGCCGGGAATTATTATAGCCTTTTTTGCCATTTTGTTTGCGGGCTCGGGTATTCTGACTAATCACCGGCAAACTTTTTCTTCTGTCGATATTTCCCGAAAATTGCTTCCGCCCAACTACAGCTATAAAAACTGGAACCTTGCGGCAGTGAGAGGATCATTTCCGCTGGACAGTGCAAACTACTTAATTTACGGCAACATCGGAATTTGGAAAACTCAAAAATATCCTGAAAGTTTCACCGATTTTAATCAGGGTTTTCCCAAAGGAATTGACAACCGGAAAATATCATCTGTGATTCAACTGGGAAACACATTGTTTGCCGGAACACATTTCGGACTTTACAAAAGGGAGCTTTCGGCGGAAGAGTGGCAAATCGTAAACATTCCCCAAAACAAACAACGCATAACCGATCTGGCATTAAAAAACGATACGCTTTTAGTGCTCACCCGCCACCATTTGCTAAAATCCCCTGACGGAGAAACATTTAATACCGTACAGCTTCCTGAGCCAGAAGGATATGAACGAAAAGCAGGACTTTTCAAAACGCTGTATGATTTGCACAGTGGCGAACTACTGGGTCTCGCGGGAAAGCTGACTGTTGACCTGCTTGGTGTTGTCACTATTGTGCTTTCTGTAACCGGACTTCTTCACTTCTTTTTCCCTAAAATTATCAAACGCAGAAAAAAGAAGAGGCTGAAAGCAAAGGTTTTAATCAATTCACTAAAAACCAATTTGCGCTGGCACAATGTTCTGGGGTATATTTTTGTTTTATTCTTAATTATCAACACATTAGCTGGCATACATCTGCGTCCGCCGCTGCTTATTCCCATTGCAGAAAAAAAAGTCGGAATAATTCCCGGAACTAATCTGGATAATCCCAATCCGTGGTTTGACAAGTTGCGCAGTGTTATATGGGATGAAAACATAAACCAATATATCTTTTCCACTTCCGAAGGATTTTATTTTGCAGAAGAAAGCCTTTCCGGTCAGCTTACGCCGGTTATTCCGCAGCCGGCAGTGAGCGTGATGGGACTAAATGTTTTCAGACCTCTTGGCGAAATGAAGTATTTGATGGGGTCGTTCAACGGAATGTTTTTGTGGAATCTGCAAACCGGACAAATCTCTGATTTTTTTACGGGAGCGCCTTACAAGCCCACACAGGGAACAGGTAAACCCATAGCTGACAACATGATTGCCGGACTTGTGGAAACAGGAGATTATGCCTGGTGGTTCGATTATAACCGGGGTGCGTTGCCACTCACCGGAGTGCCTTTCCCTGACATGCCGGAAGAAATTCACAGAAAATCACCTGTTTCCTTATGGAACGCATCTCTGGAAATTCATACCGGACGTATTTTTGAGCACATCGTCGGGCAATTTTACATACTCTATGTTCCCCTTGCCGGACTTTGTCTGATTATGGTTTTGACAAGCGGCTTTTTCATTTGGTGGAAAGCCTACCGTAAAAAACGCAGAAAGAGTAAACCCGCATAAGCATTTTCGATAATTTTCAGGGGATTTGGCTTTTATTTTTTCAGCCGGTTAATAAACCGTTTTGAGTCACCCCATTCACCATATCCAATTTCACAACCGGCTGAAATCAGCCTCTCCTCAAGAATTTGCATAGCGTATTCCGAATCTTCATCAAGGCAGGGTTTATTTTCATAAAGCAGATATTCTTTCCTGTATTTTAAAGGAGTGAGATTTGGCATAATCACATTGGCGCCAACTGTCAGCGCTTTTTCGCGTCCCAGTGGATCCAGGGTCTGGAGTGCGGTTGCAGCCGCAATATTTATATCCGGCATAAGCAATCGCAAGGTGGAAATCATATTCAGCGAAAGATTGAACCGCTCCTGCTTCGACTTAAGTAAATTGCGGGATGCATAGAGCGGTGTGTGTTCATGTTCAATGTAAGGTCCCATACCGCACATATCGATATCTATAATTTTAAAAAACTGCAAATCGTTTGCAAGATTTTCAACTGTTTGAAACGGGAGTCCAATCATAACTCCTGTGCCCACCTGATAACCTGTATCCTTTAAAATTCCCAGTGCCTCCACTCTTTTTTCGTAGGAATGCCTCGGAGTGTCCGGATGAATTTTATAGTACAACTCCCGGTTAGTGGACTCAATCCGAAGCAAGTAGCGATGGGCACCGCTCTCAAACCAATGCCGGTATGTTTCCCGTGATTGCTCACCACAGCTCAGCGTGATTCCCAGTTCATTATTGGACAACTGTTTGATTTTCTTAAGCAACCTGCCAATCCTTTTTGTAAATTTTTTCGTCTGAATTTCCCCCGACTGCAAAACAACTGAGCCAAAGCGTTTTTCATAAGCAAAGCGACAGACATCCAAAATTTCTTCATCGGGAATATCGTATCTCACAACGTTGGGATTGCTGCTGCGGATTCCGCAATAGAGGCAATTCTTTGAACAGATATTTGAAATCTCTATCAATCCCCGAAAAAAGATTTTGCTCCCCGTCTGAGACTCCTTTACCTGCCGTGCCTTTGCATACAATATCTCCCTTTCCGCACCTTTGGAACTAAGCAGTGCCACAAGGTCATCAGTTGAAAACGTGCTCCGGGTTACTATTTCTGAAATGGATTTCACACAAAAAATAAATTGTTTTAAAATGTACCTAACAGCTTGTCCCGACAACTCTCAGGGTAACTTGCAGAAGTATTAATTTGTTGTTTCAAGCTTGCTCGTAACATAATCACAAAAATAGTCTTTACTGGCAAAAGAGAGCGCTTTTATTAAATTTTATGCTCAATAACATCTTCATTACAACATTTTTAATGATAGATTTTGAAAAAATCATAGTAAGTTTACAGGAAAAATATATTAACGTGTACAACATACCTGCCGATTTTATCAATGAACAACAAGTGTGGGAGATTTTGAATCTCCACAAAACTACTGACAGTTACCATGTGAGGGAAATTTTGGGCAAAGCTGCCGAAATGAAAGGTCTTGAAATGGATGAAGTGGCAGTACTCACGGGGATCAGTGACCCCGAACTGCTTGGAGAACTTTTCAATACCGCCAATCAGGTCAAGGAGACCATTTATGGGAAACGCCTTGTTTTATTTGCGCCACTTTACATTTCCAACCTCTGCTCCAATGAATGCCTCTATTGTGCCTTTCGGGCGACGAATAAGGCAATTGTGCGAAATGCCCTGACGCAGCAACAGATTGCCCACGAAGTGGAAATACTTATCAACAAAGGTCACAAGCGTATTCTGCTCGTTGCCGGAGAATCTTACCCGGGACAAGGATTTCAATATGTACTGGATTCAGTGCGCACAATTTACAGTGTGAAATCCGACCATGGAGAAATTCGCCGGGTGAATGTGAACGTAGCTCCGCTGACAACCGAAGAATTTAAACAGCTCAAAGCTGAAGGCATAGGCACCTTCCAGCTTTTTCAGGAAACCTACCATCGGGAAACCTATCAAAGGGTGCACACCGGCGGCAAAAAGCGGGATTACAACTGGCGTGCATGGGCGCTTCATCGTGCCATGGAAAGCGGTATTGATGATGTAGGTATCGGGGTTCTTTTCGGGCTTTTTGATTACCGTTTTGAGATACTTGCAATGATGCAGCACATACGTGAGTTGGAAGACAAGTTCGGCGTTGGGCCACATACCATCAGCGTTCCGCGGCTTGAACCCGCTACAGGAAGCGAGATGGCTTCGCATCCTCCATTCCCTGTCTCCGATATTGATTTCCGTAAAATAGTGGCTATCCTCCGCCTTGCAGTTCCCTACACCGGTATCATTATGTCAACACGCGAAACAGCAAAAATGCGCCGCGAAACATTTGCTCTGGGGGTTAGTCAGATTTCTGCAGGCAGCCGCACCAACCCCGGAGGATACGACCATGAGGAGGATGTAGATGATCCTTCAGGGCAGTTCAGCTTAGGCGACCATCGTCCGCTGGACGAAGTGATTCGCGATGTGGCAAACATGGGATATATACCCTCATTCTGCACTGCATGCTACCGGCTGGGACGCACCGGACAGGACTTTATGGACCTGGCAAAACCGGGAGATATAAAACTTCATTGCGCACCAAATGCTTTATCTTCGTTTAAAGAATATTTGCAAAATTATGCATCACCTGAAACTGCAACTATCGGCAACCACCTCATCACTGAAACAGTTTCCCAAATGGAAGGAGTCGCAAAACAACGCGCTGAAAAACTAATAAAAAGAGTTGAAGCTGGAAGAGATGATGTTTTTTGCTGATTGTAAATTCCTCGAATTTCATACAGTGCATGATTAAATTTGTCTAATAAATTTCAAGCATTACGATATTTAAGATTAAAAGATATAAAAATATTAATATTTGTTTGGAGATAATAAAGATTGTATTTATAATTGTACTGATTTATGTTGAAATTTATTTAATTGTATAACTAAAAAACAGAAAAAATGAAAAAAGTATTGTTAGTTTTAGCCCTGGTGATGGCTTACGGGTTGTCAGTATCAACTGTAAAGGCAAATACAGATGACAACAAAAAAGCAAAAGTTACAGTAGTAGCCGATGATAACAAAACTGCTGCAAAAACTGAAGGTTGCGCAGAAGCAAAAACTGAGGCAAAAGCTGAAGGATGTGTAACTGCTAAAGCAGAAGGCTGCTCAGATGCAAAAGCTTCTGCAAAGGCTGAAGGTTGTTCGGATGCAAAAGCCGAGGCAAAAACTGATGGATGTTGCAGTTCAAAAGCTTCAGCTAAAGCTGAAGGATGCAGCGACAAAGGCAAATCTGCAACTGCAAGTAAAGAATAAGCAGCTAAACGAATTTTAATTATTCGTAAAGGTCGTTTGCAAATTTGCAAACGACCTTTTTTTGTCTTCCGTTATTACTTTCAGTATGCGCATAAAATGGTCAAAAACAGAACAACCTATTAACTAATTGTCTATGTGAGAAATAGACTAAATGTTACAAAATATGCGGAAGACAAAAGAAAGGCAGCACACAATTGCTGCCGGTGATTTGAAAAAAGGATAAGAATGCAGACATCCTTCACCCGAAAGGAAAAAATATTTTTAGCAAATAAAAATCAGACATTTAATTTTCCCGCCTCCAAATCCCTGAAGTGCCGGGATAAATGTGCAAGCCACCGGCTAAGTTGCTTTATCCCTTTCTCCGTTTCGGTGGTGATCTCCTTTTTCTGAAGTTTTAACAACAGGTATCCATAAATCCCGTCAAGTGCGGTTTGAACATCGCTGCCGGAGCCGGGATTTTTCTGTTTCAGCTCATTCAGGATATCTGCCACCGACTGAAAAGCCGAAATATATAACGGCTCCGATTGTGTTTGCAGCAAGCGCAGGTGAAGCTCATTGAGATGATTCATCAGGTTAGTAAGAAATTGTAGGTGCCCACTTATCTGCAAACCTTCTCTATTCATCATGGCTACCAGATTCTCATACCAACCTGAAATTTCCTCTTTTTTCTCATCATTAACCTGATATCTGCTGACCAGATTTTTGTCAATAAGGTTCATGTCTAAATGAAAAGCCCGGATAAGGTCTTCCACCTGATAAAGGTACAGAATGTATTCAGCCAGATTTTCTTTTCTTTTTTGTTGTGCAATCAACATTTTTTGTGAATTACAGTTTTGTTTTATAAGTCAAAAAAATCATCCAGTTTGCGGCGATCCCGCTTGGTTGGTCTTCCGCTTCCCCTCTCACGAATTATCCAGTTCATCTGCTTTTGTATTTCCGGAATTTCCAGCTCCTCCGGCGGGGTAACATCTTCGAGGAAATTTTCTGTCAGCTTTGCCGACATACGTTTTTCGGACAATGCCAGCACTTTATAGCTGCGGTTGATTGGCTGCCTGCGTATTTTGATTATTTCTCCCACCCGAATTTCGCGAGAAGGTTTTACGGGAAGATTGCCGATTTCCACACGTCCCTTTCTGCAGGCTTCAGTAGCCTGGCTTCGTGTCTTAAACAGCCTTACTGCCCACATCCATTTATCTATCCGCACACTCTCAGCCAAATCATTTTTTTTTGTTGAAAAAGTTCATTGTGCGTTCTAAGCCAATGGTTCCAAAACTCTGAATAATTTCAATACAGGTATTGATTTTGTCCGGAAGCTGTTCCTCCTCTTCGCGTGACCATTCACTGAGCACATAATCCACCTGAAAATTCGGGTGAAAATTATCTCCGATGCCAAATCTCAGCCTGGCGTAATCATTACTGCTTAATATTTCCGAGATATTTCGCAGTCCGTTATGCCCGCCGTGGCTTCCCTTTGCCTTGATGCGCAAAGTGCCAAAAGGCAGTGCCAGGTCATCCACAAGTACAAGTAATTTCTCGATTGCAATTTTCTCTTTTTTGAGCCAGTAGTGAACAGCTCTGCCGCTCAGGTTGACATAGGTTGTTGGTTTCAAAAGCAAAAAAGTCCGCCCTTTGAATTTATACTCTCCTATAAACCCGTAACGCCTGTCCTTAAAATCAATATTGGACGCAACTGCAAGTGCGTCCAATATTTTAAATCCAATGTTGTGACGTGTATTCTTATATTCCGGCCCGATGTTTCCAAGCCCTGCAATCAAATACTTCACAAAAAATTATTTTATTGTTCTGATGTCTCAGCAGTTTCTGATGCTTCAGCAGCTTCTGATGTTTCTCCCTCTTCTCCTGCTTCTTCGGTTTCTTCTTCTTCATCTTCAGGGAGCGCCATTGCAGCCATTGCTGCTCTTGAGGAGATTACGCTGACAATCATACTTGACCTACTGTCAAGAAACTTCAGTTTATCATATTCAAGATCCTCAATTTTAATGCTGTCGCCAACGTCAAGATTGGAAATGTCAATATCAATATTATCAGGAAGATCATCAGCCAGAGCTTTCACGCGCAGAATGCGCAGATTGTTCCTCAGCCTTCCCCCGGCTTTTATGCCTTTAGCCATACCAATCAGATTAATAGGGACATCAATCTTTATTGGATTGTCATCATCAATTTTGAGAAAATCAATGTGTAAAGCCTTTTCTTCCACAGGATGCCACTGAATATCCTGAATCATGGCTTTATACATTTCTCCGTCAACCTCAAGGTCGATAAGATATACGTTAGGTGTATAAATCAGCTGACGCAATTCACTGAAGGGTACTGCCAGGTGGATTACTTTGTCTCTTCCGTACAAAACACCGGGAACCAACTCCTTCTCACGCAGTCTTTTTGCGTCTTTTTTCCCCAGGCCCTCTCTTTTTCGACCTGTAACTTTCAATGATTTCATTTTAATAATTTTACGTTAATAATTATGGTACTCAGCCCTTCCTGTCTTTCGACAGGACAAACAGCATGCATAATTAAAGGTGAACAACACCAGATTTTGAACTAAAACAGAGAAAATGCTACTATTCACCCCGAATGCCACTGCATTTTTTAAAAAGCGGTGCAAAGATAGAAATTAGCGGTAGAATAGTGAACTAATTGACTCATTATTATAAACTCTTTTGATTGCTTCGCCCAAAGTGTCGGCAACGGTGAGATATTTAATTTTATCATTGCCTGTTTTTGGTTTAAGTGAGTCTGTAAAATAAACTTCTTCCAGCGCTGACTGGTCGATTCGCTCAATTGCAGGACCGGATAAAACTCCGTGGGCAGCAAAGGCACGAACACTTCTGGCACCCTCTTTTTTTATCAGATTGGCAGCTTTTGTTATTGTTCCAGCAGTGTCAATCAAATCGTCAATAATAATCACATCTCTCCCCCTGACATCACCGATAAGGGTCATATTGTTCACTACATTTGCCTTTGTGCGTGTTTTATGGCAGATAACCATGTCAGTCTCCAGCATTCGGGCATAGGTGTTGGCGCGCTTGGTGCCTCCCACGTCGGGTGAGGCAATGGTGATGTTTTCCAGTTTCATTTTGCTGATGAACGGGACAAAAAGTGCTGATGCAAAGAGATGATCAACAGGGACATTAAAAAATCCCTGAATCTGATCGGCATGCAGATCCATGGTAATAACCCGGTCAATGCCGGTGGCAGAGAGCAGGTCGGCCATAAGTTTTGCACCGATTGAAACACGCGGTTTATCTTTCCTGTCCTGGCGGGCATAGCCAAAATATGGAATTACTGCAACAACCTGCAAAGCGCTGGCACGTTTTGCCGCATCAATCATCAGCAGCAGCTCCAGCAGATTTTCGGCGGGCGGAGGAGTTGACTGAATGATATAGACATGAGAGCCGCGAATGGTCTCTTCGTAGCAGGGTTCAAATTCTCCGTCGGAAAAAACCGGACAGGATGACAATCCAAGCTCCACGCCCAAACTGTTGCAAATCTTTTCGGTAAGGTGACGGGTAGCTCTTCCTGTAAAAATTTTAAACGGTTGACTTTTGTTATTCATTTATCAATTATTGTATTTGTTGCTCAATTATGGTAAAGGTAATCTATTCTCCTCTTTATTGCTAAAAAAAGGGGAATGAAATTTTAGCTTTTATCTTTTAAAGCGGTTTCCATGACATTTTTTATGAACTGAAGAATCTCCGGGCGACCTGCGTCAGTCATTGTGGATGTATAAAACCAGGGAGGCAACTGCTCCCATGTATCAAACATTTTCTCCTTGTAAATCTTCAGATTATTCTCAAGTTCCTTAGGCTTCAGTTTATCAATTTTTGTGAAAATAATGGCAAACGCAATCTGGTTAATGCCAAGCCATTCCATAAAACTCAAATCAATCGGCAGGGGCTCGTGCCTTGAATCAATCAATACAAAAAGGCAATATAGATTTTCGCGCTGTAAAATATATTCGCGAAATGATTTTTCCCATTCAATGCGTTCCTTCCGGCTTGTTTTTGCATATCCGTATCCCGGCAAATCCACCAGATACCATTCGTCATTGATAAGAAAATGATTTATCAGCCGGGTTTTCCCGGGTTTCCCCGAAGTTTTTGCCAATGATTTCCTTCCGGTCAGCATATTGACTAATGAAGATTTTCCGACGTTAGAACGCCCGATGAAAGCAAATTCCGGCTTGTCGGGTGCGGGACATTTTGCAACTTCTGAATTGCTCACCACAAAACGGGCATCTTTAATCTTCATTTGAAATTGTTTTTGACAAATTAACAAAAACCCTGTTATTTAATATAAACCTCGAGCAAAGTCACCTCCGGAGATGCAGGTTTTAGCCTGAATGTTTCAAGGCTTGCAGGAATCAGCACCGTTTCGCCTTTGGAAACAGTTTCTTTCCCATTTTCATAAAGAATTGAAAAACTGCCTTCTATTGTCATATAAACAATAAAAGAATCAATCCTGCTGTAGTCTTTTTCAACCTCTTCTGAAAAGACAAGCAGGTTGGTTGTGAAATATTCACAGCTGACTATTTCGGAAGATTTGTTTTTCTGAACCGTATATCTGGTTTTATAGTCATCCAAATAGGTAAAATCAATGACATCTGCTGCCAAATCGTTGTGCAGCTCGCGGAAATTTCCCTCTGCATCCTTTCGGTCATAGTCGTAAATACGATAAGTAACATCCGAAGTTTCCTGAATTTCAGCCAGCAAAATCCCTTTCCCGATTGCATGCACCCTGCCTGCCGGAATAAAAAACACATCTCCCGCAAAAACCTCATCATATTGCAAAATTTCACTCAGTTTTCCGTTTTCGAAATATTCCTCATACTGTTCGCGGGTTAGCTGACGGTTGAACCCGGAAATGATGTGCGACCCTTTTTCGGCGTGGATTACATACCACATTTCGGTTTTCCCGTATGCGCTGTGCCTTTCCTTAGCTGTTTCATCATTTGGGTGTACCTGAATGGAAAGGTCGTCATTGGTATCTATAAACTTGAAAAGCAGCGGAAACTCAATGCCAAATTTTCTGTAAACCTTGTCGCCCACCAAATCGCCCATATACACTTCCACAAGCTCAGTGAGGTCATTTCCGGCTAAAAAGCCGTTGGCAATTTCGGAAATGTTCCCTTCAACCGATGAAAGTTCCCAGCTTTCGCCGCAATTGGACAGCGGACTGAAATCTTTATTGAGCATTGTTTTTATACGGCTTCCACCCCATAATTTTGCATGGAAAATCGGCTTGAATTTTAACGGGTATAAACCAGACATATCAATCGGATTGTTTGTGATTAAAAAATTTTGTGAAGTACCGTATCATCCTGCTGAATTTTTGTACTTTCGTTTGCTGGCGAAATTAATGATTTAACCAGTAGGGAGAAGCCTGAAAATCAAAAAGAGGGAATATTAACGATAATCTTAAAAAATGCTTTATAATTTAAATGTCGAAAACATTGTTTTTCTGGATATTGAAACGGTTCCTCAAACACCGGAGTACAATGACCTGAATGAAAAGTGGAAACAGTTGTGGAACTACAAAATGAAATATCAGGTAAATGAAGAGGAGCCTGCAGAGGTGCTGTACAACCGTGCCGGAATTTATGCTGAATTTGGCAGAATTGTGTGCATTTCTGCCGGTTATGTTTTCCAGAGAAAAGAGGAACTGGTTTTCAGGGTTAAGTCGTTTTATGATGATGATGAAAAATTGTTGATTCAGGGATTTTTCAATGCACTGGAGGCTTTTTCACGGAGTGGGAAGCACAAGCTGTGTGCACATAACGGGCAGGAGTTTGACTTCCCGTATATTGCCCGCCGGGCTCTGGTGAATGGACTTGTTCTGCCAAATATTCTCAATATTGCCGGCTCCAAACCGTGGGAGGTCAGGGAGCAACTGATTGACACCCTGCAGTTGTGGAAGTTTGGTGATTATAAGCACTACACCTCACTGTCGCTGCTTTGTGAGCTGTTCAATATTCCCACACCCAAGGACGACATTGATGGCAGCCAGGTTGCCCGCATCTACTGGGAAGAAAACGATATTGACCGGATTGTGCGCTATTGTGAAAAAGACACTCTTGCCGTGGCAAATCTAATGCTCAAATATAAGGGCGACAGAATTATTCCCTTTGAAAACATGGAAGTGGTCTGATTCACCACAAAGCGGCAGCAAAATCGAGACTACAGAATTCAGAATTTCATCATCCGGTCTATTTCGCGTTTGGAATCTTTTTGTTTCAGGGTTTCGCGTTTGTCATACAACTTTTTGCCGCGTGCCAGTGCAATTTCCAGTTTAGCCAGCCCCCGTTCGTTGATGAAAAGGCGCGTCGGAATAATGGTAAGCCCCGATTCTTTCAGTTTACGTTCAAGTTTCAGCAGCTCCTTTCTGTTCAAAAGCAACTTACGGTCGCGCTTGGGAACGTGGTTATTTACAGTTCCCAGCTCATATTCCGAAATATGAATGTTTTTTGCATACAGCTCCCCATGGTGAAATTGACAATAACCCTCGTTAATGCTCGCTTTGCCGTTACGGATAGATTTTATTTCTGTTCCGGCAAGCTGCATTCCTGCCACAAATTTTTCAATCAGCTCATATTCAAATGAAGCTTTTCTGTTTTTGATGTTAATATTTGTCTTAGGATGTGCCATTGGAATCTGCTTTTAAAATTTTTGAACTTAGATGAAAGCCGCCTCCAATTTCGATAACGTGATATTCAGGAAACTGAAAATAAACAAATTTGCTAAAATGGTTACTAAAATATAACCTGATTTTTTTCTTTCAGGCAGTTCAAGTGTAACCTCAACGCCTGTCCAAAAAATATAGAAAGCATACAGTCCTAACACATTAACCATATATAGGAACGGGAACAGACTGGTTAGTGCCGAAACCAGAAGCACCGGCGTGAGGGAAAAAGTAACCAGCTTTTGTGCAATCTTCCTGTTTTTCACTCCGTCAAAAGTTTTTGTAAGCTCGTGGGTAAAAAAAACAGAGATAACATACATCAGCAGAAATAAAATAAGCTCACGTCCGGCTCTCAGCAGCGGAAAAGTGAGGTAAAACCTCGAGCCTCGGTACAGCTTGCCGACAAAAGCAGCAAGTGCATCCAGTATCACCAGAGGCAGAAAATATCCCGTAAACAAATTCTGTAAATCTGCATTTTTTTGTTTTCCCCAGAAATTTACCGGATGGAAAAGCAACTCACCTGTTAGTCTGAGGACTTTTTTTAAATAGACCTTCATTTTAGTTTCTTCTTTTTTACAAAAATAAGCTTTATTCGGCGGACAAGGGTTAAAAGGAATGAATTGTGAGGATTATTTCAGATTAGCCGGTTGTTCCTTTCGCTCTTTCAGGAGTTTTTCAAATGCAAACATTTCGTCGCGCAGTCGCGCAGCTTCAATGAAATCGAGTTCCCTGGCAGCTGTTTTCATCTGTTTTTTCAGGTTTTCGATGGTTTTTTCCAATCCACTGATGCTCATAAATTTTACTACCGGATCAGCTGCAATGTCAGGAATCGGAGGTGTGTCGTAGGGAGAAGATTTCCTCCCTCCTCTATATTCATAGCCAATTATCTCCCGTGTGGGCTTAATGATTGGCATTGGTGTGATGTTGTTTTCTTCATTGTATTTCAGCTGTCTTTCGCGCCGGTAATTTGTAGAGTCAATGGTGCGCTGCATGGAACCGGTAATTTTATCCGCATACATGATAACTGTTCCGTTCAGATTTCGTGCGGCACGCCCTGCCGTTTGAGTCAGCGAACGCTCCGAGCGCAGAAAGCCTTCCTTGTCGGCATCCAGAATGGCAACCAGCGAAACTTCAGGTAGATCAAGTCCCTCACGCAGCAAGTTGATTCCAACCAGCACATCAAATTTCCCGGAGCGAAGCTGTTCCATGATTTCCACCCGTTCAATCGTGTCCACGTCGGAGTGAATATAGCGGGTTTTTACACCCAGGTTGAGCAGGTAATTTGACAACTCCTCCGCCATGCGCTTGGTGAGGGTTGTAACCAGTACACGTTCATTTTTCTCAGTGCGCAAATGAATTTCATGCATCAGGTCGTCAATCTGGTTTACACTTGGGCGCACATCAATAATAGGGTCTGGCAGTCCGGTGGGCCGGATAATCTGTTCAACCACCACCCCTTCGCTTTTTGCCAGCTCGTAGTCTGCCGGTGTTGCACTGACATAAACTACCTGTTTCACAATACTTTCAAACTCTTCAAACTTCAACGGTCTGTTGTCAATAGCTGCCGGAAGCCGGAAGCCGTATTCCACCAGGGTAACTTTTCTTGAATTATCGCCGCCATACATTGCGCGGATTTGAGGAATGGTAACATGACTTTCGTCAATGATGGCTAAAAAGTCATCCGGAAAGTAGTCGAGCAGACAGAAAGGGCGGGTTCCAGGTTGACGTCCGTCGAAATAGCGCGAATAATTTTCTATTCCCGGACAGTAGCCCAGTTCTCTCATCATCTCAATGTCATATTCCACGCGCTGTTCGAGCCGCCGTGCTTCCTGGCTTTTCCCGATTTCCTTAAAGTATTCAATCTGGGCAACCAAATCATCCTGAATGTGGCGGATAGCCGACTTCATCCGCTCCGGAGTGGTTACAAAAATATTTGCAGGATAGATGACAGCCTGATCCATTTGCTGGTAGGTTTGCCCGGTGAGCGGGTCAAATCCAGAAATTTCTTCAATTTCATCTCCCCAAAAAACAATGCGGATGGCAGTGTCGGCATAAGCCGGATAAATATCGACGGTGTCGCCCTTCACCCTAAAATTTCCTCTCTGAAAATCCACTTCACTGCGCGAATAGAGGGCATCCACCAGCTGCCGGAGAACAACATTTCGTGCAACTTTCTCACCGGTTCTCACTTCGGTAATATTGGCATGAAAATCATCGGGGTTGCCAATTCCGTAGAGGCAGGAAACAGATGAAACCACAATAACATCGCGTCGCCCGGAAAGCAGTGATGAGGTGGTGCTCAAGCGCAGCTTTTCAATATCCTTATTTATGGAAAGGTCTTTTTCAATATAGGTATCGGTTGTCGGAAGATAGGCTTCAGGCTGGTAGTAATCGTAATAGGAGACAAAATATTCCACTGCATTTTCAGGAAAAAACTGCTTCATTTCGCCATACAATTGTGCAGCCAGCGTTTTATTATGACTAAGAATTAAAGTGGGGCGCTGCACTTTTTCTATCACATTTGCCATAGTAAATGTCTTTCCCGAACCGGTAACTCCAAGAAGGGTCTGAAAGGGCTCACCATTCTCAATGCCTTCTGCAAGCTGGCGAATTGCTTCAGGCTGGTCGCCTGTGGGCTGATAATCCGATACTACTTTAAATTGCATGGTGCAAAATTAGTGAACAGTTTCAGAAAAAAGAAACGAGCTGATTTTTATTAATATCTGCTGATAGTGAGAAGATTGAAAATAAATGAGCCATATATCCGTTTTATTTCTTAAAATTGTACTTTTGCATTAAATCGCGCTCATTCAACATTTTTAATCTATGAAACGACCACGTAGAAATGCTTCACAAACAAACTTAATTAAAATGAGGGAGTTACCTGCCTACCGGACAGGCAGGCATCCAATACCTTTGAAAACTTTTAATTTTAATTGGATGAAAAACAGAAGATGTCTTAATGTAATTGCAACATTTCTGAGCATTGTCTTTTTAATGGCAACCTCCCGAACTACTTATGCTGCAAAGCAAACAGATGAGATTTCCAATAAAGGATTCTTCATCGGTGCCCAGGCTTCCACCAATGGTCTGGGATTTAACCTGAATTACATGGTTGGCAAGCGGCTAACTATGAAAACGGGTATTGAATCTCTTAAAATCAACTATCCATTTCTGATGGAAGAGAATGATATATCCTATGACACGGAGCTGAATTTTAAAACCGGCGGTGTATTCCTGCTTGCTGATTTTTTTTACACCAAATCGCTCTATTTTACCGGCGGCGCTGTTCTTAATAAATTTAATCCGACGCTAAGCGGACTGGCTGTCAGCGATATGCAGTACGGCGACATATACATTCCGGCAGAAAAGGTAGGCACTTTTAATTTCAGTTTTACACCGGACTTGAAAATATCTCCGTATGGCGGCATAGGTTTCCGGAAGTTTTTTGGAAAAAGGAAGCTGGTGAGCTACAATTTTGAAACGGGCTTGTATTATATCGGACCACCAAAATTGAGCATTGAAGCAACCGGCTTACTGAAACCCACTGCCGACCCTACTCACGGACAGATCCAACAGCTTGAAAACCAGTTCTCGGCTTACAAATATTATCCGGTGGTAAAATTTTCAATTGCAATGCGACTTTTTTAACTTTAACAACAAAATTTCACAGAAATGAATAACCCACTTAAATATGGCACAATGAAACGGCTGACTTTTATCCTTTTGATTGCACTCCTTTCAGGTTGTGCAGAATATCTTGACAACCCCCTGAAAGACAAGGAGACAGGTGATGACATAAATCTTTTGCTGATTGATTTCAATTTTTTCAACACACGCCTTTCCGTGAAACTGTTGGATGTCAGCAATGGCTCTTTAATCGACAAAGCAGCCACTGTTCGTTTCACTGGAGACAATGGGAATGACATTGTTACATTCACCGGAGAAAAACGCCCGGAGTTCAATGTTACCAACGGGCAGCTTGAAGTTACCATTGACCCGAATATAGTCATTTCGGAAGACACACCCTTCCGGTTTGCCGTCTCTGTTACTGCTGAAGGATATAACAGCATGAACAAGGGATTTATTCTTCAGAATGAAGGGAAAAAGACCATTGAATTGAAGCTGTCGAATATCGGGGATGAAGAGGAGTCAGAATATGGTGACGACCCGGGATTTGGCGAGGGAGACACTTCCATTGTTATCTCAGGAAAAAGAGCCGATTTATTGAAATCAGCGCAGCAAGATGAAACGCCTTATGCAATTGAATATGAAATTTCCATTTCGAGCTTTTTAAAATTCAAAGATGAATCGGGAAAGCTGCTGTTTGCCTCTTCCGGCGAATTGATAGATGCCTACAATGCTGACCCGTTAAATTTCCTGAAAATGAAAGTGAACAAATTCAAGGATTATGAACCGGGAACGGATGTGGTGGAAATTGACGGACAACCGGTGAATGTACTGTTCCATAAGCTGGAAACCGGCCGGTTGACCGAGCTGAAAGTAGCGGGTAAAAAAGTGGCTGATTTGAACGGGGGCGTCATTCAGTCACGATGCACCTACACCGGTTCGCCTGCTCCTGATCTGTTCGGATTTGCCGAATTTTTATCAGACAGATGGAAAATTAAAGG
Organism: Mariniphaga sp.; assembly: GCA_040772505.1. GTDB lineage: Bacteria > Bacteroidota > Bacteroidia > Bacteroidales > Prolixibacteraceae > Mariniphaga. The sequence goes on along the minus strand of JAXGYA010000002.1, from coordinate 242,964 downwards.
AGCAGAAACTGTTTATAACCAGCTGAATTTTAGCTATACGATAGCAAAAGCATCCACCCAAGAGCTCTGTGCAAGCGGTAGTAAAATCAAATTTATATCCAATGTGGTTTCCAGTTTCTCGTTAGACGCCGATGTGTTCGATGCCAACGATAACCTGCTCACCTACATTCACTTTAAAGGCAGTTTCCCGGAAACTTTTACGGTTGAAAATACACCAAATCAGCCTGTAAAAATTGTCTTCCGGAACAACAACCCCTCATTTCAGCCCATTGCACCTCTTGAAATTGAAAATTTTTGTACCGATAGCTACGAGGTCAATGTTTCTCCTGCCAGCGGTTACAAGGAATATCAAATTGTTTTGCGTGCCCTCTGTCAGGATAATCCCACCATCGCCTTTGCACCTACCTACGGCGGAGAATATAAAATTAAAAACAGCGATAATCTCTGGCAGGGAGCAGACATGAAGGGCGGTGTGGTTGATTTGTTAGCCCTCCCCGGGCAGGAGTATGAATATCGCCTGTTGTGGGAAAACAACTGGGAATATTCTACGCTGGTTGCTGAATTTGACGAGAAGGGAAATTATCAGCATCCAAGCGGCTCAAAAATCAGAGCGGAACAGATGAGCGACGGACGCATTCGCATTTTCATGGAACATATTTTCAGCCAGAATATCTGCGATGACTTAGGCTGGTAGTGAATTTCCATACTGACTTGCTCGACTGTAACTCGTTTATATTAAGGGCATCCGACGGGATTCACATGAATTTTATTCGTGCTTTTTTGTGATTTTCTTTTATCGCTTTTTCATATCTCTTCTCCGATTCTGACCTGATAGTAATCGGTTACCAAAGTGTACATCATTCCGGCAGCTTTCGCTGCGCGAATGCCCGGCTCCCCGTCCTCAAAAACCTGACAAACTTCAGGCTGAACGCCCAATAATCCTGCACATTTCAAAAAAGTTTCCGGGTGTGGCTTGGAATGGGTTATATCATCGACAGATACCAGAATGTCAAAATAATCTGCCAGTTCGATAATTTCCAAAGACTTCCACGCCAGCCGCCTGTTTCCGCCGGTGCCCACCGCCATGGGAAGCGTTCCGTGATATTTTTTCACCAAATCGACAACCGGAGTAATGGGTTTCATTTTGTGCATTATTTTTTCGTACTCTGCTTCCTTTATCTGAGCAGTCTCCTCAGGCTCCATTGATGTGCCAAATATTTTGTTTACAATACGAATAGTTTCCGGAGCAGAAATTCCGGCAAGGGTACCAAAAAGCTCAGGGGTAAATTCAACACCATATTTCTTCAGGATATTTTTATACGCCCAAAAATGTACCGGCATAGTGTCGGCAAGGGTACCGTCCAGATCAAAAATCAGCGCTTTTGCCTTAGGATCGATTTCAAGTTTCTTAATCATGATAAATAGATAATTGGGAGTCAAAAATAAAAAGATTCAGCCGGATGTTCCAAAAACTTTAAGGATTGAAGAAAATTCACCAACTTTGTTCTAAATGTGTTTACAATGATTCTGGATACTATACTGTACACTGTCCCGCAATGGTTTGTTTTTGTAGCAATTATTGCATCGGTTTATGGCTGGGTTGAGCAAAAAAAAGTTTTCCGCCTGATGGGTGCGGTTTTGTTCTTCCTTTTGGGGGTTTTCTCTTTGTATGCACTGCTCACCGGGAGTTTCTCTTCCCGAGAATATCTGACGCCTGCCGAAATCATTAGTCACGAGATGGAAGAAGAAATTTTTGAAAAGCTTCCGTTTTCTGCACAGCTTTTCCCCGCATATATTATCTTTCTGCTGTCCGGACTGCTCTCAGTCCCTGCTTTTTTTCTTCAGTGGAGAGAATTGAAAGGAAAAAATCTGTTCGTTATTCTGACTGCATTTACGAGTATTGCAGGTTTTTTTATTATTGTGGATGCCCTGAAAAGTTTGTAGGCTGAATTTTGTGTGAGAAAAAGCACAAAGCGAACAGTGCGATTACTCCTTTTTAAAAGGCATCTCATTAATTTTTTTTGCCTTCATCTTGAACATGGCGGGTTGTTGCTCAGCACCGCAACCTACCGTTTTTACAACCATATAAATACCTGCCCTTGCTAATAAACATCTGAATTTGTATTTTCGTCAAACAAAAGAATAATTATGAAAGCGCCAAAGTCTTTCCGCATACATATCGGAATTTTCGGACGGCGAAATACCGGAAAGTCCAGCATATTGAATGCTCTGACACAGCAGGAGGTTTCCATTGTTTCAGAAGTTGCAGGAACTACTGCCGACCCGGTAGAAAAACCAATGGAGCTGCTCCCGCTTGGGCCGGTGCTTTTCATTGACACAGCCGGAATTGACGACCACGGGCTTACCGGAGACAAAAGGGTGGAAAAAACAATTGCCGTTTTTGATCGCACGGATTTGGGGATTATTGTAACTAATTTTGAAGACTGGGGAAAATATGAACTCCGGCTGATGGAAGAATTTAAAAGCCGTGAAATTCCTTTTTTAGTCGCATTCAACAAAGCTGATATTTATACTGAGAACAAGAAAATTACCGGACAGCTCAAAGATACCCGTGTAAATTATGTTTCCACTTCGGCAACAACAGGCACAGGGATTCCTGAGTTAAGGGAACTCATACTGAAAACTGCACCGGTCGATTTTATTGAAAGACCCGGTATTCTATCCGATTTAGTTAGTCCTGATGAATTGGCGATATTAGTTATTCCCATTGACAGTGCAGCGCCAAAAGGACGACTGATTCTGCCTCAGGTACAGAGTATCCGCGATCTCCTCGACAATGACTCCATGTGCCTGATAGTTAAGGAAAATGGTTTGAAAAATGCACTGTCAAAGCTAAATAAACCTCCTAAACTGATAGTTACCGACTCACAGGTTTTTGCAAAAGTGGCAGCAGACACGCCAAAAGAGATCCCACTCACCTCTTTTTCAATATTGTTTGCACGTTTCCAGGGAGATTTAACAGAAATGGTGCGTGGCACCTTAACCATCGACAAGCTAAAGCCGGGAGATAAAGTTTTGATTGCGGAGGCATGCTCACATCATCCTTCCGAGGAAGACATCGGTACAGTTAAAATACCACGCTGGCTCAACCAATTTGTAGGCGGTGAACTTGATTTTTCAAATTGCAAAGGGAATAACCTTCCACAATCTCTTGAACAATTCAAATTGATTATCCACTGCGGTGCCTGTATGTGGAACCGGCGCGCCATGCTCAGCCGCATTATGAAAGCGCGTCAGGCGGGTGTTCCAATTACCAATTATGGACTTACCATTGCTTATTCACTCAGTATATTTGAACGTGCCCTCGAACCGTTTCCAGAAGCACTTAAAGTGTATAAAAATGAAAAAAACCAGTAATTTACTTCTGGCAGTTATTTTTGCCTCTTGTGTGGCAATCAATGGTGCCTATAAATAAAAAAGGGTCTTACTAAAAGCAAAACCCCTTCTTATTGAGTATATTACTCGTCAGATAATTTCAACGTTAATTGCTACCGGTCCACGGTCAGCTTCTTTTGTGTCAAATCTGACCGACTGGTCCTGTTCAAGGCCAAACCGGGCATCTTTAATTTCGGAACGGTGCACAAAAATGTCTTTGCCTTCTTCTGTATGAATAAAGCCAAAACCTTTTACTGCATCATACCATTTTACTTTTCCTTGCATCAGACAGTTTTTACGTTAGTAACGTTCTCTTCTGTTAAAACCGCCTCCGCCTCTGCGAAAGCCGCCACCGCCGCCTCGTGAACCTTCTTCTCTAGGACGTGATTCATTCACCTTGATGTTTCTTCCGCTAAGTTCAGCGTTGTTTAGTTCTTCAATGGCTTTTTTGGCTTCATCATCATTATCCATTTCAACAAATCCAAAACCTTTGCTGCGCCCGGTTAACTTATCCGAAATAATTTTAACCGTTGACACTTCGCCATACTCTTCAAAAATCTCTTTTAAATCTTCCTCAACAACATTGTACGGAAGATTTCCAACATAAATGTTCATTTGTAATAAAAAAATTAAATTAATAAAAACAGATACCACTGCAAAGTGCAAAATTCAAACATTGTGTTGTCCCCGGATTTAGATGAATGACGAAGTGAAGACGTTCAGAAACCAAAAAAATCATGGTGAAAAACTGAAAGGAGAATCGTGCAGGTCTGCAGAATACCTTAAACTAAAATAAAAAAAAGACCAAATTGCTATTTGTCAGGCAACAGAAATTTTAAAACTTCAAATTGCCCTCTATTTGCGTTGCAAAGTTAAATTAAAATTGTAATATTCAAACTTTTAGAACTTTTATATTCAATGAAATTATTTTTTCTTTTAAAATATTGAAATTTTCAGCCTGTTATTGCTTGTTTATCAGTTGTCTTTCAATAGATCGTTTATTACAACACTGGCAATAAAGCAGCCGAAAGCGGGAGGCATATAGGAAATTGTTCCAACAACCGATTTTTTGTTCAATCCCTCCTCAATTCTCATTGCACTTTCAGGAACTGTTTCGGGAGAAAAAACCACTTTAACTCCTTGTTCAATACCTAACTTTCCCAGGTATCTCCGCATCATGCGTCCCAATTTACAGTTGTAGGTTTCAGAAATGTCGGCAACGCGGATTTGGGAGGGATCAAGTTTCCCTCCTGCACCCAATGAACTGACTACATTCAGTCCCAGCCGGATGCAGTGGCTAATGAGATATACTTTTGGAGACAGGGTGTCAATTGCATCAACCACATAGTCGTATTTTCGGCTTTCAAGCAGCCCCACTGTTTTGTTATCGCGCAGGTAATCATTTACAACAGTGAGCCGCAGCTCGGGGTTTATGTCGTAAAACCTGCTTCTCAGTACTTCTGTTTTAAGCTTTCCGTTGGTGCTGATTAAAGCTGGCAGTTGCCGGTTACGGTTTGTCGCCTCTACTACATCGGCATCGGCAATGGTCATTTTTCCAACGCCTGCACGGCAAATCATTTCGGCTGCATAGGCACCCACACCGCCAAGCCCGGCAACTAAGACTTCTGCTTTTTTCAACCTCTCCAATTTTTCAGTTCCTAAGAGAAGTTCGGTACGTTCTAACCAGGGCATATAATTTTGTATGTTAATTTTTTGTGATATATGAAAAAAGAGACTCATTCGGCAGAGTCGGAACTGATATTTTCAATTCGGTTAAAATTTTTCCAGACTGCTTCTTTTAATGTTTTTAAGGGAATGTTTTTCAAAGCTGCTGCGCGTTCATATACATATTCTACAATTCCGTTAAACTCATCTGTTTCCATAAAAATTTTCTCCAATGGCAGATATTTCAGTGACTCAATAACCTTTGCCCGGTTATTAAAAAGCAGCTGCCCAAATGAAAACAGAATATTTTTTTCTGAAAGCTGGCGGGTTAATTCAATACTGCCGCTATAACCATGAAAAATCCATGGAACAGAAGGTCTGATTTCACTATGCAGTTCCATCACTTCATTCCATGCTTTAACGCAGTGTATCACGAGTGGTTTTTCATATTCTTCGGCCATGAAAGCCTGTGCTTTGAAAGCTCGTATTTGCTCAGTTAATTCACTTTTGGCGCGTTTGTCAATCCCACATTCTCCCACAAATAATACATGGTCAAAGTCCAGAGCCTCCTCAATCATCAGCATCAGCCGATTGTCTTGGCTTTCGGAGCTGATTTTCCACGGGTGCAAACCCACAGAGAAAAAGTTTTTCCCCTTAAATGCAGGTATATCTTCACCGGGGAATAAATTTCTTACGCTGACGGTATCATCAGGAATTGCCCGGTTGTGGGTATGGATGTCGATAAATGGGTACGGCATTTCAGATTACCGGTCTATATCAATTCCAGTAATTTTTTTACTGCATTTTCAGCACCCGCAGCAATCTGCCCAATGTTTGCATCCAGCATGTAGCAGGGTGTGGTAACAATCTTATATTTTTCATCAACCACAACTTGTCCGTGCGAAGTTTGCTCATGTTTTCCCCCCATTGCTCTAACTGCTTGAATGGTATCCTCATCATTGCCAATCGTAACTTTCACATCGCCTAAAACTTTAGCTATCAGCACCGGAGAGATGCAGAGCGCACCGATTGGCTTCCTTTGGGCAACCGTTTCCCGTATTGCCCTTTCCACGCCGGGATTGACTGTGCAGTCAGTGCCGTCAAATGCAAAAGTGCACAGGTTTTTGGCAACTCCGAATCCGCCCGGAAAGATTATTGTGTCATAATCATCAGCTTTATATTCAGAGAGCGGCTTAATATTTCCGCGGGCAATGCGTGCAGCTTCCACAAGAACATTTCTTTTTTCAGGCATCTCTTCACCGGTGATATGGTTGATCACATGCGCCTGCTCCACATCGGGGGCAAAACATTGATATTGTGCCCCGTGGCGGTTAATGGCAAGCAGTGTGAGGGTGGCTTCATGGATTTCGGCTCCATCAAATACTCCGTTTCCTGCAAGCACAACAGCAAATTTTTTCATTTTACCCAGTATTTTAAAATTTACCCAAAATTACACTTTTATGGGGAGATGGTAAAATCGGAAGAACTGATTTCATCCAGATTATATGGAGTCTCCTGATATACATAATAGTTGAGCCAGTTTGAAAACAGCAGATTTGCTGTTGAACCCCACTGCATAACCGGTGTCTTGGAGGGGTCGTTATCCGGGTAATAATTTTCAGGAATGGTGATAGGTATTTTCTTTGCCAGGTCTCTCCGGTACTCTTTGTCGAGGGTGTTGCGTGAATATTCTGAATGCCCTGTTAGATAAAGTTCTCTTCCGTTTTTTGCCTGCACAATGGCAACGCCTGCTTTTTCTGAAGTGGCAATAATTTGTAATCCCTCTACTTTTTCAATGTCTTCAGCCCTGACTTCGGTATAACGTGAATGAGGAATGAAAAATATATCATCGAAGCCACGTAAAATGGGCAGATGGGTGTTTGGATGTGTGTGTTTAAACACGCCAAAGAGCTTGCCGGGAAGCTCATGTTTTTTGATTCCGTAATAGTGATTTAAAGCTGCCTGTGCTGCCCAGCAGATAAAAAGCGTTGAATAAACATTGTACCGTGCCCATTCAAAAATTTCCTTGAGTTCATCCCAGTACGTAACATCTTCAAAAGAGAGCAGTTCCACCGGAGCACCCGTAACAATGAGCCCGTCATATTTTCTTGAGTTCAGCTCATCAAAGTTCTTATAAAACTGCTCCATGTGCTCCATAGGTGTATTTTTTGGTTTATGTCCTTTGATTTTCATAAACTCGATTTCAATCTGCAACGGAGAGTTGGACAACAGCCGGAGCAGGTCTGTTTCGGTTGTTATCTTTATGGGCATCAGATTTAAAATAATGATTTTCAGAGGCCTAATATCCTGATGCAACGCACGGGATTCGTCCATTACAAAGATGTTCTCCTTTTTCAGGATGTCAATAGCAGGTAACTTGTCGGGAACATTAACTGGCATTTTTATTCTGGATTTTAATTTTAAAAATGAAAGAAAAGAGAAAACGGGCTATGCCGTTTCCCCGTAACTCTGTTCTAATAGTTAATATCTATTTACACATTCACTTTTTCAAGTGCCTGTTCAAAGTCTGCAATAATATCGTCAATATGTTCAATGCCCACGCTCACGCGCAATTGCGAGGGTTCAACCCCTGCTGCGTGCTGAGCTTCAGGCGAAAGTTGCTGATGAGTTGTTGCCGCAGGCTGAATAATCAATGTTTTGGCATCGCCCACATTTGCCAGGTGGCTGACCAACTGCAGGTTGTTGACTACATCATTTGCTTTCTCTTTTCCGCCTCTAACATTGAAAGATAACATTCCTCCTGCACCTTTTTTAAAGTACTTTTTGGCATTTTCGTATGATGGATTATTTTCCAGTCCGGGATAATTTACACTTTCCACTTTTGGATGCTTTTCAAGCCATTTGGCTAATGCAATTGCATTTTCCACATGGCGCTCCACTCTCAGCGAAAGTGTTTCCAGTCCCTGCAAAAGCATGAAAGAGTTGAACGGGCTGATTGCCGGTCCAAAATCGCGCAATCCTTCAACACGCGCTTTAATAATAAATCCGATGTTTCCCAGCGGACTGTCAAAATTAAATACATCCCAGAAAACCAATCCGTGATAGCCTTCAGAAGGTTCGGTGAACCCAGGGAATTTCCCATTGCCCCAATTATAGTTTCCGGCATCGGTAATCACTCCGCCCACACTTGTTCCGTGTCCATCAATCCATTTGGTTGCCGACTGAACCACGATATTTGCTCCATAGTCAATTGGACGGAAAAGGCATCCTGCTGCGGCAAATGTATTGTCAACCACAAGCGGGATGTCATATTTTTTTGCCAGCGCACCAAAAGCTTCAAAATCGGGGATCACATAGCCAGGATTTCCAATTGTCTCGAAATAAAGTGCCTTGGTGTTTTCATCAATCAGCTTTTCAAAAGCTTCAACGGTGAGGTCTTCGGCAAACCGGGCATTTATTCCCAGACGTTTGAAAGAAACCTTAAACTGGTTATAGGAACCACCATACAGGTAGGGCGAGGTCACAAAGTTGTCTCCTTCCTCTAACAGGGTATTAAATGTAATAAATTGTGCTGAATGCCCTGATGCAACGGCAAGTGATCCAACACCGCCTTCAAGTGCGGCAATTCGTTTTTCAAATACATCGGTAGTTGGATTCATAATCCGGGTATAAATATTTCCAAACTCTTTCAGAGCAAAGAGGTTGGCTGCATGTTCAGCATTGTTGAACACGTATGAGGATGTTTGATAAATAGGAACAGCCCTTGAGTGGGTTGTCTGGTCGGGTTCTTGTCCTGCATGAATCTGCAGGGTTTCAAATTTTAAACTTTTAGTTGTCATAATTACTTATTTATTTGGGTGAAAAATGAGTTGTAAATTTCACGTATGCTTTTCTCTTTGTCTGATGATTTGACAACGAGATAGCTGACTAAGTCAGAAGCTCCGGAGCCGCTAAGCTCCACGTTTATCTGCTGGCGGGCAACAGCGCCAAAAATTTTTGCTGCAACTCCGTAATTTTGCTGCATCCCGTGGCCAACCACGCCCACCAACGTAACATTGTCAATAACAGTAACCTCTTTCACAGAGGAAAATCCTAATCTACGTATTAAGTCCAGCGCTTCACTGCCGGTTTTCTTTTCCAGAATTATGTTGATTGATATCTGGGAAGTAATCACCGATTTAATATTAATTCCGGCATTATTCAATTGTGAGGTTACTTTTGCCAGAATTCCCGGTTTTAATCCAACCCCGGGTCCTTCAAGTCTGAGCAGTGAAATATCGTCAGTGTATGCAACACTTTTAACCACTTGGGGTTCAATGAAAGTTTCGGTATTTATCACCGTGTCATTTTTGCCGTTGCCAGATTCGGGATTTACAATATAAATCGGGATATGTTCACTTTCCAGCGGTTCAACAGTTCGCGGATGAAAAGAGTAGTGGTCGAAATAGGCAAGTTCGCTGGCTTCGGAGTAGGTGAGCCTTCCGATGCGTTCAATACCGGGCACAATAGCAGGGTCCACACGATAAAATTCCTTGTCCAGACCCCATAGTTCCAGTTTTGGAATGTCTAATTCACGGGTTAAAAAAGCAGCCGTATAATCAGCGGCTGTTGTCCCGGTGCGTGCAATTTTTCCTGATTGGGTTATCCCGTAAGTGCCGGGAATCAAGAAATAATTTCCCTCAAGTTGTTCAATTTTTCCCCGATTCACCGAAAGGAAGGTGGCATTTCCAAAATCAGAGCTCACCTGCAGCTCAATCTGCTCAGGATATAAAGTTTCAGATTCAAGGCCAAAAGAAGCCAATTGTGTTCGGAAAATTTCAGCCGTCAGCTTTTCTCCAAAACTGAAAACCTGATCTTTCAATCCGTCTGAATAATCGCCTATAAGACCGACTCCCCGGATAATTCCGGACACCTGACAAACCAGTTCATCAAAAGATTTAGATGGACTTTTTCCCGTAATTTCAGTATAAAATGCATTTAGCTTTTCTGAAAAAAGAACGGTATCTGTCTGATTTGCCGAATAGAGCGAACTTTTGATGAATTCCAGCATTTCGGGTATAGCCGAAACAACAACGAAACTTTTGCCGCTGCCTCTGTCTAAATGTGCTATTAAATTTTTCAGGGATGAGCCACGCCCTGCATGACTGCCACCCAATCGAATAATCTTATCCGACATATTGTTATCAATAAAAATGGTGAAACTTTGGTCGTTTGCTAAATTGTGAAATGTGTGTGCCTTCAATCAATGGCTGAACCACTGAGCGAAGGCTAAAGCATAGACATAGAAACCGGCGGCATCACGAATTCACCTTCTCCGGCTGTGGAGAGCCGAATTATTTGTGAAGTATGTAATGTTGATGAATTCATTTATATACCATTTTTTTGTATCCAGCAAATATAAATTGATTTTTGAAAAAATAAAATTTAATTGGAATGAGTTCAGATAAAAATAACATTTAATTTCCGAACAATTTCTCAAAATATTTGAAATCAGGAGTTAATTCAGTAAAAATTAAGTGAAAAAAGTCTTTTACTTTTTTGTTTTATGTAAAGCTCAATTAACTTTGCATGCCAAATTTTTTAAAAACACACCATGAGTTATAATTTACTGAAAGGGAAAAGGGGAATTGTGTTTGGTGCTTTGAACCCCGATTCAATAGCATGGAAAGTTGCCGAGCGGGCTCACGAAGAAGGAGCCAGTCTCACCTTGACGAACACTGCCGTTGCCATGCGGATGGGCGAAACCCAGAAACTGGCTGAAAAGCTTAACACAATTGCTATTTCTGCCGATGCAACCAATGTGGAGGACCTTAGCAATTTATTTTTAAAGTCAATGGAGTATCTTGGCGGGAAAATAGATTTCATTCTCCATTCCATCGGAATGTCGCCCAATGTGAGAAAGGAGAGACACTACAGCGATCTGGATTACAACTACCTGAATAAAACACTTGATATTTCGGCGGTGTCGTTTCATAAGGTTTTGCAAACTGCCCGTAAGCTTGATGCCATAAATGAATGGGGTTCGGTGGTGGCGCTTTCCTATGTTGCAGCACAACGCACCTTTTACGGATATAACGACATGGCCGATGCTAAAGCGCTGCTGGAATCCATAGCGCGCAGTTTTGGGTATATTTACGGACGCGAACGCAGGGTGCGCATCAATACCATTTCGCAATCGCCAACCATCACAACTGCCGGAAGCGGAGTGAAAGGATTTGACCGCCTGCTTGATTTTGCCGAACGTATGTCCCCGCTGGGAAATGCCACGGCTGAAGATTGTGCCGATTACTGTATCACCCTATTTTCAGACCTCACCCGCCGCGTAACCATGCAAAACCTGTTTAATGACGGCGGATTCTCCAGCATGGGCATGAGCTTACTGGCTCTTCAGCAATACGAGAAAGGGCTGCATAAAGACTGCGATTGCGGCGAAGAGGAGAAGAAACATGAATTCGATTAATAAATGATGAAATATTTGATGCCGGCTACAAGAAGATAGTTCCTGCCTGAAAGCTATTATTTTTCACTATCAACCGACAAAAACTAAATTTTTGCCTATTTTATTTATATATTGCTCATATTCAAAAATTTAGCATTTCATTTTCAGTTTTTAAAAAACCTACCCCCCTCAAAAGAGGGACATTTGTGCGGTTGCGGGGCTTTTGTTGCGGCTTATCCTGCGTTTGGTGTATGCCCCCTTATGTTACTACCCACATCAGGTCAAAATGGCTTATCAGATGTATCCGTATGAGTGCCGCTACAGTCGAAAATGCTTTTTTGCTTTTAGACAATACCCTGATTACATTGAGCAATAAGTGGGCTATGAGCGTACACCAAATCTGAGTTTTTATGCCATTCTCCGTGTCTGAATAAAAAAAATGTAGCTAAAAATTCTGTTTTATTTTTTTAAACGGATTTTACTTCAACAACACACAGATATTCAGCAACATAAGCTGATATTTTTTCGATTTTGTTGCTACAAATTTTTTTCTAAGTCTGTTTTCTTCATCTTAAAAAGTTTTAAAATCTGTTGCTGCAGCTCGTTGAGTTCTGTAATTTTAATGCTTTCAACATTTCTTCCTAAATTTAATACTACCAGTTTAATATCCTTGAGTTCCACCAATATGTCGAAAAACGACAGCTTGCTTTTTGTTTTTTTGTTCCATGATATCAGAAAAGGAAAAATTTTGTCTTCCATCTCTTTGACAATGGCGTAAGAGAACATGGAAAGCAAGACATGCCCGCGGGTTTGGGCTTCGTTGCAGTGATAGACCGGGCGTATCTGGATATTGTCGCTCTTGAAATCGCGGAACGCATGTTCAACATGTTGCAAATTTTTGTACTGCTGCCTGACCTCTGTTTTTTCCATTTGCCCTTTTTCAACGTTGGTGCACACAACATATTTTCCGGCAAGCTGTTTTGCCTGCTGGTACTTTTCTGCCTTTAAACCGACCACAAATGCTCGGCAAGCTCGTTTTGTGTACCTTCAAAATAGGTGCTGGTTATATCGTACAAATAGACTTCCTTGTGTTTGGCTTTATGGTATAAAAACCACTTGCGCTCTATTGTTTGCTGCACATTGCTGGCTTGTCCCAGCGCTGAGTACAGATGGTCAACCTTTATGTTTCTAATGTCAATTCCAAGTTGTGAGCAAATGTTTTTGTTGCGCCCAAGCCAGTTGTAGATGCCCAGTTTGCTGCCTCTTGTAATTATTTTTCCGATAACAATTGCTTTTAAGAGTGCAGCCTGCTGCGTGGGAAGTACTTTTTCGAGGGTTTGGCTAATCCGCAATTTATCCATAAGGTGTATCAGCAGGTACGCCAACCCGAAGTCAATGGCGCTTTCTGCGACAATGTCTTTGGCTGCAGTCAATGCATCTTTGCCGTGTTTGAGCACATTCTCAATGGTCAGGACAAGTTCAACCGCCATAACGCTGTTTTCGGACGTGATGAAAGGCGTTGGCCGTAATCCCAAAGGGGATGGCAAGAAAAAGGGGGCTTGAAAGTTCACATGCTGACCGATGTACATGCAGACACGGCAGTATTTGCCAAAATCAGCGAGGCGAAAATAATAAATACGGAAATTTATCCCATTTTAAGTATAAAATAAAATAAATCAAAATTACCGGCTTATTGTCGTTTTGCGTAAACAGGTAAAATTAACAGAATGCACTAAAGAAATGAGGGATTTTGGATTAAATTTGCAGGTTAAGAATCTATTGCCTCAGAGAAGTTTTAAAAATTGCTTAACTTATTTTCATGAAACAGGACACACACATACCACATAAAAAAGATATTCGTAAAGAACTTGAGTCACGTGTACTTGTGATGGATGGCGCTATGGGTACACTGCTGCAGGGATATAAACTGACGGAGCAGCAGTTTCGCGGAGAACTGTTTGAAAGGAGTACCTACGATCAAAAAGGGAATAACGATATCCTCTCCCTGACCTGCCCTGAAATAATTTCGGAAATCCATAACAGTTATCTGGAAGCGGGTGCAGATATCATTCTTACCAATACATTTAATGCCAACACCATTTCACAGGCTGATTATAATGCAGTTGATCTGGTTTGTGCCATGAATAAAGCTTCGGCAAAACTTGCCCGTGAGGCAGCAGACAAATACACAGCGCTAAATCCTGAAAAGCCGCGGTACGCCTGCGGAACACTGGGACCGACAAACAAAACCCTGTCGCTTTCTCCGGATGTTAATGATCCGGGTTATCGTGCCGTTACGTTTGATGAAGTGAAGGCAGCTTACCGCCAACAGGTGGAAGCGCTTATTGATGGTGGCGTTGAACTGCTTCTCATTGAAACGATTTTTGACACGCTGAATGCCAAAGCAGCAATTTATGCAGTTGAAGAAGCACTGGAAGCACGCCAAATCCGCTTGCCGCTGATGGTTTCGGGAACCATTACCGATGCCAGCGGACGAACCCTTTCCGGACAGACTCCTGAAGCTTTTCTCAATTCTGTTTCACATGTAGATTTGCTGAGTATTGGTTTAAATTGCTCTTTGGGTGCTTCTGATTTGCGCCCCTATGTGAAGGAGCTTTCGCAAAAAGCTCCTTTCCCTGTCAGCGTTCATCCAAATGCCGGACTGCCGAACCAGTTTGGCGAGTATGACGAAACCCCGGAGGTGATGTCCGGGTTTATAAAGGATTATCTGGACAACCGTTTTGTGAATATCATTGGCGGTTGCTGCGGCACTACACCCGAGCACATCCGGGAGTTTGCAAAACTGGCAGAACAGGCTGTGCCTCATGTTGTTCATGCAAGGGACAGGAATACCCGGCTTAGCGGACTTGAACCGGTGAAAATAACACCTGAATCCAATTTTTTAAATATCGGCGAGCGCTGCAACGTTTCCGGGTCGCGGAAATTTGCGCGGCTTATCCGCGAGCAAAAATATGAAGAAGCGCTGGTTATTGCCCGTCAACAGGTGGAAGACGGTGCACAGGTTATTGACGTGAACATGGACGACGCCATGCTGGATGCCGAAAAGGAGATGGTTACCTTTCTGAATCTGATGATGGCTGAGCCCGATATTGCCAAACTCCCGGTGATGATAGATTCATCGAAGTGGAATGTGATTGAAGCCGGTTTGAAATGCTTGCAGGGGAAAGCCATTGTGAATTCTATCAGTCTGAAGGAAGGTGAAGAGGCTTTTATTGAACAGGCAAGAATTGTCAGGCGCTTTGGCGCCGCTGTGGTGGTGATGGCTTTTGACGAAAAAGGACAGGCAGATAATCTCGAACGAAGAGTAGAAATCTGCAAAAGGGCGTATGAAATTTTGACAGAAACGGTGAAGTTTCCCCCCGAGGATATTATTTTCGATCCCAATGTGCTCACTGTCGGAACCGGACTTGAAGAACACAACAACTATGTGGTTGATTTTATTGAATCCTTGAAATGGATTAAGAAAAATCTTCCTTATGCCAAAACAAGCGGAGGAATCAGCAACGTGTCGTTTGCCTTTCGCGGGAATGATGTGGTGCGGGAAGCTATGCATTCGGTATTTTTGTACCATTCCATTCGTGCGGGGCTGGATATGGGTATTGTAAATCCGGGAATGTTGCAGATTTATGATGAAATTCCGGAGGAGTTACTGGAGAGAACCGAGGATTTGTTGCTGAACCGAAGGGCTGATGCAACCGATCGGCTACTTGATTTTGCCAGGCATGTGAAGCAGGAAGACAAAACAGAAGTTGAACAATACGAATGGCGAAGCCATCCTCTTGAAAAGCGTCTTGAATACGCATTGGTTAAAGGGATTCCCGATTTTGTGGATGAAGATATGGCTGAAGCTTTGGAAAAGTATCAACCTGCGTTAAACATCATCGAAGGTCCGCTGATGGATGGAATGAATGTGGTGGGAGAACTGTTTGGCTCCGGGAAAATGTTCCTTCCGCAGGTTATTAAATCGGCAAGAGTAATGAAAAAAGCGGTAGCCTATTTGCTGCCCTACATTGAAGCCGAAAAGGCAAAATATAAAGAGGCAAGCCGGCAGAAACGGGTTTTGATGGCTACCGTGAAAGGCGACGTGCATGACATCGGGAAAAACATTGTGGGTGTGGTGCTGGGATGCAATAATTATGAAATTATTGATCTGGGCGTGATGGTTCCCACTGAAAAAATATTGGACACTGCACTAAAAGAGGAGGTGGATATCATCGGGGTTAGCGGACTGATAACTCCCTCGCTGGAAATTATGGCAGACATTGCCCGGGAGATGGAGCGCCGGAAAATGATTGTTCCGCTGCTGATTGGCGGTGCCACCACCTCAAAAATCCACACTGCCGTTAAAATTGAGCCTGAATATTCTCATCCGGTGGTTCACGTGAAAGATGCTTCACTGGCGGTGAACGTGGTTTCAAATCTCATCGCAAAAAATGAAGATTATATTCAATCGGTTAGGGAAGATTATGAAGAGATACGCCAATTTCAAAGCCAGCGAAAACCAAAAGAATATCTCAGGCTGGAAGAGGCTCGCTCAAACAGACCACAAACCGACTGGAATAGCAGTCCGGTTTATGAACCAAATTTCACCGGCGTAAAATATCTGTTTAATTATCCGCTGGAAGAGCTCCGGGAATATATTGATTGGACATTTTTCTTTATTGCCTGGGAAATGAAAGGGACTTATCCAAGAATAATGAGTGACGAAAAGCAGGGCGAAGCTGCCACAAAGCTTTTTGAAGATGCAAATGCGTTGCTTGATGAGATTATTGCGAAAAAAATGGTTGTAGCTAATGCTGCAATTGGAATTTGGCCGGCAAATGCCGCCGGCGATGACATTATCCTATATGCTGATGAAACCCGAAAGGCAGAGATAGGGCGTTTCTACCATCTGCGGCAACAGGAGAAGAAAAAAGAGGGTTTTGCTAACTTGTGCCTTTCCGATTTTGTGGCGCCTGTAGAATCCGGAAGAGCTGACTATTGCGGCGGATTTGCAACTACCGCCGGAATCGGAATTGAACCATGGTTGGAAAAATTCAGAAAAGATCACAATGATTATAAAGCTATTATGCTGGAAGCTCTTGCCGACCGGCTGAGTGAGGCTTTTGCAGAGCTGCTGCACATGCGGGTCAGGAAAGAGTTTTGGGGATATGCACCCGGTGAAAACCTTTCGCATGACGAAATTCTGAAAGCTAAATATCAGGGAATCCGACCTGCCTTAGGCTATCCGGCTTGTCCCGAACATTCGGAAAAGGAAAATCTCTTTAATCTTTTAAGAGCTGAAAATGTGGGGATTACACTAACTGAACATTTTGCCATGTATCCCAATGCGTCGGTTTCCGGGCAATATTTTGCTCATCCCGATTCGCGCTATTTCAGCCTTGAAAAAGTTGGCTTAGATCAGGTTGCTGACTATGCACGGCGCAAAGGGAAGTCAATAGAGTATGTCGAGAAATTCCTTCCGGCAAATCTGAATTATAAATAGAAAAATCTTTTAATCGTGCGGTTTTTGGAAAAATGTGCCAAGCTTGGCAAGCAGGTCGATCTCTTTGTCTGTCACACGCATCCTCACAATGTTAGGGGTAAGGACAGGGTTCACTTAATGGAAAAGTGAGTCGCTATATTTTTTGATTATTTACAATTCCTACAAAACTGAACCTATGAATATACCTAAATAGGTACCAAAAGCATAACCCAAAATACCAACAGCCAGTCCGCCAATGATGATCTCCTTGTTTTTTAAAGCGCCTGCAACAGCCGGCACAAATGGCGGCGAATAGGTCAGCGCAGTGATGGTAATGATGGTGGTGTCGGTGTCAATTTTAAATAATCTGGCTAAAGACACATGGATAAACATTGAACCAAAGACTACTAAGAAAACATACAAAAACAGCTCCAGGAACTCAATTTGGAACATACTTCTCAGGTTTGCCATGGAAGAGAGGGCAAGGCAGAAAACGATAATAAAATACATTCCAAGCGGGAAACTGAGTTTTAGCTTGTTCAATGGCTTGAACAGCGAAGCCAGAAGCCCAAGGGTGGTGATGGTCAGAATAACGACAACCACCTGGTCGGATTTTGGAACAAAGAGGGACAAACCACCTCCAATGGCAAAGATTATAATAGATACAAACAGCGATTTGAAAACTTCGGGCAGATTTTTTCTTTTGTATAAACCATCATAGTTCTCAATGTGGCTGTTTTCATCTTCTTCCATTTCAACCCGCATAATATTTTCACCTTTTCTAATCAGCCCGTATTTCGGCAGAAAAGTATTGAACAGGCGTTGTGCAACAGTCATTAAAAACAGAAGTGCTACTGAGCCAATAATTAAATCATAGGTGTGGGTCAGGATAAAAATATCCGGATTCACATGCAGTGCAGTTCCGATTGCTGCCAGATTCGGTGTTCCTCCGGTATATACTCCGATGAGCATCCCGGTTACTTTACTGGCATCAGTGATGTTGTGTGCAAACAGATAATACCCGATAAAAATTGAAGCCAACAGTGAAAACATTGCTATGATAAGAGACAGGATGGTGCTGCGGGCATTTCTCAGCCACTTCTTAAGATTTAGGGAAAAAAGCAAAAGAGGCAGAGCTATTAGAATTGTGTAGTTCATAATGGAATCCTGCAGTTGGGCAATCATATTATAGGTAAAATCGGTATCCATAAAACCGGGCGAACCCATAAATTGCATAAATTCATCTTTAGGCAGAAAAGACCTTGTTCCACCAAGTAATTTCAAAAGTCCTTCGCTGGGCGTTGGGAAAATTCCGATATTCCCTGCAACCAGACCAACTGCATAAGCAAGAACAACTGCTCCAATGCGTTTTAACGTGTTTGAAATTTTACACAAATAAATCAGTAGAACCGGGGTGAGGAGGTAAAACAGGATTAATGCAATAATTATCCACATAAGGCAAAGTTTTCCGTCAAAAGTAATTAATTTTTTTATTTATTGAGGAAAAGACTTCATTGTATATTGCCAGATAGATAACAACAAAAAAGCATGAACCGTACGGTTCATGCTTTTTTGTTCTCTGTAAACATTATTTTATTTAGAATTTAAAACCAAGTGTGAATACCACATTGTTTTTAATATTCTCAAATTCAGCCATCTCCGGCTTTTGGTAAAAATCTGTAGGAGGAGCAGGATATAATGAGTCAAAATAATTTTCCTTTGAATACCTGTAAGCAACATCAAAGAAAAAACCTCCTGTGCGATATCCCAATCCTGCTGAAAAAACATTCAGTTTTGCATCTGCATTTGGCTGATTAGCTCCCAGAGCCTGGCTGTTGTATGGAGATGGGTAATGCTCAAACCCTGCTCTGAAACTGACATTGTCGGTTGCCATAAGTTCACCGCCGATTCTCAGATTTCCCGTTGAGCGAAAAACATCAGCAATATCATTGTTTTCATCAATGAAATTATAACCGTCGCCGCCGCGTCTTAATCGGGCAGAGCCAAAATTATTGAATTCGTAATCAATGCTCAGCAATCCTTTATTTGCAAAAACCAAAGCGCCACTCAGGGTAGCCTTTAATGGTGTTTCAAGGTCATAGTCATATTCTGAATAGGGAGATACTTTTTTGTAAGTTTCACTTCCGTCCTCATAAGTTACAGAAGAGTGCATAGTTGTTTCAAAAACATCGCTCATGTTAAAGAAAGTTGGTGTAGCTATTGATACACCTAACCTCACTTCATTTACAGGTTTGTATATTACCCCCAATTTTCCGTTATATCCTGTTCCGTTTGTGCGTAAGTAGGTGTCAAACTGTAGTTCATTGAAGTACTGAATATTGTTTTGTTCATCCCATTCACGCAATTCGGTAGATTCCTTGTAATATGCGTCAATAATGCCTAATGAAACTCCCAGATAAAGTTTGTGATTAAGATTGAGCCCAGCCACCACTGAATATTCATTGATATATCCCTGTCTTGAAAAGCTCTTTCTCTGGCTCTGTCCGTAGCCGTCTTCTTCGATGTCGTGCCAGTAAACATCATTATCTTCATCGTATAAAAGAAGGTCTGTGTCCCATGCAAGTTTTTCGTAAAAATCACTCCATGTGCCCACAGTTGCATTGTCTGCAAAATAATCCATTATTGAGCCGTTCATGTTTTTTGCACCTGCAAGCGCAGTACTGTTAAAATCTTTCAGCCTGTTAAACCCGATGCCGACGTTTATGCTAATCAATCCGGTTCCACCCTGGTTTGATGTTGGTAATGCAGTAACATAGCTGAGATTGTTGAAAGTGAAGTTGTATTTACTGTCGCTCATCAGGTTGTTACGGTATGTTGATTCAATGGAATTGTGTCCGAAGCTGGGTGTAAAAACCAGTTCGGAGGATCTGTAAAGCCCCATTCCGGCAGGATTGATGCTCACTGATGTGAAATCACCTCCAAGCGCCCCGAATGCATTGCCCATTCCTCCTGCGCGGGCAGTTCCCTGAACCTTGAAGTTGGAAAAACGCAATGCATCGGCAAGGTCCTGAGCCTGGCTCGATATGGATACTGCAAAAAATAAAGTCAATATTGTTATTACTCTTTTCATAACTGTAATACTAATGGGTTAATAATATTGTTACATCAACTTTGCCCTTTATTCTACCTTCTGCCTGATGAAGATGATGAAGATCTTGAACCTCCTGAACCTCCTGATCTGCTGGGAGAACTGTAGCTTCCGGAAGAACCGGAGCTCCTGGGGGCGCTGTAGCTGCCACTGCTGCTGCCTCTTGACGGAGCGCTGTAAGTGCTTCCGGATTTGGTAGAGACTGAAGACGGTGTCCTATATGTGTTGGTTGAACCACTACTGCCTGAACTTCTGTTATATGTGGAATTTGTCCTGTATGTTCTGTTGTAAGTTGAAGTTGACGGAGCAGCAGCTGAACCTGATTTGCTCTGGGTAACCACTCTCGGAGTAGTCGTGGCACTGCTTGCAGGTCTTGTGTAAGTTCTTGTTGCAGATGTGCTCCCCGGGCGGGTGTATGTCTGTGTATGTGCACTGCTGCCGGTATTGGCATCAGACCTTCTTTTTTCGCTGGCAACACTGTTCAATGCCGGTGTGCGCTGCCCGGAAACAGATTGTGCGCTTCGCACTCCGGAGCTTGATGAAGCTCTGCGGGAATCGTGAGTGCTTTGTTCTGTGCGAACAGAATTGTCCGTATGAGCGCTTTTTGTTTCGGTAGATGATGCCCGGACACCGGAAGAAGTTGACCTTCTGCCACTGTCGCTGCCATACATTACACTTGTATTGGTGGAACGTCTTTGTCCGTACCGGTAATTTTCTGAATCAATATACCGGATATTGCCATATCCATACCATGAATTATAGGGATATCCCCAGCCATAATAAGAGTAATAAGGACTATACCATGGGCTGTAATAATATGGAGAATAATAGCCTCCCCATCCCCAGCTATAGTAGGGAGAGTACCAGCGGCTTCCCCATCCCATTGAGTATGACCAGTATGGTGAATACCAGGAAGAATAATACCAGGGATCATAATAGAAAGGATCATAATACCAGCTGTCCCAGTAAAACGGATCATAGAAGTAGGGACGATGAAAACGGCGGATCCGGTATGCATAATCTAAACTCTGACCATCGTAATAATTATTAATTACATATTTCACATCATCGTCATTATAATAGACTGTGGTATCACTGTCATATAAATCATACTGATCCATGCTGTAAACAAGCGCATCGGCATCTCTTTCATTAGCGTCGAATATGTAGTTGCTCATGGTTTGAGAGCCCTCTTCATTTTCCTTTATGTCGCTGATAATCATCCTGCGAGCTGATTTTTCAGCATCCTCTTTTTTCGAAACGCTCTCCTTCTCCATTGAAATGGGCGGCGGTATGCTCCCCGGATTGAAATATATATCATCAGTATAGGAACTGGTGATATAACTCCCCGAGGTACATGCACCCAAAAAGAGCGTAGCCATTGTTAAAATTGCGAATCCTGATTTCATAACACATCCTCCAGATTTATATATTTCCTAAAATATTTACTTTCTTTACAAACTCTAATATTAGTACAAATAAAGTGCAAAATTTGTACCAACATACACAAAATGACTAAAAAACTAACATCACGTAGTGAGAATTATTCACAATGGTATCAGGATCTGGTGATTAAGGCTGATATGGCCGAAAACTCTGCTGTAAGGGGCTGTATGGTGATAAAACCCTATGGTTATGCAATTTGGGAGAAGATGCAGGCAGAGCTCGACCGGATGTTTAAAGAAACAGGGCATGTGAATGCCTATTTTCCGCTCTTTATTCCTAAATCATTTTTTAACAAGGAGGCTGATCATGTTGAAGGATTTGCCAAGGAGTGTGCGGTTGTCACCCATTATCGCCTGAAAAATGATAAGGAAACCGGCGAAATAGTAGTTGATCCGGATGCAAAGCTGGAAGAAGAACTCATAATCAGGCCTACTTCCGAGACCATAATCTGGCATACCTACCGCAACTGGATTCAGTCTCATCGTGATTTACCACTTCTCATCAACCAGTGGGCAAATGTGGTACGCTGGGAAATGCGTACCCGCCTGTTTCTGCGAACAGCAGAATTTCTCTGGCAGGAGGGGCATACTGCCCATGCTACAAAAGATGAAGCCATAGAGGAGGCAATGAAAATGATAAATGTTTATGCTGATTTTGCGGAGAATTATATGGCAATGCCGGTAGTGAAAGGAGTAAAGACCGAGAGCGAACGGTTTGCGGGTGCATTGGATACATACACCATCGAAGCATTGATGCAGGATGGAAAAGCATTGCAGTCGGGCACTTCCCACTTTTTAGGGCAGAACTTTGCAAAAGCCTTTGATGTGAAATTCACCAATAAGGAAGGGGTCGAAGAATATGTCTGGGCTACTTCGTGGGGGGTTTCAACCCGGTTGATTGGCGGTTTAATAATGGCACATTCCGATGATAACGGGCTGGTTTTGCCACCTAAGCTGGCACCAATTCAGGTTGTTGTTGTGCCTATTTATAAAAAACTGGAGCAGTTAGCTATAATTTCAGAGGAAGTTGAGAAAATTGTTGATGACTTGAAAAAAGCGGGAATTTCAGTGAAATTTGACGACAGCGATCAGAAAAAGCCGGGCTGGAAATTTGCCGAATATGAGCTGAAAGGAGTGCCTGTTCGCCTGGCGATAGGACCCCGCGACCTTGAAAATAGAACCGTTGAAGTAGCACGTCGCGATACGCTGGAAAAATCAGTTGTGCCCATAGAGGGAATTACTGAATATGTGGAAAACCTTCTGGAAGAAATTCAGCAGAACATATTCAGGAAGGCGCTTGACTTCCGTGCTCAAAATACAAACAAAGCAGACATCTGGGAAGAGTTTAAGGAAATCATTGAGAATAAAGGGGGATTTATTTCTGCTCATTGGGACGGAACACCGGAAACTGAAGAGAAAATAAAAATGGAAACTAAGGCAACGGTTCGTTGCATACCGCTTGATAATGAGCTGGAAGAAGGTAAATGTATCTACTCGGGCAAACCTTCAAAACAACGGGTTTTGTTTGCAATTGCCTATTAGTTTTGTTAATTTTCACCCGTGAAGCTGCCTTCACGGATAGCTTTGCCGCATTCTCCGGATTGCTTTAAGTCACCGGATCTGTTTATCATTGCTGTTGCTGATGAGATGCAACTAAAAAATTAATTTAAAAATTATGGAAAGTGTTGTTAACAGGTTTATCCGTTATGCAAAAGAACACACAACATCTGATCCGAACAGTGCTTCTTTCCCAAGCACCGAAAGACAGGTAGTCTTTATGAAAAAGCTGGAAGCAGAGTTGAAAGAAATCGGTTTGCACGAGGTTGAATTGGACAAAAATGGCTATTTGATGGCAACGATTCCGGCAAATATAACTGATAAGCTCCCCGTAATAGGTTTTATTGCCCATGTGGATACCAGTCCCGATTTTGCCGGCGAAAATGTGCAGCCCCAGATTGTTGAAAACTACAATGGAAATCCCATTAAGCTGAAAAACGGAGTAACCATCAATTCTGATGAATTTCCGGAAATTTTACAATATAAAGGGCAGGATATTATTACTGCCGATGGCACAACCTTGTTAGGCGCCGATGATAAAGCAGGAGTTGCCGAAATTGTTACAGCAGCTGAGTTGTTGTTGAAAAACAACAAGATAAGGCACGGGAAAATCCGGATTGCATTCACGCCGGATGAGGAAATCGGCAGGGGCGCAGATAAATTCGATGTGAAAAAGTTCGGTGCTGATTTTGCCTATACGCTTGACGGAAGTGAGGTTGGTGAGCTGGAGTATGAAAATTTCAATGCTGCCGGTGTCAAAATTACAATTCAAGGCAGAAGCGTTCATCCCGGTTATGCAAAAAATAAAATGATAAATGCGGTATTGACGGCACAAAAGATAATTTCTATGCTCCCGCCGGTACAGCGCCCTGAACACACCGACGGATATGAAGGATTTTTTCATGTGACATCGCTGAATGGAAACGTGGAAGGGGCTGAAATACAGCTTATTATCCGGGATCACGATTTTGACAAATTTGTAGCAAAGAAAAAACTGATGAGTGAAATTGTCAGGCTTGTGAATATGGGATACGGTCAGGAACTGGTTGCTATAGAGATGAATGACCAGTATTACAACATGCGTCAAAAGATTGAACCGGTTATGTATGTGGTTGAGCTGGCAAAGGAGGCTATGCGAAAAGCCGGAATTTCTCCGAAAATCAAAGCGATTCGCGGAGGCACCGATGGCGCCAGACTGTCATACGAAGGATTGCCCTGTCCCAATATTTTTGCTGGAGGGCATAATTTTCACGGACCCTATGAGTTCATTCCCGTTCCTTCCATGCTGAAGGCTGTAGAAGTTATTTTGAACATTGCTGAACTCGCGGCAGCTAATATTATAGCGGGGATAAATAATAATTATTAAGTCAGATATTGATTTATGTTTCAAATGCGTAACTTTGAAAATGAAATTTCACTTACTTTATTCAAATTCAGCTTAGAAGTTCATGTTTAACCGCTTTTTTGAGAATATAAAAAGGAACCGTCTTTTTGAACCGCACCATAAAATATTGCTGGCAGTGAGCGGTGGAATTGACAGTATGGTTATGTTGAATTTGTTTGAAAAATCAAATTTCAATTACGGTGTGGTGCATTGCAATTTTCAGCTTCGCGGTGCCGATTCCGACAAAGATGAAGATTTTGTGAGACAGCACGTTCTGGTTCACGGCACACCCTTCTTTTTCAATCGTTTTGAAACGGAAGAATATGCAGATTTAAACGGCATTTCGATTGAAATGGCTGCACGGGAATTGCGTTACCGCTACTTCGAACAAATACGCGCGGAAAATAATTTTGACTTTATTGCCACAGCACACCACCTGGACGATTTGCTTGAAACTTTCTTTTTAAACTTGACCCGAAAAACCGGAATTCGAGGATTGACAGGCATTAAGGAAAAATCGGGGCAACTCATTCGCCCCATGCTTTTTACAAACCGAAAAGAGATTGAAGATTTTGCCCGCGAGAGCTTTATCTCTTTTCGTGAAGACCGCACGAACAGCGAAGTAGTCTATCAGCGAAACTTTATCCGCCACCGGATTTTTCCGCTTTTTCTCTCGATGAATCCTGCCTTTGACAGCAATCTTGCAGAAACCATCAAAAATCTTAGGGAAACAGAGGAGGTTTACACTTTCTTTATTGAAAAAGAGAAAGAGAAAATCATTTCGCAAAGCGAAAATGAACTTTCTGTTGAAATTGAAGAACTATTAAAATCACCATTTCCCGATACTTTACTTTTTGAAATTCTTTCGTCTTTTAATTTTAATCCGAAGGTTTCAACTCAGGTTTTTCAGAGCCTTTTAAATCCGCCCGGGAAACAGTTTTTTTCTAAAAGTCACCGGCTGGTAAAAGACAGAAAGTATCTTTTCGTCACGCCCATGCCCGACTCCGAAAAACGTATTTTTTATATCGAAGAAGATGATTTGGAATTATTTGCCCCATTTGATTTGACTATTGAGAAAATTGGAGCTGATAATTTTCAACTTCTTAAAGATAGGTATATTGCATGTGTCAGCTTCGATAAACTTGACTTTCCGCTACTCATCAGAAAATGGCAACAGGGTGATTACTTCAAACCGTTAGGGATGAGTGGATTTAAGAAAATCAGTGATTTTCTTATTGATGAGAAAGTGCCCATACACAAAAAAGAGAATGTCTGGCTGCTCTGCAGCGGCCGCAAAGTGGTATGGATTATGGGTTACCGCATTGACGAGCGGTTTAAAATTACTTCGGATACGAAAACAGTATTAAAAGTTGAGATTAAAATGAACTGATGGTTTTGAAAAACGTGAAAGTTTTTGTCTGTTTCTCACAAAAATAATTTTTCCTTTAAACTTTAGTTACACTAAATGGTTTGTTTAGATGAAGAAATTAAAAAAATCAACATTTGATTTAGGAAAACTGATTTTATGAGCCACTATCATATTAAAATTGGTACTTTTTTACTAATTTTTTTAAACGCATATAGTTCTGTTTTTGGACAATCTGTCATAAATCCGGCTGCAAAAGCGGATGATGTGGAAATTGGGATTGTTGAGCATCTGGATGAATTCCTTCCTAATGATATTTTGCTTATCAATGAGCAGGGAGAAGAGGTTTTGCTGACGGAAATCATTGATAAGCCGTCTGTCATCAATTTTGTGTACTACCGTTGCCCCGGTATCTGTAGTCCGCTGATGGAGGCAGTTGCAGGGGTGATGAACAAATCTGAGCTGGTTGCCGGCAAAGATTATCAGGTGCTCACCATCAGTTTTGACCCGCGTGAAACAATCGATTTGGGTATTCGCAAAAAAGAGAGCTACTTGCAGCTTCTTTCCGAAGAAAAAGCAAGGGAAGCCAAAGATGGCTGGTTGTTTTTTACCGGAGACAGTGCAAGCCTTGCAAAAGCCACACAAGCAACAGGATTTAAGTACAAACGCAGAGGTAACGATTTTTTACACGCTTCATCGCTGACGGTCGTCAGTCCCGACGGGAAAATTACCCGTTACCTGAACGGAATGTATTTTCTCCCTTTTGAATGGAAAATGGCTATTGTTGAGGCATCTAAGGGAATTTCCGGCCCGACGCTGAACAAAGTGTTGCGGTTTTGTTTCACCTATGACCCGGTAGGTCAGGGATATGTATTGAATATTACCAAGTTGGGAGGTATTGCGATACTGTTTTTTGCAACAGTTTTACTGTTGTTTCTTATATTTAAACCCAGAAAAATAAAAAATACAACAACATAATAAATGGATTCTGCACACATTATGAATGAAGTAAATTATTTAAAATATCAGGGGAGATTTAAAGGTTTTTTAGGTTGGATTTTTTCAACTGACCACAAGCGCATAGGGCTTCTCTATCTTTATTCTATGGCTACTATGTTTTCGGTAGGGCTGTTGTTGGGGCTCGCCATGAAACTTGAATTGATAGCTCCGGGAAAGACTATTATGGAAGCACAGACTTACAATGCAACATTTACCGTTCACGGGGTTATTATGATTTTTATGGTAGTGGTGCCCGGATTACCTGCCGTTTTTGGCAATTTTTTGTTGCCGCTTATGATTGGGGCAAAAGATGTGGCATTCCCGAAACTGAACCTCCTTTCTTGGTGGCTCTATGTTCTCGGTGTTTTCCTGGTACTTTCAGCCCTTCTTTTTGGCTCCGGAACCCCGGATACCGGATGGACTTTTTATGCGCCTTACAGTTTCAAGTCAGGCACAAATCTGCTTCCGGCAATATTTGGCGCTTTTGTTCTGGGATTTTCGTCCATCCTCACCGGGTTGAATTTTCTGGTCACCATCCACCGGATGCGCTGTCCGGGAATGAAATGGACAAAGATGCCACTGTTTGTCTGGACTTTATACGGTACAGCGTGGATTCAGTTGCTGGCAACACCTGTAATTGGAATCACACTGGTTTTGGTAGCTCTTGAGCGGATTTTCGGAATAGGTATATTTGATCCGGCTTTGGGCGGCGATCCCATTTTATACCAGCACCTGTTTTGGATTTATTCCCATCCCGCTGTATATATCATGATTCTCCCGGCAATGGGAGCAGTTTCAGAAATCATACCCACTTTTGCCCAGAAGCATGTTTTTGGTTATAAGGCAATTATCGCTTCAACTATGGCAATTGCCTTTTTGGGTTATCTGGTGTGGGGGCATCATATGTTTACGGCAGGAATGAGCGGGACAGCTCAATACTATTTTTCATTGCTCACATTTTTGGTTGCAATCCCAAGTGCAATAAAAGTATTTAACTGGATTTCAACAATGTATAAGGGGGCTATTAATCTTCAGACACCATTCTATTGGGCAGCATCATTTGTTTTTGTGTTTATGATTGGCGGACTCAGCGGGCTGGTGCTTGGAGCATTGGCAACCAATATATATGTTCACGACACTGCCTTTGTGGTTGCGCATTTCCATTATATTGTATTTGGCGGTACCGGTTTTGCTTTCTTCGCAGCAATACACTACTGGTTTCCCAAAATTTTTGGAAGAATGTATGATACATCATGGGCAAATATCGGATGGCTCATTTTTTTCATTGGATTTTTAACACTTTATACTCCGATGTTCTATCTTGGAATGATGGGAATGCCACGGCGTTATTATGATTACCTTCAGGAATTTCACGGAGGAAATATTTTAAGCACTTTAGGTTCATGGATTCTGGCAACCGGTTTTATGATTATTATCGCCAATCTGATTCGCTCTGCAAGACGCGGAACACAGGCAGAAATGAATCCCTGGCACGGAACAACATTAGAATGGTCGGTATCTTCGCCCCCACCGGTTGAAAATTTCGATACAATACCTGAAATCAAAGAAAACGAAAGACCTTACAATTATTAAAACTATAGTATATGGAACAGGCAAAACACATAGCTGAGCATTATGACCCCGAAGCTTCCAAAAT
This sequence comes from Mariniphaga sp., assembly GCA_040772505.1. GTDB lineage: Bacteria > Bacteroidota > Bacteroidia > Bacteroidales > Prolixibacteraceae > Mariniphaga. The sequence goes on along the minus strand of JAXGYA010000002.1, from coordinate 214,501 downwards.
TGGAATGTGGCTGCTGATTTTCACTGAACTGCTCCTGTTTGGTGTGCTTTTCGTGATTTATGCCGTTTACCGCTATTTAAACCATGATGCATTTCATCTGGCGGCTGAAGAGCTTGATACTTTTATGGGAGCAATAAATACTGTAATATTATTGCTGAGCAGTATGACAATTGCCATGGCAACTACAGCTTTGCAAAAAAGAAACAAATCGCTCACCTTAATCCTGGCGGGAATTACTATACTGTTAGGTATGATTTTCCTGGTAAATAAATATGTGGAGTGGGGTGGCAAATTTGCCCATGGCATTTTTCCGGGTTCCGAATATCTAACGGAAATGCTGAGTCAGGGTGAAATACTGTTTTTTGGGCTCTATTTTGTGATGACGGGGTTGCATGTGCTTCATTTGATCATTGGCATTGTGCTTATATCTGTCACGATGTGGAAAATTAACTCAGGAAAAGTTCATGCAGAGCGTGCTTCATTACTTGAAAACTCAGGATTGTACTGGCATCTGGTGGATATTATCTGGATATTCCTGTTCCCGTTGTTTTATCTCATTAACTAAAATTTGTTTTCATGGAAAAAGAAAAACCTTATGTAGTCCCATATCGGCTTTATTCTAATGTGCTCATTACCCTTTTGGCATTAACCTTTTTTTCGGTTGCAATTACACTGATTGATCTGGGGAATATTTCTATTGTAGTGGCATTGGTCATTGCATCAGTTAAGGCATTTTTAGTTTTAAAATATTTCATGCACCTGAAATATGATAAGCCCTACTTTGTGATCATGGTAATTTTTGTTTTTTCCATAATTCTTGTCACGATTGTTGTTACCTTTTTAGATTATTTATACAGATAAAAAAGCATGTATAGTTCGGATATTACGCAGGCATCTAATTTTGTGAAGGGGGTTGATACCGCCTTTTATGTTATTCTCGGGATTTCATTCTTTTTCCTGATTGGACTGACCACCGTAATGCTGGTATTCATTTACAAATATAACCGGAAAAGAAACCCGAAACCCACTCAGTTTGAGGGGAGTACAAAACTTGAAATCATATGGACAGTTATTCCGCTGATACTGACGATGTTTATGTTCTACTATGGTTGGGCAGGCTGGAAACCAATGCTCAAAGCACCGGATGATGCAATGGAAGTCACTGTTTATGGGCGGATGTGGAATTTTATGTTTGAATACGAGAACGGGAAGCGTGCAGATACTCTATATTTACCAAAGGATAAACCGGTTAAGTTAAATCTTGTTGCCATGGATGTTATCCACAGCTTATATATTCCCGCTTTTCGCGTGAAACAGGATATGGTTCCGGGGAAGAAGAACAACTTTATGTGGTTTGAACCGCAGCAAACCGGTACCTATGAACTCTATTGTGCAGAATATTGCGGGCTTCAGCATTCATATATGTATTCCTATGTGAAGGTAATGGAAGATTCTGTTTTCCAGTCGTGGATGACAGACACTACATTGGTAGCCACTACTGCTGAAATTGAATCGGCTTCGGCAACCGGAAGGCGCATTTTGCAAAATATCGGTTGTTTCGCATGCCACTCTATCGATGGTTCAAAATTAGTAGGTCCTTCGTTTAAGGGCATTTGGGGAGAGACTGTCAGAGTTAAAACAGGTAGTGAAAAAAGAGAATTGGTCGTGGATGAAGAATACATCATACGTTCGATATACGAACCCAATGCCGACTTGGTTGAAGGGTATGCCCCCGGGTTGATGCTTTCCTATGAAGGACAGCTCACGCTTGAGGATATTGATTATATCATAGAATACATCAAAACGCTGAAATAGTAGGGTTTGAAGCAATTCCTGAAAATTGTTTTTGAATTGGGCAAAGTGCGTATCTCTTTGCCCGTTACTTTATCCGCACTTGCAGGCTATGTTTTGTTTTTGGGCAGGATAGATGCTCAGGGCTTGTTTATGGCTGCCGGTGTTTTTTTTATGTCCTGCGGTTCGGGGGCTTTGAACCATTGGCAGGAAAGGCGGACCGACCGGCTCATGCCGCGAACAAAATCACGCCCGATTCCATCGGGGAAAATTTCATCAGTTCAGGGATTTATGATAGTTGTGGGATATGTTTCCCTGGGGTCCCTAATTTTAATTCTGACAAATCCGCTCATTTCACTGGCATTGGCGTGGGCTACCCTGTTTTTTTACAATCTGGTTTATACGCCCCTTAAAAGAGTAACTGCATTTGCTGTGATTCCCGGCTCAATGGTGGGGTCGATTCCACCGGTTATCGGCTGGACTGCTGCCGGCGGAGGCATGTTTTCAGAAGCAATCCTTATAGTTGCCGCATTCTTTTTTATTGGGCAAATACCGCACTTCTGGTTGCTGCTGCTCCTTTTTGGCAATCAATATAAATTAGCCGGACTGCCAAGCCTCACCGACATTTTTTCGGAAGTGCAGATAAAAAGAATCACTTTTACGTGGATATTAACAACCATTGCCTCTGCATTGCTGGTTTTGCTTTTCGTTATTACCAAGCCGGTGCTGTTTTTAATTCTTGCTCTTTATATTATTTATTTGGTGGCTTTTCTAACCCGGTCTGTTTTTGGGCGGGAGAAATTTAAAGCTTTACCTGCCTTTCATCTTCTCAATTTTCTTTATCTTTTCGTGATGCTGTTTTTGGTTTTTGAAGGGCTGCTTCGCTAATTGATGTAGTTGCTGAATAAGAGCGGGCTTGTTGTGCTGCAAAGAGTTGGTTTAATAGACAGTTTTTAAGGTTATCCGATTGATTGATTTGAAGAAAATCAATTTGCAGGTTTTTTTGTCCTCAGATAAATCCAGTCACCAGGGATGGGTTGTTCTCCCGGTTTCATACGGTTTCGCCTCAACAGCCGTTTCAACTTAAGCCCGTACATTTGTGAAATAAAGTGCATGGTTTCTCCTTCAGAAACTTTGTGGTAATCTACCCCCCTTGGCGATTTATTCCTTTTTGGTTCAAGATAAATCACTTCGTTGGGCTGTGGGCGATAGCCTGCCGGTAGGTCATTGAAATTGTATAACTCCCATGGCTCTTTTGCAAAAGACTGCGCAAGAATTTCAAAAGTATCTCCCTCTTTAGCAGCTACTGCCTTGAGGTTATTGACATTTATGGTTGTTCTGGCAAAAAAAGGATTGATGGCTATTTTCTCAGACATGTTGTTTATTTGCGCTTTTGTTGCATTGGCAAGCATAGGACTGAGCGTCTGTTTCGTATCCAACAGATAGAGCTGGTTATCCTCAATAATTTTTATCAGCGATTTTGCATAATGCTTTGCAGTTGCATATCCGGCATCTTTGAGCCCTTCAGCCCATCTTTTATAGTCGTTGGGAGGAAACGTAAAGAGAAATGCATAGCGTGGATTGCCCATCAAAAAGTTGCTGTGGTCAATGTATGAATCTTCTACAGTTCTGTATTTGCGAAAACATTCATTGGGCTCGTCATCGTTGTGATAAACTTTTTGTCCGGTCCAGTTGCTTTTGCATTTGATTCCGAAATGGTTATTTGATTTGTGGGCAAGCTGACTATTCCCGTTGTTTGACTCCAGCAGGGCTTGCGCCATCTTTATGCTGGCAGGAATTCCGCTCCGACCCATTTCCTCAATAGCAAGAATCTGGTATCTCAAAATATACTGCTCTCTGGATATTTGCGCCTGAGTGGCGGAAATGAAAAAAATAAAAAGAAATAAAAAAACACCATATCTCATTGCCAAATGCCTTCAATAAATTTTTGCGCTAAAATAATCCCTTCTGCCTGTATTAACCCCATAAATCCCGGAATTTTATGAACATAGTTGCGTGAATAACGCTGTTCGACGGTTTTTTCCCGGATATTTCTCTGTTTGATTTAATAAAATTGTACTTTTGAATAAATTATTTCTTATGCGAACGAAAGAATTGCGAATTTTGGTATATGAGTATTCCGCTGTGGAGGATTTGCCCAAAGCAGATCAAAATTTGATTTTATCAGCACGGGAGGCTTCCGGGAAAGCGTATGCTCCTTATTCCCGTTTCCGTGTTGGCGCTGCCATACGTTTGGCAAATGATGAAATTATTGTAGGAAATAATCAGGAGAATGCAGCCTCGCCAATTGGCTTATGCGCCGAACGGGTAGCTCTGTTTTTTGCAAATGCCACACATCCCGAAACTTCAGTTAAGGCTATTGCAGTCACAGCATCCGGAGAAAGTGGCTTAGTCGAACAGCCTGTAAAGCCATGTGGCTCATGCCGTCAGGCGCTGCTGGAGGCAGAGGTGAGATTCCGGCAGCCTATTCGTATTATCTTGGAAGGGAAACAGAAAATCCAGGTTTTTGAAGGGGTTGAAAGCTTGCTGCCATTTGCATTTAAACCGGAATCACTGGACTGAACTGGTTTTCGCGGAACAGCTTGATATATTCATTCCAGACTTTATCTTCAGGCGGCTCGGCAATGATGGCAATCGGAGTTTTTTTAACCGGATGGATAAACTCCAGTTTTCGCGCATGCAAATGAATTCCACGGTATTTGTTCGGACGTGGATAGCCATACTTAACATCGCCTCTTATTCTGAGGTTTATCATTCCCAATTGCACTCTTATTTGATGATGTCTTCCTGTATATAGCTCAATCTCAAGAAGATGGTTGTTTTTCAGACTTGCAACATGGCGATATGTTAGTCGGGCGTATTTGGCATATGGAGTGCCTTCGGGATATGCGTAACTCTTATTTTGTTCCTGATTTTTTTTCAGATAATGCTCTAATATGTCGGTATGTTTTGGCGGACGGTTGTCCACAACAGCCCAGTAAGTTTTAGTTATCGAGTCGCGCTCTGAAAATAGTTTATTGAGCCTGTCCAACGCCTTTCCTGTTTTGGCTAAAAGCACAATGCCGCTGGTTGGGCGGTCAAGCCGGTGAGGCAATCCAACGAAAACATTTCCCGGCTTGTTGTATTTCTCTTTCAGGTAATCCTTGGTTTCGTCAACAATTGTTCTTTCATTGGTGATATCGGATTGAACCAGCTCCCCGCAGGCTTTATTCACAGCTATGATATGATTGTCTTCGTATAGTATTTCCACTGTTTACTTTCTACTTTTTACTGTTCACTGTTTACCGTTTACCGTTTACTTCTCCTCTCTCCTCTCACTGTTTACCGTTTACTGTTTACCGTTCACTGTTTACTGTTCACTGTTTACCGTTTACCGTTCACTTCTCACCTCTCTCCTCCTCAATACTGTTCTTTTTCGTTGGGAAACTTCAATGTTTTAACATCTTCTATGTAATTTCCTACAGCGCCTTTTATCTCTACAGCAAGATTATGGTATCTCCGCAGGAAGCGTGGTGAAAATTGCTGTGTAATTCCCAATAAATCGTGAATCACCAGCACCTGTCCGTCAACTCCCGATCCGGCGCCAATACCGATGATTGGGATTTTTAACTCTTTGGCAACCTGAGTTCCCAGCATTGCCGGAATTTTTTCCAATACAATGCTGAAGCATCCGGCTTCTTCTAACAATTTGGCATCGGAAAGCAACTTTTGCGCCTCTTCTTCCTCCTTTGCCCGCACCGTGTAGGTGCCGAATTTATGAATAGACTGAGGCATCAGACCGAGGTGTCCCATCACCGGAATACCTGCGGACAGAATGCGGTTTACGGATTCAATAATTTCGGCTCCACCCTCAAGCTTTACTGCATCGGCGGCAGTTTCTTTCATAATGCGGATTGCAGAATCAATCGCTTTTCGCGAATTTCCCTGATAGGTGCCAAAAGGAAGATCAACCACAACAAGTGCCCGCTTCACTGCACGCACTACTGATTGTCCATGGTAAATCATATGTTCCAAAGTTATGGGCAAAGTGGTTTCATAACCCGCCATAACATTGGAGGCAGAGTCGCCAACCAAAATCACATCAACGCCCGCTTCATCAATCAATGTGGCAATACTGTAATCGTATGCGGTCAGCATGGCAATTTTTTCACCACGAAGTTTCATTTCTGATAACCGGTGGGTTGTGACTTTTCTTAATTCGGTTTGTACTGACATTTTTCGTTCGTTAATGATTTATCTGCAAAATTAGCCAAAAGTTTTTCCTTCACAAAATAGCAAAAGTTTTGCAGGACAACCGCTGCACTTAACTTTTATTAACGCAGACCGGTTCGCTTTTCAATGAAGTTTCGTTAATTTGTTCTGTAATTAATTTTCAACATAATGAGGAAATATTGTTTTACCATACTTGTAGTTCTGTATAGTTTGCTTTTTATCATGCCCAAAGCCAATGCACAGCTTGTTGCAGGCAGAGATACACTTCTGTTTTTCATCAAAAAAGAGTTCAATACCGGAATTTCACTGTCAGTCAATTCAGAACGTGAAGAATTGCGGACAGAGCAGACCCGCAATTTTGAAAAAATATTTAAGGGAGATGCACGTGCGCAGTGGGGAACCCGCAGCTGGATTCTCCTTCCCTCAAGACAGGAAACCCGCGAGTTTTTAATAGAAGCAGGACCCTACTTCGGGAAAGGAGATTTTATTGACAGTTCGGCAGCAAACGTGATTGATGCAGAGCAGAAGCTGTCCGGAATTCGGGGAAAGATTCAGGGCGGCTACTCGGCAAGGTTTTATTTCGACAGGAAAAATTATACACTCGTAAATGTTAATGCATGGGGACTTTATGATTTATACAGAAGAAATGTTTCCGGCAATCAGACTGATTCAAACCGGGTTGAAACGCCTTATTCCAAAACATACGAAAACTCAAGGCATAGATATGGTTTGCATGCAAAAGCGGGATGGGGCAGAGGACGCATGAACCCAATGAATCATTATACGACTGCCGCAATTTTGCTGGAAAAACACTATCCTGGGCGAATTTTTTCAGACGATGAAATATTGACGGTTGCCGGAGAAATCAGAAGAATTAAGCATCAGCGTAATGCAAAAACAGGGCATTCTGCCGAAAAAGAGTCGGAGCAGTTCATCGGGTTTCTGAACCGGAAGCTGCTGCTGCAATTGCCGGAAAATTTATTGCCCGACTGGGAACTGACGGAATTCAGACCACGATTGAGCGGCTCGCGAATTGAATTTGGTCCGTTTTTTAACTATTTCAGCAGGGAACCGGATTTTGTTTATGGCGGATACCTGAAGCTGGAAAACCGGAAATATTCCGGGCACAAACTGAACCGGAATTTGAGTGCCGCACTGAGTTATAACGCATACAAAAGAAACGACTGGGTTTTATTGGAAACGCATCTCGGATGGAGCTGGTATCCTTCTCTGAAATCGGAGTATGGTTTTGGACTAAAATATATTCCCGGAATGGGGATAAAAAAAATTAATGATGTAGGTAAAGTACGTCATAACTTTGTGCCTTATCTGGAGTGTTTCAGCCAGATAAATTCAAAATACAGAATGGAAACGGCTCTTGCCTGGCGCATTGCACCCAATGACAGGTTTATGATTCCGGGACCGGAAATGAATGTTACATTTTACAGGAGCAGGTATTAAATCCGCAGGAAAATTTTCTTTTTATACATATAGTAAAGAATAAGCCAGCCAACGGCAATCCTTCCGATAACCAAAAGCAGATTTCCACCGGATTCGCTCATCATTTTTGCCAGCCATCCCACGAAAAATTCGCCAATCTGCTGGAGGTTTCCCATGCGTGAAAAGAGATAAATGAAAATAGAGTTCATCCCGATAACGGTGAAAAAGAATGCCCATTTTTTATATCCCCAATGGTCGATAATCAGATAGAAAACAGCCAGAAGTATAAAGCTGATTCCACCGGTTAACAGATTAAATGTTGATGTCCAGCATTTTTTAATGATTGGATAAAATGTTGAGAGAGCCAAAGCAAGCAAAATTGCAGCAACTCCTGCTGCTAAGAGATACCCGATTTTTTTCCGCCCGGTTGATTTATCGCTTCGTAAAATATTTCCTGCAAAAGTTCCCATAAGTGTGATTCCTGTGGCAGAAATGCTGCACAGAATTCCTTCGGGATCAAAAATGCCGTCGTTGAGCCTGCCGGGGAGCAGCATCCGGTCAATGTACCCGTTTATGCACCCTTCGGGAGTGAGCACGCCGGCACCAATTCCGGGAACGGGAATCAGCAACTGCAAAATGCCGATGCCTGCCAGAATGCTGCCAAACCAGATCAGCCGGCTACGCACAGACTTAGTGTAGATGACAATGGTGGCTGCAAAAAAGTAGGCAATCCCGATTTGACCCAAAACACTGGCAATCCGTCCGTTCTCAAAACCGTTTCGGAAAGTGCCGTTGTACAATATTCCTAAGATGATTAAAATCACCCCGCGTCTCAATGCTTTTTGAAAGAGCTTATGCTTTGGAACACTATTTTCAATTTTTGATTCAACGGAAAGTGGTATGGCAACCCCAGAAATAAACATAAAAAGCGGGAAAATCAGATCGTAGAAACGAAATCCTTCCCAGCTTACATGGTGCATTTGAGTTTCCAGCCAGTTGGGACCAAAAATTTGCGAGAGTGCGATTACTAAAGCGCCGCCGCCGGTAATCCAAAACATGTCAAATCCACGCAGCGCGTCTAATGAGTGAAGACGTTTTTGCGGTTCGGTTCTAAGTGATTTTGTTGCCATCTTAAAAATTTTAAGCAGCGAAAGTAGAAAATTTTTGGAGAAGTGAGCCGTTGAAAAATGGTTTTTTTGGTTAAATGTTTTGAGGTGCTTAGTAAATGCTCCATGTAAAAAGCCGCTAAATATTTTTTGCTCTATCTACTATAGTAAAAAGTAGTTAAAACTCTCACTACTTCAAATTAATATTTAGCCATTTTATCCCAAACCAAGCTTACATCTTCACATTGTCAAATTAAATCTTTTTCACTAATATTGTACCAGACTACCAATATTTTATTTTTGTGAAACGAGGGAAACCAAATACTAATTTGCTTAATCTCCTGAAAAATGGCGACATGGCTGCCTTTGATGCCATTTATGAGCAGTATTCAAAAAGATTGTACGTCTTTGTTTTTCGCTACTTAAAACAGGAAGCAGATACCGAAGAAATTGTTCAGGAAGTATTTTTGAAGCTGTGGGAGTCCAGAAAGAAAATTGATTTGTGCGCCTCTTTCGACTCTTTCCTTTTTACCATTGCCTACAACAATACCATCAGCCTGCTCCGCAAAAAAGTAAACGAAAAAAAGTATCTGGAACACTTAGTTAACAGGCAGCAGATCAATAATGCCGATGCGCTAATTGATGAAATTCATTTCAGGGAAATCAACAGACAGGTAAAATTACTAATAGAAGAATTAACTCCCCGCCAGAAAGAAATATTTAAACTCAGCCGGGAAGAGGGATTGACTCATGCAGAAATTGCCGAAAAACTGCATATTTCTGTTAATACAGTTAAAAATCATCTTGTTGCAGCGCTGGCTTTTTTAAAATCGAATATCCCCGGAAACACGCTATCCGTCCTCCTGTTTATTTATCTTTTATAGTCCTGTTTTGTTGTTCGTGCGTATAACATATTGTACTTAACAAAAACGGAATTTTCATAGGGAAGGTTAGTTAGACAAGGAATGCCTCCCGCTTTTTTTTGGGAGGCATTTTTACAAAGGAATAAATGACAAAAGAACTACTCATAAAATTTTTAAACGATCAGTGCACCAAGGAGGAATTTAAAGAGGTCATCCTTTGGGTAAAAACGGGTTCGTCTGGCAGGGGCGGTAAAGATTGGGGATATCAGGAGTGGAGAGATTATGATTTTGAAGCAGATAAAAACCTGCCTGATGATGAAAAGCTCAGTGCTCTTCTTGATAAAATCCATCATAAAATAAACAGGAGCCACACCAAAACAGGTATTCAGCTTCGGGTTCACTATACGACATGGCTCACACGGGCAGCTGCCATTTTACTCATTCCGGTTTTGGCATTTCTTATTTATACTCTGATGCAACAGCCGCAGATTGGGCGCCAATTTGCAAGCCTTAAAGTTGATTCACTTGAAATTATTGCTCCCGTGGGCTCCAAAACATTTGTGCAGTTTTCCGATGGCTCCGAAGTGCATTTAAACCACGGCAGCAAACTGAAATATCCGCAGGAATTTAGTGACTCCATACGGGAAGTTGTTTTGACCGGCGAGGGGTATTTCAAAATAGCCCACAACCCGGGAAGCCCTTTTATTGTGAAAACCCGGGGGATGAATATAAAAGCACTTGGCACCACTTTTAACGTTTATGCTTATCCCGATGAAAAATTTGTTGCAACCACCCTGGTTGAAGGCAAGGTGGCGCTCGAGCGGACAATTGCAGGAGCGCCTCCCCAACCGATGGGCTCAATGTTTCCCGGGCAACACGTAAATTATGATTTGAAAACCGGGAAAATGGATAGCTCAGAAGGGGATATTGAAAAATACATTTCATGGAAAGACGGGATTCTGGTTTTTAAGCGCGAAAGTATTTTTCAAATTGCAAACCGCCTTAGCCGCTGGTACAGCGTGGAGATTGAAATTGGAGATGAAGCAGTTAAAAGCTATACTTATACCGCCACATTTGTTGATGAATCTCTCTGGTACATCCTCGGTGTGTTAAAAGATGCCGCTCCTATTGATTATAAAACAATACCCGGCAAACAATTGCCCGACGGCTCTTTCAGCAAACAAAAAATTATTATTATAAAAAGAAGTTAACTGATAAAATAAATGTTTAACCAAAAAAGAGTGCCTATGAAATGAGATGAGTTTAAAATGAAAAAAACAGGGAAATGCGCCAACACTTCCCTGGTGTGTGTAAAAAACTTCCCTGTAAAATGGTACAGGGTATTTTCTAACTCAAAACAGTACAAAAGTATGAAAAATTTTAACAAAAAATTGATTGGGAAAAATTGTTTTTCCCGCGTTGTAAAACTACTAATGGTTATGAAACTAACAGCAATTTTGATTATGGTTTCTACCTTTGGCCTTTTAGCAAGCGAAACGTACGCGCAATCCAAAAGACTCACATTGAAAATGGAAAACGCCAAAGTGGAAGAGGTGCTTGCCAATATTCAAAAGCAAAGCGAATTTTACTTTTTTGTTTACAGCGAAAAAGTGATTGATGCTGACCGAAGAGTTACCGTTAACCTTGAAGAGCAAAATATTGAAACGGTACTCCAAACTGTATTTGCCGGAACCGATGTGGCTTACCTGATTAACGACCGGCTAATCGTGTTGACAACACCCGAAGTACTTGGGAAAGTCAGCCCGGCAGTGGCACAGCAACAACCCGCCGTTTCCGGTAAAGTAACCGACGAATCCGGGCAGCCGCTTCCTGGCGTAACCATCGTGATAAAAGGAACTACCCAGGGAACAGTTACCAACGCTGACGGGGAATATTCCATTTCTTCATTGCCGGAAAATGCCACCTTGCAGTTTTCGTTTGTGGGGATGCGGAGCCAGGAAGTTGTTGTTGGGAGCCAAACGAGTATTGATGTGAGGATGGAGGTTGAGGCGATTGGGATTGAAGAAGTGGTGGCTGTGGGGTATGGAACCATGAAAAAAAGTGATTTAACGGGTTCTTTGAGTTCTGTTCGTTCAGATCAATTAGAAAAGCAAGGCGCTAAAATTAATATTCTTCAGGCATTACAAGGAATTACACCTGGTTTAAATATTCAACAATCAAGTAGTAATGCAGCACAATCATCGTACAACATTCTTGTAAGAGGAAAAAATTCGATAAAAGCCAGTAATTCCCCATTAATAATTTTAGATGGTGTAACTTATGGTGGCGGGTTAAATGAAATTAGTCAGTTTGACATTGAATCGATTGAGGTTTTAAAAGACGCATCCGCTGAAGCTATTTACGGATCAAGAGCAGCTAATGGCATTATTCTTATTACTACAAAAAGAGGAAAAACAGGTAAGCCTGCTATTACCTATAATGGTACTTATGGTATTCAACAAGTGGCTTATGCTCCACCAATTCTTAATGCTGAAGAATGGTGGGATTTTGCAATGGAGAGAGTTGGGATTGATGTCATTAGTAATTTCCCAACGCTTATCAAAAACCACGAAGAAGGAGTAGCAACAGATTGGCTTGATTTAGCATTGAGAACTGGTCAGGAGCAAAATCACACCGTTAATTTAAACGGTGGTTCTGATTTCTTCAATTATTTTGTTTCCGGAACTTACACAAATGTTAAAGGAATTGCCAAAGGAGATGATTTTAAGCAATTAGTTGTAAGATCTAATTTGTCGGTCAATGTAACAGATTGGTTAACTTTTGGCACTAATTCACAATTTACTAATCGAGATAATTCCGGGCTCACAGCAGGTTGGAATGACACTTATAAAATGAATCCTTTATTAAAACCCTTTGAGGATGATGGAAGGACATATGAAATATTTCCCTGGCCTGAAGAACCGATATATCAAAATCCATTGTTGAATCTATATGTTAATGATGAGCAATATAGTCAACATTTGTTTTCAACCAATTATATTGAAATAAATTTTCCTTTTATTGAAGGGCTTTCATATAAACTTAACACAGGATATAGAAGTAACAATTCGAGTACCGGACGATTTTATGGCCAAAATACCTTGGTAGGTTTGCGAAATCAAGGTCAGGCATATACTGTCGATGGTAATAGCAAATATAAAATGTTAGAAAACATTTTTATATTTAAAAGGGATTTCAATAAACATCATCATACGTGGGCACTTAGATCCACTTGATTCTTAGTTGTTTATCATTGAGCTCTTTGACATTTTTGTAATCGTTTTTATTAAGTATCTCGTTTACAGGAGTTTTGTCGAGTAGAGAGAAGCTTAGAATTTGTAATATTTCGTATATTGAACGGTCTACTTTCAGTTTGTTACCAACTATGCTCACTAAGCAGTATGTTATTATTGCACAATAAAGCTGGATCTTTACAGCATTTATGGTAGTTCCCCAAAAGGATTTTATCTTTAAGTGCTGCTTCATCCATTTAAAAAATAACTCCACCTGCCAACGTTTTTTGTATAACAAAACTATTTCCAGTGCTGTAAGCTCTATGTTATTGGTAATGAAAATGAATAGCTTGTCAGTTTCTGCATCATAATATTTAATTCTACGAAGTTTTTCCGGATACGATTTTAAAGAATTAATTGTTACCAGTTTTCCTATTTGATCATATATTAATCCTGTTTTTCTATCCACTTTTTTAGAGTAAATTCTACGAAACTGCATATTACTCTTTGCTCTCATGACAAAGTAAGCCTTGCTACGGTGCAGGTTGTAGAGTCTAGTAAAGTCTATATAACCTTTGTCCATTATGTAGTAACTCCCTGCTTCATAAATAAGCTCGTCAAGCATGTTCACATCGTGAGTTTTTGCGTTTGTAATAAGCACGAGTGAAGGGATAGATGTTTTGATATCATAAAGAGTATGCAATTTAATGCCTCCCTTATTTTTACGAAACTCTGCCCACCAAAAAACACTCAAACAGAGGTCAATAGTAGTCGAATCGAAAGCATAAACTTCACCATCTACTTTGATCTCAAAGTCATCTTTGTAAATGCTACGACGAGCTTCATCGATAAGAACATACGCAAACTCTTCAAAGATTCTGTAATCCCTATTGCGATTAGCCTTACCAAGGTTGGTGCGAGTCACGCTTTTACCCAAACCAAGATGGTAATACTTTTTGCTATGAGCTTCTAAACTAAGCATTAAGTCACGCATGCTGTCACGCGCAGTGAGCTGACCGAAAATCATACAGAGCATCTGATTCCAACATGTAAGTGTTCTAACTTTCTTATTCCCATCATACTTAGCTACAATAGTGTCAAAGACGCGTCTTGGTAAAAAATCTGTAAGCTGAGCGAAAATATATCTCCCTTGATTCATTGTTTTATACTTTTAGTCAAAGTTAAAACAAGTTCTCAATTCAAATCGTCACGCTACAGAAGGGTGCTTAACTATAAGATGTACAATGATTTAAAAGAACGTTTTTTGTTTTAGAGTGCCCACTAGTGAAACATCATATTCATTTCACCGGTTTATACAGTACTGAATCGTCTGAATCAGAGAGCAGATCTCTTACTGCGAAAAGATTTCCTACCGACGTTTTAACATGGTACCAATCGGGAGTTGCTGAAAATGTTATTCCAAGTGCTTCTCGTTCAGAAAATCAATTACTCTCGCAAATGGTAAGGTTAAACTATAATTTTAATAGTAAATATTTATTAACATTTACAGCGAGAAGAGATGGATATTCAAGTTTTGGCAAAGATAATAAATTTGCAATTTTTCCTTCAATCGCATTAGGTTGGAATATCTCAGAAGAAAAATTCTTATCTATGGATTGGATTGATTATTTTAAATTAAGGGTTTCTTATGGTGAGGTTGGTAATCAAGCTATTGGCTCTTATTCTACTTTAGCGAGATTACAGGAATACAATTACTTGAGGGGAGATAATGCCGAAACAACGGCAGCAGGTTATGGGCCTGGGGCGTTAGCAAATAATAATCTAAGGTGGGAAACCACAGTAAAACTTAATTATGGATTTGACTTTCAAATAATAAACTCAAGAATTTCTGGTGCAATAGACATATATGAAACACATACACATGATTTATTACTTGACAGGTCTATCTCATCGATTCATGGAGTAACTGAAAACTTTGCCGCAGGATGGCAAGCGGGAGCATTCACTTCAATCACATCAAATATTGGCGAAGTAAAAAATACAGGATTCGATTTATCTATTAGTTCAAAAAATATTCAATCTCCTAAATTTCTTTGGGAAACTAAATTAAGTGTTTCACACAATAAAAACCAAATCATTGATCTATATGGGAATAAAGAAGATGATATTGCCAATAAGTGGTTCATTGGTAAATCAATTGACACTAACTTCGATTACGTATTTGATGGTGTTTGGCAGATTGGGGATGATTATTCACTACAGCCTGAAGCTGAACCAGGAATAGTTAAAATTAAAGACACTAATAATGATGGTAAAATTGATGCTGATGATCGTAGTTTTATTGGCCATTCCGATCCTTCATATATAATTGGATTTGAAAATACAATTAGTTATCAAAACTTCACATTAAGTATGTTTTTTAATTCCCAGCTTGGTGCTACAAAGTACAATCAATTGATGGAAACAGATATAGTTGAGGTTGATTGTAGGCGAAATACGGTTAAGCAAAACTGGTGGAGAGAAGATAATCCTACCAATGATTATCCCAGGAACTCAAATTATTCCAATCCCTATGCTATTAAATTCTATCAGAATGCCAGTTTTTTAAGATTAAGGGATGTCACTCTTTCTTATGTTTTCTCTGATCAGACAATTAAAAAAATTGGGGTTAAAAATTTACGTATTTATGGAAATATAACAAATGCTTTGACATTTACAAAGTGGGAAGGCTTAGATCCCGAGTTAGGGTCTCAAATAGCTAATCCTCTTAACCGTACATTTAGTATCGGATTAAATATTGGTATATAATTTTAAAAAATAAAAACATGAAAAACTATTCTTTATTTTTAATATTGAGTATCATCATTTGTGGAATATTATCTTGTGATGAGGAAGAATTTTTAAAAGAAAAACCACGTGATGTTTTAACTGCAGATAATCTGTTTGTAAATCCTGCTGGTTTTGACAATGGATTAAATGCATTATATGCTCAAGTAAGAGATGAAAGAAACGGGTATGGATACTCAAATATGCGTTCTGTTTTTGCTATTGTTTCAACTGATGCATATTATATATCCAGATTTGCCCCATTAGATATTATGTTTGAGCAATTTGGTAATTATCTGAATTCAAGTTCCTATGGATTAAATCAAAATTGGGTATGGCTATATGCAATAATTAATAGCGCAAATATGATCATTGAAAGAGCTGATGGTGATGAAATTGAATGGGATACACAAAATCAAAAAAATGAAGTTATAGCTCAGGCTAAATTTTTCAGAGCATGGGCTTATCGTCATTTAACATATTGCTGGGGAGATGTTCCGTTAAAATTAGATGAATCAAAAGGCGGAGATATTAAAACTGACTGGCAAAGAACATCTGTGTCCGATGTTAGAGAAATGATGGAAGAAGACTGGCTTTTTGCAGAACAACATTTGCCAGAGGTGCAACCTGTTCCGGGTCGAATAGGTAAAGCTGTTGCGCAACATTATTTAGCAGAATTATATTTAACGATGGGTAAGCCTGAAAAAGCAGAAATAAAGGCATTGGCCGCTATTAAAAACCCCAATTTTAAATTAATTACTGAAAGGTATGGGGTTAATAAGGATAAGCCAGGAGTCCCATTTATGGATCAATTTTACCACGACAATGTATTTCATAATAAGGGGAATACTGAAGTCCTTTGGGCATTTCCTTATTCTAAGAATATACCTGGTGGCGGAGGAGGTAATAGAATGAGAAGAGTATGGATGACTCGATATTCAGCTATCCCTGGTGTAAGTGTTAACCCAGAGTGGGGACGAGGAACTGCTTTTCTTGCAGTAACAGATTTTGCATTTAATTTATATGAAGAAGGTGATGACAGAGGTTCCATATATGCTATTCATAGATTTGTTATTAAGGACAACGGTGATACTGTTTTTACCCGACTTGCTGATTCACCCGAACCTCTTGCGGATAATTACAGACCTTCAACTCAAAAATGGAACGATGGAGATCCTGATGATCCTGCTGCTGGTAATGGTTATCATCATCAACCATATTTACGATTGGCTGAAACCTATTTATTATTGACTGAAGCACAGCACTTACAGAATAAGAATGAACAGGCTGCAGAAACTTTGAACATTATTCGCAGAAGATCTAACGCATCTGAAATTAATGCTTCGCAAGTTACTATCGACTTCATTTTAGATGAAAGGGTAAGGGAACTTCTTACAGAAGAACATAGAAGATACACTTTGCTTCGTCTGGGAAAATGGCTTGAAAGGACTAAACTACATAATACTCAGTGTGGATCTGTTATAGCTGATCATAATAAATTGTGGCCTATCCCACAAGAGGTAATTGATGCAAATTTAGATGCTGATTTTCCGCAAAATCCTGGTTATTGAGTGTCACGAACAACGTAAAATGGAGCTATGCAAATGATGGGAGCAGATTTCCCAGAACCATTGTGCAGGTTCTGGTTTCATATTTTACTATTGGAAATAAAGTAATCGGTTTTGTTACTCAATACAAGTTTTTCTGTTTTCTTGTTCGAAAAGAGAAAATTTTTATAGAGACAAACAAGTTTCTAAGAGTTTTCTCAAATTAATAATAAAGTTGATAGGACAGGACAGATATGGCATTGAGAGTATTTGGAAAGTGAATTTTATAAACTAATTGGAAATGAATGCTATAAAAAGAAATTGTGTGTTAATACTTGCTTTGCTTATTGTAGGTACAATTTGCAAAGCGCAAATAACTATTTTGGTAAGCAAGGGACCCTTTACCTCAGTAGAGCAGGCTGCGATCAGCGAAGAAAGAGTAAATTGGTCCGATAATGATCTGGTTGATGACCGTGCATGCACTGAAAGTTTTGCGGCTATGGAATTGGCTAAATATTTACCAGTAGCAACCGCTATTAAAGCCGAAGAAGTTAATTTTTCTGATTCCGGTAAAATGCCGATAAATGGAGATGTTTTTGTTGTTGGAAGCCGTTTTTCCAATTCACTAATAAATAAATACCCCCTATCCAGAGAAGACACAAAACTTGAAACTGAGCAATCATTCAGTATCAGGTCTTTCAAAGAAGACAACATGGTAATAACCATAATTGAAGGTGCTGACAGGATTGGCACTTTGTATGGTGTATATCGTTACCTGGAGGAACTTGGCATAAAGTTTATTGGTCTTGGTGAAAAAGGTAAAATATTTCCTGATACACTTGTTGATATTCCTTTCAATTTGAATATTATTGAAAATCCATCCTATTTTACGAGGGGATTCTATGCATGGGGAGACAGGAAAGTTGATGATGACTTCTTTTTTTGGATGGCAAGGAATAAACTTAACTACTGGACTGCAGAGAACCAGCCGGTTTATCTTTTAAAGAAACTGGGGTTTAAATTAAGTGAGGGTGGTCACATTATTCAGGGGATAGTTTTTGTATCGGATGATGAATATCCATATAACCATCCAAAATTCAAAGGAGATGAAAATAAACCCGATGATCCATATAAAATTGCAGATGAATATCTCGGCGACGTAGATGGTGATGGAAAGCTATCCAATTTTGAAGCTCATCCGGAATGGTATGGAATGAAAGACGGGGAAAGGGTTAAGATTGAATCTGAAGATAGACATGGTTTTAATTTCTGCACAACTAATGAGGATGCCCGTAAAGAGTTTGCAAAAAGGATTGTACAGCAACTTGCTGACGGGGTTTGGCAGCATGCAGATATATTTAATTTCATGGCAATGGATGGAGCCCATAAATGGTGCCAATGTGAAAATTGCAAATCTTATGATGGTTCATATACAGATAAGATGTTTTTGGTCACCCATGACATATTAAAAGAGTTGGCAAAGGCGAGTGGAGAGGGAAAACTCAATCATCGTGTTGAGGTAAATAATATTGCTTACGTTCAAACCCTTGCTCCACCGACAAAACCTTTACCGGAAGATTATGATTATAAAAACAGTTCAGTTACTTTCTATCCTATCCGGAGATGTTATGCTCACAGTTTTGCTGATCCTGCGTGTAGTGAAATAAATCAGTGGCAAATGGAAGCTTACCAAAGTTGGACTATTGGAGGAAACAGACATTATACGGGCTCTATGTTAATAGGAGAATATTACAATGTAAGTTCAATAAAATCACTGCCTGTTGTATTTACCAGAATAATGTCAACGGATATTCCATGGTATTGGCGCAATGGAGCACGTCATTTTCACTATATGCATTCTCCACACAAATTATGGGGAACCTGGACACTTAACCAGTATCTCATGGCAAAACTTCTATGGGATACAGGAGCAGATGCCAACAATATAGTGGATAATTATTTTAGTTTATATTACCCTACAACAAGTTTTACCAGCAGACAATTTTATGAGCAGCTTGAATTTGCTACTGCTAATATTAAGCCACTAGTTCATGCTGCAGGCATTGAGCATTTAAATAATTATTCAATAGCGAGGAATCTGCTTACCAAAAATATTTTCGATCTTGATCATATTAAATACAAACAACACAAACCTTTGGTTAATGATGGGCCTGATATTGTTGAAATGATGGATGCTATGGAACAAGCAAAAAAGCACATAGAACAATCACTGATTGATTGTAATGATACAATTGAACTACTGCGTCTTCTTGAAGATCAAAAAAGATTTGAATACGGTTATGTGATGTATAAGTATATATTTTATATGATTCGTACATCTGTTTTTCATGTAAGAAATGATAGAGAGATGGCATCAAGAGAGTTTGCCATTGCTGAAGAATATGCAGAGGAACTACGAAATATGGTTGATGTCGTGCAAGTTTCTTCCGATCATGCAAATGCTCCAAATGGATTTGAGGCAGCGCGCGGCTTTGTATCAGTTTTTAAAAAATTTAAAAAATTATATAGTCAATAAATTATTATTATGAAGAAGAATTATACAATAAAGAAGATTTTTTGCTTTCAACTTTTTGCTCTAATTTTTATGTCACAAAGCATTTGTTTTACAAAGACTGTATTTTCAAATGAGCCAAGTACAATAGTTACGATTGTTTTACCTTATAAGGATGCAACGGCATCGCAGGTAGTCTTTTGGGCAAATGAGGAAAAGGATATTGATTTCCGGAAAGATCCTGTCTTGGCTGGACGATGTACGGCATCATTTACGGCAACGGAATTGGCCTATTTCCTGGAACATACTCTTAGCCAGATGGTTGTAGCTTATGCTGAATCGGAACCTGAACATGGATTCTTCATAAAGCTGGCAATTAAGGATCCGGCATCACGGGAATGTTCGTTTTCAATAGAACCGGTAGCCAATGGTATTGTGATTACCGGGGATGGCCGGACAGGGCTTCTCTATGGTGGATATGAATTTTTGCGCATGCAGGGTTGGCGTTGGTTTGCTCCTGGTGATGAAGGACAGATTGCCCCAACCAAAAAGAAACAACTCTTCCTTCCTGAAAAGAAATCTCTTTTTAAGCCAACTTTTGACTTAGGGCGTGGATTTCATTTTGCGGATCGTCCTGATCAGGAATCTACGGATTTCTGGATATGGATGGCTCGAAATCGTATGAATTTGGTTGGATATAGGCAAGCTACCGGAGATTTACAAAAAAAATTAGGAATGATTTTTATTGATGGAGGACACATTTTTGAAAAAGTACTTGATCCTGACCGGATTATGCCATCGGGAAAAATATTATGGGATGAACATCGCGATTGGTATGGTTTGCCTAAAAATGGGAAAAAGATTAAAAGTCACGCTCTTTCAACACAATTTTGTGTGAGCCAGCCTGATCTGATGGAGTTTTTAGGGGAAGAGTTGCTTGGAATGTTGATGAAGGATTGGAACGAGGCAGATTTGGTTAATGTATGGGGATTTGATGTCTTCGGCTCAACCTGCTCGTGTGAAGAGTGCAAGCAATTAGGTAATGGAACAGACCAGGCATTGCATTTCCTTTCTGCATTAAGGGATTACCTTAATGTTGCTCGGATTGATAAACGGCTAGATCATGATGTCCGGATGATAATATGTGCCTATGATGGTACGAATACTTTGGAAGGGCCCCAAAATCCTTTCCCAAAAAATTTGATTGACTCTGACGATAAAGCAGTTTTTTATCCGATTGACCGATGTTATGTCCATGATTTTTACGATGAAACATGTAAAAAAAATAACCAATATCGAAAGTATTTGGATAGTTGGTTCAGTCAATCACCATCAATGGACATTTACATAGGAGAATATTATAATGTGTCAAAATACGAAGATTTGCCGGTTTTGTTCACTGATCGTATGCGGCAAGACATCCCTTATTACCATAAAGCAGGTTGTAAAGGGATAACATATATGCATGTGCCACTTGTTAATTGGGGACCTCGAACACTCACACAAACATTATATGCACAGTTGGCATGGGATGTGACAACTAATGTGGATGCCTTTCTTGACGAGTACTATGCAAAATGGTATGGATCTTTTGCTCCGCAGATGAGGGAAGCCTATAAGAAGAATGAAGAAGCCTGGCGTTATATATCGCAATGGAGGAACTGGCACCATACAATTTTACGTCAATTAATGGGGTGGGATGGCAAAACACCCAAAAAAGAGTTAATATTTTCTGAGAACCTGCTTTCAGGTCATTTTGACAATGCTAAAGAAGCAATCAGGAGTGGACGGCATAGTATCAAGTTATTGGCGGAGGTTCTTACAATAGTGGATAAAGTCCGCGAAATTGCCATTATCGAACAACCCTATGATCTACGTATATCAGAGGATTATCGATTGCTGAGATACGGTCTTCATACGATGGAATTAATGGTTAATATGCTAGCATATTACGAAGCACTCCGAAGCAATATTCCAGATCAAGGTAACAAAGAATGGGACAATATTCAGAGGGTAGCTAAAGAAATGGACTCTTATTGGGTTCCTATAAAATATGCAAAAATTGGCAAGGCAGGTATTGTCAGTGAAGATGCTTTAACCAGAACACAATTGAAAGAGCTTTTTCAGCGATGCAAGCAATATCGCATTGACAATAACATGCAGAATTAAATAAAAAAGAAATAAAACCATGAAAAAATTCAAAATTCTTATTATACTATTATCATACGGAATGATAATCCTTAATTGCGGTAAAACATCAAAGGAGAATGCTATTATACAAAATAGCTCAAGAACAAATACAAAGCTAATTGTTAACACTTATGATTCTGGTTTTCGGGAAAAAAATCCCCGTGATCATAAAACATATAATGGTATTTCCTGTGCCAGTGATGGAAAAATCTATTATGTACTTAAATCAGCATCAATAGATGAGGGGGCACAAATGTATTCATTTGATCCCAAAGCTGATAAGATAACTCATTTATGTGATATCACAGAAGTATGTGGTGAAAAAAGGGAAACGGGAATTAAACCTGTTCCTCAGGGCAAGGTTCATGTTCATTTTTATGAAGCAGAAGGTAAACTGTATTTTGCAACCCACCGGGCATATTATGAAGTAATTGACGGTGTGGAATTAATTCCCAGAAGTCTTCCTGAAGGTTATGAGTCTTATCTTGGAGGCCACCTGGTATCCTATGACCTTGAAAGTGGTGAGTTTGAAGATTTTGGGATACCAATACCATATGAAGGGATATTAACAATGAGTATGGATACAGAACGAAAAGTAATGTACGGATTATCATGGCCAAGTGGTATACTTTTCCGTTATGAAGTCAACAATGGTAAAAATACTGTCATTGGTCCGATAACAGGGGAAGGGGAGAAAGGCGAAGGTTCTGATTTTCGGGTAATTTGTCGTTCTATTGCAATTGACCCTCGGGATGGATCCGCATATATGACACGTTCTGAAGGCAATATATTTCGGTTAAGGCTTGGACAGGATAAGATAGAACTAGTTGAAGGAGAGAGTATGATAAAAGATTATTTCGGCAATTATAATGTTAGTGACGTAGGTCCCGGGGCATATAACTGGAGACAAACTGTGTGGTCACCAAGAGATAAAAAGATCTATGGTGTCCATGGCAATTCAGGTTATCTTTTTCGTTTTAACCCTGATATTCCCCGTATTGAGGTATTAGATAGGATTACCTCCCTGCCTTCAAAGCGGAGTGGAATGTTCGATCAGTTTCACTATGGCTACTTGGGTTTTTCATTAGGGCCGGACCTGCGTAAAATATATTATCTGACTGGTGCTCCACTGTACGATGATAAAGGAAAAAGGATAACAAGCACAGAGAGATCATTAGAGACTTTGAAATATTATACCCAGGAGAACACTCATTTAATTACATATGATATATCTAATTATGAGTATCAAGATCACGGGCCTGTTTTTTACCAGGACGGGGACAAGCAGCGCCGTCCTTTAGATTTACAATCAATCGCAGTGGGCAAAGATAATACTGTTTATACGTTGGGAGAAATCACAACAGGTGGAAACACACGTTGTGATTTGATCAGTATAGGAATTGGGCAATAAACAAAAGATTATTTAAACATATGTTGTATATCAGTAGTTTCACTAAAAATTCAAAATAATAAAAAACTTATATGATAATTAAATTAATTGCTAATAATCAAATATTTACAGCACTATTAAATTATAGATTATGCATTTTATACAATTTTTTATTTCAAATCAAAACATAAACTTTAATCTCTTAATTCATTATAAAACAATGAGTTAGAGAAAATTATTTCTGTCTTAAGTGGTCATTAATGGTTGGATATAACAATGTTAACAGATATTGAAAAGTCTATTTCACATATATAAAGTGGTTGACGTTAAATAAATGTATGAATTTTTTATAAATAAAAATACATAGGATGATGAGATATTTTTTTTTGGCAATAAAGTTTAAGATTATACTATCTTTATATTGTTTTTACTTTTGTATTCAACCTCAAACAAATGCATCACAACCTTATCCGCATGACAATGATCCTTTTATAATGAAATATGAGCAGTGGATTGAGGATTACTCGTGGCCTTCATGGGCAAGTTCTGAGTTTGAAAACTCTCAGGTCAAATTCATTGATGAGGGATATTCAAAGATGTGGCTAAGGTGGGTCACGCCATTACCTAAATTAATTAAGATAACAGGTCAGGCTGAATTGCAAGCTGCTGATATCAGTGTACAGTTAAGAGTTAATGCCACAGACACAGAGAAGCAGGCATGTGAAGAACTTATAAATATGATAAAGGACAGTACCGCTGTAGAACAGTTTAACGGATCATTTCGGGTATTGATTGGTATTTGTGATGACCAGGGTAAAATAGATGGCATAGATATACCAGGGGCAAAAGAACTTCATAACCTCGAAAACAAAGACCAGGCATATGTAATCTGTCCTCTTAATGTTCCATATGGATTGGCAATAGCTGGTCTAACAGAAAAAGGTGTGTATTATGGAGTAAAAACATTGCAGCAATTAATCAAACCGAAACTTGGTAAAGAATTTATTGTTATGCCTGTTATGTTGGCAATGGACTGGCCTGATCTTTCAGAAAGGGGTCAATGGGGCATATGGGGACACAATCCAAATTTAATGACCCGTATTGTTGAATACATGGCTGATCGAAAGATGAATCTTATGGAGGTTCATTATCCTGGGACTTTGTCGTTTGATCGTAATAATCGCGGGATAGTCAATATGGATCCTATAAGCCGGGAGCAGCTGGTTACATTCAGTGAACTGGATACCTGTAACGAGGCCATTTTAACAGTCTTGGCAATAGGACAGACATATACAAGATATATCCCCATCTGATGGGAGAGGGAGAAGGAGCTCATTATCCGGGGCGGTATGATTTGGTAGTTCCATGTGCATCCAGACCTGGGTTTTCGGTTATTTTGGCTGAATGGATTGAGTCTTGTGCAAACCAGGGTGTATCTGAGTTGCATTTTTATCTGACTGAACTTGGGATAATGCATTGCGGGTGCGATCGCTGTAAAAATTCCAGTCAATATTTGCTTGAAGCCAAAGCATGTCTGAAGGCATGGGAGATTGTAAGAAAAAAGTACCCGGACTTTAGAATTAGAATTCTTCTGAGCCAGGGCAGCTATGATTCTAATGAACAAATACTTTCTGCCGCAACAGATACGGCCGTTCGGATTTCATATTATTCAGGCTCTCACACATATACTGCTCGACGCGAACCAATGATATACCCGTTAATGGGAGATTTTGTAAAAAAAGGCCGCTGGCTTGGAGTTTATCCTTCACTGACTGCATCATATGCTTATGTAAGTCCCTGGAGTGGGGCACAATTTATTAAATATCGAATGACAGAAATAGTTGAAAAAGGTCTTTCAAGCTTTTCCGGTTTTGCCCCACCAGATCATGTTTTTTTTGATTTTAATATCACGGCTTCAGCAGAATGGTCTTGGAA
Source organism: Mariniphaga sp. (assembly GCA_040772505.1). GTDB lineage: Bacteria > Bacteroidota > Bacteroidia > Bacteroidales > Prolixibacteraceae > Mariniphaga. The sequence goes on along the minus strand of JAXGYA010000002.1, from coordinate 189,474 downwards.
TGCTCATGGCCGCACAGAGCGGGAATTTGCAGTGTCATATGCAACTCAAAGGGGTTTGAATAATCCTGAAATATATGCTGATTGGGTACTAAAGCTTGGGGAAGTGGGATGGAATGTCTATGGATCGGGAGGATTAACTGCTTTTACAAAGGCAGTGACATATATAAAAGAGCGTAAACAACCTAAGTTAGGGCAGGATTTATTTCTTTATTTTCCAACCGTTCAGCATATAGAGAATGATTTATCTGCATGTAAAGATGCTATAAAGTTGGCAGAAAGCCTCAATGAGCCGGCTATTATGGCTGAAACACTAACTATTTATGGTTACATGAGAATTATTAAGGCTATTTATGAAATAGCTGGTCTTGTTGCAGGACAAAATAGTCTATCTGAAGAACAGACTCTTCAGCTTCAGTCCTGGCTTACCGAACTGGAGGAAGCAGAAAAGCAAACTTCAAGGGCATATTATACCTGGGTAAATGCTGTTTTTCCCAAGTGGAAAGGTGAACGAAGAGTTTTAAAGACTTTTGATGCATTAAAGCAACTAAAATACGATATTTCCCATGCCATAGAACTAATGGGAATATAAAAATCAAGCAAGCAGATAAATGTATGAAAGCATTAATAGAAGATATGTTTGTAATAATGATAAACGAAATTCGATTCGTTATTAGAAAAAATGGTTAATTAATTGTTTTAAAGAAATTAAGTATAAAAATCAATGTGAGTTTTGATATATTTCTATTTATTGATAAGATATTTTAAATGCCCTAAATACTAAAACTTAAAAAAACTGAGTGACAGTTGTTTCTAATTAAATTCTTTGACATTATTGTAATCTATGTTGTAAACAGCTCTTTTATAGGAGTTTAATCAAGTTGAAAGACACCCAAAACCTGTAATATTTTGTAGGTTGAACGAGCAATATCTAAATCTGAACCAACTATTGCTACCAGGTATTAAAAAATGATTGCAGAATAAATTTGGATACGTACAGCAATTGCGGATAAAATGTTTTTACGGGACGACCTTAAATGCAGTGTGTACTAAAATATGAATAGCAGTCAGTGTTTATTTGTTGGTTGCAATTATGAAAAGGAAGTTAAAATTGAAGCAGAAACTTTACACAATATTGCAGATTTTGAGCATCAGTATTTTTTGAGAAAGTACCTGTTAACCAGTTGTTTGAAAATATAAATTACAAAAACAAAAACGACTCCTATTATAATCAGCTGAAAATGTTTAATTTATAACCGGAAAGTCGTGACAAAAAAAACTAAAATAAAAACCATGATCAACAGAAGAGAATTTTTAAAAAATGCATCGGTTTTAACCGGGGCAGGTGCATTATCGGCATGGGGCGCCCTGCCGTTTGGATATGGCTGCAGCTGTTCTTCAAATGGTAATTTTCCTGCATATGAGAACAGGTTACGGGATCGTCTTTGGATGTGGGGACATGACACAGGAGTCTATGACGGTCCTGACGGAGTTTATAATATTCCCGTGAGTCCGCCGATCAGTATGGCAGATGGCATTAAGTATATGGGAATACCAAATGTGTGTGTAATTCGGCATGGTATTCCTGATGATGAATATCTTACCCAGTTTAAAGATGTAAAGCGCATTGCCTGGACTCTATCTATGGGATCTAATGAGTCTTATCAGACTTTAAAGGATTATGTTTTCAGCCTTCGGGACAGGATGCCTAACCTTACCGGTTATTATCTTGACGATTTCTTCCGTTTCAGCGGAAGATCCCTGCCGGATAATACCACAGAGCCTGCTCCGGCAGCTCTTTCCATGGAGGAGATTAAACAGCTTTATGATGAGACACTTGCCTATAAGCGGCGCCTTGACCTGGCCATGGTTTTATATACTCACCAGCTTCATCCTTCAATACAGCCCTATATGCAATATGTAGATGTTGTATCGCTCTGGATATGGACTGGTGCAGATATTCAAAAGATAGAGGAGAACTTTAAGAAATACCGTTTGCTTGTTCCGGCCAAGCCGACACTTCTCGGCATTTACATGTGGGATTTCGGAGGCAAAAAAGAGTTGGAGCAGAATTTTATGGTTAAACAGCTGGATTATGCCTACCGGCTATACATGGAAGGACAAATTGAAGGAATGATTTTTCATTGCACGCCGCTTGTCAATAAAAACTTGGAGGCTGTTGATTACGCCAGAGAATGGATTGCCAAACACGGTAATGAAAGTCGTTAGGAAAAATCTGACATTGTGGTGGGGGCGCATCACCGAGATGTCCAAGACAGTTCGGAAAACTTTTCCGGACATAATATTCTTGCTCGGGACATAATTTATTTTAATAAGGATATGAAACATGATCATATAATATGGGTTGCTGAAGTAGGCAATGAAAAAGTTGGAGAAATTTAATGGATAATAAAAAAACAACCCAAAGGCCGTTAATCCCGAAAGAACTTATTTTGGCCTTTATTTTAGTTACAATCTGTTTCCCATTTTGGGGCTTTGGCGCAAATGTGACCAACCCGTTGGTCCATGCGTTTTCCAGGATTTTGATGATGAGCCATTTCGAGGGGTCCCTCATCCAGTTTGCATTTTATGGGGGTTATTTTGCAATGGCTATCCCCGCAGCTTTGTTCATAAAAAGGTTTTCATATAAAGCAGGAATCCTTCTGGGGTTGTTATTGTATGCATTTGGCTCGCTCCTTTTTGTCCCGGCAAGCCTGACCACGGAATTCTGGCCATTTTTAACCGCTTATTTTATTCTCACGTGTGGGCTTTCGTTCCTCGAAACCAGTGCAAACCCATATATCCTTTCTTTAGGGCCGGAGGGTACCGCAACCATGCGGTTGAACCTTTCACAATCATTCGGGCCGGTCGGGTCATTATTGGGGATGTTTACAGCACAGAAGTTAATACTTGAGAACCTAAGCACGGCCACAGTTGAAGAACGTATGCTAATGGATGCAGGCACCCTTAATGTTGTTACGGCCAGCGATCTCAGGATTATCAGGTTTCCTTATATCCTCCTGGCAGGGGCCATCATAATTTTAGCGGTTGTAATAGCTGTTGTCAGATTGCCCAAACACCGGGACCAGGATCATGAAGTACGTTTTTTAGGGACACTGAAACGTTTGGTGAAAAAGAAAAGATATTATGAAGGGGTAATCGCCCAGTTTTTCTATGTGGGCGCACAGGTTATGGTTTGGACATTCATTATACACTACGCTACCATGGAGCTTGGTTTTTCAGAAGCCAGGGCACAGGGATATAACATAATAGCCATGATAATTTTTATATCAAGTCGTTTTGTATGCACCTTTATTCTTAAGTATATTGCCCCGGGCAGGTTGCTTATGTACCTGGCAATTGCCGGGGGGGCTTTTACGTTAGGTACAATTTTTCTCCAGGGAATAACGGGTTTATATTCGTTGATCGGCATTTCAGCCTGCATGTCGTTAATGTTTCCGACAATATATGGCATTGCCCTCCGGGGCATGGACGAAGACGCAAAAATAGGAGCGGCAGGCCTCATAATCGCTATTTTGGGCGGTTCTGTGATGCCCCCCATAATGGGGGCAGTTATTGATTTGGAAACCGTTTTTTCATATCCTGCGGTAAGGGTTGCCTTTTTCCTGCCTTTTATTTGCTTTGTTGTTGTTACCATATTTGGGTATAGGGCTTATAAAATTTACAGTAATCAATAAAATCAAAATGGAGGTTTATAACATGAAAAAATTCATTATCCCAGAAGAAGAATTTGCAGAGCGGATACAGCGCTTACAAGCTGTAATTGCCAATGAAAATGTGGACGCAGTACTTGTTTTTTCCACGGAAAGCGAACCAGCCGGAGTAAGATATTTCTCTGATTATTGGCCCAGTTTTGAATCAACAGCCGTTCTTGTGCCAAAAACAGGGAACCCAATTCTGTTGATAGGCCCTGAAAGTATGACTTTTGCCTCTGGGCGCTCTAAAATAGGGGCGATCGTCAAGATGAAAGATTTTAGGGAATCATCGCAGCCAGACTACCCCGGCACTACTCTGATAACATGGAAAGAACTGTTGAATGATTTGAAAATTAAGAAATTGGGAGTTTCAGGTTGGTTCATGTTCCCGCATGTAATTTTTGAAAATATAGCCAGTGTAATTGGCAGGAAAAATATTTCGGAAGCAGATGAATTTGTAAGAAAAGTAACATTGAAAAAAAGTGCGGCTGAATTAAATTGTTTGAGAGAAGCTGCCCGTATTTCAGAATTAGGGTTTAAAGCTGTTTTGGAAAATATAAAACCAGGTATGACAGAAGCACAATTAGCAGGGGTTGCCGCAGGCGCAATGATGGAAAGGGGCGCTGAGGCTACCGGCTATCCTATTTGGTGTTGCAGCGGGCCAAACTCAATCCAGGCAATAAGCCGGCCATCACATCGCAAAGTACAGGAAGGGGAAATCATTCATTTTAGTGTTGGTGCCAAAGTTGCCGGTTACAGTGCCAGTATTGGAAGGCCTGTAGTATTGGGACATTGTCCGGATGAAACCAGGAAATTTATGCAGGTTGGCCTTGATGCTGAAAAAATGGCAATTGACCTGATGCGACACGGAACAACAGCAGGTGAAGTGGCAGAAAAAGTACATTCTTATATAACTAAAAAAGGATATGGCGATACAATCCTTTATGGTCCGCCATGGTTGCGGGCAAATGGAATGTGAATATCCGTTTGTTGAATCTGGTTCAGGCTTCGTCCTTGAAAAAGGAATGGTATTTATGGTTGATATATTTCTTGCTAAACAAGATATGGGGTTTCGTTGGGAAGACGGGATAATAATAACTGATGGGGAGGCAGAAGAATTGTCAAATTATAAACGTAAAATAAATGTATTATGAGTAAGATTATTGATGTTCATGGGCATTTAGGCAATATCAACCTTGCCCCATTCTGGCAGGCAGATGCAAAAAAACTTGAAGAACACCTGGAAAAAGCAGGAGTAGATTTACTTCTTGTAACTTCCTCCAGGTCAATAATGTATGATGTGAGCGAAGGCAATGCAGAGCTTGCAGAAGCTTTGGAAAAAACAGACAAACTTCTTGGTTATGTCACGGTAAACCCAATGTTCCCGGAAAGTTTTGATGATTTAAAATACCTTGATAACCCGAAATTCATAGGGTAAAAGTCCATCCGGATTACCATGGGTATAATCTTTCATCTGTTTCAGCGCAAAATTTTTTACATAAAGTTGCCGCTAAAACAGACCTCATGTTATTTCATGTATCATGCATGCCGGGAACCGGTTTTTCCGATACCGGAGATGTTGCCAGATTTGCTTCAGAGCATCCGGACACAAACGTGATAATGGCACATCTTGCAGGTATATTTCAAAACAGTTTATATCCATATTTCCCCAATTACCAAGGCCTTGAGACTGTGGGTAAGTTTGCATGCGACAATATTTATGTGGATACCGCCCATTTTTTGATGTACGTTTACCCTGGCGTAATGGAAAGGATGGTAGAACTGATTGGAACCGATCATATTGTGTTTGGCACAGACTGTCCTTTGCAAGGGCACATGCAAATGAAATTTGCTATTGAAATAATTAAAAATCTTCCTGTTTCTGATTCAGAAAAAGAAAAAATATTCTCCGGGAATGCACAGAAGCTGATAAAAAAGTAAAAGATTAAAATTATTGTTATTAACACAATGCTTGACATTGCCGAGAATGACTACAAAATAGAATCCAAAAAAAGTCTGGATCCAAATAATCATTTATGTTTCCGGCAGATGCCTACGGACAATTAGGCTTATTGGAAAAGCACTGAGAAGGTCAATTTTTTCCACGAAGAAATAGTGAGGGTTTGACTCGAAGTCAAGCCCTCACTAAATGCTACAACGACAATCAAAATCTGGTATAGTACATAAAAACAATCCCTAAAACATGTTAAGCAACATATCATTCATCCGTAGCAATGACACTTTTTGCGATAACAACCCCTCTTTTGCCGTATCCCTTCTACCAACCCCGTCTTGTGAGATGACCAGCGGGCCCCTAACTTCGCGCCATGCGAAAAAATCAGAAGCATAGCAAAGAAGAGATGTATCTGGCCATAGAGCAATGGCAGGAAAGCGGACTATCCCAGGTTAAGTTTTGTTCCTGTGAAATGAGCTTGCGAATTCTATCGAATACCATTAAAATAATTGATAGAATGAGATAAAAACCTGTCGGTAAAAACATTCAGTTACTGGTATAAAAAGTACAAGAAGGAAAAAGGACTCTTGGCTGGACGCAACAACGAAGTTTCTGATACATTTATCCCAGTGAAAGTATCTGGTGACAGAACGGCAAATGTTTCAGATGGAGAATATGGGCGGATAGAAGTTTCATTCCCCAATGGAGTTCAGATGAGTTGCCCGGTTGGGATTGATATTAGCCAGTTAAAAAGCCTGATAAACTTTTAGCCCATGTTTGCCCTGTCATCCGAAAACCGTTTCCATTTGTACAGCCAGTCTTCTGACATGAGAAATCCCGAGGACTCAGGATCGATGGTCTGCGTGGCCTGGTGCAAAATACCCTTGGCCGGAATCCCTGTAACGGGGACGTGTTTATTTTTATCAACAAACGCCGCGACAAAATCAAATTGTTGCACTGGCAGGGATCCGGATTTATCCTGTATTACAAACGCCTGGAGAAAGGTACTTTTGAACTAAAATCAACCAGTACCTGCAGTTCCGCCTCGACCAGCTCAACCGCTTGATTTTTTGCACCAAACGCGAATGTTTCGTATCCAATGAAACCCACCTTAATCACAAATCAACCGGGTAACATATTACTTTATTCCACGCTTAATGCAAAACAATTGGGTACCATCTTACTTTACTATTCGTTGATTGCAAATGAAGTGGGTAGTGCCTTACCTCAAGATTATTTTACGACACAATGGCGGTATTTTGTCTTGCTTTATCAGGGTAGCATCATAAAACAGCCGGGTAGCATGACACAATAGCAGAATCCTGTCATAAAACAGGTTCGTTTGGCCTTGCATAAAACCATTTTTTTCACAAACCTATTCTATAACATAATAAACGGACTTGTAATATTCATATAGAACCTTTATTTTGGCTTCGATAAAATTTACGAACCTTTAAAAAATAAAAAAACATGGCAACACAATCATTTAACAATCAGATGGAAAAGTTACGCATCCTTATTTGGAATGCCGCCGCCGATGAACTTATTCAGCCCCGACTTGAACTTTACAGTTACACCACCGAAAAACTGGACCAGGGCAAGCAATTATGGCAACAAACTGATGCGCAGAACAAAAAACAAGACAAAGAACAAGCGGAACAGTATGCCGCTACCGATGCGTTTAATGCAAGCTGGCAAACGGCACAGGATGACCTTAAACGCGTGAAAAAAATTGCGCGCCTCGCGTTCGAGGGAAATGCAAACGCATGGAACCAACTTAATCTTAAAACCATAAACATTGACCGTTTCGAGGATTGGATGGAAGACGCGGGGATAGTGTACAAAAACCTGCTAACCAACTCCGGGTGGGTGGCTGCGCTGCAAAATTACAACTACACCCCTGAAAAACTCACCAACCTCGGGGCACAAATTGATGAATTAAAAACATTGCAACAAGAGCAAAAACGCGAAATGGGCGATGCCCAGCAAGCTACCCAGGATAAATGGGCCTGGTTCAACGAACTTAAAAGCTACGCCTACCACCTGCGCGAAATTGCCAAAATAGAATTCGAAAATGAACCTCAGTTGCTTGAAAAGCTGGGTATTTTTATCCGTTCATAAACTTCACGTAAAACAAATAAGCCCACAAAAAACCCTGCCATAAGGCGGGGTTTTTAAATAGTATTCCCTCTACAGACCCCGTCTTGTCAGATAAACTGCCGGATACTACTTTGCGCCATGCGAAAAAATCAAAAAACTTGTCCGGCAACTGACGGATACAGCAAAGCGGAAACCTGCCCGGCTGGGTGACGGGTGTACGTAAGAAGCTGGGCAAAATGTACAGGAGCAACGGCTTCTACTGCTTTAACTTCAATTATCAACGAGAAGATCAATCCTGTAACCAATCTCTTGTTTTACTCCTTTTAGCGTTTTTATAATTTAGCGTACTTTGCGTGGAATAAAAGGAGTTAAAACTCTCAGCACCTCAAATAAATATTTAGCCCTTCTTAATTGAAATCAACAAAAGGAAAAGGTTTTTCAAATTGTTGTCGGTATCTTTGTTCTTTGAAATTTCCGAAGCGGCCCGGTTGTAAAAAATTGACACGCCCTTTGATGGAAAGCAAAAGGATAATAACTTCGCAGAAAAAGTCTTTTCTGCATTTGTTAAAAACTGATATTTTAATTAACAAAGTATGAATTACTAAAATGATTAAAAAAAAATCATCAAAATACAGATTATTCACACTGATTGCGGGGTTTTTATTTGCAACCTCCTGTTCACAAACCGACCCCACAAAATACGTCGATCCGAATATTGGCGGAGTGGCGCCTCTGTTAACGACTAAAAACCCTACGGTTCACCGGCCAAACAGCATGGTACGCGTGTTTCCGGTTACCGAACCGGGATTGAATGACCGCTTTCTTTCGGACAAAATTTACGGGTTTGCACTTAATATGCCGGCATACCGAATGGGGCATGTTTCAGAACTGATGCCCTGCCATGGCGAGATTTTGGCCAACAGAAACCAAACGGCCGCTTTTTACGATCACGATTTGGAAGAGGTCCACCCATGGTATCACAAAGTATTGCTCGAAGAACCCGATATTGTTGCTGAATGGACCACAACGGAACGGACAGTCCTTTACCGTTTCAATTTTTCACTAAAAGATTCCAACTGTATTTTGGTGCGAACGCGTGGAAACAGCCGCATTAAAATCAACAACAATACCCTGAGCGGTTGGGAAGAGTTTCAGGATACCCGGCAGTATTTTTATATTGAACCAAATATTCCGGCAGATGAATCCGGGTTCGTTCAGGAGGATAAATTCATTCCTGGACTTTCGGAAAATACAGGCCGCAACCTCGCAGCCTGCTTTAGTTATAACAACCTCGAAACACCCCTTGAATGGAGAGTTGGCATTTCATACATCAGCACTGAGCAGGCACAAAAAAACCTCACGGAAGAAACCGGTTCAAAATCATTCGAAGAAATAAAACAGAAAAGCTTTCAAATCTGGAAAGACGTGCTCAATAAAATCAAGGTAACAGGCGGGACAGAGCGACAAAAACGGATTTTCTACACCTGCCTCTACCGGGCTCACGAACGCATGGTCAATATTTCGGAAAACGGAAAATATTTCAGCGGTTATGATCGTAAAATACATGAAGCAGAATCCAGCCCTTTTTATGTGGATGACTGGCTGTGGGATACCTTTAGAAGCCTGCATCCGCTGGGTCTGATTTTACATCCTGAAAAGGAAGCAGATATGGTTCAATCGTATGTAAGAATGTACGAACAGGATGACTGGATGCCCGGGTTTCCGCAGTTTTACGGCGACTTTCCTGCCATGATAGGTTTTCATTCTGCGGCGTTAATTTGGGATACCTACCAGAAAGGCATTCGTAATTTTGATGTCGAAACAGCGTATGAAGGGTTAAAGAAAAATGCGATGGAAGGAACCATGCTCCCATGGCGGACAGGCCCCATGACTGTGCTCGATTCGTTTTACCATAAAAACGGTTGGTTTCCGGCACTGGAGGAAGATGAAAAAGAAACGGTGCCACAGGTTCATAGCTTCGAAAAAAGACAAGCAGTCGCCTTAACATTGGAACACAGCTACGATGACTGGTGTTTGGCTCAACTTGCCGGTGCATTAGGAAAAGAAGCCGATTATAACTACTTTATTAAACGTTCGCAGAACTACCGAAACGTTTATAATCCCGAAACGGGTTTTATGAGCCCTAAAAAGGCAAACGGTGAATGGGTTTCAAACTTTGATCCCCAGCTTTCAGGAGGGATTGGCAGCAGAATGTATTTTGCCGAAAATAACTCCTGGATATGGACCTTTAATGTTTTGCATGATATTAACGGGCTTATTGATTTGATGGGTGGAGAAGCCTCCTTTGTAAAACGGCTGAACAGGTTATTTAACCAGCCAACCAAAGTTTCCAAGTGGCAATTTATGGGCCAGTTCCCTGATGCGTCGGGTCTGCATGGGATGTTTCCCGCCGGCAATGAACCAGCCTTTCATGTACCTTATTTATACAATTATGCAGGACAATCCTGGAAAACCCAATACCGCATTCGCCATGTATTGGATATGTGGTTCGATGATTCACCTCTCGGTTTATCGGGCGATGAAGATGGCGGGGCCATGTGCGCCTGGTATGTCTTTTCAGCCATGGGTTTTTATCCGGTAACTCCCGGAACGGGAATCTACGCCATCGGCAGCCCGATTTTCGAAAAGGTGGAAATCAATCTTCCCAACGGTAAATCTTTTTCAGTTGAAGCAAAACATAACTCCAAACGGAATAAATACATTCAATCGGCAATATTAAATGGGCAGGCAATTAACCGCCCGTGGCTGATCCACAACGAAATAATGAATGGCGGCGTTTTAAAACTGGAAATGGGAGAACGCGCCAATAAAAACTGGGGAACAGAAACCGGCTGGTACCGTGAAGAGTTTCAAAAGATAAATCAGTAACCGCAGGAAATAAAATCCGGGTTAAAAAATTCAAAATAATTACAATAAACTCTATTATGAAACGAAGTGAAATAAATCAGCTTATCCGCGAATCCATCGATTTTTTCAACGAGATGAAATTTAAACTTCCCCCCTGGGGCTACTGGGAACCCGGCGAATGGAAAGGAAAATACGAAAGTTGTTCCGAAATTGTGGACAACATGCTGGGTTGGGATTTGACCGATTTTGGAAGCAGCGATTTTCACCGGCGCGGCCTTATCCTTTTCACCCTGCGAAACGGCAATTTCAGAAAAGACAAAAAACCTTATGCCGAAAAAGCGATGATTGTAGAGGAAAACCAGGAAACGCCCATGCACTTTCACTGGAGTAAAATGGAGGACATCATCAACCGCGGTGGCGGAAACCTCGTACTGGAGTTGTATGCTTCCAACAAAAAAGAGGAATTCTCGAATGCTGAATTTGACATTCAGATTGACGGAGTAAAACATCACCTAAAGCCCAACGCAAGGGTCGTGCTGAAACCGGGCGAAAGCATTTGCCTCGGGCAGGGCATTTACCACCGGTTTTACGGCGAACCGGGAAAAGGAAAAGTTTTTGTTGGTGAAGTAAGCGCCGTAAACGACGACACTGCCGACAACCGTTTCCATGAGCCCGTTGGACGATTTCCCGAAATTCAGGAAGATGAAGAGCCATTGCACCTGTTGGTTTCAGATTATAAAAACTTTATATAAGGATTAAATTCATGACAAAAAAAATTGAAGTATCAGGAGTTGGGTGTTGCCTTGTAGATTACCTTTTCAATAACGTTTCGTTTACTTCTGATCTTTTTACAAAATACATATCAAAAAAAAGTGGTGACGGGGGATTAACGCCCGGCCAGCTTGTATTTGCAGAAGAGTTTGAAAAGTTTTCCGGCCAGGATTCCGAATCGGCAATACAGGAACTAACAAAACACAAACCTGCCGATAAGGTAAACTTTGGCGGCCCGGGAATTGTCGCGCTCATCCATGCAGCGCAAATGTTGGAAAATACCGGTTGCCTGACTCGGTTTTACGGAGGCCGGGGCGAAGATAAAGCCGGTGAATACCTGCAAACCTCGCTCTCCAAAACTCCCGTGAATATGGATAACTACAAGGTGATAAATGGCCCTACCCCTTCCACTATCGTTTTGTCAGACCCTGACTTCCATAAAGGAACGGGGGAACGTATTTTTATTAACTCCATTGGCGCAGCCGGAAATTACCTGCCTGAGTACCTTGACGACCGGTTTTTCTCGTCGGATGTGGTTGTTTTTGGTGGTACTGCCCTGGTTCCAACCATCCATGATAATTTGACCGAATTGCTTTTTAAAGCCAAATCAAAGGGTTGCAAAACCGTTGTAAACACGGTTTACGATTTCCGAAACCAGAAAGCCAACCCGGATGAAAAATGGCCGCTGGGAAAAAGTGATGATAGTTACCGAAACATCGACCTGCTGATTTCAAACCACGAAGAAGCACTGCGTTTGAGCGGAAAAACAAAATTAAAAGAGGCGATGGAATTTTTTCAGAACCTCGGAACAGGCGCCGTAATGGTAACCAACGGGACAAAAAATATTGCGCTGTGTGCCGGCAAAAACAATTTTTTCAGTGAAACCAAACTGACTGAAATGCCGGTCTCCGCAACCATTTCTAAGGAGTTGAAGAAAAATTGCTCAGGCGACACCACCGGTTGTGGCGATAATTTTGCCGGTGGTGTGATTGCAAGCCTGGTTATGCAACTTCAAAATAATGCATCAAAAATAAACCTGAAAGAAGCCGGAACCTGGGGAATTGTTTCAGGAGGGTTTTCTTGTTTTTATATGGGGGGAACCTACCATCAAAAAGAACCAGGTGAAAAACAAAAACAGATTATTCCTTATTACGAAGCCTATTTAAAGCAAATACAATGAATGACAATAAATCAATATTGATATTTGGCGCGGGGAAAATCGGCCGTTCTTTTATTGGCCAGTTGTTCGGAAAATCGGGTTATGAAGTGGTTTTTGTCGATGTTGATCAAACCATCATAAATGAACTCAACCGTAGAAAGTCTTATCCGGTTGTTCTCAAAGGAAAAACCGAAGAAACCATTCTGGTGCAGAATGTAAAGGCTATTTCGGGCCTGCACCAGGATGCTGTAAAAACGGAAATAGCAAAAACTTCCATCATGGCAGTTTCGGTAGGGAAAAACGCACTGGAAAAGATTATTCCGGTTATTGCAGAAGGTTTAAAATTGAGACAGGAATTAACCCCAAAAAGGCCGATAGACATCATCATTGCGGAAAACATGCGAGCAGCCGGCGACTTTATTCGCTCCAAACTCATCGAATACCTTCCACCAAGTTTTCCAATCAACAATTTTGTCGGACTGGTGGAAACCAGCATCGGTAAAATGGTTCCCATTATGACAGAAAAAGACCTGAAAAAAGACCCGCTATTAATTTTTGCAGAACATTACAATACACTGATTCTCGATAAACAGGGCTTTAAAGGAAAAATCCCCGAAGTGGAAGGGCTCAGCCCCAAAGAAAACATGAAAGCCTGGGTTGACCGCAAAGCATTTATTCATAACCTGGGACATGCAACGGCAGCGTACATAGGCCATTTTTTCCAACCTGGCGCAAAATATATTTTCGAAGTTCTAACCGACAAAAATATTATGGAGGTTACCAGAAAAACCATGCTCCAGGCTGCGGAAATCCTCATCAGTCATTATCCGGAAGATTTTACTTTCCGGGAACTCGAAGGGCATATTGATGATTTGCTCTGCCGTTTTCAGAACCGGGCTTTAAAAGATACGGTGTTCAGGGTTGGACAGGACTTACCCCGAAAACTGGGAATCGGCGACCGTTTTACGGGTATCATTCAAATGGCACAAAAAAAAGAGTTGGATTACAACCAAATTGTATTTGCCATGGCTTACGGATTATTTTTCAGAAAAGAAGATGACCACGGAAAATTAAATCCGCAGGATGAACTGTTTTTAAGATCAATAAAAGAAATGGGAGTTGAAAAAACATTGACAAAATATTGTGGGTTTCACCCCAAAAAAAATAAGCGCCTGATAGATGAATTGAAAACTAATTATTTAGATTTTAGTTGTACTGCTGAGTAGTAACGATAAATTAAAATGAAAGGATTCGGGTTAGTCATTCTTTGGCTCACACAAAAATGGACCCGCACCATTTGCAATGAATTTTACGGTACTGAACCGCTTCACAGCTATGGATATGGCCAGGATAAAGACCAGGGACAGTTGGGCGCATGGTTTGTATTGACTTCCCTCGGCCTGTTTGATGTGCAGGGGCACGCCGGTGCAAATCCCACGTTCCAGTTTGGCAGTCAGCAATTTAAAAAAGTGATCATTCAACTTTCTGAGGAGCCGGATCACCGACTTATTATCGAAACCAAAAATAATGGAGTGGAGAATTTTTATATCCAAAACCTGAAATTCAACAATGAAACAATTGAAAACTGCTGGCTGGTGCGGGAAAAACTAATGCAGGGCGTCACATTAACTTTTGAAATGGATTCAGTACCGAATAAAAACCGGGGTGTAAGAATTTCCCCGCATTCCATGAGTAACTGATAAAAACGAGGGGATGTACCCGCATGGTTATCAAAATGGTGGTAAAAGCATTTGTAAAATAGATGTTTCTTTTATCAAAATAATTCCCCATCTTTGAAATCAATAAAAACTGCAACAAACAGAGACTCATGAAAACCCGATTAATTTTTATTTTTTCATTGAGCATTATGGCAGCAGCATGTAATCCGCAAAAAAGTAAAACACCCGACAAATGGAGCGAAAAGGAACTCAGCGAGTGGTTCAGCAAAGGCAAATGGAAACAGGGATGGAACGCCCTATCCGATGAATCGGTAGATCAGAAAAAATTTGCCCGTTTATATTTTGAAAATCCCGAACGATGGAATAAAGCCTTTCAGTTTTTAAGTGAACAAAATCTGTCTGAAAATATTCCGGTCAGAAAAGCGGTGGTAAAAGTTAGGATAAATTAAAAAAATGTTGTAATGAATCTGAACCAGTTTTACTGGATTAACCCGCCACAGCAATTCACGCTGAAAGATGGTTTTTTAAAAATTCAAACTGAACCCGAAACAGATTTTTGGCAGCGAACACATTACGGATTCAGAAAAACAAATGCACCGGCTTTCCTCACAAAAATTGAAGGTGATTTTACCTTCAGTGTAAAAACCCGTTTTAAAATGCAAAACCAATATGACCAGTGCGGCGTATTGCTTTTCATTGATAATGAAAACTGGGTGAAAGTTTCGGTGGAACACGAAAACGAACAATTTGCCCGCCTGGGTTCAGTCGTTACCAATCTGGGTTATTCCGACTGGGCAACTACTGACATTCCCTTTCCGGTAAACGAAATGAGCTACCGGTTAAGCCTCAAAGGTCAGGATGTTTTTATTGAATACGCTGAAAAAGATGCCGCATATAAACAGATGCGGATTTTGCATCTACATAAACTGGTTCAAGATGCCGGAATTGGTGCTTATGCATGCAGCCCGCAGAAATCGGGTTTTGAAGCCGTTTTTTCTGAATTTATATTTGGCCCCTGCAAATGGACCGGCCATTAAAATTAAAAATCATAAACCAACATAAAATGTTCAAATCCGTTAATTTTTTCACTGTTTTTATCATTTTTCTTACAGTTTTTTTCACCACACAGGCACAAACTCCAAAAGTTCCGGGCGTGGTGGTTAATCACATTCCTGCACAAACAGGAATTTATATCGGCTCACCGAGCATTTGCATTTTGCCAAACGGCGATTATGTGGCTTCACATGACCACTTCGGACCGAACTCAACCGAACACGAACAGGCAGTTACCGCAGTTTACAAATCGACCAACAAGGGGAAATCGTGGAAAAAAATTTCTGAAATTAACGGGCAGTTTTGGTCCAATCTGTTTGTGCATCAAAACAAGCTGTATATAATGGGCACATGGAAACATCACGGCAATTTTATCATCCGCCGGTCTGATGATAACGGAGTTACGTGGACCTCTCCCACCGATAACAAAAACGGATTATTGTTTGAAGGCGAATACCACACAGCTCCCATGCCGGTAATTGAACATAACAGCAAACTCTGGCGGGCCATTGAAAATGCAAAATCGCACACTACAAGGTGGGGAATACGTTACAGCGCTATGGTAATTTCAGCGCCGGTGGATGCTGATTTACTGAATGAAGCCAGCTGGACGGCAACCAACTACCTGAAGCATAATTCAGCCTACCTCGACGGCCAATTTGGGGGGTGGCTCGAGGGAAATGCTGTAGTTACACCCGAAGGTAAAATAGTGGATATTTTAAGAGTGGCCACTTCTGAACCGGGGCGCGATATAGCTGCTGTGGTGAACATCAGTACGGATGGAAAAACAGCCACCTTCGACCCGGAAACCGGATTTATGGATTTTGTCGGCGGTGCACGAAAGTTCACTATCCGTTACGACGAAAAAAGCAAGCGATACTGGACACTGGCCAATATGGTAAAAGAGGAATTTAAACACCTCGGCGCTGCAAGTGTGCGTAATACACTGGCATTGAAAAGTTCGTCCGATTTAAAAAACTGGACAGTACATAAAATTTTTCTGGAACACCCTGATGTGGAAAAACACGGTTTTCAGTATGTAGACTGGCAATTTGACGGCCGGCACATTGTATTCCTTTCGCGTACTGCTTACGACGATGAATTTGGCGGCGCCCGCAATTTTCACGATGCCAACTTTTTAACATTTCACCGGATAAAAAAATTCAGGAAATTGCAGAAAAAAGTTCTGTTACATGAGTTTTGAGTTTTCCTAATCAGGCAGATGCCAGCTTTTCGTTGTCTGAAGAAGAAATATCATGAATACTATTTCCGCGCTGTGCCTTAATATTTTCCATCATTTTTTGGGCTTTACGATTCAGTAATGCGCGTGTCTGGGCAAACGAAGTGAGATTTCGGTAAATTTTCAGAATTTTTATTTGAGGCTCCGGTTTGTCCACCATTTCATTGTAAACCGGCGCATTTTTCCGGGGATGGTTGTGGGGAACAAGTTTTTCATTTTCGTAATCGTATGAAAACTCCTTGTGTTCAGCCATAACATATTCGAGATAGGTGCGGTCGAACTTTATTTCATAAAACCGTGGGAAAATCAAATAGACTTTGCCATCGGGTAATCCGTAAAACTGGGCGGGCAGCTTCGTTGGAAGATATGTCATGTTTGCCTGGTGGATTAACTTGACAAAAATTTCCATAATTGCACAGCTTAATAATTTACCAATAAATTTTTTCTCTCTAAAAACCGCCACAAGTTAATAAAATTTTCCTACGAAATAAAAAACAGATGAAATTCAGCATTTTACTCTAATTAAATCAGGATTCTTTTGCACCCGAAGTCCAGGTTTTGCCATTAATGTCAGAATAATAACAAAACAAATCAGCCTGGTTTTTCCATTCGCCACCGGGTGTGTTATGCAAAGCAACAGGCATCAGCAATCTCCCGTTTTCCATTTGAATAACCCGGTCGTTGTTCAATACAAAATAGCCTTGTTTACCAGTGATGCAGGGAATCGCATCGCTCCATGAGTTGGATTCATCCTTGGAAATCCGCATAAATGGAATACAATATTCCGTTGAATTTTTTCACAGATAAAACAGGGCAATATCGCCATTTTTTAATCTCAACAGCGACACCAACATCACATTCATTCCGCCTTCGTTTGGCAGGATAATTTTTTCTTTCGTGGCCCAGGTTTGTCCACCATCCTCCGAAAACCTGCCCTGTTTTTCGCTTTTATTATTTCAATCCGGTGTGCCATCTCAACCCTGGTTATCAATATAAATATTGTATTTCTGCAGAAGCCCCGGAAGTCCGGAAACAGAAAATTTTGCCTTTTTCATCCGGTTCAGTTCGGGATCAATGGTATAATTGAATGAGGTTCTGAAATCAGCCTTTTCAAGATTGGTTCGTTCAAACTGAGCCCTGCTCAGGTCGCAGCGGTCAAATACTGAACCGGTTAAGTCGCAATCGGAAAAATCGGTTTCCTGCAAATGCGAATCTGTGAATACTGTCTTTTTAATTTTCGTTTTGAAGAAAGAAGAATGGTCTAAATTGCAGTTTTCGAATGAAAAGGCAAGCCCAAATTCATTGCAGGTATCGATCCGAACGCCAAGCATTTTACAATCTTTGAATTTTATATCGCGAAAAGCCGTTTTATCCAGTTTTGCCAGGCTCAAATTGCAGCTCAAAAAATCACAGTCAATAAACTGAAAACCTGAGAGATTGAAGCTGTTAAAATTGCAATTGCCGAAAACGCAATGTTCGTATATTCCTTTTTCCAGCTGAGTTTCAGTAAAATCTTTGTTACTAAATGTTTCGGTGTGAATGTAAACTTCGTTCATAAAATCATTTTTTTGACAAAATAATGGAATAATTCTTTGATTCGTTGCTAAAAAACCTGTTTTGTACTTTCAGATCAAACATTTCATCATTTTCTTCTTCCTCATCATATTTATTAACCCAAAACACAAGAAACCTAACATCCGGTTATCAGGAAAACTCATCGAATAAATGTAAAAAACAGAAAGCAGTTGCAAAATTTATTGTAAATTAAACCCAAAATCAGAAATTATGAAACGTACTGTATTACTTATTCTGGTGAGGCACCGCCAGGAAACCGCCGAAAAGGTGCAAAAAATTTTAACCGGTTGGGGATGCTTCATCAAAACCCGCCTGGGCATTCACGATGGTGTGCTGGAAAACTGCTCCGACAGCGGACTGATTTTCCTCGAACTTACCGGTGAAGACTTAAGCAAACACGAGGAGATTACCCGTAAACTTAATCTGGTAAAAGGTGTAGATGCGAAGCTGTTGAGTTTAGAGGTTTAAATCTAAAATCAAAAAAGAGCTGCAACAAATTTGCTGCAACTCTTTCAGTGAACCCAACCGGAAAAGTATCGAACTTTTTAGTTGAAGATTATGATGCTGTTTTGAGTTTTATGCAAAGAGAAAAACAGAAGGGAAAATTTAAGAAATAATAGTCAACTTTATAACTGCAAACTTTAGTAACTTTCCAATTATATTTCAATGTCGTTTAGTTAAGGATTGTTCATAATCGTTTGTAATTCATTGAGTAAGGTTTCTTTGAGCGTTTCTTTCGTTCATAGCTTCGGCCTGGTCGGACAATTTCGCGGGTGTTGGCCACTATTTTGTCGAAGGCCACCAATGCTTTTTCATATTTCTTTTTTATGATTATCCCGATTAAGATGTTCTGCGTCATCGACAGGGCATTGGTGCGGTTTATCTTTTGTGCGTGTTTACGCTTTTCACCTGCACGATATTCCGCAACAACCTTTTCTTCAATAGGGTGTGCATAAGCTGCACAAAGTGTCATCAAGAAAACTTTGGCGAAGAAATCCTGTTTTACCGCCCTTGCCGTTTTCCCTGAGAAATCCTCTAACTCGACCCGGCTTTTCAACAGTTTATAAGCCTCCTCTTCGTTCCAGCGGTAGTGGTAAAGTTGCCCGAAATCTTCATAAACACAGACTTTCACGGAACTAACCATGCGTAAATAAGCCCTGTTAATTTCTCATTATAACACCTTTATAAATAGATAATCAGATAGTTATCTTATTTCCGATGTTTTTTGTTTACGTAATAACTACGTATTATTATTGCACTATGCTTTGCTTTTTCTCTACCTAAAATCAATCAGACAATTTCTATATACCTCTGTAGAGCCCTTAAACAGGGCGTCTTGAATTTTTAACATAAAATGTGTTTGGGTTTACCGAATTTATATTACCTTTATCACGGTAATAATAATACGTAATATAACAAATATGAAACCTATTGATTTTTTTCAAAACCCACAAACAATCGCCCAAAAACAATATGAGGCGTTAAGAATGTTTTTTGTAGAAAAAAGGAGTGCTTCTGAGGTAGCGCACAAGTTTGGATATACTTACAGAGGTTTTACAACCATTGTTTCCAACTTTAGGAAGGAGCTTAAAAGTGGAGACGTCAAAGAATTGTATTTTAATGAGTTAAAGCCTGGAAGGAGGGAGATAGAACAAGAGAGCATAGAGATTATTGTCAACTTGCGCAAAAAGTATTATTCGGTTGAAGACATTAAAGTGGCTCTTGATAGCAAAGGATTCAAAATCTCCGAAAAATCCATCTACAACATTATACGTGAACAAGGGTTTGCACGTTTGCCCAGGCGCCAGAAACTAATAAAGCAAAGTTTAGTGGCAACAGGGCTTAAAGCTGAAAAAACAGTTACTCTAACCTTTGCTCCAGAAAGTTTTAAAAGTGCATCTGCCGGAATCCTTTGTTTGCTACCATACATCAAAAAATATGGAATTAGTGAAATTATCGAAGCATCAGATTTCCCGGGAACTTCTCAAATAAGTAAAGTCTCTTCCATTCTCGCCTTTATAGCGCTAAAAGCTTCGAATGTTCGGCGTTACACTGCTGACGATTTGTGGTGTATGGACAGAGGACTCGGTCTTTTTGCAGGGCTTAATGTGTTGCCCAAAGCTGCATGGTTTTTGTCTTATTCACACCGGGTTACAACAGATATGAACTTTGCGTTTTTGAAAGCTCTTCACGCTAATTGGCAGGAACTGGGACTTTTAGGAGATACATCTAATTTGGATTTTACAGCCATTCCATACTGGGGAGAGAACGATCATTTGGAAAACAACTGGTCGGGTAAACGCTCAAAAGCATTGGCGAGCATGCTTGCCGTACTGGCACAAGATCCCGATAGTGGTATAATTGATTACGGGCATGCTAATGTGATGCACAAGACGGAAAGTAATGTCGTTCTGGAATTTATTGATTTTTATGGTAAAGATTTCAGAGGAAAAAGAGATTTGAAGTACTTAGTTTTCGATAGTAAATTCACCAATTATGAAAACCTCTCTAAGATTGATGACGATAATGTTAAGTTTATAACAATACGTCGAAGAGGGAGTAACATGGTTGAGAGATTAAACTCACTACCTAAAAACAGGTGGAAAACCATGCACATAGAGAGAGCCGGTAATAAAAAAGCAACCGTAAAAGTCATTGATGAAGTCATATTCTTAAAAGGATATAATAAAGATATAAGGCAAATATGCATTATCGGGCATGGTAAAATAAAACCGGCAATCATCATTACCAACGATTTTCAGGTGTCAAGAGAACAAATAGTCAGGAAGTATGCCAGACGTTGGATTGTAGAAAAATCCATTTCAGAACAGATATCGTTTTTTCATCTCAACTTGGTTTCATCCTCTATGGTAATAAAAGTAGATTTCGATTTAACAATGAGCATCGTTACCCACAATCTGTTTCGCTTATTTGCTTCCGATACAGATAGATATGCGCACAATTCAGACCAGACTATCTATGATAAGTTTTTGGAGAATTCAGGCGATATCAGTATCGAA
This sequence comes from Mariniphaga sp., assembly GCA_040772505.1. Classification (GTDB taxonomy): domain Bacteria; phylum Bacteroidota; class Bacteroidia; order Bacteroidales; family Prolixibacteraceae; genus Mariniphaga. The sequence goes on along the minus strand of JAXGYA010000002.1, from coordinate 168,342 downwards.
GAAAATAAAATATCCGTACAACTAAAGAAAAAAAGAACACTACCACTGATTTTAGAAATGACAAAAACGTATGCAAATCAAAAATATGAATGGCTAAACAATCTGAATATAGAGTTTACAGGAGCTGCAAATTCTTGATTTTTTTACGTATGGGAATTTACCGTGAAATTCTGTGATAATTATAGCTTTTCCAAATGGCTCGAACTAAGCGGAGAAATGGTGGATCCTTTGGCTTTTCCGATAAAAGGGGTTGATGATTTGCTCAAGAAGCCAAGCGGTCAGGGTATTGATAATACGTCAGCATGGAAAGAAAAATCAGATGGCATACGAAAGAGTATTAGGTGGGGCTTGGGGAACGAACCTTATTCCCTGGGGCCGGGAATTCAACCTGACTATATGAGAGACGTTGTTGGTTCCCCAAGAGTAAATCAAAAAATTGAAAGTATGCCATTAATGTTTGGTAAACTTTATTCCCCTTCTGATAAAAACGATAGAAAAATGCCGGCAATTATTTATCTTCATGAATATGATTATCCTATGGGCTATGCCGGGTCGGGTGATATTATCGATAAACTGGTTGATGCGGGATTTGCTGTTTATGCCTTCGACCAAATTGGGTTTGGTACAAGAATCGAAGAAGGACGGCTGTTTTACGAGCGCTTTCCCACTTGGTCAAAAATGGGTAGAATGGTAGCCGATGTTCGCTATTCGGTGGATGCATTATCTGAAGTGGAATTCATCGATCCTCAAAAAATATACACTGTCGGATATGCACTGGGAGCAACCGTGGGATTATATAGTGCAGCCTTGGATGATCGAATTGCCGGAACCATTTCGGTATGTGGTTTTTCTCCTATGCGCTCCAACACGCCGGGTAAAATCCCTGAAGGCATTTACGAGTATTCTCATCTTCATGGATTAATTCCAAGGTTAGGCTTTTTTGCCCGTCAGGAATCAAGGATACCATGGGATTTTGATGGAATTCTTGCCTGCATCGCTCCTCGTCCTGTGTTTATCATTGCTCCATCCTGGGATCAATATGCAAATCTGGAGGATGTCAGGCAATGTGTGGGCCAAATAGAAAGTGTTTATGGTTTGTACGGCTCAAAACAGAATCTTGAAGTTTACGTTCCTGAAGATTACAACCGTTTTTCACCGGCAATGCTGCAAGAGGTCATACGGTGGTTAAACAAATTATAATGCAATATTCGTATAGTTAACGCTGACAGGTTCAAAAACGCTGTCAGGTTGGTTGGCAGCTCTGACTTGTCAGCGTGCGAAGCTCCTGACAACGTCAAATAGCAACAAACCAATAAATTCACTAACTCGACGACAATAATTTGGAATACGAACAATTCATCGTGCGGATTGGGATTGCGTCTTACATTATATTCATGTATCTTGGCAAACTGCTAATGAAAATAGTATAAAAAAACTATAAAGTCAGATTGAAAAGTTATTGAAATGAGTTCCGTCTATTGTGTTAACGCTGACAGGTTCAAGAACGCTGTCAGGTTGGTTGGCAGCTTTGACTTGTCAGCGTGCGAAGCTCCTGACAACGTCAAATAGCAACAAACCAATAAATTCACTAACTCGACGACAATAATTTGTAATTCGAACGATTCATCGTGCCTGTTTACAGCTTATTCATGTATCTTGCCAAATCATAGATCGAGATAATATTGGTAATTATGTAATCAGATTAAAGACTGTTTTGAAATGATTAAAAAATCAATTATGCGTAATAAAATGAAACAAAACAATACTGTTCAAGCAGGTTTTAATTTCTTGATAATCGTACTTGTTACCCTAACCTTTCAGGTCGGTTTTATTTCATGCAGCCCTTCAAATTCTTCCAAGGATGCAGGTATGGAAAATTTAATTTTAGTTTGTGGTGATAGCAAAGTGTTGCTGGTAGATTATGCAAAATCAAAAGATAGTATTCCGGAAATTATATGGAATTGGGATGCACACCTCGCGCAAGATTTGCCGGAGGAGTATCGTTCGAGAAAATTTAATTCCGTTGACGATTGTAAAGCCGTGAACAATGGAAAACAAATCTTAGTTTCGTCTTCCTCGGGCGCCATTGCAATAGTGAACAGGCACGACAAAAAAGTAGTTTTTTATGCGGATGTTCCTAATGCCCATTCGATTGAATTGCTGCCCGGAAATAAAATCATAGCTGCTGCTTCAACTCACGAGAAAGGCAACAAGTTGATGATGTTCGATATTAAAAACCCGGATGAGGTAGTGTATTCAGATAGTTTATATTCTGCACACGGTGTTGTTTGGGATGCAAAAAGAGAATCATTGTTTGCACTCGGGTACGATGTTTTGCGAAAATACAAAATGGAAAATGAAGTGAAACTTGGCTTGGTTGAGGAATGGAAAATTCCGGGAATCAGCGGGCACGACCTGCAAATGGCTCCGGATGGGAACAAGCTTTTCATCACTGAGCACACCGGCGCATGGGTTTTTGATTTGGAGAACAAAGAATTTAGTAAAATTGATAAATTCCCGGATGCGGAAAACATGAAAAGCATCAATCAAAATGTATCAGGCCAATTTGTATATACCGTGCCGGAAGAAAGTTGGTGGACCTATCATGTTCGGTTTCATAATCCTTCAGGGTTTTTAAGTTTTCCTGAAATGCGCGTTTATAAAGCTCGGTGGTTTGAAGGAAATTAAAAGTGAAATAAAATGAAAATACTACGCAATCTTTTCCTTGTTCTTACAATTTAGGAATTAAGGCACAGTTGGGCCATGAAAAAAGGCAGTAGGTTTGCATACTTACTGCCTTTTCTTTGGGGGCAGCCCGTTGTTTAACCGGGCCCAATTGTGTTTTAATTCGTGCCTGCCTGCCGGCAGGCAGGTTGGGCTTAACCGTTGTTGTTCAAAGCTTTACACTATGGGGATTTAACGTTTTCTCTTATGTTTTAACGGTTTTTTCCGATGCTTGTTTTTTCAGTTTTTTTCTCATTGCATTCTTTTAGCTGAAACCGTGCAGTTTATCTTTTCCCACCGAACATACTTTTTCCCGTTCAGCCAGAAACAGTGAGTTTTTAGCTGGTAAACTGGTAGTACAATATTTTCAAAGAACGTTCTGTGGTTCGGCGGCTATCCGGGTTCCCACGGAACATCTTTGACCAAACCGGCAAAGTGCAACCTCCCTTTTTTACATACCGGGCAGTTAGGTTGCCGGACGTTTTTTATCAGTTCCTTGATTTCGCCCCATACCACGTCCTGCTTTTCCCAAACCGGACCATCTTCCATGTCCTCTTCTTCTTTTGGTTTCGGCTTCTTCTTCCAAGAGCTGCTTTGCCGTTTCGATGTTTTGCTTCCGGTAACGGCTCGAAAAAATACCGTAGTACCGCACTTTGAAAAAACCTTTTGGCAGCACATGCAACAGAAACCGGCGAATGAACTCATCTATATCGAGTTTCATCTGCCGGAACTTGCCTGTGCGGTAATCTTTCCACGAAAAACGCACTTTCCCGTCTTTCACTTCCAAAATCCGGCGGTCGGTAATGGCAATGCGGAACACGTAGCGCGAGAGGTATTCCAGTATCTTTTCAGGATTACCCATAGGCTTCTGCACATTTACCACCCAATCCTTTTGATACAGTGGCGAAAGAAACCGGTCAAACTGCACCGGACCTTTTATATCTGCCAGTTTGCCATAAAAATCAAGTTTCCCTTTTCCCCTGGCCTGTTTTAGCAAATACAGAAACTTTCCCCTGAACTTTTTGGCCAACACTTTCCCGGCAATGAAAAAGTTGTTTTTATCCGGGATATGCACCCAGTGTTCCCGGTCGAAACTAAGGCCACCTGCCGGCATAATACAATGCAGGTGGGGATGCTCCTTCATGTTCTGCCCCCAGGTGTGAAGCACGGTAATCAGTCCGGTATCGGCACCCAGGTGCTTTACGTCACGGGTAAGTTCGAGCAACGTTTGCGAAACGGCCTTGAAAAGTAGCCCGTACATTACCTTTTTGTTTTGCAGGCAGAGCGGGCTCAGTTCATGCGGCAGTGTAAACACCAAATGGTAATACCCAACCGGCAAAAGTTCTTTCATGCGGCTTCCCATCCATTCCAGTTTTTCTTTTTGCTGGCATGAAGGGCAATGGCGGTTACGGCAGCTGTTGTTTGCTTTGCCTACATAGCTGCAATGGTCGCACTTCTCGAAATGGCTGCCAAGACTCCCGGTGCGGCAAGCCGACAGCAGGTGAATAAGGCTCCGCTGTTCTTTTGTTACCTTATTCCGGCTGATGTAGTTTCCCCCGTATTCCCGCAGTAAACTCCCCAGGGTTATTTGGTTTTGCATAGCCCCTCCAATCTTTCCAATGTGTCCAGCGGGTTTACCACCTGGTCGGTATTGAGTTGCTGCACATGGAGGTATTTGAGTGTGTTGCTTAAATCGGAATGACCCATCAGCCGCTGAATGACCAGCAGGTTGGTACCCTGCTCTAAGTGGTGCGTGGCAAAGCTGTGCCGGAACGTATGCGGGGTGTATGGCTTTTTAATGTGTAACGTACGGTGCCGCGCATTGATACAAATAGCCCGAACGGCCGATACTCCAAGGTGAGTGCCTTTGCCTCCGGCCCCTTCAAAAAGGTAATACCCCGGTTTGTACTGCCGGTAATAATCACGCAGAACAGAAAGCAAAACCGGTGATAACGGCACTTTGCGTTGTTTCAGCCCTTTACCTTCCTGGATATTAATCTGCATACGTTTACTGTCAATGTCAGTAAGTTTAATGTTGACACTTTCCGAAACTCTGGCACCGGTGGAGTAAATAAGCATAATGATGGTGCGGTGCTTGAAGTTGTCAATAGCTCCAAGCACATCGGTTACTTCGTCTTTCGACAAAACCATAGGAAGGGTTTTGGCTACTTTAGGTGTAGGAAGGTATTCCTTTGCCCACTCTTTGTGGTAAATGTTAGTAAAAAGGAACCGCAGGGCAAAATACCCCATCTTAACACTGCCTGGTTTGTGGTTCCCGTCGGTGAGCATACTTTGGAAGTAAGCCCTGAGTTCTTCAACCCCTGTGTGTTCCGGGTCTTTTTTGCAAAAATTACTGTAATCGGCAATGTGCCACCAGTAACTTTTGCGGGTTTTTTCACTTAAATTGCGCAAAACCGTTTCCTGTTCAAATCTTTTTTTAAATTTGTCATAATATGAAATTTAAATGGTTAAATGCCTCAAAGATACTGGTTTTCGGTGGCCTAAAAAACCACCGAACGCCAGTGAGGTTAAGTTCAACAACGAATTTTACTTATACAACCTTCTGTCTGTCAGCCAAAAGCTTCATGTTCCTTAACATTTGTAGGAACTATTATTATCTTTACGACATGTATGTGCAAAGATACAAATCAACAGGTGAAAACGGCAAGGTGTATACTTCTACCTTGTTGTTTACCAAGTACCGACAGGCCAGGCAGCAGTACAAAAATTTGCACATGCGTTCCGCGATTTCAAGAGCGACAATATCCAGATACGCCCTGTCTATCACCGCAACGAAGCCCAAACCCGCGGGCATGTCTTGCTTTCCATGTTCTCTTACGCCATTGTCAAAGAGATGGAAGACAAAATTTTCCCTTTCCTGATATCATGGAACAAAAAGACAAAAATCAACCTCTTTCCTTTTAGTTGATAAATCGAATATAATTATTACGACAATAAAACAGGCGGAAGACAGTAATGATATTATTCTGAGATGTGTCGAAGTTTTTGGAATTCCAACTACTGCTCCACTCGATTTGCGTTTTTTGGGGCGCAAATGGAAAGGGAGTTTTCGAACATTTGAAATAAAATCCTTACGTTTGGATCGCGATACAGGCATAGCCACGGGAGTAAATCTTTTAGAAGAACTTGTTATGAAAAAACGTTTTGTTGCCATTTGGATTATTTGGTCATTGATCGGTGTGTCTTTAATTTATGTTGTGTTGGCGTCCTCTTCAAAAAGTACTGCTTTGTCAACTATAGGGATGGTGGTTAGTACTGCGCCCATTTTTGGATTTCTGCTGGCCTTAGGTTCGCCGAAAGCTTCGCAACAATTTAAGGACTGGCTGAGAAGCGATGAGAATTCAATTTACTATGTGGTTGGGGCATTTACCTTGCTTTTTGCCCTACCCGGATTAGTGACCTTAACTTTCGATCCCTACGTTACCACGATTTTTGCCTTTACTGTTTTTGCGGTATTGGCTTCGCTGAAATTCTTGAACAAAACAGATTCAACTTTCGGGTGGACGGACATGGCGCTTTGGCTCATTCTTTGGATACCTTTTGACCTTCGCTGGTCGATGGAGCTGCATCCGTCTCTTAATTATACCTGGTGGTCGATAAGTATATCGGTGATTGCCATTATTGGCTGGTATGGTTATCGGGATGCTGAAATCGGAATAAACCTTGTTCCGAAATTCAAAGATCTGTATATCGCCCTGTTAGCCTTAATCATGATTATGGTGGTGGCAATTCCACCCGGAATTATTACCGGGTTTTTGACTTTCGCCATTCCGGATACCTTTAATATACAAAAATCAGCTATTCATTTTATCGGACTTTTCCTAACCGTTGCATTGCCCGAAGAACTGTTTTTCCGGGGTTTGCTGTTGAGAGGGCTCGAACGGGTTTCTACAAAAAAATGGGTGCCAATGGCAGTATCTTCCCTTGCCTTTGGATTGATGCACTGGAACAACATTAGCGGATTGAACATGCAAATGACCTATGTTTTTCTGGCCACCCTTGCAGGGTTAGGATATGGTTGGGCTTACAAGAAGAGCGGCAATAATTTACTGGCAGCTATTCTTACCCACACATTAGTTGACTGGATTTGGAAGTTGGTTCTTGTAGGTTAAGTGACAAAAAAAACAATTAATCGAATGATTATGAGCTTAATAAGAAATTTCACACTTCTGCTATGTTTTTTAATGGCAATAAGTTGCACAAATAATAACACAACGGATTATACCATTTGGGTGGATCCTATGATCGGCACCGGCGGACATGGGCATACATTTCCCGGCGCTACCGTTCCGTTCGGGATGGTACAAATCAGCCCCGATACGCGCTGGGAAGACTGGGACGGCTCGTCTGGTTACCACTATTCAGATAAAACCATCATGGGTTTCAGTCAAACGCACCTGAGCGGAACGGGTGCACCTGAATATTGCGATGTGTTGCTGATGCCTACGGTAGGCGAAGTGCAGCTTTTGCCCGGCGAAGAAGATGATCCAAAAAGCGGTTATCGCTCGCCTTTTAGTCACAGCAACGAATATGCTTCGCCCGGATATTACAGTGTGCTGTTAGACGATCATCAGATTAAAGCCGAGCTGACTGCGACAACACGAACCGGTTTTCACCGCTATACTTTTCCGGCGTCCGATAAATCAAACATCATTCTGGACATTAAAAACCGCGATCATGTAATTGAATCGAACCTTGAAATAATAAGTGATACGGAAGTTGCCGGATTGCGTCGTTCCAAAAGGTGGGCGAAGGATCAGTATGTGTATTTCTATGCAAAATTTTCAAAACCTTTCCATTCGTATGGAATTGCGTTGAATGACACATTGACAGAAGGGATAAACAGAGCTGAAGGGCAAAATATAAGATCGTTCTTTCAATTTAATACGAAGGAAAACGAACAAATTATGGTGAAGATCGGCATTTCGGCAGTAGATGTTGATGGTGCCAGGAAAAACCTTGAAGCTGAAAATACGGCATGGGATTTTGAAAAAATTGCGAAAAATGCAAAGCAAGAGTGGAATACTTTCTTGTCGAAAATAGACGTGGAAGGTGGAACGGAAAGACAACGGCGTATTTTTTACACCGGGCTTTACCACACGGCCATTGCCCCAAATGTTTTTGAAGATGTGGACAAAAGATACCGTGGAGTGGATCATAAGATTCATGTGGCCGAAGGGTTTGACAATTATACGGTTTTTTCGTTGTGGGATACCTTTCGTGCCCACCTGCCGCTTTTCACCATCATCGATCCCGTGCGGTATCAGGAATTTATCAAAACATTTCTTGAAATGTACAAAGTGGGAGGCCGATTGCCCCAATGGGAGCTGGCCGGAAATTATACGGGGGTGATGATTGGCTACCACACACATTCGGTGATTCTTGACGGATACGAAAAAGGAATCAGGGATTTTGATGCAGAACTGGCTTTTGAAGCCATGAAAAAGAGGGTTGAGAATATTCAATATTATAGCAACCTCGGATTTATTCCAGCCGATAAAGTGGGCGGTTCAGTTTCGATGGTGATGGAATATGCCTACAACGACTGGAGCGTGGCGCAAATGGCAAGGCTCTTAAATAAAAAGGAAGATTATAATGATTTCATTTACCGTGCGCAGTCCTACAGAAACATGTATGATGCCTCTATCGGTTTTATGCGGCCCATAAACAGCGACCGCAATTGGGTTTCGCCTTTCGATCCTACCGAAGGAAGCGAACATTTTGTGGAGGGGAATTCCTACCAATACAGCTTGTTTGCACCGCATGATGTGAATGGCTTGATTGATTTGATTGGCGGAGACGAGAAATTTATTGCCTGGATGGATACACTTTTTACCAAACAATCGGAGCACGACGAAACTGCAATTGATGCAACCGGATTGATCGGGCAATATGCGCACGGAAATGAACCCAGTCACCACATGGCTTATCTTTATAATTATGCCGGTGTTCCATGGAAAACTCAGGCGATTGTGCATGAAATTCTTGATACCATGTACGATGACAAACCGGATGGTTTGAGTGGAAATGAGGATTGCGGGCAAATGTCGGCCTGGTATATTCTAAGCGCTCTGGGTTTTTATCAGGTTTGTCCGGGTACGCCCGAATACATTATCGGAACACCAATTTTCGACAAAGCCACCATCCACCTTGAAAACGGGAAGGATTTTGTTGTTAAGGCAAATCACGTTTCTCATGAAAACAAGTACATTCAATCGGCCACTTTAAATGGGAAATCGCTTTCTAAATCGTGGTTTACACACGAAGACATTCTGAATGGTTCAGAATTGGTATTCGAAATGGGCTCAGTTCCTAATAAAGAGTGGGGAGCAAAAAAGGAAGATCGTCCTGCTTCTGAAAAATATGAAGCGGCTGCAAAATTGCCGTATGCCATTACTTCGGATGAAAATTTTCTGGAGACCGCTAAAGTTTCGCTGGCATGTGATGATAAGGAAGCTCAGATTCGTTACACCTTAGATGGCTCGCGGCCAACAAAAGAATCTGACTTGTTTACTCAAGCCATAGTAGTCGATAAAACCACGGAAATCCGCTTTGCCTCGTTTAAAGAAGACGTGTTGCCAAGCAGACCAACTTCGATTCAGGTGAAAAAACTGGATTTCGAAAATTATAAAAATTTTGAGGGCACGGGAAATTTCAAAAAAGGATTGAGATACAAGTATTTTGAAATCCACATATTGGAGCCGGAGGAGTTGGATAAATTCACTCCGGTTGAAACCGGAATACTTCCGAACTTCACCATTGAGCAGCGAAAAAGGGAGGATTATATCGCTTACGAATGGTGGGGCTACATCGATATTCCTCGCGATGGAGTTTATACTTTTTCGATAAAAGTGAACGACAAATGTGTTTTGTATATTGATGGAAAGGAATTCATGCGTGGTGGATCCAAAACTATCGCCTTGCGGAAAGGGAAATATGAAATCATGGAAAAATATTTTCAGTTGGGTGCAAAGAAATTTAATACTGTTAGTTGGAAAGGTCCGGGAATAGAGGAGGAAGAAATTCCTGCAGATGTTTTGTTTCACAGGTCCAACTCTTTGAGGTTAATAAACAATAGCTTTTGAATAATATACCAGAAGCTATTTATAATAAAGAATGTTTATTTGTAAATAAACGTTTCATAAATTAGTACTATAATGATAAAGAAAATGTATATAACAACAGTTTTGAAAAAAGAAATATTTCAACACAAATTATTTTGGACTTTTAATGCGATATTCATTTTAATTTTTGCAATAAATTTTTCATGCACGCAACAAAAAGGTCAAATTGAAGATCAGTTCTCGTATGCTCAAACCAGAGTTGATGATCTGCAACTGAGCATTTACATTACTTCTCATGCAATAAGAGATTTATTGGCTGATGAAAATGGACGCAGGGAAGCACTTTCAATATTTCGGTGCAATGGAATTACAAAAGCTTATATTGAGGTTTATCGTTCAGGATTAACAATTGACAAAGAGTCACTTACGGAGGTCAAAGAGTTTTTTCTGAAAAATGGTATTGAAGTAGTTGGAGGTATTGCAACTGTACCGGGTGGTGATTTTGGTGTAAAACAGGAAGGTCAGTTGGATTGGTTTAATTGGCAGGCTCAAAAAACGCAGGACGATTTGAAAGGTGTAATGCGAATGGCTGCCAGTGTTTTTGATGAATTTGTTGTAGATGACTTTCTTTGCACCGGCGATACCAGCCAAATTTCAAAGGCTGCGAAAGGCGATAGAAGTTGGTCGCAATACCGGATGGATTTGTTAAGTGAACTTTCAACAAAAATATTTATTGAGCCCGCAAAAGAAGTGAACCCCGATATTTCAATGATTATCAAGTATCCACAGTGGTACGATCGATTTCATCTTTTTGGATACGATGTAGAAAGAAAACCTGGGATTTTTGACAAGGTTTGGGTGGGCACCGAAACACGTGGACAGTTTACACAACGATTTGGATTTGTTCAGCCCTACAATGGATTTATAAGTTACCGTTGGATGAGTGATTTAGCTGGTTCCAAAATGGGTGGCGCATGGTTCGATCACGGCGATTGCGATGCCAACGATTTTATCGAGCAAGCCTGGCAAACAACGCTGGCTGGGGCGAAAGAGATCGTTTTTTTCAATTATTACGATTTTGTAAACGGTCATGCTGCACATCATTTGGTTCGGACTCAATTTAGTCAGCTGGCCAATTTGGCAAAGTATGTTGCCGAAAACCCGGTTGAAGGAATTGCAGCTTACAAACCTCAACACAGCGATGCTGGCGGAGACCTCTATTTAATGGATTATATTGGAACGTTGGGAATTCCACTTATTCCATATTTTCAATATCCACAAGATGCAGAAGTTGTTTTTCTTCCAACACAGGCTGCAAAAGATCCTGATATTCTTGCTAAAATTGAAAAGTCGCTGGAAAAAGGTGTGACCATAGTCTTTACAACGGGATTTTTATCAAATGCAAATAATGGAAAACAGATTGCTGAATTGGCAGGTATCGAATATCCGTTGAATAGCACTCCAATAAAAGCCGATGGAGTGATAAACAGTGGTAAATATGAAAAAATAAAACTCGGTCTTGATTTGGAAGGGATACCTGTTTTGACCAACGGAAAATCGCTGTTAAATGCTGTTTTTGATTCTAAAGAAATCCCCTTTTTTATAAAGTCGGAATACAAAGCCGGAACTATTTTTACCCTGAACTCGCATACTTTTTCACAAGCCGATTTTGACGCGGTTGGCGAAGTTTTGTTGAGTCCAAAACCATTGGGTTTATTGGAAATTCCGACAATCTGGGCGAATACAATTCGTAATGAAATAGTTTCTCCATTAAACTTTAAATTAAATGCACCAACCCGAATTGTGGTTCAGCCAATGGGAGATTCTGCGTGGATGTTTCACAATTACAATCAAACCAATAAAGACTTTAGTTTTAGCAAGCCTGGTTTATCAAAAATGAAATTAATCAATGTTTTTACCGAAGAGGTTTTGCCGACTAACGGAGATACATTAAAACTAAGTTTGCAGCCTCGTTCGCGTATTTGGGTGAAAAATGAAAGCAATTAAATTTCAATAAAATGCATAGGAATAAATTAATAATTAGTACCCTGTTCTTTGTTTTATTTTCGCAGTTATCCGTTTTGGCGACCGCACAAAGTTCGAAACTAACAACAGGTAAATGGTTACAAAACTGGTATCTGGCAGGTCCGTTTCAGTTAGAAGAAGGTATAGATGAATATCAACATCTCGGTGGGTTTGATACCGACTTTCTGGAAAAATCAGGTGGTGAAACAAATCCACGCGTAAACGATGGAGCAAAAATCAAATTTGATGGAGGATTTGTTAATTGGAAATATTATAAAAGTCCAGAGCCGGTTATAAATCTGGATGAACAAATTTCAAAAAAATCATTTGTTTGCGCTTACGCTTATACCGAAATTGAATCGGAAGTTGAGGGTGTTTTTATTTTAGCACTGGGGAGTAACGATGGTGGCAGTCTTTGGTTTAATGGCAAACAAGTTTGGGATAATCCTTCTGCTCGTGGTTTTACTGAGGATGATGATTTAATTCCGGTTGCCGTTAAAAAAGGTAAAAATACGATTTTATTGAAAGTGGAAGAGCGTGGAAATACCTGGGCATTCGGCGCCCGATTTTTACCTTTCAATTTGAATGAATTTGTTGCTACACAATCTCTGTTTCAAGTAAATGTGAATGGCGCTGGAATTCCTGTGTTACGATTTTTATTGAATGAATCGGTAGCCGAAAAATTATTTAAATCGGTTCAAATCGAAATCGTCGATAGTAGTTTGAAAAATACAACCTGGGAGGGGAATTGGCCGATGATTAAGGATATCGTTTTGCCCGTTGACAACAAAAAATATCAAAAGAATAGTTTAAAAATAAAGGCCACATTAACCAACGGCAATTTGTGGGAAAAAGAAATCCCATTTTCTTCAGGGAAATCAATCTTTTACTCACTTTTTGAAAATGGGAAAACCGATTATGTGATAACTATTGGCACAGATGCATCGGAAAGTGAGAAGTGGTCGGCAAAAGAACTTCAGCGTTGGTTGCAAGAAATAAGTGGAGCAGTGTTTCCAATAAAAACAGATAATGCGGAAATGACCGAACACGAACTAATAATTGGCTACAACAAACATTCGATTTCAATTCTGGGTTCTGACACTAAAATACCTGCAAAAACAGATGAAACTTATAGCTATAAAAACGACGGAGCTAAAATCCTTTTGTTGGGTGGAGAAGAACGCGGTGCGATGTACGCTGTTTTTTCTTTTTTGGAGAATGAATTGGGATGCCGTTGGTACACTCCTTCGGTAAGTGTAATTCCTTCAAAGGAAAAGTTTTCATTTAATTATTTGAATCATTCCGAATCTCCTTCAATACAAGTCAGGAATGATTTTTATTACGAAGCTTTTGATCCAATATGGGCAGCCCGAAATAAAATTAACGGTGCGATGAATTTCCGGGAACAGCACGGCGGTGTTGAAGGATATTGGAGAGTACACACCTTTTTCCCGTTTATGCCACCGGCGGAATTTTACGACAAACACCCGGAATATTACAGTTTAATCGATGGGGAACGCATTCACGAAAGGGCACAGCTTTGTTTGACAAATCCCGATGTTTTAGATATTATTACCGAACGCTTAAAGGAAACAATTCGGGAAAATCCTGAGTATTTGATTTATTCCGTTTCGCAAAACGATTGGCTAAATCCTTGTCAGTGCGATAAATGCCAGGCAATTGCTAAAAAAGAGGGAAGCGAGTCGGGACCGGTTATTTGGTTTGTTAATCAGGTGGCAGAACGGATTAAAGATGAATTTCCGGATAAATACGTGGGTACACTCGCTTATCAATATACAAGAAAGCCTCCAGCGAACATTGTTCCACACGAAAATGTGGTGGTGCGTTTTTGCAGCATCGAATGTTGTTTTGCCCACGATTTTAATAGTTGTTCAGAAAATACAGAATTTTTATCCGACCTAAAAGGCTGGGCAGCCATTGCGCCACACATGTACATTTGGGATTATGTGGTCAATTTCAGCCACTATATTTTACCCTATCCAAATTTTAAAGTCCTTCAGTCAAACATAAAAACTTTTCGCGATAATAAGGCTATCGGAATTATGGAGCAGGCTGCCTATCAGAGCAGGGGAGGCGAGTTTGCTGAATTGCGTGCTTATCTTATCGGAAAATTATTGTGGAATGCTGACGTTGATGTGGATGAGGTTATCGACGATTTTATGGCAGGTTATTACGGACGAAGCGGACAATATGTACGTGCTTATTTCGATTTTTTGCATAGCAAACTCACTCCTGAAACGCACATTCATTTGGGTTTGCGACCTGATGATATTTTATTCTCTGGCAATTTTGTTAGTGAAGCTGAAAAAATATTTGACTTGGCTGAAAGCGTTGCTGATAATGCTGAAATTTTGCGTCGGGTTGAAATGGCACGCTTGCCAATTATGTATTTGAAATGCAAAAGAACACCCATTGAAGCAAAATATGATGGCACTTACAATCGGTTTAATACGATTGTGCAACGCGAGGGAATTACACATTTTGCTGAATCCGGGCAAACTCATGTTGAGTCTTTCCATCGGGAAATGGAATTGGCTGAGTGAGATGACACCTGAAAATATTAATCTTTCATTGGCAACTTATTTCAGCAGTTCGTGAAAAGCAGATTCCGAATTCGTCAACTGACGGACGGAATGACCAATCTAAAACCTGACTTAACATTTGTAAAGATTTTAAAAAATAAGAAATGTAGAAAAATATTGAGCTAAACCTTGGGCATAGAGTTTCAAAAAGCTTCTAAAGGGCGACAGATAAAAGCATAGGGTAAAACCCTGTGTAAAATAGACAAATGAAATTATATTGTACACCCCAGAGATTGCAAATTCTATCTAACAGAATTCTGTTAGCGCCTAAAATTTTAATCAAGAATTATGCGTTTTTTGTTGTCCTGTTTCAAATCACTATTTTTGGACAAATTTTGAAAAGTTGATTCTATGCAAAAAATACACATTGGATTTTTGGATGCAGGTGGAATTGCCCGCGCTCAACCGAACTTGCCGGATTAGAAAAAACCAGGGGTGGTGATAACCGTTTCTATAATAATATTTTTGTCGGTGGTGTTTCTGAAGTTGAAGGATGGTTTACGGGGCTGAAGGCGTTACCGGGGCTCAAAGCGTATGAGAGGGTGGAATTGCCTATGTACGTGGATGGGAATGTTTACCTCAACGGGGCAGAACACTTTATTGATGAGAAAAACTTTATTGAATCGGCTTTAAATCCGGGAATCAGCATTTTAGAAGAAGACTCAAATATATTGTTGAACATCCTTTTTGATAAATCGATCAGCAAAGTAAAAACACAGCTTGTTACTACCGGACTTTTGGGTAAGGCGATGATCCCAAACCAGGCGTATGAGAATTTCGATGGATCGCCTTTGGAAATTGATATAGACTATTTTGGTAAGAAAAGAAATAAAAGAAACCCATCAGCGGGGCCCTTTGAAAAACCTGAAATTGGCAAACCACTTAGGTTAAAAGTGTTGTAGTAAATAATTTGGTTTCTTCTTTTTTATGAAACTCTCAGGATTAGGATTTTTTTCTGGTAGTCAATCATTGCTTCGTGTTCCATTAGAAAGTCACCTCCCAACATCCCGCAAATTTTGAATTCGGCAGAATCGGGATAAAAATCATTGATGTGAGTGAGGTCAATCAGAGCCACTTCCAAGTCAGGCACATTGAGTTTTCCGATGGAAAAAGGCTTCATGCATGCGAGAGTGGTTTTTAAAGGTTTGTCGGTAATGCCTGTGGTATGTACCGTGTCTTTTTTTTCTGATGAGGCAATAAAATAATCCTTCAGATTTTTATCAAAAACGGACTTGGAGGCACCGGTGTCAACAATCCAGAAACCGGTGGTTCCGTCTTCAAACACCGAAGCAGCAGCCAGATGGTAGCTGTCGTCTTCAGGTTCCACTAAACGCAAAGGAATTTTAATTTTCATGGTGGGTAAAGAAACAAAAAACGGCTGAATTTTTCAGAAACAGCCGCACAAATATTTTATTTTCCGGGGATGCTATAGAATATTCATTCCATCCAGCACATCCATGATGCTTTTTACTGCTTTGGCAGAGTCGTGAAGAAGTTTTGTCTCTTCTTCATTTAAAGGGATTTCAATAATTTGTTCCACGCCATTTTTACCCAATTTCACCGGTGATCCTACAAACATATCATTTAGTCCGAATTCGCCTTCCAGTTTCACGCAGCAGGGGAAAATACGTTTTTGGTCCATAATGATTGCTTCAACCATTTGTGCAGCAGCAGAGCCGGGAGCATACCAGGCAGATGTGCCCATGAGATTAACCAGTTCGCCGCCACCTTTTTTTGTCCGGTCAACAATGGCATCCAGGGTATCTTTGTCAATGAGTTCGGTAATCGGAATTCCGGAAACTGTTGTGTATCGGGGCAGCGGAACCATTGTGTCGCCATGACCGCCAAGCAGAAGTGCCTGAATGTCGCGAGGTGAAATATCAAGTGCTTCGGCAAGGAAAGCACGATAGCGTGCGGTATCTAAAATCCCTGCCATGCCCATTATCTGGTTTTTCGGCTTTTTAGCCGTAACATAGGCTGCATAAGTCATCACATCCAGCGGATTAGAGACAACAATGATTTTTGCGTCAGGCGAATATTCCACTACACTTTCTGTAACACTTTTAACAATGCTCGCATTGATGGAAATAAGGTCATCACGGCTCATTCCGGGTTTGCGCGGAACGCCTGAAGTGATGACAACTACTTCTGAACCGGCTGTTTTTGAATAATTGTTGGTGGAACCGATTAAACGGGTATCGTACTCATTCACCGGTGCGGTTTGCCACAAATCCAAGGCTTTTCCTTCGGAAATGCCCTCTTTAATGTCAACCAAAACGACTTCTTTAACAATGTTCTTTTCGGCAACTATCTGTGCACAGGTTGCACCAACATTTCCTGCTCCAACAACTGTAACTTTCATAATTATAATGAGTTTATTACTAAAATGAAAAAAGAACCGGATGAAAAATCTTTGTTTAAGAGCTGACAAATATAACTCATTTTGTTTAGGCTGAAAATTTAAAATTCAATGGGGTTTTTGTTTAACATTTTGATAAAAATTGCTATTATACCAAGTTAATTTATGAAACGACCAACTATTTGCAGAATAATGCCGATTTAACAGCCACAATCAACTGCAAAATCATTACTAATTATTTTTTTTATTACATTTATGAATTCGCATCCTGCCTTTTTGTCACCAGAATTCTTGCATATCTCCTGCAAATTCAATTTATCTGTGTCATATTTTCGGTTTATGTTTCCAAACTTCTACATGGCATAATCATTGATATTCAGGGTTGACTTTCAGAAAATATTTTGAGGAATTTTTAATAACAACGAAATAGATATAAAACTATGGGAAAAATAATTGGAATTGATTTAGGAACTACAAATTCATGCGTGGCTGTTATGGAAGGCAACGAGCCTGTGGTAATACCCAACAGTGAAGGGAAACGAACAACTCCCTCAATTGTTGCTTTTGTTGAAAACGGAGAGCGCAGGGTGGGCGATCCGGCAAAACGTCAGGCAATTACCAATCCTGTCAAAACTGTGTTCTCCATCAAACGTTTCATGGGAGAAACCTATGACAGGCTTACCAAAGAGATTAATCGCATCCCTTATAAAGTGATTAAGGGAGATAATAATACGCCGCGTGTACAGATTGATGACCGCAAATATTCACCCCAGGAAATCTCGGCAATGGTGCTGCAGAAAATGAAAAAAACTGCAGAAGACTATTTGGGACAGGAAGTGAGCGAAGCAGTTATCACCGTACCCGCATATTTTAATGATTCGCAGCGCCAGGCAACGAAGGAAGCCGGCGAAATTGCAGGTTTGAAAGTGCGCAGGATTATCAACGAGCCTACTGCCGCTTCGCTGGCTTATGGGCTGGATAAAATGCACAAAGACATGAAAATTGCCGTGTTTGATTTGGGAGGCGGAACTTTTGACATTTCGATTCTCGAACTTGGAGACGGCGTTTTTGAAGTAAAATCTACCGATGGCGATACCCATTTGGGAGGTGATGATTTTGACCATGTGATTATTGACTGGCTGGCAGAAGAGTTTAAAAATGACGAAGGCGTTGACCTGAGACGCGACCCCATGGCGTTGCAGCGCCTGAAAGAGGCAGCCGAAAAGGCAAAAATTGAGCTCTCAAGCTCAACCCAAACTGAGATTAACCTGCCTTATATTATGCCGGTTGACGGTATTCCAAAACACCTTGTGAAAACGCTCACACGTGCTAAGTTTGAACAATTGTCTGATTCGCTGATTAATGCAACCATTGAGCCTTGCCGCAGGGCATTGAATAATTCCGGGTTTTCATCATCAGACATTGACGAGGTAATTCTTGTGGGCGGTTCAACGCGTATTCCGGCAGTTCAGGAAAAGGTAAAAGAATTCTTCGGGAAAAATCCCTCAAAAGGAGTGAATCCTGATGAAGTGGTGGCTGTGGGAGCTGCTATTCAGGGCGGTGTGCTCACCGGCGAAGTGAAAGATGTGTTGCTGTTAGATGTTACCCCGCTCTCTTTAGGTATTGAAACGATGGGCGGCGTGATGACCCGGTTAATTGAAGCCAACACCACCATCCCGACCAAAAAGTCGGAGATATTCACCACGGCTGCCGACAATCAGCCTTCGGTTGAAATTCATGTTTTGCAGGGCGAGCGGCCAATTGCTTCCGGAAATAAAACAATCGGCAGGTTCCATTTAGACGGAATTCCGCCATCTCCGCGTGGCGTTCCGCAAATTGAAGTAACCTTTGATATTGATGCAAACGGAATCTTGAATGTGCACGCCAAGGATAAAGCCACCGGTAAATCGCAATCAATTCGCATCGAAGCCTCTTCCGGATTGTCGGATGATGAAATCAAGCGGATGAAGCAGGAGGCTGAAGCAAATGCCGAAGCCGACAAGCAGGCAAAGGAAAAAGCCGACAAGATGAATCAGGCTGACAGTCTGATTTTCCAAACTGAAAAACAACTGAAAGAGTTTGGCGATAAAATTCCTGCCGACAAGAAAAAGCCGATTGAAGATGCATTGGTAAAATTGAAAGAGGCTCATAAGAATCAGGATATTGCTGCAATAGATTCGGCAATGAACGAATTGAACACGGTATTCTCAGCTGCTTCGCAGGAGATGTACAATGCTTCGCAGGCACAACAGGAGCAGCAGGCACACCATGACGCAGGCAGCGCCGGAGGTCCGAAAGATGACGGTGAAGTTACCGATGTGGATTTTGAAGAAGTGAAATAGTTCTTCTGAACATTCAACAATTGAAAATAGACAAATCCGTGCAATACCCATGTATTGTGCGGATTTTTTTAATAAAGATGATGTTCGTAGTTCTGCGAATGTTTTAATTTCTATATTTGCAGGTGAAGACATTGGTATGGAAAAAAAATATTCACAACGAGAAGAAAAGATTGCCCTGTATGCAAAAGCAATGGGGCATCCGGCGCGCGTAGCGATTCTGAAATTCCTGGCATCACGGAGCTGTTGTTTTTTCGGTGATATTCACGAAGTTTTACCCATAGCCAAGGCAACGGTTTCACAGCACCTTTCCCAATTGAAAGATGCCGGACTGATTCAGGGAGAAATTCAATTGCCAAAAGTGAAGTATTGTATCAATGCAAAAAACTGGAGTGAAGCACAAAAACTGTTTATTGACTTTATGAGTGAAATTGATTTAAAAACGGAATAATCGGGAAGTAAATAAATTTTTCAAATCTTCTTTGTACTTTGAACTGACATCATTAAAGAAGCCGGTTATTGCTGAATGAAATTTTGCCGGTGTGTCTCATAATATTTTGCATATAATATTTTTCTCTTGGTAAACTTCCATAACCGTTCTATGATGTTCAAATTTGGAGAATAGGAAGGTAAAAACAAAAGCTCAATCCCCAAGCCTTTTGCTGTCTCTTCAACGAACTTGCAATGCTGATAACGTGCATTGTCCAGGACTATTTTCACGGGCTTGTCCGCATAGCGTTCTTTTATCCGGATTAGAAAATCAACAATGGTTTGGGTATTTATATCTTTCGTAATTTAGCTGTTGGATTTCAGCTTCGCTGATATTTTTAGAAGCATATCGTTAAATTATTTGGTGCAATCTAATTTGATATGCTTCTTTATTTATTCCAAACATTTACCGCATAAGTTGTCAACTTAGTGCAGTTAATAAATGCGGAAATTTATCCCGTTTTAAGTATAAATGTTGAGAGGGGAACAATGCTTTCCAGAAAATATCTACGCTGCGCTTTTTATATGGCGATTTATTTCTTTATGATTCGTATTCTGCTTCCCCACAGCGCATAATAGATTATAAACAGATAGGCCGGCAAACCAACAAGATAAGCCTTCTGATAGGATAGATGCTCAGCAACATACCCGAATAACAAAGGAAGAAAAGCACCGCCAATAATTCCGGTTACAAGCAATGAACTGCCAATCTTTGTAAATTTACCCAGGTCGGCTATCGCCAGTGGCCACACTGCAGGCCACATCATTGCGTTGGACAGTCCCAGAAAAGCAACGAGATAGATGGATACATTCGCCGGGACAATGAGTATAGCTAAAGTAATCACAATACCGGAAAAAGTGGAGAGTAACAAAACCTGACTCTGACTCACATACTTAGGAACAAACAGGACACCCAGCACATACCCGATAATCATACCTATCGATACCAGCCATATATAATTTTGCGGTGAAGCCAAATTAAGAATGGTGGCATAATCGTTAATTGTCCCAAGGGCTACTGTTTCTGCTCCAATAACAAAAAAGATGGCAACAACCCCCAATAACAAATGCGGAAACTGGAATATACTTGTTTTAGTTCGGGAATACGCCGTGGTTCCCTGTGTAAGCTCCTGGTCATCTTCTTCACCGATAGCCTTGACATCGGGAAGGGGAGAAAAATAATACAGAAACCCCATTACCAGCAAAACACCCGTAATAATGTAAAACGGAAGAATCGTATCCTCAATCCGCACATTGGTCAAATCCATAAATACAGCCAGCATCAGGGAGGCAACCGCATAAAATGTTTTATTGCATATCCCCATTAGTGCAATTCGCTTGGCTCCACTTTCCGGAGGACCGATTATCGAAACGTAGGTATTAACTGCTCCGGTTAGAAGAGCTTGCCCCAGCCCGCTTATAAATAGTGCCAGCAGCAGCAAGGGGAAACTGATTATTCGGGCAGCAGGAGTTATAAGAAAGAAACCTATTGCCATAAGTACAAATGCGATAACCATCCCTCCTTTATAGCCTGCTTTTGTGAGTATTCCACCTGAAAAAGCCCCAAAAACAACAAAGGCGGAAAAAGTAGCTGTCATAACAAGATATGACTGGGCTGTTGATATGTGAAATGCTTCTTGCACAAAAGGAATAAAAAAGGCGTTTATCCCAAGGGCAAAGCCAAGGACCGCATACATGACACCAATCAACAGCATTGGGACAATTATGCTTTTTTTATTAGAATTCATTGTAATAGTGAGTATTTTTTATTAATATTTATAACGTTACATATTCTGTGGTTATCCTGACGCTAAGTTCAGTCCCGGGCTTCATCTCAACCGGACAACCACCACAGGCTTCAATTTCCATAAAGCCGGAAGGATCACAATATACACTTAAGCTGACCCCTCTGGACGAAGGCAATTGATCCGGGGGAGCATCGGCAATATCAATATAAAACTGATTCGCAGGCAATTCACCTGCATAGCGTTTCACTCGAAATTGATTCTCTAAGGTGTATTCAATCCAGGGAACTTTTGAACTCAATCCCAACTGGAACCTGTCATTTGTACCCGTTTCCACAACGTACACCCCATTGATTAACTGGCGTTGAGAACCGGATGGTCCGTACATGTCCCAAATATCCTCCTCATTGGGAGGGGGCATGGTCACTTTCCCTTTTTTCCCGGAATCAAACTGGCAAAGCGACCATGGAGCCAGTAAAAATTCGCCTTTACGGAGCGTCTTTTTCCCAATGTAACGTATTGTTTCCGTCACGTTCTGAATAAAACAGTCCTCTTGCCGGCTAATTTCAATAGTACGTTCAAATTCACAGGGAATACCCATTTGGAGGTTATTGACCAAGTCAATCTCTGCCCTGATAACAGACCGTCCATTACCATGTGAAATGACCTCCCAAACAGCCCCGGTAATTGCCGGAGGAACACGCCAGTTTCCGGTTGTGTATTCGTATCCCAAAGTAGTTCCTTCAGGAGCAGGCCAGAGCGCATCGCCGCCTGGATTATGATATGTGTCCTTGTTGGAGCGGTTTTTTATTGCCGAAGGTACAACCCTGCTAATAACTTTGTTGTTGACAACGGTAAACAGTCTGCCCTCCAGGTCCAATGCAGCAATAACTCCGTTTTCAAGTGTTCCCGTCAAATGCGAACGGCGATACGATTGTGATAATAAATCTATCAGTTCTCTGCCTGTCATTTTGCTATTATTTGCTCATTCTTTTTTTCATATCATCCAGAATGAATGTTTTTGCTTTATTGGCATAATCCATATTTGCTTTAACTGCCGATTGTGCATACCATTGCTTTCCGTCAAAGCGTTTCATATCCACACCATCTGGTGCAAATGCCATCATTAACGATGTCTCCTGCTCGCCGGCATGGTCAATGGGCCACTGCTTCTGGGCCTCACCGCTCATAAAAGGCTCTACCTTTATCCAACTGAATGGATCGGAACCGGCTTCGTGTTCTTCATAATAATTAGCAGATGCCGGATCTTCTCCCCACCAGCCATCGCCTTTTTCATTTTCTATGAAAGCAAAAATCTCCTGCTTGGCTGCCAGCCTGAAAGCAAGGTCGGTAGGCATTCCGCTAACAAAATTCTCACTCTGGTGATGAAAAAATACATAAATATTGCGAAAACCAATACGTAAAAGATTATAGAATAACTGTCGGGCAAACTTGTTCAAAGTGTCAGCATCAATGTGCATGCCCCCTTTCCTTTCGGGGCCTGCAACAGCATAAGAGCCTGCTCCGTAATAAAACGGCGGAAGCAGCACTAAATCCATCTCTTTTTCAACCATTTCCAAAGCCCTTTGCACTACCAGGGTGTCAACCCCGGGACAAAGATGTTCGCCATGATATTCCAAAACGCCCAATGCCAAAGCAACCGGGGTATTCTTGTCAATAGCTTCCCTGATCTGGTCAGGGAACATCAATTCGTAACGCATAATATGTTGTTTTAAATTTCCGTGTATTTCATGAATTTTGAAGACATCATTTCTACGCCATCTTCCTTGATGATAACACCGTTTTCCCAGCGAAGGCCGAAATCGTGGTCATAGAAGAAAGTATCTACCTGAAAAGTCATATTCTTCTGTAATTCAAATTCAGATGTGGATTCCATCCAGGGACGTTCCACTTCCATCATGCCGATTGAGTGACAAGGTCCGTACAGTAAATATTGTCCGAAACCACGCTCTTTTACCCATGCTTCATAATCCCTGACCACAGAGCCTGCAGGTTTTCCGGCGCGAAGCATCTCTATTGTTTTTTTATGCGCTTCCAATCCAAATTCAACCAAATGCTTTTTCCGTTCGGGCAATGGACCTATTGAGAATGGCAGTCCGACACTGGATGAGTAACCGCTTACCCGTGCGCCGATGTTTAACTGAATTACCTCGTTTTCAATAATCTTATTGTGCGTCGGGCGGGAGATGGCATTATTGGTTGATTTCCCGCAGAAACAGTACAAAGAATGACCTTCATATTCACCACCATGCTTATATATCTCGCGCTGAGCAATACCTATAACCTGCAATTCGGTCATTCCCGGTTTTATTTCATTCAGGATAGCTTCCACGGCAAGTTCCGATATTTTAAAAGCTTTTCTCATAGCGTTAAGCTCATTTTCGCTCTTTACAAATCTTAAAGGCCATAGAGTCATGTCAGCTTTAATCAATTCAACTCCGGGAAGTTGTTCTTTTAAGGACGTGTAAACCGGCAGGGAGGTAATCGCCCAGCCTGCTATCCCTAATTTCTTAATGCCTTTCGGTACATATTTCGCTACCAAATCTTTATAGGTTATAAAAGACATGCCCGGCGCATCCGGCTCTGCTGATTCCCTGTATTGTATCAGCTTTTCTATATTTTTAAAGAAACTCCGGTGAGAGGCGTACAGGTCGCTTTCAGGACCTACAAGTAAAACTGCTTCTCCCTCTGCCGGAACAAAAACCGCAGCCGTTTCAAAGGTAGGCCAATACTCGCTTAAATACCTTACATGCGCCATGTCCGACTCGGTTGCATGCACCAGACAGGCATCCAGGCCTTCTTGCTTGATATTCGCCTGAAATTTTTTAATTCTCTCTTCAAATTCACTTTGTGGAATCGTTGTTGTGTTCATAATTATAATTTTAAATGCTTTTAATGTATTTGTTTACTATTTTAAAAATATCCGTTTTTTCTGGCGTCCGGAAATTGACTGTTCAGCGTTTCGGTTAAAACCTTTAGTTTTTCAGTTATAGAATAGGGAGTATAGACATAGTCCTGTTCGAACTGAAAGCCCATGCGTGAATCTCTGGTGGCAGCCAGCAATGAAAGTTCTGTCCGTTCAATTTCATCTTTTAAAATGTTTTCCATCCTGTCAAGGATTTTTTCAAATGTATTTCTGTCTTTCTCTTTTGCCAATTGGAAACGAAGATCTTCAAACTCAAGGATGGCGTAATCGCTTTGCATCATTCGTTGTAGTTGTTCAGCCACCACTACTTCTCTTACTGCTTCCTTCCGTTTTGTTTCAGGGCTGTTAACAGCAGCAGAACGGTATAAAATCAAGCCTTGTTCCATCTCATCTATTGCTTTTTTTAGGTATTTTAGGAAAACGGGCAGGATTTTAGTTTCTTTTTCGGCTACAATTCCCGTAGCACTTCTCGCATACTGTTCGGCTTTGTTGGTTTGGTTGGAAAAATCAGGAAAAAACACCATGCGGGAAACCGTGAATGGCCAGTACGGATTAAATGGTACTCTCCATGACGGATCTCCCCAAGAATAGTTGTAAGTACCGGTTCTTGCCGGTGGCATCTGGAAAAAGAGCGGATTTCCGATAGCATTGTTAGTTCCCATATTAGGGCCTGTGTCGGGGACAAAACGAATAGCCCGGCTAAAATAATCCCATGCTTTTAATACTTGTGACTGCTGTTGTTTACCAAAAATTGCAGATGCGGTTTGCTTCAGAAGTTCGTCGCGGGAAGGATAATCAGTCCAACAGGTCCAAGCACGGAGATGGCTTATAAAATTCGGTTTATATCCGCTACTCCAACTTTCCAACGTGCCGTTCACCCCATACTTTTCCAAAGCATCATAACGGTCGTACCATTGATAAGGACAGGGCAAATAAGGGATAGTCCCGTACTGCCAGCTCGCAAAAGTGTCAACCTTTGAGAAAACTTTCATTCCCCGGTTCCTTGCTTCGCCAATCTGTGCATCGGTAACTTCTGCCGGCCCAACCTGGCTCAGTGAATAATCGCGAAGATATCCCTGCATTCCGTCAATTTCGAAACTTTTACCGTTTTCCCAGGTAAGCATTGGAGTGGTGTTTTCGGGAAGCTGCTGGATGAAGTAGCGTTTTATCTCTGTGCTTTGAGGACGAAAATCAATGTTGTACTCCCAAGGGAGTATCTCGATGGACGGATTTATTTTATGGCATTCTTCTTCAACAATACCAACTGCATAAGACCAATTTTGCGCCCAGTCTTGAAGATATTCCTTACCTGCACCATGTCCGCCACCCCATTTCTTGTACCAGAACCCCTCCGTTAAAAGAACATATCCCTGAATATCAGGAAATTCTCTTACAATATCGCGTACCAGCTTACGTAAACCTTCTTCGCTTTCTTTGGTTCCGAGGTACTGATAAATTATTTGCGTGTAAACTTTTATTCCAAACCTGGATGCCCGTTTGATCAGATCTTTGACCTTTTCAGGCTCCTGTTTCCGAACTCCATACATTAACCGGGCATAAAAATCAGTGGAAGTTTCTGCTGTGGTGCGATCGCCATTGGGGTTGGTATATACCCCAACAAAAATACCATCGAACCCGTCATGAACTAGGTGAGACAAGAGTTGGTCAGGAAACTCCATCCACCCCATCCAAGATAAAGCCATTCGTGTGTCATAAAGGCTGTGACGAACCGTTTTTAAATCTTTGGGCAAAAAGGGCGCCTCCCTCATGTTCATCCTTGCTTCAAGATTGTAGAGGCCAAACATTGCTCCGCGCTGATCAAAGCCACAGACCACAATATTACTGGGTGTCACCTGTATTTCATAGTCTTTCGGGCCTTTAAGCTCCTGGCCGCAACCAAGCATCTGCTCCCTAGTGCCAACCACAATTGCCTGTTTTAACTTTTTCCAGTTGTTAAGGGAACTTACAGGTACGGCGTCAATTTTCACATTCTGCGACACACTGAGATAGTCGCTGAAATCATCTACTGCATTATCGATAATGATGCTATTGCCCTTTATCCAGTTTATCTTCCAGCCGGTATCAGGCAGCTGCATCTCATTGTTCCCTTTTACTGCGCCACGATCCCTTCTTTTGATATGCACAGGTGCGGTAGAGAGATGTTTATGATAGTCGTATATTTCTTCTTCCGGAAGACGCTCCACTTCAGTGGCAAAAGATGATCCGGGGTACCCGGGCCGGGGAGAATTACCCAAATCAGCTTGATTTTTGGCCATTGCCGGTGTAATTCCTCCAATAGCAGCAGCACCTGCAAGTCCTGCCGTGGTTTTTCCAATGAAATCCCTTCTCGAATAATTTTTTGCTGACATAATTAAGATTTAGTCAATAATTGTAGCTTCGGCAAAGGCATCAATAAGCTCTTCTTTTGATACATTTGAAGCTTTCAGATAAAGCCTGTTACCCAGGGGCACTGTTACCGAATTGCCCTGTCCGGTTACAAGATTTTCTTCCTGTCCCAGATCTTTATATAACTTGATATCAGAAGCATTAAGTGGCAAAACCAGTTTTTTACTTCCGGATATATGCCAGTATGTAACATACAGATCATTTTGTCTTTCAAAGATAAATGCTCTTAACTCTTTGCTGCCATTAGCTGCTTCAGTAATATGTTCATAAGGTACCAATTCAAAATTATTTTTCTCATTCACCAGCAGTATGTGCTCTTGTTGAAGATTTTGCAGCATCTTCTTCTGTTCTTCAGTAAGCCAGTTTTGAACCCTTACCTCTTCCCAGCGCCTAAAAACCTCAAGGTTGTCTGCTGTCCGCGGGTGAGCATCAAACGTATTCAGATTAGCATGTATTGAAACCGGGCAGTCCCATGCAGCAGCCCTGCTGGTAACAAATTCCAGCATATCAGGTTGGGTACCGACAGTATTATCATCGGGCACCCAATAGCCTAACCAACCAAAATTTATACGGGTGAAATCTTCCTGCATTCTTGGAGCTTCTTCGGCAGGATATTTCCTTGTTTCATCTTTTAATACTTCGGGACTGAAGATGTCAAAAGCATTTCCTCCGCTGAGCATGTGCCAGCTAAAATGAGTTTTCGCTGCCCCTTCTGCAAATATGGGTTGCGGGTTCAGTCGTCTGAACACCTTATATTGTGCTGATGCAACATGAAACCAGAAAGGATCGTTTACGCCCTCGGAACCGTCGAAGTATAGGAACTTAAATCCTGCGTCGTAGATGTCAGCAAGTATTTCTGCTATCTCGTCCTGCAAGTTTGTATTCTGATCTATATAAACGCTGGTAGCACCATACTCGCTGACATCGAGAAGTCCGAAAATATATCCGACAGGCTGTGCATTTACTATTGTCTTATCAACACCACGCTGACATCCGGTGAACATATAGGGCGGAGAAGTGGTATATCCTTCATACGATATTAGTTCAGTACCAATCTTCAATACTCTTGCCCCGTCAGCCGTTGTTGTGCCTTCAGGATTCTGTTCAATATAAACTTCAGTATCAGTTTTTCCTAATGGCTGAGCAAGTGTATAGTATTTCAACAAGTTAAGGCGATGGTCAGGAACCGGAGTTACGAGCCTGCTGTCTCTTCCAATATGAGAATGCAGGAAATGAACACCCGGAACAATTCCCTGTTCCTCAATTTTTGAGAGCATTTTTTTCAAATCTTCCTTGCCGTTAGGGTATTTATCCAGATCAAAATCATAATCTCCCAGATTTCTGTATCCCCTGCCTTTAAGAAACGATGGATAGTATATTACCATGTGACGAAATCCGGCTTTTTTTGCATATTCCAGGTGCCTGTCCACGTTCTGCGGATTTACATTGGCAGACCAGTAATAAGATAACTTTGTTCTGCTATCTCTCCGGCTTTTTACTCCTTGGGGCAGATTATAATCCTCCTCCACTCGGGCAATTTTATCAAGAAAATCTTTTGTTTCGCTTACTATCAGGGCAGCTTCAACACCTTTAAGTTTCACCTCTTTTACAGCATCAGCCTTCATAATCCTATATCCATTGCGCCTTTCAGAATCTATTCGGGCATACTGGTCGGTTGCCAGAATATTGATGGCTAAATTATCATCCCAGCTTACATTCAGCCATTCCCCAAAATGTGTCCTGTTGCGGACAGGTAATTGTAAAATACAAAGCTCTGAAGTGGGTGGCGGGGTAATTTTAAGATAAGCCGGATAATCTTCGGGTTCGACGATAAAATCTTCCAAACGGAAACTTATGTAATCAGGAGTTTCTTTCACTTTTATAATGGCTTCGTACGGAAGCACTTCAAAGCCAACAATAAGGTTATCTCCTTCTCTGTAAATTGTATCGGCAAAGAATGTTGTTCTCTTATTTGGATGGGCCAGTTTAACCTCATTATTATAAGGTCTCTCCTGGGTAACAGTAAATATCGGGACATTTTCACCCAAAATCAGGCACTCCTCATTTTTCGGTTTATACACCAGGCTTTTGGCAATACCATCACTGCCTATAATAAGCTTTACCTGTTCGTTCTCGATAATAATATCGGTACTCTCAGCCGTTTTGGTATTTGTAGTTGTACATGAAATCATAGTTATGTACAGCATTGTAAATAATATTGCAATAGGTTTCATTGTAAAATATTTTTAGAATTAATTTTCAAATACGATGAGCGAATATCCATTACACTCAGGAACTGTTACATTGATATATCCGTTTTCCACTTTATAGCGTAAGGGTTTCATAGACGGCGTAATGTAAACTTTTTTAGGCGCTTTCCCGTCTATACGCAGTGATATCTTCACGTCATTCAACTTAACCGGTTCTTCTATCATCTGGGTGTTGCCCCTCATTTCGGGAACATAAGAGAGCAGGTGTACCATTCTTCTTCCCGGCTGCTCGGTTACAAATGCCCTGGCAAATGATGGCAGGTTATCAGATTTAAAAAGGGGATTGGGTAGGTAACTGTCGAGCACATTTGAGAACACTCTTTTCAGCTCCACTGACGCCTTGTCTGCGTAACCGGAAAATATCCTGTGGCTGAAATGCGCCACGTTCCCGTTGACGGTAAGCGCTGGTTTTTCAGTGACCTTGTTGGGCGGGGTGTAATAAAAAGCATATTCCCCGTCCCAGTGCCTGTTAAAATAGGGTTTAATAAGGTTTGCTTCCACCTTTGTCCCGGACAATGGCTCCAGATCAATTCCAGTTGAGTATTGAGAAAGCGGCATATCAGGCAATCCGGCATTGAACGTCTTGCTGACCGTAAAGTATGCAGGATCGAAGCTGTTTTCGCCCAAATATTTCACGCCCCATTCTTTTTCAAGAACAAACTTTTTCTGTTCAGGGTCAAGTCCTGAGCTGCCTGAAGATATCACAGCCTTTCCTTTGGCGATATGGGCCTTTACCCGACGAGCTAATTCATTAGTGAAGGGGATATCATCGGGGATAATCAGTACTTTGTATTTGCCCCAGTCGGAAAAAGTTGTAACCACGTCAAACTGTAGTTTCAATTCTTCAAGAATCCTTACAGTTGCACGGAGATGTTCATCGCTCATCGCTTGTTTAAGAATATTTTCATCACCTTTCGAATAGACAATTGCTATTTCGGTTATATTTTTGGCATTATCGAACCAGGGTTCCATGGTTTGTAATTCCTTGTATATTCTTTCAATCCTGTCGAAAACCGCATTGTTGAGGTTGCCACGGGGATGAAAATGGTCACCCACATTAGGGCGCATTCCGTTTGCAAGTCCATAGAGCAATTCCGACTTAATTGCAGCTTCGGGCCTCAATCCGCCAAAATCGCCCCAGTCATAAAATCGGCCTGTAATATATATAACCGGCATTTCACCTAAGGTTCTTGCATACCTGGAAAGGACAGGAAGAATTTCATAGCCTCCCGGATTTGTTGGTAGATGGACACACTCTAACTGAGTACTTAGTCCTATCTGATTTTCGAAGGATATTCCTTTAAAGACTAAAATATATTCCGGATTGATTTCATTCGTAACTTTTGCTATATCCTTAGCCAGTCTCAAAGCCGAGAACTCTGAGAATTTTTCCACTTCAGTAATGTTGTTATAGTCTATACCTTTTTCTTTCATCTCTCTGACACAAATTGGACATACACAATTAAATGCCTGTAGTCCGTCAAAGAAAAATCCTGCTACGGGGTAGTTATCAGCTATCTCTTTTACCATCGCAATCAGGTGATCCCTGTAAGGAGAATTAAAGCACATCGTTCTTACCCAGGGAGTTAAAGGAGGATCTTTGAAGACTCTTCCATCAGAAGATATCGTTGTCCAATCACGATGTTGCAAGCCCTCAGCGCCGCTCAATCCAGCATGCAAATAGGCCATTAGTGAAATATCTTTTTTCAGGCAGGCTTCTGCAAGGCGGCCAAAGAGATCATATTTAAGGGAGGGGTGTTTTATTCCTATTTTCGTATCATAATAAGCCATGCCCTGGTTGCAGCGGGCATGGAATGTCAGGTAATCAACCCCGCAATCTTTTATCCTGTCGGTAAATGCTTCCACATCAAAATTTTTCCCGACATCAGGGATAGCAGGCATGGTATGGTTGTCGTAAAAAAGACAATATTTGGGCTGGTGCATATTTTTAGATTTTTCTTTTTCTTCGTTATTTACCTGAGATATAGCAGGCAAAGCGATTATAAGACAAAGAGTTCCAATTAATATTTTCATCTGATTAAAATTATTTATTCTCCAAGGTATCAGATGGAACTCGCATGGAAATTTAACCATCTTCGTAGGTGATAATTATTACCATGCTCGTTTCATATCTTATCCTTTATTGGTTAAACTTATATTTTCGTTTTCAAATAGTCATTTTTTTACTATTTTTATGAAATTTATAGAAAGTGCAAATCATTTGGTCTGTCCATAAAACATTTCAATGCATAAAGTTAGGTCATTTCAGTTACATACAATAAAAGTATTTTATCATAAAATATCCCGATATTGACATGTTGCCGATTTTTCAAAAAATAGAAGCAAACATCAACCATTCATTTTATGTGGAACACATGAAGTTTAAATACTTCTCCAATCCTTTACAATTCCACCCGGATGTTGAACTGTTACTGGTTGTCCGGGGAACCGGCACCCGGATTGTTGGAGATTCAATAGAGCGCTTCACACCCGGCGACCTGGTATTAATCGGAGAGGATGTTCCGCATGTGTGGTACAGCGATAAAGAGTATATGCAAAAAAACAACAGCCTTTCTTCTGAAATAATATTTGTTCTTTTTAAAAAAAGATGTTTTCGGAGAGCAATTTTGGCAACTGCCCGAATCAAAAAATATCCTCGACCTCCTTCAGCTTTCTCAAAGAGGGATTAAGATAGAAGGGAATACCCGTCTTGAAATTACCTCTTTAATGGAGGCAATCAGTAAAGCTTCCGGGTTTAAACGAATCACCTTACTTTTTTCAATTCTTGAAATAATAGCATCAAATAAAGAATTTCAACTATTGACAGGTCCAATTGCCCAGAAATAATAAACAGAAACGATTCAGATCGGCTCAATAAAGTGTATAAATATGCCGTCAACAATTATCATCAGGAACTGACACTGGAAAAAGCTGCGGCAATCGCTAATCTCTCTGTTCCTGCATTTTGCCGGTATTTCAAAAAAAGAACCAACAAAACATTTATTCAGTTTCTCAACGAAATAAGAATTACCCACGCCTGCCGATTTCTTACAGAAGAAGAGCTCTCGGTTGCGTCAGTTTGCTATAACTGCGGATACACCAGTGTTTCCTACTTCATAAAGAAGTTCAAGGAAATAACCGGACACACACCTTTAGTTTACAAAAAGAAGTTTAATAACAAGGTGATAGCATTGTTCTAATAACTGTTTTTATTCTTTATACCTTTTTTGACGTACAGGCGAGCATTTTGAAATCAGACACGCTTCAATCGTCATATTGTGGCCGGTTTGTCTGGTGGTTTCGTAGCCCTGCCATTTCCTCTGGAATATGCAGTTGAAACTGGTGTTATACTTAAAACGAGATAAATTTCCGCATTTATTTAACTGCACTAAGTTGACAACTTATGCGGTAAATGTTTGAAATAAATAAAGAAACATATCAAATTAGATTGCACCAAATAA
Organism: Mariniphaga sp.; assembly: GCA_040772505.1. Classification (GTDB taxonomy): domain Bacteria; phylum Bacteroidota; class Bacteroidia; order Bacteroidales; family Prolixibacteraceae; genus Mariniphaga. Next base: position 135,889 of record JAXGYA010000002.1, on the reverse strand, counting down.
TTTAACGATATGCTTCTAAAAAATATCAGCGAAGCTGAAATCCAACAGCTAAATTACGAAAGATATAAATGCCCAAACCATTGTTGATTTTTTAATCCGGATAAAAGAACGCTATGCGGACAAGCCCGTGAAAATAGTCCTGGACAATGCACGTTATCAGCATTGCAAGTTCGTTGAAGAGACAGCAAAAGGCTTGGGGATTGAGCTTTTGTTTTTACCTTCCTATTCTCCAAATTTGAACATCATAGAACGGTTATGGAAGTTTACCAAGAGAAAAATATTATATGCAAAATATTATGACACACCGGCAAAATTTCATTCAGCTTTTTAACCGGCAACAACGACATGCACCTTAAGAATTTTTCGATGATGGAAAATCCCTCCGGTTGGGGTTTGGCTCCTGCTTATGATTTATTGAATGTGTCGATTTTAATACCGGAAGATTCTGAAGAACTTGCACTTACCCTTGCCGGGAAAAAGAAAAATTTGAATTGGATTCATTTTGAAAAACTGGGTAAAAATTTGGAACTAACAGACAAACAGATTCAGGGCGTTTATAAGCGGATGGTAAAAAACAAATCTAAAGCGAATGATTGGATAAATAAGTCGTTTCTGTCGGATAAAATGAAAGAAGCTTATACACAACTTGTTGAAAAGAGGCATGAAAAATTAATCTAATTATTTTTCCATGCTTTCCATCAACTCAAACGCAATTTTGTTGCTTTCAATCCGCATCATAGTCTCCTCGGCACTGCCATAGCTAAGAAGGTTGATGCTGCCGTACCAAACGGTTTTCTGGTCGATGATGGCAAATTTTTGGTGGATGTTCGGTTTAAAAAACAGGTGATTCCTGAAGTTTCTAAATGTTTAATTGCATCCTGCCATGCTGTTAAATCCTTATTCTGAAAGTCTTCTGCCGGACGGGTTACCACAGTTACTTTTACATTTTTTATCAGCGCAGAAGTTAGGTCATGGATGATTTGCTGCGTCCGTCGTCTGGTAACAAACGGGCTTACAATCAGGATTTCGCGTTTTGCGTGATTGATGTCGTTTGAGAAAACCGGATAGAAATTACTTTTATCGAAAATGATGTCCACGTTTTTCTCTTTTTGTTCTGGTTTGGAGGAAAGTTCCCCTTTCATTTTATAACCGATTGAAGCATAACCCGAAAGGCGCCGGTTGTACATTCGTTCAAACATCCGTACGTGGATGTCGATGTAATCGAAAATGAGTGCCTCTTTTTTCCCTTCAAACAGCCGGTGCAAACGGCCAGCATATTGTTGCAGTGTGCCTTTCCAGGAAATGGGCATGGCAAGGAACAGCGTATCGAGCCGTGAAATCATGACATCGGAAACTTCCGGTTCAATTTTCACCTTTATTTACTTCAATTTTCAAATTAAAATCGCACCCATGCAAATTGGTTTTGGACAGCATGATGTTTTTAAAGGACAAATAAAAGAAGTGCGTGTATATAACCGGGTCTTGAAACAGGAAGAGATTGAATTATTGGCAAAAATAAACGTCCAAACCCATTAAAATTTAATACCTTTAATGCCGTTATGCCGATATTTAGAAAACATATTAAAAACAGGTGGTTTTACAAATCTATCATGCCCAGCACTCTTGGTTTAGGGTTAATATTCCAAAACTTACCGGGTAAATTCCCTGGAATATTTTCTCTTTGGTTCCTTTCCTTGGGAGGTGGCAGGGGAGGCTTGTACATTTCCCTGAAGCCGGGATGGAAACTTATTGTTTTGAATATTCTGTTATTCGTTGCGTATGCAGAAGCCCGGGCACAGGGAAGCAGTTTCACCTTTTATAACAGTGAAAATCACGATTCCGTTGAAATTGCAACCATCTCGGAGTGGGAACAGTACCGCTGGAAGTTGTTGCGCAATATGGAGGCTGTTATGGGTCCTTTGCCCGACAGGTTTTCTTTACCTGATTTTGACATTCAAATAAAAGATACACTCAAAGAAAAGACCTATATGCGCCTCACATTGGATTTCCAGGCAGTAGCTGATGAAAGGGTCCCTGCATATCTTTACATTCCATACCGTAAAAGTATAACGGGAAAACTTCCGGCGATACTGGCCCTGCACCCCACCGGAATGGCCGGGAAGAAAATTGTTGACGGCGAAGGCCACGTCAACCGGGCGTATGCAAAAGAATTGGCAGAACGGGGTTATATAGTAATTGCACCTGATTATCCTAGTTTTGGGGAGTTGGCAAACTATGATTTTAGTGCAGACCGTTACGAATCCGGTACCATGGCCGCCATATTTTACCATATACGATGCGTGGATCTCCTAACAGCGCGGGAAGATGTGGATCCGGACCGGATTGGGGTCATCGGACATTCGCTCGGGGGGCACAATGCTATGTTTGTGGGGGCATTTGATGAACGACTGAAGGTCATCGTATCGAGTTGTGGCTGGACGCAATTGGAATATTATGACATTGGCCTCGCAGCCAATGAACGGTACGGTGGGCGGCTGGGCCCCTTTGCGCAAGACCGGTATATGCCGCTGTTCAGGGACAAATACAACTTAAACGGGGATAAAATACCATTTAATTTCCATGAAATTATAGCGCTATTTGCTCCCAGGGCATTTTTTTCCAATTCGCCTTTGAACGATAGTAATTTCGATGTCAAAGGGGTAATCAAGGGAATTGAAATAGCCAAAGGGGCTTATCGGTTCCTCCATGCAGAGGATAAATTACAGGTCAGATATCCTGAAGCGGAACATGATTTCCCTTCGGAAATACGCATGGAAGCTTATCGTTTTATCGATCAAATCCTTGAACATGTTCCTACAAACCACTATATTAGTACAGAAATAAAGTAACACTTTAAATTATGAAAAGCAATAACAATAAACAGACAAGGCGTGAATTCATTAAAACGAATTCAGCCATGGGTGCAGGTGCACTGCTCGGGTTGGGCGCAACACAAAGCCTGTGGCCCAATACCGCTACAGCAACGGTTCCTGCTTTATTGGGCGGGGATCCGGTAATCACGTCACATGACTGGCCGTCGTGGCCAATCTGGAAGCCCGAAACAGACGAAAAAAGGCTGTTGGAAGTCATACGCAGCGGGGTGTGGTCGCGAAACAAAGTTGTTTCAGAATTTGAACAGCGATGGGCTGAAACGATCGGTTCCAAACGTTGCCTATCGGTTGTCAACGGCACCAATGCCCTTAACACCTCACTGGCCCAGTTGGAAATTGGCTGGGGCGACGAAGTACTGGTGACCCCATATACCTTTATTGCCTCTGTTTCCTGTATTTTATTCAACGGGGCCATCCCTGTTTTTGTCGATGTGGACCCGGAAACATTTCAGATGGATCCGGACAAGATCGAAGAAAAAATAACCCCCCATACAAAGGCCATCCTACCGGTCCATATCCTCGGGCTCCCCTGCGACATGGAACGCATCATGCCTATTGCGAAAAAGCATAATCTTTATGTGGTTGAAGATGCCTGCCAGGCATGGTTGGCAGAGATAAATAAACAAAAAGTGGGTACTTTTGGACATGCCGGCTGTTTTAGTTTTCAGAATTCAAAGAATATGCCCATTGGCGAAGGTGGCGCTATTGTAAGCGATGACGATGCGTTTATGGATCGCTGCTTTTCTTATCACAATTATGGGAACCCATACGGCTCCGCGGCAGGAGAGGTGGGGGCCGGGACAATCATGATCGGGACTAAACTGCGTCTCACCGAGTACCAGGCCGCCATCGGGCTGGCACAACTGGAACGCTTAGAAGAGCAGACCGAGACTCGCAATGTCAATGCCGGCTACCTTAAAAACCATATTAAAGACATCCCGGGCATAGTGCCATACAGGTTGTACGATAATGTGACCCGTGCCGCGTTCCACCTTTTCCCCTTCCGGTACCAAAAAGAAGCATTCAAAGGGCTGCCCCGCAGCAAATTTCTGGAAGCCTTGCGGGCAGAAGGCGTGCCCTGCTCCAGTGGGTATTCGGAACTCAACAAGATGCCTTTCCTGAAAAACGCGTTCAACAGCCGCTTTTTTCAAAAATTTTATCCCAAAGAACGGTTAGACTACGATAAATACGCCGAAGAAAACAAATGTCCGCTCAACGAGAAACTGTGTAACGAAGAAGCCGTTTGGTTCTCTCAGAACATGTTGTTGGGCAGTAAAAAAGACATGGACAATATTGCCATGGCCATCGAAAAAGTGTACAACAATGCGGAGAAATTAAAAATTTGATTGTTTATGAAAAAGATAATAACACACATTGTCTTAATTTTATTTTTCGCCATTGGTATTTCTGTCGGTCAGCTCACTGCCTGGGATGGATGGAAAGCCGGCGTGGCCAAAACCAATATCACCCCTGAAAACTCGATGTGGCTGGCAGGCTATGGTGGCAGGACCGAACCATCTCAGGGAACCCTTCACGATATATGGGCAAAAGCTCTTGCACTGGAAGATGCTTCGGGACACCAGGCTGTGTTGGTTACTTCAGATTTGTTGGGCTTGCCAAAGGGTATGTCAGACAAAATCAGGTACCAACTGGAAAAAGAGCTGGGACTAAAAAAAGGACAGGTACTGTTGAACAGTTCCCATACGCATACCGGCCCGGTTTTACAGGATGCCCTTTATGATATTTATCCACTCGATGCTGAAGAGTTGCACAAAATAGAGGCTTATTCGGATAAACTAACTGAAAAAATTATTGGTTTGGTGCGTCAGGCTTTTGCCCAGTTGGGACCCGCGGAAATTTATTCGGGAAACGGCACCGCGCGTTTTCAGGTGAACCGCAGAAACAATAATGAACCGGCCCTCGCGGAGCAATCAGAACTCAACGGCCCCAACGATCACGCCGTGCCGGTGCTTAAAATCACCAGACCCGGGGGAGAGTTGCTGGCGGTTGCATTTGGTTATGCCTGCCATCCCACGGTACTTGGAATTAATCAATGGTCGGGTGATTATCCCGGCTTTGCACAATTGGAATTGGAAAAAGAGCATCCCGGTGCATTGGCCCTGTTTTTTCAAGGGGCTGGAGGTGATCAAAATCCGCTTCCCCGCCGTACAATCCCATTGGCACGGCAATATGGCCGTACCCTGGCAGCAGCAGTGGACCGGGTAATGGAGGAGGATATGCAACTTTTGCAACCCACACTTTCAACGGCATATACCGAGATAGAATTAAGCATTAGCTCTCCCCCTACCCTCCGGGAACTGACAAAAGCTTACGAGACCAACTCCGGGTATCAAAAACGATGGGCAGGGCGAATGAAGGAAAAAGCAGAAAAAGGGGAAACTTTTCAGAAAACCTATCCTTATCCCCTGCAGGTTTGGAAGCTGGGCAATCAATCGGTATTTGCACTCGGTGGAGAATTGTTGGTGGGGTATGCCATAGAGCTGAAAAAAATATTCGGAAACAATATTTTCGTTCTGGGGTATTCAAATGATGTGATGGCCTATATTCCCACCGATAAAGTTCTGCTGGAAGGCGGTTACGAGGGAGAGACATCTCAAATTGTTTATGGCCTCCCCGCAAAATGGGAACCGGGAATTGAAGATAAGATCCTGTCGGGGATTGAGGCGCTGGCAAAAACAGCAGGCGTACAAAACAGTAAAAAACAAGATTAATAATTTACAAATAATAAAGGTTTATTTATGAAAAATTCAATTTTATCTGCCCTTGTGGTTCTATTCCTCGGGGCAGGATGTGCTGACTCCGACAAAAAAGAAAACAGAACAGCAGCACTAAAGGAAAAAAAACCGCTCACCGCCCAACACTACTATTCAGGGTTCCCGCTGGCACACGACACGTACAATACCCTAAGCACTGCCAGCGATGGAAGGGTTTATTATTGCCTCTCATCCCAGTCCATTGATACCGGCGGGCAATATTACGTTTATGACCCCAAGACCGATGAAATAGAGCACCTCGGGGACATCACGGAAATATGTGGCGAAGCAGGCTCCAAAGCCATTCCACAAGGAAAATCCCATTCCAATTTTTATGAGATGGACGGGAAGCTTTACGTTTCTACCCATGCCGGATATTACGATTGGTCGGACGGCATGGAAATAATGGTGGAGACTCCTCCCGAAGGTTATAAGTTATATCCTGGAGGCCATATATTGGCGTACAACCTTGCTACTGGGGAGTGGGAAGACCTGGCAATAGCCCCCGACGGCGAAGCATTTGTAACCATGACCATGGACACCCGGCGCGGGCAAATATATGGCATCTCCTGGCCCAAAGGGTATCTTCTCCACTACGATGTTGAAAAAGACGAGTTAAAAAACCTGGGGAAAGTTTCGGGCAACGGAGAAGCAGGAACCCCGGGAGATGACTACCGGGTGCTGTGCCGCTCCATGCTTGTGGACCCGCGCGACGGGACAGTATATTTTTCCACCTCTGAGGGGGACATATTCTCTTACCACCCAGATGTAGGTATAGTCAATAAAGTAGAGGGAGTTGACCTGCGGCTTGATTACTTCGGAAAATACGATCCTACCCGCCCTGGGAGCATGCAGTACAACTGGCGGCGCATAGTTTGGTACCCGGAAGAAAATGTGGCTTACGGGGTACACGGTAATTCAGGGTATTTGTTCCGGTTCGACCCTCAAAACAAAAAAATAGAACTGGTGGACAGGATCACATCTGAGGCCTCGCAAAAAAGCGGGATGTTTGACTATTTTAGTTACGGCTACCTCGGTTTCGACCTGGGCCCCGACGGGGAGACCCTCTATTACCTCACCGGCAGCCCCATATACGTTGACGGCAAGAGGGTTCAGGGAGTTGAAGAAATTGCCATGGGCGCAGCCCGTGGGCTGGAAAACCTGAACCTGATCACCTACCACATCCCAACCAATAAATACACCGACCACGGCCCCATTTTTTACGAAGATGGCAGCCGGCCAACGTATGTAAACTCCATAGCCATTGGAGAAGATGGCACGGTATATACCCTGGCACGGTTTGAACACGAGGGAAAAGAGATTGAAGATTTGGTGAAAATCCCGAATCCGTTTGAAAATGAATAATCAAACGATAGGCTAAACAGAACTCGTTCTTTCTTAGTATTTAGAAAGATTAACAGCGACTTAAATTTTTCAATTGGTTACTTAAAAATGAACACTTAGAAAATTACAAAAAAATGAAATCAAAAAAAGTATCAAGAAGGTCATTTTTAACGACCTTGTCAGCAGGTACGGTAGCAACTGCTACTACTGCGGGTATAACAACGGGGTTCACACCAATTTTTAGAAAATCAAGAGATACGGCAGATAAACTTGCACTTCTGGGTGGAACTCCTGTCCGAGGTAACAAGGAATGGCAAAAGTGGCCACAATGGGATGCTGAAAAGTTCAACCCTAAAATGAACGAAGTGATGGGTAATCTGGTCTGGTCACGCAGCCGTAAAGTTACAGAATTTGAAAAAAAATGGGCTGAAATGCACGGCTCAAAACATTGCCTGACGACAGTAAATGGTACCAACGCCTTAAGTGCCGCATGGATGCAGTCAAACATTGGCCCCGGGGATGAGGTAATCTGTTCACCATACACCTTTAGCGCTTCGGTTTTCGGTATCTTTTACAAAGGAGCCATGCCAGTTTTTGCAGACATAAATCCAGAGACCTTTCAAGTAGATCCCGAACAAATCAAGAAAAAAATTACTCCGCAAACCAAGGGTATTCTGCCGGTTCACATATGCGGATATCCGTCTGATATGCCGGAAATTATGAAAATCGCGAAGAGACATAATTTGTTCGTTGTGGAAGACGCTTGTCAAGCCCATCTGGCAGAAATCGGTGGCAAAAAAGTCGGTACTTTCGGTGATGCTGGCTGCTTTAGTTTTCAAACATCGAAAAATCTTCCAATTGGTGAAGGAGGTGCAATTCTGACTGATAAAACCGAATATTACGACCGCCTTTATTCGTATCACAACTTTGGTTACGCATCAGGTTCCGTGTCTGGTCAAATCAGTTCTATCTCTGCTCTCATTTTGGCAAACAAGATCCGCATGTCAGAATACCAGGCTGTCATTGGACTGTGCCAGTTGGAAAAACTTGAAGAGCAACACAAAATTAGGAATGAAAACGGAGCATACCTAAATAAAAAGCTCGCTGCCTATCCAGGTATCACACCAGTTAAAATGCATAAGGGTGCAACTTCAGCATCTTATTATATTTATGCAATGGTTTATGACCAAGACAAACTCGACGGTCTTCCCCGTCAACGGTTCATCGATGCACTCAAAGCAGAAGGAGTTCCGGTAGGTACCGGTTATCCGAACGATCCACTTTACGGTCAACCGATGATGAATGAGGTATTCAAATCTGAAATCTATCAAAAGTTTTACACTGCAGACGAGTTAGATTTTGAAAAATATAAGCAAAAGAATCATTGTCCTGCCTTGATTAAGACCTACAATTCAGCTCTTTGGATTTGGCATGGCGGACTCATGCTTGGATCGAAGTCAGATATGGACGACATCATTAATGCCGTGGATAAAATCTATAATAACCTTGAGAAAATTAAATAGATAGAGATACTGTAATCAATATTGTAATGCAAATATATGATGACAGGGATTTGTTAAAATATTTAATTAGCTTAGAATGAAAAGAGATTACATACTTCACTGTATATTGTTAATGTTTTTTTCAATACTATCCTGTTTTATTCCGGAACAGGGTGGAGCTTGGGCAGAAAATGAGGGATTGAAAATATCGGTATTCGATGTGGATGCCACCCCCCCTGTAGGAAGCAATTTGACATATCAAACGATGAAAAATTCGTGGAATCTGGGACTCCGTGCCAAAGGAATTGTCTTATTGGGTGCGGGAAATCCTATAGTCTTGTGTGTCATTGACTGGATTGGGATAGCCAATGAAAGTCAGGACGTGTTTAAACAGGCAATAGCCGAGGCCGCAGGAACCATTCCCAATAGGGTGGTTATCCATACAGTTCATCAACATGATGCACCTATCTGCGACTTTACTGCAGAAAAAATATTAAAGGAGAACAACATACCGCTTGGCTGTTTCGATGGAACTTTTGCCAGAAAACTGATAGAAAGGCTTCAAAAATCTATCCTTGCTTCTCTCAATGATGTAATAGAAGTGACAGATATTGCCTTGGGCAGCGCAGATGTTGTTGAAGTTGCATCTAATAGAAGAATCTACAAGAAAGATGGACGTATTGTTTCAATGCGCGGATCTTCGTGCAAAGATTCGCTCATGCGTTCTATGCCAGAAGGTTTAGTTGATCCCGAAGTTTCGTTGGTAAGTTTCTGGAACGAAGACCAACCATTGGCTGTACTAAGTTTTTATGCTACCCATCCGCAGAGTTACTACCTAACGCAGATTGCCAACCCCGACTTTCCGGGTATTGCTCGTTTTATGAGACAATTAGCTGTTCCCGATGCCCTGCATATTCATTTCAACGGTGCCGGAGGGAACATTGCTGCCGGGAAATATAACGACGGAAGTCATGAGAATCGGCTAATTCTGGCGGAAAAATTGGCTGATGGGATGAAACTTGCCTGGGAGAACAGTAAAAGAAAACGCATCACAAGCAATCAGATAAATTGGAATACTTACTCTGTTGCTCTTCCCCCGGCTGAAGGATTGGATGAAATTGAAAAAAAGATGAGAGACAAAGAAAACTGGTTCAATTATTATTTGGCAAACTCTATGGGAAAATTAGGCTGGCTGAAACGACACCAGGCTGGAAAGACCATTGACCTGAGCTGTTTAAGTTTGGGGGAAGTACGGCTCCTTTTTATGCCCGGTGAACTTTTTGTGGAATACCAACTCGCGGCAAAAGCCATGCGCCCCGATCTGTTTGTCGCCATGGCAGCCTATGGCGATTACGGTCCATTTTATATAGGCACAAAAGAAGCTTACGACCAGGGAGGGTACGAAATTAATGCAAGCCCGGTTACAAGTGACGCCGAAAGTATTATTATGATGGGAATCCGGGAACTTTTAGATGCAAAAAAAAGCAGTAATTAAGTTGTTTCCAGACTTTTTTCGGTTTTGAAAAACAGTACAAAAGCTATCATTAATATTATTGAGGCTAATGTTGTAATTCCCCAGATAGCGTTCCAGTCGTAGCCTGCAATGGTTTTATAGTGGTGAATGAGCCTTGCGCACAGGAAATTACCAACCAGCAAACCGGCTCCAAAAGTAACTAAGAAGATGAATCCCTGTCCTTGTGATCTCAAATGGTCAGGCGCTTTTTTGTCGATGTATATTTGCCCGCCCACATAGAAAAAGCCGAATATAAGTCCGTGAATCAAAATTCCGATATAATACATCCACGGTTGTGAAATTGTACCGCCGGCATAAAACGACAGATAACGGACAGTGAGTGCTGCCAGTCCCAGGATCATGGTTTTTCGCAGTCCAAACCTTTTAATTGCTAACGGCACCAGCAGTAAGAACCCCATTTCTGCCAGCACGCCCCAGTTTATGGTGATTGAGATATACCGGATGTTTATGCTCAGCAGGAATTCTGAAAAATAGGAATAGTACATGGCAAAAGGAATCATGGAGAGAAAGGAGAAGATGATAAACATTGCGAAATTACGGTCTTTCATCAGTTGCACAGAACCAAGTCCAAACGCATCTATAAGGGTTGTTTTCTGCCCTTTTGCAAGTGGCGGGGTATTCGGGAGGGTCAGGTTCAGAAATGCGGCTAACAGACTCACCCCGGCTCCACAATAAAAAGGGAGGTGCGTACCGTCGAAGTTGACATTCATCAGTTTGATGAAAATCAGGCTGAAAATTCCTGATGCCACCCATCCGATTGAGCCAAAAACCCGCACTTTCGGGAAATCTTCCGAAGGAATGTGTGCCATTGCAATTGCTGAAGTGAGGCTCCATGAAGGCATATAGGCCAACATCGCCAGAAGCAGGCAAATGAACAGTGCATCCGGGCTGTGGGTTACCGCAGCCCAGAGCAGCATAACGGCATGAATGAAATTCATTCCTGCCAGCACTTTTTGCGCAGCAAAGAACCGGTCTGCCAACATACCTACCAGAGGCGAGGCCATACAGCCGATAGCCATCGAACTTAGGATTAACGCTTTTTGAACGCTGCTCACCTCCAGATTTGTCAGATAAGCCGCTAACGGAACCCACCACACGGCAAACATCATGTACTGGAGGCCCATCATTAAAGAAAGTTTGAATTTTTTCATGTAGTTTATTTATTATTAAATTGATTATTCCCGAACAATATTTAGAAAAGTTTATTGACTCAAACAGGCTGTAATTAAAATACAGAGAGTTAATGAAAACGATTTATACTTCATGGAAAGAATATTCTAGCTTGTTTCTGATTTAATAACTTTTTCACAAAACTAACTTAATTTTCATTTTTCCGAAAGATTTTAGGCCTGTTTTTAATTCTTCCAGAAGTGTATTATCTGTAGTATGTGGCAATTTTTCGAAAAGGAATCAGCAGGGTATTCCACGGAAGTTCGGTAAGCACCATTAAAATGAGAATGGGAGGTTCAAAGTAAACTGCTGCTAAAACTATGGCTAATCCGTTGTTCCGGTATGCCGAAACAACCGTAATGGCAATTTTGTCCTCTTTTGATCTCGAATATCCCATGAAGTACCCCATGACATGAAGCAGAATGAAAAGGAGATATAAAAAACCGGTGTCCAATAATAATTCCACAGAATTTATCATCATCGCATCCCGCTGGGAGGCAATGGCGACATAGACCATGGCAGCCAAAATAAAAACATTGACCGATGTGAAAATTTGCTGGTTTTTTTCGACAAACCGGGGTTTGTATTTTTTTACAAACTGTGATACAATCAATGGAATAATGATAATTACCGAAATATCGATTAGGAGCCACCAGGGATTGATTGACAAATCGCTGATACGAACCAGCCAGAAAAGAAAAGGCACGGTCAAGGGTGCCACTAATGATGAGACAATGACAATACTTGCCGAAAGTGCTGTATTACCTTTTGCTATATCGGTCAAAGCCGGAGATGCAATGGCTGCGGGCATGGCGGTCAGCAGCAAGGCAGCAACTGCCAGATTGTGGTTAAACGGGTTGACAACAAAATAGAAGATTAGTGGAAATATTACAATATTCAGAATAACAACCAATGCTGTCAGCCTGTAATTCTTCATGTTCTTAATGATTTGAGAAACGTCTGTTTTCAGAAAAACAAGAAACAGCATAATCATTAAAAGAGGCTTCAGAAACGACATCAGGACGCTGCTGTAAACCGGGACAGACAATCCAAGAATAATACCAGCAATCAGAAAAAGAGCAAAATACTTTTCAATGTAAAGGTGAATCTTCATATTTTTTTAAAGGGTTGAAACTGAATTTGCAAAGTTATACTAATTCTTTAATGCCGGCACAGTCGTTCGTAAAATGGCAGTTAAGCACAAAATAACATCGCCTGTTCTGTCCAACTTATTCGGCAACAAACCCTAAACTGTCATCGGATTGATTTGTATCTGACCACCTATTGCTCTTTAATACTTTCAGGATTGTACCAAATTGTAGTTTTGATCCTTCTGATAATGCTTTTTGATAAATCCGGCAATATTTTCTTTTAAACCGGCGCCGTTTTGCAAAGCTTTCACAAATGCGCTGCCGATGATGGCACCGTTTGCATAGTTGCAGGCATTTTCAAATGTTTCTCTGCCGGAGATGCCAAAACCGATGAGATAAGGATTATTCAGATTCATTCGCTGTATGCGTTCAAAATAATCCCGGTGAAAATCTTCCACTCTTTTCCCGTCTCCGGTTGTGGATGCCGTTGAAACCATATATATAAACCCACTGCCTGCACGGTCAATTTTCCGGATTCGCGCTTCATCTGTTTGCGGAGTAATCAATAAAATATTGTGCAGATTGTTTTCTGTGAAATACTGTTTGTAGTTCTTCTCATATTCATCCAAAGGAAGGTCGGGCAGAATGACGCCGTCAATTCCTGTTTCGCTGCATTTTTTGCAGAAGTTCTCCACGCCAAACTGCATAACGGGGTTGAAATATCCCATGAGAATCAAAGGCATCTTAACCGAATTACGGATTTCCTTCAGCTGCTCAAATAGTATTTTCAGCGACATTCCGTTTTTGAGCGCCTGCTGATTGCTTTTCTGAATGGTTGGCCCGTCGGCTGAAGGATCAGAAAAAGGGATGCCAATTTCAACTAAATTAACACCATTTTTTTCCAGTTCACTGATAATTTTCACAGTGTCGTTTAAGTTTGGAAAACCTGCCGTGAAATAGATGGAAAGTATATTTTTTCTTTTTGTTTTGAAGAGATGGTCAATTCTGTTTTTCATAACGAAAATATTTATTTTTCAGAGCGTGCACAAGATTTAATATCCAAAATAATTGAGGTAAGTTTCCATGTCTTTATTTCCGCTGCCGGAAAGGTTAACAACATTTACATCATCGGATTTCATGTTGATTTTTTCGAGCGCTGCCAGTGCATGTGCCGATTCCAGCGCCGGAATGATTCCTTCTTTTTTGGTGAGCAGCAGCGCTGCATTCAGCACCTCTTCATCGGTAGCTGCCATAATTTTTTCCCGTCCGGTTTTGTGCAGATGGGCATGCAACGGCCCGACACCCGGGTAATCAAGTCCTGCTGAGATGGAATAGGGCTCGGTTATTTGTCCGTCTGCATTTTGCATCAGCATCGTTTTGCTGGCATGGAGCACTCCCGGCGAACCCACATGCAGGGTAGCGGCAGTTTCCTTTGTGTCAATTCCTTTTCCAGCAGCTTCAACGCCAATCAGCTCCACTTGTTCATGGTTCAGATAGTGATAAAAGGCGCCGGCTGCATTGCTTCCGCCACCGATGCAGGCAATAATCCGGGTTGGGAATTCACTTCCGGTCTTTTCCGAAAGCTGCATTTTCATTTCGTGGCTGATTACCGACTGAAACCTTGCCACCATATCTGGATATGGGTGGGGCCCCACAACCGAACCGATGATGTAGTGCGTATCTTCGGGATGGCTTATCCAGTCGCGCATGGCTTCATTAGTGGCATCCTTCAGCGTTTGGTTTCCGCTGCTGACAGGGATTACTGTTGCACCAAGCATTTTCATTTTTTTCACGTTTGGCGCCTGCCGCTGCACATCGAGTACTCCCATATAAACAACACATTGCATACCTTTGAGCGCACATACGGTGGCGGTTGCCACACCGTGCTGTCCGGCGCCGGTTTCGGCAATAATGCGTTTCTTGCCCAGTTTCCGGGCTAACAGAATTTGTCCCACAGTGTTGTTTAGCTTGTGTGAACCGGTGTGGTTCAGATCTTCACGCTTCAGAAAAATTCTACTCCCGTAATGCTCCGATAAGCGAATTGCAAAATAGAGCGGCGAAGGGCGCCCCACATAGTCTTTCAGAAGCTGGGCATACTCCTTTTTAAACTCTTCCGATTCAATAATATCCAGATAACAGCTTTTCAGCTTTTCAATGTTGGGAAACATCATCTCAGGAATCCATGCCCCGCCAAATTCACCGTAATATCCTCTGTCGCTAACTTCGTAATTCATGTTATAAAGTTGTTTTTAATTTTGAAATAATAAAAAATAGAAATTATACGGCTTAAAGCTCCCGAATGAATTTCTTTAATTTTTCAATGTTTTTCTGGCCCGGCTCATCTTCAAAACCGCTGTTCAGGTCAACTCCAAAAAGCTGTGAGTGAGTTATTTGTCGAATTATTAGAGCATCTTCGGGCTGAACTCCTCCGCTGAGAAATAATGGTGTTTTTCCTGAATAACGGGATAGAATTTCCCAGTTGAACTTTTCCCCCGAGCCGCCGGGCAATGCAGTTTTGGTGTCAAACAAAAAATAATCTGAAATATTTTCATAGGCTCTTAGTGTTGAAAAATTAAAATCTTCATCAATATTGAAGGCTTTAATGATAGTTATGCCTTGTTCTTTAAGCGCCTTGCAGATTTCAGGAGATTCGTCTCCATGCAGTTGAACATAATGGATGTCATATTTTTTTGAGAGCCTTAAAATTTCGGAAATGGCTTCATCCACAAAAACGGCAACTTTTGGTTTGACGGAATTGAAAAGAGCGGGTTCTGCATTGTCTCCAACAAATCTTTTGGAAGAAGGATAAAAAATGTATCCCAGAAAATCCACCGGCAATTTTTCCACTGCGGTACGATTTGCCGTGTATTTCATGCCGCACACTTTTATTTTGAGTTTTGCTGTCATAGTTTTGAAATGAATGTTTTTAAAGTTTCCCCCGGATTTTTGGTTTTCATAAAAGTTTCTCCTATCAGGAATCCTTTATATCCCGATTCTCTTAAATGGTGTATTGCATCAGCGCCGGAAAGCCCACTCTCCGAAATTTTCACAAACCTTTCAGGAATAATTTCCGCAAGTTTAACGGAAGTGTCTAAGTCAACTTCAAAAGTTTTCAGGTTGCGGTTGTTCACTCCTACCAGGTCCACAAAATCGTTCAGTATTTCCAGCTCTTCTGCATGGTGCACTTCCAAAAGAACTTCCATCCCCAGACTTTTTGCCATTTCTGCGAGCTCTTCAGCCTGTTGTTTTTCAAGGCAGGAGGCGATAAGTAAAATCACATCGGCGCCAAAAGCTTTTGCTTCGGTAATCTGGTAGGAATCAATAATAAAATCTTTGCGCAGAATGGGTGTTTCGGGATTCACTTTCCGCGCGATTGCCAAATTTTCCAATGTTCCGCCAAAAAAGGGAAAGTCGGTTAAAATAGACAAGCCGGCAGCTCCGCCATTCACGTAGTCCCGGGTTACAACCTCCGCTCTTGCATTTTGGTTGATTTCTCCCTTAGATGGTGATTTTTGCTTAAACTCGGCAATTATTCCTGTGGAACCCGGTTTGCACAAAGCATCTTTCAGGGAGCAGCATTTTCGTGAATAATACGGATAACCCTGAAGTAACTGTTCAGACCGGATTTCCTTATGGCGGGATATTTCCCATTTTTTATTTTCAATTATTTTCTCAAGAATATTCATCTTTCTCTTTTTATTGAATTACCGCATTGAATTTTTGGAGCGCCTTTCCGCTTTTCAATGACTCACTTGCCAACTCCGTACATTCGAGCATGCTTTTTTCAGGATAAACAAGATTTATCCCAATCGCTGCATTTGCTGCCACCACACTGTTTTGCTCTTTGGAACCTTTTCCTTTCAGGATATCCATAAAAATTCGGGCTGCTTCTTCCACTGAGTTTCCTCCGTGAATACTTTTGGGTTTGATTGGGCTGAATCCAAAGTCCTTTGCCGTGAAATAGCCCTCCTGCTCATTTCGGGCAAAACGGGTTGGTGCGGTGAGCGAAACCTCATCATAGCCGTCTTTGCTGTTGATGACGGTGTAGTTCACATTCAGTGTTTCATACACATTTTTGTAGTGATTGAAATTTTCTTCGTTGTTCACTCCAAGTACCTGATATTTGGGGAATGACGGATTGGTCATGGGCCCAAGGATGTTGAAAAAGGTCTGCACTTTCAGCATTTTTCTCACCGGTGCAATGAGCTTCATTGCCGGATGGAAAAGGGGAGCGTGCATGAAGCAAAAGTTTCCTCTGTCCATGTCTTTCTTTAGCTTTTCGGGGTTGTTGCTAAACTTGTATCCCATGAGCTCGAGCAGGTTGGATGAGCCACTGGACGAGGAAACGGCATAATTTCCATGTTTGGCTACATTTATTCCCGCTCCGGCAATGATAAAACATGCCAGCGTGGAGATATTGAAAGTGTTTTTTCCGTCACCTCCCGTACCAACCACATCAATTGCTTCATATTCTGAAAGATCGGTCACCAGGCACAATTCGGTCATGGCGTCGCGAAAGCCGGCAAGCTCCCCGGAAGTAACCGGACGCATTTTGAAAACGGTCAGAAAGGATGCAAACTCAACATCGCTGTGTTTTCCCATTCCCACTTCAATCAGTGCTTGTTTCGCCTCTTCGCGGGTTAGAGTGTTTTTCTCAAACAGATATTGCAATATTTCTCTCATTTCTGTAATGTTTAATTTTTATCAGTTTTTAAATATTTATAAATCTCACACATGAATATTTTGTGCCATGTCAATGGCAGCGCGCAATGCAGCAAGCTTGTTATTCACTTCCTGAAGCTCACTCTCCTCATTGGAACCGGCTACAATGCCTGCGCCGGCCTGATAATAGAGCCGGTTGTTTTTGCTTAAAAATGAGCGGATGATAATCGCGTGATTCACAACCCGGTCGAAACCAAGATAACCGATGCAGCCTCCGTAAAATCCGCGGTTTTGGTTTTCATATTTATCAATCAGCGCCAATGCCTTTTGTTTTGGGGCGCCGGAAAGTGTCCCTGCCGGAAAAGTTTCTCCCAACACTTTAATCAGGTTTGTATCGTCAGTGATTTCACCCGAAACGCGGGAAACTAAATGAATCACATGTGAGTAAAACTGCACTTCGCGGAACGCTTCAACCAACACATTTTGAGAGTTTTTGCCCAACTCTTCGCAGGCAAGGTCAACCAGCATTTTGTGCTCGGCATTCTCTTTCGGGTCATTGCTGATTTGACTTGCCAATTCCCGGTCCTGCTCATCGTTGCCGGTGCGCCTGAAAGTGCCGGCAATGGGATGAATATATGCCTTGTTGTTTTTTATCCGCAACTCGGCTTCCGGACTGGAACCAAAAATCCGGTAATCGCCGTAATCGAAAAAGAAAAGATATGGTGATGGATTGATGGAACGCAAAGCCCTGTAAATGTTGAATTCGTCGCCTTCAAAATCAATGGAAAACTGACGGCTGAGTACAATCTGGGAAATTTCGTTCTGCAAACAATCTTCCTTTCCTCTTGCCACCATTTGGATATATTCCGGGTCGGTAATATTTGACGTTTCCCCGTTCAGGGTTTTAAATTTTCCAGTTGAAAAGTTGAGATTAATCAGCAGATGATGGATATGGTCAATTTGTGAAGCATCACCATTTGTCAGATTCTCAACAATATGTATCCGGTTTTTATGATGGTCAATACCGATAATATATTTGTAGAAACAATACTTCACCTCAGGAATCCGGTATTCATCCTTCTCTTTTTTCGAAAACCGGATGTTGCTAAAATACTGCACTGCATCGTAGCTGATGTATCCAAACAGACCGTTTGCCGGAAGGGGTGCTGCACCGGGAGTTGCCTCAAACATTTTAAAAAAGGTATCCAGTTCGTTGTCTAACTTTCTATTTTCCGAAAGATAGAAGCTTTGGCTTTCCCTGCCTGCAACTTCTTTTGTGACCTTACCCTTGTTCACCGTGAAACAGGCAACCGGATTGAAGCAGACGAAAGACCATGCGTTTTCGTGTCCGTGATAGTCGGAGCTTTCCAGCAAAATAGCATTGGGATAAAGTGTGCGTAGCCGGAGATAAATACTGACCGGAGTTACCGTGTCTGCCAGAATGATTCTGGTTGATGGGCTGAATTTTAACTTTCTCATATTCTTGTTCTCATTTATTGTTTTTTCTTAAGAGATAAAGCGCAAAAAAAAAACGGCTTACCGTGAATCGATAAGCCGCTTTTTTATTTTTGGCAATGGTGTTACACCTCTTCACGGAATTGTAAAAAGTTGCTGAACCACCACCAATTTCTATTTTGAATTCTTTTCATTTCAATTTTTCATTGTTCGTATAACACTCTTTTCTTATTTTTTGTTTTTTAAATTTTAAAACGTAAACTCTAAAACATAAAAAAACCTGCCCTTTTGAGGAGCAGGCTCATGTTGAATTATCTTTTAAAAAATACCAATATGGCTATAAACTCCTCACTCTATGCAAGAAGACCCCACCACGGAAGCCATATTGTATTTGTATTTTTCATCTTTTTCATTGAATTCGTATCAAAAGAACAAATTATTTCTTTAAAAAGAAAATAAAAGATCATTTTTTCATTATTCCGTAACAAATTATTTTCAGAATGATATCCACGCTGTTCTCTAAATTCACTCTCCCATAATCGCCTGCCGTGAGCGGCATTTCAAGACCTTTAATTGCTGTGGTTATTCCAATGGCTACAAGATTGAAATCGAAAATTTCAAACTCATTCTTGCGAACTCCTTCAATCAGGATTCGCTTAATCATCCGTATTTCATCCTGTTCGTATCGTTTTTTCACCTCTTCAATAAATTCCACTGCAGTCACATCATTTTCAATGGCGTGATAAAAATTGGCCAGACTGCGGAAGGTGGTGAGCTTGGTCAGGATATAGTCGCGCAGCTTCTCAACCGGGTCGGTGTTCCGGTTGATGACTATTTCCAGTTCATGGGCAAGAATGTTTGCCTCTTTTGTGATAACAGCCTGAAACAGATCTTCTTTGCTTTCAAAGTAATAGTACAAAGAGCTTTTCCCTTTTCTTACGGCATTGGCAATGTCATCCAGCGTTGTTTTCTTGTAGCCGTATTTACTGAATATTTCACGCGCAATTTTCAAAATGTTCTCCCGCGCAGCATTTTTTTTCGAACCGATCTCAATGTCTGATTGCATATTAATTCCCTTTTCCCTTTTAAAAAACAAACAAATATAAATATTTATTTTATGAGCTCCATATTTTGATTATTTGACTAAGGATTCCGGCAGCAGTTTAGTTGAGCCTATGTTTCTTATAATTAGCCGGAAATAATTGTTTTAGTGTTCAATGAGTTCATCTTTCGTTATATCTGCCAGCCGAAAGTCAAGTTGCCTTTTCTCCAGATTGGTGCGCCATATTTCTACGGTAATATTGTCGCCCAACTGATATTTCTTTTGGTTGTGGCGACCAATGAGCGCAAAGTTTTTCTCGTCAAAAATATAGAAATCATCATCCAGCTCCCGGATGGGAATCATGCCCTCAATTTTATTTTCCAATTCCACATATATTCCCCAATCAGTGATTCCTGAAATGACACCTGGATAGATTTTGCCAATGTGGTCTTGCATAAACTCTACCTGCTTATACTTTACCGATGAGCGCTCGGCATTGAATGCACGGGTCTCCATATCTGATGAGTGGCGGCACATTTCTTCAATTTGCTGTTCGTTTGCTGAACGTCCATCTTCCAGGTATCTTTCCAGCAGCCGGTGTGCCATCATATCCGGATAGCGGCGGATGGGAGATGTGAAGTGGGTGTAAAAATCAAATGCCAGTCCGTAGTGACCAATATTGCGCGCAGAATATTCGGCTTTTGCCATTGTCCGGATGGCTAATGTTTCAATCATGTTTTGCTCGGCTTTGCCCTTCACGTGGTTGAGCAAACGGTTGATGGAGCCGGCAATGGCTTTGGGGCTTTGTAGCTGAATGCCATATCCAAACCTGTGAATGAATGTATTGAAAACTTCCAATTTGTCGGGATCGGGTTTGTCGTGAATCCTGTAAACAAAAGTTTTGGGTTTCTTTCGCCCTTTGGTTTTTCCGATAAATTCAGCCACTTTTTTATTGGTCAGCAGCATGAACTCTTCAATGAGATGGTTCGACTCCTTATTTTCCTGAAAATAAACCGAAAGCGGCTTCCCTTTTTCATCCAAGTTAAACTTAACTTCGACACGCTCAAAGGCAATGGAGCCTTTTTTAAAACGGATGGAACGTAATTTTGTCGCCAGTTCGTTTAAGCTCAGCAGTTCTTCGGAAAATTTCCCTTCACCTGTTTCAATAATTTCCTGTGCCTCTTCATAAGAAAATCCGGCATCGGAGCGAATTACTGTTTTTCCAAACCATTGATTGACCACTTCTGCTTCCGGTGTCAGTTCAAAAACAGCTGAAAAGCACAGCTTATCCTCACCCTGCCGCAGCGAACAGACGCCATTGGACAATCTTTCCGGCAGCATGGGCACCACGCGGTCAACAAGATAGACAGAAGTTGCACGATCCCTTGCCTCTGTTTCAATCAGTGAATTTGGAGCAACAAAATGGGTTACGTCGGCAATGTGAATGCCTACTTCCCGGTTGCCGTTGTCGAGTTTTCGTACTGAAAGTGCATCGTCAAAATCTTTGGCATCGGCGGGGTCGATGGTAAACGTGGTAATCTGGCGGAAGTCGCGCCGTTTTTTATACTCTTCGAAAGGAATTTCAAAAGGGATTTTTTCGGCTGCTTTATCCACTTTTTCCGGGAATTTGTACGGCAGTTCAAATTCAGCCAATATGGCGTGCATTTCGGCATCGTTGTCGCCGGAATCTCCCAGTACGTCAATAATTTTACCTAACGGACTGCGTGCCTTGGGAGGCCATTCTGTGATTTCGGCAATGGCTTTCTGACCGTTTCTGGCGCCGTTCAGGTTCTCTTTGGCAATGAAGATGTCAAATCCTACTTTTCCGGAAGGAACAAGAAATGCAAAGTTGGGCGACATTTCCACCGTTCCCACAAACGTGGATTTAGCACGTTCAAGAATTTCTGTTACTTCACCTTCAAAGTAATGCTTCTTGCGCTGGGCAAACAGGTGCACACGCACTTTGTCGCCGTCCATGGCATGATTAAGGTTGCGCGACGACACCCTGACAGGGCGGTCAATCTCATCACTGATGATATAGCCAAACCCCTGAGGCTGCAACTCTACGATTCCGCAAACGCTTCCGGTTTTTGCCTTCAGCCGGTATTTCCCCCGCGAAATCTGTTCAAGGTAGCCATCCTCTTTCATCTCATCCAGAGCTATGTTGATGAGACGGCGGCTCTCTTCATCCTTAATGCCAAGCCACGAAGAAACCTGCTTGTAGTTTACAACTTTCCCGGGTTCTTCATAAAGTGTTGAGAGTATGATGTTTTTGAGCTTTTTCTTATTGAAAGTAACAGATTTTTTGAGCTTCCGGCGAACTTTTTTATTGTTTTTTGCCATTAATTTTTCTTTTATAAACAGACGCAATTTAGTTTATTTCCTTCAGAAATTTAGTTTATTCGCAAAATTAACGAAAATATCGGCTGATAGTTCAGAGATTTAATTTCGTTGCGACGGAATTACTTTCTTTGCAGGAATTTGTATGTTTGTGGGGCTTTTTCGGAAAGAATGAAGATACTTGATAAATTACCATATTTCATTGTTGCAGGATTTGCATGGATTGTGATTGTTTCATCATGCGCAAATCAGGGAATGCCCACAGGTGGCCTCAAGGATACCATTCCGCCGGTTCTGGTGGGGACACATCCAAAATACAAGGCACTCAACTATAAGGGAAATGAGGTGCGGCTCACTTTTGATGAATTCATTATTCCCGATCAGGTGTCGGAAGTGTTGGTGGTTTCGCCTCCACTGGAAAAACGGACAACCATCCTCACCAAATCCAAAACGCTGATTGTGCGTTTCAATGAGGATTTGCAGGACAGTGTAACCTACTCGCTCGATTTTAAAAATTCCATTGTTGACAACAATGAAAGGAATGCTTACGAAAATCTGAGATTTGTCTTCAGCACCTGCGACAGATTAGATACTCTGAGGGTGGCAGGGAAAGTGATAAACAGCTTCAATCTGGAACCTGTGGAGAACACATTGGTTATGTTGCACAAAAATCTGCACGATTCGGCAGTTTACACCGTTCGCCCAAATTATATCTCCCGCACTGACAAAGAGGGACTTTTTTATTTTGACAATCTGCCCGAAGGTACTTATCATATCTTTTCCGTAAATGACGTGAACACCAACCTGAAATATGATGAGGGCGCTGAAGAAATCGCATTCCACGACACGCTGATTGTTCCTTCGGCTTACTTTGTGGCAGCGCCGGACACCACGGTTTCGGGCGTTGATTCTCTGCTGGTTGAAGGGCATATTCATTTTTTGCCCGAACCGGTTTTTTTAAGACAGTTTACCGAAAAGATTTTTGAACAATATGTAAAGACAACAAAGAGAGATTCCCGTTATCAGTGCACATTTGTTTTTAATGAACCGGTAGCCGACACATTTCATATTCAGCTTGTTGATACGGTTATTTCTGATTGGTATGTTCTTGAGCCCAACGTTAAATACGATTCCCTCACTTTGTGGATAGCAGATACCACATTGGCGGCAAAGGAAAATATCCGCATGGAGCTTTCCTATTATCAATTGGATTCTCTGGAGCAACTTTTTCTTCAAAAAGATACTGTGGAAATGCAATTTGCCGAAAAACAAGATGATTCTAGACGAAAAAAGAAATCACGAAGCGAAGAGGAGGAGGAGGGGCCGCCGCCGGTTCAGCAGTTTAACTGGACTTCAAACGTGAGTTCCACGGCATTTGATTTGAATAAAGATATTGTACTCACTTCGCCAAATCCGATAAAGTCAATTGATTCAACGGCATTTGCGGTTTATCTGGCAGACGATACCCTTAAACAGCCTCTTCCGGTGAAGTTTTCAAAGGACACCACGGAATGGAGAACCTACAGACTTGCATACAAGTGGGAAAGCGAGACAAGCTATACGCTAAAGGTGGATTCTGCGGCTTGTGAAAACATATACGGAATTACCAGCAAAGCACTCAGTTCAACATTTAAAACCCGGAGTGATGATTATTATGGTACAATAAATCTTTCAATGACCGAAGTAGAGGGTGACCTTCTGGTTCAGCTGCTTGAAAATTCAGACAAAGAGACATTGATTCAGGAGCAAACTATTCAAAGTGATCAGACGGTGGTTTTTAGATATATACCTCCGGATAAATACAGGATAAAAATTGTTTTTGATGATAACGGAAACGGAAGGTGGGATCTTGGAAGCTATCAGGATAAGATTCAACCTGAAAGGGTTGCATATATTAATGAGGTTATCAGAGTGCGCTCAAACTGGGATAATAATTTGAAGTGGAATCTCAAAACTGACTTGACTTTCATCAAAAATATCAGGGACAGGGAACTGGAAGAGCAGCAGAGAAAAGAGGCAGAGAAAAAAGCGCAGGAGGAACGCGAGCAGCAGTTTAACACCGGAGAGCCACAGGACGGCATGTTTCAAAATCCGGGAATGAATCCGTTTTAATCAGGAGAGACAAGGCTGTTGGTATAAAGATCGTAAATTTGTGAATTTGTAAATCCGTAAATGAGAAAAAATAAATCAAACGGTATCAAGTAATTTTTTATTTTTCATTAACCACTGTTCTCCACTCATATTGCTGAAAAATACTTCCTGATTGCTTGGTTTGTGAAAAAAAGTTGGTATTTTTATGAGCATCAATAAATAACCGGACAACTATGAAAAAAATAAAGAATCCTCTCGTTTTCATTGTTCAGGACAGTACTGTTTATAAGAGTATGCTTGTCGGCTATCTTCAGCAAAAAAAGATTAAGAACATAAAGACGTTCAGTTCACCTGAAGAGTGTATGAAAGCGCTGCATCACAAACCTGATATAATTGTCCTCAATCACTTTTTTGAAAGCATCACGGGTTCGGAGTTGATGCTGAAAATCAAACAGGAGCACCCTGAAATTGATTTTATTTTTCTAAGCGGGCAAAACGATGTGGAAGTTGCTGTAAACATTATGAAACAAGGCGCTGCTGATTATATTATGAAAAATGAGAAAGCGCCGGAAAACCTGGTTCGTTCCATTGAACATCTCATTACAGCCACAAGAAGGCAAAAAGTCAGAAGAGGTTTTAAAATAGGGGTAATCGGATTTTTCATTCTGCTCTTTTTAGTTATAATGGCTATCATTTTATTGACCATTTTTCTTGAGGATTTTAAATTTTCCTAACTCTGCAAAAACTGTTCAGGAAACTGACCCTCGTTCAGAGTTGTCTGTATAAACTTTTCTGTGTTCCCTTAATTTATTACTTTTCGCCCATCAAATTAAAAAATGAAAGGCAATGGGGTTTATTTCGGTTATTAAGAAATACAACACAACATTTTGGGCAGCCAATGTCATCGAATTGTTTGAACGCTGGGCGTGGTATGGTTTTTACATGGCATTTGCCCTCTATCTGGTAAATTCCAAGGATACCGGCGCAATTGGCCTCACCCAGGCACAAAAAGGGATAATCATGGGAACCGGTTCCATGCTGCTCTATTTTTTGCCGGTAATTACCGGCGCAATTGCAGATAATGTTGGCTACAAACGCATTCTTTTCCTCTCTTTTACGGTTTATATTTCCGGTTTTTACATGATTGGCACTTTCACCACTTTCGGGTGGATGTTTTTTGCCTTTATCTGGACCTGCGTTGGAGGCGCACTGTTCAAACCGATTATTTCTGCCATGATAGCGCGAAATACCACCGAGAAAACATCTTCCATCGGATTCGGGATTTTCTATATGATGATTAACATTGGCGGATTCATCGGTCCCTTCATTGCCGGGGTGCTCATGCAGAAATCATGGGATTTTGTATTTTATATGTCGATGGCAGTAATGGGCATCAACTATTTTGTTACTGCTTTTTTCTTTCGCGAGCCGGTTGTAAACAGAGAAAGTGGCTCCTTGGGGAAAAGTATTGTCCAGGCATTTGTAAATATATGGACTACTCTGCAAAACTGGAAATACGTCTTATTTCTGATTGTGATGATTCTGTTCTGGACGGCATTCAATCAGCTCTACTATTCATTTCCGGTTTTTGTGGACCAGTGGATTGACACTTCTCCGCTCTATCAGGGAATTCATACGGTGTGGCCCTGGCTGGCAGAGGCTATCGGCACACCTGACGGAACAGTTACGGCAGTGACTCTCAGTAGCATGGATGCCTTTTTCATTATTATATTTCAGTTGTTTGTTTCTGCTTTTGTCATGCGCTTTCGTCCCCTCGCTGCCATGATGGGCGGAATTCTGGTTGTTGCCGGAGGTCTGGGACTTATGTTTTCCAGCCACAATATCTGGCTGATTTTATTAGGTATTTTGGTTTTTGCCCTGGGGGAAATGGGTAGCTCTCCAAAATTTACCGAATACGTTGGGCGCATTGCACCCGAAGATAAAAAGGCGCTTTATATGGGAACTTCCTTTTTGCCTATTGCGGCAGGTCATCAACTGGCAGGCTGGCTCTCTGGCGATGTTTATGAACACATTGCCGACAATATTTTCCTCTTGAAACAGGAGGTTGCCAGAAGAGGAATTGTTTTGCCTGAAATTTCTGCGGAGGTCACAAAGAATGATTACATAGCGCTCGCTGCTGAAAAAATGGGAATGAACACCAGGGAACTCACCGATTTTTTGTGGGTAAGTTACAATCCTTCAAGAATCTGGATGATCTATTCGGGAGTTGCTGTTTCTGCGGTTGTCCTTTTGTGGCTGTATAACCGTTTCATTCTGGAGAAATAAGCTTGTAGCGCCACGGCATGCTGACCCAGGGCTCACCGGCATAGTCAATGCCAACGCGGGGGAGCGCTCTATATTTTACCGGCTTCCCCGGGTCTTCAACCCAGAGCCTGGATGAATTTTCAAGATTTTCCCCATAAAAGGATTTGTTCATGCAAAGAACTTTGCCAACCCTTCCCGGGCCATCAATCCCATGCAACCCGCGAATCAGAACCGCTGAAGCATCACCGGCTTTGCCGGTAACGAAATTCAGCAACCAGTGAATCCCATAAATAAGATAGACATAAACCAAGCCCCCTTCTCGGAACATCACTTTCGTGCGGGGAGTTTTGCCTTTGGAAGCGTGACAGGCAAGATCGCCGTCTCCGCTGTATGCCTCCACATCGGTGATGAGGTACCGTTTTATTACGCCATTGTCAAAATGCCGGACAACTATTTTTCCCGGTAACTCAGGCGCTACGTCCAGAACATTACGCTGAAAAAAAGCGGCAGGCAAACGGTTGAACATGGCTACTCCTTTTCAGATTGGATTTGCCGTTTTCGCCAAAAAGAAAAAACATACCCCAATGTTGCCAGAACAAGCAGCAGCGAGCTTGCCAGCGAAATTTTATTTCCGGTGTAGTACGATTTTGGTTCAAATTTAAACTCGATGGTATGTTTGCCTTCGGGAACAATCAATGCACGCAACACATAATTTACGCGAAAATGGGAAACCGGCTCGCCGTCAATGTATGCATTCCACCCTTTATTATAGTAAATATCTGAAAAAACAGTAAACCGGGCGGAGGAAGCAGAATATTCATATTTCAGATAATTAGGCTGATATTCAGTCAGTTCAATTTTTCCGCCGGTCTCTTTAGTTAAATTAACTTCATGGATATGACTGATAAAACGCTGATCAACAATGGCAGTTTCGGATGGATTGAAATTTTTCATAGCCAATATTTCGTCATCGGCATTTCCTACAATTTTGAAATCCGGCACAAACCATGCGTTCCCCAGCGGATGAGGATTGCGGATGGGTGCACTGTTTAGATCGTAGATGATGTAGCGCGTATTCAGCATATTGATCACAGGAAGCTCCATGAATACGGAATCCACTGCATCCAGGGTGCTGCTTGCCTGAATGGAGGCAACCATCTGCTGTATTTCCGGTTGCAGGTGATGTTCAATGAGCTCCTGATAGCGACGTAGCTTAGCAGCATGATAGCCGCCTACGTTTTTGTGATAATAGGAAGTTCGCGCATCCTGAAAGGGATTTTGCAGTGGCAAAACCCTGTAATATAAATCATTGTCAGCAAGTATTGCCCGATCGGAAACCGTTTCAGGAAAAGGAATTTCAGCCTGCCTCTTGGAAATAAAACTGTCGCTGTTCAGATATCGTTTATCCACACTCCACAAATCGACTAATATCAGCACGGAAATAAGCGCTATCAAAGGAGTGGTTCTTAGCTTTTTAATGTGCCAAAGATATATCAGACCGGCAGTTATTGCGATAAAAAGAAAAGAGCGGAACGCATCGGTACGCAGCATGTTTTTACGGTCGGCAACCACACCGGGCATTAACCAGTCAGGAAAGCGCATGGAATCATAAGCGTTGGTGAAATTACCGGAAATTCCGGGAAAAACTGCCAAAAGCAGTGAAAGCCCTCCGGTTATAATAATTGCCCATTTGAAGCCGTGCAACCATATTTTTTTATCCACTCTACCTGTCAGAATTTCGTTTAATGCGATAATCCCAAGCAGAGGTATGGTAAATTCTGCAATCACCAATGTCATGCTGGGGGCTCTGAATTTATTATAAAGCGGAAGATAGTCCAGTAGAAAACCGGTGAGCCACATGACATTGCTTCCCCAGGAGAGCACGATTGAAACCAGAGTAGCCGAAACAAGCCACCATTTCATTCTCCCCCTTACCACAAATATTCCAAGCACAAAAAGAAAAATCACAATTGCGCCTGCATAAACAGGTCCCGATGTTCCTGGCTGGTCGCCATGATACATGCTCACTGCCTGAATAGTTTGCCGCGGATTTTGAACGCCCTGCTGCTGCAGTATTTGAAAACTCTCGGAGCGAATGCCCGGATGAATCTGAGAACCTCCTCCTTTAAAGTTTGGAATCAGGAGGGTGAGTGTTTCGTCAATTCCGTAGCTCCACTGAACCACGTAATCCTTGTCAAGTCCGCTGGTTCTGTTTTCACTGTCTGAAGTGAGCTCGGTAGCTCCCCGGATGGTATCCTTCGAATATTCCCATGTGGTGTAAAGTCTGGAGAAATTCATCCCAACGGCTAAAACAGCTCCGGCAAACAAAAACAAGAGAGCTTTGAAAAAGAGAGGCAACATTTTTTCACGTGTGGCAAAAACAAGCTCTGTTATGCCTAAAATCACCAAAATTATAATACCGTAATAGGTGATTTGCAGGTGTCCCGAAAGCAGTTCCATGGATAAAGCGGCAGCAAAGAGTAATCCTCCTGCCAAAGGCTTTCCCCTGAAAGCCAGCAGCACTCCGCCAATAGTTGGTGCAAGCCATGCAATGGCGTTGGCTTTCGTCATATGTCCTGCGCCAATAATGATTAAAAAATAGGAAGAAAAGGCAAAAGCCACCGCGCCTGCCAC
The DNA here is from genome assembly GCA_040772505.1 of Mariniphaga sp. Classification (GTDB taxonomy): domain Bacteria; phylum Bacteroidota; class Bacteroidia; order Bacteroidales; family Prolixibacteraceae; genus Mariniphaga. The sequence continues at coordinate 107,094 of JAXGYA010000002.1, read as the reverse complement.
GCAGAGCCACCTGTTGATTTTGAGGCTCGAGAGTAAGATGTAAAAGCCCACCAGATAGAGAATGATAAAGGAAGCGGTTGAAAACGTTTTTCGTATGAAAACCGACAGCTTTCTGCCCAGATTTCCCGGATAATTTACGGAAATCAGATAACCCGGCATTCCGCTAAACATACTGTTTGTCCAAACAGCCTCTTCGCCTGTTTGTTCCCGGTAGTCAACGAGCTCTTTCGACATTCCCCGGTAGTGTTCAACATCGTCCATGCGAAGGGCTTTGCCCTCCAGCAGAGGAAACATATAGGCATAGGCAAGAACAATAAAAAAAAGGATAATCCCCAGATTTATATAAATATTACGGAAGGCGGTTATCTTTGTCATGCTGTAAATTTTGCTTCATTGTTATATTGAGCAAAAATAGTGATTTAAAAAAACATGACCGCATAAATGGGTATAATCATCAAACAAAGCATAAAAGGGAATATCTGGTCCTATCTGGGAGTGATAGTTGGTTTCGTAACCACTGCCTATCTTTTTCCCAACTATTTGAGTACCGACACCATAGGACTTTTTGGACTCCTGCTATCCTGGTCAATAATTTTTACCCAGATTTCATCTCTTGGGTTTCCGGGAGTAACTTCCCGTCTTTTCCCCTATTTCCGCGATCCGGCAAAAAATCATAACGGTTACTTTTTCATCACACTGCTGGTGACAATTGCCGGATTTCTGGCATTTTACATTTTCTTTCTTTTTTTCAGTCCTTTTCTGGTGGAAAGCAATCTGGAAAAGTCAAAAATGTTTTCCGATTATGTGTATCTGCTTCTCCCCCTAACATTTTTCACCCTTTTCTTTGTTCAGCTGGACACAATAAATAAATTACTGTATGATGCCGTTTTTGGTACATTCCTTCAGGAATTCCTTCAGCGAATATTAATTTTTACCGTAACAATGCTGTTTGTTGCCGGAATATTTAATCTTCACCAGCTCATCATTGCCTATTCTGCCGCTGTATGTGCCAAGGGATTGGTTTTGTTTGTCTATCTGCTCTTTAAGGGTGAGGTATCCTTTAAGCGCCAGCCCGGATTTATTAGTCCGCATCTGCGAAAAGAGATGATCAGCGTAGCCACTTTTAGTATTTTAACCGGACTTGGAGGCAGCATCGTGTTTAATATTGACAAAATTCTGATCAATCAGATTCTCGGGCTGAGCGATACGGGAGTTTACACCATTGCGTTCTTTTTCAGTACGCTGATAATCATTCCCTCAAGACCTCTTTTGCGGATTGCCGGCACATTGATTGCCGATGCTTTTAAGCGGGATGACATAGCATACATTGACGATATCTACCGGCGCAGTTGCATCAATCAGTTTATCATCGGAACTTTTCTTTTTGGCGGCATTTGGATTAATATCGACAATATTCTGATAATTTTAGGACCGGATTATACAGGAGCAAAGTGGGTGATTTTTTTCATTGCTGTTGGATATCTGATTGATATGGCTACCGGCGCAAATGCTCAAATCATCGCTTTTTCAAAACATTACCGTGTTGCGCTGTTCTTTCTGATTATTCTCATTGCGCTGGTTGTTGTTTCCATCTTACTTCTGGTTCCAGTCTGGGGCATCACAGGAGCTGCCGTAGCTGTTGCACTTTCGTTTGCCGTCAACAATTTTATGCGATTTAACTTTCTTAAAAGAAAATACAACATGCAGCCGTTTACACTTAAAATAGTGATTGCCGCGGGTGTTTTTATATTATCGGCTGCCGTTGTTGCCCTTATGCCAACCCTTTCGCTCATTCCCGATTTGATTATAAGAAGTGCCGTTTTTACGTTGATTTTCGGAGCCCTAACCATAGGACTGAAGATATCGGAAGACCTTAACGGATTGTTCAGGGAGTTTACGAAAATATTGCGGAAGCGTTAATCCCGTTCGGCATAAACCGCATAATACCGCGGCGTAATTTTCCGAAGGAAAGGGCGGAATCCAATTTTATTGCCGGGAGATTTCCACTTTTCGGTACTTTTGATTTTCCATCCGCTTTTTTCCAGAAGCCAGTCAAACTGCCAATCTTCAAATTCGTGGTAATGGCAATCCCACGGGTCGTTCGGGTTCCGGTAGGCAGGACTGAACCACAGTCGCAGTGGGATGGTTGCAATCAGTTTTTTCCCCGGGAGCTGTTGCAGCAAAGGGAAAGGCGAAACCAGATGCTCAAGGATTTCAAATGCTGTAACCAGCTCAATATCATGGCTTTTTACAATCCCGGGGTTCAGGTCCAAATCAACAACTCCGGTGTTGGAAACCTGAAAACCGGCACCTCGCATGATTTCAGAAAACATGTTGTCGGAGCCTAAATCCAAAATTGGAGTGCCGGCTTCAATATTCATACGATTCAAAAAATTCAGCGTATTCTTATACCGGTTTAACAAAACCGGATTGGAAATCTTGTGCATTTCAATTGCCATGTTCTCCTTTTTTTGAGCGTTGCTACTTTTAAAAATTTCAGTTTCTCAGCAAAATTAAAGTTATTCCTTTAAAAAAGCGATGTTCCGGTAAGAATAAGAAACTTTTCAATTATTACAATGTCATTGAATGTCTGTATTTCAAAAGAAATACTTATACAGCTTCAGCAATCCGAACATGACCACAAGAGTGAAAATAATGGTGGCACCGGAGGGAATGTCGAGAAAATAAGAGACATACAATCCGATGATGGTTCCTGTAAATGCAAAAAAGCTTGATAAGAGAAGCAGATTTTTAAATTTTTTCGTGAAAAGATTTGCAATTGCCTGAGGTATAGTTAGCAAAGATAGAATCAAAATAATGCCAACCACACGGATGTTCAGTACAACAGTTAAGGCTACAAGGGTTATAATCAGATAATTAATCAGTGAAACAGGTAGTCCCGCAGCCTTTGCAAATTCCTCATCAAATGCAACATATAGAATTTCCTTGAAAAACACGGAAAAGAAAAAGATGATGACCACATTCAGAATAAACATCCAGATTAGTTCTGCTACCGTCACCGTTAGTATATTGCCAAAAAGATAGCTCATCAGGTTTGGGGTGTATCCGGGTGTCATAAAAACGAAGATTATACCTAATGCCATACCTAATGACCAGAAAATTGCGATAGAGGAGTCTTCACGAATCCTGGCTACTTTGGTGAAAAACTGGATACCTAAAGCAGAGGCGACAGCAAAAATTACTGCACCAAGAATCGGGCTGAAGCCCAACAAAAAAGCGAGCCCAATTCCCCCGAAAGATGCATGAGTTATTCCGCCGCTTATAAAAACTATACGCCGCGAAACGATGTAACTTCCGATTATGCCACAGGAGATGCTTGCAAAAACGGCGGCAATAAATGCCTTTTGAAAAAATTCGTACGCAAAAAGCTCAAAAAAATTATTCATGCTAATCGTGGTGTTTGAGTACCGTGTGGGGTACTTCTCCGTGTGTTATCAGTTTAATCGGGCAATTGTAGCTGTTCAACTGCTCCTGTGTGATTCTGTTGTCGGGATGGTAGTGCAGTTCCCTGTTCACGCACGCAATGGTTTTCACATAGCTCGAAATGGTGCCGACATCGTGCGAAACCAGTATAATAGCCACCTCCTTGTTCAGTTGTTTCAGTTTTTCGTAGAGCTCTCCTTCAAAGCGGTTATCTACGAATGTGTCGGGTTCGTCAAGAATCAGCACTTTAGGCTTGCTGATCAGTGCACGGCAGAGGAATACCCGCTGCATCTGCCCCCCGGAAAGCTCACCGATGGCTTTGTTGCGGATATCAATAACTCCCATTTCCGACAGCAATTCTTCAATTTCGTCTCGAACTTCACCAGCACTTGATCTTCGGGAGTTTTTCATCATTAAGCCTGAACGAACAACCTCAAAGACCGTGATTGGAAAACTTATATCAAAATGCTTAACCTGAGGAAGATAACCTATTGGTTTCTTTTTTTTGTTGATGTCGCTCCTGAATAAAATTTCTCCCTTCATGGGTTTCAAAAGACCTAAAATTGCTTTGATTAATGTGGTTTTTCCGCCGCCATTCGGACCGATGACTCCAATAAAGTCCTGTTCAAAGATTTTCAGATTTACATTTTCAAGCACAGCTTCTTTATCGTAGCCTAAAGTCAGATTTTTAATACTTATTAATGGTTCCATCAAAAATTTTTAATAAACAGATTTGTCATCTCCAGCAGGTTCTCTTCCCATTCGGTACTTAGAGGCTTCACTTCCAAAACTTTCCCTTTGATCTCTTCTGCAAAAACCCGTGCATTTTCATTGTCGAATTCACTTTGAATATAAATTACTTTGATATTTTGCTGACGTGCCAGATTAATCACTTTTGCCATATGCTGGGAAGTGGGCTCCTTTCCATCCGACTCAAGAGTATATTGTACAAGCCCGTAATCGCGTGCAAAGTAAGTCAGACTGGGATGAAAAGTAACAAAAGCCTTGCCTCGGTAGTCTTTCAGCGCATCGCCTATTCTTTGGTCAAGCTGATCAATTTCCAATGCAAATTTCCGGAAGTTTTCCTGATAAACCTCCCTTTTATCCGGGTTTATCTTTCCAAGTGTTCCGGCAATGCGTTCGGACATCTGTCTCACCAGTCTGGGTGAAAGCCAGAAATGCGGGTCAACTCCTCCCGGATGGGTGTGATCGCCATGTTGAAATTCCTCCCCACGAATGAGGTCAAGCCCTTCGGAAAGGTCAATAACCTCCATATTACGGTTAATCTCTCTGATTTTTTCATGCAACGGAAGCTCAAAACCGATATAACCCAACCGGAACCAGACATCCGAGCGTGAAATATCCTTGAGTTGCGAGGGAACCAGCGTATAGGATTCAGGGCTTGCTCCGTGCGGAACAAGCACCTGAATATCAAAGTCATTACCTGCAATTTTTTCAACAAATGTTTTTTGGGGCAAAATACTTACCGTAATAACAGGCTTTTCGTTTTCACCCGATTTTCTTTGCGAAGTGCACGAATGAAAAATAAGTGCTCCAATCAAAATTATGAATATTATTTTTCTCATTTTAGCCAAATTTTGACCTGTTTAAACAAGATATTGCAAAATTAGTTTATCCTTTCCAACTTTTCACATCGATTTTACTTTTTGGGGGAACCGGGTCATAACCATGTGTTCCCCAGGGATTGCACTTTACTATTCTGCGTGTTGCCAGCCAAAAACCTTTAAAGGGACCATGTATTTTAATGGCCTGAATGGCATATTCCGAACATGTTGGCGTGTGACGGCAACTTGCAGGTGTTAGCGGAGAAATGGCATATTTGTAAAAATATACCGGCAAAAGCAGTATCCAACTGATTCCCCGAAGTAATATTTTGAAAATTTTAAGCATATGAACAGTTTAACTGTTCCAAATTATCTGCAAAAATACGGATTATTGGCAATTATTGCATGAAATCAGATTCATTAGAACAATGAACAACGGCTTTCCGGCGAATTAGTTTAATATTTTTAATTTTGCCTACCGGAATCAAAAAATTTGGAATTTGATATTATATAGTAAAATAAGCTCACAATAATGAAAGAAATTGCAATTGGAGTGGATATTGGCGGAACAAACACAACCATTGGTGTTGTTGATTCTGACGGAAATGTAATGACCAGGGACAATATCCCGACTCCGGCTCATGGGGATGTTCACAGGTATATCAATGATTTATCCCAAACTATCACCGGAATGATGAAATCTGTAAAGCAGCTCAATGAAGATGTGGAATTTTCCGGCATTGGTATCGGCGCTCCCTGCGGGAATTACTATACGGGAAACATTGAATATGCGCCCAATCTTTCATTTAAAGGGGTGGTTCATCTTATCGATTTACTACGCTCCCACTTTCCTGAGCTGAAAGCCCTGGTTCTGACCAACGACGCCAATGCAGCGGCTTTGGGCGAACTGATTTACGGCGGGGGAAAAGGGATGAGAAATTTTGTCATGTACACCATCGGCACCGGTGTGGGTGCTGGAATTATTGTGAATGGTGATTTGGTGTATGGTCACGACGGCTTTGCCGGCGAATGCGGTCATGTCATTCTTGTTCCCGGAGGGAGAAGATGCGGATGTGGCGAATTGGGGCACCTTGAGGCATACTGCTCAGCATACGGAATGAAACGGACTGCTTTTGAGCTGATGGCTCAATTTAACAATACCGACAGCCTGCTCGCAGATTTGTCATACAATGAGCTGGATGCCAAAATGATTTATGAAGCCGCAGTGCAAGGTGATAAAATTGCATTGGAAGTGTTTGAAAAAACCGGCGAGTGGCTGGGTATGGGGCTTGCCAACACGGTTCATTACCTAAGCCCCGAAGCAATTTTTCTGTTTGGCGGACCAACCGCAGCCGGCGATTTACTATTTAAGCCAACCAAGGAGAACATGGAAAAATACCTGCTCCCAATGTATAAAAACAGGGTTAAACTGCTGCCGTCAAAGTTAAAATCCGGCGATGCTGCTATTCTTGGTGCAAGCGCTTTAGTGTGGAAAGAGTTGCAGAAATGAGCCATTACTGCTTCAAAAATTTATTGTTGCTTTCTCTCCATTGTTAAGAATACTTTAGCTGTGGAAATAATTATTTCAAAATTTCAAAGTTTTCTTCTTTGAATTCTCCCCTCTTTTCCTATATTCGTGCCACGAAAATTATTAAAAGTAACATTTTTATGGCAGTAACCCGTTTTGGTGTTTCCCTTGATGAAGAGCTTCTTCTTGCGCTTGACGAATATGTGGAGGAAAATAATTTCTCAAGCCGTTCGCGGGCAATCCGTCATCTGATCGAGAAGAACCTAGTTGAAGAAAAATGGAAGTGCGACAACATTGTCGCCGGAGCTGTTCTGCTCGTTTTCGACCATGGAAAGACCGAAATTCACAAAAAATCATTTGAAATCCAATCAGAGTACCGCGATTTTATACTTTCAACTCAGGGCTTTTATCTGAATGAGTTGAATTATCTTGAGATAATTGCAGTGAAAGGTCCTTCTAAAAAACTTACAGAAATATCAGATAAATTGATCAGTATTAACGGAATACAGCATGGTAAACTTATTATGAGTAAAGCAGAATAAAATTTTTTGCCCTAACGGTAACACGAATTTAAAAATAAGTAACACAAATAATTCAAAATGAGAAAAAACATGAAAATTTCAGTACTCCTCTTTTGTTCCGGTTTATTTTTTTATCCGGCAATCGGTATAAGCCAGAACAGAGCAAATGTAGTTGACACGGTAAAAATTGACGAGATAATTGTTACGGGAACACATATTGGCGTGAGCCGGAATAGTGTACCGATGGCTGTCTCTGTAATCGACAGATTACAGATTGAGGAAAGTGGTGAATCGGCTCTGCTTCCCGTTTTAAACGGGAAAGTTCCCGGGCTTTTTGTTACTGAGCGGGGAATAACCGGTTTTGGTGTTGCCGAAGGTTCCGCCGGTCAGATTTCCATTCGCGGGATGGGAGGAGTACCCACTACGGGAGTTTTGATGCTTATTGATGGGCATCCCCAATTTATGGGTATCATGGGGCATCCTCTTCCCGACTCCTATGTGGCATCCGATGCCGAACGGGTTGAGGTAATCCGCGGGCCTGCATCCATACTATATGGTTCCAATGCAATGGGCGGGGTAATTAACATTATCACAAAAAAACAGACGTCTGATGGCGCAGAAGGAAATGCACGCGTATCCTACGGTTCGTTTAATACACAAAAATATATGGCGTCAGGAGGTTATAAAAAGAATAAATTTTCGGTTTTTGCCTCTGGAAACCATGACCGAACCAACGGACACCGTGATTATTCAGATTTTAATATTAAAAACGGATATATTAAGTTGGGCTATGATGTGAACCATCATTTTCACCTGAACACCGATTTAAGCATAGCCGGATTCAAAGCATCTGACCCCGGCCCCGATACGATTAATGCAAAACCCGGTGAGCGTATTGACATCACACGCGGCTACTGGGCTTTCACACTTCAGAATGAATTTGAAAAGGCAAGCGGAGCATTAAAAGCTTTTTACAACTTCGGAGAACACAATATTACAGACGGTTTTCATTCAACTGACCACAATTACGGGCTGAACTTCTATGAGTCTTTCAAACTATTCAAAGGAAATAACCTGACCATCGGGTTTGATCACATGAACTACGGAGGAATGGCAGAAAATCTGCTGGCGATGAATGGGGCAGGTGTTGTTTTTGCCGACACAACGGTTACAGAAACTGGAATTTATGGTTTTATGCAGCAAACCCTGATGGAAAAACTGACACTTAATGCCGGGATTCGTTTGCAAAACCATAGTGTTTACGGAAATCATACGATTCCGTCGGTTGGGTTTGCATGGAAGTTTGCCGGCAATGCATCCTGGAAAGGTAATGTGTCCAAAGGATTTCGCAGTCCCACCATACGCGAACTTTTTCTCTGGGGTCCAAATCCCGAACTGAGTCCTGAAACGATAATAAATTATGAAACAGGAGTTTCAAATAAATTCTATCAGGGAAAACTCAGTACAGAGCTGACATTTTTCCTGATTCAGGGAGATAACCTGATTGTTACTGTTCCTTTGCAGGGGCTCCTCAACGCCGGAGAGATTAACAACAAGGGGGTAGAAGTGCTAATAAACGCCCGTCCGGTGAAAAACTTAGGACTTTTGGCAACATACAGCTATATTCATATGGAAGATCCTGTGTATGCAACACCGGAACATAATCTCTATCTGAGTGCTAATTATCAGTGGAAAAAACTACGTTTTAATGCAAGTTTGCAACAAATAGTAAATCTGGACAATGATCCCTCGCCGGTAGTCTCAAGTGAAGATTACACTCTGCTGAAAGCCAAAGCTACCTATTCCATAAACAAGTATCTGAGATGGTATGTCAGCGGCGAAAATCTTTTGAACGAAAAATATCAGGTGAACCGTTATTACACCATGCCAGGGGCAACCGTGTTTACCGGAATCAATATCAGTTTGTAAGAGTGATTTCAATTTTGAACTGAACTATGCGCTGCTTAAAATCCCGGAATATCTCCTGTGAATATTTAAACCTTTCATGGTTTGAATGGGCAGTTGCCAAGTTTATTTTTGGAGTAACTCTTGTCTGAAGGATGTTCTGACACATCGGAATCCGACATACGATTTGGCAGAATCCTGATATTCAAATGTTCTTGTGGAATTACGGATAAAATAGCTTACATCTTTCCATGAACCTCCGCGAATTACCTTTCTCTTCATCACCGGCTGATCGTCGGGGCGTGCATCATACTCAATTTCGGGATTGAAATCGCTCATGTTGTCGTAAGCAGCTTCATAGAATGCACTGCTTGTCCATTCTGCCACGTTCCCTGCCATGTCGTACAATCCGTAGTTGTTCGGATCAAATTGCCCTACCTGCATGGCATTTGTCGTGGTTGGACTGTCGGCAACATAATTTCCGCGCATCGGTTTAAAATTGGCAACATAGCACCCTTTGTCTGTTCGGGTATAATAGCTTCCCCACGGATAGACGGAGTTGTTTAGCCCGCCACGCGATGCATATTCCCATTCAGCTTCAGTGGGCAGCCTGTAGGAATGAGCCGGAGCATCATTAAACCTGCTGCTGAACTCCTGTTGAATGGTTGTTCTCCAGTGGCAGAATGCTCGTGCCTGTTTCCATGTGACCCCCACAACCGGATAATTGTCAAATCCCACGTGTGAAAAGTACTTGAGTGTATATGGTTCGTTGTAAGTATAGGTAAAGTCACGAATCCAGCACAAGGTGTCAGGGTATACGGGAACTGCCTCACGCATCAGAAAAGAGCTGCGATTGGCAATGGGAATGGTCTCTCCCTGCTGGTTAACAACGGTTCCTTCATAGCGGCGGTTTTCGTGATTGTAGCTGTTTGCCCGCCGGGCTGCCTGTTTGTAATCTACCCATCCGTAGTCATAAACCAGCTTTCGGGAATCAATCTCCCTGGTAAAGGCAAAACGCTCATGTTCCGGCATGAACAGGTCATCGATTGCCTGCAGATGGTCTTCATTTCTCCAGTTAATTTTTTCGCGCCAGTTGATGATTGGCTGGGTGAGTGGAACTCCTTTCGCAGTTTCGGTGTACATAAACTCAGGATAGACCTGCGCCAGCAAAGTCCGTGCTATGGAATCGCGCACCCAGTAAACGAACTGGCGGTATTCATTGTTGGTAATTTCTGTATCATCCATCCAAAAGGATTCAATGGAAACACGCCTTGAACTGGTGTTGAAAATTTTCACTTCATCATCCGATGGACCCATAAGATAAGAACCCCTTGGGATATATGCCATCCCGTATGGAATTGGCTCAAACCAACTTTTGGAGCTGCCACCTCCTCCCGGAAGGAATTGATTAATTTCATTTTTACAAGAATGAAAAAGAATGCCTCCCAATAGGATGATATATAGTGTTGCTTTTTTCAACAGGAATTATTCAAAATTTTGATGAGTTTTTAACCGTTGTTTGTATAGCTCAAAAAAGGGATGTACCAAAACGCCGTAATCAGTACATCCCCTGTGTTTAAATATTCTTTCTTTATTAATATTCCCAGAGGTCCTGCTCAAAATTGAAAATTTCGTTTTCAATACGTTTTGACTCAAGCATGGCATCTTTTCCACTCAGGTAAGCACTTATATCGCGGTTGTTGTAAACATTTGATTCTCTAACGATATAGCTGTTGAAAAATCTTTTGATGAAGAGATCGTCAAATGACATGGATTGAGCATGGTTGTAGGGATTGAGCACTTTATTTGTTGCCAGCAACTTTCTTGCTTCAGGATAATATACCCAGAAAACCTTGGTGCGCTGAACCTGACCGGGCTGGTCAATATCTCTGGTAAATTCGCGGATTGGGCAAATTCCGATAATTCTTACATTCAAAGAAGAAGATTGTTTGTCGAAATACCACTCTTCCTTAATCATGTACTGTTTGATTTCCCCGGGCCTTATTTCACCCTGAATGGTTACCATCTTCCGTTCTCCCGTGTCAAAATCGATGGTTTCTTCTGTTGACTCTTCCGCACCAAAAGCTTCTTGAACCTGCTCATATGTCATGGGAACTTTAAAATCATCGTCTAACCTTGCATCGTAAGGGGTGATGAGCCCGCTTTCAACACCATCGAGCAATAGGGTTATCAGGTTTTTAAGCCCGTCGGTTTCCACAGTCGGATAGTAGAGTGGCAGGTTCATTTTTTCTCTCAGGTCAATGATTCTCCAGACTTTTTTTGACCAGAGCACATCTGCCTCCCTGACATCTGGCAGGGGCATTGGCTTTTTTTCAGATATATCCGTGGAAGTAAATGCGCCATTAACTATTTGGGCATCAACACTCCTAGCCGAAAAGACAAGCAGAAAAACCAAAATTACTGTGTATGCGATTAACTTTTTCATAATTACTGTATTTTAAACGAAATCGGATCGAGGTCGCGTGAAACGCCGTCGGTGCCGACTGCTTTGATATTTGCTATATATATTAAACTGTTGGGGTTTAGCCTTCTGAACTGGTTTTTTTGTTCTTCGGTAAACCGATTTGAATTACTTTCAAAGAAATTAACATATCCGCCGGCTGCTGAAATTTCCACACGGAACTGGGTAACCGTGTATTTAAAGTCAAAGTCAAAATCTTCCAGTTCAGCCAACACACCGTCTTCAGCAAGAAGGCGCTCTTTTCTGATAGAACCGCCAGCCTGCCCGGCAACCTTGGCAATGGGGTCGGGAACTTTTTTTACCCGCCAGTTTGTTCTGCCAAGCACCCTTCTTTCGTTGCCGATTTTTGCATGAACCGTTACGGTTGTCCTGCGGCCCTGCTCATCCAGCTCATTGGGCTGAATAATAAATGCGTCGCCACGCTGCAGCACCCTGCCGTTTGTCATTGTCACTTCGAGGTTTTCGTGAGGAATTCCACCTGCGCCAACATCAAAGGGATTGTCCAGTCCTCTGTAAAACACATTCATCCGCGTGGCAGACATGGTTACACTGGGCTGGGTTACCTGATATTCCTGACGGAACGGATAGCTTTTAATAACACCGCCCGGAGTTTTGTATTTTATCAGACCACTCCAGCTGAAAATACCCGGTTCAGAGGTTGTAACCCTGTAGGTGGCTTTCCCGTCCCTGACGGGCACTTGCTTGTTGTTTATCAGGATTTCGGGTTGCTGGGTGGTATCTTCGGCAGCTAAAAACACATCTGCAATGTATTCATCTCCCTGCAGAATGATATTTGAATTGGGAATAACCTGTGCTCCCAGTTTGTTAAAAAGAAACGAACCGGCATCAATTTGTGAAAACAGATAATTGATAAGATTTGCTTCGGAATTCTTAACGTCAATCTGCATTTTTGATAAAATTGTTAAACTGGCTGCAAGCGGATTGTCTAAAAAGCGTTCCGTTTCCCACGATTTACTCTCGCCGCCTTCCCTGTAATTTATCGGTGGGTCAGAGGTGTCAAGAGCGCTGTTAATCGTTTCAATCAGCTCGGTATCCGACTCATCAATGAGTGAAATCAACTCCGAGCGGAATTTCTTAATTTCTTCTTTTAATTCAGTTGCTTTTTTTTGTGTAATTAAAAACTCTGAGGGGACATTTAAATCATCGGGGCGGGAAAGGATAAGAGTATCTCCGCCCAAAGTTGCTAGGTAAAAATCTTTCTGATTCAATGGCACGTTGGGACCAACAGTTTTATATCCCGATTTGGTTACCAGCTCTTCCTTTATTGTGGAGATAAAAGCGATAATGTTATCGGTATGAAGTTTTACATAGTCAGCTTTTTCTTTCCATTCCTTAACCCTCGTTTCGTTCTCAGCCATTGCCTGCTCAAAACGGGCATACACCTGGGCATTTTTCATGTCCACCACTTTAAAAGTCTCAAGCAGACTGACATTGACAATTTTAAACGCATCAAGTACTTCGGCTGCAACGTTGAGTGCAAGCATTGCTGTGAGTACAATGTACATCATGTTTATCATTTTCTGCCGGGGGGTTTCCGGACAATTCTTTGAAGCCATAATTACAGTTCCTTCAGTTTACTTGTTAGTGTAACGCATTGCACCTAACATATTTCCATAAATGGTGTTTAACTCTACCAGATGCTTATTCAATTGTTCTGCATTCTCTTTATATTTCTGTAGTTCATTAACCGATGAACTGAGTATCTCGTTGATACGGCTTAAATCACTGCTGAATTTCTGATTGACATCAAATTGTGTTTTGGCCTGCTTCAATTGATTTTCAAGATTTTCATTCAGTGTCAGAATATTTTGATTCAGCTTTTCAAGGTAAGAGGAGTAATTCTTTGAATTTTCCCCAATATTTTTCAATTCGGCTGAGAACGTATGCGATGCACCGTTAACCGTTTCTGACAGTTTTTTACTTACTTCCAAAAGTTGTGAAGAAAACTCCTCACTGCTTTTGTGAAGTTTCTCAATAGAGTGTTTGCCCGTTTCAACAATATGGTCTGATGTAGAAGAGTAAGACCGGGCAAGCTTTTCAACCGAATTGTTGACAACTTCGTTGGCGCGTTTATTAATTTCGGATAATGAACTCATTGATTCCGACGCTGTGCTCATGTTCCTTACATACAGATCGGTAGCTAATGTTGCCGACGATATATCGCTGATTCCTCTTGCAGTGGTTGAGAGATCGCTCAGGCTTTTGCCCACTTTGTCCAGCAATTCGGGAGTAAGTTCCGAAGAGGCAAATAATTGAGTGAGTCCGTTTTTGCCTGCGGGTCTGATTTCATCCAGCTCCATCATTTCATAATCATCTCTCAATTCCGGATACACTTTTGACCATTCCGGGATTTCGAACGACGGCTCAAAAGCCGACAAAAAGAAAATGACAGCTTCCGTTAAAAGCCCTATTGTGAGCAATAGTCCGGAATATTGCCAGTGCTGAAGCTTAAACAGAGCACCAATCATCACTATGGATGCACCCCATCCATAAATATAGCCCATGAAAGTTCTCCAGCGTTTAGTTTTAAATATTTCACCAAAATTCATATCGCAGTGGTAATAATTTTATAATAATATTTTTATTTGAACTCATCGCCAAAAGTTGACCGTACACAGCGAAATCCGATGTATGATTTTGTGGAATCCTGATATTCAAAACTCCTGGTAGAGACCTGTGTATAATAGGCAACATCCTTCCATGAGCCACCACGGATAACTTTTCGTTTCATAACAGGCGGATCATCCGGACGTGCGTTATATGTAAATGTGGGATTCAAATCGCTGAAATAGCTGTAGCCAGCTTCGTCATAGGCTGTTTCTGTCCATTCAGCCACATTCCCTGCCATGTCATAAAGCCCATATTCGTTGGGTTCAAAGCTACCCACTTTCATGGTGATGATTCCGCCATCTTCAGCATAATTACCCCTGAGGGGTTTAAAGTTTGCAAGGAAAACTCCCTTTTTATCGCGGGCATAATAGCCTCCCCACGGATACATTGAAAAATCTTTCCCTCCCCGAGCTGCATATTCCCATTCCACTTCGGTGGGCAATCTATAGGCTTGCAAGCCGGGCTGCCGTTTGGTTGTCAGGTAATCCGTCTGGATTTTTGTTCTCCAGTTACAAAATGCCAGCGCCTGCTTCCATGTAACCCCAACAACAGGATATTCGTCAAATCCGGGATGCCAGAAATAGCGTGTAGCCCATGGCTCATTGTAGGAATAGGTGAAATCACGAATCCATGCGAGTGTGTCGGGGTAGACATATACCTGATCACTCATGATGAATGAAGAACGATTCTCAATAGGTCTCAGCTCTCCGTTGATGTCATAGACATTTCCTTCGTATCTCTGTGTTTTGAAATTGTAGCTGTTTGACCGACGCGCAGCCTGCTGCAGATCAATCCACCAGTATTCATAAATAAGCTTTCTTGCATCCAACTCATTTTTACCAAAAAAGCGCTCATTTTCAGGGACAAACAGGTCTTCCATTGCCATTAGATGGTCAGGGTCGTTCCATTTGATTTTTTCTCTCCAGTTCACCCGCGGCGGATCAAGTGGTACGCCCTGCCGGGTTTCTGTAATGAGAAATTCGGGGTACTGCTCGCCGAGCAACCGCCGTGCCGTTGAGTCCCTTACCCAGTGAACATACTGCCGGTATTCGTTATTGGTAATTTCGGTATCGTCCATCCAAAAAGCATCCTGTGATACAGTTTTGGTGGGTACTCCCGCCATGGCAGGATCCTGATCGCTCGGGCCGATGTTGAAACTACCCCTTCGGACATAGACCATGCCGTAAGGTTGTGTTTCTCGCCATTTTTTCCTGTTTTGCACTCCAACCAGCTCTCCGTTGCCGGAGGGGCTGCAACCCGTATAGGAGAAAAGTGTTATAAGCCCAACTGTTATTAAAAAAAGTTTTTTCATAGCTCAAATATATGGCTTTCTTTACAAAAATCTTATACTTTTATATTTCTGGTTACGGTTCCTTTCAAGGTTTATTGCATAACTTACAAAAAATTCATGTGATGCCCAACCATAATAACCAATTGCAGAGGTTACAAGGTCAAACGAATAGCCAACTTTCAGTCCGTTAGCCAGTTCAACTCCCATGAGCAGAATAACTGCATCATTAATTCTGTAGGATAATCCTCCCCAAAAGCGGTCATCAAAAACGAGATTAGCATTCACGTCTAACTGCCATCCCGCCACATCGGTTTTAAACAAAAACGATGGGCGTAATTCAAATAACGGATCACCTAATTTAATATTGTACCCACCCATCAAATAGTAATGTCTTGTCAGATAGCTCCGTGCGGTTTCGTCATATTCAATTGTTGCCTGATTGAGGTGCGTTGCAGATAGACCTAAAAAGTATTTGTTTGATGACAGGTACAGCCCGCTTCCCACATCAAATGCTACCTGACTGGTTTCAGCCTGCGGAATCCCCGGGTCAGAGCCGGGCTGCATATATATTCCATGGTCATCTTCAGGAATCTGCCAGTCGCCATTGATGCTTTGGTTATACAATCCGAGAGATGCGCCGATTCCCAGCGTTCCAAAACTTAATTCTGCCTTGTAGGCATAGTTGCCATTTACTGTTATGTTTTTTGCAAATCCCAATTGATCACTTATAATGTTTAGTCCTACTCCGCTGGGTGCACCCAAAATGTTTACGGCAGCATCGGCGCTGAAAACAAGCGTCTTTGGTGCTCCCTTCATTCCTTCCCATTGAAAACGGTTTAATATTATTCCGTTTAATGCGTTTTCCGCACCAGCATATCCCGGATTAACGCCCAACTTATAAAACATGTTGTTTGTAAACTGCGGGTCACTCTGGGCAGAAACCTCCATTCCAATAATTATCAGCAAAGATAGGAAAGAAATAAATGTTCTCACACCTCTGTTCGTATGCGGCATAAATATATTTTCAATTCATGTTAAAGAAATAAAAAAATCTTGTCTGCAACAAAATATGTTAATCCGGTATGCAAAGAACGCTATCATTTTTTTATTATTTTAAAAACTATCCAATTTTTGAATATAACTTAACCATCTTTCAGGGATTTCGTTAGAAGCTGCCAAGCGATAATCATCTTCCAAACAGGCAATTTTTAGGGTTTCACCCGAAAGTGAACTAATCTCGAACCACCATTGTCCGGATATTTCATTCTGCCTGAATACAATCGGATGGTCAAGCCCCTCAACTTCTGTCTTATATACTGTCTCTTTTACTATGGAATCTCTTTGAGAAACTCCCTGAAGGAAATACCAGATTATTTCTGATGCAAGCTTAGGCGACAAAGATTCTGTTTTGGTGAACTGTCCCTCAAAAAAGCCAAAAGCTTTAACATTGCTGCTCAGCCCAGTATATCTGGCCAACTGACAAGCCTCTTCCCCATGCAAGCCATTTGGGTTTTTGTTTGCAGCTGACGGAGCTTCAACGCTTTTCACAGCTCCAAAATCGAATGAAACCACATGCGAATTTCGCAAGATCGGTTCTGCCAGAAAAGGATTATCCCGGAATTTGCCCAGCCGCAAATGTTCGCCGGCGACTTCCGGTTTTTCAAGAAATAAATGATTTACCAGGTGGTTCTGATAACCGAGGAGGCTGAACTGAAAAAGATTTTGAAAATTCCTAAAAATGTGGGTGAGAAAATTTGTGGAACTTGATTTTTCCACTCCCTTTTTTATGTCGAAAACGGAATCTATGACAGTTAACCAAAAATAACGTTCGTTTTTGAAAGCTTCACAAATGCCGATAGTTAAATCCTGACTTCCCCCAATAACAACGGGTATAACATCTAATGCGAGCAGATATTCAACAATGTCGCGCAAAGCAAGATAAATTCCTTTTTTACTTTTAGCAGGTTTCAAATTGCCCAAATCGGCAATCTGAATTTTTTCGTTAAATGAGGAGAGCTGATAAAGGTTGCCTCTTAAAATATCAGGAGAGGACAATTTATTATTACTGTATTCCCCATCTTCAAAGGGCACGCCTATCAAAGCAACGTCAATTTTTTTTATTGAAGCATCGGAAAGCGCTGCATTTTGCCTTTGAATGGCGTAGCCCAGCGTGTATTTTTCCGGGAGGTTGACCGGTTTTTCAAATACCGGAAAACTTGCCGGGAAAAAATAATCAGACAGGTTCATAAATTGGATTTTATTTTTTTAAATCAGCTCTTTCTGCGGGTGCTTTTGGTTTTTGGCTCCGGTGCTGAGTCAATTATTTTCCTGCACTCTTCCAGTGTCAGCTCCTCAGCATTTATTTTTTTCGGTATTTTATAATTTTTCTTTTTGTAGGAAATATAAGGACCCCAACGCCCATTTAAAACTCTTATTTCGGGTTCTTCATCAAAAACCTTTATCACGGCTTTCCGGTCTTTTTCCCTTTTTTCCTCAATCAACACAATCGCACGATCGAGATTAATGGTGTAGGGGTCGTCCTGTTTTTGCAGGGATGTAAACTTATTGTCGTGCCTGACATAGGGGCCAAACCGACCAATATTGACAATTACTTTTTTGTTTTCGTATTCGCCAAGTTCGCGGGGAAGCCTGAACAATTCGAGGGTTTCCTCCAGGGTTATGGTCTCCAGGTGCTGACCAGCGAGCAGGCTTGCAAATTGCGGCTTCTCATTTTCATTGGAGGATTCACCCAATTGTGCAACAGGCCCGTAGCGACCGATTTTAACAGAAACCTGTTTCCCGGTTTTGGGATCTTTACCGAGAATGCGTTCGCCTTTGGTACGTTCCGAAGTTTCCAAAACAAAATCCACATGACGATTAAAGGGTTGGTAGAATTTGTCAATTATTTCGCTCCACTCCTCTTTGCCGGCGGCAATATCGTCAAAAGTCTTCTCCACATCGGCGGTGAAGTTGTAATCCATGATTTGTTCAAAATTTTCAACAAGAAAATCATTGACCACCATTCCCACATCGGTAGGGAAGAGCTTGGATTTTTCTGAACCGCTGATTTCTGAAAGTCTCTTTTCAGAAATCTCATTATTTTTTAAGGTGATTACTTCATATTCACGACTTTCGCCGGGATGATCCTGCCTTACCACATAATTCCTGTTTTGGATGGTGGTGATGGTCGGCGCATAGGTTGATGGCCTGCCAATGCCCAGCTCTTCCAGCTTTTTGACCAGCGATGCTTCCGTGTAGCGGTATGGCCGCTGCGAAAAACGTTTGGTGGCAACGATGGAAGCCATGCTTAATATCTCTTTTGCTTTCAAGGGAGGAATAATATCATGGCCGCCCTTGCTGCTACCGTTTTCATCATCGGAAGATTCCATGTAAACCTTAAGAAATCCGTCAAAAACAATCACTTCTCCGGTGGCAGTAAAAACTTCAGGCGCCGTGGAAACCGAAATGGTTACAGTGGTTCTCTCAAGCTCGGCATCAGCCATTTGCGATGCCATTGTACGTTTCCAGATCAGGTCGTAGAGGCGTTTTTCCTCCGGATTGCCATCAACGGATTCCTGATTCATATAGGTCGGCCTGATGGCTTCGTGTGCTTCCTGAGCTCCTTTGGATTTGGTTTGATATTTTCTGATTTTTACATATTTCTCCCCGTGGAGTTCAGTGATTTTCTGTTTTGCAGTAGTGAGAGCCAGGTCAGAAAGATTAACCGAATCGGTTCGCATGTAGGTAATTTTCCCGCTTTCGTAGAGGCGTTGAGCCACAGCCATGGTTCGGGAAACAGAAAAGCCCAGTTTGCGGCTGGCTTCCTGCTGTAGTGTTGAAGTGGTAAAAGGCTGTGCGGGATAACGCTTAGCCGGTCTCTTCACCACATCGGCTACCATAAATTCTGCGCTTTTACACTTTTCAAGAAATGCCTGTGACTCCTTTTTATTTGGAAATCGTTTGTTTAGCTCAGCTTTCAGTTCCACCAGGTTATCATTTTCATCCTGAACCAAAAACGAGCCCGTTACACGAAACCATGTTTCGGTTTTAAAATTCATAATTTCACGCTCGCGTTCCACAATCAGGCGGACAGCAACTGATTGTACCCTGCCGGCAGAGAGCGCCGGTTTTACTTTTTTCCAGAGAACAGGCGAAATCATAAAGCCTACTATCCTGTCCAGCACTCTGCGTGCCTGTTGCGCATTCACGAGATTGTCGTCAATGGAACGGGGATTTTTAATGGAGCGCTGAATAGCTTCTTTAGTAATCTCATGAAAAGCAATTCGCCTGGTTTTTTCAGGCTTGAGCTTAAGTACTTCCTTCAGGTGCCATGCAATGGCTTCTCCCTCACGGTCTTCATCGGATGCCAGCCACACGACTTCTGCCTCCTTAGCTAACTTTTTTAAATCAGCAACAATCTTTTTCTTGTCGGGAGTGACAATGTAGTTGGGTTGATAATTTTTTTCCAGATTAATTCCCAGGTCCTTTTTCTCCAAATCACGGATGTGACCCATACAGGAAGTAACCGTATAATCGCTTCCTAAAAATTTTCCAATGGTTTTTGCCTTGGCCGGTGATTCCACAATTACCAGATTTTTCTGCATATAGTTTTACTTTCTTTTTTAAAAATTTCTGCAAATTAAAGAAAATCAAACGCTAAGTTCAAAATTTATTTTTTACGCATTTATGCTATTCTATTGAGGATGACATGATTGTTTGTAGAAAAATAAATTAACATACTTCGTTAAAACGCTTATTTCATTGCTTCCAACATGGAAACATATATCTTTGTTGCAGAATTTAATCAAGTTTTTCATGAATAAAGAAGAAAAGAAAAGCTGGAAAAAATATATTTTTTGGTTTTGGGTAATCTTTTTATCAGGCATTGTCTCAGTTGCTTTGCTTTTTATGATGATTGCCAAAGGGTATTTAGGTTTTATGCCCACTTTTGAAGAGCTGGAAAATCCGCCAAATATTTTATCGTCAGAGATTTTCTCTGAAGACGGGAAAGTGTTAGATAAATATTTTATTCACGAAAACCGCGCTTTTGTGAATTATGAAAATCTTCCGCAATATTTAATTGATGCACTGATTGCTACTGAAGATGTGAGGTTTTACAAGCATTCGGGGATTGACCTCCGTGGCTTGCTGCGCGTTTTCAAGGGTGTTGTCACCGGAAAAACAAGCTCCGGTGGCGGCAGTACAATCAGTCAGCAACTTGCTAAGATGCTCTTCCCGCGCGAAGATTTATCGGGTCCGGCTGATCTGGTCTTGCGCAAGTTTAAAGAGTGGGTGATTGCAGTGAAGCTGGAACGCAGCTATACCAAAGAGGAAATAGTCCTGATGTATCTGAATAAATACGATTTTTTGAATCTGGCAGTAGGAATAAAATCGGCTGCAGGTGTATATTTTGGCGTTCAGCCCGATTCCCTTCAACTGCATCAGGCAGCCATGCTGGTGGGGATGGCAAAGAACTCTTCACTTTATAATCCGGTGCGCAGGCCTGAGCTTGTTATGCAGCGCCGCAACGTGGTGCTGAACCAGATGGCAAAATACAGATACATATCCCGTGCAGTCAGAGATTCAACAAAGCAGCTGCCACTTGATTTGGATTTTCACAAAGTGGATTACAAAAGCGGACCTGCCCCATATCTGAGAGAATATCTGAGATTAACGCTAACAGCTCAAAAACCCAACAAAAAGAATTATCCTTCATGGCAGATGCAGAAATTCAGGGAAGATTCCTTAGACTGGGAAACCGATCCGTTATATGGCTGGTGCACAAAAAATACAAAACCCGATGGACAGAATTACGATTTGTATAACGACGGGTTACGGATTTTTACGACAATAGATTCACGCATGCAGCAATATGCTGTGGAGTCGGTTGAATTTCATCTGAAAAATAATCTTCAGCCCGAATTTGACGGGGGAATGAAGTATTTAAATAATCCGCCGTTTGCCAACAATATGACTGTCGATGAGGTTGAAGACCTGATAAACCGTGAAATCCGGCGGAGTGAGCGCTACAGGGTGCTGCACAATCAGGGGAAAAGCTTCAGTGAAATCAGAGAAAATTTCAAAATTCCCGTTGAAATGACTGTTTTTTCCTGGAAAGGAGAAATTGACACCATCATGTCGCCAATGGATTCCCTGAAATGGTATTTGCGTTTGTTCCGCTCATCATTTATGGCAATGGAGACCCACTCGGGAAAGGTGAAAGCTTACGTGGGCGGGCCAAACTACAAATATTTTATGTACGACATGGTTAAAGGGGGGAAGCGGCAGGTTGGCTCAACGGTGAAGCCCTTTCTCTATACACTTGCCATGCAGAACGGACTGACTCCCTGCACTAAAGCGCCCTATGTGAGCCAGCAGTTTCAGATGCCCGACGGAACCATCTGGGAGCCCCAGGATGCGGAGCAGGACAACGTGAACGAAGGGAAGCTTGTTACACTGAAATGGGGACTCGCCCAGTCGCGCAATAAAATTTCGGCATGGGTGATGAAGCAGTTCACTCCGCAAGCAGTAACAACGGTGATGAAACGCATGGGCGTTTACAGTCCGATTGATCCTGTGCCGTCAATATTTTTAGGAACTTCCGACATCACACTTTACGAAATGGTAGGTGCTTTTAACACTTATGCCAATCAGGGCGTGTTTGTGAAACCCTATTTTGTTACGCGTATCGAAGACCGGTATGGTAATGTGATAGCTACCTTTCAGCCGGAACGGCACGAAGCGTTTGATGAGCAAACTGCTTATCTGATGGTGAACCTGCTGCAGGGTGTTATTGACGGTGGAACAGGTGTCAGACTTCGCAACCGGGAAGGTTACGGAAGATTTAAGATGCCGATTGCCGGAAAAACCGGAACTACCCAAAACCATTCCGACGGATGGTTTGTAGGAATCACTCCGCGGCTTTCAGCCGGCGTTTGGACAGGAGCCGACCTGAGAAGTATCCATTTCAGAACCATATCATCCGGTCAGGGTGCAAACATGGCACTCCCCATCTGGGGATATTTCTTTAAAAAGGTGCTTGCTGACCCAACGCTTGGATACACCGAAGAGATGAATTTCATCCGTCCGCCAAACTTCAACATCAACCTCGACTGTGATGATGAAGAACTAAATAAAACACCAACCGACTTTAATGATTTTTTTTGATATTCAGAGAGCTCTGACTTCGCGTAGTCATTGCTGCCGTGGTTTTATAGCAAAGTACCAGACTGGTTGCAGCGGATACCTTCCGGCATATCCTAAACAAGTCTCTAATCTGGTAAATGTTAATAAAAGCACTCAACATTTGAAAGTATTACTCTAGCAGCAAACACTCTTTTCAGTAAAAAATTATCTTTGCAAAACATTCATTGCAAAGCCATGCAGCAGAATGAATCACCTTTTGAATTTGTTACTGGGTTTTAAAACCATCAAAAAAATATAGCATGTTACCGAAAATAAATCCGACAACCACAAATGCCTGGAAAAAGCTTGAAGATTGCTTTTTTGAATTTGAAGACACGCATCTGACAGAATTTTTCGAAAATGACCCGAATCGTTTTCAGAAATACTCCATCCGTTTTGAAGATATTCTTGTGGATTTTTCCAAAAATATTATTGACGACAAAGCGCTTAAGCTACTGATTCAGCTTGCTGATGAGTGTAGTTTAAAAGATGCCGTCGAGAGCATGTTCTCCGGTCAAAAAATAAATGCCACAGAAAATCGCGCCGTACTTCACATTGCTCTAAGAAACCGCAGCAACTCAGCGGTAGTGGTTGACGGGAAAGATGTTATGCCGGAAATAAATGCCATACTTGAACAGATGAAAACCTTTTCTGAAAAAGTAATTTCTGGCGGGTGGAAAGGATTTACAGGCAAACCAATCACCGATATTGTGAACATTGGTATTGGCGGCTCCGATTTAGGCCCGCTGATGGTCACCGAAGCGCTGAAACCCTACAAAAATCACCTGAGCCTGCATTTTGTCTCAAATGTTGATGGAACACACATCGCCGAAACACTAAAAAAAGTTAATCCGGAAACCACTTTATTTATTATCACTTCCAAAACATTTACCACCCAGGAAACCATGACAAATGCAGCTACCGCAAGGAGTTGGTTTTTGGAAGCTGTCGGTGATGAGAAGCAAATTGAAAACCATTTCGTGGCGGTTTCCACCAACAAAAAAGAGGTGGTGGCATTCGGAATCCATCCGGAACAGATGTTCAGGTTTTGGGATTGGGTTGGCGGACGCTATTCACTGTGGTCGGCTATCGGTCTTTCCATAGTATTGGGAATTGGTTATGAAAATTATATCCACCTTCTGGAAGGAGCACATGCCATGGACAACCATTTTCGAAATTCTCCGTTCAACCAGAATATCCCGGTCATTTTGGCGCTTCTCGGAATTTGGTATAATAATTTCTATGGTGCCGAAACCGAAGCAATCCTTCCCTATGACCAGTATATGCACCGGTTTGCTGCCTATTTTCAACAGGGCAACATGGAGAGTAACGGAAAATATGTGGACAGAAACGGAGAGCTGGTAGAATATCAGACCGGCCCGATTATCTGGGGCGAACCCGGCACCAACGGGCAACACGCTTTCTATCAGCTCATTCATCAGGGGACTAAACTGATTCCCTGCGATTTTATTGCACCTGCAATCAGCCACAATCCCATTGGCGACCATCATCAAAAATTGCTTGCCAACTTTTTTGCACAAACTGAAGCGCTTATGACAGGAAAAAGCGAAGAGCAGGTGATTGCCGAATTGAAAGAAGAAGGAAAAACGGAGGAGGAGATTGCTCTGCTTGCTCCTTATAAAGTTTTCCCGGGAAATGTACCAACCAACTCGATTTTAGTAAAAAAAATAACTCCGCGCACATTAGGTTCACTGATAGCAATGTATGAACATAAAATTTTCGTACAGGGCATAATCTGGAATATTTACAGTTTTGACCAGTGGGGTGTGCAGTTGGGCAAACAATTAGCCAATGCTATTCTTCCAGAGCTCGATGATGATCAACCGGTTACCACCCATGATGTATCTACAAACGGGTTAATAAATGCTTACAAAGAACTGAGGTAGTGCATGCGTGGCGCGATTTCCGAACCGCGCATTTTAAAATCGGCGAATCATTCCATAGGAACTCTCCATAGATCCTTTGCACCTTCGGAAGAATTCGCAAAATCAGTCAACGCAACTTCCTGCTTAAATTAGCCATCTCCTTTTTCGGTGGCGCTTTTTCGTATAAAATCCGGTAAACTGTTTCGCAAATAGGCATGTAAACCTGGTGTTTTTGGTTTATTTCATAAATGGATTTCGATGCATAAAACCCTTCGGCAACCATATTCATATCCAGAAATGCGTTTCGTACCGAATAGCCCCTGCCAATTAGTGTGCCCAGCAGCCTGTTCCGGCTGAATTGTGAATAAACGGTTACCACCATGTCTCCGAGGTAAGCTGAATCTTTTATGTCGCGGTTAATGTGATGAACAGTGTCCACAAACCTTTTTATTTCCTGAATGGCATTGGAAACCAGTACCGCCTGAAAATTATCTCCGTAGTGCAGTCCGTGGGCTATGCCGGCGCCAATGGCAATAATGTTTTTTATTACCGAAGTATATTCTGTTCCCCAAATATCGTCGGAAGTAGAAGTAAAAATATAATGGCTTTGAATCAGCTTGGCAAAACCGGCCGCTTTGGTTTCATCGATACTGGCCACGGTAAGGTATGAAAGTTTCTCTAACGCCAACTCCTCTGCATGGCACGGACCGGCAATTACACCAATACCTTCAAGCGGAACTTGAAAGTACTTGTTCAGGTATTCCGCCACCAACAGGTTTTTATGGGGTATAATTCCTTTTATGCCCGATAAAAAATATTTGCTGCTCAGTCCGGTTTTCAGTTTACCAAGGACTTCGGGTAGAAATGCTGATGGAACGGCCAAAACAATAATGTCCGAATTGTCAATAATTTCATCAACATCATTAAAAAAGTTTATCCGTTCCACATCAAACTCCACACTTTGTAGGTAACGCGGATTGTTTCCCAGCTCTTTAAAACTTTCAATGGTTTCCGTTTTTCTGAAAAACCAGTTGATTTGCCCCACGTTTTCAAGCAGCATTTTGGCAATGGCTGTAGCCCAGCTTCCGCTTCCAATTACCCCTGTCCTGTCTGTTTTAATATTCATCCTTTTTTGTTTCGAGGCCAAAAATAAGAAGATTGTTAAACATTCTTTCTATTTCCCGGAAATGTTGTATTTTCAGCCCTTTAAAAACTAAAAAATCAGATTCATGCAAAAATTTATTCTTGCACTCGACTCCGGCACCACAAGCAACAGGGCGATTCTTTTTAATCATTCGGGGGAAATTATCAACGCTTCTCAAAAGGAATTTGAGCAAATTTATCCCCGCCCGGGGTGGGTGGAACATAAACCACAGGACATCTGGGAAACACAACTGGAAGTTGCCCGTGAGGTGATAAGCAAAAGCAGTATTTCTCCTGCTGAAATCTCAGGAATTGGCATTACCAACCAACGCGAAACAACCCTGATATGGAACCGTGAAACCGGGGAACCAATCTATAATGCCATCGTTTGGCAGGACAGGCGCACTGCAGGAATTTGTGACGACCTGAAAGCCAAAGGGTATGAAAAAACTTTTGCCGAAAAAACCGGTCTGGTTATAGATGCCTATTTCTCGGGAACCAAAATCAAATGGATACTGGAGCATGTGCCCGGAGCGCGTGAGCTGGCAAATTCAGGCAAACTTGCCTTCGGAACAGTTGACTCCTGGCTTGTGTGGAATCTCACAGGCGGGAGATTGCACATCACTGACGTTTCCAATGCCAGTCGAACGCTGTTGTTCAATATCCACACATTGAGCTGGGACGAAGAATTGCTTGAAATTTTAGGTGTACCAAAAGCCATACTACCCAAAGTGAAACAGAGCAGTGAGGTTTACGGAAAAACAGATAAGGATTTGTTAGGTGCAGAGATTCCGGTTTCCGGAATTGCCGGCGACCAGCAGGCAGCTTTGTTCGGACAAATGTGTATAAAGGAAGGAATGGTCAAAAACACTTACGGCACCGGATGTTTCGTGGTGATGAACACCGGCAGCAAACCCATCATGTCGAAAAATAAACTGCTAACCACCATCGGCTGGCAGATAAACGGACAAACCACCTACGCACTTGAAGGAAGCATTTTTGTGGCAGGCGCTGTAGTGAAGTGGCTGCGCGACGAACTGGAAATCATTGAATCATCGGCTGATATTGAATCGCTGGCATCACAGGTGAATGACAGCGGCGGAGTCTCCTTCGTCCCCGGATTTGTTGGTCTGGGAGCCCCGCACTGGGATCAGTATGCCACAGGAACTATCATCGGACTTAGCCGTGGAACAGGGAAAGCACATATTGCAAGGGCAGCACTTGAAGCTATCGCTTTACAAACCATGGAGGTGATTGAAACCATGGCAGGCGATTCGGGAATTGATGTGGATGAGCTCCGGGTTGACGGAGGTGCAGCGATAAACAATCTGCTCATGCAAATTCAGGCCAACAGCATCAACACCGATGTGGTAAGACCCAAAATTACCGAGATCACTGCCCTCGGGGCAGCTTATCTGGCAGGATTATCCACCGGTTTTTGGAAGGATATAGAAGAAATCAGCAAACAATGGCAAGTTGACCGGAAGTTTTCACCGGCAGAAAACAGGGAAGAGTTCAAAAAAGTGATTGCCCGCTGGAAAAAGGCTGTCACACGCAGCAAGGCATGGTATGAAACTCACGAATAATCGAATTGATGTCAATGTTCAGAAAATCATCAACACATAGAGTACAAACAATCATTTGAACAAATCAAAAATTGAAAATTTATGTTAGAATTTTGGGGCGAATTTTTAGGCACATTTATTTTAATGGTGCTTGGCAATGGCGTTGTGGCTAATGTGAATCTTGAAAAAACCAAAAGTTTTGGCGGCGGCTGGATTGTGATAGCCACCGGGTGGGCAATGGCTGTGTATGTTGCAGTTTTAATCTCTGCCGACATCAGCGGCGCACACATCAACCCTGCGGTTACGTTTGGTCTGGCTTTCAGCGGACTGTTTGAATGGGCAAAGGTGGTTCCGTTTATCGCTGCTCAAATGCTGGGCGCAATGTCAGGCGCTTTGGTGGTCTATATCTTTTTCAGGGAACATTTCAAAATAACCAAGACTCCAAACATTAAAAAAGCCTGTTTCTGTACATATCCGGAAATCAGGAATTTCAGGAATAACTTTTTTTCTGAGCTTATTGGAACATTTATACTAGTTTTGGCGGTACTGCTGATTACCATTCCACAAATTTCTTACGAAAGCTTTGGAAGTGAAAAAGTCGGCTTAGGTTCTTTAGGCGCTTTGCCGGTAGCACTGGTGGTGTTTGCAGTCGGGCTAAGCCTTGGCGGAACAACCGGTTATGCCATCAACCCCGCCCGGGACCTTGGACCACGCATTGTGCACGCACTGTTGCCAATTCCCGACAAAGATGACACCGACTGGCAATATTCATGGATTCCGGTCATTGGACCCATTGCCGGCGCTGCATTAGCCGCACTAATCTATTTTGCCATATGCTCTAATTTTTAGAAACATTTTTCTCTCTTGCTATTTGGAAATAATTTTTTACAATGTAAAAAACAGATTATGTCAAAAATTCTTGTTATTGATGATGAAAGAAGCATTCGCAACACGCTGAAGGATATTCTGGAATATGAAAAATACAATGTTGACCTTGCCGAAGACGGAATAAAAGGGCTTGAAATGGTTAAGCAAAAAGAATATGATATTATTCTTTGCGATATAAAAATGCCCGGCATGGATGGCATTGAAGTGTTGGAACAGTTGACTGAACTTGCGCCCGATTCTCCGGTTGTCATGATCTCGGGACACGGAAATATTGACACAGCGGTTGATTCCATAAAAAAAGGAGCTTATGATTTTATTGAAAAACCGCTCGATTTAAACCGCCTGCTAATCACTATCCGCAATGCAATGGACAAATCTACACTGGTGAGCGAAACGAAAATTCTGAAAAAGAAAGTCAGTAAAAGGTTTGAAATTATTGGCGAATCGCAGGCAATTCTAAAAATAATTGAAATGGCTGACAGAGTAGCTCCTACCGATGCCCGGGTTTTAATAACCGGAGCAAACGGAACGGGGAAAGAGCTGGTCGCCCGCCGGATTCATGACCATAGCAATCGCTCACAAGGACCATTCGTGGAGGTAAACTGTGCGGCAATTCCTTCAGAACTGATTGAGAGCGAACTGTTTGGTCACGAAAAGGGTTCGTTCACTTCAGCAGTTAAACAGCGAATAGGAAAATTTGAGCTGGCAAATGGTGGAACTCTCTTTTTAGACGAAATCGGCGACATGAGCCTGTCGGCACAGTCAAAGGTGCTGCGTGCACTTCAAGAAAATGTGATTGCACGGGTTGGCGGCGATAAACAGATCAAAGTTGATGTTCGCGTGGTTGCCGCAACCAATAAAAACATCTCTAAGGAGATTGAAGAGGGAAGATTTCGCGAAGACTTATACCATCGTCTGAGCGTTATTCTAATTCATGTACCTTCTCTGAATGAACGGCTGGAGGATATTCCACTGCTTGCCTCCCATTTTATAACGCTGATTTGCAATGAATACGGAATGCCGGTCAAAACAATTACCGATGACGCAATAGCAGAATTGCAGAAAATCAACTGGACAGGCAACATCCGTGAATTCCGAAATGTGATTGAGCGGCTGATTATCTTATGCGATAAGGAAATCACTGCTGAAGATGTGCGAAAATTCGCAGCACCGCTGAAACATGGTCTCTAAAATTAATAGGTGTTTTCCTGATTGCCGTTTTTATTCTGAACATATGTTTCAATATGGCGATCATATTTCACCTGGTAAATATCTTTGATCGTAACGATGATTCCAGTTTCCAGCACACCGCCAAAACTTTCATTCAATGCCGTTCCAAAAGTCTTCATGGATGGTGAAAGATTCATATATGCATTGATCAGCGGTGGAACATTTTCCCCTAAATGCCTTACTGTCTGAACCAGAATACGGTAATTTTCCTTATAATCATTCCCGTTAAAAAGGGATTTCATCTCATTTTCGTTGTAGTCAAATTCAACCGGTTCTTTCGGATAAACCAGCTTTTCCTTATCACGAAAATACTTTTCGAAAAAATACTGAATCAGGTTTCGTGCCTCGTTATGAAAATGCTGATACATGGTTATTTTTCCGAAAAAATATTTAATCTGGGAATACTCCACGGTGAGAGCACCCAGCCCATCCCAGAGGTTGTCAAGGGCAAATAATGCCTTGGCTCCCGCTTTGCTCGACTGATAAGCAGGCTGAACAAACGACCTGCCAAGCTCCAGCGTATTTGGCAGATACTCCTTCACAAACTGATCCGAAAGATTGAACAACCGGGCTGTTGCCATCTGAATTTCTCCGTTTGCTCCGGCAGGCACTTCAGAGCAAAGCATATACCTGTAACCACCCAAAATCTCTTGAGCTTCCGGATCCCACACAATCAATTGTTTATATGGATATTCGGCGGTATCGTAACTGTCAATATCAATCTCTTTTTGAGTTCCACCCCCTGCATTTCTGAATGTTATTTCGCGCAATCTTCCGATTTCGTGCATAACAGCAGGAGAGTTGCTGTGTGTTACCACATAAATCTCATTGTCTCCTTTGTTCGTTTTACGCAGCAACTTATCGGGTGTAAGCTCAGCGATAATCCGTTCTTTGGGGAGCGGCGCTACTATTTCTTTCATTTCTTAAATTTTCTTACAATTAAAATTGTTTACACTTGCAAAATATACACAAACCGAAAATCATCTTTTTGTGCATAAAATCTGATGCTTTTTATACAAAAACAGAGAGCAAAATTAATAAAAAGGTTGCAAATTGAAGTTTTAACACCTGCTATTTCACTTTATTTAACTGATTTGGTAACAGATATACCTGTTTCTTAACCCACTCAGCCCATTGTTCATGGGTTTTTGACTTATCAAAAAAGGTGTGGGAAATAGGATTCCCGAAATAGATGTGAACATCTGTGTTTCTGTGTCGAAACGCTTCATCAGGCAGCAAAAACATCTCTAAGTTCCAGGGTATCCTGAAAAACTTCCTCCAGCGGGCAAGCCTGTAAAACCGATTGGTATTGCGCCCTTTCACAAAAACCGGAATCACATCGCGCTTATACTGGATTGATTTTGAAATAAAATGTTTTTTCCATTCCAAATCAACAATTTGCCCTTTTATCTTTCTGGATGCAAGTCCCGCTGGGAAAATTAATATTTGCGCATCCGATTCGTAAGCTTCGGCAAGAAGCTTTGCCGCATCCCTGCTGTGTCCGCCGTGTTTGTTCACCGGAACAAAAACATCGCGCAGCTGGGGAATGTTTAGCAAAATATCGTTGGTTAAAAATTTAGGATTTCCAAGTTTTTCACCCACAGTTTTCAGCAGCAACAGACCATCAAACCCACCCAAGGGGTGGTTGCTGGCAAAAATAAACCTCCCCGAATCGGGGATGTTTTCCACTCCTTGCAAAAATCGTTTTACGTTAAAGTCATCAACAGCCTGATTTGCAAAAGAAATCCCTTTGAAATTCCGGTTGCGTTCAAGAAATTCATTGAAAAATTCAATGTGCAAAAGCCGGTCGATATAACGGTAAACAAAACCAGGAATCATTTTTGCAAGCGCAGGATTTTTCGATGCAAAGACTTTCCGAATATTAATGGGCTCAAAAGGAGCTAATTCTACTTCTTCCACAATGATGTATTTGACAAAATATTTTCACAAAATTACAATGATTAGTTAACCGAAGACTCTTTTAGTGTTAAATAAACATTTTTTCTGCCATCTGTAAACATTTGGCTACTTTGAAATAAGTTTTTAAGCAACTCTTTTCAAATACTTTCAAAATTTTTCGAAGAGTTATTAACTACTGTTGAAAAATATTTTTAAAATATGATATCTCTATAAATCAATTCATTAACTATCTATGCAATGACATTATTAAGGCTTTTCAACAGTTCATCAACAGTTTTTTCAACAAAAATGCTATGTAAGCATGTGGAATAAAGTGGAACAAAGTGGAATAGATTGGAATTTATTTATACTTTTACAGTTGATTTTTTTGCAGAATTAGAAAAATGACAGAATTCACAGGAACATATAACGCAACCATTGACGACAAAGGGCGCATTGTGCTCCCTGCGGCGCTCAAAAAGGAGATGGGCGATATGGCCTTTGAGCCGCTTGTTATTGAGCGGAATCTGTTTAAAGACTGCCTTGATGTTTATCCGGAGCATTTCTGGAAAGACCGGGTGGCAGCTTTCAAAAGCACGCTCGATCCGTTCGACGAGGAGGACGATGGGCTTCTTCAGTTCTTTTATGAAAACTTCATCAAGGTGGGCATGGCGGCAAACGGACGGATAAATATTCCGGCAGAATATTTAGGTTATGGAAAGCTGAAAAAAAATGTACGGCTGATTGGCATGGGGCTTTCCATACGAATCTGGGACAGCGAGGTTTATGAAATGCAGCGCATGGATAAAGCTGCATTTGCAAAACGGTTTAAGGAGAAGAGAAAAAACAAAACAGTGGAATAAGTGACAATTCCGTACCACATACCGGTGATGACGGAAGAGAGCATTCAGGGACTGAATCTGTTTCCGGGGGCGCAGGTGGTTGATGCCACCTACGGAGGGGGCGGTCACTCCCGGCTCATTTTGGAAAAAATAGGCTCCGGGAAGCTGTTTGCTTTCGATCAGGATGAGAATGCAGCCGGGAATATTGTTAAAGATGACCGGCTTTTTTTTATCCGGCACAATTTCAGGTATCTGAAAAATTTCCTGAGATATTTCGATGCAGGACAGGTTGATGCGGTTTTTGCAGATTTAGGGGTTTCATCACACGATTTTGATGTGGCTGAGCGTGGTTTTTCCTTTCGGTTTGATGAAAAACTGGATATGCGTATGAACCGGAACAGTAAAATAGATGCAGCTCAGGTTATTAATCAGTACACCGAAGAACAGTTGCTCTCTGTCTTCAGATTGTACGGTGAGATTAGAAATGCCCGCCAGCTGGTCTCGGAAATTATCCGGGCAAGAGCAGAACAACCGTTCAAGTCCACAGGCCAGTTGAAAGAGATAGCATCAAAGTGCGCATTTCCAAGATATGAAACAAAATATCTGGCACAGGTATTTCAGGCTTTGCGCATTGAAGTGAATGATGAAATGGAGGCACTGCGGGAATTTTTAACTGCTGCACTTGACGTGCTAAAGCCCGGCGGAAGATTGGCAGTTATCACCTACCACAGTCTGGAAGACCGGATGTGCAAAAATTTTATGAATAGCGGAAATTTTGAAGGTAAAATTGAAAAAGATTTTTATGGAAATGTCAAAAGTCCGTTTCAGCTGATAAACCGGAAAGTAATCGTTCCCGGGCAGAAGGAAATTGAAAAAAATGTACGCGCACGAAGTGCCAAACTACGAATAGCAGAAAAAATATGAGATGAAAGAAAAAACACACAAAAATAAAAAAAGACCAGGAGTGAAATCGTTTTTGGGAGGTACGATTCTCACCGATGAACGCTTCACCCGGCAGCTGCCTTTCATCGGGCTGATTGTTGTTTTTGCATTGGTGCTCATTACCAACCGCAACTGGTCTGAACGCACCATCCGGCAAATTGAGTCCGTTCAAAACCAACTGGATGAACTCCGCTCAGAATCGATTACGCTCTCAGCCCGGCTCATGGATGTAAGCAGACCATCGGAGGTTGGCGAGCTGGTTGAAAAATCAGAACTGGGGCTGGTATCTCCCATTCGTCCGCCACGGAAAATTGTTGTCAAAAAAAATAAGTGACCATGGACATCAGGAAATCTATAGTAACCCGAATTGCCATCATCTATCTTGCGCTGCTTATATTCAGCCTGGTGGTGATTTATCAAATGATTTCCGTACAGCAGATTGAGAACAGCCGCTGGGAACAAATTGCCAGAAACCTGAAGGAAAACACGGTGAAGATTGAGCCAAACCGGGGAAATATTTGTGCCGATGACGGAAGCATTCTGGCAACATCCGCTCCCGGATACTATGTTCGCATTGACCTAGCTGCCGAAGGGGTAAAACGGGTATTCAGCAACGAAGCCGACTCCCTGGCGTATTACCTTTCCGCATTTTTCAAAAATGCTTCCAGAAAAGAATACATTCAAAAGTTGAATACAGCCTACAAAAACAACAACCGGGGCTTCATGCTCACTCCACGAAAAATTGACTACCACGAGCTTCAGCAGATAAAAAAATTCCCTATTCTTCGGCGCGGAAGATACGGAGGCGGGATGATTATTGAGCAGGAAAACCAAAGAATAACCCCGCTTGGCTCACTTGCTTTGCGCACCATTGGCGACCTGAACAAAGGCGCCTATGGCGGAGTGCACGGCAACATCGGCTATACCGGTCTGGAAGGTGCCTATGAGCAATATCTCAAAGGAAAGGAAGGAATCAGCTATCGGGAGAACCTTTCAGGAAGATGGGTTAGCCGAATTGAAATTGAACCACAAGACGGAATGGATATAATCACCACATTAAACATTAAGCTTCAGGATATTGCCGAAAGTGCGCTGCTTCAAAACCTTGAAAAACATTCAGCCGATTGGGGAACTGCCATTCTGATGGAAGTGAAGACAGGAGAAATCAAGGCAATTGCCAACTTAGGCAGAGAAAATGGTGCTTATACCGAAAATTACAATTACGGCTTGGGCAACCAGGGAAGCTACGAGCCGGGCTCTACCTTTAAGCTTATTTCACTGATGGCTGCAATGGAAGACGGACTGACCGACACAAGCACCGTGTATGACACCGGAAACGGCGTCTGGAAATACCGAAACCGAACCATCTATGATAGTGATTACCGCTATGGCGGGCACGGAGAATTAACGGTCAAACAGATTTTTGAGAAGTCTTCAAATGTGGGCGTTGCCAAAATCATTACAAAAGCATATGAAAAAAATCCGGAGAAATTTGTAGATCGTATTTACGGTTTCGGGCTAAACAAACCTCTGGAACTGGAACTAAAAGGTGAAGGAAAGCCCTATTTTAAATATCCCGGCGACAGCGACTGGTGGGGAACAACCTTAGCCTGGATGTCCTATGGGTATGAATCCAAAATGACTCCGCTCCAGATACTGACTTTCTATAATGCAGTAGCCAACAACGGCTGTATGGTCAAACCACGGCTGGTGCGCGAAATCAGGGAAAACGGGGTTTTAATACGGCAGTTTAAGACGGAAGTGCTAAATCCGATGATCACCACACGAGAAACCATAGGCAAGGCACAAAAAATGCTTGAAGGGGTTTGTGAACTTGGAACCGGACGTTCACTGCAAAACCCATGGTTTAATATTGCCGGAAAAACGGGTACGGCACAAATCTCTTCCGGCACAGGAGGATATGTGAAGGGGATGTATTTGGCTTCATTTGCCGGATACTTCCCGGCAGACAACCCACGATATTCACTGATAGTCACAATAAATAATCCCAGGGGCGGCGTGTTTTATGGAGGCTCTGTTGCAGGCCCGGTTTTTAAAGAAATTGCCGAGCGGGTTTTTGCTGCCAGCAATCTTTTTGAAGACCCCGTTGACGAATCTGAAACTCCGGAGACACCAGAGCTGCCGGAAATTAAAAAGGGCACAACAGAAAATATTCTCAGGGTAGCACACGAGCTAAAAATCGGAAATATTGGCGGAAAAGCAGGTTCAGGAATGGCATCAATAAAAAACTCAGACGGCAAACTGCTTTTAAACACGGTTGACATTCCCTCCGGAAAAGTTCCCGACGTGAGAGGCATGGGCGCCAGCGATGCCGTTTTTATTCTCGAAAATGCAGGGCTACAGGTAAAAATAAAGGGGACGGGCAAAGTGAAAGAACAGTCAATTCCACCCGGTTCAAATTATTCACGCGGTTCATACGTCTATTTAACGCTGAGTTGAAATGAAATTAAAAGAGTTATTAAAAAATATAAAATATTCGGAACTTCACGGAACAGACGATGTGGAAGTAACTTCGGTAGAATTTGATTCCAGAAAAGTTCAATATGGGAGCGCTTTCATCGCTCAGCGCGGACTTCATGCCGACGGTCATCAATTTATTTCCGCCGCTATTGCGAACGGAGCAAAAACAGTTGTTTGCGAAACACTTCCGTTAGAAATTCTTGAGAATGTAACCTACGTAAAAGTGTCCGATTCAGCTAAGGCTGTCGGCCATCTTGCATCTGCTTTCCATAATTTTCCGTCCCGGAAAATGAGAGTTGTGGGAATAACGGGGACCAACGGAAAAACAAGTATTGCAACCCTGCTGTTTAGCCTCTTCCGCGAGTTGGGCTATAAAGCCGGATTGATTTCCACAATTTCTTACCGGATCAACGACAGGGAAGAAACCGCTTCGCAAACAACCCCGGATGCGGTAAAAATTCAGCAATTGATGAAGGAGATGGCAGATGCCGGATGCAACTATTGTTTCATGGAAGTCAGCTCTCATGCAATTCAGCAGCAGCGCATTGCTGGGATAGAATTTGCCGGTGGAGTTTTCACCAACATCACACACGACCACCTAGATTACCACAAAACTTTTGCAGAATACATCCGGGCAAAACAATCCTTTTTTGACCAGCTGCCTGCAAATTCCTTTGCGCTGACTAACATAGATGACAAGAACGGTATGGTGATGGTGCAAAATTCAAAGGCAAGAGTAGTCACCTACTCCGGGAAAAAGATGGCAGATTTCCGTTGCAAAATTCTTGAAACACACTTTAACGGAATGTTGCTGAGCTTTGAGGGACAGGAAGTATGGACCCGTTTTGTGGGACAGTTTAACGCCTCAAACCTGCTGGCGGTATATGCAGTTGCAGTAAATCTGGGGCAGAATAGAGAAAAAGTGCTGACCCATATCAGCAATCTGAGCCCGGTGAAAGGCAGATTCGAAACCATCCGGAGCACTGACGGGAAACTGGCAATCGTAGATTATGCACACACTCCCGATGCGCTGAGGAATGTACTTGCAGCAATAGACGGAATCCGCAGTAAAAATGAGCACATCATCACTGTTGTGGGTGCAGGCGGCGACCGCGACAAGACCAAACGACCGGAAATGGCGCAGGAAGCGCTTCAGGGCAGCGACAAGGTAATTCTCACATCCGATAATCCGCGCACTGAAGACCCAGCGCAAATTATTCGCGACATGGAAACAGGAGTGGAACCGCAAATGAAAAACAGAACGCTTTCCATTGAAAACCGGAGAGAAGCCATTAAAACTGCCGTGCTCCTGGCACAACCGGGTGATATTATTCTGATAGCCGGGAAAGGACATGAAAATTATCAGGAGATACATGGAGTAAAACATCATTTTGATGATGTGGAAGAGATAAAAAAATGTTTTGATATTGAAGATTAACGATTAACCTGTTATGTTTTATTATTTATATAAATGGCTGGCACACACTGATATTCCCGGAATCGGGATGTTTCAGTACATTTCGTTTCGTTCAGGTGCGGCTATTATTTTATCTCTGTTCATTACCACAGCATTCGGAAAAAAGATGATCCACATTTTGCACCGGAGACAAATCGGGGAAGTGGTGCGCGATTTAGGACTGGAGGGGCAGGCACAAAAAAAGGGGACTCCAACAATGGGCGGACTCATAATTCTGTTTGCAATTATAGTCCCTACCCTGCTGTTTGCCAGGTTAGATAATATTTATATTCTCCTGATGCTCATCACTACAGCCTTTTTGGGGCTTATCGGATTTGCTGATGATTACATAAAAGTCTTTCAAAAGAACAAACAGGGGCTGGCGGGCAAGTTTAAAATTTTCGGTCAGATTGTGCTGGGCTTATTTGTGGCTGCAACACTGTTTCTCAGTGATGATGTGCTGGTGCATGAAAATGTAAAAAGCGTATCGGGAACCGATTTGCATGAAATTGTTGTTGACCCCCAGACCGGAGAGCAAAAACTTCAAAAAGTGGCAGTGGACATCAAGTCAACTAAAACCACGCTGCCTTTTATCAAAAAGAACGAATTTGATTATGCATGGCTGGTGGCATGGGCAGGCGATGCAGCATCATGGCTGAAATGGGTGGTTTATGCGCTGGCAATCATTTTTATAATCACAGCGGTGTCAAATGCCGCCAACCTCACCGACGGCATTGACGGACTGGCAACAGGCACATCGGCTATCAGCGGCGCAACCCTGGGAATACTTGCCTATGTGAGCGGCAATGTTATCTATGCCGACTACCTGAACATCATGTATATCCCGCATGTGGGCGAGCTGACTGTATTTATTGCAGCTTTCATCGGTGCCACAGTGGGATTCTTATGGTATAATTCATTTCCGGCACAGGTTTTCATGGGAGATACCGGCAGCCTCGCATTAGGGGGAATTCTGGCTGTTTTCTCCGTAATCATCAGAAAAGAAATTCTAATCCCGCTGCTGTGCGGAATTTTCCTTGTGGAAAATCTTTCGGTTGTCATTCAGGTGGGCTGGTTTAAATATACCAAAAGAAAATACGGCGAAGGCAGAAGGGTCTTTTTAATGAGCCCGATACATCACCATTTCCAGAAAAAGGGGATTCACGAGGCAAAAATCGTCGCCCGTTTCTGGATTGTGGGAATAATTTTGGCAGTGATAACTGTGGTACTCACCCTGAAAGTCAGATAGTAAGAAATGAAAAACAAAATCGTCATACTGGGAGCAGGCGAAAGCGGAGTTGGTGCGGCAATTTTGGCGCAAAGAAAAGGCTATGGCGTTTTTGTTTCTGATTTGGGAAAAATCAAAGAAAAATACAAGAAAATCCTGTCTGACCACCATCTTGAATTTGAAGAAGGGAAACATTCCGAAGAAAAAATGGTGGATGCGGAAATTGTCGTTAAAAGCCCGGGAATACCCGATTCGGCGCCACTTGTTCAAAAACTTAGAAATGCCGGAATTCCGGTTATTTCAGAAATAGAATTTGCCGGCAGATACAACACGTCAAAAACAATCTGCATCACCGGAAGCAACGGCAAAACTACCACAACCCTGCTCATCTTCCATATTTTAAAAATTGCAGGAATTAATGCGGGGATTGCCGGAAATGTGGGAAAAAGTTTTGCATGGCAGGTAGCTGAAGAGCAGCATGATGTTTATGTGATTGAGCTGAGCAGTTTTCAGTTAGACGGGATGTTTGACTTCCGGGCAGATATTTCGGTTCTGCTCAATATCACCCCCGACCATCTCGACCGCTACAATTACAATATGCAGGAATATACCGATTCCAAATTCCGCATTATTCAAAACCAGAGGGAAAATGACTTTTTCATCTATTGCGCCGACGATGAAACCATTCGCAGCGAATTGCGGAAAAA
Organism: Mariniphaga sp.; assembly: GCA_040772505.1. Taxonomy (GTDB): domain Bacteria; phylum Bacteroidota; class Bacteroidia; order Bacteroidales; family Prolixibacteraceae; genus Mariniphaga. The sequence goes on along the minus strand of JAXGYA010000002.1, from coordinate 68,275 downwards.
AAAGATAAAACCTGTTCAGATTCCTTTTACGATGGGAGAACCGGCAAACCCGGGAGCAGGTATTTCCAATAAAAAAATGATAATTAATTACAAAAAAAATCAGTTCAATATGTCTATTCTGAACTTAGCATTACAGGGAAAACACAATGTGTATAACTCTATGGCGGCAGGCATTGTAAGCATGGTTTATGAAATAAAAAACGAGCAGCTTCGTGAAAGCCTTGCCGGCTTTGAAGGAGTGGAGCACAGACTGGAAAGGTTTCTGAAAGTACATGGTATAGAGTTTATTAACGACTCCAAAGCAACCAATGTGAATTCAACCTGGTATGCACTGGAAACAATCAGCAAGCCAATTGTCTGGATTGCCGGGGGCATTGATAAAGGGAATGACTACTCCATGATAATGCCTTTGGTGCAGGAAAAAGTTAAAGCGATTGTATGTCTCGGGAAAGACAACAGAAAACTGCATGCGGCATTTGGAGGAATCTTAAAAAATATTGTGGATACTTCCAGTATGGAAGAAGCGGTGAAGGCTTCCTATTATTTGGCCAGAAATGGCGACACAGTTTTACTTTCGCCTGCCTGCGCAAGTTTCGATTTGTTTGAAAACTACGAAGACAGAGGAAAACAATTTAAAAAAGAGGTAAGAAATTTATAAGTGAATGCATTTGATTTAAAAATATTCAAGGGCGACCGGGTAATCTGGGTAGTGCTGCTGCTATTATCGCTGATTTCACTGCTAATTGTTTACAGCTCAACGGGTGCACTTGCCTATCGTCAGGCCTCCGGGAATACAATGTATTTTCTGGTCAGGCAACTGTTTTTTATTGGTCTCGGACTTGCAATAATGCTGGCAATGGTGAATTTTTTCTCAGTGAGGATTTTTGCCATAATGGCAAATTTTCTTGTCTATCTCAGCATTGGGGTGCTGATTTTTTCGGCAGTTCTGCAATTTTCGGGCAAATCATCGGGAAGTGGAAGAACTCTGGACATTGGGCTGCTCTCCTTTCAGCCGGCTGAACTTGCAAAAATCTCTCTAATCATGTTCACTGCAAAAGTTTTGGGAAAGACACAGAATTCAAAAGATGAACTGAAAAGAGCATTTTACATTATTGTTGGGCATACGGCAGTGGTTTGCGGACTAATTTTCATTTCCAACTTTTCGACGGCTGCCCTGCTGTTTGCCACAATTTTCCTGATGATGTATGTTGGCAGAATTCCCTTCCGGTATCTGTTTCTCGTGGTTGTAGCCGGAGCCGGAATTTTTGTCTCCATCTATTTCCTTGCCGATTCTGTTCCCTCATCCTATACCCGTGTTCACACGGTGAAGGCAAGGGTTGACCGGTTCATTAACGGAGACCCCAATGCAGAAAAAGGGATTACGCAGGCAGATTATGCCAAACTGGCTATTTATGAAGGAGGAATTGTTGGTAAAGGACCCGGGCGTTCGGATGTCAGCAACTACATGGCTGCTGCATATAACGACTTTATTTATGCAATTATAGTTGAGGAGTACGGATTAATTGGCGGAATTACCGTCATGTTTTTATATCTCGTCTTCTTTTTCAGGGCAATAATTATTGTGCGCCGTGCAACGCGTACTTTCCCGGCGTTTCTGGTAACCGGACTCTCTTTGGTGCTGATTTTTCAAACAATGATAAACATAGGCGTTTCCACCGGAGTTTTGCCGGTAACCGGGCAGCCGCTGCCATGGATAAGCCTCGGTGGAACTTCACTTCTTTTCACTTCAGTAGCTTTTGGTTGTGTGCTGAGTGTCAGCCATCAGAATCAAATTAACCGGCAGGCACAAAAACCACCGGTGCAGGTGGCACTGCCCGACGAAGACTTTGATATGAATAAGAAATATGAAAATTGAAAGAATCATAATAAGCGGAGGTGGAACTGGAGGGCATATCTTTCCTGCCCTTTCCATTGCTGATGAAATCAGGAAAAGGTTTCCCGATGCTGAGATATTATTTGTTGGGGCGATTGACAGAATGGAGATGAAGCGGGTACCTGCTGCCGGCTACCGGATTATAGGCCTGCCGGTAACAGGTTTTCCCCGCAAACCCGGCATTAAAATGCTAACCTTTTTTGTTCGGTTGCTGAAAAGCAACAGCATGGCAAAAAAGATAATCAATCAATTTAAGCCGCAGATTGCCATCGGAGTGGGGGGCTTCGCAAGTGGTCCCCTGCTTCGGGCAGCTGCCAAAAAGAAAATTCCCACACTCATTCAGGAACAAAACTCCTATGCGGGAATAACCAACAAACTTCTTGGAAAAAAAGCACACACGATTTGTGTGGCTTATGAAAATATGGAGCGCTACTTTCCGGCAGAAAAGATTGTGCTGACAGGGAATCCGGTCAGGGAGATATTGCTTGAAAGCCTTGACAACAAGCAGGAGGCATTGGATTATTTTGGGGTGAATGCCGGAAGAAAAACAATTCTTATTGTTGGCGGCAGCCTGGGGGCAAAGTCCATTAATCAGGCAGTGCTTGAAAATCTTCGGGAAATTGGCGGCGCTGATGCAAACATCATCTGGCAGACCGGATCGCTCTATTATGAAGACATCAAAAAAACAGTGAAAAACAGAAAACCGGACAATCTTCACATTCACGAGTTTATCACACGGATGGATCTTGCCTATTCCGTTGCTGATGTGGTGGTTTCACGGGCAGGAGCCGGAACCATTTCGGAGCTTTGCCTTGTGGGGAAAGTTTCTGTTTTGATACCTTCGCCAAATGTGGCAGAGGATCACCAGACAAAAAATGCAAAAGCATTGTCTGAGCGAAATGCAGCGCTTCTCATTCCGGATTCAGTGATCAACGAAAAACTTTTCCCGGAAATATTTAGTTTGATAAAAGATGAGGAGAAATGCCGGCAACTGGCTAAAAACATAAAACAGCTGGCAAAACCGTATGCCACCAGGCAAATTGTTGATGAAGCAGAAAAACTATTGATAAAATGAGTCAACTTCAAAATATAAAAAATGTGTATTTCCTCGGCATCGGAGGGATTGGCATGAGTGCGATTGCCCGCTATTTTAAATATTCGGGCAGAAATGTTGCAGGATATGACCGCACAAGCACTGCCCTCACCGATGCTCTGAAGGCTGAAGGCATTGCCGTGCATTTTGAGGATGACATACGGCATATCCCGACAAACTGGAATCCTGCCGAAACATTGGCAGTTTATACACCCGCCCTTCCGGATGACAATAAAGAGCTGAGCTGGTTCAGGGAAAAATCTATCTGGCTGATTAAACGCTCCCGGGCATTAGGACTGATTTGCAACGAAAAAAGCTGCATCGCCGTTTCAGGAACTCACGGAAAAACAACCGTAAGCGCAATGACAGCCACAATTCTGAATAAAACTCCGGCAGGATGCGGCGCATTTTTGGGCGGAATTTCCAAAAACTTTGGAAGCAATCTGTTGTTTCCTCCTGAAAATTCACCATGGATTGTTGCCGAAGCAGATGAATATGACCGCTCCTTTCTGCAGCTGAACCCCACTCTGGCGCTGATAACATCAATTGATGCCGACCATCTGGATATTTTTGAGAATAAGGAAAAAATCACCGAGTCGTTTGGCGAATTTGCCACACGGATAAAACCTGAAGGAAAACTGATAATTAAAAAGGGGGTGGAGTTGGATATAAAAAATATTAATGCACAGATTTACAGCTACTCCCTGAAAGATACGGCTGATTTTCAAACTTTAAACCTGCATCTCGACAGTGAGAGCGGAAGCTATCGGTTTGATCTAAAAACACCTGACGGGATAATCGCTGGGTGCAGCCTCAGCTATCCGGGGATTGTGAATGTGGAAAATGCCGTAGCTGCCGCAGCATTATCCTTTTTTGCAGGAGCATCGGCAAACGAGATAAAAAGCGGACTGAATGAATATCTGGGCGTTGCCCGCCGTTTCGATATCCGGTATAAAGGTGAAAATCAAATTTATATAGACGATTATGCGCACCACCCTGCTGAGCTGAAAGCGGTGATTTCTTCGCTGAAAGAGCTCTATCCAAACCGGAAAATAACCGGAATTTTCCAGCCGCATCTCTATTCACGAACCCGCGATTTTGCCGGTGAATTTGCCAAAAGTCTGGATATGCTCGATGAAGCGATTCTGGTTCCGCTATATCCTGCCCGTGAAAAGCCGATTGAGGGAATTTCATCAGAAATAATTCTAACAAAAATGATAAATCCAAACAAACACCTGATGGAGAAAGAGGATGTGCATGAATGGCTGAAAAACTCGAAAACCAGCGTGGTTATCACTATGGGAGCAGGCAATATCAACAATATTGCCGATGCTGTTATTGATGCTTTAAAAACAAAATCCGATGCTGTATAAAATTTTAAAATTGGCAGGTTATCTTCTGTTAGCTGTTTTTCTGACAGTTACTTTAGCCTTTACTTCAAAAAAAGTGAAGCATGTAACCTGTGGCAACATCGAAATAGAATACAACGAGAAAGAGTCTATCCGCATCAGCAAGGACGAAGTCCGAAGGATAATCATGGCAGCCGACAATCAGTTAATCGGCAAAAGATTAGACCGGATCAACACTGAATTTATTGAAAAAGAGATTGAAAAACATCAGGCTATACTCAATGCAGAAGTATTTAAGGTGATAGCTTCTGACAGCACATTGCTCAAAGGAGTTTTAGGTGTCAGGGTGAAACATCGCAAACCTATACTTCGGGTAATGTCATCAAGCGGGAGTTATTACATGGACGAAACAGGAGAAAAAATTCCTGTTTCCACCTCATATGCAGCCAAAGTGCTGGTTGCCACCGGTTTTTTCTCCGAAGAATTTGCCAGCGAAAAGCTTCTGCCGTTTGTGTTGTTTCTGGAGGAAAATCCATTTTGGAAAGCGCAAATTACCCAAATTCATGTGGAGAAGTCGGGGGATTTGCTGTTGACCCCGTTAGTGGGAAATCATCTGATTGAACTGGGTTCGTTAGATAATTTTCAGAAAAAACTACGAAACATGAAAACCTTTTATGAACAGATATTAGCCAGAAACAACTGGGAAAAATACGAAAAGATTAGTTTAAAATATAAAAATCAGATTGTTGCAAAAAAACGATAAATATGGCTTCCAAATCAAATTTTTCAGTAGCTATTGACATAGGAACTTCAAAACTTTGTGCAATTGCAGGACGCAACAATGAGAACGGAAAAATTGAAGTTTTAGGTTCGGCATCTGTTCCTGCTCAAGGTATAAAACGAGGTATCGTAATCAATATTGACGAAGCGACAGAAGCGGTTGAGCGCCTTTTGCATGAAATCGGGCAGCAGGTTGGCGGAAAAATCAAAACTGTTGACATAGCTTTTGCCGGTCAGCAGGTAAAAATCACGGAATATAAAGGATACCGCTATATTTCCGGTGAAGGGGTCGTAATCCGCTCAGATTTAGATGCACTCTACGAAGAGGTAAAAAACCTGCAAACCGATAAGGAATTTACCACGATTCATATTATTCCGCAAACTTTTGTTGTTGATGGAGAGCCTGCCGACTTAAATCCGGTTGGCATGACCGGGCAAAAAATGGAGGCGACGTTTAAGCTGATTTCCGTTCCGGAAACGCACATTGCCAACTTCCGGAAAGTTTTGGCAATGGCGGGTGCAGATCTTGGCGAGGTTGTCCTTTCGCCGCTTGCGGCTGCCGAAGCAGCACTGACAGGAGATGAAAAAGAGATGGGGGCAATCCTGCTTGACATTGGCGCCGGAACAACCAAACTTGCTGTTTACAATCAGGGAATTATGACCCATGCAGCAGTTATTCCCTTTGCCGGCAATGTGGTGACGCACGATATAAGGGAAGGCTGTTCCATCCTTCCAAAATGGGCGGAACAGTTGAAAATTCAGTATGGACAGGCTTTAGGCGATTTTGCTGACGGAAGCAAGGTGGTTACCATCCCGGGGCACAGCGGATGGGAACCGAAGGAAATTTCATTTAAAAGCCTCGCTTTTATCATTCAGGCACGGATTGAAGAGATTATCGACAGTGTTTATTATCAGATTGAAAAATCGGGAGTAGTAAACCAGTTGGGTTCAGGAATTGTGATTTCGGGAGGAACTGCGGGCTTGCAAAATCTGATTTCTCTGATTAAATACCGCACAGGCATGGATGCCCGGTTGGGATATCCGGTTTTGAGAACTGAAGACGGTTTACCGAAAAACACAAGAAGTGAGTATATAACTGCATTGGGCTTACTGAAACTGGCATTGGACAAAACCAAACCTGTTCCGAAAAAGAGAGTTAAGCAAAAACGAGAAAACAAATTTTCACCCTGGCTTAAAGAGATTGTTCAGGGAGTAATTAATTATATCGACGACGATGACGATGTAGCATTAAAATAAATTTTACGAAATGGCCGAATTAGTTAATTTTCAATTTCCAAAAGCGTCATTTTCAATCATAAAGGTGATTGGAGTTGGCGGAGGTGGCTGCAACGCAGTCAGCCACATGTATGAAGAAGGAATTGCAGGCGTTGATTTCATCATTTGCAACACCGACTCTCAGGCTATTGAGAACAGTGTGGTGCCTGTGAAAATTCAATTGGGCGTTACCCTGACCGAAGGCAGGGGCGCCGGAAATATGCCCGAAATGGGCGAGCAGGCGGCACGTGAAAATTATGAAGACATTAAAGATGTGCTGAAAGACACTACCAAAATGCTTTTTATTGCAGCAGGCATGGGCGGTGGAACAGGCACAGGCGCTGCACCCGTGATTGCCAGCCTTGCCCGCGAACTGGATATTCTTACCATTGCCGTGGTCACCATTCCTTCGCCTGCCGAAGGCAAAAAGAGATTCGGACAAGCCATGGAAGGAATTAAAAAACTGGGTGAATATGTTGACAGTATGCTGGTGGTGAGCAACCATAGGCTTCATAATATCTTTGGTGATCTGCCTGCGCGTCAGGCATTCAAGATGGCAGACAATATTGTTGCAACTGCCGTAAAAGGAGTGGCGGAAATTATCACTCTGCACGGAAATGTAAACATCGACTTCACTGATGTTTACACAGTTATGCACAATAGTAAGGTTTTTATTATGGGAACCGGATTTGCATCGGGCGAAGGACGCGCCATGAAGGCAGTGAACGAAGCGCTTGAATCGCCCCTGCTCGACAGCAACGATATCTACGGAACAAAAAATATTCTACTGAATATCGTTTCGGGCAAGGATGAAATCACCATTGGGGAAATTGGGGAAATTATTGAAACTCTGCAAGAAAAAGCCGGTCAGGAAGCCGATATTATATGGGGCAACGGATACGATGAATCGCTGGGCGACAAAGTGAGCGTTACAATTCTGGCTACCGGTTTTAAAACCAACCCCAACCAGCTGCTGCAACCAAAGAAGGAACCTGAAAAGTTTAATCTTGCGGGGGAACAGGAAAAGAAAATAATCATTCCGGAGGAAGAAAAGAAAGAAAGAATTGCAGTAGAAGAAAGAGAAGAAAAAGAAATTTACTATAAACTTCCTGAAATTGATTTAACTCAAAATCAATCGAATATAAAGAAAAGAGAGAAAATCCGCGAAAAAGATTCATTCCAAAGAAAACCCAAAACAAAAAGCAAAAAAGCGAAAGAAAAAACAAAGGAAACTGCAAACCAGGGTAATATTGACAACTGGTTTTATAAAAACTTTAACCTTGGGCGGTTATTTGACGATGATGATCAGCCCTTATGACAAAAATATGTTTAACCTGAAAAACAGAGACATGGACAATAGAACAGAATTTAATGCGCCCAAAACCACAGGAGCTGCCATCAAAGTGATAGGTGTGGGCGGTGGAGGCGGCAACGCAATCAACCATATGTTTAAGTTAGGAATCCGCGATGTGGATTTCGTGATTTGCAACACCGATTCTCAGGCGCTGGAAGCGAGTCCGGTACCCATCAAGGTACAGCTCGGTTCAATACTGACCGAAGGGCGCGGTGCCGGAAACCGACCGGAAGTGGGAAAAGAGGCAGCTTTGGAGAATATTGAAGACGTGAAACAAGCGCTTGCCAACAATACCAAAATGGCATTTGTAACTGCCGGAATGGGGGGTGGCACCGGCACCGGAGGTGCGCCCGTGATTGCCGAAACCTGCCAGGCATTAGGGTATCTCACTGTTGGAATTGTAACCATTCCGTTCCGCAATGAAGGGAAGCGCCGCATAAAACAGGCTATTGACGGAATCAGCGAACTGAAAAACCATGTTGACGCACTGCTGGTAATCAATAACGAAAGAATACGTGAAATGTATGGCGATTTCGGCATTTCGGAAGCATTCTCAAAAGCCGATAACATACTTGCCACTGCTGCAAAAGGTATTGCGGAAATAATCACCGTTCCCGGCTACATTAACGTGGATTTTGCCGACGTGGAAACCGTGATGCGAAAAAGCGGACTGGCACTGATGGGCACAGGAATAGCCAATGGTAAAGAGCGTGCCGAGGAGGCTGTGGAAAAAGCATTGAACTCACCACTGCTGAATAATAATGACATACGCGGCGCCAAAAATATTCTGCTCAACATCACTTCGGGAGACGTTGAAGTGACAATGGATGAAGTGGGCAAAATAACAGACTATCTGCAAAACAGAGCCGGTTTTGAAGCCGATGTAATCTGGGGAAACGGGAAAGATGACAGCTTAGGTGAAGAAATTTCCGTAACTCTCATTGCAACCGGTTTTGGCAACAACTCGCTGGAAGGAATTACCGAAGAACGAAGTTTGAAAAAAGAGACCCACAGGCTGAATATTGAGGTTCCCGCACAAACGAAAAAAGAAACCATCAGGTCGGAAAACTCAGATAATGCAAAAGCCGCAAGCCAGAAAACTTTGGATTTTTCAGAAAAAAGTAACGACGCCGGTGATGACCCCGACTTTGAAGTGCTCTACCCCAAAACAGCAAAAGAGAGAAAGAGCCGGACAGACAATACAAAAATGGATTTTTCTTCAGCTACAGATGAAGATCTGGAAGAGATGGAAAATATACCGGCATACATGCGTAGGCAACTTCGGATGAATGACCCAAAATACAAACAGGATTTCTCCAAATATTCTGTAACAAAGGAAAATAAACTGTCCGACAAGAATTCATACCTCCACGGACAGGTGGATTGAGAAAGGATTGATGCAACAGGCTTTTTAATCGTCGTAGTCTTCGTCAACTTCATCCTCAATATCGGAAATCTGGTCGGCGATGTGGTCTAAATCGGCGTATTTGTCTTCGTAATCCTGCTTTACTTCATCTTTCAGGAAGCCTTCCTCATCATAATCTTCATCTTCATCAACAATCTGGATGGCTTCCGTTTCAGTCATCCGAAGCATATAATATTTATCTTCGGTTTCAAAAGGCAGCGCAGTAACCTTAATGCCGTTCTTGTCGAAAAAGTGAATCAGGTTATCGGCAAATCCGTCGGAATAAACCAGCTTGATTTGTTCCTGTAAATTCTTATCCAATTTATTGTAATCCTTGATAATTCGTGGTTTATCCGGTGTCATAACTTAATAATTTTGATTATTTTTTGCTCAATCAAACCTATTTCAAATTCAATATTAATTTAATCCCTTTTTGTTTTGAATAAAAAAACCATTGGCAAATAAATAGTTTCCGTTTGATATATGCAACAGTTCAGGGACTTTTTTTGGTTTTTTATTCCTGCTGAATTTTTATGCAATAAAATGACAAGGAAAACCTTTTACAATTCAGGTAACCTGCTAACTGTCAGCAACATTGCATTAAGACTATTTGCTGACGAAAATTTAAGATTAAAACCAATTGTTTTAACAACGAACATTTCCTATAAACTGCAACCGGGTTTATACTATTCCTGTCCCAGTTATCAGCAGAAGATGTTTCTTAGTTATTTTAAACAGTGTCAGGTTTATCCCTTCAGAATTTCAACTTTTTCAATGATGTCTCCGGCACGAATGGCATCAATCACTTCAAGCCCTTCGGTTACTTTACCGAAGCAGGTGTGATGTCCGTCCAGGTGTTTGGTATTTTCGCGGTTGTGACAGATAAAAAACTGAGAACCTCCCGTGTCTTTTCCGGCATGTGCCATGGAAAGAACACCACGGTCATGGTGCTGGTTTCCGCCGTTGGTTTCGCAGGGAATTGAATAACCGGGACCACCGGCACCGGTGCCGTCGGGACAGCCGCCCTGAATAACAAAGTTGGGAATTACACGGTGAAATGTCAGTCCATCATAAAAGCCATCCTGAGCAAGCTTTGCAAAGTTTGCAACTGTACCCGGAGCGTCAGCATCATAAAAATCAATTTTCATTAATCCTTTTTCCGTGTAAATAATCCCTTTTGTAACTTGTGTCATTATTACTGTTTTTTAAAAATTAGCGCAAAAGTAAGAAATACCATTATATTTTCGGTATAAACTGCAGAATGTATGAAAGAGAATCCTAATTTTGCGCTAAAATTAGTGATTTGCCACTTTAGCTCAGTTGGTAGAGCAGCTCATTCGTAATGAGCAGGTCGCGGGTTCGAGTCCCGTGAGTGGCTCAAAAAGAAGCCGGTAACAGTCAGGTTCTAAGCAACAATAAGGATAAACCTCAGAAAACATACTGAAAAATTACACTTCATGTACTGTTTCAACAATTTCGCTTCCTGCTTTCAGTGCTTCCAGATTGAGCGGAATAAGTTTATGATATCTTTCGGGCAACGATTCTCTCAACCCTTTCTCCACATTTTCAATCTTCAGGATGGGTTTTACTTTTAGAAAACTACCCACAACAATCATATTAAAAATCACGGGATTGCCCATTTCCACAGCAGTTTTTGTTCCCTCCACTTTGTAAATGTTAATATCCCTACGTGTGGGAGGTTTTCTCACACCATTGGGGTCATACAGCAATATGCCGCCCGGTTTTACGGTTTTCTCAAACTTATCCATGCTTTGCTGATTGAGTATTATGGCAGAATCATATTCATGCAAAATCGGCGAGCTGATGCGGTCGTCGCTCAGAATTACCGTAACGTTTGCGGTGCCTCCGCGCATTTCGGGGCCGTAGGATGGGAACCAGGTAACTTCTTTATTTTCCATAATGCCGGAATAGGCAAAGATTTTTCCCATGGAAAGCACACCTTGTCCGCCAAAACCGGCAATAATCATCTCTTCTTTCATAGCTTTTGAATTCATTTATCGGGGCTCACCTTTTACGCTATCTTTCAAATCACCAAGCGGAAAATAGGGGAACATATTTTCTTCCATCCATTTGTTTGCCTGCACCGGAGTCATTTTCCAGCCGGAGCTGCACGTGGAGACCACTTCCACAAATGAAGTCCCTTTTTTATCCAATACATTCCGGATTCCTTTTTTCAGCGCCCGCTTGCATCTTCTCACCGTTGCGGCGGTGTGTGCCGATTGGCGCGTTACATACGAAGTGCCGGGAAGCTGAGCAATCAGTTCGGTGATCTTCAGCGGATAACCGTTCAGCTCGCTGTTGCGCCCGAATGGCGTTGTTGAGGTAACCATATTTTCGATTGTTGTGGGAGCCATCTGCCCGCCGGTCATTCCGTAAATGCCGTTATTGATAAAAACCACCAGAAAGTTTTCGCCACGGTTGCATGCATGAATGATTTCACCCGCGCCAATGGATGCAAGGTCGCCATCGCCCTGATAGGCAAAGACAAATTTTTCGGGATTCAGCCGGATAATGCCTGTGGCAACTGCCGGCGCACGCCCATGAGCTGCCTCCTGCCAGTCAATATCAATATAATTGTATGCAAAAACAGAGCAGCCAACCGGTGCAATACCGATTGTTTTTTCCTGTAATCCCATCTCGTCAATCAGCTCCGAAATGAGTTTATGCACCACCCCGTGGGTGCATCCGGGGCAGTAGTGCATGATGGTGTCAATCTGAATTTTTGACTTGTCGTAAACCAGATTTTCCGGTTTAATAATATCTTTGATATCCATGATTAATCTTCCTGCAAAAATTGTTGTATAAGTGATTCCGCAACCTCTCCCGGCGATGGGATCATACCGCCCATTCTTCCAAAATATTTTACAGGACGGAAAATTCCGGCTTCGTATATTGCTAGTTTAATATCTTCAATCATCTGACCTGCATTCATTTCAACCGACAAAAACCCTTTCACCTTTGGAGCAAGTTCCTGAATTTTCGTTTTAGGAAACGGGAAAAGCGTGATGGGACGCAATAAACCAGCTTTTATACCTTTTTTGCGCACAATTTCCACCGCTTTCTGACAAACACGGGCTGAAGATCCAAAAGCTACAAAAACATATTGAGCATCATCGCACAGAATAGCTTCAACCCGTTGTTCTTCGGCTTCAATTTCTCGGTATTTTTTCTGAAATATGAGGTTGTTCTGCTCCATTTTTGCCGGTTCCAGTTCCAGCGAAGTTACCACATTGCGCTCACGTGCCGGCGATTTGCCGATGGTTGCCCAACTGCCGTGGAGTTCTGCAATCTCCTCATCAGTCCAGCGCTTTTTATAATCCGACAATATCACTTTTTCCATCATCTGCCCGACAGCGCCATCGGTGAGAATCATAGCCGGATTTCGGTATTTAAAAGCCAGTTCAAAACCTAAATCCACAAAATCGTACATCTCCTGAACGGAAGAAGGAGCCAGTGTTATCAGCTTGTAGTCGCCATGTCCTCCCCCTTTCACTGCTTGAAAATAGTCAGCCTGCGATGGCTGGATTGTCCCCAGTCCGGGGCCCGCGCGCTGCACATTCACAATCAGACAGGGCAGCCCGGCCCCGGCTAAATATGAAATGCCTTCTGTCATCAGGCTTATCCCGGGGCTTGATGATGAAGTCATCACTTTCTTGCCTGTGCCGGCAGCGCCGTAAACCATGTTGATGGCTGCCACTTCGCTTTCCACCTGTAAAACAACCATGCCGGTTTCATTCCAGGGCTGGCGCTCCATGAGGGTTTCCATCACCTCCGACTGAGGTGTTATGGGATAGCCGAAATATCCGTCGCATCCGCAGCGAATAGCAGCTTCTGCCAAAACTTCATTCCCTTTCATTAACCTGAGTTCTCCCATTGTTTTCAATTATTCAATTTTTCTCATTGTTGTAATTACGAAAATATCAGTGGCAAAAAATCATCAAATCCTGACTCTGTAAATTGTTATGCAGGTATCCGGACAAACCACGCCACAGTTGGCGCACCCGATGCAGGCATCGGGATTTTCCATGTAAGAATAATGGTATCCCCGGCTGTTCAAATCTTTATTTAATGCCAGCACTGCATCGGTGCAAGCCTCCACACACAGGCCACAACCTTTGCATCCTTCCTTGTCAACAACAACAGCGCCTCTCAACTTTGCCATATATCTTCTAATTTTATGCTAAAACTAATAACCTTTTGTTCATATAAATTTTATCTCTTAAAAACGCGTGAGAATATTCAGGTGAATGCCCGGATAGGAAGCAATATGTTGCCGTTGCAATTTTTTACAAAGCTCAGGATATTGGTCAAAAAATTTACGAATGCGCTGTTCTGCATTAAGCGACTGAAAAGAGTGGATGCGCTCAAGCGTAAGATGATACCCGGATATTACTTTTTTTTGATCCATCGGTTTTTCTCAGTGGTTTACAGAAAAGCGTTCATTGAACAGCTTCAGGCGCTCTTCCAGAGCGGGAAACTGCTCGCGCTGCACAAACGAAACACATGCTCTGATGCCCTCCTCCGCACTACCCGTATTGTCCAATGCAATGGAGCTGATTCCGTAATAGAGCAAGTTTGCAACTAACTGATTACCCGTCATTCCGGGATAGGAAAGGGTGAAATAAAATCCGTCTGCAATGGGCTGCCCCAAATCCGTTTCATAGACAATTTTGAAACCGTTTTCTAAAAACAGACGTTTCATCACCTTAGCTTTTTCGCCATACTCCTTTACCTCTTGCACAAAATTGAAGTGCCCTTCGTTGGCGGCTTTTAGCATGGCTGCCAGCGCCCATTGCGCCGAATGGCTTGTTCCCGATGAAAGTGCATAGAGCAGCCGCAATGAGATTGTGCTTCCAAAATCGGTTCCTCCAAAGCGCCTTTGGAGCTTCGGATAATCGCGCCGGAAAAGGGAATCGGAAATTACCATCAGCCCGCAGCGTTGCCCGGCATAGGAAAAGATTTTTGAACTGGAAATGAACAGAATATAGTTGCCGGTATATCTTGCAACGGTTGGCTGAAAGGGTGGATGCCCCGGCACAGACAAATCCTGCCGGAAATCCATCCCGAAATAAGCCAGGTCTTCCATCACAATTACGTCATATTTATTTGCACATTCACCAATGATTTTCAGCTCTTTTTCCGTGAAACAAATCCATGCGGGATTGTTGGGATTTGAATAAATAATTGAACAGATATTTCCCTTGGAGAGATATTCTTCCAGCTTTTTTTGCAGCTTCTCCCCTCTGAAATGGAACACATCAAACGTTTCATACTTCTGCCCAAGTACCATCATCTGCTGCTTTTGCACCGGAAAACCCGGATCAACAAACAGCGTAGTGTCTTTTCCCTCCACTGCATTTGCCGCTGCCAAAAAAGCAGCGTAAGTCCCCTGCATGGAACCTACCGTAGGAATGCAGCCCCGCGGGGAAACATCAATATTTATGAAATTTTTCACAAATTTTGAAGCTTCTGCCTTGAGTGGTTGAATACCGTCAATTAATGGATAAATGGCAGCCACACCCCGTTGCAGTGCTTCAATTTCGGCTTCCACGCCAATCTGTGCAGGCGGCAAACCGGGAACGCCCATCTCCATCCGCACAAACTTTTCGCCGGTCTCTTCTTCCACCAGATTTGCCAGAGCCACAATTTCGCGAATAGAGGCTTTGCCGGGGTCGGAAATACGCAGCTCCCTGATTTTCCGGTCAATAATTTCTTTGCTGAAAGGAGAGTTGGTCATTTTTTCAATTTTTCACAAAAGTATTTAAAAAGCAAATTGGGGGCGAATCTGTTCCAGCCACTCTGACAGCCGCTGGTCGGTCAGCTCCGGCTCAAAATCCTCATCTAACGGCAATCCGAGAAATTTTCCATCAATCACCGCTTCGGAACTGCCAAACTCATAATTCTCAGCCGGAACCTGTCCGGTTAAAACGGCTCCGTTTTTCATGAGCTCCCGGGCAAGCAAACCGATATGATTCACAAACGTTGAAGCGTAAGTTACGTGATCTCCCAAACCAAAAATCGCAACGGTTTTTCCTTCATATCTCGCTTTGCCGATTTCCGGTAAAAATTTTCCCCAGTCCACATTGCTGTAGGTGGAGTGCCAGGTCTCTTTCCCGACGGTTGAAATGCCAAAAATAATCTTGTCGTATTTCTCCAAATCCGCTGCCGAAGCATCTTTCACGGGAACCATTACTACATTGCTTTCGCCAATGATGTTTTTAATCTTTTTGGCAACATGATGTACTGAACCCCCCAGGGGTCCAAAAAAAATTGCGATTCTATCCATATTCATCGATTTTAGAACTTTTTACAGATTGTGCATATAAATTTCTCCGCGCTCATATTCACCCAAAATAGCCAAACTGGAAACGCTCTTCAGCACCTGATGAATTGCCTTTTCATAATTTTCGAGTTTTTCCCATTCCACATCCACATGGAAGGTATATTCATTGGGCTTGCCAATTACGGGAACAGACTGAATCTTGGAGAGATTAATCTGGTGCACTGCAAAAACATCAAGAACCTTTGCCAGCGAACCGTAGAAGTGCCCGACTTCAAAACACAGGGAAGCTTTGTTGGCTTTATCTGTGGGAATTCCCTGCTTGGCAAGAATCAAAAAACGGGTGTAATTCTTTTTGTTGGTTTCAAGTCCGGTCTCCAGCACATTGAGCCCATACAACTCAGCCGAGCGCAGATTTCCGATTGCTGCCGCATTTTTGAGTTTAGTCTCTGAAATGAACTTGGCTGCTCCGGCGGTGTCAATTCCCTCGTGCAACTGAACATCAGGGAAATATTTTTCGAGATATTCCACGCACTGCTGCAAAGCAATGGGATGGGAATAAATATCGGTTATGTCACTCATTTTCACACCTTCCACTGCCATGAGATTCATCTGAATGTGCAGATAAATTTCACCGATAATACGCAAATGGTAATCGCGAATCAACTGGTAATTCTTCAATAAACTTCCGGCAATGGAATTCTCAATAGCCATCACCGCATACTCCACCTTGTCGTTGTCAATGAGTTCGCAAACCCTTGTGAACGATTTACACTCAACAACTTCTATCTCCTGGTCGAAATATTTCAGAGCGGCTTCTTCGTGAAAGGAACCTGCAATTCCCTGTAAAGCGATACGTTTCATTTTTCTGTTTTAAAATTTTAATTGTTCTCTATTTAGAACTGTTCCCCCGGAATTCACCCTTGTGCCGTTCCAGTATTTGGGAACATTTTTCCAAGTTTGTTGGTCTAATAACAATCACGGCAGTGTCATCGTTCATTGAAAAGGCGTAAAGGTATTCAATAAAAGCACCTTCTGCATGAAGTACCTTGAGCAGTTGTGACAAAGCACCCGGGCGGTTGGCTGTTTTAACCAAAATCACATCGGTTGTGCGCACCGAAAACTGTTTCTCCCTGAGCGTTTCACAAGCTTTGTCGGGGTCGGATGCAATGAGCCGCAACACGCCAAAATCAGAAGTATCAGCAACCGTAAAAGCAGAGATATTGATTCCGGCATCTCCTAAAATCTGAGTTACTTCATTCAGTCTGCCCGATTTATTTTCTAAAAATACGGAAACTTGTTTTACTATCATTTTCTAAAATTTTCGATTGTCAATTACGCGTTTGGCTTTTCCTGCCGTCCGCTCAATAGTTCTTGGTTCAACCAGCTTCACATCAACTGAAACGCCCAATGAGCTGTGGATGTTTGCCGTAATTTTTTTACGAAGTTTCTCCAGTTCACGGATTTCATCAGATAAAAACTGCTCCTGAACTTCCACAAGCAGCTTCAGCACATCCAGTGAGCCATCGCGCTCTACAATAAGGAGATAGTGCGGCTCGGTTTCACTCATTTCCAAAAGTACATTCTCAATTTGAGACGGGAACACATTCACCCCGCGGATAATCAGCATATCATCGGTTCGTCCGGTGCATTTATCCATTCTCACCAGCGTGCGTCCGCAGGTGCACTTTTCATAATTCAGGCGGGTAAGGTCGTGAGTGCGGTAGCGAATTACGGGAATGCCTTCCTTGGTTATTGTGGAAAACACCAGTTCCCCCAGCTCACCTACCGGCAGAGGCTCTAAAGTGTCAGGGTCAATAATTTCAGGAACAAAATGGTCTTCGTTGATATGGAGTCCTTTCTGATGGCTGCATTCACACGAAACACCCGGACCAACTATTTCGCTCAGCCCATAGATGTCATGCGCTTGCAGTTTCAACTTCGTTTCAATTTCCCTACGCATATTTTCACTCCAGGGCTCAGCCCCAAAAATACCCACACGTAGTTTAAGTGACTCCGGGTCAACCCCCATTTCTTTCATTATTTCTGAAAGATATAAGGCATAGGAAGGTGTGCACGCAATTACCGATGTACCAAAATCCAGCATAAGTTGGATCTGCTTTTTCGTGTTCCCGCCCGAAATGGGAATAACCGTTGCTCCAAGATTTTCAGTTCCATAATGCAAACCGAGGCCTCCGGTAAAAAGTCCGTAGCCGTATGCCACCTGCACAATGTCGTTTTTATGAACACCTGCCATGCAGAGGGCACGGGTAACCACCTCCGACCACATTTGCAGGTCATTTCGCGTGTAGCCCACCACGGTGGATTTTCCGGTTGTTCCGGAGCTGGCGTGAACCCGTACAATCTCGCTCATGGGAACCGTGAACATATCAAATGGATAGTTATCCCGCAAATCAACCTTATTGGTAAACGGAAGCTTGCTCAGGTCTTCAACCGAGCGGATATCACCGGGAACAAGTCCTTTTTCCTGCATTTTTGCCCTGTAGCTGGGAATATTGTGATAGATACGGCGGACAGTCTGTGTTAGTCGTTCACTTTGGATGGCAGTCATCTCATCGCGGGACGCACACTCAATTTTTTCATTCCAAATCATTCAACCTAAAATAAGTGCCTGTATAAAAACAGTCTGGTTTTTTTTAATTGCAAGCAAAAGTAAAAGGAAATATCAAAAACTTTTATTGAACCGCAATTTATTTTGGTTATTTATAAAATTTGTAACGTCTGTTACATTTTGCAGCTAAATTTTACATATTTTTGATAAAATCAATTTTGCAGCTAACATTATGATAAGAAAATTTCTTCCACCGCAAAAATGGAAAATTCCGGTAATGTTTGTTACAGCGATTTTAATAGGGCTTACCCTGCTGACGATCTACATGTCAAAAGCCCACTCGTATCTTTCTGACAAACCGGAAACCTGCATCAACTGTCACATTATGGCGCCTCAATATGCAACATGGGGACACAGTTCGCACCGCGAATGGACAAACTGCAACGACTGTCATGTGCCACACAACAATATTTTCAACACCTATTATTTCAAAGCGATGGACGGATTACGCCACGCCACCGTTTTCACCCTCAGAAAAGAACCGCAGGTTATTTTCATTAAAAAGCAGGGGTCGAAGGCAGTGCATCAGAACTGTATCCGTTGTCATTCCGCTCTTTTAATCGATCCGAAATTAAGCTCCTGGACAGAAGATCATGACGGGCACCGCACCGGCCGTAAGTGCTGGGAATGCCACCGCGAAGTGCCGCACGGCAGGGTAAACAGCCTTTCCAGTGTTCCCGATGCGCGGGTTCCGCATCCGTCAAATCCAGTTCCCGAATGGTTAAGAAATTATTTGAAAAACTAAAACATAAAAGAAAATGAGTAGTAATTTGAAGATAACCGAAAAGCGTCCCTGGTTAGCCTGGGTTCTGTTCTTTGCCACCATTGTTGTGGTTTTTCTTTTGGGGCTCCTCGCCTCTTCCATTGTTGAACGCCGCATGGAGGCAACATTTGTAAATGTTCCAAAGGCAAAAATAGAGGAGTTTGAACCGCGAAATGAGGTCTGGGGGCAGAACTATCCCCGCCAGTTTCAATCCTACTACGGCACTGCCGATACCACATTCCGCAGCAAATATGGTGGCAGCGCCACAGTTGATATGCTGGAAGAAATTCCTGAAATGGTGGTTTTGTGGGCGGGCTATGCCTTTTCGCGTGACTACAAGCAAGGGCGTGGACATTACTATGCAATTACGGATGTGAACAACTCATTGCGCACCGGTGGTCCACTAAAACCCGATGAAGGCTTGCAGCCTTCTACCTGCTGGACTTGCAAAAGCCCCGATGTGCCTCGCATGATGAAACAAGAGGGTGTTGCTGCTTTCTACACGGGAGCGTGGGCAAGACTCGGTTCCGAAATAGTAAATCCCATTGGCTGTGCCGACTGCCACGACGAAACCACTATGAATCTGCGCATATCGCGTCCGGCGCTGGTTGAAGCTTTTGAACGGCGGGGAAGAGACATCACAAAGGCAAGCTATCAGGAAATGCGGAGCCTGGTTTGTGCGCAGTGCCATGTGGAATACTACTTTAACAAAAAGGTTGTTGAAGGTGCCAACTATCTCACCTTCCCGTGGGATAACGGATTTACCGCCGAAGCCATGGAAGAGTATTACGATGATATTGAGTTCAGCGACTGGACACATGCAGTGAGCAAAGCGCCAATGCTAAAAGCACAACACCCCGACTATGAGGTCTATATGACCGGAATTCATGCCAGACGGGGCGTTGCCTGTGCCGACTGCCACATGCCCTACATTAGCGAGGGCGGGCAGAAATTCACCGACCACAAAATGCAGTCGCCGCTTAACAACATTGCCAATTCATGTCAGGTTTGTCATCGCGAGGAAGCCACACGACTTGTTCAGGATGTGTATGAGCGCCAGGACAAAGTGATTGAAAGCCGCCACGATTTGGAGAAGCAATTGGTCAGAGCGCATGTTGAGGCTAAAAAAGCATGGGAACTGGGAGCTACCGAAGAGCAGATGAAAAGCATTCTCATGGGAATCCGGCATGCACAGTGGCGCTGGGACTATGTTGCCGCAAGCCACGGAGGGTCATTTCACTCGCCGGTGGAGTCGGCAAGAACCGTTGCAAACGGCATCAGCATCATTCAGGATACACGCATTCTGCTGGCAAGGCTGCTGGCACATTTAGGACACAATGAACCGGTTCCCTACCCCGACATCTCCACAAAGGCAAAAGCTCAGGAATTTATCGGGCTCAACATGAAATCACTGAGAGAGGAGAAGCAGGAATTCAAAAAAACCGTTCTCCCAAAATGGGCGGAAGAGGCTGAAAAAAGAGAGGCTGCATGGAGTGTTTCACTGACAAATTAATTGATTTCAAAACTGAAATAGTAAACAAAAAGCTTTTTTATCCCTGCAGGCAGGGATACTTTTTTCTGCCGGATGTGTATGGTCAGTTTTCACTGAGCGGTGAATTCAGACCGCACACCCAGTTCAGCAGTAGTGAAAATCATTAGCTACCAAAAATCCCAACATATAACTTGCCACATGGTTAACGTTTTGCCGGGGATGAGTGTAAAGAACCAAATCCATACACTTTTTTTCTATTTTTGAAAAAATTTAGTTTGAAGTAAGAAAAATGAGTCATCTGGAATTAAAAGAGCAGGAAATCATACGCCGGGAATCTTTAAAAAAACTGCGCGATGCGGGGATAGATCCATATCCGGCAGCAGAATATAAAGTAAATGCAACTTCACGCGATATCAAGGATAAATTTGATGATTCTGAAACCGAACACCGGAATGTGAGTATTGCCGGGCGGATTATGGGAAGAAGAATCATGGGGAATGCTTCTTTTGTTGAATTACAAGACAGTGAAGGGCGAATTCAGCTTTATCTGAGCCGTGACGAAATTTGTCCGGGAGAAGATAAAACCCTGTACAACGATGTTTTCAAAAAACTCCTCGATCGCGGCGATATTATTGGTGTTGAAGGTTTTGTGTTTAAAACCAAAATGGGTGAAATCACGGTTCATGTGAAAAAATTTACGGTGTTGAGCAAATCATTGCGCCCGCTTCCGTCAGTTAAAGAGAAAGACGGCAAAACCTACGATGCCTTCACCGACCCGGAGCAGCGCTACCGGCAGCGTTATGTAGATTTAATCGTAAATCCGCAGGTGAAGGATGTCTTTTTAAAACGCACTAAAATTGTGGATTCCATCCGGCAGATGTTTAATGAATACGGATATCTCGAAGTGGAAACACCCATTTTACAGCCTATTCCCGGCGGTGCCGCAGCCCGTCCCTTTGAAACATACCACAACTCGCTGAACATTCCGCTCTATTTGCGCATTGCCAACGAGCTTTACCTGAAACGTCTGATTGTTGGCGGTTTCGACGGAGTTTATGAGTTTGCAAAAAATTTCCGCAACGAGGGAATGGACCGGACGCACAATCCTGAATTCACCGGAATGGAAATTTATGTGGCTTACAAAGACTACATCTGGATGATGGAGTTCACCGAGCAAATACTGGAACGCGTAGCTCTGGCGCTTCACGGAACAACAAAAGTTCAGGCAGGTGACAAAATCCTTGATTTCAAAACGCCTTATGAGCGGATAACCATGGCCGACGCCATTATGGAACATACCGGATACAATATTTTGGGAAAAACCGAAGAAGAGCTTCGGGAAATTTGCAAAAAGTTAGGCATTGAAACAGATCCCGGAATGGGAAAAGGTAAGCTCATTGATGAGATTTTTGGCGAGAAATGCGAAGCACATTACATACAGCCAACGTTTATTACCGATTATCCGGTGGAAATGTCGCCACTGACCAAAAAACATCGCGATAACCCCGAACTGACCGAGCGCTTTGAACTGATGGTGAACGGGAAAGAAATTGTTAATGCATATTCTGAACTGAATGACCCCATCGACCAACGCGAACGATTTGAAGAGCAGCTAAAGTTACTGGAAAAAGGTGACGACGAAGCCATGCTTATCGATCACGACTTTCTGCGGGCGCTGGAATATGGCATGCCACCCACATCGGGAATGGGAATGGGAATTGACCGCCTGGCAATGCTAATGACCAACAGCCCTTCTATTCAGGATGTTCTCTTTTTCCCGCAGATGAAGCCCGAAAAGACAAAACCGGAACTGACTGAAGATGAGAAAATGGTGATAGAGTTGCTAAAGACCGGCTCACCGGCAGACTTGAATCAACTGAAGGATCAGACCGGTTTCAGTAATAAAAAATGGGATAAAGCGATAAAAAACCTTGTCAAAAACAGTCTGGTGAAAGTGGGAAAAACTGAAAATGGTCTGATTGTGGAGTTCACCGGCTGATACCGGCTAATGGGAAGAGATGATAAAATACTTTTAACAAAAAACTGTTCATGCATAACACGATTATGGAATTTGTAATATGTTGTGAATGAAAAACAAAAAAAATTGCATAGAATTGCATTGTTAATTTTAAGTAGAACACCAATTTTGTTTCATTTATGAACAGATTGATAACTGGAGCAATCATTTTTTTTCTAACTGTAACCAGCCTTTCAGCTCAATATGTAAACACCGATTCGCTGATTGTGATTCCCGGATACCATGAACCTGTCATTTTGCATGATTACAACGCTAAAGTGGAAGCCGAATTGGAAACGAAGCTTTCAGAAGAAAATTTTTGGATAAATGAGATAATTAGCTCTCTGGGACTGATGCTCAGTCAGTTTGCAATTCCTTCGGATGGAGAGGTAATCAGTTCCTTCGGAATTCGTTCACGCAGAATGCACACCGGAACCGACATCAAAATGAACAAGGGAGATACGATTTTTGCTGCTTTTTACGGAACAGTGACCCGTGCAAAATATCATTACGGATACGGAAATATGGTAGTTGTTGATCATGGAAATAATCTTGAAACCAGCTATTCTCATCTTTCTGCTTTTTTGGTCGAAGCCGGACAGAACGTAACAAAAGGGCAACCCGTTGGTCTGGCGGGCAGTACGGGTCGTGCCACAACAAATCACCTGCACTTTGAGATTCGGGAAGATAACAAGCCCTATGATCCGGAGCTGGTTTATGATTTTGCAAACGGCAAAATACGCGGGGAACTCAGAAACATTACCCATCTGGCGCAACTCCTGCCGGAATCAGCGCCGGTTCATCTTGCAGATCATTTTTCCGCTCAGACTGCTCCAAACTCATACATCGTCAAAAACGGCGACTCATTGTGGAAAATTTCGAGATATTTCAGAACATCGATAAACACGATTTGTATGCTGAATAACCTGAATGAAAATTCGGTTTTGCGCGTGGGCATGGTGCTGAAATTGCAATGATCACAGAATTTCACGGAACTAACCATGCGTAAATAAGTCCTGTTAATTTCTCATTATAACACCTTTATAAATAGATAATCAGATAGTTATCTTATTTCCGATGTTTTTTGTTTACGTAATAACTACGTATTATTATTGCACTATGCTTTGCTTTTTCTCTACCTAAAATCAATCAGACAATTTCTATATACCTCTGTAGAGCCCTTAAACAGGGCGTCTTGAATTTTTAACATAAAATGTGTTTGGGTTTACCGAATTTATATTACCTTTATCACGGTAATAATAATACGTAATATAACAAATATGAAACCTATTGATTTTTTCAAAACCCACAAACAATCGCCCAAAAACAATATGAGGCGTTAAGAATGTTTTTTGTAGAAAAGGAGTGCTTCTGAGGTAGCGCACAAGTTTGGATATACTTACAGAGGTTTTACAACCATTGTTTCCAACTTTAGGAAGGAGCTTAAAAGTGGAGACGTCAAAGAATTGTATTTTAATGAGTTAAAGCCTGGAAGGAGGGAGATAGAACAAGAGAGCATAGAGATTATTGTCAACTTGCGCAAAAAGTATTATTCGGTTGAAGACATTAAAGTGGCTCTTGATAGCAAAGGATTCAAAATCTCCGAAAAATCCATCTACAACATTATACGTGAACAAGGGTTTGCACGTTTGCCCAGGCGCCAGAAACTAATAAAGCAAAGTTTAGTGGCAACAGGGCTTAAAGCTGAAAAAACAGTTACTCTAACCTTTGCTCCAGAAAGTTTTAAAAGTGCATCTGCCGGAATCCTTTGTTTGCTACCATACATCAAAAAATATGGAATTAGTGAAATTATCGAAGCATCAGATTTCCCGGGAACTTCTCAAATAAGTAAAGTCTCTTCCATTCTCGCCTTTATAGCGCTAAAAGCTTCGAATGTTCGGCGTTACACTGCTGACGATTTGTGGTGTATGGACAGAGGACTCGGTCTTTTTGCAGGGCTTAATGTGTTGCCCAAAGCTGCATGGTTTTTGTCTTATTCACACCGGGTTACAACAGATATGAACTTTGCGTTTTTGAAAGCTCTTCACGCTAATTGGCAGGAACTGGGACTTTTAGGAGATACATCTAATTTGGATTTTACAGCCATTCCATACTGGGGAGAGAACGATCATTTGGAAAACAACTGGTCGGGTAAACGCTCAAAAGCATTGGCGAGCATGCTTGCCGTACTGGCACAAGATCCCGATAGTGGTATAATTGATTACGGGCATGCTAATGTGATGCACAAGACGGAAAGTAATGTCGTTCTGGAATTTATTGATTTTTATGGTAAAGATTTCAGAGGAAAAAGAGATTTGAAGTACTTAGTTTTCGATAGTAAATTCACCAATTATGAAAACCTCTCTAAGATTGATGACGATAATGTTAAGTTTATAACAATACGTCGAAGAGGGAGTAACATGGTTGAGAGATTAAACTCACTACCTAAAAACAGGTGGAAAACCATGCACATAGAGAGAGCCGGTAATAAAAAAGCAACCGTAAAAGTCATTGATGAAGTCATATTCTTAAAAGGATATAATAAAGATATAAGGCAAATATGCATTATCGGGCATGGTAAAATAAAACCGGCAATCATCATTACCAACGATTTTCAGGTGTCAAGAGAACAAATAGTCAGGAAGTATGCCAGACGTTGGATTGTAGAAAAATCCATTTCAGAACAGATATCGTTTTTTCATCTCAACTTGGTTTCATCCTCTATGGTAATAAAAGTAGATTTCGATTTAACAATGAGCATCGTTACCCACAATCTGTTTCGCTTATTTGCTTCCGATACAGATAGATATGCACATAATTCAGACCAGACTATCTACGATAAGTTTTTGGAGAATTCAGGCGATATCAGTATCGAAGAAAATAAAATATCCATACAACTAAAGAAAAAAGAACGCTACCACTGATTTTAGAAATGACAGGAAAGTACGTAAATCAAAAATATTAATGGCTAAACAATCTGAATATAGAGTTTACAGGAGCTGCAAATTCATGATTTTTTTACGTATGGGAATTTACCGTGAAATTCTGTGATGATTTTTCTTTGACACAAAACGATTAGACATGAGACACAAGATACGAGACATAAGACACAAGATAATGATTCCTGTAACGGCAAGGGAAAGCGGATGTCACACCGGTTTACCGGTTGTTTTTGTTTTCCAGAAACTTATTGCAGAAAGAGTGAAACAACCGGATGTCGCCTTCATCAAGGAAAGCAATTCGCTCGAGGAAACGGGAAAATATGGCCGATTGCCCGTCAAATCCGGTTTCAGTCAGTATTGAGCGAACTTTTTGCACCAGCGAATGAAAGCTCTCTTCACTTCTGAGTGATTTTTGTGAAAAATTATTTTCAGCTATTTTAGAAAGCTCCCAGGCATAAAGCATGACAGCCTGAGCCAGATTTAACGAAGGGAAAACGGTTTTCATTGGAACAGCAGTTACCAAATCACAAAGTTTCAGCTCTTCATTCCGAAGCCCCGATTCTTCGCGACCAAAAACAATGGCAGTTCTTCTTACGGTGTTTCCTTTGGATTCTAATAATTCAGGCAGTTTGGACAGGGAGAGGTAATCGTGTTTCACACTGCGCCTTTTTGCCGATGTGCCGATAATAAAGTCAAATTCCTGAACGGCTTCATGCAAAGTGGGGAAAATGAGCGCATTTTCAAGGATCTCTTCAGAAGCATGAGCCAGCCAGCGTGCAGGCCCGCTCAGGTATTCGCAGGGATTTATAAGCGCGAGATTTCTGAATCCCATGGTTTTTATTGCGCGTGCCGTAGCGCCTACATTCTCGGGAACAGCGGGCTCAACTAATATAAATGTAAATTTCATGCGGGAGATTCAGAGTTTATTCCAGCGAATTGTAATATTGAACCAACTCTTTTAAAGATTCCGGGCTGTTGGCTTTTATTTTGTTTTTTTTGATAAATGAAGCAATCTCAGCTTTATGATCAGAGAATGCCTCCTGCAAATCTTTCTGTTTTGTTACCGGTTTAGCCGCTTCCATGTCAATCCGGATATAATAGACATCAGGTCTTTTGGTAAATTTTGCAGGTTGTGCATCCTGATATGCAGCAGGTTGTTTGGCTTCTTCAAACTTAATCTGTGGACGGGAATAGAGTGATGCCTTCCCTTTTTCGATAACGGTGAAAAAGCCGCGCCTGGTTTTGTTCACAACATGATAGAATATGTATTCAAACTGATAATCGCCAAATTCAACTTTTTCCAAAACTTCCGGAGCCGCCAAAACCATTACCTGTCCGTCGTCGGAACGAAATTCGATGTCATCGTTGTATATATTGTAACGAAGCGGAACACCTTCGTATTGAGTTTTGGAGGTGGTAAAAACCGAACCCTCAATGAACTCGTCATTCAGGTAGGGAGAACCTTGTATGTCTGCTTCAGTGAGCATCGACTGAAAATCACCCCGGTGCGCCTTATTTAGGTTCATTAAATCCATGGCACGTTTCATTTCATAAAGCGAAGACTGGGGAATCTGACTGAAAGCTGGACCTGCACACAAGGAACTGATAATCAAAACAAAAATTAACCGTTTCATTTTTTTGAGGTACCTGGCGGATTCGAACCGCCGTACACGGTTTTGCAGACCGTTGCCTAACCACTCGGCCAAGGTACCGTTTTTTTAAATTCGGACTGCAAAGGTAGAAAAATTGTAATGATTTCCACATAAACACCCAACCATTTTTACAAAAACAAGGTTACGCTCGCTTTTTCAATTTCACCGCCCATCGGAGGATTCATTTCAATGAAATTAAGAATAAGTAATGAATGCAAAGAAAACAAACTTGTGTTAACCCTACTGATAAACCTTTTTTTAATTTTGCTACCGTTGAAAATCAGCAGATAAATAGTTAAGCAATGACAAATAATTCAGAAAATTCAGAGGCAGTAAAAAAATCGAATTTTATTTTTCAGCAGATTGATAAAGACCTTGCCGAAGGGAAAAACGACGGGCGAGTTTTGACACGGTTTCCACCCGAGCCAAACGGATATCTCCATATTGGCCACGCTAAATCCATTTGTCTGAATTTTGGAATTGCCGAACATTATGGCGGAAAATGCAATCTCCGTTTCGACGACACCAATCCTATCAAAGAGGAGATGGAATATGTGGAATCCATCATGGAGGACGTGAAGTGGTTAGGTTTTGATTGGGAAGACAGACTTTTTTACGCTTCCGACTATTTTGAAAATCTTCACAATTTTGCCATAAAGCTGATAAAGGAGGGCAAGGCATATGTTGACGATCAGGATGCCGAAGCCATAGCCAGCCAAAAGGGAACCCCCACCCGCCCGGGCTTGGAAAGTCCATACAGGAATCGTACAACCGAAGAAAACCTCGATCTTTTTATGCGCATGACTGCCGGTGAGTTTGAAGAAGGTTCCAGAGTGCTGCGGGCAAAAATTGATATGACATCGCCCAATATGCACATGCGCGACCCGATAATTTACCGCATCATTAAAGCGCACCACCACCGAACCGGCGACAAATGGTGCATCTATCCCATGTATGATTTTGCTCACGGACAGAGCGACTATTGGGAAGGAATCACCCATTCGGTCTGTACCCTGGAGTTTGAAGTGCACCGCCCGCTCTACGACTGGTTTATTGACCAGCTTCAGGAAACTGACTACAGACCCCGCCAAATTGAATTCGCACGGCTTAACTTAACCTATACCGTTATGAGCAAGCGGTTGCTGCTTCAGCTGGTAAACGAGGGGTATGTCAATGGCTGGGACGACCCGCGAATGCCGACCATTTCGGGATTGCGCCGGCGTGGCTATACTCCCGGGTCAATCCAGAATTTCGCTGACCGGATCGGTGTCACCAAAGTGGACGGAATGGTCGATGTTTCTTTGCTTGAATACAGCGTTCGTGAACATCTCAACCGCACTGCACAGCGCGTTATGGGCGTTCTCAATCCGTTAAAAGTTGTGATAACCAACTATCCCGAAGGAGCAGAAGAAGAGCTTGAAGCGATAAATAATCCGGAAGATGAAAGCATGGGAACACGAAAAGTGCCATTTGCTAGGGAGCTGTATATTGAGCAGGATGATTTTATGGAAGAGCCTTCCCGAAAATTTTTCCGCCTGGCGCCCCGACGCGAAGTGCGTCTGCGCTACGCCTATTTTATCACCTGCAACGAAGTGATTAAAAATGAAAAAGGAGAAATAACAGCGCTTCACTGCACCTATGATCCGCAGTCGAGAGGAGGAAACTCACCCGACGGGCGAAAAGTGAAAGCAACCCTGCACTGGGTTTCGGCGAAACATGCAGTGAAATCTGAAGTCAGGATGTACGACCGCCTCTTTAGCGTGGAAGATCCATTAGGGCAAAAGGATGTGGATTATAAAGAATTTTTAAATACCGATTCTCTGAAAGTTCTTCCGGAATGTTTTCTGGAGCCTTTTGTGAAGAATGCGAAACCACTCGACCATTTTCAGTTTGAACGCCTGGGTTATTTTAATGTGGATTACGATTCAACTCCCGAAAAACCGGTGTTTAACCGGACAGTGCCTTTGCGCGACTCCTATTCAAAGGGGAGTTAAACGTTTACCTCTTTTTAGAAACATTAAAGGAATTAAAGATTGCTGTAACGTTTGATTTTCAGTGATTTTATTCTGTTCACCGATGTTAAGCTATTGTTAACCGATTGATTGACCCGTTCCCCGGACTTCAATGCCTATATTTGTTGTTAGAAATTGAAATAAGGGGGAAATGAAATGAAAGAAAAGAAAGACAGGTCAAGCAGGAAGGCGTTGTTCGGGTTATTTTTAATTATTATCGGGGCGCTTTGGATTTTATTCAAGCTGAACTTTATACCTATTGTGCTGACAGATATTTTAATATCCTGGCAGATGTTGCTCATAGGCATCGGAGTTTTCTCTATGATTTCCGGCAATCGCACTTCAGGGATTATTCTGATTGTCATCGGCAGTTTTTTTCTGATAGACGAGTTATCGATAATCCCTTATCATTTAAGGCAATTTGGATGGCCTGTTTTAATTATCGGGGTTGGTGTTGTGCTGATAATTACACATAAAATGAAATCTAAAACACCCCGGATTGAATCTTCAATGCAGGGAGCCGATTTCTTTGACGATTTTATAATTTTTGGAGGGAAGGAGGTTTTTGTCAGAACAAATAATTTCTTAGGTGGAAAAATAACTTCTATTTTTGGAGGCGCTGAGTTTGATTTGCGTCAAACATCTCTCGCCGAAAACGGAGCAACCATTGAATGTGTCAATATTTTTGGAGGGAGCGGATTTAAAGTTCCTGCAGACTGGACTGTTATCAATGAGGTTAACGTAATTTTTGGCGCTTTCACCGATAAACGCGGAACATCGGTTCTCAATGCCAATCAGGATGCTTCAAAGGTGCTGGTAATTAAGGGGTTTTGTGCTTTTGGCGGAGTGGAAGTAAAATATAATTAATATGGATTTTAAACATCCTTTCATATCCAATCCACGGCTTGGCATTTATTATTTTTTAGTTTGGATGATAATAATTGCTGCAAGTGTACTCATCAAATGGCTCTCGCTTGGCGTTGATCCGGGACTTGCTGCAACTGAAGCAGTTGCTTTCAATCTAACCTATGCCGTCATTGGTTCGTCCATCTGGTATGTGATAAAGTTTAGCACGATTGAAGACAATCCCACAGGAAAAATAATTGTGACACATGCCATTTCTGCCACCGTAATTGTTTTTATCTGGCTCTATACCGGAATGGTTATCATCAAATTGCTCTATCCGGTACATTTTCATCAGCATTGGGTTGGCAATAAGGTAACCATGACAATTTTTGGCGGATATATGTCATACATCACTTTTGTGATTTTCTTTTATGCGGTGAACTACTACCAGGAGTTTAAGGAAAAGCTCATCAATGAAGGCAATCTGAAATCGCTGGTTAAGGAAGCAGAATTGCATGCTTTGAAATCGCAAATCAATCCCCATTTTTTATTTAATAGCCTGAACAGCATTTCATCACTGACGATGATCGATCCGGCAAAAGCACAGGAGATGGTGATTAATCTTTCAGCACTTATGCGATATTCTCTCAGACACGATCAGGTTGACAAAGTGCCGCTGAGTGAGGAGTTGAAAAACAATATGCTCTATCTTCAGATTGAAAAGGTGAGATTTGGAGAAAAGCTAAATCCGGTTTTCGAAATTGATAAAAATTGCATGCAGGCTCGGATTCCGAATATGATTTTGCAGCCGCTTTATGAAAATGCAATTAAATATGGCGTTTATGAAGCAACGGAAACCGTTGATGTTATCACCAGAGGGAGATGCAATAACGATGTGCTGGAAATAACCATCACCAACAATTATGACCCAAATGCTTTGCCCAAAAGGGGTGAGGGAATTGGGTTGCGAAATGTTCGCGACCGGCTGCAGATTATTTATGGAAACTCAATGTTGATGAAAGTAGAGGACAACAAAAAAGAATTTAAAGTATCTTTGGTAATTCCACAAAAATAATTTACCATGGCAGATAAAATACGAACCATTATTGTTGAGGATGAAAAGCTTGCCCGAAAGCTTCTGAAATCATTTTTAAGTGATTTTGAAAATATTGAAATTATTGCTGAATGCGAAAACGGATTTGAGGGAGTTAAGGCAATCAATGAGATGAAGCCTGATCTTGTTTTTCTCGACATTCAAATGCCAAAAATTACCGGTTTTGAGCTTTTGGAACTGCTGGACCACAAGCCTCACATTATTTTTGCAACGGCTTATGACCAGTATGCACTGAGAGCATTTGAATACAATGCGGCGGATTATCTGCTGAAACCCTACTCCAAAGAGCGGCTGCAGGAAGCGGTTCAGAAAGTAGCCGATCGAATTTTGGCAGAAGGACCCGCCTCAGATGTTGCTGATAAACTGGTTAGTTTTCCCCATGAAGAAGCTCTTGAACGGATTGTGGTGAAAAACAGGAACAAAATACATATCATCCCGGTTGACCAGGTGAGATATATCGAATCAATGGATGATTATGTACTGATTTTTACCCGTGAAAACAGATATATCAAGCAAAACACCATGAAGTATTATGAGAAAGCACTTGATCCGAAAAACTTTGTACGCATCCACCGTTCACACATTGTTAAAGTTGAAGAAATTAATGAAATTCAGCAATACGAGAAGGAATCCTACATAGTTATTCTGAAAGATAAGACCAAATTGAAAGTGAGTAAATCAGGTTATAAAAACCTGAGAAATGTGCTTGAGTTTTAGAAAACAGGTGCACATTCACGGCTGCCTGCCCAGCCAGGTTTTGGTGGCAAAAATCATTTATCGAGAAATGAGCACAACATTTGCAGGAAAAATTCAGTTTACAAATCTTCAGTTTTCAGGCAGGATGAACAAATAAATATTATATTTGCAAACTCAAATTAAACGGTGGCTGTAGCTCAGTTGGTTAGAGCACTGGATTGTGGTTCCAGGGGTCGTGGGTTCAAGTCCCATCCGCCACCCAAAACAGAGGCTGCCCTAAAAAGCAGCCTTTTTATATTATTGCTTCAGCGCATTACCGCATTCCACTCTACGACACTGGAGTTTTCTCCCAATCTGATTTGAGCCACGCCGGTGATTCTGTTTCCCTCTACCCTGCCGCTATAAAGATACTTTTCATCACTTTTGGGTACAGCGACTGTGAAACTGATCCTGTCGCCATTTAGTATGGCTTCTTCTACGGGCAATGATATTCTGCCCGATTTTATTTGCAGGCGGATTTTCTGGTATTCCTGCTGGGCAGTCATCGTAAACGATTTTTCACCGGTCTGCCAGTTCCATTCACCTTTAACATTTGCAGGAATCAGCCAAAAATAGATATTACTGGTTTCTTCCCTGACATTATTGTCCGGTTTCCAGTCGCCCATGTCAAAATTGTGAGAAACAATACGTGTTCCCGGTTTTAACCGACCCAGCAGGTGGGAACGCAGTTGCAGGTTTACCGAGTTAAGCAGATACATTGTAACTACACTTGCTCTGCTGAAATCGGTGCTGAAGATATTATCCTGTACAAAAAGTACTTTATTTTCAACTTCAGCTTTTTTTGCATTTTCACTTGCCTCCTTTATCCGAACAGGGTCAATATCCACACCATGTCCGAATGCGCCTCTTTTTGCGGCAGCAATAACAATGCGCCCGTCTCCCGAACCCAAATCAATCACATAGTCTCCGGGACCGACATTTGCCATATCCAACATTTTCTCCACCACATTTTGAGGTGTCGGAACGTAGGGAACATCCAGCGATTGAGCTCTTGACTGCATAAGCATGGATGAGAAAAAGAGAAACAGCACAAGAGTAAAGAGCAAATTGCTCCCGGTTCTCTTCCGGCTTTTGATTCTCAAAAGCAACAGTTTTACATTCAAAGGTGTCTTTTTCATGATGTTCTGATTATACCAAGTTTATTTATAAAAGTCTATCCATTTGTGGCGTAATGCCGATGTAGCAATCGTTAATACCAATGAACCGGTATTTTGCGAATGCACTACCGGGATTAAGTATCTGCCTGCAAGTTACAAAAAAAAGTAAAGCCTAAAACAGAAATTTTTCTCTCTGATTCAGGCTTCATTCTACCGGTTGATTGAATTTGCTCTGAATTCTACCTTTTGCTCAAAACCTCTTTTTCATAATTGAGCACTTCAGAAATATAACCTTCGCCTGCCGGGACACTGTTTTTCAGGCAGTAATAATCCCATACGGCGCCAAAGGGTTTAGTCTTCAGCTCTTCCAGCATAGCTAACCGCTCGAAATACTTTTCTTCTTCTTCCAGTTTCAGAAGAGTGGAAGTTGGTTCAAGCAGAGCAATCAGAAAAGCTTTTTGTGCTGCGCGGGTTCCTATAACATAGGCGCCCACCCTGTTTATGGAAGCATCAAAAAAGTCGAGCCCGATATTGACTCGTTTTAAAAAGTCATTTCGCACAATTTCGGATGCAATAAGCTGCACTTCGTCATTGAGCGCTACTACATGGTCTGAATCCCAGCGCACAGGGCGGGTGATATGCAGCAACAGCTCATCGGCAAACTGCAAACAAGACGAAATTTTGTCGCCTACCTGCTCGGTGGGATGAAAGTGACCGCTGTCCAGGCAGATCAGTTTACTGTTTTTGATGGCATAGCCCAGATAAAAATCGTGTGAGCCAACAGTCATAGACTCCAGCCCGATTCCAAAGAGCTTGCTTTCCACTGCATCTTTCAACAACTCTTTTGGATAAGGTTTTTCAAAGCCTTCATTAAGTGATTTTTTCAGCAGGGAGCGGTGACCGTTTCTGTCGATGGGAGTATCTTTTGAACCATCGGGTACCCAGGTGTTGTGCACACACGGTGTTCCAAGCTGTTTGCCCATTTCTGCGCCAATTTCGCGGCAGCGTTTCAGGTGTTCCACCCAAAACTGCCTGATACTTTCATCTTTCGATGAGAGGGTAAAACCATCGGCAGCTTTGGGATGGGAAAAGTAGGTTCCGTTAAAATCAATACCAATTCCCAGTTGTTTTGCCCAGTCAATCCAGCTTTGAAAATGCTTGATGCCGATTTCGTTGCGGTCAACTTTTTTCCCGCCAAAATCTCCATAGCTGGCATGCAGGTTCAGCCGCTGCTTTCCGGGTAAAAGTTCCATCACTTTTTCCAGGTCAGCCCGCATTTGTTGAATGGTCGTGGCTTTCCCCGGATAATTTCCGGTAGCCTGTATTCCGCCGCCTGAAAGGGTGGCATCCGCTGTTTCAAAGCCGCCAACATCATCAGCCTGCCAGCAATGCAGACTGATTACCACTTCATTCATTTTTTCAATAACTGCCTCAGTATCCACACCAATACCGGCATACTGCTCTTTTGCCAGCTGGTAAGCTTTTTCAATTTTTGTACTATTCATAATCATCGTGTTTTATTTTTCCAATCACAAAGGGTAACTGATCCTATAATTTCCGGAACCCAACTTAAATGTTGTGTTTCCGTCAGTTTCCCGGGCATTAACCGGTTCACCGCTCAGCGGTTTCGCATTCAGGGTAACTTTCCCGGGGGTTGCGGATGGAAGCGTAAGGGTTGCCGATGTATTTGCCGGAATGGTTACGTCATAAACCATTTGGTTTTCCTCGATTTTCCAATCCGATTTTATCTCTCCGTACATCGATTTATAAACCGCTTTGGCATAATTCAGTCCGCCACCGGGATGAGGCGACAGGAAAAAATGCTTGTAACCGGGTTCATCCGGGTCAATTTGTATTCCGGCAACATAGTTGTATAGCCATTCCCCGATTGCACCATAGGCATAATGATTAAAACTGTTCATCCCCGGATTCTGGAAAGTTCCGTCAGGTTTTTGCCCGTCCCATCGCTCCCATATGGTAGTTGCGCCCTGAGTAACCGGATAGAGCCACGAAGGATACTCCTTTCGGTTCAGCAGCATGAACGCCAGATCTTCATAGCCATGCTTTGAGAGAGTTTTGCAAAGAAGCGGTGTTCCCACAAACCCGGTGGTGAGGTGCTTAAATTTTTGAACATCACCGGCAAGATATTCTGCCGCCTTTGAAACAAGATTTTGGGGCAGCAGATCAAAAGCCAAAGCAAGCGAATAGGCTGTTTGTGTGTGAGAAACCAATCTGCCGGAAGGAGTAACATACTCATTTATAAAAGCCTGCTTAACTCTTTCAGAAAGGTCGGAATACATTGCTGCATCTGCTGTTTTACCAAGAACTTTTGCAATTTTGGCAAGCAATCCGCTGGAATAAGAAAAATAGGCAGTGGCAATCAGGTCTTTTTCGGTGGTAGCCCCGGGATAATCGGAGCGTGTTGTTGCAAAAGCAAGCCAGTCACCATAGTGGAAGTCGCCAATCCACAATAAGTCATCACCGGCACGGTTTTTCATGTAATTTACCCAGGCTGCCATGCTGGGGTATTGAACTTCCAGAATTCGTTTATCACCATAGGCCAAATACGTTTGCCAGGGAACAATAATAGCTGCATCTGCCCAGGCTGTTGAGCCTCCGGCTCCGTTCAGCACATCGGGAACCACGTGATTGACTTTACCGTCGGGCCCCTGGTCGGCAGCCACATCTTTCATCCATTTAATATAAAATGGGGCAACATTGAAATTAAATGCGGCAGTTGGTGCAAACACCTGTGCATCGCCAGTCCAACCAAGGCGTTCATCGCGTTGTGGACAGTCGGTTGGTACATCAAGGAAATTGCCTTTCTGCCCCCACTGAATGTTGTGCTGCAGTTGGTTAATCAATGGTTCTGAGCAGGCAAAATCACCGGTTGGCTCCATGTCGGAGTAGATTGCAACTCCTGTTATGTTGTCCAGTTGTGGGGTGCCCGGAAAATTTTCAATTTTCACAAATCTAAATCCGTGGAAGGTGAAAGTTGGTTCATAAACTTCTTCTCCATCTCCTTTCAGGATGTAGTAGTCGGTTACTTTCGCGGCGCGCAGGTTATCAGTATAAAAGTTGCCGTCGCGGTCCAAAACTTCAGCAAATTTCAATGTTACGGTGTGACCGCGGTTGCCGTTTACTTTTAATCTCACCCAGCCAACCATATTCTGCCCCATATCGAAGACGGTTTCCCCTTTTGGTGTTGTGATGATTTCGATGGGCTCGATCTCCTCAACTGCCCTTACCGGAACGCCCTGCGGAGCAATAAGAATATTTTTCGGATGATCTAATTTTGTAACTTTCCCCCAGTTGCTGTCGTCAAAAGAAGCAGTTGTCCAACCCGGCATCTCCAGGCGTGCATCATAGGTCTCTCCGTTGTAAATATCGGAAAAAATCAGCGGCCCAGTGGTAGCTTTCCAGCTTTCATCAGTACCGATTGTTTCGTTTGTGCCGTCTGTATAGGTGATACGCAGTTGGGCAATCAACGCCAGTTTATCGCCATAATAACTGTGTTGCTTGCTGAAACCGATATTTCCGCGATACCAGCCATCGCCCAAAATGGCGCCTAAAGAGTTCCGCTCCTTCAGCTTGTTTGTAACATCATATGTCTGGTATTGAATCCGCTTGTTGTAGCTTGTCCAGCCGGGAGTAAACAGTTCATCGCCAACTTTTTCACCGTTCAGATACAGTTCGTATAATCCCAGTGCTGACACATAGATTCTTGCAGATTTGATTTTTTTTGTTGTGGGAAATTCCTTACGCAGATAGTGACAAGGTTTTGAGCCCTCCATCTCCTTTTCGTTTTCCATGGTAATCCATGAAGCGCTCCATTTTGCCGGGCTCAGCAGACCGGTTTCCCAGAATGCCGGTTCGCTCCATTTGGTGACTTTGTTTTGATTGTCCCAGATTCTCACCTGCCAGTAAAGGCGTTGTGTCGATTCAAGTTCAGCCCCCTGATATTCCACATTTACCGATTGGCTGCTGTTCACTTTGCCTGAATTCCAAATCTGCCTACTTGCCTTGTTTAAGCTGGAAGGCGAATCAGCCACACGGATTTCGTATGAAACCTGCGAAACATTCTCTTTATCCGAGAAAATTTTCCAGCTTAAGCGCGGTTTCTGAACATCAATGCCGATAGGGTTAGTATGGTATTCACAAACCAGCTCATCAACCCGGGTGTTTCCTTTTGTGATGATGCTCAAGCTGCTGAAAATCATCATAAAAGCAAACAATTTTACGTTATACCTTTTCTTTTTCATAATAGTGATATTTTAATTGATTATACATTATTCCATAAAAAACAGTTCTTCCAAAGCGATTGAAACCGGCGAATTATCCGGATTTGTTCTCATAATATCAGCCATATACTTCCACCATTTTTTCACAATTTTATTTTGCCCCAAATCCTGAGAGCCTTCGTCGCCACACACTTTTTGGAAGGCAAACAACGTATCTGTTTCCTCATCCAAAAAGATAGAATATTCGCTGACTCCTGCTTCTTTCAGCAATTCTTTCAGTTCCGCCCAAATTGCATTATGCCTTTTCCTATACTCCTCTTTTTGTCCCGGATTGAGGTACATTTTAAAAGCCAGTCGTTTCATCAGCCCAGCGCGTTAAGTTCGGGATAGAGCCATTTGGCAATTCCAACCACGATGACTGCCAGAAGAATGGTGAAAATTCCCAACAGAATCGTGGAGTAGGTCTTTTTGGAAACGCCTTTCCACTCCTTACGGTAGAAACCCCATAAATTTGAGGTGAGAATAATGGTTGACATGTGCAGAATCCATGAGCTTGCGCCGTTTCCAATTTTGGTTTCGCCCATTCCATAGAAAAAGAACTGCAGAAACCACATGGTGCCTGCCAGTATGCAAAACAGGTAATTTCGCGTCAGAGGTGTCGATTTGTCGGTGAAATCGCCATAGGTGCGATTTTTCAGAATCAGGTAGCTTGTCCACAAAAAGTTGGTAGTGAAACCACCCCAAAGAATAACAAAGAAAGTGATGTTATTTTGGAAAATATAGTTTCCTGAATTTGGATTTATTGCTGCCCAGTTGCTTGCAGCAATTTCTGCCATCGGTTTTCCGGCATCAATTCCAAAGCTGAAAAAGGCGCTTAAAACTCCTGAAACAATGGCTATAATCAGACCTGTGGAAAGTTTAAATTCGATATTGACCCCATCTTTGACACCCCCTAAGTCTTTATCTTTCTTGAGCCCTGCCCTGCCGCACAAAACAATTCCAACCACGCAAATCATTACGCCTAATATAACTAATAATCCGCCTGTGCTTTTTAGTAATTCGGTGAAAGTAATTCCGGAGGGAACATGTTTGCCGATTCCCGGGATAATCCTGATTAACGGCAAACCCAATGAGCCTACTACGGATGTGATACCCAATAGCACCGAATTTCCAAGCGACATCCCCAAATAGCGGATTGCCAGCCCGTAAGTTAATCCGCCAATGCCCCATAACAAACCCATGATATAGGTTGTGCGTAAAACGCTGCCTGAAGTGATGCTCAAAATTCCCTGGTAATCCGGAATAGTCAGTCTGACCGCCAGGTAGGGCACAATCAGCCATGAAAAAATTCCGCCCGTAATCCAGTAAATTTCCCATCTCCATTTTTTTACCCAGTTGTAGGGCATGTAGAAACTACCCGAAGCAAAACCACCAATTGAGTGATAAATGATACCAAGTAATACTTGCATTTTTTAGAGTTTTTAATTTTTATAATTTTTGATTTGCTAAATTTGAATATTTTCCGGTAAAAATAGTAACCAAGTTAAACTGTTTCAATGCACAAAATGATAAAGTATTTGCATTTTTTGACACAACACATATGAAGCAATTTTATAAATATTTAACCACAGGCCCCAACGACATGGAGTGGGGAATATATTTGAATAGTGCCGGTTCGCTGACAATTCCGCCGCAGACTGAATATCCGCTAAAAAGTCATCCCAGCGGATATTATTTCACATGGGAACAAGGACGCGAACTTCAGGAATATCAGTTGAATTATATTACGCGTGGAAACGGAATTTTTGAGGACAGGCACGGAATTCACCATTTAAAACCCGGAAGTTTACTGTTTATTTTTCCGGGAGAGTGGCATCGTTACAAGCCGGCATTTCAGACCGGATGGACTGAAAACTACATTGGCTTCAACGGTGAAATCGCTAAAATTTTCATGAATCATAAATTTTTTCGCTCTGATCAGCCAGTTTTGCAGGTTGGTGAACGGGAGGAGATTTTAGACACATTTCTGAAAATTTTCGATTTGGTTGAAAAGGAGCAGCCGGGTTTTCAGCAAATTGCATCCGGGCTTATTGTTCAGCTGCTTGGTTATCTGGTGGCACTGGATAAACAAAAGGGATTTTCAGGAAAAAAAATCGTTGCCGTTGTTGAGGAGGCGCGTTTCAGAATGCGCAGTGAAGTGGGCGAAAATTTTGATATTGAAGGATTTGCAGCAGAGCAAAATATCGGCTACTCCTATTTCCGGAGGATGTTCAAGAACTACACTGGCTTATCTCCCCGGCAGTATTGCCTTCAGCTGAAAATGATGCGGGCAAAGGAGCTGCTGCTCAGCACCAATCTGTCGGTGAAGGAGATTAGCTATGAGTTGGGTTTTGAGTCGATTCACTATTTCAGCCGCATGTTTAAGCAAAAAACTGGGAAAAGTCCGGTTGAGTTCAGGGGTTGACTATTTTTGAGCTCTTGCCACCAGTGGCAGGTGTTTGCCTCCATATTCACCTTCTGCAAAATTTGAGAAAAACTCAATTCCGTGAAAGCCTGTGGCATTGAGTATTTCATTCAGTTCATTGCTTTGAAGCCCCAAAAGATTAGTGTCATTTGAAATGGTTGTTCCCTCTTTTTTCAGGAACAAATCGGTTTGAAACCGCAGAATTGGACTGTCTTTTTTGAAATGGTAGTTTCGTGTAAACTTTATATTCTCTGTTTCAATTGCAGGCAGACGGGTTACCGGCTCGGAAAAAATATAATTGTAATTCAGAATCTGTAAAAGGAAAACGCCTCCCGGTTTTAATGCAGAATATACTCCATCGGTCATTTGGCGAATGAGCTCAAGAGAAAGCAAATGTGCAAGGGTGTTACCAAAACAGACTACGATGTCAAAAGAGTCAGTCTGAAAATCGGCTTTTAGCCGGAGCATATCGCCCTTTTGAAAATGGATGCCGGGATGTGCTTTCAGCTTCTTTGCCTGAGCCAACAAATCTTCGTTCAGGTCGATTCCGGTAACCTTCGCGCCAGCCTCAGCCAAACTGTAAGCCAGCTCTCCAGTTGCACAACCGATATCCAAAATATTTTTGCCGGATAGTGTTTTCGCGCTTCTATTTACAAACTGCAGTTGGGCAGGATTAAAAGGGAAGATTTCCGAATAGTATTTTGAAATCGAAGAGTAAAATTTGTTTTGTCTGTTTTCCATCGTATTCTCACTAATTTTTGTACTATAGAGCTTTTGCGACATTTCTAAAATATTTACTTTTTGGGGTGAACGCTTTTTTCATTCGCACTAAAAATAGTTAAAACTATTACAGTTGTACTGTTTTTGTCGATTGTGCCGTTTTTATCCCTGACATGAAATCTTTATTTTTGATGAAATTTCAACCATGAACAAAAAAAAGGAACAAAAAGTTGTTGTTTTTACAACACTTTCCGAAACAGATAAAAACCTTATCTTGAATGGAGTAAAACTGGCAGTTACATTTAAAAAAGAGTTGTGTCTGTTTTACCGGATAACTCGTAAAGACAAGAAACGGAAAAGTCTGATTAAACAGATATTGGTTGAATATACCCTGCCGCTAAGTGATGAAATTCCCGGATTAAAAACATCAGTTTTACTTATGAGTGAACACATTCGAGATATTCCGGCTATTTTGGCAGATGAATACGAAGCCGTTCTTTTTGTTGCAGATGCTGCACAGTATAAGAAATTCTCTACGGCTGTAACACAAAGTCCTTCGCCCTTTCTTTTTGTGAACGATGAGGCTCCTTTATCCTCATTTAAAAAAATTGTTTTGCCATTGGATGCCCGCAGGGAGAATAAAGACATCGCGTTGTGGAGTTCCTGGTTTGGCAGGTTTAACCAATCGGAAATCATTGTTATTGCTGCCAATGACAACAACCGTGAAAGGCAGATTCAGGTTGGCAAAAATGTATTTCTGACAAAAAAATTGCTGGATAAATTTAATATATCCCTAAAAATTTATAAAGGGCAAAAATCAAGTTTTTACAACAGCGCCGAAGCAGCAGAGTTTGCACACAATGATGCCGCCGATTTGCTGATATTGCTTGGCAGCTCGGTGATTACTCCCATTGACAGACTGCTTGGACTTCCTGAAAGAAAAATTATAAATTTCCCGGGTAGTTTTCCGGTTTTACTTATTAATCCACGACGCGAAAACTATATTCTATGCGATTAATCTGCATTCACCCAGGTGATATGTTTCTTTAAAGTACCTTAAAGTCTTATTTTGCAGTTTTCGTTTTGATGTTTGGCTAAAAAAATTTATTTTCAGCGCCTTTAAATGAATTTAGACATGAAAAAAATATACCGGTTTATTACCTCGCTCCCTTTTATGGCTTTTCTTTTTTTGACGCTTGCCTTTACCATGGCTATCGCTACGTTTGTTGAAAGTAGCTATGGAACTCCGGCAGCCCGTTCCCTTATTTATAACACTCACTGGTTTGAAGCGCTTTGGGCGTTGTTTGGGCTGAATTTACTTAGCAATCTGTTTACCTACAAGCTGCTGAACAAGCGGCGCTTTACCATCGGATTGTTTCATGTTGCATTTTTGGTAATGCTTGTGGGGGCTGCTATAACCCGCTGGTTTGGCTATGAGGGCACCATGCACATTCGCGAAAACGACAGCGCTGACTTTATTCTATCCACAGATGCAACTTTTTTTGCAGGTGTCAACGGGAAGATTGTTGAGAAAAACGTGAACTTTTCGGAAATCACACCCCGACAGTTTTATGCCGGCTTTAACGTTAACGGTCAGAAAATTAAAGTGAAAACAATAGGATTTATCTATCACTCAGAGCGTAAGGCAATTCCCTCATCGTCAGGAGAACCTGTTCTGGATTTTGTTTTTGCAGCTCCTGACCGGCAGGGAATGCAAACATACACTTTCAGCAGCGGTGATGTGATGGAATATCCCGGGATGGATGTTGGGTTTGAGTCGGAAAGAGAAACGCCCCTGAAATTTTTCATGCAAGATGAAATGTTGTTTATGGTTTCTCAGTATCCGGTGGAGGAAAGTACAATGACAAATGAAGGAGGCATTGAATATCAGAGTGGTGATACCATAGCAATTCAGAAGATGTTTCTATACACTGTTAATGATTTCAGAGTGATGGTACGGGATTTTTATTCCTCAGCAGTATTTACGGCGGTAAGAAGCGCCCATGAAACACATGAACAGGCAGTGATGGTTGAAGTCTCTGACGGCGTACGCCAGCAGATTGTTCCGGTATTCGGGCATGCCGGTGTTGCTGCCGATACTGTAGAAGTGCCGCTGGCAAACACAACCCTT
Source organism: Mariniphaga sp. (assembly GCA_040772505.1). Classification (GTDB taxonomy): domain Bacteria; phylum Bacteroidota; class Bacteroidia; order Bacteroidales; family Prolixibacteraceae; genus Mariniphaga. The sequence continues at coordinate 25,945 of JAXGYA010000002.1, read as the reverse complement.
AAACTTGCTTATGGTGCAGTGCCCATTCAGCTCCCTTTCAGGCTCTTCCTGAAAAAATTTGAACTGGAGCGCTATCCCGGTTCCGGCTCTCCTTCATCCTATGCATCTGAGGTAGTGCTTATTGACGAAGCAGAAGGGTTAGAACGTGAAGCACGCATATTTATGAACAACACTTTATTTTATAAAGGGTACAAATTTTTTCAGTCGTCTTATGACCAGGATGAAAAAGGTACAGTTTTATCGGTTAATCACGATTTTTGGGGAACATGGATTTCATATATCAGCTATATTATGTTGGGGCTGGGTTTTGCACTTTCGCTGATAAACAAATACTCCTATTTCCAGCGTCTGGTGAAGCGGCTCAAGAAAGAGTCGGCAAAACTGGCTGCTGCTGCATTGCTGATTTTTGGCTTTTCATTCAGTGCGTCATCTCAGCCGGGAATTGGTGCAGGAATTCCTTCAATTGATCCGCAGATTGCCAAAGCTTTTGGCACATTGTGGGTTCAAAGCGCCGACGGACGCATTAAACCAATGAATACCATGAGCAGTGAAATCGTGCGAAAAGTATCACGTAAATCTACATTATACGGGAAAACTGCCGATGAGGTAGTGCTGAGCATGATGGTGCATCCTGAAATCTGGCAAACCCTGCCGATAGTTCGTGTGGGAGACAAGGTGCTGGCTGCCGAACTTGGTTTAAGCGGCAAGAATGCCACAATTCAACAGCTGTTTGACGGACAGGGGCATTATCTTTTGTCAGAGAAAGTTCAGGCAGCATTCCGCAAGCCTGCAGCTTTCCGGAATCAACTGGAAAACGAGTATATCTATCTGGATGAGCGCGTTAGTATCTGTTTTATGGTCTTCCAGGGGAGGTTATTTAATATTTTCCCGCGCGCACAAAAGGAAGATACCTGGTATTCACCCGGAGAAAACGCATTAGAGTACTCGGATGGTGATTCAGTATTTATAAAAAATGGATTTAACCTGCTGATTCAGTCCATTAATAACGGGAATACAGCAGAGGCGCTGGAGGTACTTCATGCAGCAGGAACTTTTCAGAAAAAATTTGGAGGTGATTTAATTCCTTCGGAAAGATTGAAAAATTCGGAGTTGTTGTATAATAAGATAAATCCTTTTGAGCGCATTTTCCCCTACTATCTGTTATTTGGATTTTTACTGATTTTTGTGCTTTTTGTCAATATATTCCGGCAAAATCAACTTCCCGCTTTCCTGAAATGGATTTTTTTCATTACCATTCTTGCACTGTTCACAGTGCACACCGGGGGTATCATACTGCGCTGGTACATCTCCGGACGCGCACCCTGGAGCAACGGATATGAAAGCGTGGTTTATGTGGCATGGGCAGCTATGCTGGCGGGGGTTATTTTCGGCAGAAAATATCCGCTGGTAATTGGCACTGCTTCATTCTTATCGGGTATTTCACTTTTTGTTGCACATTTGAGTTGGATGAATCCGGAAATTACACCTTTGGTGCCGGTGCTTAAATCCTACTGGCTCACCATTCATGTTTCCGTCATTACGGCAAGCTACGGCTTTTTCGGACTCAGCGCCTTTCTTGGAATACTGGTGCTTATACTCATTGTCTTCAGACAAAAAACGAACGAAAACAAGGTTGGCAGTTACATCAACCAGCTAACCACCATCAACGAAATGTCGGTGATTGTCGGGCTATATTTCCTTACCCTCGGAACTTTTATTGGCGGCGTGTGGGCTAACGAAAGCTGGGGACGATACTGGGGATGGGACCCAAAGGAAACCTGGGCGCTGATTTCAGTTGTGGTTTATTCGTTCATTGCACACATGCGATTGATTCCGGCACTGAAAGGTACCTATAATTTTAATTTAGCCACAATCATTGGGTTTGCTTCTGTGCTGATGACATATTTTGGCGTAAATTATTATTTGGCGGGTTTACACTCCTACGGGAAAGGTGTTGCCGGCGGAATGAGCCCTGTAGTGCCGGTGATTATTCTTGTGCTGGGCGGATTGATGATCTGGGCATATCTGAAAGATTTGAAATATGCAAAAAATTAGCAATTTTCTCATATTCATTGACCGAAAATCGTCCATTTTTAGAATATATAATTCGCTTAATCGACGCTCTTGTTATCAAATCTCTATTAATCAGAGCATTGTCTCTGTTTAGAATGAATACAAATAGCTCGCTCACAGGCAAGTTTCTCTATTTTGAGGAGTTACCCCATATTAAAACTTGTATATTTATCCGTTTTTTAAAAAAATGAAAAATTGAGATGACAGTTACACGTACATTTGACATTCTGGACAACTGGTTGCAAAAGTTTCCACGTAAAGATGCGCTCGGTGGTTATAAAAATGGCGCATGGTATGTTTATTCAACCAAAGAGTATTACGAAAAATCACATCAATTTGCCACAGGATTGCTTGCTTTGGGCATTAAAAGGGGAGATAAAATCGCCACAGTTACAACAAACCGGCCGGAATGGAATTTTGCCGACATGGGTATTTCAATGATTGGTGCCGTTCACGTTCCCGTTTATCCGACAATTGGTAAAGATGAGTATAAATATATTCTGGAGCATTCAGAAACAAAATTAGTCATTGCCGGTGATGCAAAACTCTATGAGAAGCTGGTCCCAATTGTACGTATGTTGCCTGAAGCTCAGGACATTTACACTTTTGAAGAAGTTGAGGAAGCAAAGCACTTTAGTGAAATCCTGAAGTTGGGTGAGTTAGAAATGGAGAAATTCAGGGATAAGCTTGAAGAGATAAAGTCATCCATTACACCGGAGGATTTGGCAACGATTATCTACACTTCCGGCACCACCGGAGTTCCCAAAGGCGTTATGCTTTCACAAAAAAACCTGGTATCCAATTTCGTGTCCCATTCCAAAATGCACAATTTAGGCAAAGACCACCATGTTATCAGTTTTTTGCCTTTGTGTCATGTGTATGAACGCAGCGTAAACTATCATTTTCAATATAAAGGCATGGGAGTTTACTATGTAGGCAATCTGGCACAGATTGTTTCTGCAATCAAGGAGATAAAACCATACATGTTTAACTCGGTGCCGCGGCTGCTTGAAAAAGTTTTCGACGGATTTGTTTCCAAAGGGAAAGAGCTCTCGGCAATATCCAGGGTAATTTATTTCTGGGCAATTCGCCTGACAAGGCATTTTGAATACAATAAGAAATTTAGTCCGTTTCTTAAGCTAAAAATTAAAATTGCGGATAAACTGGTATATTCCAAATGGCGGGAAGCATTAGGCGGAAACATCGTTTACATTGTTTCGGGCGGTGCTTCTTTGCAGCCCCGGATAGCCCGGGTGCTCGGCATGGCTGGCATGTATAATCTGGAAGGGTATGGGCTGACTGAAACTTCACCGGTGATAGCAGTGAACAATCCGTTAAGTGGTGAGATGAAAATTGGCACTGTCGGTCCCATTCTTGAGGGATTTGAAGTGAAAATTGCAAGAGATGGGGAAATTCTGTGTAAAGGACCCGGCGTGATGATGGGGTACTATAAAGCTCCGGAGCTGACTGCTGAAGTGATTGACAGCAACGGCTGGTTTCACACAGGTGATATCGGGTTTCTTGAAGATGGCAAATACCTTAAAATTACTGACCGTAAAAAGGAAATTTTCAAACTTTCCGGTGGAAAATATATTGCGCCTCAGATGATTGAAAATAAGCTTAAAGCTTCAAACTTCATTGAGCAGGCAATGGTAGTCGGCGCCAATGAGAAATTTGCAAGTGCCCTGATTTCTCCCAATTTCCCGTTGCTGCACAAATGGTGCGCAGAGCATAAAATAAGTTTTGAAAACAACAAAGAGCTGATTCAGATTCCGGAGGTTGTTGAAAAGATTCAAAATGAGGTGGATATCATCAATAAAACATTGGGCTCTCACGAAAATATCAGCAGGATACGCCTGGTTTGTGAAGAATGGACTCCTGCAAGCGGAGAACTTTCCCCCACCCTGAAACTCCGCCGGAATATGATTTCTGTTAAGTACCAGCACCTGATCTCAGCTATCTATTCAGCAGGGAAAAACAACAATCATAATGCTTTGTAAAGCTCAAAGAGCCAGATTATTTGTAAAAAGCAACCAAAAAGAGACAATTTGCCGGCTAATTTTCAGATAAGGGCTCTGTCCCAAGGGATTCCGGCAATCACAAGCAGAAAAGCTGAACCAAACCATATAGTGGCAGCGCGGTGTTTTTTCCGTGATTCTGTCGCATTTTTTGCTTTCGACCAGCCGATATGAACAAAAATAAGCGCAATTAGCATAAGAAGAATATGCTCTACTGCATAAAATCTCAGCTCTGAGTTTTTCATGGCAGCGCCAAAATCAGCAAAAGCGGCTTTTGTCAACGGACTCACAAATGCATATAAAACAAGCCCTAATAAAAATTGAATATCCATGGAAATTGTAAGCGCCAATCCGGCAATTCTGTTTCGCTTAGTCCAGCTCTTATTGCCTGCCCAGCCAATAATTGAGAATATTAAAGCCAGTATTAAAGCAATAAATACCAGCCAGCGAAACAAGTTATGCGTATGAAGTAATCCTATGTACATATTATCTTGTCAGTTAAAAGTTTTTAAATGAAATGTTTCAAGTTAAACACAGTTCGGTCGTTTTGGTTTTTAAAATGGAATATTTACAGGGTAAACACCGATAAATTTTGGCATAAAAATTAATCGTCAAAAACAGGTTGTGTTTTAGGCTGATTTAAGTAAATTAGCGCCTGCCGGGAACCGTTTGTGAATATTTATAAATAATTATAAGCTGATAAGTTTTTAATGAACAGTGATTTAAACTGATTTTTGCAAATAATGCGGGGTGTGTTTATGTATAAGTTATGCACCATTATAAAGACCTAATCAACAATTAAATAACAATATTATGATAACTATTAATGAATATTATACAGAATTAATATCTGATAGGATTTATAAATATGAAAGTACAAAGCCTAATCAAATATTTGTCTTATTAGGTCAATCGTCGCTTGTAGATATTAATAAATTTGCAGATAAACTCTCAGATATTGATACATTTAATATTGAAAGTGACGAGCAAGTATTTAATAAAGAATGGTTTTCAAAATTATTCACAATCCTTAATATTAACAAAGATTTTCATCTTATATCATTTCCACAATTTAGTTATTTAATTAATTATATAGACCCAACTTTCTTCATTGACAGAATTGTAATAATAAAAGACAACCTTCGTCAATTATACCCAATTAAAAAAAACTTATACTTAGAAACTGAACAGAAAGAAAATATAGAATATCGACCAGAGAAACTTCCTATTTATCAGGCAGAACAGATTGCAAATAATGGCTTGTATTACTACTCTATTAAAACACCATTAGACTCATTTAATTCGATAGATATTTTCGAAAAAGAAAAAGAATTAAATTTTTCAAGGAATGAAAACCTTGAATTTATTGATGTTGGTTCTGATCCTTACTCTATTGACTTTTTCATAAACGATTGTATTAAAAATAATGACTTCAAAAAAGAAGCTGTTGTAAAATATTTTAGCAAACAACCTATGAATAAAGAAATTTATGAAAATTTAAAAAAATTAAATTCTTTAATGAATGTTTTTGGCGGCACACTATATTTGCTTGAAGAACAATCTATTAAATCAGATTACATTGTTAATGAAACAACGAGAAAACTTCTATTCAAATATTGGGGCGAGAATTCATCTTTTAGAAATTTAACAATTTATAAAAATCCAAATATTAGCAATGAAGTAGCTGAAGTATCACAAGGTAATCTCGTAGATATAATAATTAATGAATATGAGAATTCAAAAAACAATGAACCTTGTCGAGATCTATTCTTAACAGCACCAACAGGATCAGGAAAATCTTTATTATTTCAACTTCCCGCTTTTTATGTATCAGAAAAAGGGGATGTTACCATTGTGGTTTCGCCACTAATAGCCTTGATGAAAGATCAAGTAAACGCAATTATTAAAGATAGACAATATGACAAGGTTGCATATATTAATAGCGAATTGAGTTTGATCGACAGAGATAGGGTAATAGAAAGCTGTAAAAACGGTGACATTGATATTCTTTATATGTCCCCTGAGTTGCTTCTATCTTATGATATAACCCATTTTATTGGATTCAGAAAATTAGGTTTATTAGTTATTGACGAAGCGCATCTTATAACCACTTGGGGGCGAGACTTTAGGGTGGATTATTGGTTTTTGGGTAATCATATTAGAAAAATAAGGAAATACAATAAAGACAAATTTAGTTTTCCAATGGTTGCTGTTACTGCTACAGCAATTTATGGGGGCGCTAATGATATGGTTTTTGATAGCATTGATAGCTTAGTAATGCATAACCCCCATATATTCATCGGTAAAGTAAAAAGAAGTGATATTGAGTTTATTGTTAACAATTATGAAAAATTTTCTAGAAACTATGAATCAAGTAAAACAAGCCAAACAATAGAATTTATTAAAAAGATCAATAATTTGGATTTAAAAACACTAGTGTATACTCCCTATACTAGACACATTCGACAAATAATTGACCAACTTAGTGCAAATCAACTTGATATTGCAACAGGTTATTATGGCTCGTTAGATTCCCTTAATAAAGAGTTTGCTTATAGGCAATTTAAGAGTGGTGAGAAAAATATTATGATCTCTACCAAGGCATTCGGTATGGGAGTAGATATTTCTGACATTCAGGTTGTATATCATCATGCACCATCAGGGTTATTGCCTGACTATGTTCAAGAGATTGGCAGAGTTGCTCGTAAACCAGAAATTAGAGGGTTTGCTGCATTAAATTATTCTTCTCAAGACCAACGTTTTACAAAAGCATTACACGGGATGTCTGCACTAAGGCAATACCAAATAAAGGAAGTGTTAAAAAAACTACACAAATCATATCTAAAGAACAATCAAGCAAGAAACCTATTGCTTTCGGTTGATGATTTCGGCCATATTTTTGAAAATGCTCTTGATCTTGATCAAAAAGTACTAACCGCCTTAATGATGATTGAGAAAGATTATTTAGCAAAAAATAGATTTAACGTTATAATAGCTAGACCCAAAAAACTCTTTGTTAAAGTCTTTGCGCGTATATCCGAACAGCATTTAAATATTATTCCAAACAAATATTCAAAATCATACAATATTATTCACTCTATGGGTAATGGTTATTATATTTTAGAAATTGATCTTGATAAACTTTGGTATGATCATTTTGTTAATAAGAGTTTCCCATTATTGAAAAGAGAATTTTATACTGGCAAACTTCTAAAGGGTGAGAACATTGAACTTATACCTCAATTAAAAATGTCATTTGAGCGTCTTGATAACTACAGATCAGTTTTTAATTCATTGCAAGATTTCCTTAATTCTGTTCAGATTATATTAGCTAATAACGAAGGGTTTTTCAAACAAGAAGACTTTCAAGAAAAATTAGATAATGTATTACAAGATAATGAGAAAGCTGAGAAATTAAGCAAATTCATTTTATCAACTTATTCTGGTCGTTTAACTCAGCCAGGCGTTATAGAACCAAATGCTTTCTTACAATTAAGAAGGGGTATTGATGGATTTGAATATCGAGTATTCAGCACACAATACCTTGCAAGTTTTAAATCATTATTAAATCGCCTTGACAAACTATTTGGCAAGGTTGATAGTAATACTGTTGAGAGGTATGTAACAAATAAAGAGATAAATGCCATTAATTATGTCAGGCTTGGTTACTTTCTTGAAATGCTCGAATTAGGTACATTTGAAATTAAAGGTGGAGAAAACCCAATGGTTTTTGTGCGTATAAATGATCCGACTAGAATTGCTCGTGATTATAACAACCCGAACTATACAAATAGCCTTCTTGGTAAAACATTAGAAAGACATTATTTAAGTAATCAAATTTTTGACCACTTCTTTTTAAGAAGTTTTTCTAATGAAGAGCGTTGGGATTTTATTGAAGATTTTTTCTTAGGATCAGACGTTGATTCTCTTTTAGAAAAGTACAAAGGTGGAGAGGCTAATAATATTGATATAATTGAATATCTTAAAAAAAAAGATTTAACTAAATATAAAATTCAGAAAAATGAGGGCGAAGAAACAAATATTCACATTTTTCATCCAAATCAAGAACAATTTTATTATCTAAACAACTTATTAACGATCGAAAATAAGATAAACACAAGAACAATGAAAGTTTCTGAATGGCTTAGTGAAGATCCTGTTACTTTCGACATTATAAGGAAAGAAAAAGGCTTCAAAATTCACAAAGAAGTTTTTGACATTCTTATTTCAAAATTAAGAGTATTTCACCCTGAATATTTTAGAGATGCATTAGGGTTAAAGGCACGAATACATTTTAAGGGCTATGACGAACCTGTTCAGGCTGTTGTTCCATATTACAGTCAACCCCTAGAATTTTATCTCTGGTGGTGTTCAAATCCAGATGCTGTAAATATGACACTTGAAGAAAAAGTGAAATTATTTGACAAAATTTATATGATAGATCCATCAGTTTTAAAAAATAAACATAAACGAATGATTAGGAAATTATAATAACGGTGTATAACAATTTAGGAATTAAGGCACAGTTGAGCCATGAAAAAAGGCAGTAGGATGATTTTCCTGCTGCCTTTTTTCATGGGTAGTTATCATCAAAATTCACGCTCAATTGTGTTTTAACGGGTTTTACATTAAAGTTGGATATTTCGGACTAAGCTGACCCCCCGGATTCGGAGCTAAAAACATCAATTTTTACGGTAAAAAGATGCTGACATTTCGGCTGATACTGACCCCTTTTTATTGTTGAAGGGGGCCGCGGCGCGGTTATATTTCGGAGAAAGCTGACCCCCTAATGATAAAAATTTGGGGTGCGCGCGTATCAATTCCGGAGTAAACTGACCCCTCTCGCAGTTTTGGTTTTAATTCGTGGTTTTTAAACCACAACAGAAAATTTAAATGGCAGGAAAACCAAAACGAATGAGTCAAGTCAAACAATTAATCCGGCTGTATGAGCAGGGAGTTGCTAAGAAAGCAATTGCCCGAAAGCTGGGTATGAGTAAAAACACAGTAAAAGCCTACATTCAAAAGATTGAGAGCGGAGAGCTTAATTCTAAATCGCTTCTATCGCTTGATGAGCCGGTATTGGAAGGAAAACTTTTTTCGGGGAACCCTTCATATAAGGATACGCGGTATGAAAACCTGAAAAACAATCTCTCTTATTATGCAAGCGAGTTAAAAAAGACCGGGGTTACCCGGCAGTTATTATGGAATGAGTACATTCAGGCTCATCCCGATGGCTACCGTTATACCCAGTTTTGCTATCACCTGTCACAATATCTTATAGCAAAGAATCCCACGATGGTACTGGAACACCAACCCGGAGATAAATTATACATTGATTATGCAGGTAAAAAGCTTTCCTACATTAATCGTGAAACAGGCGAAATCATCGAATGTGAGGTGTTTGTAGCCTGTCTTCCGTATTCCGATTACTGTTTTGCAATGGCGGTAGAAAGCCAAACCATCCAGGATTTTGTTTATGCACTTACTTGTTGCCTGCATGACTTAGGCGGTGTTCCCCAAACACTGGTCCCGGATAACTTAAAATCAGCCGTTGTAAAATCGGACAAATATGAACCCGGCATCAATAAATTGCTTGAAGACTTAGCCAACCATTACAATACCACGGTAACGCCTGCCCGTGTCCGAAAACCCAGGGATAAGGCTTTGGTCGAGAACCAGGTCAAACTGGTTTACAGCCGGGTATATGCCCAGCTGCGGAACCGGCAGTTTTTTGATATCCATTCGCTTAACCAGGCAGTTAAAGAAAAAATACTGGCACATAACCAAACACGGATGCAGCAAAAAGACTACTGCCGGCAGGAAAAATTTATTTCCGATGAAAAACCCCTGCTTAAGCCACTGCCGTTAAACCGGTTTGAAATCAAATATTCTACAGAGCTGACCGTAGACAAAAACAATTACGTTTTCCTGTATTGCGACAAACATTACTATAGCGTTCCTTACACCTATATCGGTCAAAAAGTAAAATTTATTTTTACCCGCTCAATGGTGTACATATATGCAAAAGGGGAACAAATAGCCGTACACCGGCGCAGCTTTAGCAAAGGCCGTTATACCACAGTCAAAGAACATCTCTGTTCCCATCACCAGCATTATCTTGACAGGAGCCCGGAATACTACATTAAAATGGCAAGGCGGTATTCCCCTGTATTAGGCAAACTTACAGAGCATATTTTTAATCAGGATAAATACCCCGAACAACTTTACCGCAGTTGTGACGGACTGTTTAGCCTGAGAAGAAAAACTGACCCGGAAGTATTTGACAAAGCCTGCTCTATGGCTATCGAATACGAAAACTATTCTTATGGTTTTATCTCAAATATCCTGAAAAACAACATGACCGGGCAAACCACAACAGAAGAGATAGAAAAAACTTTGCCTGAACACAAAAATGTAAGAGGGGCAAAGTATTTTGAATAACAGTAATTTAAATTTTAAACGTACAAATTATGATGAAATTAGAATCTCAATTTAAAGAACTCCGCCTGCATGGTATGGCCCAATCCTGGCAGGCATTGACTGAAACCCGCAGACACCATGAATTGTCACTTACCGAGGGGCTGGAAATATTACTTCAGAACGAAAACCAGCACCGGCATAATAATCGTTTCGAACGGCTGCGCCGGAATGCAAAGTTTCGCTATCATGCATCAGTGGAAGAAATTGTATATGATGGTGCAAGAGGACTGGACAAATCACACATCGGAGAACTTGTTACCGGGGAATATATCAGCAAGGGGGAAGCGGTTCTGATTACCGGAGCCACCGGTTGCGGGAAAAGTTTCCTGGCTTCGGCCCTCGGACACCAAGCCTGCTCCCAGGGCTTTAAAGTAGCTTATAACAATGTTCAGAAATTGCTCCTGAAAACAAAAATGGCAAGAGCAGACGGATCGATTTACAAACTTTTCGAGAAGCTCTCAAAAACCGATTTGTTAATCCTTGATGACTTCGGATTGACCAATCTTGAAAAGCAGCAACAAATGGATCTGCTGGAAATTATCGAAGACAGGCATGCACGAAAAGCAACAATAATTGCAAGCCAACTGCCTGTTGCAAGCTGGTATCATATAATCGGAGAAGAAACCATTGCCGATGCAATTTTGGATCGCTTGGTGCATACTTCCCACCGCATTGAATTGAAAGGAGAGAGTTTAAGAAAAAAAGTGTAATATTGTCATACTTTCTGTTCTTTGAACCATTTTCTGCGAGGGGGGTCAATATCACCGAAACGGGGGTCAACATCACCGAAATATCCAAAAGTACTGATAGTCTGTCAGTTAAGCCAAATAAATTTTGAATTAGTTGCTACATTTGACTTAACATGCTGACTATTAGCATCTTTGTAAAGATACAAAATAAAATCGATGTATTCATAGAATTTCTTAATATTTTTTAACACGCTAAGTATCAGCCATTTAGTACTTGGCTTTTAAGTTGCTACAAAAACATAAAAATAACAGCTAAATATCTGTAATACTGCAACTTGTTCAAGTAAAACCCGTTTTAATTCGTGCCTGCAGGCAGGTTAGGCTTAACCCTTGCAGCACAGCGAGGTAGCATAAGGGGATTTAATGTGCCCCTTTTTTTCCCGGCTTATTCACGGCGTGACTCAAAGGCACACCGTGAATGGCACAAATCGAACCGAAATAACCAACTGGGCATATTTTTCCCCGTTCAGCCGGAAACGATAAACAAACTTTATTTCCCAGCCAGTTCAAAAACTTCATCCGCTTCCCATATTGTTTTTTCAGGATGTGGTTTCAAAACTCCGTTTATCATGGCTTTTGCGACGATTCCCCCACTGATGGGGCGATATTTTTTTAAAATTAATTTGGTAACAAATCCGACTATGGGTAGCGAAAGTTCCTCCATCCACCTTTTTTCGTCTCTCTCGCCGGAGAGATACGATGGGCGCAAAATGGTTAGGTTTTCAAATCCGAGGTTTGCCACAGTGTCATCCAGTTCGCCTTTAATGCGGGTGTAAAATAGTGCCGATTTTGAATTTGCACCAATGGAAGAAACCAGCACATAATTTTCTATGCCGTTTGCTTTGGCTTTTTGGGCAAAGTTGAGGTTGAAGGTGAAATCCACTTCGTACTGTTTCGCTTTGCTTCCTGCCTGTTTGAGCGTAGTTCCCAGTGCAGAAAAAAGCACATCTCCGGTCAGTTTTTTTGCCTAGGTTTTTTCATCTGCAAAATCAACAATTAGCTGTTCGAGTTTTGGATGCGAAAGACCGGAATCGCGTCGTACAAAAATCCGCACCTTCCCGAAATGTTCATTTTCAAGTAGCTGGCTTACCAGTTGTTTCCCAACCAGACCAGTTGCACCAATTACATTTGCAGTTAAATTCATTTGTCTCTATTTTAAATGAGTATCTGATTACGGTTTTCAATCATTCAGTTTGTAAATAACGAATAAATTATTTCACAGGTTCAGAAGTTCTGTATAGAAAAAATAATTGATTACTTTTAACCATTAGTTAAAAAAAACTTGAGTCAATTTTATACCAACAATTATTTAAACATTTAGCATGAACCGATATGTATTAACTTCAGTTTTAACTTTTTTAAGCTGCATCCTTCTGGCACAAACGCCTGTTTGGACAAAACATGAAATTCAGTTTAAAAGTACCAAAACTTACGACAATCCGATTTATAATGTCCGGGATTTTAAAATTGTTTTTTCAGCGCCTTCGGGCAGGGAAAAAACCGTGCAGGGTTTTTGGGATGGCGGCAACGACTGGAAAGTCCGTTTTATGCCCGATGAGGTTGGAACCTGGAGTTGGAAAACCCAATGCTCGGATAAAGAAAATGAAGGGCTTCACAATAAGACAGGAACGTTTGAATGTATAGAAAATTCCAACAATGAGCCTCTTTTTCAAAACGGTGCCATCCGGCACGAGCCCGGTAAATATTACCTGTCGTACAACGACGGAACCCCTTTTTTCTGGCTCGCCTGCACGGCATGGAACGGCGCTTTAAAATCGACCGGTGAAGAGTGGGAATACTACCTGAACCAGCGGAAAGCAAACAACTACAACACCATTCAGCTTGTTACAACCGAGTGGCGAGGGGCAGATAAAAATGCTGAAGGATTGACTGCCATTGAGGGCGCCGGATATATTCGCATTCACCCGGAGTTTTTTAAACAGATTGATGAACGCATTGACCAGGCAAACGCCAAAGGATTGCTGGTTTCGCCAGTAGTGTTGTGGGCGCTCCCGTTTGGCGAAGGACGCCATTTGAGCCCCGGGTACACTTTGCCGTTGGAAGAAGCTGTTCTCCTTGCCAAATACATTGTTGCCCGGTACCAGGGGAACCATGTGGTGTGGACCCTGGGCGGCGACGGAAAATATTACGACGATCAGGAAGTGAAGTGGAAAGAAATCGGACAGCGGGTTTTTAACGAAATCGACCATGCCCCGGTAACGCTTCACCCCCATGGCAGTTCATGGGTGGGCGATATTTACGACCGGGAAGATTGGTACAGTTTGATGAGCTACCAGTCGTCGCACAACAACGGCGAGCGCGTAGTAAACTGGATTAACAGGGGCCCCATGGCACAAATGTGGAGCAAACTCAAACCCATGCCGTACATCAACATGGAACCCAATTACGAAGAAATTGGATTTCGGATTACAGCAAAAGATGTGCGAAATGCGAGCTACTGGAGTATATTTGCCACACCGGTTGCCGGCGTAACTTACGGCGCAAACGGTATTTGGCCATGGCTGGCAGAAGGCGAACGCATTTTGAACCACAACGACAAGGGAGGCGTTACCGGCTGGCGAAAAAGTATCGAATTTCCCGGAAGTATTCAAATGGGATATCTGGCCGGGTTTGTCAATCAGTTTGAATGGTGGAACCTTTTTCCGGCCAATGAAATTTTGGCAGAACAACCCGGAGAGAAGATATTCAACCACTGGATTTCGGTAGTTAAAAGCCCCGATGACAAAACAATTATTGCCTACATTCCTGAAAAAAGTGAAGTTGAATTATTCAACCCTCAGGGATTTAATTATTCCGCACGGTGGTTTAATCCGGTAACCAACGAATATTCCGAAGCCAAAATTGAATTGAAAGACCATTCCATCCATTTTACTCACAACTTTGAAAATGATATGCTGATTGTATTGAAAAAAATAAACCTAAACCCCTGGTAAGCTAATCAGAAAAATTTTCTTTCAACCGGATATTTCTCAGATGTGCTGTGGTTGTCCATGAGCAGATGCCGAAAGGTTTGCAAAGTTCCACTTCGGGACGAATGGAAAGTTGCCTGCCTATATAGGAAAAATCGACTGCTGTTTCACCGTCAATGCGGACTTCGATCTTCTCTGTGGTAACTTTTAGATGTATATTATACCATGTGTCGTGATCGTATTTCTTCAATGTGCTGGTTTCATTTTCCGATGCGTCCCTGCCGTCAATGCTACTCAGTCCCGTAACCGGTCCGCCCCAGCCGCCGACAATCAGCGAACAAAAAGCATCTCCGACAGGGAAAGTCATTCCGCAGAAAAAATCGTTACCTGTCACCTTTTTTGCTTCTAATTTAACTTCGTAATCCATTGCCGGAAATTTGCCCTCCCACGTGATTCCGGTGCAGCCATCTCCCATTCCCAAAGAAATGTATCCGTCAGTTGCTTTGACCGGACCTTGTGTGCCAAATTCCGTTGCCTGCCAGCCGTCAAGCGACTTGCCGTCGAAGAGCATAATCCAGCCCGGTTCAGCAGTGTTGCTGACTTGAGGAGTGGTTTTTGCCTTTTCACGCGTTTTAACGGAACAACCGAAAAATAAAAACAAGAATAATGTTAAAACTGTAATTTGTCTCATTACCGAAGAATTCATGAATGCATTTTTTGATTTACGAGATGCGCAAGTTAGCCCAACTTTTTTGAAATCTTACAGATAAACGGCTATAAAATATTGAGTCGGGCAAATTGTCCGGTAATCCGAAACTGTTTTTCCTGTTTCCATTTCTGCTGAAAATTTGCTTAAAAAGGTTTTATCAATATGTGTAAAATATTTTTTGATTAAAATTAGCTTACAAGCAGGTCTTTTATTTGTACGTTTCAAATATTTCCCGTATATTAACATAGTTTTATTATTTTAATTATTAACCATTTTAAAAAATATATTATGAGTAAAGGAACAAGAAACGCACTGCTTGGATTTATTGCAGGCGCAGCTGCAGGCGCATTAGCCGGAATTCTTCTTGCGCCCGAAAAGGGAGCTAAAACCAGGAAGAAAATTTCCAAAAAGGTAAAAGATGTATCAAAAGATCTTTTGGAAAACGTCAATGAGACAGTTGACAAACTTAAAGATCAGGTAAACGACGCAGTTAAAGAGATGCGCGAAAAGACAAAAGAAGTAGAAGAAAAAATCAAGGATAAAGTTAAAAAAGAGAGTGAACCGGAATCTGCATAAATCGGATGCAAAAGTTTGGAAATATTATTAACATAATAACTGCCAATGAGTAAGGATATAAGATCGAATCTTGGTGAACTGAATGATTCTTTAAAAGAGTATGTGCAAATAAAAATTGATTTATTTAAACTCTCTCTTTTAGAAAAGAGTACAAAGTTTACCTCTTATTTATTTGTATTTCGGATTGTTTTAAAGTTTGCAATTTTGATTATTGGTTTTGCTGCTGCAACTTTTGCCGTTTGGTATGGTGAAACCCATGATGATTTAGTGGGCGGGCTGCTTATTGCAACAGGAGCGCTCATCGTTTTAGCACTGGTTTTTATTATCTTCAGAAAACAGGTTGTAACAAATTCAATTCTCAGAAACTTTTCAGAAATATTATTGGAAGATGAAGACAACAAAAATTAATGCAAAATCTTTTAGAAACATCTATGAGCTGAAGTTGCTAAAACAAAAACTGGAATTTCAGGAGAAACTTCTTGAAAAGGAGATTACCGGTTCATTTGCTGCAATTTTTGATAGTTTCACCAATTCGTTACGCAACATTTCATACCAATTTGGTTTTCAGCTCCTATCCGGGCTCTATAAATCATTGAAAAAACGTCGTAATAGGAAAAGAGGAGAATAGGTGTTTCCCATATAAAGCAAACAGGTTTTATGATAAACTGCAGGCAAATTCACGCATAGCTTTAACCAAGTGCAAGTAGAAAATGATTTTGCACCATGCCATTAATTGGGTATTAATTTAATCGCAGGGGAAAATCGTTTCCGAAAGAAAAGATTTTGTTAATGAGAAAACAATTGATACATTTGCACGCACAAAAAAAGGAGTTCTAAAAAATGGTGAAATGTGAGTGAACAGATTCTTTTCAGGAAAAGAATCCACAAACATTCCTGTTTTTAAAACAATTAACGGTGAGGTGGGTGAGTGGCTAAAACCAGCAGTTTGCTAAACTGCCGTACGGGCAACCGTACCGCGGGTTCGAATCCCGCTCTCACCGCTTTTAAACTCCTGTTTTAGCGAAACTTAAATAGTTCTGACCATATTTGGAAATTAATCGGGGTATAGCGCAGTCCGGCTAGCGCACCTGCTTTGGGAGCAGGGGGTCGCAGGTTCAAATCCTGCTACCCCGACTTGAAAATCAGAGAGTTACAGAAGTTAAATTTTGTAGCTCTTTTTTATTTGCATACAATTTGCATACAAATCGTGTTATTTTTTTGATTTATATGTGTAAAAAAAGCCCTGTGCACATCAGACTCTTTTCCCCAATTTCCATCAACCCTTAATATATTGAACCCATTAAATTAATATAGCTTTAAAAGTGTATTTTACTTTTATTCCCATGCGTGAAATTCCATAAATAATTGTAAAAAACCTTTATGTTTTAATAATAAACCAGATATGTAATTTAGTTTTACTGGAACCTTAGATTTCGTATTATTACTATAGCGTTAAATGAGATAATTATGGGACGTTACATTCAAACAATACTTCATGCTTTTTCCTCAATGGATATTGAAACTCTTCGTCTTCATCTGAAGGATTATCATTATCAGGATGCTCCCAAAGAGGTTTTTTTGAGGGAACTGGAAAAGGTGTTTTTGAATTTTCAACATGCCAGAGATACAGCCATAGTAATATATGAAGGAAGGTGTAATGGTAAAACATGCCCGAATTTTGGTAAACGCGGGTATCGGTTTGTTGGTAACAATTCTATGCGCTATCTGGACCTGATATTTGAAACAGAGGGAGACGATATTATTGACATCTACAACTGTGCAAAGTTCAAAACAGACAAGAAAATTAAAAAGCTCAAATACAAAAGGGAAATTATAATTCCTGAAGATGAAAGGAATTCATTTGTCCCTACTCCTGAATATTTGGCAAAATTAAATGCAGCAACAACTGCCTGGGAAGAGATTGTTAATACACCACCTCGTTTGGTTAATTTTGAAGAATTGTGTTATTGGGTTGATAAGCACTCTGCTGCCTATGAAATGTTTGATGATAATAGTCCTTTTGACAATCCAATGAAGTGGTCCCCATTCTTATTAATTTACCCGGAACTGTATTGGTTTAAAGAATACTTGCTGGAAAATATTGAGGAAATACGGGAAGCGAATACTTTTATTGATTCTATTCAGACAGAAGAACAATTATTGGAGTGGCTGGTGAGATATGAGGATTTAGGAAGCTTTGCACCACAAGGGTTAAAATATTCATTTCGGGAGAAAGACGGTCATTATTCGTGGAACTATTTCAACCCAATCTATTTTAAAGATGATGTTTTCACTCAGGCCATTCGTTTTCTTCAATTTTTTCAGCCGAAATATGAGGAAATGTTTGAGAAATATACCACTTACACGAGTGAGGAAGTTTCCAACCTTTATAATACATGCGACTCAAAGGAAGACACAACACAGCTATACTCGTTAGCTTTTCATTTGGAAAATCGAAAGAATTTGGAAGCAATGGGAATGCAAATTCCAATTTACATTAACCGGGTTTCAAATGAAAATTAAGACCAGAACCTATGTACTTAAAATTATTATTGCAAAAGAAGTGGTTTGTCAGTATCCTTCCCCTCTGGTATAAAATCAGTAAATATTCGTAACAAAAAATCTCCAAAATTTTTGCCTCTTCTTATTAAGTACGGGTTAACCAAATAAACCTTTCCTAAGTCTCGGTTCCCTGGGATATTTGTTTTTTTAATAACCCCTTTCTGTTCCAATTTTCTCAATTTTCTGCGAACAGCCTGTGGTGTTTGGCCCAGCATTTCAGCTATTAATTTGGAGGAATGTGGAACACCTTCATCATTCATTGCAACATTGCTGTTGAATGCGAGATTACTGCACATTAATAAGAGCAACCCAATTTCAAAATCTGAGATGCCGTTGTTTTTTAATATTTTCAGTCTGTCTGTATCGAGATAAAGGTAATTTTTAAAACTAACACTTACCTGTTTGGTTGGTTTTGATGCTGTTAATTTTTCACCTTTTAAAGTTTTAATTTCTCCTGTTTCAAAATCGTAAATTCCGAATCTATCTGTTGGGTAATCTGTATTTTTGAATTTCCTTTTCATGTCAAATTTTTTATGTAAATATACAAAATCGAATTTACATTTTCAAATAATAATATATTTCGAACTTACAAGTTCTTCTAAAATAATATAAAATACTGTAGACAAGTACTTTATATTATTGTTCTATATATTAATATTAAATACTTTATATTGAATAATTAAGTAGTAAAAACTCCTTTTTTTTTACGCACGTAAAATAGTGACATTCGTTAATCATCCTGCCGTAGATGCAAGAATATTTTTTGGAGAAAACACGACGTATTGAGCGAATAACACGTTAATTCTGCCTTCAGCTCTTCTTTTTAACTTTTTAACCAGCTTCATTAGTCTTCAGCACGTCAATTACAAAAGTTAACCAACCTCATTATTTTTAAAGCACTGATATACAATGATTTGATTTTTTTAACCATTTCAATTATTTTGCTTCCAGAAATAAAATCAATTTTCTTATTCTACATAAACAGCCCATTGACCTACCCCCTCTAAAAAATTCGATCAACCTATACCCCCCACCTTCATTTCCCAACTTATTTTTTTACCCCTGAATTTCCCAACCCAAAATATTCTGTGCGAGTGAAACGGTAGTCCACTCCATCCAAACCCCCCGCACGTTCCAGAGAGACATCGGGGTAAGCCCCGGGTCTCGAAATTCAAATTATTAACAATTTAAAAATCAATTTATTATGGTAACTGTAAAAGACTATGCTATCCGTCAGGCTAAGGATGGCAGAGAATTCATTGCCCTGATTCTTCAGGGAGGCCTGAGCTTGGTTCAATCTAAGCTAACTGGGAACACGTACGCGACGGTTAAATCTTGTTCGATTCCCAGCACGTTTGACGAAGTAACAGCAAAAGAATTCATCGGTGAAAGATTACCCGGTAGTGTTCAGCGCATGAGCTGTGATGCTTATGAGTGGACGAACAAAGACACCGGAGAAGTGCTGGAATTATCGCACAGGTGGGTGTACGTACCGGAAGGAGCTACCCTTGAGGAAGCTGTGTTCGAGGGAGAACCGGAAGTAGCTTTGGCAGAGAAACAGCCAAGTCTGAAATTGAAAACAGCTTTTTAACAGGCTGTTGAAAAGGGCACTCAGTTGGGTGCTCTTTTTTTATAGATGTAATTAATTGAATACTAAATATATATACAAAATGGAACTACATAAGGCACAACGGAAGCAAGCCAAAATAAAACTTGCTTTATCTGGGCCATCAGGCTCCGGAAAAACGATGTCAGCACTTTTGCTGGCAAGTGGAATAACCACATGGAATAAAATTGCGGTGATTGATTCAGAAAATTACAGTGCAAATTTATACTCGAATTTAGGCAATTACAACGTCCTTCAGCTCTCTAAACCTTTCACGCCAGAGAGGTATATTAAAGCCATAGAGGTGTGTGAGAACGCTTCAATGGATGTGATTATCATTGACAGCATAACGCATGAATGGGATGGCTCAGGAGGTATATTGGACCTTCATGGGAATATGCCAGGGAACTCATTCACCAATTGGGCAAAAATGACCCCAAGGCATAACGCTTTTGTTCAAAAGATTCTCGAAAGCCCATGTCATATTATTTCAACCATTCGCACCAAAACCGATTATGCAATGGTTGAAAAGAACGGCAAATATGCTGTTGAAAAGCTGGGGCTAAAAGGAATCACCCGTGATGGTATGGATTACGAATTCACCATCGTTTTTGATTTGGATATCAAGCACAACGCAACAGCCTCTAAAGACAGAACAGGTTTATTCATGGACAAACCGGAAGCTATCATCACCCCGGAATACGGAAAACGCATTCTGAAGTGGTGCAATGAAGGAACCAGCCTCGATGAGGTTAAACGGCAAATTCAAAATGCAACATCGGTAGAAAAGTTGCGTGATATTTATCGTGATTATCCTGAATACAGAACAAAAATTGAAGCGCTTGCTATTGCACGCAAAGAAGAATTAAATGCACAAATTATTAATCAAACTAAAATTGGAGAAAATGGAACTCAGACCCGTTAGTACAAACAGAATACCTGCCACTCCTGCTGTTGAAAGCAGACAAAATCAACTGGCAGCGCTTAATACTTCCGAAAACACATTGGAAGATGAAGAAATTCTCGAACCAGAAGTGATTGAAACCAACACTTCTCAAAAGACTGAAAAGCCAAAAGCTTTTATAGAAGCTAACACGGAACAGGTAACATTAAAACACCTGAAAGATGATTGTATAATTCCTGTATTTCGTGATAATGAGAAAACTGTCAGTCATTTTGAATTTATTGATTCAGTAAATTTTGTCGTTAATCAGTGTTTCAAAAATGAAACCATTCTGGAACCTGACATCAGGGTGAGCCACAAAATCAATGGTCGCATACCAAGCGCCTTAACTAAAAAGGTCAGTGAACTGGAAGACTGGGAGAAGACAAAATATTACGAAAGGATGATGTTTGTGATAGAGGTTCCCTCAATAGCTGATACCATTCACGGAAATGAACTTTCATTAACCATTGGTGGCGTGAGAGCATTGAACCATGAAAGCCTGTTCAGCAAAAAGAGCATTGAAAAATTTAAGGTGTTCATCGGTTTTCAAAACAAGGTGTGCACCAATCTACTGGTTTCAACCGATGGAATAGCTCTTGAAATAAGAGTTTCAGGTTTACAGGATTTGGTAAAAAGGGTATTCGACCTGATTGGTAACTATAACATGCGAATTCATCTGGACACCATGCGGGAATTTGGCAAATATGCCCTGACAGAGCACCAGTTTGCCCAAATGATTGGGAAAGCGAGGCTGTATCAATATCTGCCTGTAGCACAGAAAAAGGAAATTCCTGCATTGAGTTTTAATGACAGTCAGTTTAATGCTGTTGCCAGGGATTATTACACCGATAAAAGTTTTTGCCGGGATACCAATGGTGACATTAACCTTTGGAAGCTGTATGGCTTGTTCACAGGGGCTAACAAGACCTCGTATATCGACTCATTTCTTGGCAGGAGTGTCAATGCTTTCACATTTACCGAAAGTTTGTTACAGGCTCTGGAACACGAAAGTCAGATGAGCTGGTTTTTGAGTTAAAATGCAGGAAGGGGAATATCTCCTTCCCTGCTTTTTGATAATAATGGAAAAATGAATGAAAAGAATCGTGAATACATTCTGGAACTCTTCAAAATCGTCAGTACTAACAGCATCCTTGTGGTGAATTACAAAGGAAAGGTGAAACGACTGTATTGTCCCTTCTTGGTAATTTGCAAAGTTGACGTTCCTCCACTCCAAAAGGGAAATCAATACGCTGTTGATGCTGTCAAAATGACCCTGAAACTTGAAGAGGTTTTTATCATTGAAGGACGAGCTTATTATTTCTGGTACTTTGAAATCAAAGGGTAATTCTCCTGTTCATCGAAAACCCTGTTTAAAGGGAAAAGGTGAAATAATTATTCTAAAAAATTGCAATCCACTCATCAGCCCAATAGGTTTTATGCTGAATTTTTAACCAGTTTTTGAGACGGTTTTTCCCTGTGATGGGTGTGTGAAAATTAAAACCACTGAAAAAAATGGAAAATTCAGGGAGGTTCATCAATAAGAATGACTCCCTGATTTTTAACAATTTAAATCGAATAAAATGGAAACATACATATTAGTTCCTTGGCCTGAATGTCAGGAATACATGGAATATCAATGGTTTTACGATGAGGCCATACTTGCTGTTGGTGCTGAAGACAAGGTTGGTCCCAGTGCTTATTTTATTCCGGAAAGAAGGGTTGTTCCTGAAAAATACCAATCTGTAAAAATGAGCTGAGTTTTACAGCCCAAAATCAAACCAAAGAGTGATATCCTTTATTTGCGCCTGTAGGGAAGCATATTTTTAATTCTCTATCAAAAGCAACACAAACTACCACCCGAAAAAGAAAACGCCTAATTCAACGCTATACAAACACAAATAACCAGTAAATACCCACGGATACCTGTAAACTTGTTGATGCAAGGATGGTGATAACTCCGTGGGCTGGTTTAACAAGGCAATTGCATTCCCAGTTGCCTTTTTTCATTTCTAATAAACAAAAAAAAAATGATACTAGATAACTCAAACGACAGGCTTGATGAGATCAAGACCTTTGCCAAAGAAAACAACTTACTGGAAAATTTCAACAACACCTTTTCCAGACTTGAATCCTATTCTGCTAAAGGTTATACCGTTACCCTTTACAGCGATTTTGCACCTCTGTCCATGGAATTCTCCATTACTGAAAATGATAAGCTCATTCTTTACGGTGGATTTATATTTCATGGGCCTTTCGATGGTTATGGGAATGGTGGTGCTCCAACATTTTCAGTTTCACTTTCAACTGATAAGGAAGTGGGCTGGTCAATTCACACTTAAAATTTAAAATTATGGACTATTTAGTAATCGGAAGCAATGGATTTGCCCAAGTTGGCAGTCCTGACTTTTTTGAAAAAAACAAGGTAGAGATGAGGGTATTACTGGAATACCTGAAAAAAAATTGCCCTATACCAGAAGAATTCTGGCACATGTGTGAATACAGAATAAAGTGGTTCACCCATGATTTTGGCCGGTATTCAGAAATTGTTCTGGTTTATGATGATACCATTCTGAACCAGTGGGATGAAAATGAACCTGAGAAATTTAACCGATTTTGGGACTGGTTTAATGAGATTGAAGGTGTGGATTTGGAAACGGAAGCAATAACCAGAGCAATACAAAACAGCTATGCTGATACAATAAAAGCCGCAGATGAAAAATATTGAATTCCCATTCTCAGCTTTCATACATACAGTATTTTTTCATTTTCTTCTTTGGATGGTATAATATACCAGTAAGAGGGGAAAGTGGCTAAAATGTTGAACATGGGAAGTAAATACAGGCTTTTTTGATACCACTTTCCACTAATAAATTTTCACCCTTCTCCAGCCTTTGACCAAATGAGCAAAGGCTAATTCTGCTAAAAATTAACCTTCTCAAAAATCATTCACTATGAATAAATCACTTGCAACCCACCTGATTCAAGAGCAAATTAGAAATCAGGTGTTCATACTTGCTTTGGAAAAATTGGGTTTCGACTGCACAATTTACACGCTGAATATCAGCGAAATAATATTGACATTGATGGAATTCAGAAATAAAACCGATGATTTGTATCAACGGTATTTTACATTGATTGAAAAAGCAGTTGAAGAAACTGATTATTGTAACATGGATGAAAAAATACAAAAATGGTCGGAGTTAATTTATTCTGAAATGCAATCCTCAAACCTCAACATTCACTAATTCAGAAATGGTTATCTCCAATGCCTGACTGATTTTGTAAAGAGTGGAAACAGTTGGGTTTGTTCTGCCAGCTTCAATTCTTGATAAATTGGCTTTTTCAAAATTGCAAATAGCAGCAAGGTTTTGCTGGGAAATCCCTTTGGATTCCCTCAATTCCCTGATTCTTTGACCAATTTTTTGCTGAAGCTGGCTAATTTTCATTAGTTATCATATCTGACAACTAATATTTTGTTTTATCTTTGAATAGCGGTTATCATATATGATAATTAAGGAGAAACCAAAAGCGTTAGCTTCTTTTGAAAAATCAAACCAAGCTACAGTCCTACGCTTATTTGTTTGTATAACCTTCATCTTTGGGACATAGGTGAAATAATTGCAAAGGGATGAAACTGATATTATTTACCTTTTTGATATTTTTTCAATTGCACCCTTTTATTGGTTATTCGGAACACTACTTAGACAATCTAAATGTTTCATGTTTAGAAGACAAGAAAAAAGAAGAAAATTCTTCAGATGCTGAAAATCAACAACGGGTATATATTTGTACCGGCCAATATGCTTATGCCTATCACAGTCGTCCAGATTGTCCGGGATTAAACAATTGCAAAGGAGAAATTAAATATACCGATGAACACACAGCAATTAATAGGCTAGAAAGAATTCCATGTTGCAGATGTTGGTCTAATGTAAAAGGTAGGTGCATAGATGATAATCCCCAAAATACATTTAATAAATATGTACCTCAGAATCCGGTTGATGCAATGGGAGAAGTTGGGATGACATTGCAAAAAAAATATGATTTAAGAAAAGATTGGATTCAGCGTAGGATTGACGAATTATCAGATTTATTAAATACACTATATAACGATAAATCTTTGCCAAGCTTTTATGATGCAAAAGTCATAAGAGAAAAATTATGGAAAAATGTCCGGGATTATGTAAATAAAATAAGCAGTTATGATTTTGCTGATGATTATTATTTTAATTCGATACAATCTAATTTCAATAAAATTGAAGACCATTTTTATGATTATTTTGATTCATTGATTTCCAGTTATAATTATAAAGTTCAAAATGAATCATATAATGCTAAAGAAAACAAGCCAAACACATTTAATAATAATCCTTATAAGCCAAAATCAAAATTACTAAGTAAAAATGATTCTTCAATCAACCAACAGTTTGAGACCTCATTTGATACCCCGCTTTCAGAAATTCCAATGAGGATAGAACCAAAAATGAATTCCAAAGTAATTTATCGTTGTCCCAATAATGCAAAAGTAGTTGTATTAGATAGCCGCGGAGAATTATATTATAAAGTATCTGTTAATGGACATATTGGATATGTATCAAAATCGTTTTTGAAAAAACCGAATTAGGTCTCACTCATAGTGAAATATTGTTCATATATTGTGTATCAAGTTTTAATAAACAACAGTAATATTTAATATCAACGAAAAACTTACTATCATGAAAAAATTTCTATTAGGTTCCATCGCATTCTTCCTATTTTCAATCTCCGTTAGTATTCTGCAAACCAGTTGTGATAAAGATGCTGATGCTGATCCAAACACAACCAATGGGGTAACCCAAATGAATAAAATAGTTTACATGATTCCAAACCTTGAAAATAATTATGAAATTTGGACAGCTAATTATGATGGAACAAACCAAACCAGAGTTAATTTAAGTATGCCCTCAGGATTTGGTGTATTTCCTTATAGTAATGGACCTCGGGTTTCACCGGACGGTCAAAAAATGTTTTTTACTGGATTTAGAAAAACACCACATCAAGTATACTTTTTTAGTTCCAACATTGATGGAAGCAACGTAATAGCATTATTTGAAGTTGGACCTGAGAATGATCGCCACGGAGCGTTGGGAGATGCCTTCTAAGCAACTGGTTAAACGCAAGAAAAACATTAAATCTTTTAATAGGGTAATCGCTTCATTATTCATTTTAATACAATGTCCATGAAAAAATACCACATAAAGAATTTCATTCTATACCTGATAATTGCCGGACTATGTTGGTCTTGCACAAAAGATGA